>CAZDWZ010000003.1:0-121977 GCA_964509425.1 uncultured Bdellovibrionales bacterium | reverse complement strand
GTTCAGTCTGAAATGCCTGATAGTGAAACAAGAATGCATCCGCTCGCAGAAAGTCTTTTCTGTAGAGCGCCACGAAATGTTCGACCGCATTTAGCTCACCTCCACCGTCAGCGAGAAGCAAAGCAAGCGGCTCCTGCTTCTGTTTGCGGAAGAGATACGAGTAATGAGGAAAGGCGAGCACGCCAATAAACGTGATGATGCAAACCACGAGGAGCATAACCGTGATTGCTTTCGAAGCATTGCCGGATGCCTTGACGGTTCGCATCGTTCCGGACCCGCCGGAAGGCATGGCAAAGTCGGTCGGCGGCGCCATCTGGACTTCTGCATCTTCAGGATACAGAGTCGGCTTCCCCTCCTTCATCATCATCCGAAGCGAGCGGCCTCGGACGTTGAAGGGATTTCCGTGCTCGCTGCTCTCCCCTCCAAAAGCTCGCATGATAAACTTCATCGAGCTGGAACGGGGTTTCGTCGCCCCTTCGAGTCGAAGATCGACGGATTTCAAGCTGTTCGCTGACGTAAATGGCGCCGAACCAACACTGGGGAGCCCGGTGTTGGAAAGGCGGGTCATGAAATTATCGGACTCCGGATTATCATTGGTGAGCGTTCGCCGCAGCTCATCGGAAAGGTTCACTCCGTTGTCGGTCGGGGGACGTTTTCTGAGCGGCGCATCCATGGGCGGGTTCGAGCCGCGTCGCGCTGTTGAAACCGGATTTCTGGGCGGAGTATCGAGTGTTTGAATAACGACATCAACACTTCTGGGTCTATCTTCCAATTCTTTTGCCAGTAGCTTCTGAACCAGCAAATCTGCCCAGAACGGCAGATCGGGACGATAACTCGAGGGAGGTTCCGGAGTATCGGTGAGGTGCATTTTCATCAAGCTCGCCGGAGTCTCGGCAGGAAACGGCAAACACCCTGTGAGAAGTTCGTAGAGGATTACTCCCAGAGCATACAAGTCGGTCTGCTGCGTAGGCGAGTCACCATTCCACATCTCGGGTGCAAGATAGTGTAATGTTCCCAGTATAGAGTCGGTCTGCGTGAGCGAGGAGTTCGATGTTCGAACGATTCCGAAGTCGGTAATCTTGATCACATCGTGTTCTTCGAGAAATAGATTCTCGGGTTTCAAATCACGATGCACCAGTTGGGCGTTGTGAATTGCGCGAAGTCCGAGACAGATTTGCTTAAGGATTCGCTCAATCTTGGACCACGGAAGCGGATTCTCCGGGTCGACGTTGCTGATCACCTCGGCAAGCGTTTTCCCCTGCAAACACTCCATTGTATAGAAGTAATATCCGCCATGCTGCCCCGTGTCGAACGTACGAACGACGTTCGGATGAGTGACGAGGCGCATCGCTTGCACTTCTCGAAGAAATCGTTGGACGAATTCAGGATTGGCTGTGAGCTGTTTGTGGAGGACTTTGATTGCAACCAGGCTGCCGTTCAAGAAGCGGTCCTTCACCAGGAATACGGATCCCATTCCACCCGAACCCAGCAGGGTGACGATCTCGTAGCGTTCGGCAATAACTCTGCCTCTATACTTTTCTGATTCTGACCTATCCATCCTGATTACTTATCCCGGCATTTAAAAAGATCGGCTAAACCTAGGAATTACTTAACTTCCTTGCGATACCCCGCTGTTTTCATCGGAAACCTTCGAAACTCTTCAAGAAATTCCTTTCCCTGAAGCTGATCATACGAGCCCGTTCGGCTTGCGCATATGCTCGAAATAACGGCATTTTTGAGGTCCTGAACATTCAAGAACAACTCTCTTTTCGGAGTCCACCATATGAGGCGCTTCCTTACGGCAACACTGCTCGCGACATCGGCACTCTTTGCTCTGCCGTCCCTAACTCTTGCCGATCAGTTCTGTCGGCCCTGTCCCTTCAACTGCGAGATGATCAACCTTGGAATTGATCACTGTAGCTTCCGTCCCGGATACGGGAACAATTGCTGCGTTGACCTCGATAATAAGGGTCAGGATCGATTCCGTGACTGGGAAAGGCGAGGTGGATGGGGCCAGTACAATCGGCCGAACTATCAAGCTCCGTATTCCGGCGGCGGTTGGAACAACGGCGATCGACGAGATCGGTACCGCTATGACCGATATGATCGAAACGATCGCGGACGACGCCGCGATCCGGGGGCATATGATGATCGATACGGATATCAGCCGGGCGCTTGTCCGACGGGATATCACGTCAATGAGCGCGGCTGTAATCCAGAAGAGCGCCGACGCGGCTGTCGCGATCTTCGTTCCCCGCACAACGAGATCTGCGTGGGTTGGTTCTAGAATCTCGAAATGTGTTCTGAACCACGACGTGGATGAGAATCAATCGTTGCGCTGCATTTTTCAGAATGCAGCTCCAGATGTTCTCTAAAGATTGGGCCGGAATACAATTCATCGGGAGCGTGATTGGTTCACGCTCCCGTTTTTTTACCGGCGGACGCTACTGCGGGATTTTCGCAATCTCAGCAACTTCGGTCTCAGCAGGTTCGGTGTCGGGAAGTTCCTTTGCTTTATTGCACTGAGTTCCGCGACAGACAAAAACGCTGTTTAGCGGCTCCGCCTTCCCTTCTGATTCGATTGAACTCACTTCGGCGTCGATCGCGGCGAGCTCCTTCTTCTCTTCCGCCTCGAATTTTACGACGGTATCTTCGGACTCAGGCTTTGCCACCTTGGCCGGAACCGGGACTGGGGTCGTTTTACTATTCTCAACTTTTGGGCTCGTCACCTCATTCTTTGCGATGGCGACAGGCTTATCCTTTTGAGCAACTCGTTTCTTCGCAACCTTCACGGCAGCGACGCGAAGGGGCTTCTTCGATGCGTCTGGAACAGCGGCATTTTTTCTGGATGGATCTAAAAATGCCTTCGGCATCTTATCGCTCTTCAGAACCATGACCGAAGGGACATAGACTTTTTCGCCTATCTTCAAAGCTTGGGGAGCAATATGAGGATTTCGCGCTGCGATACTCTGCCAATTTGAGAAGCTCCCGGTATACCACTCCGAGATCCTCCCTAAATTTTCACCCTTATACGAAACGGTATGTTGGAGGTCTTGGCCTCGGTTTGGTGAAGGTGAGCGGGCACTGCAGGCCACGAGACTCAACGACAAAAAACTTAGTACAACTTTTTTAAACATGACAACTTCCTTAGAAAGTCTGCTTATATAAGGTATTATTATTGCCGCCGTCTGGAGAGATGGTGCTTAATACTAGAAGAAGTAATAATTCAATCGCATTTCAGAGAGTTGCGCGCGATCAATCATTCACTTACTGCGGACGCGGTTACCTTTCTGCCAAGTGAAATTGTAACTCGAAGCGGCCGGCAACACACTTCACAATCGTACACGAACTCCTGATTTTTACCCGCGCTTCGGTCCACGGGGATAACCAGCGGCTGCCAGCAAACCGGACAGGGAAATCTCGCGGCATCGTCATTTTGCCCGGCGGCACGCCTCGGGCGTCTCAGTTTTCTTCGCATATTCAACAGGTTAGTCGAACTGATTCTCCAGTCAATTGACCCTATGGTAGTGAATCATCCACGAAACTATACAGTATTATATTAGTTCTCATGCAGTCTTTCTGGAAGGAATTAACGATTCGAATCTGCTGGCTCCGCGCCGCTCTCCGCAGTTCACAAGAAACTCGAGAGACATTCGATCGTGCAGGGCCAGAGGGACTCTTCGAAAAAGCAGAAACAAAGAGGTATGGGATGAATGATCTCTCTCTCGATTGGCTGAGGAGACTTCGGTGGCTTGCGGTTGGTGGTCAGGGCGTAACGCTGCTCGTGGCTTCGGGATGGCTGCAATTGCCCATCCAAACCGCGCCGCTCATCGCGATCTTTCTCGTGACCGCGCTCAGCAACGTGCTCCTCGGCCATCTCCCTGAACGAGCAAAGCAGAGCCAATATCTGCTCCGTGCGATTTCCGTTGCGGACATTTTTCTTCTGACGCTGATGTTGCAATTTAGCGGAGGTCCAGAAAATCCGTTCAGTATTCTTTACCTCCTTCATGTCGTCGTCGCAGCGGTTGTTCTTGATCGGGTGTGGAGCTGGGGCATTGCCATTCTCTCCATCATTCTTTTCGGGATGCTTTTCGTGGTCACTGACGGGAAACACGGTATGCATCATCATTCGACGTTCGGAGCTGCCGCCGAAGGAATTGATCCGGCGAGCGGGCTCAGCGTACATCTCCTTGGAATGTGGGTGGCTTACATAATCGTGGCGCTCATCACCGTTTACTGCATCAGCCGAATCGCCGAAGAGCTCCGGAAAAGCGAGCGGCAAGCCGAGAGTCTCCGGGCGAATCATCAGCGACTCGCCTCGCTGACGACTCTCGCTGCCGGTGCAGCGCATGAGCTCTCGACTCCTCTCGGAACGATCCTGATCGCCCTTGAAGAACTGGAGCGAGCAACGATTGACGATCCCTTCGAGAGCCGTTACCGCATTCATGAAGACATTGAACTCATGAAGTCCGAGCTCGCCCGGTGCAAAGAAATCGTTCACCAGATGGGTGGCTGCTCGGGGGAAGTGGCCGGAGAGCAGGCAACCGTTGTATCACTCGGTGAGTTCATGAATGAAATTCGCGAATCGCTTCACGCACGATTTGGAACGCAAGTCGCCGTTGAGAGTGGTGAGGAAGATCCGGTGCTTCGAATTCCTCGACTCGCAATACGTCAGGCGGTAACTTCTCTTGCGAAAAATGCCGTCGAGTCGGCCGGGGCAGAAACACGAGTGCTCATCCGCGCAGATATCGAAAACGGGAACTGCCGCCTTCAGGTCGCCGACAACGGCTGCGGGATGCCACCTGAAGTGCTCGATCGAGTCGGTGAACCATTTTTCTCGACGAAGGAGGAAGGAAAAGGAATGGGCCTCGGAGTGTTTCTCGCCAGGCTTACCGCGGAGAGCATTGGCGGAAAACTTCAGCTCCATTCGGAGCAAGGCCAAGGAACGACAGCAGAGATGGTCATCCCCGTGTGAGAGAAGAGCAGCGGCCTTGAACTATGGACCCGAAGACGACAGTAGACTTCCTCGTATTGGATGATGACGAAAAATTTCGCAGCCGACTGCGCCGCGCGCTGTCCGATCGCGGGTTCGTCACGCTCGCTGCCGGAAACGTCACCGAAGCGCTTCAGCTGCTCGCCGAACATGATATCCGCCGGGCAATAACGGATCTGCGGATGCCTCACGAGAACGGCCTCGAGTTTCTTCGCTTTGTCGCTGAGCACCACCCAAACTTATCGACCATAGTTTTGACGGGGTACGGCTCAATTTCGACGGCCACTGAGTCAATGAAGCTCGGAGCGATCCACTACCTCACGAAGCCCGTGACCATCGAGCAGATCCTCTCCGCCTTTGAGGGAGATATCCGCACGACAGAGGTTCCGGTGCCTTCGCTCTCTCAGGTCGAATGGGATCACATCCAACGGGTCGTTGATGAATACGAAGGAAATATCTCTCATGCGGCAAAGGCATTGGGCGTTCATCGACGTTCGCTTCAGCGTAAGCTCCAAAAAAGTCCGGGCGTCGTCCGATGATCGTCGGCGGTCACGCTGACTTCTTTGCCTCGTCAAGCGCTCGATTGACGTTTACCACCGCGCTGATGAGGCTGAGATGTGTATACGCCTGTGGGAAATTCCCGAGCATCTCGCCATTGAGCCCGATTTCTTCAGAATAAAGTCCGAGGTGGTTCGCCGCTGAGATGATCCTCTGGATCATAAGATGCGCTTCATCGACTCTTCCTGCGCGGGCCAGACACTCCGCCAACCAGAATGTACATATCGAAAAGGTCCCCTCTTCTCCGCTGATTCCGTCCTGAGAAACTTCCGGATCATAACGGTAGACGAGGAAATCCCGCGTCAACGTGCGAAGGGTTTCGTCCAGCGTTGATATCATCCGCGGATCCCGTGCAGAAATGAACTTCACGAGAGGCATCATGAGGTTCGCGGAGTCCATCGCCGAATTTTCATAACACTGACGAAACGCCTGGCGCTCTTCGTTCCATCCGCGATCCATGATTTGATCGTAAATCCTATCTCTGGTCTGCATCCAGCTGAGGGTGTTGCCGGGATATCCATGATTGAACGATAATCTCACTGCGCGATCGAGAGCAACCCAGTTCATTAGCCGTGAGAATACGAAATTCTGCTTCCCCGCTCTCCACTCCCAGATGCCTTCGTCTTCACGATCCCAGTTCTCCGAGACCCACTCCACGAGCTGCCTGATGTTCGACCATAACTTGGCGGAGATCGGCCGCACGTGACGGTTGTAAATGTAGACGGCATCGATGAGCTCGCCGTAAATGTCTAGCTGAAGCTGGCTGTAGGCAGCATTCCCGATGCGCACTGGGCGTGAGTTTCGATATCCCCGAAGGTGCGTGAGTTCCGATTCCTCGAGAACGTGCTCGCCGCGAATTCCGTACATAAGGTTAAGTGGCGGAACTAAAGAGCTCAGGGACTCTTCCGGTTTTTTGTTACTGCGGCTACTGAACCACGCAAATGGGTTGAACTTCCCGCGCGAGACGGTATTCATTTCATCGCATCGAGCTTCAAGCCATGCGAGAAAGGCGGTCGCTTCATCTTCGTAGCCGATTCTCATCAACGCATAAATCGTGAAACTCGCATCTCGAATCCACGTGTACCGATAATCCCAGTTCCGAGTCCCTCCGATGCCTTCTGGAAGCGCCATCGTTGGGGCAGCCACAATCGCCCCCGTCGGTTGGAACGTCATGAGCTTCAAGACAAGGGCCGAGCGGTATACCATCTCCGACCATCGGCCCTGATAGGTGCATTTCCCAATCCAGTTCTGCCAATATTTTCTCGTCCGTTCGAGCTGAGGATGTGGTGGCTCTAAATACTGAAACGGAGAGCCCTCCGGAGGACTCGGAAAACAAGCAAAGACGAAATGGGCGCTTTCGCCTTCGCGGAGTGCCACGGTTGCAACAACTCCATTATTCCGAATCTCAAGCGGCGCTGACGACTGGAGTACGTAGAGCTGAGGACCTTCGGTTTCAAAAATAACTCCTTCGCGAGAGCTATGCATGCGATGGTCTTTTCGTGCGTAGTCAAACGCGGGGAAGCATTCGACGGTATAGGTGATTTCTCCCCGAATGCATTTCACCGTGCGAATAATTTGATGGATTTTCTGCTGCGACGTTTCGGGAAGGATTGCCATGAAATCCTCGACCTCTCCGAGCCCGCCGTCGGTATACGAGCGCGTGACCAAAATGTTGCTGTCCGGAAGATACATTTGACGCTGTTTCGTCGGATGCGTCGGTGCTACCTGAAAGTAACCGCCGATCTCTTCATCCAGAATCCGCCCGAAGACACTTGGCGAATCAAAATACGGAAGACAGCACCAGTCGACAGAACCATTGATTCCAACGAGAGCCGCAGAATGCAAATCACCAATCACCCCGTATGACTCAATCGGCAAATACGCCATGAACTATTTCTCCTCGGCTCTGAACCCGCTTTTTTGACGACTTAAATCCTTCATCGGCACTCACGCAGTGTCGATCTCGCCAAAGTTGCTCTTCCGGTATGTCGGTCATCATAGTGCTTGAGTTATTCGCTCTTTATTTTAACATCGTGCTCTCACTGCTCTCCGCCGCTCGCCGGCGTTTTTCCGTCGTAATACATTTTTGACTTACATACACGGAGAAAAACTTATTTCGGAGTCATCGACATGTCTCGTTTCCCGCGTGCCACGTACCGCGTTCAGCTCGGCTCGGAGTTTAGATTCGAGGATCTTGCTCAACGTTTGCCGTACCTTTCCGCACTCGGAGTTTCACATCTGTATCTTTCCCCTTGCCTTCGCGCGCGCCCCGGAAGCGCGCACGGATACGATATCTCGAATCACCGAGAACTAAATCCGGAACTCGGTTCAAGAGAAGACTTCGACAAACTGGCGAAGACCGCAAAGAGTCTCGGCATAGGGATCATTTTCGACGTTGTTCCGAATCACATGGGCATTCTTGGAAACGGAAATGACTGGTGGAGCGACGTACTTGAAAATGGACCGGCGTCACCGTTTGCGTCTCACTTCGACATCGACTGGCACTCTTCGCTAAAGCAAGAACTGAGAAACAAGGTGCTCCTCCCCATTTTGGGTCAGTCATACGGAGATTCGTTAGAATCCGGAGAGCTGCAGCTGACTTTGGTGGAAGGGAAATTCCTCATCGCGTATTTCGAGCATCGCTTGCCGATATCACCATGCTCAATCGAAGCGCTGTTGTTGCATCGAATGAGCGAACTGGACGAAAATTCGGCCGGGAGCGAAGAGGCTGTCGCTGATGTCCTCGAGTATCAAAGCATCGTGACGGCCGTGCGAAACCTTCCCAGACGCTTTGAAACTAGCACCGAAAAGGTGGCAGAGAGAACTCGAGAAAAGGAAGTGATCCGCCGGCGAATCGATTCACTTCTTGCTCGGAATACCAAAATCCGAGAGAGCGTCGAGCGGACGATGATCGAATTCAATGGTTCTCCCGGGAAAAGCGAAACCTTCAATAAGCTCGACGAGCTTCTCAATGCACAGGCTTATCGACTCTCACATTTCCGCGTCGCGATGGATGAGATCAACTATCGCCGATTTTTTGATATTAATGAGCTTGCCGCGATATGTATGGAGAGGGCCGAAGTCTTTGAAGCGGCGCATTCATTGATTTTCGAGCTTGTACGCGATAGTTCGATCGACGGCTTGCGTATCGACCACATTGATGGACTCTTCGATCCGAGACGCTATCTTGAGCAACTTCGAGAGGCGACAGCCGGCATGGACCGCGAGTCCACCGATTCGCCGTATCTTATCGTGGAGAAGATACTCGCACTCGACGAACAGCTCCCCGAGAATTGGCCGGTGGACGGAACGACCGGGTATGAGTTTTTGACATCGGTGAATCTCGCTTTTGTCGACAAGCAAAACGAGAAAGAATTCAACCGAATCTACTCGAGGTGGTCTTCCGGAACGCCTTCATTTCATGAAGTTGCTTACAGAAGCCGAGACGAGGTTCAGAGGACAGCACTCTCCTCCGAGCTTCACGTTCTGGCACACCAACTCGACGCCATCTCAGAGCTGAACCGTCACCACCGAGATTTTACCCTCGCCGCTTTGACCGCGGCACTTCGAGACGTCATCTCGCAATTTCCGGTTTACCGTTCCTATGTTGACGAGGAAGGAGTTTCTGAACGGGATCGTCGGAGGTTCGAGCTCGCGGTTCGCCAGGCACGGAGAAGGAACCCGGCCGTTCACCCTTCGATTTTCGATTTTCTGTTGAAGACGCTGCTCCTTCAGTCCGATGGCGCCGATGCCGAATATTCGAAGCGTCAGCTCGCCTTCGTACGGAAGTTCCAGCAAGTCACTTCACCGGTCGCGGCGAAGGGTGTCGAAGATACGGCGTTCTACATATTCAGCCGTCTCCTTTCGTTGAACGAAGTCGGTGGAAGTCCGGAAGTTTTTGGCACCGATGTCGAGCAACTTCATCTCGCAATGCGCACGCGGCAAGAAAAACTTCCTGGATCGCTCTCGCCGCTCTCTACGCACGATACGAAACGTGGAGAAGACATGAGAGCACGGCTGAATGTGCTCTCCGAGATGCCCGAAGAATTTTCGCATCTGCTCGCAAAGTTCGACCGCATGAATCGAAAGTTCTCGAGCAGCAGCGAAAGCGGCCGAATTCCGAACAAGAACACGACGTATTTTATTTATCAGACGCTCATCGGAAGCTGGCCAACGGATTTCTCGATCGAGACGCTTCCGCGCTATCGAGAAAGAGTGTCGTCATATTTCCAGAAAGCAATTCACGAAGCGAAGCAGTTTACGAGTTGGGTCAATCCGGATGAAAAATACGACCGGGCCGTGGCGAGTTACATCGAGCGTGTCTTGGATGAACAGAACATTAAGTTCTTGGCCGAGATGGAGCGTACTCTCTCGATCATCATTCAGTGTGGATTACTAAACGGACTCGCGCAAACGGCGCTGAAGTTCTGCTGTCCCGGTGTCCCCGATATTTACCAGGGAACAGAACTCTGGGATTTCAGCCTCGTCGATCCCGATAACCGGCGCCACGTCGACTATGAGGCGCGGGAAGGAATGCTCGCCGCGCTTACTTCTCAATTTGAGTCCGAGTCCCCGGACGATTGGCAGACGAGGCTGCACACGATGCTCGATGGTCTATCAGACGGTAGGGGGAAACTCTTGCTCACTCACCGGCTCCTCCAACTTCGGAAAAGGAATGCCGAGCTGTTCAAGCACGGAGAATACGTGCCGCTCAACATACGAGGCGAGAAGGCTTCGCATCTCATCGGGTTTCTAAGAGCAACGAACAACAAACAAGTGCTTGTGCTTGTTCCGCGGTTATTTTATCGCCTTCTGTCCGGTCCGCCCGCGGACCCTCGAATGCGTTTCCCCTTCGGCCAGCCAGTCTGGAAAGACACGAGGATCGAGCTTCCTTCAAATTTTGCCGGCCTCTACGAGAATGTCCTGACAAAGGAAACGATGACGCTCGGTCAACACGCGCACACGGGAGATTTGTTCGCGCATTTCCCCGTCACCGTCCTGGAGTCGAAGTAGGGTCCTCGGAAAACGCCCCTCGAAACGGACAGCAAGCGAGTCTACTCTCGAGAATACATTCCCTTAGTCTTGATCTCGAAGTTCAGACAAGGTCTCTTGTTTGGCTCGATCCCAATGTTCGAGATCTTTCCCATGAGGACAATTCTCAGACTGCCAGATTTCGTACGCTCGCACACGAATCGACTCTAAGACCGGACCAGTGAGCAAACGTTCTCCTTGGACGGCTGCGCCGTTTTCGGCTTTGCCAACTCCATTTTCAGAAGTTCGGCTCGTCTCGGCAGGTCGCACCACTTTCGGCGAAGCAATTTTCGGCGGAACAGCGTCAAGAGTCGGGATCTCCGCGACCGGCAGCTCTTTAGTGACCTTTGTTGATTTTACACTTTTGGACTTCTTCACTTTATCCGTAGCCATCTTCCTGTCCTCAAAACAAAAACACACGCTGATTCACGCATCATGCAAAAAATAATTGAATATATAAAGCAGCAACTCCCCCAAATCCGACGACAAATCACAGCCTTCAAATAATTTCCATACGCAACTTTTTGGATTCCCTTGAGGTTGCTTGGTCTCATTTTCGCTCCGGCCATCTTGGCCGCGTTCGCGGTCGTGAAGGGGAAAAAGATCAATCCCCGGAACATGATGCGGCTCATCCACAGAAATTTGCCAGTTCGCTACTATCGCCTCGTGAACACAGCGACCAGAGAGGAGTCTATGTCAAATCAAGATCACGAGCGTCCCCGCGCCCCTCGCGGATTCGCGGCAATGAGCGAGACCCAACGTCGAGCGATTGCTAGCAAAGGCGGTAAGGCGGCCCATGAGCGAGGTACCGCACATGAGTGGACCTCAGAAGAGGCTGCTGCTGCCGGCCGTCGCGGAGGAAGGGGTCAACGCGCGGACGCTAAAAAACAACAAGAGATGGAAATGGAAATCGCTAAAGATAAGGGGTCACTGGAGAACGAATAGACTTCACTCACAGGAAGCTATTCGATTCAAATAGCGGCAAAAATAAAGAAAGGGGTGCCGAGGCACCCCTTTCTTTTTGCTTTATCCATTCTCAAGATCCCTCATCCACTCTCAGGATTCGAGATCGGGATTCGGGATCTAGCGTCTCACGCAACCCAAGCCACCCGGAAGACGAACGTCTTTGCAGCCCCGAGCCCGTTCTTGAGGAGAGCACTTTTGCTCGCTCGGCGTGAATCCTGGAGGACAAGATTCGCGAGCAGGCTGACCATAATTCGGCTGACCTTGTCCCCATCCGCCTTGGTTGTTGTACGAGTTATTCTGCTCTTCCCACGCCAAGGCCAAAGACAAACCTCTCTTATCGAGATCGACGCAGCAGAAGCCGGCCTGATTGCTCGGACGGAAACTGCAGTGATCGTTTCCGATCCCCATTGCCATGCAGGAGTAAGGGCAGGGTTTGCAGTGCAATTCTGCGGAGGCGGTCTGCGCTCCAAAAAGTGTAAACGCTGCAAACAGAGAAGTTGTGAATAATCTTTTTGTCATCGGTTTCTCCTTACGATTTTGAATGGAGCCTGATTGCATTCGATTTCCCTGATTCCACTAGATTTCACGGCGGTCGGGACCATACTCGATCAGAGCTCCTGGAACTTAGGACGTCTCGGCAAGCTATAGGACTACATTAAAATAAGCGAGCAATTCTTGTTGGAAGTTTGCTAAAAAATCTCGTCAAAAAAAGCCCTCATCGCCTGGAAGGCACGCTGAGAAGAAAGTTCATTATAGGCAGCACCTTTCGTAGGATCCGAACCTGCGGCGGGATTCGTGAAAGCATGCACCGTCCTGCTGTATTTTACGAGCTCCCAGTTCGTGTTTGCTTCCTTCATCTCTTTTTCGAAGGCCGCGACCTCCTTCTCCGGAACGAAGGGGTCGTCTGCGCCATGCAGAACGAGGATCTTGGCACGGATATTCTTCGCCAGAGCCGGATCTGGTGTTTCCAGTCCTCCATGAAAACTGACGACACCCGGAAGAGCAGCGCCGGTGCGGGCAAGCTCAAGCGCAACCGTACCGCCGAAACAAAATCCTATCGCGGCAATACGCGACGTATCGACTCCTTCTTCTTTGCGAAGCACTTCGAACGCGGCCTTTGCTCGTTCACGCATGAGATTTCGATCAGTCTTGAATTTTGTCGCCAAAGTTCCTGCCTCGGTCGAGTCCTTTGCAACACGGCCATCGCCATACACGTCAGCAACCAGGACTCGGTACCCTTCAACGGCGAGTTCTTTTGCCTTCGACTTTGAAAACTCGCCGATTCCCATCCAATCCGAGAAGAGAAGAATGCCGGGGGACTCCTGCGTATTCAAATCGTCCCTATAATAATATCCGACGAGGCGAGTAGAGCCTTCTTTGTATTCGAGCTTTTGTTCGATCACTTCGGCCGATGACGGAATCGGCGACCCAAAATTCACGGAATAAGCAAACATCAACAGACCCATACAGAAACCAAACTTCCGACTCGCGCTGATCTTCATCCAGAATCTCCTGTTACGTCATGTCAGTTCGAAGAACGAGTCGACACTAGTCCCGTTCAAAAGTTTTTTCTAGCAACCTGGACCGTTAATTAGAAGTCCAATCCCTGAGTTAATGCCACACATCCCAACACGCATCCAAGACGTCTAATCCTGTTGCCTTAACCGCTGAGATGACCTCCATCAAAAGCACAAAGATTGTATGACGAGAATCATTCCGCCGTCGGCCCACTCGTGTGTATCCTCGTCTCATAGCCCGAGGGATGAACGTGGTAGTGTGTCTTCCTGATCCTGAGCACAAATTTAGAAAGTTGCATTGTCGTCAATTCGTCCCTCGGGTTTTCTCCATTTCCCATTTCCCGACTAGCCTCAGCGGATGCGCTGTATGAGGTGCTGCGGTTTGCAGCAGGCCTTGATTCCGGCAGCGCGGCTATCCAATAGAGCTGTTTCAAGAATGCCGAAGATCGGAACGTATTTAATCAAGAGTCTGACGGTATCGCTTCACCCCGATCGCTAGTGTGCACGCTGCGAAGAGCGCGATTGGCCATAGCTCGTGCAAAATATCGGCGGTGAAGTTCCCCTTCAGTAAAATTCCTCGAATGATCCTCAAGAAGTGGGTAACGGGAAGAATCTCGCCGATTACCTGCGCCCAGATCGGCATTCCTCTGAAGGGAAACATGAAGCCTGAAAGGAGAATTGAAGGGAGAAAATAAAAGATCGCCATCTGCATCGCCTGCCGCTGGTTTTCGGCAAGTGTTGAAAATGTGATGCCGACAGCAAGATTTGCAATGATGAAAAAGAATGCGACAACAAGGATGAGTGAGATGCTCCCCAGCATCGGAACCGCGAAGAGGTACTTTGACGCAACCAAAATCAACGCGACTTGGATGTACCCGACAAGCACGTAAGGAACAATTTTCCCGAGGAGAACTTCGAGTGGCCTGGTAGGCATCGAGAGAAGATTCTCCATCGTGCCGGTTTCGCGTTCCCGAGTGATGGCCAACGCGGTTATCACAACCATGGTCATCGTGAGAACGATCCCCATGAGCCCGGGAACGATGTTATATTGGGAAATTCCTTCAGGGTTGTAGAGCGCATGCGTTCGCAGTTCAAAAGGTGCTTGCCCAGCGTGAAGAAATTCCAGAGGACCTTTAAGCTCGGGCTGAAGACTCGCCGTCACAAAATTGCGAAGAGCGCTAATAGCGTTTCCGGTGGCAATTGGATCCGTGGCATCTGCCTCCACGTGAAGCGCTGGCCTATCACCCCGAAGGAGTGATCGAGAGAACCCCTCGGGCACGGTAATCAAGAACTGGAGTCGGCCGCGATTTAGCTCGTCTCTTGCCTCAGCCTCCGACTGAATGCTTCCCATAATCTTGAAATAGCCGCTGTTTTTCACCGCCGCGACCACTGCCCGGGCCTGTGGCCCGTGGTCAGCCAGAATAACTGCCGTCGGGAGATTTCGAGGATCGGAATTTATCGCGTATCCGAACAACATCAACTGCAGGAGAGGAACACCGACCATCATACCGAAGGTCATGCGATCTCTTCTCATCTGAATGAATTCCTTCACGACAATTGCCCAAAATCGTGCCGGAGAGAACCATCCTCGGAATTTCATACTCCACGGCCTCCTTCGCCGGCCGCAATCAGCTGGATGAAAACATCCTCCAGCCCCGCCTCACCGCGACGCCAGCTGTATTCGTTTCCTCGGTACTGCGCGATCGCGCACTCAAGCTTTGCCGCATCGACTCCACTGACGTGAAGCTTTGAGCCGAATGCGACGGCCTGATCGACACCCGGCGTCTTTCTCAGCTGATCGGCCAGGGAGAGGAGCTCAGGCCCGGATACTGTCCATGTATTGAGCCGACTGTTCAACACGACTTCATCTACGGTTCCGTGTGTCAGCAGATTTCCGTATGCAATAAACGCCAGGCGATGACATCGCTCAGCTTCGTCCATGTAATGAGTGGTAATCAGAAAGGTGAGCCCCTCACCGGCTAACTGATGAATCTCTTCCCAAAATTCACGGCGTGCATTGGGATCGACGCCGGCGGTCGGCTCATCGAGGAGCAAAAGCTTCGGTTGATGAATGAGACAAGCGGCAAGCGCCAGACGCTGCTTCCATCCTCCCGAAAGCTCACGCGTGAGTTGAGCCTTTCTTGAGGTCAATCGAAGCCGGTCCAGAGTAGCGCGAACTGCTTGCGAGCGATCGGGCACGCCATACATCCGGGCGACGAAATCGAGATTCTCCTCGATACTCATATCTTCCCAGAAACTGAAGCGCTGCGTCATATACCCGACCTGACGCTTGATTAACTCGCTCTCCCGAATAACGTCGTATCCGAGACACGTGCCTTCTCCCGCATCAGCATGCAAGAGTCCGCAGAGCATTCGGATAAACGTCGTCTTCCCGCTCCCATTCGGTCCAAGAAATCCGCAAATCTCGCCGGTTCGCACTTTGAGGCTCACGTTGTTTACGGCAACGCGCGCGCCAAAGCACTTCGTCATGCCATCGACATCAATTGCGAGTTCGTCTCTCATAACTGCTTCAGTCGCACATCAACTGGTTGTCCGGGGTGGAGTGATCGGGCAACATCCGGTGCGAAGACAACCTCAACCATAAAGACAAACTTCGCTCGCGACTCCTTGCTGTAGATTACCGGCGGCGTAAATTCCACCTGCGGAGAGATGAAGCTCACGCTCCCACTCACGGGCGACGCGACTCCATCGATATAAACCTGCACCCCGTCACCTCGCTTGATTTTTCCAAGCTGCGTTTCCGGAATAAACGCTCGCACTTTGATGTTCGCCGGCGGGAGGAGCGAGACGACGGGGCGGCCCGAAGGAACCCATTCGCCTCGGCGATACAACGTGTCGAACACCACCGCATCCTCCGGAGCAACTCTTCGTTTTTGAGCGAGATTCCAATCGGCTTTGTCGAGAACTGCCGTTAGTGCCTGCACTTTGGCTTCCGCAGCGAGAACCTCGTCCGTTCGAGCGCCGAGCTGACTCGTTGTGAGGAGTGAGTCCAACTCCGCGATGCGAAACCGCGCTTGATCTCGCGCGGAACGCGCACGTTCGAAATCCTGCTTTGACGTTACGCCCGGGAGTCGAGAGAGCCGCTCTTGGCGCTGATACTCCTCTTCGGCGAGAGAAAATGCCGCTGCAGCCTGTTTTTGCTGTGCTCGAATGGCGTCCAATTCGGAAGGGCGGCTGCCCTTCTTTTTGTCTTCGAGAATGGCCTTAGCCTGCGCGAGTTCTGATTCTGCCTCCTGCTTCATTTGACCTTCGGGATCGGAGTCCAACGCGAAGAGGAGTTGACCCGTAGTGACGTCCGCGCCACGGCTTACGGCGAGAGATTCCAGCACGCCTCCGTGGGGAGAAGAGATATAAACATATTCACCTTCCACATACCCTTGATGGAGATCCGACGGCGAGCGATTACAACCCAAGACGCAAAACCAGAAAAAAAGCAGAATGCAATTCTTCTTCATATTCAAGATTTCCTCCTTTTCTCGAGAGCACCTTCGAAGATCACGGTCATGATCGTTTCGAAAACAACTCGAGGTGGAACACCAAGCTCCGATACCTTTTTGGGGTTCATCAACGCCTGCACCGCCGCAAGCAAAATCTCCACGAAGAGCTTTGGAGGAATATCTTTCCGGAAAACACCCTCTCGGCGACCTTCGTTCAAGAGTTTTCCAAAAAATTTGTGAATGACATCTTTTCTCCGACCCTCGATGACGGAAAACATTTCAGGCGCGTCGCGTTGAAGATCTCGGAGGAAGCTGGGTTGAAGTTCTTCGGTGTGTCCCTGAATACAAAACAGCATCGCTTCGAGCTCGGCTTTGGAATCGCCCCGAAACTGAGTCGAGAGATTTGCGAGATCGCCTTCGACACTATCCATCTTCGAATGAAGGACCTCTTTCAGTAACAGATCCTTACTCGGAAAATTCGCGTAGAGAGTCTTCTTGCTCATGCCCAGCTCGGCGGCGAGATCGTCCATCGTTACCGTTCGAAGCCCGTGAGCGAAAAAATGACGGCGGGCGGTGGCCACGATACGCTGCCGCGGGCTGAGACTCTCATCTGGACTTGAAGATAACGAAAACATAGAGAAAACGGCCTCCACTTAGGAAACTATATCAGTGTTTTGAGTTTCCATGCAAACTTTTGTTGCCGTTTCGCGCGTTGGCGACGAGACAAGGGCGGCAAGGAGCCGCACTCCTTAGGGAAATACACTCGATGGAAACTGACTTTATGAAAATTCGACTGTCGTCAGCAGGAGATTTCAGAGGGAGTCGGAGTGGTTCGAAAAGGAACTAAATTCGGCGGACGCCCGTCTCGTAATTCGTGACGAGAATCTCCTGAACATTGCTCCGGCCGTCGGCCTTGGAGTTTATCGCGCGTGGAACCGAAACAAACTCGATGCTAAATTCGCGATAGCTCTCTACGACCCACGGTGCCGAAGAATTGGAGAGCATAAACCGGATCTTCTTCGCGTTTAGGCGTCTGCAAAATTCCAGTAGCCTGGTCTGCATGGTCAGATCAAACCCTTCTTTACTGTAACCGGTGAAATTCGCAGTGGGGCTGATGGGTACGTATGGCGGATCCAGATATATGAAATCATCTGGCTCGAGAGATTGTTCAATACACTCGAATTCGCCGGTTCGTATTTCCGCATGACTAAGCGCCAAGGCACATGCTCGCAAATTATCCGCGTCGAGAATCTTCGGGTTCACGTATCTCCCGAACGGAGTGTTAAAATAGCCTTTCGAGTTTACGCGGAACAATCCGTTGAAGCAGGTTTTGTTCAGATAGATGAGGCGGCTGGCACGTTCGACGTCGGACCAGTTTTGGTATTCCGGATCACGATCGATATTTCGGACTGAATAAAAATACTCTTTCTCGTAGCGATGTTTGCCGAGGTCTTCGATCAACGCCTCGACCTGATCCTTGATCACTCGATACAAATTCATCAGTTCGCCGTTTACATCCGAGAGCACAGCCTGGGTCGGACGGGTTGCGAAGAACAAGGCGCCGCCGCCCACGAAAGGCTCGAAATATTTTCCGTATGTTGCGGGAATTCGGGGCTGGAGCGATTTGAGAAGGTTCGCTTTCCCACCCGCCCACTTTAAAAAGGGGCGGCACGGCTTTCTCACCGCTTTCGACTTTGTTTCTGAGGGGCTCTCGATAAGTTCTTGGTAATGCATCACAAATGGTCTTCTACGGTCTTCAACTTCAGTTACAAAATACCGGCCCGGCCTGCGGATCCGAAAGGCGAAAATGCGGCACAGTTGAATTTGAGTATTAGAATGTTCTAGAACCGTTGGGTGCGATGGAGCAACGTTTTTTGCGGAGTCGAATGTCCGAATAATGGAGTTTCACACAAGAAAATCCATTATTCGGACATATCTTGAATCTCTGCGATCAGCTGGGGCTCGAAGCTTTGCTTCGTGTGGAGCTTGACTTCGTATGTCGATCGACGCGTGGGCGACGCCGTCACATGGTCGACATACGATCCACAGCCCCCAGAGAGAGGGAGAGAGGAGCGCTAGTCATGCGCAAATCTCTCACGATGGTAGACGCTTTTCTGACGCTGAAGAAGCAACGCTAAAGTGAGGAATGCGAAGATCGAAAGCGACTGAAAGCATGATTGCTCGCGACAATCATGTTCAAGTTGCAATCGGACTTTGGCAAACCGGCGGAACTTTTTTGGTCTCAGAGGAGCTCGTGGATACTAATCCGCCATCACCTCTCTAATAAACTCTCCAGGAACTGCATGCGATGCACAAGAGCTCCGCTCTTGGACAACTACCGGGATGGACGGGACCCGGTATGCGTCGGTGCAGTTCCTGGAGTTTCTTAAGGAAACTCAAGAAGGGAGATTGTCCATCGCACAATCTCACCCTTTGATAATTCGGCCGACCTGAGAATCTTGCTGACGCTTCCGATGTTTTGTTCGGCAGCATCACTGAGACCACAGCTCAGTTTCTGTTTGCCGCCCAATCCTGCCGACTTCTTCTCAATCACGATTGTCCGAACCAAGGGGATTTTGCAAATGCGCTTCGTTAGGATTCGCTAACCATTGTGTAAGGGACAAGTTAGGGCTCGGATGTTACCTCGATCCGGCATCCATACGGTTTGATCTCTCTCAATCCAAACTTGGTCTCAAGAAATTTGGTCTCAAGTCCCTTTGAGGGATGAAGGGGGTTTTATGGTGAAGCGTAGCTGCCGAGCACTCATCGGCGGTGGAGGCTACTCCGGTCTTGCCTGTGCGCACGGTCTTCGCGAACACGGGGTCAACGACGTCCTTCTGCTCGAAGCCCGTGACCGTCCCGGAGGTCGAGCACACACCGACGGCACGCTCGTTCCCGGCAAATTCGTCGACCGCGGTCCGGAGTTCTTCGGGGACAATCACCCGACCGTGCTCCGGTTCGCCGATGCCTTCGGTGTTCGCCGGCGGGCGATGTTTCGCTACGAAGGACCGTTCTCTCCGATCCTCGACGGCTGCGGCCTTTCGATCGAAGAACGTGCGTCGGCCCTTCGAGAGATGCAAACGCTCGGGTTGAAACTCGTCGAAATGTCTCGCTCCGTGCTCTTCCGTCGGCCCTGGGAATCGCCCGGTGCGAAAGTACTCGATCACACGAGCCTCGGCCAGTGGTTGAACGGACAGGTGATGAGCGACCTCGCACGCCGGGCGTTCGACGCACAAGTCGTGGCAAACCACGGAGTGTCGCTCGATCGACTGAGCTTGCTGGCGTTCCTCTCGATCATCGCGGCACACGGTCCGGACGAGTACATGAACAAGACCGAGCTCTATCGGCTCGAAGGAGGTGCACAAGAGCTTGCGAAGCGCATGGCCGCATCGATGTCCGACATCATGTTGTACGGCCGCCAGATCACTGCTATCGAGAATCGGAAGGACAAGGTCATCGTCACCTGTTCCACGGGCGAGGTATTCGAAGCTGACTACTTCGTCCTCTGCCTCCCACCGAGTGTCTGGAGTTCGATCGACTTCTCGCCGGGGCTGCCGGCCGAAGCCGAGATGCAAATGGGTATGAACGTCAAAGCCTTCGCGGTCCTCGACGGACTCGAGGACTTCGACGCGGGTCTCAACCCCTACTGCTTCTCGAACGACGGGCTCCTTCACCTGATCTGGGACACGACCGAAGGTCAGGAGTTCGCCGGGCACCAGATGGTGATCACCTGCTTCTCGGGCGGGGACAAGGCGGTGGCACTGAGCCGGAAGACACCCGGCGAACTGTGGGAGATCCTCTGCCGCGAGCTCGCTGAGAGTGTGCCTCGCATCAGGACCCGGCTGAAAAAAGTAGATCTCGCCGGCTGGCCGAGGGACCCACTGACGCGTGCCGGGTACAGTGCACCGGCGCCGGGTCAGATGACGACGACGCTGAAGCTGCTCCGGAAGGGCTTCGGACGGATGAAAGTCGCCGGAGAGCACACGGCGTATCAGATGGCCTTCGTCTCCGGAGCCTTCGTCCGTGGGTTCAACGTCGCCGGCGAAATCATCCAAGAGATAACGGGACAGCCCTGCCCGCTCGTGGAGCTCGTGGCCTGATGGTTCTTCAGATGCAAACCCTGCCGAGGCTGACCTTCAGCCTCGGCTACACTTCCTCGATGTCGGCGCATCATTTGGAGAAGTCTCGGGCCGTTGCCTAAGCCCGAAGCGCCATCAACTGAAAGCGAACTCGTTTGTTATCTTTCTTTCACGGTTTATTCCGGCGGCTGTCTGTGATCGAAAATGCCTTCTCTTCATAAGTCTTTCTAACAGGGGGGAATATATTCTCGCCCCGAGTCTGAAGAGAACAGAGGTTTTGTATATGCATTTGTCCGCCCGATCGCTGATCTCACCGGCGTTATTCGCCGCTGCTGCTGGAATTTTATTCACAGGACAAGCCCAAACTCAGGAGGTAAAACTCAACCCGCGCGATCCCCTCATCGAGCAGCTTGTTGATGTCATCATCGCTCGGGATCAGGAGCACGAGGCGGCACTCCCGGGGGAGTTTGAGGAGCGTGCGGATGGACATCCAAATCCGAACCCCGCACCAGCGGCGCCTGCTTTCGCTGTTCCGGGAAATGATCCGGGACCAAAGCTCGGAATTCCAAAGGGCGGTGAGCCGAAGTGTGCCGCATTCGTTGCGAGCTTTGAGCCGAATCCGGATCCCGAAAATCAAAATAGGAAGAACATCCTAAGCATCACGAAGGGACTGGAGATGCTCGGGTGTTCGACGAGGACGGCGTTTGCGTGGAGCCTTCCCGATCCACAGAATCCTGCCCAACCTCTCCTCGGGCCGATACCCGATGTGGAGATGCCGCCGGATGCCGCACAACAAGCCGTCCTCGACGAGTGGCAACGCCGCGGAGAAGCGTATCGGGCAGTATTTGCGAGAAGCTTCGAGCTCTTCAAACGCGATCTGTCGTCCAAGCCGCGAAACATCGTGATTTATGTAAACGGCCACGGCACCGCAAGAATTCCGTTCGTCGCGGAAGAATCCCGCTACGGGTACTGGACCACACCGCACGGCCAGACCTCCGTCGGCCGCTACGAAGTTCTTTCGAACCTCTTTCATCATTTACGGACCCTTCGGCGATTACCCGAAGGAATTTCGATGCCGCGTCACCTGATTCTCGTGGATGATTCGGCTCACGGCTCCTGGTCGATTCCGCTCTTTCACGATCAATCGGAGAAGCTCACCGGGCTTCCGGCATACTCGAACATCATCGTCTCCTCCGCGAGTCCGAGATCCGGTGGCTCGGCCCGCTGGCTCGAACAACAGGCGGAGTTTTTGACCGTGCTCGAAACCGCTCGACTGTCCGATCGAAGACAACCGGAAATCGCTTTCTCACTCCCGGTGAAGCTCATTGAAAGCGGAAGCGGCAAGGCAACCTACGAGCAGTTCGCCGTGTTTCAGCCGATCGACCCGATAAAGCTGTTCGGCGACCCGCAGGCTGCTCCTCCGCTACGCTAGTCCTGCACTCGCAGCTTAAGCTCGTCGGAGTTGCCCTTCAGCTCCGGCGCATACATCGCTGAAGCACGCGTTGGAAGCGCGCTGAAGCTGCCGGGTATCTCCGCTCTCATGCGGTACGAGACACTTCTCTTTCCGCGTGGGAGAGTGCGCGTGAAAAACGCCACTCTCTCATCGCGAAACTCCACGTAGGCGTTCATCTCGTTTCCATTGTAGCCGCTTCGTACTTCTACCGGTTCGAAGCCAGCCGGCTTCATGTCTTCAAAAACCAGGTATTCGTAGTCGTTTTTGCTTTCAATTTCGAGCTCAATTTGAACGAGATCTCCGGACTTCAAGGTTTCGCCATCCGAAAGTTCTTGCCGATTATACTTCTCGACCTTTTGATCAATCGCTTGTCCGCGCGCACCGCGTGCGAGCGCCGAGGCGCTTTCATCTCGAATGAGCTTGAAGTATTTCCGGTTCACCTTCACCTCGAGGCCGGCTCTCTTGATCGGATCTTCAAGAGTGAAGTTGGTGAGATACGCATTGAAATAGATCGGACCCTTCCCGGATTTCTTCAACTGGAGCGTATGACTCCCCGAGGTCAACTCCTCTCCGGCAAGCACCATCTTGTTGGGGAATGTGAAGAGATTGTTCTTCGTGATCTTCACTTCCTTCATTTGTTTCCCGTCGACAAGAACTTGAAGCGTCATGTCAGGCGCCATCTCGTCGCTTGCGGCCAAATAATCGGCGAACGCCTCGACGACAATCGCGGTGTCACGTGTCGAATTCCAATAGGTGGAATGTTTTCGGTTGTTCAGCAGATATTTCACGAGCCGAGGAGCGATCTCACTCTTCGGATCAACTTTCGCGAGCAGCTTTAAGTAATAGGCGTGCGCTTCATATTCGCTTCCGTACCAGAGCCACCAATACCCCTCGTTCCCGAGCTTCAGATATGCTGTCTGATTTTCTTCGTCCTGAACGAGGAACTGCTCAATGTTTTTCCGCAACATGGACACCTTTTGCTCGTCCTTTAGCTTGTGGAAGATCAGCGCCTGCATCGCCTTGGCATAAACCGCCATCGCGTTCCGATCTCGATAGAGGAACTCGCGCATTTCGCTGTCTCCTTGATCTTCGTCGAGAAGCACCATGTGAACGAACACGTCGAGCTCTGAAGCCTGAGTCTTATATGGCTGCGTTTGCGTTTTTGCGTTTTTCAACCTTCTCAGCTCACCCGCTTCGTAATTTTTCAAATACGAAATTCCGTTCGCAATGACGCCCGTTGGAATCGCTGCATCGGCCGCTCTCGCGATCTGGAGCCCGTGCACGACTCCAGCGGAAAGATGAGGTGACGCCGATTCTCCGTATCCCGAGAACCATCCCCAACCGCCGCCGGAGAGCTGCATCGAGGCCAAACGTTGCACCCCATTTCGCACCATCTGGGCGACTTCTTCTTCATCGAAGACCGGATTGCTGCTGTAACGCTTCCATTGTGCGGACCGCGCTTGATCATCGCCGATCTCTTGAGCGTTCAGATTCGTTCGCTTTTCTTTCACGTCCTTGAGATTGACGCCGATACGCTGCAGCACCCGTTGAGTGATAACAGTCGGGATGAAGCGGTTCATTGTCTGCTCTGTGCACCCGTACGGAAAATCCACGAGGTACGGGAGCGCATCAATCATCGCGCCCGCGAGCGTCGGAGAGTAGCGAACTTCAAGCACACTTTGATCAGGACGCCGTTCCTCAGGAACGCGGAAGGTGATGCTGCCTTCGGATGCTTCCGGCCGGATGTACCCGCTAAACGAATCTGTCTTCAACATCCCGTGCACGAGGACCGGAAACTTCATTTCCATCGCATCCGATTCTTCGTTGCTGAGCGCGGACATGCGAACTACGGCTTGCCCTTCTCTGACGACTTTCACTCGCCAATCGACTCGAATCTCACCGTTTGACGGAACCTCGATCGCTTGTTCGGCAGGCGATAAGAGACTCAAGGTATCTCCCGGGAGCTCGAGCTTCGCCTGAACTTTTTTCGTGCTGGCCAAATAGTTGTGGACATTCGCTGAAAGCACCACTTCATCTTTCTCGACAAAAAATCGAGGTGCTTGCAGCCGGAGCAGAAGGTTCTTGCTTGTGACGACTTCGGCCGTCCCTTCTCCTACTCTCGAGCCTTGGCCGAGCGCCCACACTCGAATTTTCCATCCGGTCAGATTCTCAGGCATCTTGAAGGACACCTTCGCAATCCCATCCGCTCCGACATTGATGTTACCGTTCCAATACGCCGTGTCGGCGAACTCTTTCCGGACGGTCGCGGTTGCCTGTTGACCAGGCTCCTCGACCGAGGCTTCGTCATCCCGCGCACTTTTGTCATCGCTATCGCTAAGGACATTCTGCGCGAACGACTCCTCTTTCGCCTTAGCAGCCATGGACGCCGGCGCAGGAGCGCCCGCCGCATCCTTTTTACTCATGCGCTTTTCGGCATTTCCATCGAAGCCTTGTGCCTTTCCAAGTACTTGCCTCTCCGACCTTCCTCTGGGGACACCGCCACCATCCAGCTCTTCTTGTTCGTTTGCGTCGAGCGATCCGAACATTCCGATGAATCCCATCGCGACCTCTCCTTTCGGAAGGATGACCGCAAAAGTTTTCATAAGGTTCGTTTCCGAAACGGAGCGATGCGTCCGTCTCCACTTCCAGAAGAACTGCTTTATTTCCGGTACGTTCGAGCCTCCCGAAATATATTCGACCGCTTTATCGTATGCGGACATCACTGCAGAGCCGGAGAAAGGTTTTCCGTTGAAGTCGGTTACCTTCAGAGAAACACTTGCCATCTCACCCGGTTTGTACTTTTCCTGAGAAGGAAGTACTTCGACATTGAGCACTCGTTTTTCCGGCGGAACAACGATCTCCTTGCTTTCTGAATACACTCGGCCATCACTCACGGTGAGCGCTTCCAGGAAGAAGTTCGGCATGTCCTTCTTCTGAACTTCAACTTCCCGAATCACACTTTTTCCGTCGATGCGAATGACCTCGGGCGGCAGATACACGCCGTTTGCCGGCCTCACGAAGAAAAGGACGGTGGAGTTTGCCTGCTCCGTATTGATTTGAAGCTTTATCTTCTCTCCCGGTGCGTATTCACGTTTATCCGGGACAAGCTCGATCTGGTTGAATCGGAACTGCTTATCCTTCACCCCTTCTCCGATCACGGTAAAAAGATATCCGCCTTCAATAGTGTGGTTCGCCTTGTCAGTGACGGAATAGGAAATTCTGTATTGACCTTGCGATCCGGCGCGCATCTGGAGGGCGGCACTTCCGGTAGCACTGGTATCCAGATTCCAAGTCTCGACTGCCTTCTCAACCGGCTTCCGGGATTCGTCGTACGAGATCGAGTAGAGCTTTACGACGCCCTTTCCTTCGACCGGTTTATTGTCGATAGTCTGAGCAGAGAAACCGGCTCCGATTGTATCCCCAGAGCGATAATATCCTCGATCGACCCACGAGTAGACCTTAAACGGCTGCCGCGCGACGAGAATCGTTCCCGTGCCGGTAATTACTCTCCGAGACTCATCGACCACCTCAGCAGTGATTTGATATTTGTGATCGGTATCCGACCGAAGCTCCTTGACGAGAGCCGTATCGATCTGAATCTCGAGCTTCCCTTCGGGGCCAATTTCCACTTCCTGTTCTTGAACGAGCTCGGGAGGATTTCGCTCACCGGTCCATATCCACCACTGGAGAGGCGCTCGGCATCCCCACACGCGCCAGCCTGGATACCAAAAGTAGTCGTAGGCAAACCACCAGTAGCCCGGGCCGTAAAACCAGTCCCAAAGCCCGAGCGGATACCAACGAGAATCAAAATCTGAACGTTGGATTTTGTATTTCACCGTGCCCTTTGTGACAGGAGCTCCAAAGTAATACTTGGCGCTCAACTTCGCGGTAATCTTTTCTCCAAGAGCAACCGGCTCCGAAGGAGCTTCAATCTTCACCTCAAATTCCGGCTTCTTGTATTCTTCGACTCGAAAAGAGAATCCCGATCCAATGTTATCGATATAGGCATGATACATCCCGAGTGGAGCGTCTTTCGGCAGATCCAGGCTCCCGGCGTAGCCCGCCCACTCGTCAAATTGGAACTGTTTTTCATCGATCTTTTCGCCGCGCGGATTGGTAATTCGAATCGTCGCATTGCTGTTTGCGTAGGGTGCCGAATCCTCGCGATCGTATTTCGCATGTCGGGCCCAGACCTTGTATTGAACTTTCTGAAGCGGGCGGTAAACCGGTCGATCGGTGATTCCGTAGAGCTTCGTTTGGTTGTACTCCGCATCATAATAATTCCCGTACCAGATGTTGTGAAAGCCGAGATAAGCGAAACGGCCCTTTTCGTTCCGAGCGATCACCAGCCAATGAAAGTCGTTTCCGATTTTACCGCTTTCACTGAGAAACTGTCCGTTCTTATCGGCTTCGGCGGTGAAGTCTGACGTTCGGACGTTGTGGCTTCTTGCGGAGAACAACGTCCGCTCGACGTATTCGGTTTTGTATCCAAAAAATTGAAGCTTCATTCCCGGAACAGCCGCTCCGCTTTTCGCGTCGGCAAAGAAATGAAGAACGCCGGTGCTCAAGTTTTTTCGAACGATTGCGGTGTCGTTCAGCCAAATAACAGACTTGGTGGTGTTTCCTCCGGCGACCTTCGCGGTGATGAGGTACGCTCCGGCTGTTTTCACCGGCACTTCCACGGTGATTCGCCGATTGAAGTGGGCTTCACGAGGCGAGAGCTTCGTTACCCAATCTGCCACTTTCTTTTCGACATATTTCGCCTCGTTTTCATGAACGATTCGATATCCGATGTTGTTGATTTCAATTT
This sequence comes from uncultured Bdellovibrionales bacterium, assembly GCA_964509425.1. Classification (GTDB taxonomy): domain Bacteria; phylum Bdellovibrionota_C; class UBA2361; order SZUA-149; family CAZDWZ01; genus CAZDWZ01. The sequence continues at coordinate 95,112 of CAZDWZ010000003.1, read as the reverse complement.
TCTGCCAGTTGAGTTCCTTCGGATTCGAGCGGAGGTATTCGATCACGTCCGAGACCAGCGCCTCGGCGTTCAGCTGATGTGCTTCGAACGAAACACTTGTCGCGTTCCGGAAAAGAAATTCAAAGCTCGTGTTCTCACCGGCGGCCTGACTTGTCGTGCCTTCGAATCGGCCCCAAGCTCCGACGATTTGATCGAGGCGCTTCTTCCGGTAGTTGTCGGAACCCGGTCCAAACCGTTCGATGCCTTCCTGCCAATACTTCGCAGCAGTCGGGTATTGCCGCCGATCTTCGTAGAGCTGAGCAAGCCGATCGATCGCCATCTGCTGATGGCCGCCGCCCTTTTGCTCCGCGAGTTCCTTGAATATTGAAACGAAGTTAAACTCCGGAGGAAGCGGAAATCGCTTTATGCCATTCGCCAAGCGAGCAATCGTCTCCGAGTCTTTTAGAGTCTGGAGAGAAAATGCACCTTCCTTCTCTCTGGTGTCGCCGTCCGATTCGCCCGCATTAAAAAAGTTTCCGTACGTGGCAAGAGTCCGTGCTCCGAACTGAGAATCGAGAAAATTGGCGAATTCAAAATCCAGCGACCCTCGCAGGTCCGGATTCAGCTCGGCAGCTCGGGCCCGCATCCATCGCCAGCGCTCACCATCGCTTTTCGCCGATTCGAGTGTTTCCGGGACATAATGATAGACCGGATCGCCCTTGTCATTAACTGGCGCCGGCATCGTACCTGAGCGGTAGCTGTAGTAATAATCTTCACTGTAGTCGGGAAGTTTGTCGAGATCAGTGAGTGCCTGCAGCTTCCAAGACGCAGTGCCGAGCAGCATTCGTGCATAGTCCAAATAGAGCTGCGCGGTTTCAACTTTCTTTGCGGATTTTTCTGCGAGCGACGCGGCCTTGGACATCAACTGCAGCGCACGAACGCGATCTCGATCGTTTGAATAAACTGTTCGAACATCCCCGCCTCTTGCCCAACCGCGCGAGAATTCTCCCGAGACGATGTAACCCTGATGCATGAAGTCGTTGTATTTCTGCGCTGCCGTGCGGAGCACGTTCCAGTTCTCGGGATGTTTTGCGATTGCCTCTTCCAAGAAGCGATCGACCTCTTCCATTCGCTGCGCCGACTGCAATGCTGATACGGCGTAGCTGAGATCGTTTGCAAGCTCGGGGTCTGTGCTCGATTCTTTGAAAATGATCCCGCGGTATGCTTCGTAAGCATCCTTGTAGTTTCCGTCCTGAAGCAGCTTGAGCGCTTTCGCTCTCGCGGACGAATCCTTGGTTTGTGCAAACAAAGCCGCCGGAGCTGCGAAGAGAATCAACGCAACAAGCAGGGCCGAGGTTTTAATGAAACTGAGTCTCGATTTCATGGTCATCCTTGTGCCTTTCATCAATCGTTAGACCCGCTGCCGGGGAAAAAGTTCGAAGCCCTCAGCGGCCAACCGAAACCGCTTTGAAATCACTGATTTATGCTCGAACTGCTGGATGATTTTAAGCGGACACGGGGCAGGCGGAAAAAAAGTATTCCAAGGTCATTGTGGGGAGTTCTACCAAGCAATATAAACAGCCGACAGAAAAATCCGTTCTTCTCCGCTTCGAACTATGCCGTTACCCTTTTGCTGCCCTGAACTTCGAGAACACCGGAACTTCTTGCCGATCGGTGCATGGGTATTCCTGGCGTTTTCAGTCTCAATTTCAGTTGATCCCGATCTGGTTCTCGCGCAACCCGGTCTCCCAAAACATTCGGAAGAAAGTCTCCGGACCTTTCAGCAATTCGAGCACGACCGAAGCCCTGGACCGGTCCCGGCGCAAATTCCTCCGGCAAATCCGGACTCGCCCCTCCCTGAAAGCTTTTCACGACCGAACGGGAGCGCGATTCCGGGAGCGCCTTCCGGTCTCGGCGAAGTTCATGCACTCGAACGATCGCAGGTTCCCCCCACACAGGACAATCAATCCTTCTACATGGGCATTCAACATCTTTCGCAAGAGAAACTGGAGGAAGCGGTTACGGCTTTCTCGGAAGCACTCGCGAGCGATCCCCAGAACACCGACGCATTTCTCAATCGGGCGGAGGCGTATCGCCTCTTGAAGAAATACGACCTGTGCGAAAAGGATGCTTCAGAAGCGCTTCGCCTGAGTGAGCTCGGTTGGACTTCGCGCCGCGGCCGATCCGTTATTGATTTCAGCGAGAAACGGAATCGAGAATCGATCATCCGGCTCGCCTACGAAAAACGCGCCGAGGCTAATTTTTTCTTGGGCCGCGATCGGGCGAGCATCGATGATTATACAAAGGCGATCTCCTACGGGTCGTTCCGCGCCGGAGTGTATTTCTATCGCGGCGAAGCGTTTTACAATCTTGGCGAGTTCACCCGGGCGGTCAGTGACTACTCAAGAGCGTTCGAACTCGGTTCCGATGAAGCGGAGCTCTATTGCCTCCGCGGACTCGCGAACCTCCAGCTTCGGAATACCGAAGAAGCGGAACGGGATTTCCAATCAGCATTCCTTCGCGACCCCTCTTTGCGAATCCGCTATCAGGAGGAGATCCTGAATATCAAAAAGAAAATTTCTCAAACTGCCGCCGCACAGCCTACGCGATAAGATAGGGTTGAGACGTCCGAAGCGACCGACCTAAAAAAGCCGGGCGAGACACTTTGTTTCGCGATCCGGAGGGTGTAAGCTCCTCCATCAAACATTAAAGTGCGAATAAACGATGGTCAAAAAATCGGCTTCGCTTCTTCTCGGATACGATTGCGGCTCCTCCTCGATCAAAGCATCGATTGTCGATTCAGACACAGGGGCGGTAGTCGCAAGCGCTCAGTCACCGTCAGGCGAAGAGCTCGCAATTCTGTCGAAATCCCCGGGGTGGGCAGAACAGGACCCTGAGTTGTGGTGGGACCATTTGGTGCTCGCCACCCGGAAACTTCGCCAAGAGCTTGAATCACGAAACACGGGCACGACCTTAGAATCTGTCGCTGCGATTGGTATCTCGTATCAGATGCATGGGCTGGTTCTCCTTGATAAAGATGACAAGCTGATTCGCCCGTCGATCATTTGGTGTGACAGCCGAGCCGTTCAGATCGGAGAGCGCGCCTACTCGGATCTCGGACGAGATGTCTCTCTTCAGCACTTGAAGAATCCGCCGGGGAACTTCACGGCTTCACGTTTTCGTTGGTTGATGGAGAACGAACCGCACAGCGCCGAGCGCACGAAAACGCTCTTCTTGCCCGGCGATTATATCGGATTCCGCCTGAGCGGCGAGAGACAAACGACCTGTTCCGGATTGTCTGAGATGATTCTCTGGGATTACGAGACTAAGAAACCCGCCGATCTCCTGCTCCGGTATTTCGAAATGTCTGCGGACATTCTCCCGGAGTTCGTCCCAACCTTCGGGGTACAGGCCAAGCTCCAAACCGCGGTCGCTTCTTTGCTGGGAATGAAGGCGGGCACACCAATTACGTATCGTGCCGGAGATCAACCGAATAATGCGTTCTCCCTGGCCGCGCTGAATCCCGGAGACATCGCGAGCACCGCCGGAACCTCCGCGGTCGTCTATGCCGTCGCGGACACGGCAGTTTCGGATCATCTCGGCCGAGTAAATACGTTCATCCACGTCAACCACCGGGAGGATCGACCGCGCTTCGGCGTGTTGCTTTGTGTAAACGGCTCCGGAATTCTGTACTCCTGGATCAGGCGCCTGATCGCCGGCGGAGCAGCACTCCCCGGATATCCAGAGCTAAATGCAGTTGCAGCGGAAGTAAGCGCCGGAAGCGACGGACTTCTCGTTCTCCCGTACGGAAACGGAGCGGAGCGTTCGCTCGAAAACCAGGATCTGGGAGCTGCTCTAAAAAATTTGAACTTTCTCCGCCACGACAAACGACATCTCGTTCGCGCCGCTCAAGAGGGCATCGCATTCTCCCTCGCTTACGGCCTCGAAGTTCTCCGCGAGCTGGGTATACCCGTAAAACGCATACACGCCGGAAACGCAAACCTCTTTCTCAGCCCAATCTTCCACGAGACGCTCGCATCAACTGCGTCGTGCTCGATAGAGATTTCCGCGTCGGATGGAGCATCCGGCGCAGCGCGAGCTGCGGGAAAGGGCTTGGGGCTCTATGCCGATTTCGGCGAATGTTTCCGCGGACTCGAATCGAAAAAAACGGTAGAGCCGAATCCAAAAATTTCTGCGGCACTCCAGGAGAGCTACGGCCGCTGGAAGGAATTTCTTAGATCAGAACGATCGCTTTTTGAAAACCGGAAACCGCGAGGAGAAAAATGAAAACTCAAACTCGTCTTCACAGCGTCTGCCGATGGACCTTTCACTCCGGAAAGGGCGGATTTTTGCCTGCTGGGATACGACCGGCTTGGGACGGCTCGAAATTCTCCTCCGCGGATTTTGTGAGGCTCGTGAAGAAAGAGATACTGCCTCGCTTGCCGGCGAATACGGAACTCGGAGTTGAGCTTCACTATAATAACGAAGTGAGTGAAACGACGGCGCAGGAGATTGCGGCAGCCATGAAGGAAGCCGGCGTTTATCTCGCGATGATCACGCCGGGTGCTCATGGGCATTTCGGCTACGGTGGGATTGCGTCACTAGACGCCAATGAGCGGAGTAAGGCCGCCGAGTTCGGACAGCGCACCGTCGATATCGCTTACGGCGCGATGAAAGACGCCTGGCACAAGGACCCCGCGAAAGCACCGACGTTTGTACTCTGGAACGGATCGTACGGGTACGACATGGCTGTCGTTCAGGTGCGAGAGATGTACTCCTATCTGAAAAACAATATCGCGGAGCTCTGCCGGTACGAGCAAAAAAAAGGCGGCAATCTCTACATTGGAATTGAACCGAAGCCCAATGAGGGCCACCCGGCGATGCTGCTTCCGACCGTGGCGAGCGTGCTGGTGCTTTGGAACAAGCTGGCTTCAGAGTTTGGAATTGACCTGTCTAAGAAAGGCGTGAACAAAGAGTTCGGACATTCGGAGATGATTGGGCTCGATCATATTTACGACACGGTAGAAGAGCTCGACAACGATGCGGTGATGCATGTCCACATGAACAGCCAAGGCTACAATGACGGAATCATCCTCGGCGGACCCGGCAAGTTCGACATCGATCACGGCGTACGAATTAACGCGATGAATATCTCAATTGCCCGACTCCTTCAGGACGCAGAATACGCGCGATGGTGCGGGCATGACATGCAGGTTCGACCGTATGACAATGAACGTCAGGGGATCGATCGGGTCGTCCGGAGCATCCTCAGTTGGGAGGCGTGCGAGCAGGCGGCGGCAAATCTCGATTGTAAGGCGCTCGAAAAGGCGCTCGCCTCTCGAGAGACCGCGATGGCGGAGGATATTATGCGGGGGGCGGTGATGGACGCGCAGGCGGTCTTCAACAAATTGTATATGAAGGACGGAGTGTGAGAGGGAGGAAAGAAGGGGGGAACGGGCCGAACGCCTGACGGCAAATACCGCAACAAAAAGTCGAATTAAACGCTTTCTGAAAACCGAAAACCGAGCCGGGATAAGGGTAGTCACCGCACTCTAAGGGAGATAAAAGAAACCTTTAGAAAAGTCGTGACTTCTAAAGCCGAGCTCAAACAGCAATTCTAAATTTGACCTCCTGCAACGAAGTCTCAGGTCAAATTTAGAATTGCTGAGGCTCAAACCTAAAGCTTTGACCATACATATGAAGCAAATAATTCCTATTCTCGCATCCGTCGCCGTCATCGGCGTTGTGGCAGTTGCATTCGTTCAAAAGAACGAACGTCCCCGCGGTGAACCGCAAGGCACGAGCGATGCTCCAGCCAAAGTCGCTGGCGAGCGAGCTTCTTTAACCACGACGGCGCCGGAATCGACGGTGTCTTCGGGAGTATCCCCTGTCGCCCCTCCGCCGGCGCTTCCGACGGTTGATTCCTTCGCCGCGAAGCTTGCGGGTCAAAGCATGTTCGTTCTCGATCTTTTCCCGCGGCAACTGGATGAGCTTGCAATGCCGGCTCTCGCGTGGTTTGGCAAAGTGCAACAGACCAAGGCCTGGAAAAAATACCAACCGGAGCAAATGATGGCCGCGGGCGCCGAGGCGGCGGCAAGTGCGAACCCCGGCCTCGCGATGCTGACCTCGGGAGGAGCAATCGGAATTCCTCCTGAGCTGCGAGAGTTCTGGGGCAGCCTCTCTGAGATTTCCCTCTCACTCGCGGCGAAGACGATTCCGATCGACGCCGGCGGAAAAAAGATGGCGATCCCCGCGACCGCAATTATGGCGAAGTTCGCTTCTGACGAACAAGCCAAAAAATACAGTGCATTGATCCAGATGCAGGTCGAGCCGTTGAAACAGCAGGCCGAGATGATGGGCGCTCAGATCTCCCAGCCCAATCCAAACACTCTTGATGTCTCCTTCCCGATTCCCGGAAGCACAGATCCCGTCGTCGCTTCTCTGACGATGAAGGGATCTCATTTTATCTTGCTGCTGGGCACGAAAGATCCTCTTGATTTCTTCGAGAAAAAATCGGCTTCAGCCTCCGGCGCTGCCCAGCTCGTCTCACGAAGCTGGCTGAGCAAAACCGCGATCGGTGGAAGCATGCAGTTCGACCTCATCATGAAACTGGCGAAAGACCTCGTGGCGGCTTCGCTCCCCGAGGGACAAAACACTTCTGCCGAAATGGAACAGTTTGAGAAAATGCTCGCCTACCTCGATGGGCTCGGCACCGGAACTCTGGCGTTCGGCAGTGACGGAAAAACTCTTCGTCAGAACACTTGTTTTCAAGTCGATACCAAAAAGCCTGCAGGCGATTTTTATGGAAAAATTGTCGAGCAACAAAAAGTCTCGATCGCATCACGGTTGATTGACGAACGGACAATCATCGCGTTCGACTATCCAATCTCAGCGCTTCAACAGTCCGCGGCGATGTTCAAATCGCAGGGGCTTGCAAACCTCGGCTCGAGCCCGCAGGAGAAAAAGAGTCTTGAACTTTTCGAAAAGATCTATCCGCTTCTCGAAAAATTCCAATTTGCAAACCTCGTCGGAGTGGTTGAAGCTCCGCCCAGCGGGGCGATGCCGAGATTCGGAATGTTGCTAACGGGCTCGAAGCTCTCGGGCGACGTGCTCCTCCAGCAGTTCACGGAAGCAGCAAACGAACTGACCACGCTTGCGCAGACCGCTCAAGGGGGAGTAGCGCCGACGACTCCGATCGCTTCGTTGGTGAAAAGCGGAAGTACATCGCAAATCAAGTTCACCACGAATTCGATTCCGCTCGTGGGTCAACTCGCCGGTCAGAACTCTCTTGTGTTCGGTATCGACCCCTATTTCCTGGCAGGCGTCACCAGCAAGCTGGATTCGGCAAAGTCTGCCGATTTCTTGGTTTCGAAGCTCCCACACGCAAAAGAGGATATCACCACTGGTTCGCAGATTTTCATGATGAACCTCGGACTCGGGCTTGATATGTTGAAGCCGTTTGCCGGAATGGCCATACCACCGGGCGCGGGCGTGACGATGGAAGAGATAGAAGAAGTTTCTGAACTCTTCAAAGTTACGATGCTCGCCACCCAACGTATGCAGAAGGTCGGTGACGATGTTATCTGCACGTTCGCATCGAACTACGTGTACTGATTTAGTCCGCTTTTGGTGAAATACGTCGCCGCACGCCTGCGGCGACCTCTTTTCTCGCGAGGCTTAGTCGATGTGGTCGAGCTGCTCCTTTAGCGTCTCAAGCTGCTCAAGCCAGTAACGCTCGGTTCCAAACGTCACGAACGTGCGTTTGAAGGCGGGATCGTCCCAACGCTTTGCAATCCACGCCATGAAATGGATGATCCTCATGGCTCGAAGCGGCTCGATCAGCCTCAGCTCGCTGCGATCGAAAACCCGAAATTGATCATATCCCTCGAGCACCACTCGTAACTTCGCCTGCGCAAACTCGTCGCGCCCCGCGATCAGGAGCCAAAGATCCTGAACGCAAGGCCCGATGACCATATCATCGAAGTCAACCCAAAACGCTCCGGCAGGTCCCCAGAGGAGGTTACCAAGATGAGCATCGCCATGAATTCTTTGGAGGTGAACACCTTCAAAGAGCGGAACGATCCGACCGACGAGCTCATCGAGCACTTCTTCAAACTGCGAGTATAGGAAGTCCGGGATGTAATCTCCATCCAAAAGGAAATCGACGCTCGGATCGGTGAAAAGTTCCGGAGTCATCCGGAGGCGGTGCGGAGCCTCTCGGAGCGCGCCGACATTGTGCAGACGCGCAAGGAGTCGCCCGACCTGGAGCGCCTGTGCATCATCGAGCTCGTCCGGGTTTCGTCCTCCTGCCTTCGGGAAGATGGAGAAAAAAATTTCCCCGCTCAGGAACGAAAAAACAGTCTCCCCATTCGCATCTCGAATCGGCGCAATGACCGGAATCTCGTTCTCCACAAGATCGAGCAGAAAACGATGTTCCTCCTCAAGCTGGATTCTCGACCATCGGCCCGGCCGGTAGAACTTGATAATTCGAAATCGCTCACGGTCATTCGGGAGAAGCGTGTCGTCATCGACGTCAATCTCCACCTCATAGACGCGATTCTCCATGGAATTGAGCTGTAAACACCGGCCAGTCGGTGAAAACCCGAGAATCTCTACCGCTTCAAGAATACGATCGGGAGTTAACTCGTAGAAAAATTGGGTTTCTTGGGAACCAAACGCGCTTGTCGGCATAACTCTCCTTCGATTTCGTTCGCTCATGAGAATTTATGAAGACGAGGTGTGGAGCACACTGCTGTTATTCGCTCAATGTAGAACATGAATGAGCTAGAAATCCAAGTGCACAGAGATCCTCACCTCGACCCGCAATTTAACCCAGGAACAACGGTTGGGCTTCCGCTACCTCGCGGCTTTCACGGAGTTAGAGTTTGCCTGACGGATCGCCTGTTACTGTTGCCGAAGACGGTCATTAGGTCTCCGGCGGAGTTCCGCCGGATTCGGAGAGGCGCAAAAGGGTCGGCGGTGCGCTATTCAAGACCAAGCAAAGATCGCCCTTCGCTTCGCACATCAGCCAAAAGTTTTTGCGGATAACGCTCCCCACACCAGTAGGTTGACTCAGGAAATTTCTCCCCCGGGCAAGCGAGATGTGCATCGTAGAGCGCGAACTTGCAGAGGTGGTTTGCCGAGTGCCATCCAGAACAGGAGATAAGACCGTCATTCCAGTCACTCGCTCCGCCTCCCGCGCGTTCTCCAGGGTAGCAGCCGAGAACAAAACCCGCTCGTTTGTTGTGTTCATAGAATTGTTTTTCAATATCGGTGATTCCGATGATGAGATCGTTGCTGTGGGGATATTCTCCGTCAGCATCGATCTGAATACAGTCCTTCGCGAATTCATTGTACTCCTCGAGAAGGCGTTTTCGCCAAGCACACTCGTTGCTGTTCGCAAGCTGATCCAGCTCCGAACGGAACTGTTCGCACGCCTGTTCAAACTGTGTCTGTCCGAGCGACACAGCCGGACTCCAGACAGACATGGGGAAAGCGATTGCACTGAAAATAAAAGAATGCTTCATATATCTTTTTCGAATACTCCGGGCTTTAGGTTACAAAAGATAGCCTCGCCGGAAACTTTCTTCTCGCGTCGAGAACTATCGCTCGTCCTATTATGTGGTGCGAAAGGGAGAGAATACCAATCGGAGCTTGCGAATATGTTTCTCAGTTCTGGTAAGTATGTTCGTGATAATCTGTCATACGACTTGGAGGATTTCGGACGACGGGACCCATGAGCAACTCGGACAACCACATCGCAAAGATCCTCATCATCGAGGACGATTCGGCAATCGGTTTGCTTGTACGTGAAACCCTGGAAGAGGCGGGTTATGAATGCCGTCTCGAAACGGATGGGCCGGATGGATTGCAGCTCGTATTGAACGGTACTTTCGATCTTGTTGTTCTTGACATCGGACTTCCGCGCTTGAGCGGCCTCGATGTCTGCGATGCAATAAAGCGCAAATTCCCCGATCTTCCGGTCCTGATGCTCACCGCTCAAACTGCTGAAATCGATGTCGTCACGGGTCTTGAAAAAGGCGCGGACGATTACCTCACAAAGCCTTTCGGGCCGCGAGAGCTGCTTGCAAGGATTCGTGTGCGTCTTCGGGAAAAAACAAGAAAAGCGGTTGCCGCTTCCCATTCTGCCGAACAGCAAATCCCTGACTACCGTGGAACTGAGCCCGCGATCTTACGTATCGGCGAGCTGGAAATCGATCACGAACGCATGCGTGTTCTCAAGAATGGACTGCCTATAGAGCTTACCGCAAGAGAGTTCGATTTTTTGTTCTTGCTCGCGTCAAACGCCGGAAAGCCGATATCAAGGGAAGTCCTGTTAGAAGAGGTCTGGGAATCCGGGATAGACGCATATAGTCCTAACATCACAATTGTAGTTTCACGCATCCGGAAGAAAATTGAAACGAACCCCAACTCTCCGAAGTACCTCATCACGGTCTTCGGAGTGGGGTATCGGTTCGCAGAGCCGTCTGAGCTCTCTTCTGAGCCATCTGTTTAAGAGGTCGTGAACCTCGGAGCGCTGTTCCCCGCATTTCTCACAGTCCACCTGATGCAGTGAGTGAAACGCCGAATCTGGCTGTGAAAGTGCACGCCGCATGTTTTTTCGGAAACTGCTCAAGGGGCAAAGTGGCTCCCACCCCTTTCATCGTGGCCGATTTTGGATCGATTTGAAGCTGGGGTCCCGAGGGTCTAAGAAATAGGTGCTCGCCGGATCCCCGCTTTGGAAGAGCTCCCTTCCCGGTGCCCGCGGCAGCAATGCCCAAAGAGGCATAACGGAGCGTGGAGTCCATCCGAAAGCGGCTTTGAGATCGGCGTGGTTGTTGTCCGCTGCGAAGGGCATGAAACTTCCCTTCGTGGGATCGATTGACCCGGCGACCGCGGTCCAGCCGTCCGGACCTTTGGCGAGAAACATCGTGCCGATCACATTCGCGTTCGCATCTTTCTTGGTCACTTCAATCGAATCAGAATGAATCCGCACAAATAATGGAGCGCCATATACGTCTGCGAGTGCAATCTCGGTTCCCGGAGTTCGGTTAACGAGAAGCGCATCTAGAGCTACGCTGCCGATTTCGGATACCGGCGTCGGAGGCTGCGCGGCATTCTGCAATATATTCAACCTACTGGGAACTGAAGTCCCCCCATTCATCAACTTCGCCACATCAGCCTGATCGAAGTCTGAACCATCCTTCATTTTTTTGGATGCAAATCCTACCCATTTTCCATCAGTGCTCCTGGCAAACAACATCGTTTCTCTCGCGTCATCACCGGCGCTCCATTTTGCGCCGTTATTCACATCCTCTTTGTTCGTGATGACGATTTCGATGCCGCTTGGAGTTTTCCTCGCAACAAGGCGGTGCGATGGATGGTTGCTATCAACAACCAGTATGGGTCCCGAGTTTAGCTTTGCCTCGAGCGCGTCCAGCCCTTGCTGCAAGTTCGACGCGATCGCCACGTAGGTGTTGCCGTTAACGGTGGTTGGGAGGTTGGGAGGTTCGGCGGGTGGCTGAACCGGTACCGCCGGGCTCGGCTCCGGGCTGCTCGTCCCCTTTGTGGGGGGCTCGGCAGGCGCAGAAGGTTTCGGTGATGGATTCAGGGGACCTGTTGGCGGGGGGGCGACGGGAAGCACCGGATCGACGGGGGCCGGGCGTATAGGAGGCATTGGAGTTGTCGGAGGAACGGGCATCGCCGCAGGGTTTACCGGCAGACCATCTCCCTTCGGCAATTCCCTCGAAGGAGCCGGCGAAAGAATGCTGGGAGCCGGATCACCCGGCTTTCCTTCCGGCTCAACTCGAACGGTTACCCATGCTCCGTTACCAACTCTATATCGGATGGTCTCTCCTACCGCACCCGGCTTCAACGTGACCCTTACCCGGCGCCCATCTGTCGAGTCAGCTCTCGTTTGGTCGCAAGAGATCATTGCGTTGACGTCCCAGGAGGCATTGTTCGGCTGCCGTTCGACCGGATCCAGGCCCACTCCGCGGGTTCCTGCGGGTGTCTCGTAGAGGATAGTCACGGGCTGATCGTAACTTCCTGTCGGAATAATGATTGTCGCCGTCCCACGTGTTGTACGCGGAGAAGGCGACGGAAGAGGCAAGGCGGAAAACGGTGCGCAGGGAAGCGGCGAGGCCGCATGTGGAGGACAATGGAGTTCTCCAAAGGGAACCGGTGCAGATGCTGGTCCTACCTCGCGATCCCCAGTGCAAATTGGTTTCTGACTGTTCCGTCTGCTGTTGCAGGGCTGTGGCATACTTCCTCCAAGTCGATAACGAAAAAAGTTATGTCCGGAGCTTGTCTGCGGTGGTTGCCAACATGTTTCCGATATCCGGCGTTTTCCGCACGAGGGGAAATCAGTTCTCACTTGGTGATGAGGTTGCCGGATAGTGGAAAGAAGTCAGAAAGAGATGACCACTGGCGTGCGTGCACGTCGAACGGTTTCGAACGCCGGGTATTACGAAGGCGGATATTTGGACGTAACAAGTCAAGTGCCCACGAGCAGCGCTCGTGGGTGTGGAATTTCTGCTGAACGAAATACTGCAGCTACGACTGCGTTTCGGATCCTTGCCCGAGTGCCGGAGGAGACGAGCTCTGCTGGGGAACTTTGAAGTAGTCCACTATTCTAAGCAGTCTTTCCATTTGCTCAAGAGAAGGCGAATCCTCCGATGCAAGCTGTCGATCGACTTCATTCAATATATCTTGAACCAGCGATTGTTCATCGCCGGCTGGATCTGCGTTCGCGGTTCCTACAATCAGAACGGTAAGCCCGAAAACCACCGACGCTGCACGTACACACTTAGACATATGCCTTTTCTCCCACGTGATTCTCACGTAATTGGTTCATCTCCAAAAGAATCTCTGCAAGGATTCTTTCGCGCGAAGGGACCGCCCCTTGGCTTCATATCAATCGTTATTCTTTTGGGTTTTCCCGGGGTATTTCGAACTTCTTGCTTTTTCACACGATGGACGGAAATGAGTAGAGCAAATCTAGCCATCCCTCATCTTATCCTCGCGTGTACCGGAGGAATTGTCGGATATACCCTGCTCGCAGGCAGCGCCCTCGGATTCGTACTGGTTTTGCGACATCTCGAGGCACTTCCGCCGATGGTATTCAAAGATGCTGCTGCGTTTGTCGCTAATGACTTTCTATTGGAAATCAGTAAAGGAGCATCGCCGCTGGCGGGTTTGCAGTCGGCAGCGCTGACTGTTCATCAAGCATCTCCGAGCGCTTCCCTGGTTTATCTCGGTCCTCATGAAAGAGTAATCGCAGCGGACAAAGAATGTCTGGCTAATACTGCGGAATCATCAGCAGTCTCAAACACTGAGATTGCGCTTCGCCCGGACTTTCCGGCGCGATCAGCCTGTGCTGGGAAATTGCTTCTGTCGTCTATCCCTCTCTCAATCGGAAAATCGGGAGAAGAATTGAAGATTTATGCTGCGCGAGACATTGACCGCCACTTCTTCTCTAAGGACGCAGGCCGTCTCGCGCTCGGCTACCTCGTCCCACCGTTTTTCTTCCTCAGCCTGGGGGCGGGACTATCATTGCTTTTGTTCCATCGATTGTTTCAACGACACGTTCACTCGCTCATCGCCAAAATGCAGGCTACTCAAGCGGGCGGGACAGCGGTGCTTGACGTGTCAACTCCGATATTCGAACTGAATGATATGGCGGAGCGTTTCAATGAAATGACAAATGAGGAGGAAATCCGTCTCCGGGTAGCACGTGAAGAAATCGCGATGAGGAAGGAGCTTCTCACCGGTCTCATCCACGACGTAAAGACGCCGCTGACCGCGCTCTCAATTGCAGCGGAACGCTGGTCGAAGACAGAAGATGCGACCTCCATTCAACGGTATCGCGCTATCATTTCAACTTCTCTAAACACTCAGGCAGAGATTGCAACTATGCTTGAGGATCTCGCGAATCTTACTGCTCAATCGCAGACCGTGAAGAAAGAGAAAGTCGACGCGGCTAACATAATGAAGCAGAGCTACACGCAATTTCTTCCACTTGCAGAGGCCAAGGGAATCGCCTTTCACCTTCTCTGCGAGGAAGGATGCTGCTTTGCTGAAATAAACCGCAGCATGGTGCAACGAGCCGTCGACAACCTCGTAGGAAACTCAATAGCGTATACCCCGAAAGGAGGTGAAATCGAGCTCTCCTTTCAGCTCGCTGACGGGAAAGCTGAATACGAGGTTTCTGATAGCGGGCCGGGGGTCGCCACTGCGGATCTTCCGCGCATGGGCGAGCAATTCTTTCGAGGATCCCGTACAGCGAGCCAGAGTGGGAGCGGACTCGGTCTTGCAATTGTCCGCAAAGTTACGGCTCTGCATGATGGTGATTTTTCAATACGCAACCGCCACGAACGCGGCACGCTCGCCCGCATCTCGATTCCGCTTCTTCCGGAAAAGCAAGAAAATCTTGAGAGCTCCAATCCTAGAAGTACGTTGGAGGAGAATGAAGAGCCGCGGAGCTCCTTCCGCAGCGCGCGCCTCAGCGTTTCAGCAGCTTGGTTTGCCGCCCTCGTGTCTCTCTTCATGTCTGCTGAGAGCAGCGCCGCCACAAAGATTCTGACCGCAGCGAGCATTGTCTGGCTCGTTGCACACCTCCTCCGCTCCCGATCTACCGCCGTTCACTTCGCTGCTTGGGTGGGAGTGCCTGCGTATATTTCCAGCCTTCTTTTCGCAATCTCTCAAAGAGAAGCAGTGCCTGCCGTACTTTGTGGGATGTCGGCGACGATTACGACTCTATTCCTGTTTAGTGTAATGGCGTCGGTGGGACGTGTTCGCCCGGGACTTCTGTTCGTGCTGCCTCCATTATTCGCTGCCTTCTTCCGTCCCATCTTCGGACTGGCCGTTGTCGGCTCCGCTGCAGGACTGCCGATTATAATCTCAGCGCTTCTCTATGACGTGTCGCCCCATCGCTCACGCATGGCAAATATCATCCGTCAGTCAATCTTGCTCTACGGAATAGTAACGGCGTTTCTCTTCTGTGCATCCCTTCACTTCTTTGCGTCTGCGATGTTGCAGCTCGCGTATAGGGATGACGGACAAAGGCTCCTCAAGCTTTTATCGAGTGAGTTCTCATTGAAAACGGGTAATCTTTTAGCATTCGAAGAGCATATCTCACGATTGCAAGTCAGGAACCCGTTTGTCGACCTTCTGCTTTACGATGAACTCGGCAATCCTCTCGCGAATGGCGGAATGCAGTACGCGGAAGGAAGCAGGCTTCCTGTGCCGCCGGGCGAGCTCGAAGGAAATTTGCTGGGCACGGAACTGGGCACGCCGTTCGGAGCGGCAAGTATTATTGTATGGAAACGAGCTTTCCTCGGCGAGAATCCGGTTATCCTTGCTGCTCACGTGCCAAGCCGCCGGAGCACCCATTACTCGGGGCGCAGCTTCCAGTTTACTCTGGCTTGGTATCTTCTATCACTTTGGACGTTGGCGGTTCCAATTTTTCTCATTGCCTACCGTCGCATGAACAGAATTATTCGCGACCGCTTCGAGATAATCGGAGAAGGCCTCAAGAGGTTTAGGAACAAGAACTATTCCTCCCCTATCGTGATGGAGACGAATGATTTACTTGCCGTTGCAGTGAGACACATCAATCTCCTCGCACTCCGACTTCAAACACTGTGGATAGAGACAAATAACCGGCGCCAAACATTCGATCGTTTTCTCTTCAGGTGCGCCGCAGATCTCCGAAAAACCGCTGAGGGGATCAAATCACTTGTTCCTGTCTCCGATACTCCTCTCTCTGCTAAGGAGCTTCGTTTGATGAAAATCGCGGCTACCCAGCAGCGGCTCACCTTTGAGAATTTGTTGGAGGTATTCCGTATCGAGAGAGCGAGACACACACCGAAGAAAGAAGAGATTCCGGTGAAAGAGGTCTATGCTGAAGAGATTATCCGCGCCAAGGAGCTTTCCGCAAAGAACGGAGACTGCGTCACATTAGTCGATCAAACAGAGAGTCCGGTTCTACAAGGGGACCCCGAACTCTTTGTGTTGCTTATTCGTCACCTCTACCGTCTTGCGGCAAACACAGGAGAGGAAACACGGCTCGTCCTTGACGGAGCTGATACTAGTCTTCGTATGTCAGTTGTCCTTCGAAACACCACACTGACAGGTGAAGAGCAGATTCACCCGAGTTGTTCTCCAACAAGCCATGAATTTTCAGCATGGCCTTCGCTCGGCGGGTACGAGACCACGCTTCTTTTCGAGAAGAGCCGGCATGAGGGATGGTCGATAGAGCTTGTTCGATTAGAAGATTCGGATATCAGGGTTGTCATCCATCTTTCCGGTGGCGGCGGTGATAAAAATGGCTAGCCTGCATTTTTCAAGCTTCATCTCCTGCACGCGACGATGCCCGAATTCCTCCGATGAAGGTTGTCGGCCGCCGGTTTCCGGCGTTTCTCTCATGAGAGCGCTCACTTTCGGGTTGTTTCTAGTATCTGCGCTAGCCATTGAAGTCGCGGCACAAACGAGATCCTCAGCGCTCGCTGAGCCGCTACAGCTTCCGATTTGTCTTGGGTGGAACCCCGCCACAAAACGTTGGGGAATGGAGACCCCATCACAGCAGAAACCTGCCGTCGAATGTCCTGCCGGCCACGCGTATATGCTTCTTGGAACTCCGCGGGCCGGCGTTAAAAATGCGGATGAAATCCTTCCGCGCGGAAGCTGTTGTCCGCTTCCCGCGGGCGCACTCAGCGATGAGCATTCTTGGGAGCTTGGAGCATGCCCAGCGGGCCGCGTCGTAACGGGGGGAAAATTGACAGGTGCAGACCCTGCCTCGCGAATGCCGAAATTTCGGCTTCGATGCACAAAAGTCGACGAGGAGAAGTTTCTTCTCATCCCGTCAACACGAACGATACGAATCGACTCCATTGACGAATTACGAACTGCTTTCCTTTCTTTCCTTGGGAGCGAACCAGCACCCATTACATATCGTTCGGAGATTCCTGTAGAGCTTCGCTTCGGTCTGGGAAGAGCAGGGAGAACGAGCTGGGATGGCGGATGCCTCGGGCTCCCATGGGGCTCGGTGCTTTCCGGTGTTGATACTGATTGCAGGAAAACTTCGTTTCAAGAACTGCGACGAATAGACAATCGTGCTTTAGAATCTGGGTGCAGAGCGGTAGATGACCTCTATTCTGCCGATGCGAAATGCGTGCTTCGCTAGCCTGCATTTCGGCTCTGACGGGCAGCTCGAGCGACAAGCGTTTCCGAGGTCGAAGCCGCAGACGCCATTTATCCGGCAGAAGTCAGGGATACGCCTCCAGAGGAGCTCTCCCATCGGTGCCGCAGAGGATCATGTCCACTCCCCCAGGACAGCTTCCATGAGCTTTGAACCCACCGAAAAAAGGGTCACCGTCTTTCTGCCAGAGTCGGAACGACATTGGTCAGTCCGGAGTGGGCATCACTTTTCGGTGAAAATCGGAGCTCCTGATGGGACATGCTAATCTCTTGTGGTATTACGGCGTCTAGATGGCATCCCTCGGATTACCTTCAACTTGATTCGGAGCGTGAAAATGAAACTGCAAAGCTGTTTGTTGATTTCTGCCCTGACGGTCCTTTGTTTTGCCGGAGGCGCTCTGGCCGGAGAGAAGCCGCCGGTCGTGGTCGGAGTCTCGGTCCCGCTGACGGGAGACGCCGCGTCCATCGGGGTTGCCGTGAAAAATGGTGTTGAGCTTGCCTATAGTGAGCTTGAACCAGAACTGCAGAAGCGAATCTCTCTGTCGTATCAAGATGATCAGAATTCACAAAAAAATGCGGTGACTGCCTTCACAAAGCTAGTCAAAGGGGACAAAGCCAGCGTGATTATCACCTGTGCATCAAATACATCAAAGACGACCGCCCCTCTCGCCGATCGAGAGAAGGTGCCGCAAATCTCAATCGCAACCGACACCGCGGTTTCGGAGGGTCGAAAATACGCCATGAACTTTTGGGCGACCGCCGGAGAGGAAGCCAAACCTGCGGTGGCTGAGTCGCTTCGCCGAGGATACAAAAAGATAGCAATCATTTCCGCGGTACATGATTTCACGCAATCCTGCAGGAAAGCATTTGAAGCTGAGAATGCGGGCCGGGTTTCGGTGGCGCTCTCGGAGGAGTTTGCTCCAGACTCAAGAGACTTCAAGACGTTTCTCACCAAACTTCGAAGCATCAAAGACGTAGACGCGATTTTCGTTAACCTGTTCCTTGGACAAATCGGTCTCTTTGCCAAACAAGCTCGCCAAATGGGTGTGAACCAACCGCTCTTCACTTTCGAGCTCTTCGAAGAAGCAAACGAGGTAAAAAACTCCGAAGGGGCGCTCATCGGACAATGGTATGTTCAGGCGGATGATCCAAACTCCGAATATACGAATAAGTATGCCGCGAAATTTCCCGGTGCTCCAACTTTAGGCTCGGCAAACGGCTACGACGCGGTGAAGCTGATTGCGGAATCGATCCGGCTTGGGAAAGACTCGTCTGAGGCGATCAACGATTACCTCCACTCCGTGAAGGATTTCTCCGGCGCCTTGGGCACCTTTTCTGCGAACGCAAACGGAACGTTCTCACTTCCGACAACTCTCAAGGTGGTGACAAAAACGGGGTTCGAGAAGCTGAAATAAAGGAACGATTCAGCCGGGCCGGTTTGATGAACGCAGCTTGACCTCCTCATCAAACCGGTGACGAATCCCTCCGGTCGTGCAATTCTTGCGAAGGCGGCATCTAGAAACACTCCTCAACGTGGAGGGCCTTCGCGTGGAAGGACACGTACATCATTCGGCACCACATTCAACAACCGGCATTTGGAGGCTTTTCGACGTTTACGTCCCGAGACGGCAGTGCATGAACTATGAGGCCGATGTCATTTGGCTTCATTTTGTGTCCGACATTCTGATCGCTCTCGCATATTTCTCAATCCCACTCGCTCTCGTGTATTTTGTTCGACGCCGGAGAGACCTGGCATTCAACTGGATGTTCCTCCTGTTCGCACTCTTCATTATCCTGTGCGGCACGACTCACCTGTTCAATGTGTGGGCGCTTTGGCAACCTATGTATCGGCTGGACGGCGTGGTGAAGTTCCTGACCGGGTGCATTTCGCTTGCAACCGCAATTCTGCTTTGGCGACTGCTTCCGCAGGCGCTCGCTCTCCCAAGTCCCGAACAGCTTCGGATCTTGAATCGAGAATTATCGCTGGAGGTCAGTGATAAAAAAAGGGCGGAGGCGGAAGTTCGCCAGCTGAATGAATCACTCGAACGCCGCGTTGCGGAACGGGCTGCCGAGCTCGAAAAAACGGCGGCCGATCTGGAAACTGCCCGTCAGGTTACGGCAGAGTCGCTCGCCCTCCTCGACACCTTGTTGATGAATGCTCCTGTGGGCATCGGGTTCTACGATCGAGAGCTTCGCTTCGTCCGCTTGAATCGCGCTTTGGGCGAGATCAACGGGCTTCCGCTCGAAGCACACGTTGGAAAAACAATCCCGGATCTCCTTCCCGGGTTGCCGGATCATGTCAATAAGACGCTTCAAACGGTTCTGGATACCCGAAAGCCTATCTTGAACCAGGAAATCAGTGGAGAAACTCCGAAGCGGCCGGGCATCGAGCGTTTTTGGAGGGCCAGTTATTATCCCGTGCAGACCGGTGAAGGCGCGCTCCTGGGAGTCGGTGCAGTCGTCGAAGATATCACCGAACAGCGCCTGGCTCTCGACGAGCTTCACAACGCTTCACGGAGAAAAGACGAATTTCTGGCCATGCTTGCACACGAGCTGCGAAACCCTCTTGCTCCGATTAAGAATGCAGTTCAGGTGATGCGTCATCACTCCGAGAAAGGAGCGACACTGAACGAGCTGCAAAAAATAATCGACCGGCAGGTGACCCACCTCTCTCGCCTCGTCGACGATCTTCTTGACGTAAGCCGAATCAGCCGAGGCAAGATCAAACTCCAACGAGTGCCAATTGATGTTCGCTCGGTGGTTTCCGGCGCAGTCGAGTCTTCACGCAGCTTCCTTGAAGCCCGACATCATCGACTGGGTCTTATCGAACCTGCAGAGCCGGTCGTCATCGACGGAGATCTCACCAGGCTCTCGCAGGTTCTCGTGAACATCTTGATCAACAGCGCGAAATACACGCCGGAAGGCGGCGAAATTGAAGTTCGTTGGACCGCGGAGAATGATCTGGCGGTGATCCGTGTTCGAGATAACGGCATGGGGATCGTCCCCGAGCTGCTGCCGAGAGTATTCGATCTTTTCACGCAAGCTGATCAAACACTCGATCGCTCACAAGGCGGATTGGGAATCGGACTGACCCTCGTTCGCAAGCTCGTCGAGGCACATCAAGGAACGGTCGAGGCAAAAAGCGAAGGGCTGGGAAAAGGTGCCGAATTTATCATCAGACTGCCCGTCATTCATGCGGAAGCCACGACGTCCAGCGGAGCACATCCGGTATTCAACATTGAGAGCTCAACACCCGGCGTAAATAGAATTCTGGTCGTCGACGACAATACGGACTCTGCCGATAGTCTCGCCATGCTGCTCCGACTCCGGGGAAGTGACGTACGAACGGTATACGATGGAGTCTCCGCCATTTCCGCGGCTGCAGATTACAAGCCGAATCTCGTGTTTCTCGATATCGGTTTGCCTGGAATGGACGGCTACGAGGTCGCGAGACGCTTGAAATGCCTGAAAGAATGCTCGAAGACGCCGCTTGTTGCGCTGACGGGCTACGGCAGCGAGAAAGATCGAGAGCGCTCGACAGAGGTAGGATTCTACGCTCACCTCGTAAAGCCGATCGACATCGGCACACTAGAAAAACTGTTGGTCGGAATCACAGCGGAGACATAACCACAACGAGAGGCTCGGGCCGCAGAAGCCGCGGCGAGACTTTCGAGCCAGCCGAATGTTTCGAGCTTATTGGAGCTTCTTAAACCCATCCTCAAGAACGACTTTCAGGCTGGCAGGGAGAGCAAAACGATTGTCTCCCGTCGCAGAATATATTCCGATCGCTCCGTGATAATCTTTGATCTCCCGCAGATGATCGGCAATCTTCGCATTGTCACCGCTGTATGCCGATGCCGCAAATGACACGAGGGACGCGACATCATACGCGTTTCCTGCGGCGAAGCCTGGATGTTCGTTATACTTGGCCTTGAACTTCGCGACGAAATCGTTCGTCGGGTCACTTGCGTTCACATACCATTTCCCGACAAGCGCTCCGTCCGATGCCTTCACTTCGTTCGAATCTTCGAAAAGCTCATACCCGAAAATATCTCCGGTGAACTGCAGCTCGCGAGCTTGCTTCGCAAAAAGTGCGAGCGAGCCGGGAAGAATAATGGTGCATAGCCCGTCGACATTCTTCGATCGCGCTTTCGTGATCAACGCACGAAAATCTTGTGCTTCAAGAACCACCTTTTCATCAAAAACAATCCGATCCCCAAGGCCTTGGTCCTTCAACTGCTGGAGGAATGCGTCGCGTAGCGCGTTTGCTCCGTCCTGCTCCGAAGAGATGATTCCAATCTTTCCGAAATTCCGCTTCTTCACTTCCGCGATGAGCGGAATTGTCTCGCTCTCCGGACTGACCCAGTGGGTAAAGACATAGTTCGTTCCGACGGCAAAGCGCTTATCCGAGGCGCCGATCGCAACCAGAAGACGCTTGTCTTTCTCTGCAAGCGGTCCAAGCACGTTTCCCGAGCCCGACCCGACCACAAATACGGCGTCGACTTTATCTACGCTCGTCAATTTCTGGTAAGCGGAAACAGTACGGGCGCCCTTCAGTTGATCGTCTTCGAAAAGGAATTGGATTTTCTCTCGAACGGTAATCGGGAGTCCTTCATGCGCAAGAATGATCGCTTTCCGGGCGTAGTTCCCGAGGCTCGCTGCATCTCCGGTAAGCGGAACAATAACGCCGACTTTGTATACCGGAACTTTCTCGTCCGCCGCCGTGTCGCCGGCGTTCGCTGTCCCCGAGAAGACAACCAACATCAACACGTAACAAACGACCGGCAAAAGAAACTGAGCTATCCCCCGCTTCATACGACCCCTCCCCTGTTTGGAAGCTTAAGGATAAATCCGGCTGGGACCATGGTCAACCTGCGGAGATCCTCCGATTGCCGGCGCGGTAAACATTGTTGATGAAAACTGAGAGCTGATTACTTCGGCGAGGGAGGCGCGGTTTTCGAAAGCTCGAAGGAAAAAGTCGTTCCTCGATTGAGCTCACTCTCAATTTTCACGCGAGATCCATGAACACGCAGCAGCCGGTCGACGATCGCAAGGCCGAGGCCTCCGGATCCCTTTCCCTTCGGTGCTTCCACTCCTTGAAAGGATTTTTCGAGAACCCTCGGAAGATCGGCTTCCGAGATGCCGACTCCGGTGTCTGAGACCGATACACGCACCCGTGCACCGGCATCTTCAGCCCGAATGCAGATTTGTCCACCCGGCGGAGTGAATTTAACCGCGTTTTCAACAAGGTTCATGACGACGCGGTCGAGCATTCGAATGTCGCCGTAAACGAATAGCGGGCGAACCGAGAACTGAGTCTCCAGACGAATACCTTGTTCATCAATTCGCGAAGAATAGCTCATTCTTAGATCATCGAGCATTTCATCCACCGGAAATTCTTCGCAGTCCGGTTTCGCTTCTTGGGCCTCGAGCCGCGCGAGCTCAAACAACTGGCTCAAAAGGTCGCTGAGATAGGTCGAGTTTCGCTCAATTGCCGAGAGGCACTGCGCAGCGACCGAGGCGTCATTCGGCTGACTGTGCGCCAAGGTCAGGTTGCCTTGGATATTATTCAGAGGACCGCGGAGGTCATGAGAGACATTCGCCACAAGCTCGCGGCGAAGAGTGTCTCGCTCCTTAAGCTCGGCGATTGATCGTTCGATCCGAACCGCCATTTCATCGATGGTGGCGCCCAGCACTCCGAGCTCATCGTCCGCGGCCAATCCAATTCGCGAACTAAAATCGCCCTCATGGAACTTCCGGACGGTCTTCGTAATGCGAGCGAATCGTCGCGCAAGAACCTGAAAGAGGAATAGTCCGAGAACAATGAGCGCGAAGGTGGATAGTCCCGACCAAAATAGAATCGTCGCTCCAATCGCATTCTCGTAGGACATTACGGAAGCATTTCTCCACGCGTCATTCGAAAAGACGATGTACAGGTACATCGTCTTTCCTCGAACGGTCATCGGGGCGACGGAGAAGACGCTCCATCGTTCGCGAGACGTCGGATCCTCTCCCAGAATCGGAGCCTCGTTGCTGCCCTGCGCCGAAAGAAAGCGGTGAATCGGTTCAAGCGAGACCGACTCTCGGATCGGTGCAGAATTAGAGAAAAATCGATATGCGATCTTTCCCTCGGCATCGAGGAGGAAAATGCTCGACTTGCCGTTTGCGCGCGTAAACGCGAACGCCTGCCGTTCGAACTCACCCAGCGACTGTGGCTCATTCGCCTTGGTCGACATCACCGCGGCGAGATAGGCCGCTGAGTCCCATTGAACGAGCTGCTCGGATCGATCGAGTGAGCGGCTCCAGAAATGAAATGTGAGGAGAACTTGAACACCGGCGAACAGCAGAAGCAGCACTCCGAAGACAATCGAGACCTTGCCAAACAAGGTTCTCGAGAATTGGCGGAGCACGCCGATAACTGAGCTAAATAGCGATCTCATCCACAGCCGGATCGACGAAGCGATATCCGACGCCGAATACCGTGAGAATGAATACGGGCTTATTCACATCCGGCTCGAGCTTCCGTCGCAGTCTGTTGAGTAGAGTAGTTACAGTCGGTGCGTACTGGGAGCTCTTCATGCCCCAAACGCATTCCATAAGCTCATCACGGGTAAACGGACGGCCGGGATTTTCGGCGAGAAAAAGCAGCACATCGAACTCGAGCGCAGTAAGCGGCACGATTTTTTCGCCGAGCATCACCCGTCTCTTATCGGGTTCGATTGCGAGCGGTCCGAATCGCATCTCGTTCGACGCTGAACTCGCGGCCGCAGGCCGGGGCGCACTCCCGGAGAATCGTCGAAGCATCGCTTTCACCCGAAAGGTGAGCTCCTTCGCACTAAACGGTTTGCTGACATAGTCATCGGCACCGAGAGCGAAGCCTGAGACTCGATCGATCTCCTCCGCTCGCGAAGTGACAAAGATGATCGGAACTTCCGAGCCGGCACTTCTGATACGGCGGCAAATTTCGAAACCGTCCACATCCGGAAGCCCGACGTCCAGGATGAGAACATCGAACGAGCCTTGTTCGGACTTCTGAAGAAAATCATTTCCGTTCGCACATTCATCGATAGAATAGTTCGCGGACTCAAGCTCTCGACGAATTAAAGCTCTCGTGTCGGCGTCATCGTCTACGATACAAATTCTTTGCGGTGCTGGGGTTTCGGACATGGTTCACCAAAAAACGGTTTGGGCCTCGAGAACAGTTTGAATTCACTGGAATAAAGATGATGGATGATAGAAAATGGTTCGTCCAGCAAATTCCTACACTAATATTCTGTTATCTCGTTCTCCTCCCGATCGTGTCATTTGCCAGCCCAGCAGCCGAGCTCAAAGTCACCCTCTTCGAGAATTCAAAAATCCGGGACTGGGACAGAATTGGCTTTAAAATCCCACTAAATGCCGAGAAAAAGCCGCTGTTTGGCGCCGACCTCCGAAAGGGCGACTTTAATGGGGACGGCAGGGACGAGTTGCTGCTTACCATCAATAAAAGGCAGTCCTATGCGACCCTGGAGCTTCGCGAGCGGGAAATATTCCTCAATAGAATCTTCGCTCTCCCGGAGCCCGGAGCGCTCATCACGGCGGTATCAGATTTCAACGGAGACGGCCGGGACGAGCCGGTGTGCATCGCCCCAAAGGGGTTCTTGGACCTCGTCGAAATCCCCGCGACAGAAGGAGGCACTGCCACTCTCCGTCGGATCGGAATCCAGGGAAACTACGCGGGTTTTAACGCGGGGTTGCCAACATGGCGTTGCCATCAAAATGCGCGGAGGGGAATTTTCCTCGCGAAGAACATGTGGACCCAGGAATCTAATGTAGATGATGTGCATTTCTTGGAATGCCTCCCGGCGTTGAATACGACCGAGGAGCCCACTGAATTCGCGTATTCACCGTTCTACTATCCTTTTGCCGCAATCGACGCGCGTGGCTCAGGACGCGAGGATCTCCTTTTCTTCGACAACGGAACCGGCCTCTTTTACTTGAAAACGGATCGCGCGGAATTTCCTTCGAGTTACCGAATTTGGGGGGATTTTTGGCCTTATCTTGCCTTCGCTCACTGGCAGGGCCGCTTGGTAGGAGACTTCAACGGTGACGGCCGAGACGACCTTGTCGCGTATGGAAATTCGCTGGACGATGCGAAAGCCGCCTACTCACTCGGTGACACGGCGATCGAAGGAGATTTTCTCTGGCCGTTTCCTTTTACTGAACACGCCCTTCCGACGATCGCTGGAGATTTCAATGGGGACGGAGTGATCGATATCGCCCGAATTATACCGCTTGAAGGGCGGCTCGAGATCGCTCTCAACAAAACAAAAGAAATGAGCGGCACATTTTCGTTCTTCATCTTCACCGCCTTCCAATTCCCGATCTCGGATTTTACGTTTGTCGGAACTCCTCTGGGCGGTGGAACAATCGTCAATGAGAGTTCGTCGACCGTGAAAGATATTTCGCCGGGAGAAATACTGCTCCTCGCTTCTGCTGTCACAGAAGCGGGAGAACGGGTGAACTTCGAAAGGCGAAGAACAGTGAGAACAGAACGTCATCGAGCCGAGATACGCCTGCCGTTCCCTAGCACCGGATCGAAAGTCGCGGGACGTATGTTTGACGGAACCAGACTGGCACATGGTCCGAAGGTCTGTATCGGGTATAATCCCCTTCATCGCGGCTCAGGAAGTAATTTAGGGAAGTGGAATGCGTCCGGAATAAATTGCCCTCGCGGATTTGCCTTTTATGCTTCGTCCGAAGGCGATCGGCGAGGCCCGGCTTGCTCGCCCCTCTTCGCGCAATGCTGTCCCCTTCCGGACGAGGACATTCTCCTCGACGAGCACGAATGGACGGACGCCGCCTGTAAAGATGGATGGGTTATCACGGGAGCGGATAACAACGGGTCCTTCGAATGTCGTTCACACATCCGCTGCACGAAAATAGATTCGCGGCGATACACACTCGGCCCGAGCCGGGACGGAGTGTATTGGGGCGCTGGATTGAGCTCTCGGAACCAAGGCGAAACCGTCGCGGTCTCTGAAATCCCTGAGGCAATCCGCTACGGAATTATTCGATCGGGCCGGAGCCATGTTTGGGTCGATGGCTGCCTCGGAAAACCCTTCGGGAGCTTGCTCACCACACGGGGAAGTAACAAATGTTACGAAGCGAAGTTCCGGCAGCTTCGCTACACCGGCGCGCCCGGAGATCCGCCTCCCGGAACTCCTGTCACCATGTATCCATCGTGCCGTTTGCTCGAGGATATCTTCGACGGCAATACCGGATGCTTTCTCGAAGAGTCGCCAGAATTACGTCAGGACTTATCCTCGAAATAATTGCGGAGCTTCGCGACGGTCTGATCGAGGATCTCTCGATCGCCGTGCTCCAAGGAAAAAACCAGACGGCAAACCGACTCAAGAAGCTGTCTGCGCACTCGCTCTGCCTTCGGGTTTAGCATTTGCAGATCGACCGTGAGCTGATCCACTTGATTCACGACTCGCAGCATTGCCGTTTCAAAGAGCCGGAAGTTCGGCGTTGAAAATGCCTTCAACACTTTGCGGTGCGGGAGGGCGCTCACCGTCACGTCTCCCACCACGAGAAGCGACAACTGCAAAAGTGCCTGCACAACGGCGCTCACCTGATCATGTTCTTCGGCGCTACACTGATAGAGGTGAGCTCCGTGTTTGTAGAGAAGACTTTCAAAAGACTGTGAGAGTGACCCGCTCCGCGAGGTGCGAGTCACGATCACATTCTCTCCGCGCAAGGTCGACGTTTTATCGCCAAACATCGTGTGAATTCCGAGCACTTCCACTCCCTCTGGAGCCATCTCCTCCAGCACCGAGAGCGCACAGTCTTTGATCGAGCAATTCTCCACCAACAACTGGCCGGCGGAGACAAAGCTGCAGACTTCCCTCGCAACCGAGCCGGCCTGCGACATCGGAACACTGACGAGAACAACCTTGCACTGCGAGCAGAGGTCTTTCAGAGAAAGTGAAGAATCAACATCAGAGTGAAGAACACGAATTCCGACGGATTCAAAAAATTCCGTGAACCACTTTCCCATTCTCCCCAAACCGCCGACGATGCCTATCGTCTCAAACGGCAACGAGAAAAAGGGACGATGCTCGTGAAATCCGACGATCACCGCTTCCGCCGTCGCGCCCGTCGTCAACCTGCAGTAGTCGTCGAGCGCTTGAAGCCCGGCTGCTACTGTTGGGTCTTTCGGATGACCCTCTAACGCAAGATGGAAAACGAAACCGCCACGGTTGTCGGGGCGCGAGTGAATCGAGTTCAGGTTTATACGGTGTTCGACGCTGAGAATTTGAATGATCTCGAAGAGAAGCCCCTTCCGGTCTCTTCCGGGATCGATGACGAGATCGATCACATATCTCGGTCGCGGCAGAGACTTCTCAATCTCACTTCTCACATCGCCACGCCGGATGGAGACGAAGCGTGTTTTGTTCTCTGGATTATCGGAGAGATTGGCATCCACGACACGGAGCCCCTTTTCCCGGAGAGCGGCCTCCGGCGCGAGGATTGCCGCGTCGAGCTTCCTCTCTTCGAGAATCAAGCTAATCGCTGCGGTGGTGCTCGGATAAGGCACCGCAGATGCCGCCGGGAAAAGAGATGAAAGTCGAGTGGCGCATTGTCGAAGCGCCTGCTCGTGAGAAAAGACCTGCGTTATCTTCCGCGGCCAGGGACCACTGTCCAGTACACCCAATGCGTGACGGATATCGAGCAGCGTGGCTGAAGCGGCATAAATCTTCCCCTTGTGAGCGAGGAGCAGGTCGAGCGTTTCGGTGACCGGTCCTTGAATCACGTTCTCAATTGGAACCAAGCCAGCGTCGGCCTCGCCTCCGAGAACTTTCTCGAACACCCCGGATATAGAAGCGCAAAAGACCCGTTCCGCACCCGGATCGAATTCTCGCAGCGCCAGTTCTGAGTGTGTTCCCGACGGACCGAGCAGCGCGACTTTCACAAGGTTACTTTACGGAGATGACGTCACCGTTTTTAAGCTCGGGGTTGGGCTCCCGTCCGTCGACCACCCGGTTGTAATCGAATCGATAACGAAGATCGCCCTTCACGCTCTTCCGAATGAGCATGATTTCGCTTTCATTCGCGAACGGCGCAAAGCCTCCCGCTGTCGCAATCGCCTGGAGCAATGAGATCCTTCGATCGCTCCGAAACTCACCCGGTTTCACGAGCTGGCCCGAAAGGTAATAACGAATCGGCGCAGACTGTCCGACGGAGATTGAAACCGACGCAGCCGGAATAAATTCGACCAATTTTTTTGTGACGACAACCGTAAGCTGTTTCACCGTAAGGCCCTCGGCTTCGACGTCCTCAATCAGCGGCAAGGTGAATCGCCCATCCTCACGGACCACGACGGGGCCGGAAAGTCTCGGCTCACCCCACACACTCACCACGAGTGTATCGCCGCCTTGTATGGTGTACTCGCCCTTTTCAGAGAGGGAGGAGAGTTCGCTCAAAGAACGGATATTCGACGGTCCGCATGAGACGACTCCGAATAGTACGGCGACACCGACGAGCAAGTTCCTGTTCATTCCATTTCTCCTTTGCATTGTTCGCTTCCGGCGCCTTAGCTCGCGTTTTGAATGATCTCTTGAAGCCTCGCGTAGGCCGGGTGTTTGTCTCCCACCCCTTCAAGCGCCTTACCGGCGGCGGCCTTTGCAGCCGCCATGTCGTTCAGCGCAAAATGCACTTCGGCCAGATGGTAATAGATGATGGGATTCGATTGTTTGTTGTCGCTTTTTTCATTCAGGGAAATAGCTTCCTGAATGAAAGGCAATGCCGCACGATAGCTGCCGCGCTTGAAATGTATCCAGCCGAGCGTATCTGCGGCATCACCCACCTGCGGCATTCGCTCTTTGCCGATTTCCGCATACTTGAGCGCTTCATCAAGGTTCCCCCCCTTCTTTTCGGAGAGCAACCACGCGAGGTTGTTCGCCGCGATTCCGACGCGAGGATCGATCGACAGAACTTCCCGGTAGAGCACGGCTGCTTCGTCGACTTTTCCTTGCTGCTCGCGGAGAGTCGCGAGGAGAATCCGAGACGGAACGTGCTTCGGGTTCGATGCCGCGACCTTCTCATAGTTCGTAAT
This sequence comes from uncultured Bdellovibrionales bacterium, assembly GCA_964509425.1. Classification (GTDB taxonomy): domain Bacteria; phylum Bdellovibrionota_C; class UBA2361; order SZUA-149; family CAZDWZ01; genus CAZDWZ01. The sequence goes on along the minus strand of CAZDWZ010000003.1, from coordinate 65,834 downwards.
TGCCGCTTCTCGATTCCCTTGGAGCGCATCGAGATTCGCAAGGGCGAGGTACGCGGCCGAGAGCTCAGGCTTCGCTTCGATTGCCTTCTCTAAATACCCTTTCGCTGTTTTGATTCGCTCGGGATCGCTGGGGTCAGCCAAAATGAGACTCGCGAGCAGATATTGATACTCCGGCTTCGAGTTCTGACTCTTCGCTTCGAGCTGAACGAATTCTTCCTTTGCGACTTTGATCCCGCTCTTCGCCGCAAGAAGCTTTGCGAGCCTCTGTCCCGGTCCGAGGACACCGACATCAAACGTCAGCGATTTGCGGTACAGCTCGATCGCCTTGTCGATGTGGTTGTCGCGTTCCTCCAGAACAGCGAGCTTTGCGATCCCCTGAGGGCTCTTCGGGAAATTCTCGATGAGGAAATCGTATACCTTTCGCGCTTCGTCGGTCCGCCCCTCGAGCATCGCGATGTCCGCGCGAAGAATATGCGCAGCCAAATGCCTTGGGAACCGTGCAAGAACTTGATTCACCTGCTCACCCGCCTCAGCGAGCTTCCGGCCGAGTAGCGCACGATTCGCAAGCTCCAGGCGCGCGGGGATATCACCCGGATCGATGGTGATGGCCTTATTCAGGTTATCGAGGCCGTTTTGCTCGTCTCCAAGGCCAAGCTGGATGAAACCGGCTCTCCGAAATGCTGCCGCGAAAGTCGTCTGACCTTTGATCGATTTCAGGTATTCCTCGAGCGCTTGAGGGAACTTTCCATCAAGCTCTAAATCTCGCCCACGAAAGTAGAGCGTTCCCGGATTTTCCGGATGCGATTTCTCGAGAGCCGCCGTGAGCCCCTTCGCCTTCTCCGAATCTCGCCGTGACAGATAGATGTCGTAGAGGCGATCTCTCGCGTCGTGCCGGAGCGCATCGACCTTCAAGCTCTCCTCATATTGATTCTCCGCCTTGTCACCGAGACCTCGCTTCAAAAGAAACTCAGCGAGACCGAAGCGGATGCCGGAATTTTTGGGATCGTCTTTTACGACACTCTCAAGCTGCTGCTGGGACTCATCGAGTCGCCCCTGGCGCGCAAAGAGATCAGCGAGAACGAGCCGCAGTGGGAGGCTCTTCGGATCGAGCGCCAATGCCTCGGTGAAGCGCTCCTCAGCTTCTTTTAGTTCATCTTGTTGGAGCGCGAGCGTTCCGAGGCTTGCGATCGCATTTGCATTTTTCGGATGCTCCTTGAGCACGCCTTCAAGAAGCTGCCGGGCTAGAACGTAGTCTTTTCTGGTAGAGGCCGCCGCGATGTTCGCTTTCAGAATGAGCGCGTCTACGTCCTTCGGATTTTGCGCGAGGATTTTCTCGGCGTTGTCCTCGGAAGCCTCATAGTCCTTGGCCGCCAGCATGATGGTCGCCAACCGGTACCGCGCGTCTCGATGGTCCTTGTTATAGTTAACCGCCGAGCGGTAGTTTTCGACGGCGTTGGGAAATTTCTCCTGGCGGAGCAGAACCTCACCCAGCTTATAGTAGGCGTCGCCTTCTTGTGGTCTTATGTCGATCGCCGATTGAATGGAGAGGCGCGCCTCCTCAAACTTGCCGGCGGCGAAGTATTCGTCGTATTTTTTGATGAGATCTGCGTACTTGGTTTCCTTATCCGGGCCGCACCCGAAGAGGATGAGGAGACCATATGCAGCCAGAATAATTGCACTTTTCTTAATATGTGTTAAATTCATAGAGTTTTATAGAGCCAATATATCCAGGTCCTGAAAATTCTTTAGGTCCTTCTTCACGAGTGCCGACTCTCCAAAACTGAGAAATCTTAGCAGATGAGCGTCTACGAACAAGCAAACAAGTCTTTTGTCGAGCTGATTCTACCGATCCGGGTGGCGTTCCGCCGCTATTGGAGACTCTCTTGGGCCCCGGCAATTACGGTTTTTGCGCTGGTCATGCTCGTGGCCTTGCGACTTCCGAGCTACTATCTAGCAGACTCTCTTATATTTATTCAGCCTCAAAAAGTTAATACCAAACTCCTCGACGCGCCGCCGAAGGAAGAGCAGAGCGAGAGACTCGACTCCCTCATATACGAGATCCTCTCCCGGGCGAGATTGCGCACGATCATGGAGCAATTCAATCTGTATCCGGAACTTCGCGGGGTCATCGGGAAGGAAAAAGCACTCGAGCGCTTCCGAACGGCAATCCAGATAACCCCGGTTGTCTCGAAGACGAGCAAGGACAACCTCGTTCAAACATTCCGGCTCGAGTTCTCGCATCACCTTCCGAAGGTCGCCTTCGATGTGACTAAGGCAATCGCGAATCTATTCATCGAGGAGAGTATCCTCACCACGAAGACCGAAACTCAGGGCACCGAAGAGTTCTTGGACACGCAGCTCAGCGCCGCAAGAAAAAAGCTGGAGGCCACCGAGGCTCAAGTACAGAAGTTTGTTCAAGATAACTTCGGAAAGCTTCCTGAGCATCTTCAATCAAGCGTTGCACGGCTCGAACGCGCACAGTCTCAACTTGCTACCAACACTCAGCTCATCACCGCGAACGTGGCTCGAATCTCCAGTCTGCAAACGGAGCTCAAGCTTGCTGAGAAAGACTCTCAGCCCGTCGCAACCGGTTCAATCACAACCAACGCCAGCGACCCGCGGGAAGGAATTGCACAGCTCGAATCTGCGTTGGCAGTTCTCAGGACGAAGTACGCCGACGCGCATCCCGATGTCGTGGGCGTGAAGAAACAGCTTGAGTCACTCCGTCAGCGAGTTCGAAGCGGCGGAGCGCCGAAACGAACCGAAGAAGCGCCAAAAGGAAGCACTCCCGAGTCTCGAGCCGTGCGACGCGAGATCGGTGAAGTCGAGGCACAGCTTCTCTCTCTGAAAGAAGAAAACGTAAATCTCAAACGCCAAATCAATGAACTCGAGTCGGACATCAAGCTCATGCCGCTCAAAGAACAGGAGCTGATCCGCATCCGGCGGGACTACGCGAACGTTCGAGCAAATTACGAGAATCTCTCCGCCGCGCGCGAGCAGGCGGCGATGCAGACGAACCTCGTCAGCAGCCAGAAAGGCACACAATTCCGAATTGTCGAGCCGCCTTCGCTTCCGAGTCTCCCTGCCGGGCCGCCGAGGCTTATTATCGCAGCGATCGGTGCCATCGCGGGCCTCTGTTGTTTCGGCGCTATTCCTCTTCTCTTCTTTTATTTGACCGGAGCCTACAAGTTTCGGGACGAGCTTGAGGAAGAGCTTGGAATACCGGTCATCGGGGTCATCCCTCCGCTGGAGACGATCCGGTCCCGGGGGGTCGTCCGCCGAGCGATGACTTTCTCGCTCATCACCTCCGCCACCCTGTTCATTATGGGCTCCGTCGGGGTGTTCTTGACGATGTGAGATCGATCCTGTTCGAATTAGATTACCTCAGACCGCCTATCCTTCTGGATCAACTTCGCTTTCCCCGAAGATTAGTAGTCAGGTGCACAATTTGATATAAGAGACGTCCGATTTTCAAATCGGGCAATTTCTAAAACATATGCGGGGATGACCGTGGCTCTATCGCGACCAAACAACAACGTGAACACGTTCGAGACAAACCGGCCGCAAGCTTCGACGAACGAGGCTGCCTCCCTCCTTGCGCCGACAAATGGCGAAGGCACAGGCCGGCGCAGAAGCCGCCGAGGGCGGAACCTTCCGACTTCACTCCATGAGGGGGCTATCCTTCTCGCCGGAGACCGCTGTGTTGATCCTCAAGCTGCAGAGAGATTTCGTATCCTCCGTTCAAGAATCGAGCGAGCCAATCTCGGACAGGATTACCGCGTGATCACCGTATTGAGTGCGGTTCCGGAGGAAGGAAAGAGTCTGGTTGCCACGAACCTCGCACGCGCGCTCGCCCTCGATCCTGTTGGAAAGACTCTCTTGGTCGACTGTGATCTCCGGAAGCCAAGCATCCACCGCTATTGCAATCTCCCGTATTCCCCCGGCTTGAGCGACGTGCTCGCCGGAAACGTTGCCCTCGAGGGTGCCGTCATCTCCCAAGAACCGGGACTCGATGTTCTTACCGCCGGCAGCCAAGTCACCGATGCGGCTCGCGCGGTCGAAATGCCAAGCTTTTTGCATCTTATCCGGGAGCTTAGAAACCGCTACCGGTATGTCGTGCTTGATTGCCCACCCGTCCTGATGTGTCCCGAGCCCCTCACGCTCTGCGGAATCTCAGACGCATCACTCCTCGTGGTCAGGGCTTGGAAAACTCAACGGAAGCTGGTGCGGGAAGCCGCAAAGCTCCTCGGAAAAGAGAAGCTCCTCGGCGTCGTCATGAACGACACCAACGACGTGTTGAACGATTACGGCTACTACGGCTACTACGGGTATGACCGCGGTCCGAGCCGAATCGGCGATTCAGGCGGAAACATGGTCTCCCGAGCCGGACGAGCGCTCCTCGGCATGGTCTCCGGTTCGAAATAAGACCTCTCTCCCGGGTCCCGGGGCCCTCGGCGCAAGATTAAGACGGTTGGCAAATATCCGCACCGCGGTCTATGATTTCCCGCTATGAGAGCTCATTCAAAATCACGTCATTCTTCCCGCTCGTTTCTGATTCTGCCGGTCGGTCTCTGCGCGCTGATCGCAACGGGTGGCTGTAATTTAAAATCTCCCACGGTCGCCGAGCAACGAGTGCTCGCTTCGAAAGGGGCCTTCGGGAACACGAATCCGACTTGGACCGCCATGCCCCTGCCTCGCGTCGGTGACGCGGCGGGATACTCCGGAGGTGTTCCTGATTACACCGTGGCATCCACGCATCTCAATCCGCTTTCGGACGGCCTAAACGCGGACGAGCGACCGGCGATGGTAAACACTCCCGATGAAACCCCTCCTCCGGCTCCGGCTGCACAGGAGGAGAAATCGGACTCACCACTCGATCGGATCGAGCGAAGCTGCCCGGGAACCGAGACCGAAGTGAGCCAAGCGCTACAGACCGTCGACCGCGGAGAGCGAATCAAAAAATACGAGTTGCTCACCGGGCGCTGCGCCGTCAGCAGTGAGCTCTGGACCTGGCTTGGCGTCGACTACCAGAGAAGCGGAAATCTCGATGGTGCGAAGCGGGCGTTTGAACAGGCCGTCGTGCTGAACCCTTCAAATGAAGAAGCCAAGGGATATCTCGCTCAGATTCAGCGGAAGATCGCCGAGTCGATGCGAAAGAAATAATCCGGATCGAAACAACGACCCGCGCCATGAAGAAGTTTTCACAGCCGCTTGAACTGCTCGGAGCGGTTCAGCACTACCATTGGGGAAAGCCCCATTCAGAATCCATTATCTCAAAAATTTTGCCCGGCCTTCCGGCTGAAAAGCCGCTCGCCGAGATCTGGTTTGGGGCCCATGCATCTCTTCCGTCGAAGGCCAAGGTAGACGGAGGCGAAGTCGTCCTTAGTGATCTCATCTCCGAACATGGAAACCAGTTGCTTGGATCAAAGCACAAACAGCGATTCAGCGGCGCGCTGCCGTTTCTCTTCAAGGTTCTCTCCATCGACTCGCCGCTTTCGATCCAGGCACATCCCGATCTCGAGTTTGCGGCGGAGCTCCACCGAAACGATCCGGCGCATTATCCGGACTCATCACATAAACCGGAAATCTCTTTCGCAATCTCAAAATGCGTTTTGTTCTGTGGCCTAAAAGGCTCGTCTGAAGAGCTGCTCTCCTTTCTTCGCCTTCCGCCTCCCGCGGTAGCAGCGGAGAATCGACGCCTCAAATCCCACTTGCACGGCCTCTCCACGCGAAATCTTCACGAAGAAACTGTGCTCTCACTGTTTGATCGCTTCTCGGAAGACGATCCGGGGATTCTTGCCGCGAATCAGCTTGAGCTCCTCGAGCTCTCGCCGGGTGATGCCGTGTTCATTCCACCGGGAGTCATCCACGCGCACGTTTTTGGCGAACTCTTCGAATGTATGGCGAGCTCCGATAACGTGATCCGGGTTGGACTCACACCAAAGTTTAAGGATGTTTCAGCATTAGAAACGCTTTTGAAGCGGAAACAAGCGGCAAAAAATCCGCGGGTGTTCCGCCGAGGAGAACTCATCCCGAAAGACCTCGGGGTTCAGGAGTTTAGCTTTGAACACTTCGAATCACCGGCGACCGTAACACGGCCCGCCGGTTCGGAGGAGGCGGGCGCGGAACTCATTTTCTACCTCGGCGATGAGGCGGAGCTCGCCGGACTCGGAGCGGAGTCTCAGAGATTTTCCAATTCGGTCTGCCTCTTCGTACCGGCAGAGTCGGATGAATATCGATTCTCATTCCGGAGCGGGTCGTGCGTTCGCGTGTCGATCCCCTTATAAGTAAAACGGTCCGGCGGAAAAAAGTGCTGAGCCCCTGCCCAAAACGGAGAGATTCGAGCTTTGGAGAAATCGTCGCGATTCCTGGAGCGAGAATATCCGGCCCTAGACGGCATCCGGGGGCTCGCCATCATCCTCGTCATCACCGCGCATTTTGTGCTGAACCCACAATATCTCCCGATGCTTTTTCCTCCCGGAGTCTTGGGAGTAGACATGTTTATGGTGCTGAGCGGGTTCTTAATCGCCTCGGCACTTTTTAAAGATCACGACCGATCTCAGCGAATCCGGTACCGAAAGTTCTACTCCCGGCGGGCGGCAAGAATCCTTCCCGCACTCGCCGTCTTTCTGGCCGTGGTCTGGATGATCGCCGGGATTTCTCCGCATTTGATTCCGGCTTCTTCTGCCTGGATGGCGACCTCGGGCGTTCTTACCTTCTCTCTGAACCTGGAGATGGTTTGGCGTTGCGCGTACTGCGATCCCCTGTCGAGCCTTTGGTCATTGAGCCTCGAAGAACAGTTCTATTTTATTCTCCCAGTTTGTCTCAGCATCCTGCTCCGACTCCGAAACAAGGCAGCGTGGATCATACTGCTCTCGCTCCCCATTCTCGTTTCATGGATGGTTCGCTATCCCGGATGTCTCTCTGAAACACCCAGAGATCTTTGCTGGCAAATGTCTGCGGCGCATGGAACGCCTTCACGATTCATGGGGCAGGGCATCGGCGTCATCCTCGCCACGCTCTTCCGATTCGGCATCCTTGATTTTGAAAAACCGAAAGTACGGCGAGCCGCGATATGGGCGGTCTACCTCGGCGGCGTGTATTTCGTCTGCGCGGCGGTTTCGAAGCAGATTACTTCTTGTTTCGGCTTTGACGTCATCTGTGCCGGGACCGCAGGGCTGATAGTCCTCGCCATTTCTTCCCGGCCAAATCCGGTTCAGTCAGTTCTCGAACTAAAATTTCTTCGTTTCTCCGGAGAAATTTCCTACGGGCTCTATCTCTGGCACGGTGTCTGTCTTTGGATTTCGGCCCAGATTCTGCCCGGCCCGATGTATTTCCGAGGTGTCTGCGGGGTTATCGCTGCCTATTTGTTGGCCTATTTCAGCTTTCGCTTCATTGAAACACCCGTTTTGAGACGAGTCCACGGGATCCTCCGCGACCGGAGTGAATCCAAATAAGCGGAGCTCTTTCGGGATTTCCCGATTCCCCAACCGCTTATCTCACGGACGAATGATTCAGGGTTTTTTTCACGACACGGCTTCGATGATGAACGAATACGCCGTTCGCACGTTATTTGGCGCCTCGTTTCTGTGCATCCTTGAGCTCGTCCTCCCACGCTCCGAGATTTCTCTCGTCTCTCGAGCCCGAGCGGCGATCTTTTGGGCCGTCTATATCGTGATCACTTCATGCGCGTTCGTGATCTCCGGACGAGTGCTCCGAAACCTCAATATCGTTCCTCTTTTCGCAATCGATCTTTCCCAGTGGACTTCAGCATCGAATATTCTTATTCAGCTCACCTTCGGCACGATGGCGTGGATCATCGTGACGCAGGTTACGGGTTTCTTCTACTATTGGTTTCACCGGGCGCAGCATAAAAGCAAGCTGCTCTGGCGATTCCATTCCGTCCACCACTCGATCGAAGAGATGAGCGCCCTAAATTCGAATCATCACTTCTCGGAAGAAATCCTTCGCATCCCATTCATCGCCGTGCCCGCCAGTTTTCTCGTGCACTTCGAGCAGCCGAGTATGCCGCTTCTCTGGATGACGCTGCTCGCCGCGCAAGGGATGTGGGAACACAGCACCACACGTCTAAACTTCGGATGGTTCCGGTATGTTGTCCCCGACAATGTATTTCACCGAATTCATCACTCGCGAGAGAAGAAGCATTTCGACAAAAATTTCGGAAGCGGCAGTGCGTTGTGGGATATCGTCTTCGGGACGGTCTATTATCCGGAAAAAAATGAGTGGCCCGACGTCGGTCTCTCATTTCAAAAGGAGCCAAAGACAGTAAACGAGTTTCTCTTCCGTCCGTTCTGGAGGAAGAAGAAGAAAGATAAACCGGTTGAGATTCCGGCTCTGGGCTCCCATGTTTGACTCAACGCTCAATCTTCGAACCGAACCGCGCTGCTCGAGCGTGGGAGAAGCCGTGATCCCCAGGAGTTTTCCCTTTTCGGGAGTCTCATCGTGTTCACTGCGGTATTCCCCTACTGGGGGGCGAAAATCCGGAGCAGAACAAACCGAACCGATGAATTGCTATGCAGAGTCTGATCAATTCCTGATCTCGACAGGCTTTACGGGATCAGCACCCCCTTTTGGAAGCCATAATGCAGTCATCGACGAATTTCCGGTCGGGGGAGCTTTCTCCTTGCCAGTGATAGGGAAATTTGGCACTGGCCGTAGAGGATAAATATGCGAAAGATTAAAATTCTTCTTATCGAAGATGATGCAAATGTCCGCGATCTGATCAGAATGCAGCTTGCGGATTCCGACTGTCTGCTGGATGAGGCGGCCGACGGCGAGTTGGGTATGGAGAGGGCGCTTTCCGGCGAACATGATCTCCTCATCCTCGATATCAATCTCCCGAAAATTGACGGACTGGAAATTTGTCGCCGCGTGCGCTTGCACAACCAGCTCCTGCCGATCCTCATGTTGACGGCGAAGCGGGATGAGATCGACCGTGTGCTTGGACTCGAGCTCGGTGCGGATGATTATCTGACAAAGCCGTTTAGCATTCGAGAATTGACCGCGAGAATCCGTGCGATCCTCCGGCGGGTGAAGCTCCATCAGGACAGGTCCTCGACGGAGACGGCTCAGTCGCCGCTCGACACCATTCACTTCAGGGATCTGTTGATTGATATCCACCGCCGAAAGGTCGTGCTCTCGGATAAGCTTATTGCGCTCTCAAACATGGAATTTGAATTGCTCGCGTTTCTAGCAGCGCATCCTGGAAAGGCATTTACTCGCGAGGATCTCATGGAGCAGGTCTGGGGCTACACCGCCGCCGAGTACGCTCAAAATGTCTCGACGCACATCAATCGGCTTCGGAAGAAGCTGGAACCTGACATTGAGAATCCCGTCTACGTAAAAACAGTCCGCGGCTTCGGCTACGCGTTCGCGGAGCTGGATGACTTTGCCGGAACCAATGCGTGAAGAGCCGATAAAGTTCGCTCATAGTGTTTTTTTCCGGCTTTCGCTTGTCTTGGTGCTGGGCATTATCGTTGCGGGAGGCTCTCATCTCTACTACTCGACGCGCGGCTGGCGGATCCTTACCGAGGAGTCCGAACAACAACTCAATTGGAATGTCGCTGCGGATCTTGCAGCGCGAATTCAGCCGCGAATCAAAGAGCGCATCGACGACGTCGAGCTCGAACGCTTGCTCTTTACACTTACCGTATCAAACCCGAAAATGGACTTCCTTCTTTTGGAGGAGTCCGGTCGGGTTTTTAAATCTGTGCCGTACCGCCACGGCCTCGTTCGGGAGGAAGTCTCTCTCGAACCGATTCGCGCCGCGCTCCAACCCAAACTCCCATCGCTGCCGCTCTACGGTGATGATCCTTTCTCGGGAAGCCAGAGAATTTTCTCGGTCGCGCCGATTACGTTTGAGAACCGGCCGGGCTACTTGTACGTGCTCTTATTGAACAGCGCCACGGGACTCACGATCCAAAACACGGGACAGCTCTATCTCGCCCGGACCCTCGCCATCGGAGGCGCGATCTCGGCCTTATTCGCGGTCGCCGTCGGACTTATTCTTTTCTCTTTTCTCGTCCGCCGCTTCCGGCTCATGAGCTCGAACATCGAGAAGTTCGAGCAGGGAGACACTGCTGCACGAATTCCGATTCTCCACCACGACGAATTCGGCCGTTTATCGAAGACATTTAATCGAATGGCCGACACCATCGTCGCAAACGTCGAGCAACTGAAAGTGAAAGACAAGTTGCGAAGAGATCTCGTGGCAAACATCTCTCACGATCTGCGCGGACCGGTGACGTCGATGATCGGCTACGTGGAGACCCTGCTTGAGAAACCGGTGAGCGACGCGGAGCGGAAACGCTGCCTCGAGGCGGTGTATGAGAACGCGCTTACTCAAGGTCAACTCATCGAGGACCTCTTTCATCTCGCAAGTCTCGAAGCGAATGAACAGAAGCCGGACAAGGATTATTGCGACCTTGCAAAGCTCATCGAGAACGTCATCTCAGCCTCCCTGCCTCAGGCGGAGAAGCGCGAGCTCAAACTCGTTCGAAACATCCCGGCGGGACTGCCAATGGTCTTCATCGACAGCCGCATGATCTACCGAGTCTTCTCGAACATCGTTTCAAATGCCATTCGCTACACGCCTTCGGGCGGGAAGATCGAAGTGAATGTCGTTCAAACCGAGAGGGGCATCCGATGTGAGATTGCTGACACCGGCATCGGCATCCCCGCTTCTGATTTGGAATTCATCTTTGATAGTTTTTTCCGCGCGAACAAACATCGTCCCGAAGATCCGGGTGGAACGGGACTTGGACTCGCGATTGTAAAGCGGCTTCTCGCGCTTCATGGCTCGGAGCCTCGTGCGGAGAGCCGGGTGAATGAAGGCACTCGAATTTCATTCGAGCTGTCATCGAAAGAATCCTAAGACTCGCTACCGAGCAGGCGAGGAATACCTTCTCCTCAAACCTCCATGAATCTTGCCCCGGAGCCGGATTGTTCTTTCGAACGTACCGGCCCCGGGGGCTTTGGTCAGATGGCGGCGAGCAGGGTCTTCACCCACTCATCGGGGACGCCGAAGAGGTTGTCGCCGAGTTTGCTGCCCTTCGCGCTGATGCCCTTGCAGCGGCCGCCCTTGGTCGTCGCGACTTCTTCTTCCGTGAGGAGCTCCACCATGTCGGAGCTCTCGAGCTTCGCCCGGATCGCCGGCGAGACGATGAGTCCCCAGCAGATGAAGATCCGCCGGCTGACCACGTCGGTGAGCGCCTGGGACGAGGTTCCGACCCCGTCATCGGGCAGGGGCTGGCGGAACGTGCCGAGGCGGACGGCCTGGATCGTATCCAGCTCGACCTTGGTCAGCACCGGCTCCCTCTGGATCTTGAGGATCTCGCGGGTCGCGAGCTCCTCGAGGAACTCCCGGTCCCCGGTCTGCTCGACGTGGAGCGGGTCGCCGGCTTCGATCAGATCTAGGGCACCTTCTTCGCGACCCGGCTTGACGAAGAAGCGGGCGTCGACACCGTCCCGCACCCGCTTGCCCCAGTCGAACGCGCCGAACTCCTCGACGAGCTTCTTCTCGCCCGCCGGCAACGCGAGCAGCACGCCGCCCGGCGGGGTGAGGAGCCGCTCGTGCTTCTCCTCGAAGGCCCCCTTGTTGAGGAAGCCGAAATACCGAACGATCAGCGACTCGCTGTCGACGACGAGCGGCGCGAGGTGCGCCGCCGAGATACGGACCTTGTCCATGATGCGTTTCCTTTCCGTGATTTTGTGAATCAGACTCTAGACGTCAGGACAACGGGAAGCAGCCGCGGATCATGCCAGCGATCATGAGCTGGCAGTCCGGACGCTCGGGGAAGATCTCGGCCTTATTGGCCTCGACCGCGTTCAGGAGATCGTGTGCGAAGCGGATGTAGGCGCGCCTGTATTCGGGACCGCGCGGTTCCATCCACCCGCCGCGATTCCCTCCGTCTCCCAGGTTCGCGCACTTGTCGTACGCTTTCAGCCACCAGACGATCTTCGGCTTCGCCCAGATCTCGGCGCGCTCCTGCTTGGAGCCGCCGGGGAAGGTCATGTAACGGACCAGCTCGACGACCTCCTCGGGCATGCCGTCGGGGAGGCCGCGCGTGCTGTCCTCGAGTACATCGTGCCAGAGGAGCGCACGGGCCGCGAGATACCGCAGCTTGGCGGGAACGTCGCTCTCGAGGTACATCAGCTCCATCGCGAGGATAGAGTGATGCGAGGACTGCGTCCGCTCGTCGAGGGAGCGTTCGGTCTTGCTTCCCGGGCTCGGGTGGTCCTGGATCGCTCTCCAGAACAATGCGAGCTCGTCGATATCAACCGGACCATCGAACTTCGACACTGTTTCCTCCGATGTTTTCTCTGACGGTTTGAGTGACTCGAGACGAACTTCGAAACAAGCGTATTGGAACCTTTTCATTCCTCACCTGCTTCGAGGAAGCGATGGCTTTCTCAAAGCAGGGTAAACATTCACTCGGGTGGGAAGGGCACAATCGCCCGGAAGAGATCGGAGATCCCGTAAAGGCAAACGGGAGTTTCTCAGCGGGGATTGTAGAAAGGAGAAAGTTGCCGGACGGTCGCCGGAAAGTTGAGGAACGTTGCGAGTTAGTGGTAATTCGCCGCTACATCACGCAGCGTGATTCCAAGAGGTCGTCGTTAAAGAGGTTGGTCACGTACAAACAGTCAGGAAACATTTTCACCGGCGTGCCGGCCGGAGGATCTCCAGGGGCACCGATATATTCGACGGGGCGAAACTCGAAGTCACAGAGCCGCGCCGGGTGTTTCGAAATTTTCTTCGTGAGCAAGCTCCCCCACGGAAATCCGATGCATCCCCCGGACTCAAACGTCATCCTCCCCGCCCGATCGGCACCGTACCGGAGTCCGATCGGAATCTGACTTCGAGCGGTGAACGCGCCGTTGATGGTGTTTAGGTTAAAGCCAAAATGAAAACCTATGGTCAACGTTTCGGCAGGCGCACCCAGACGGAAACGAGCCGTATTCAATTTCGTGCAACGCATATATTGATCGGTCGTTTCCCATTCTATTTTCACGCGATCCCAGGCTTGACCGGGAGTAACCTGCTTCGCCGCTCGCGAGCCCGTTGCAACAGAATCCGCGGGGCAGGCTTCGAGCGCCCACGAGTGCTCTTGGGTGAGTAGTCCATCTGGCATTCGGCAACACACTCCGCGAACAGCGACTTTTCTCCCCGGCCTCGACATTCCTGTCGGATAATCATGATTGATATACGCATAACCATCGGGACAGTTGGCATCGAGCGACTGATCGCCCAGGAGAACACCGATGCGCTCCCAATTCTGCGCGATTGGGTTGAAGCCGGTGCACAGATGCGGTGTGGGAGGATCGGCAAGCGCCGTCGAAGCCCCGAAGCCCGCAAGCAGAACGGCAAAATAAACAATCACCGCCGCGCCACAGCGAAACACGGGAAAAATCGTGGCAGAGCTAAACATGGCCTCAGCTTCCTCAAGATATTAGCAAACGCTGCGAGCTTACCAACCGGAGCAACATTCCGCATCGTGAATCAACGGCCGCACCGTGTAAGAATTACCACGCCAGCGTCATGTTCGTGGAAACCGGAGTCGACGCTGTCGCAGGCTTCTTTTTTATACATTCGTAGAAGTTTTCGCGGTCTAATATTGGGTTCGGTGGCGATTTTTCCTTGTTGATGACGCACTCTTCTTTCGTCTCTTCGCGGTCGACACAGAACTGAAGACTCTTCAGGTCGCTACAGACCGTTTTTTCGTGTCCCGCAGGGCAGCACGACGTGCCGAACGGTGCAAAGTTTCCCGGGGTGCCGTCTGGCTTACTGCAACAAACCTGTCCGAGTCCGCAGGTCGGATTTTTATCCGCCTCATCATAGGGCGGCGTTCCCGAACCCGGAGCACAGCAGAACGGGTCTCCGTTTGATCTCACCGTGCACATCCAACCGGCCTCACAGCAGGCAAACTTAGCTGCTCCGGGAGCCGCACAGTAGAAGCTCCCGCCGCCACACTGATTGCCGTCGGTCACTGCCGGAAGCACGCATCGAAATTCTTTGTTTTTTGGATCACGCGTGCAGACTTCCTTCTCCTTGCAGCAGGACGTACCGCACATTGTTTCGCTATCTCCGCAGGCGCCGATGCTCTGACACTGTGGAGGCTCGCCTTCTCCCGGACAATTTGTCGTTCTTGGGCAGCAGAGGCCCGGAACGGTATCACAGCTCTGATAGCTCCAGGGGCACTGTCCGGGTTTTCTGCCTTTGCAATTCTTGGCATAGGCGCGTCCGTTTAAAACTTCGAATTCGCAGCTTCCTTTGTGACAACAGAGCGGCTTTCCGTCGCGAGTATCCCCGCAATTCGTAAGACTCTTGTCACACACGTAATTGGCATTTGCGTTGTTATTCTCAAAGAGCACTTCTTCAAGCACCTGAAACAGCACCTCTTCGTGAGCTTCGTCCGAAAGTGTGGGAAGCGGCTGTGGTGCGGACCGAATCTGCGGCGTCTCCTCCGGAGAATTTTCGTACCAATCCGAGGCGGTCAAGAATTCACTTACCGGTTGAGCATGAACCGCTGCATCTAAACCCAATAACATCAAGAACATCACCAAGAACGACAACCGAGATTTCATGAATTCACCTACAATCAAAAGCTTCGCGCCACGCCGCCGAAGATCGGCAAAGAGTTCAAGCATCTGAAATTATGGCGTTGGCGCGGCGTCCTTTCATTCGCTTCGCCAGCACCTCTGTCAACGAAGTCTTACAGTAGTGTTACCAGTGGACAGGTAGGCGATTCCCCTGTTCCAAGCGATACGGCGCCGTTTGCGGAAAAGGGTTCCGATAAGCCTTCACGAGTTATTCTCCTGCGAGTCTTCGTTTCCGCAGGAAAAGCCGAAGCCGCTGCGAAAACTTCCGCCGCGTTGCTCGTTTCTCGTGCTCCCGCTACTTCCGCTCGAGATCTGGAATTCAGGGGGAAACTCTATGGCGGACATCGTCCTCAGCTTTTGCAGTTCAGCAGGCAATCCGGCGCTCGATTCCGTCCATTTTACACATCCCCTCCTTTCCGAGACTCGATACAGCTATCGAGGAAAGGGGCTCTCGGCATTTCTTTGCCGCTATAGCTTTCAATGGAGTCCCGCAGTGCGAGCGATCAGCACACTCTTTTTACGAACGAAGGGAGAGGATTTCACCGGTGGAATCTGGCCGACGCTACAACTCCCCGCGCTTTCCGGCGCGACGGGATCGCAAGCGGCATCGCTCGATTACGCGCTCAGTAAGCGGCCTCTTTGGTTGCTCGATATGTTCGGCGTTACAGCCGAAGGAAATGCTATCGCAAATCAACTCTTCAGCAGATGGAACGCGGAACGAAAACGCGGAGGCGAAGTAATAGTCGGAATAAACCCGCAGCAGCTCCGCAATCGAAATATAGAGATCATTCTGGATCGGAAACAATTGCCGCCTGAAGAATGCTCCGCGCTTGCGAGAGCCATCGAGGAGACGCCTCTCCGGTCGAGGCGTATTCTAACGGAGGCCGGCGTGAAAGTACTGCCAAGAGAGGAGTTTACCCGCGGCGGCGAAACCTTTCCGATGCTTGTTCAACGAAGAGATCCACCAAAAACCCCCAATCCTTGACCGGCGCAAATCTTCAGGCGTAATTGGGCAATATGAGTAGGAGAAGTCTCAGCCCCAACGAGCGAAAGGTGCTTTCCGCTGTCCAGCATGACTCTCGACAGTCGATGGCTGACATCGCAAGTAAGACGCGAATGAGGCATCATTCTGTGTCCTACATTTTGAGGGATCTCCTTGATCGGGGGATCATCCGACCGTATCTTCTCACCAATCCGCACGCGGTTGGTCTGACTGACTACTGCGTGTTTTTCAACTACGTTGGGGAGAAGAAGCGCGCACGGCAGAAAATCATCAGCTTCTGCTCGGAATCCCAGCAGGTCGCGTATTTTGCGGAGCTCAGCGGTCCGTATCAGTTCTCGGTTTCCCTTTTCTGTAGAGCGATCTTTGAAGTGACCGAGTTTTTCGCAGCGCTCTCTGAGCTTCTTCCTGATTCGTCATTCGAGACCAGCTTCGCGTTACGTTTGGAATTCACTCAAATCATCGGGAAATGGGCGGATCCGGCGGCCACTCCAAAAGTGCTTTCGCGCACACGGACAAAACGCGAAGTCGAGCTCGATGAGGTCGATAGGAAAATCGTTGCGCACTATTCGCAGAACGCCGACCTTCCATTGAATCGGATTGCGAAGATCTCGGGGGTCTCAGAATCTACAGTTCGCAATCGGATTGCGACGCTTGAGAAGAACGGGGTCATCCATGCTTTCGCGTATTTCGTAAACGTCCAAAAGGTCGGCGTGACCACCTTCCGCGTCATTCTTTCCGCAAAGGGACTCGAACAGTCCTTTCGCGCAAAACTCCAACAATTCATGTTAAGTCATCCACGCTCGTCGGGATTCGTTCATTGCGCTGGCGCGTGGGATTTTGAGCTGAACTTTGATGTAGAAGATCAGACAGAGATGGGCCAGATCGTCGAAGAAATCTCCGATAACTTCGGCTCGAATATCAGGAAGATGCACACGATCAGCGAGCTTGCAACGCATCGAGCTCACCATTTTCCGCTCCACGCCGGGCTCTCCCGAGAACGATTCTGAATCCTCATCAGCACACCGGCAAGGCAATCTTCTGAGACTCTGGGCGCGATCGAGGGCGGTCGTAGGTTCAGCCGCTCGCTAAGTCCTATTCTCGGAGGAACAACATGTCTGGTCTGCCCGGAGGGTTCAGGGCGTTCAACGAGAACGCCTACAACATCGGAGGGATCGCGGCGTGGTACTGCGACTACCCCTCGAGGCACGAAGCGGAACAGGTGCTGGAGAAGACGTTTGCCGGAGGTCCACGCCGAGGATTCTCTGCAGCACCGGGAGAGCCCGGTGAGCACCGAGCGCGTGTGCTCTGGCGCTTCAACGAGCAGGAGTTCTCCGGCGATGTCCTCGTCGATGAAACGCTCACACCCGTCGGCTTCGTGGCGGAGGTTCATCTGGGGTTCATGGTCTTTAACCTCGAGGGATACCACATTCCGTATCCCCGATTCCCCGAAGGAACGGCGTCGCATTCTCACGACGCGGGTTGAGGTTCTGGAGTTTCTTGGGTTTCCGGTCCCCGCAAAAACCGGCTCACTCGTTGAAAGAGGTTACCAGCGAAAATTCATTCGATAATTTTCCAGACCCGGCCGCTGTAGGCATCAACTTCGATGCGATCACCATCTTGGAAAAATTCCGTGGCGGTTTTGGTGCCGACAATGCAGGGAATTTTCATCTCGCGAGCGAGAACCGACGCATGACTCGTGATGCCACCCTCGTTCGTGACAATTGCGGCCGCCTTCCGGACCAGCGTCAGCATGGTCGGCTGCGTCATTGTGGTCACAAGAATCTCACCCTCTTGGAAGCGCTCAATATCTTTTAGAAGCTGCTTGATTCCTTCTACTCGCACGATTCGGGCCGTCCCCGCGGCACGACCGGTGTTCGCAATATCGCCTTTTAAACCGGCCGCATTACTCGTTTCATCCGGCGCTCGAGCGGGGACAAGTGTTGAGAAAATCGCACGTGCTTCATCACCTTCGAACCAGCGGCATTCCTCATCGTGCAGATAGACGAGATAGGCGTCCTTTCGTTTCTGCCGAACGTTTTCTGGAACGATCGTGCCGTTTTCGAGGAATCGAATAATATCTGCGGGACGGTACGAGTTTAAAAATTCTTCGATTTCCAATCCCGCGCGTTTTGCGATTTCCTGAAACAGCGGAAGGAATGTAAACGTTGCCCCTCCCCAAAAAGCCTTGAGCCGGTATCGATCAAGTGCAAGCTCGGAGAACATGAGACCAATTCGCTCAACTTCGGGATCAGCGAGCTTCGAGAAGAGTTCTCGCTGCTTCACTTTCGCCGAACCAAGTTCTCTCCCCATATCCTCGAGATGCTTTCGCCGCTCGGTTTCCGGGATTTCACGAAGGGCCTGTATCCGATCGATCAAAAATCTATTCGCAAGCCCGAAATCAAACGTATTGAAGAACAACCAAGAAAACTCGCTCCGGTGTTTTTCGAGTGCGCCTTCGGAGATGTTCGGAAGCAGCGACAGTTGATAGACGGAAGCTTCTTCATCCTTTACGATGTCGCGCTCAGTAATAGAGGTGGCGGTGATGAATGCTGCCTCGCACTCCGCGGTATCCGGGAAAAATTCGGCGAGTCTCCGTTTCAAATGGTCTGCAGCATATTCGGTATACTCGTGCTGCGACAGCCGATAGAGCGCGTAGACCGTCTCGAAGGATTCCTGCTGCCGGCGAAACAAATCCGCGAGCACGGAGTCGGGAGCCGTTGGGAGATCAGTCGCGCGACAATCCGCTCTCACGGCTGAAAACTGTGCTCTCACCTCGCGCGATCGTTCGAGGTATTCCTCGAATAACTCCGGATCACAGAGCGCTTTTCCTTGGGCTCGCGCCTCCGCAAAACCCGGGACATGGAAATAGGTGGTTATGTATCCGCCGTCGGAGAATGAAAAGCCGCGCCGACACTCATTCGCCGGAAGATGACGATACCGTGGATACGAATCAAACCAACATTCTGCCGAGATGATGGGATGACGTTCGCCCCATTGAAACTCAAAAGCTCCGGCTTCTGCAGCAAAGCTCTCGAGTAGCGCTCGGCTTTCGTCATTCCCCATGGCGGTCACAGGCCGGGTTTGCACGAAATACACCAACGAATTTTCGAGACACCATTCGACGTCGACGGGAAAACCGAAAATCGACTCCAACTTCATAACTCCCCGGCAAAGCTCCGCGAGAGCGGATGCCGGAAGTATTACTGGAGATTGGTCCGCGAGTTTTTTCCACTCGGAACCGCCCGTCGGAAGCGGTACGATGGCCCGATCTTGCACAACTTCAATTCGCTCGACGACTTCGAGATTGGATTTTCCGACGGTATAACGGCTCGGTGAAAGCTCTCCTGACACGAGGCCTTCCCCGAGACCACGAACACACTCGACCACCATCCGATCTTTTCGGCCTGACACGGGGTCGATGGAAAACACGACACCGGATACTTCAGAAGGAATGAGCGCTTGAACGACAACCGCAATCGACGGACTGCCGACCTCTCCGGAGCGAAGCAGCCGGTAGGAAAGCGCTCGTACACCGTAGAGCGATGCCCAGCAGCTTTTCACGGATGCGATGAGGTCGTCTCTTCTTACCCCGAGAAACGTATCGAACTGACCTGCCCAGGAGCTGTGTGCACCGTCTTCTTCCGGAGCACTGGAACGAACTGCGACCGATGGAGCACCGAGTCGATCAAACGCGGCGCAGAGCGAAGAAATGATATCGGCATGAACCTCAGCGCTTCGAATGAGACCAGTAAGCTCCTCCGAGATGGTCTCAATGTCTGCCGGATTTTTGCGGAGTCGCTCGAGAGCTGCGGAGATGGAAGGAGTAAGGTTCGCCGCTGTCGTAATTTGCTTCAGAGCATCGACGGAAATTGCAAATCCGGCGGGTACGCGAACTCCATATCCCAAAAGCTCGCCGAGATAGGCCGCCTTTCCCCCGAAGGTGCTTCTGTGTTCGGCGCGGAGCGATTCGAGCGGCTTAATAAATTCCATACCGCCGAAAGTTAGCATGCACCTCGCTCGTCAGTCTAATGACGGAGCCTGCGTGAAAAATCGGTCTCGAAGAAGCATTACCAACACGCTCGACCAGCGGGTTCGAACGAGGCCTCCGTCGGCGTCATCCGGCTGATTTCCGGACTTCCATTGAATCATGAGGCACGCAGACCTTGCCGTCTGATTCGCGATAGAACACGGGTCCCTCGCAGATGTTCGCTTGGATCTCCGACTTCCGGCAAGCGAGTGAGGGGGGATCGCCCGGGTTATATAATTGATTCCAGCACCGTCCGACGGAATCGGTCCTCTCTCTCCATGGACCCCCAACACGAATGTCCGTTTCAGAGAAGCCGAGCCGACGAAATGTTCGGGTTGTTTCCTGAGGTGCTACGCGAATCTCGCAAACGCCGTCTCCACCCTTCCACAAGGTAAAGAACGACGACCGGTGTTCAACGCAGTGCAGACTTTGGGCCTTGAGACCAACGTCATTTAGCCGCTTCGTGAGGCGTTCCGTTGATGTGTTCGACAGGTGCTGTTGCATAACCGTGTCGGACAAGAGGAGCAATGATAACACCGCTAACGGAGTGATTAACTTTAACATTTTAAAGCTTCCAACCTGAAAACTGCGGCCTCTTCGAGGAGAGCCCACGAAAACCAAAAGCTGATCGCCAAAGTCGAGTGCCAATTCGCAGCGAGATTCAGCGAGGCAAAATCACCAATTCGAGACACTATACCGACGGCCGATGTTCCATCTGCTTACAATCGGCAAGCTTCAACCCCAAACTGAGCGGGGTCAAGATAGGAGAGCGGGGAAGGTCTCCGGTGACCTTCGAATCTTACCATAATCCTCCGCCAAACGGCGGAGGATTTTTATTGGAGGCTGGTCAATTCGAGCGGTAGGGCGCTGGAGCGCCATTTTTTAGAATCTTGAGAACGTAGCCAAGCTTCGGGCTCACGACATCGCCATTCTTATCGAAAGAATATTCGTCGACCAAACCCGAGAATTTGTGCTCGTAAAGGAATTGCTTCACGTCCTTCCCGCTTTGAATCGCCTCAAACAAAGCGCTGAACGACACGAGGCTGAGCGCCGAATAATGTTCCGCGCTTTTTGCCGGACCGTATTGCTTTTCAAATTCCGAATAGAGCTTCTGCCCTTCGGCATTCAACATCGCGCTGTTAAACTGGAGATCCGCAAAGATTATCCCGTCGGCATCTTTTCCCGCCGCGGTGATAAATGATGGGCTACCCGGCGTGAACGTCCCGTAGACTGGAATGGGCCAATTCAGGTTTCGGAACTGTTTGTAGAGATTGATCATCCCCGGTTCGCCCTGAGTATTGAGAAAGATTGCCTCGACCCCCTTTGCTCGGAGACGGAGGAGGGTTCCGCGGAAGTCGTCAGTGCCCGAAAGAAAATTCTCATTCAAAAACTCGACCTTCAAAGCTTCCGCCGCCTTTTTCGTCGCGTCGGTGAGACCCTGACAGTAGGCCGTCTCTTCGGTGACCGCCGCTACCTTCTTGTAGTGAGCGGCGAAATCCTTCGCAAGCAGATCAGCGGCGAGATTCAGATTCGGCTTTGTGCGGAAGATGTAATCACCCGCAAAAGTGATCGCCGGCGCTCCAGTTCCAGAGGCGATGATGACCACCTTCCCATTTTCGTAGACCGGTGCGGCAGCAAGCACGGTGCCGCTGCAACCAAAACCCAAGGCGTATCGAACTTTGTCGACGTTTACGAACTTGTGCGCGATGGCGACCGCGTCTTTATCCGAACACTTATCGTCTTCGATAATAAGCTCGAATGCGGACTTTCCGATTTTCTCGTTTGCAAACTGGAGAGCATTCTTGATGTCGGTGCCGTATGCGGCGGCGGTACCACTCAGAGGAACAGAAACTCCGATCTTGATCTTCTCCTCGGCCAAGCAGAGAGACGCCGCCATGAGAGACACAAGAGCGAAGAACGGAAAAAAAAGCGCTTTCATCATATCTCCTTAGATGGTGCGAACCGTTTTATCATTCGGTGATTCAAGATCAAGCGAGGGTGACGGAATCGAAAGAAACTCGCCATTATTCGCCGAGAAGCTTGAGAATTGATAACACGTTCAGCATCGCTTTCGGAACAAAGGAGTCGGCGTTTACGTATTCCTGATCTTTACTGCCGTCGGCAGATCGTTCCGAACAATGGTCGTTGTCTCCTGACGGCCCGAGTCCGTCGAGGGTCGGATAGTCGGCCCAAAAGCGATTCGCATCGCTCAATCCGCCTCTCGCTTCTTCTTTAGCATCCACTCCGAGCTCACGTGCTGATTCTCGCCAGAGATTGAATAACCTGAGACTTCTCTCCTCGGGCGGCCAGGGCGCGGTGAGATTCTCCATCGACACCTTTACCCGGCACGAGAAATTATCAGACACGCTTCGCACCGTCGGGTTCTCCGCGAGCTCCGAGATGAACCGCTTCGCCCTTTCAAATGGCTCGTCGCGAAAGCTCCTGATCTCGCCAATTGCCCACGCCGAATGCGGAACACGGTTGCTCACCTCACCTCCCCCGATCACTCCGACGTTGCAGGTCAGTGTCTCATCGTAATTGGTGAGGGCTTCGATGCTCTCGACGATTCGCGCGATCTCGCGAACAGCATTCGCCCCCCGCTCATGAGACGTCCCCGAATGAGCGGCGCGGCCTTCGACTTCGATTCTAAACTGCACCCGTCCCTTTCGCGACGTCACGATTCGAAACGACTCTTCCCGACATTTCCCAGACTCGAAGACGAGGCAGGCTTTCGTTGCTTTGGAGGTGCGTTCTTTCAGGCGATCGGCGAAATCCGGGACACCCGGCTCCTCGGCGGCGTTTAGACCAAGCAACCAATCCGTGCGTTCGAACACTTCGGGCGAGAGAGCTCTTAGCGCGTCGAGCATCATATACACCACGACAGTTCCGCCCTTGATATCCATGGTGCCCGGACCGTAGATCCGCGCGCCGTCTACTCTCCAAGAAAAGTTGTTCTGGTTTTCTTCTTCCTGGGAGAAGACCGTATCGAGATGTGAGACGAAGACGATAGCCGAATCCGATTCGCGTCGACGTGAGATAAAAAGATGCGATCCATATCGCTCGTCCGTGCACGGCACTGTTTCCGCCGTAAACCCGAACGTGGCAAACGCGCTCGTCGTAATCTCCGCGACGCGACGGACACCGTCGGGATTCAGCGAATAGCTGTTGGTCCTCACCATCCGTTCGAGCAGGTTCAGATACTCAGGCAACCGGGAGGTTAAGAACGACTCAAGTTTCGCTGTATTCATCTCGCACTCAATTTGCTTATCGGCTCCCCATCTTGAACTAATATCACCTCCAATTCCACTCTGAGGACGCAGAGGAATTTAAACTAAGCACCGTCGACCCGCGCAATTCTCTTGACTTTCGAAAGCCGGATGTGTGACCTAATTTATAATGGCATTTCAACTCGACATCTCCAACGCTCTCAGCTTCGCACTTGCGATGCCGTTTGCGTCGGAAAGCACTGTTGAAAGCCAAAAACGCGTTGTTTTCGTTGATTCCGGAATTCGCTCCGCTACTGACTTTGGTACGAGAGCTACTGCTGTCGTAACCACCGGAACCACAACGACTACAACCACTACAGGCCTCCTCGGTTAAGCATAGTCTTCCGGGGAGCAGCTGGCTCTCTCTTTCATCTCCATTTTAAATTTTCTCGAAAGAACACCAAGCAACTCCCCGGAAGAAATTCTGGCTCCCGAGATTTGCCGTTGTTGCGGCGCATTTTTGTGCCGGCGGGATCTCTTTGCCTGCGGCTTGGGTAGATCACTTCTCTGCCTCGAGAGCGGACATCCGCGCGCTCCCGAGGCAAGAGCGAAGACACATGGTTTTTGCTTATCCCGGGCACCCCGACACTCGAAGGAGAGAGACATGTTCAGCAACCGCTGGTCCGAAGTGGGCGAGTTCGTCCTCGCGGGTCACCGCGCCCTCTCGGAACTAATCCGGGGCGGCGACATCCAGACCGCCTCGAACGCGGGTCACCGCACGTTCGGACGAGAGAGCGAAGGGACGACGGTCTGCCGCGCGACGGGCCGGCCGGCACCGATCGTGCCCGACCTGCTCCAGACGACGAGCGTGAAGGAACTCGCGGTCACCGAGGTCCACAAGGCGATGGTGGAGTTTAACAAACCGTACATGGTGCTGAAGCCGGGGGTGTTCCGCGATCTCCCGGCGAAGGAGCGCATCCGGTTCGCGGAGTTCCGTCAGGCCGCGCGGCGCTACGACGCGGATCTTCTCTTCACGGGGATCTCGCCCGGCGCGACGTGGGAACACTTCACGCTCGCGTGGTATGTCGATAAGCCCCGCTATTGGCAGCTTCTGGACGGGCTCGCCGCCGTTCACGGGAACAACGGCGTCTACGATATCGTTCTCCCGGCACCGTGCGCACCGGCGAAGACGCGCATCAAGAAGCAGATGCCGTTCTCCGCAGCGGGAGCGGTGTACAGCGACCAGCTCCAGATTCAGATGGGGCCGGCGGAGGTCGGCGGTATGGTGAACTGGGCGCACGTGCTGATGGGGCCGCTCGCCGCCGTTCTTAGTAACGCGACGTGCTTCGGCGGAGAACTGCTCCCGTCCGCGTCGATCCGCCCGCAGTTCTGGAGCTGCCTCACCGCCGGTCGCCCCGGCCTGAAGCGGCTGCACAATTACTTCCTGGAGTCGTGGCTCCCGGAGAACGACGCTGAAGCCTTCATCCGCTGGACGGAGCACTTCTGCGAAGGACACGCGGTGGTGGACTGCTTCGATCCCGATCCGATGACCTGCCTCAAGCTCTTCATGTCGAAATGGCCGTGGATCCGGCCGAAGTTCGACGTCGAACCGGTTCCGAACGTTCGGATGGAGATCCGCGGGATCGACAAGCTGTTTACGCCCGAGGACTGCCGCGCGCTCTACGCGATCATTCTCGGTGCGCTCACCCACACGACGAAGGGAGGGTTCGATGTTAGAGACTACGTAACGCCGTCGGAGGCTCGCTACAACTTCCTCGCCGGGGCGCACTACGGTGTGCTGAAACACGAGGGATGCGAGCACGAGCTGCACTGGCGAAACGGTCGCGCCACCGCTCGCCACATCGTCCGGGACTTCATCCTCCCGTGGGCGAAGCTCGGCCTCGAGCAGCTCCAGTTCGACAAGGACGAGATCGACGGCTCGCTCTATCCCATCAGCCGGGTGGTGACGGGCGGCGGGTGGAACGGTGCCGAGTGGATCAGGGCCTCAGCCACGAAACTCACCGAAGGCGGCCTCACGGAAATCGAAGTCGGACAACACTTGGTCGGCGGCATGCTCGAGCGGATATGGCAGCAGGAGCAGCCGACCTGCGACTGGACGCTGATGTAACTGAGACACGGACCGCCGCGGCGCTCGCGTCCCATGATTGAAGTAGTAAACGGCCGGCAGAATCGCAGGGCCTAACGAAGGTTTCGTTAGGTCCGTTTTATCTATGGTTTCCTTCGCTCTCGCCCGGCCAATTTTTCTTGGTCGATTCGGTCCCTCCCTCACCGCTTAGGAGTTTAGGCAAGCGCTACCAGAACGTAAGGCTCTCTCGCGGAAACCGTTACGGCTTGTTTCATAACTCTATGCACGCCTTAGGTTGGAGTAGGTTCAATGAGATATTCGACATTCTTCTTCGTATGCATTTTCGGAATACAAGGGTTACCCACGGCTGAGAGCCAAACTGTGCTTCATGCCGGAGAAACTTGGAATACAAGTGAAGAGTCTTTCAGCCACGCGACGGTCTCTGCATCGGAGTTGCCAGAGACCACCTCGACTCCGGTTCCGATAGTTTCGTCCTACATCCCGACCAATGATGAAACGATGACGACTACGGAAAACCTGGTTTCCATTCAATCGAACACCTCCGCGGTCAGCGACCGCGCGGAACGTCAGTTTATTCCGTTTAAGGATCTCCCCGCTGAGCGGCGCGTTCGTGTGGATAGACCTCGGCTCGGACTAACGTATGGGTATGATATGAATTTTTCATACGTCACTTTTAGCTCTCCCGTTCCGCCAGATACGCAGGTTCAGATCGGAAAACCATGGCTCGCCGCCCTCCCTCCCGGCATCACAAGAAGCGCGCCGGGATACTGCCCGACGAAAATCAGCTACGGCCTCAAACAAATGCGACAAGAAGAAAGGCCCAATATCCCATGGCCCTACGTCCATACGGAGTCCGTCCGCGAGGGTGATATCGAAACTGAAAAAACGTCGGTGCGAAATCTAGGGAATTTCTATGCGCTGATCGATCCGGAATCCGGAAAATTCGCGACGATGGAGAACAGAGCGGAGATGCCCTGGCGTGACAACATCACCCAGGCGGAGATTGAAGCGCTGTGTAAACAAGCGTCCGAAAGACCGTCGAAGACTTCTTACCTTTCGTTCGAGCAGGACTTCTTCGGTGGTCCGGCGACGGTTCATCGTACATGGATCGATGGTCCGAGATTCTCTGACCATCAACCGGTTGATGCGAAGGCCACATGCCCGGGCGGAGGACGAGACACGTTCGCCGCGACATACGGGACGTTCTTCGAGCTGCAAAGGTTCGAAGTCACGATCAGAGATAAGCAGGGGAAAATTCTTCCGGGACACTCGACGAACGAGCTTGTCTGCAAAGTGAAATCGCAGGTCTGCTGCTTTGACTCCGAAGCACCGTGGCCACTGCACAGCTTCTATCCCGGAGAATCGGGAGCGGGCTACGATAGTCCCGACCCCGATTTCACGCCCTCGGAAGCGGAGCTTGAAGCAACCGGGCGGATCAATTACGCCTACTCGTTTCTCGGCAGCAAGGGATTGGACCTCTCGTTCCTCTCGCCGGAAGACCTAAAGCTTCCCAGCTCCGTGGGCGGAAAAGATCCTTGGCTGAAACGGCTCTCACCCGTCCTGCAACCGCCGAGAGGTGAGGTGCCAACTCTGGACAAGGCAACTCGCAGAAAGGCTGAACTAGAGTTGGACCTTCCGTTGTTAACTCCTAACCCTTTGGCCGACTAATTATCGAACCGAAACGCCGGGCGCCTGAGTTTGTACAAAGGCAAGCACGTCTGGGTTCGCAATCAAGGCAAAACTCGAATTATCTCCGATGCCGCATCCCGGTCTCGTTCCGCCGGAGGTAATTCCTGTGACAGCCGGCACGTCATCTGCTTCGATTATCGCAGGTCCTCCGGAATCACCGTCGCAGGTGTTACTTCCTTCGGACCCGAACAACGCAAAAAAATGTGTCGGCGTCACATCGCTCACGAGCATCTCTCCGCTTCTCAATGTTCCCGATTGACCGTTGCTGTCTATCCCGTAGCCGAAAATGCTCACTATCTCGCCGACTGTGGGAACGCGGCTTGCCAGGAGAGCGAGCGGTTGAATCGGCACCGCTTCCGTCAGCTCAATTACTGCGGCGTCGTTAAAAATCTGACCGACGGAAGTGTCTTCTCGAAATCCCGGATGACGAGAAAGACTCGAGACGAAGTATCTCCGCTCTCCAAAATTCACGGTCGTGTTCTCCGGCAGCGCTTGAGAAGTAACGCAATGCCCGGCCGTGAGCACATGGCGCGGGGTGATAAGCGATCCGCTGCATGAGGCGACGGAGGTCCCCAGTCGAAGAACCACATTCGCGATTGGGCTCTGAGATGCCGAGGAACAGGCCGTTCCGGAGAGAATCTTCGGGCGAAGCACGTCGCAGGCGTTATTCGACGGTTGAGGAGTCGGGTCTCCATCGTCGCCGCCTCCGCCGCCACAGGCGAAGAGCGACAGGGTTCCGAGCGCCGCAATCAAACACAGAAGACCTTTCATATGCGCCTCAATTCGTTCCACATCCGAAGCCACTGCGCTATATCTCCCCTTCCCGCCGTCGACAAGCGGGACAAAAACCGGGTAGTACGGCCGGAAGATATTGGGAGAGAATGGCTCAAGAAGTTGAAATACGCGTTCGTCCGGAAGAGGTCAAAAACGAGGCGCTCCACAAGAAGACTATTTCGAAACAGCTGGGAGATTCTCCCGGCGATTTCGAAGTTCGTCTTCTTCGCCGCTCTCTCGATGCGCGCCGAGGTCAGCTCCTCTACGTTCTGCGATTCGCCGTAATTCGTCCGGGTGAACCGGCGCCAGAGCGGGCGCCGGCTTTGAAGCTCCAGAACGTATCGGCCGCTCCCGAAGTGATCGTCGTGGGGTGCGGACCCTCCGGGATTTTTGCGGCACTTCGTCTCATCGAGCTCGGCCTCCGGCCCATACTCTTGGAACGCGGGAAGGCGGTCAGAGAACGCCGGCGCGATATCGCAGCGCTCACGAAACAAGGAGTTGTCGACCCGGACAGTAACTACTGCTTCGGTGAGGGAGGAGCAGGAACATTCTCCGACGGGAAACTCTATACCCGTTCTCAGAAACGCGGCTCGGTAGCGCGAATTCTCTCAATCTTGGCGGATCACGGAGCCGACCCGGAGATTCTCATCGACGCCCATCCGCACATCGGAACAAATCGATTGCCCGCGGTCATCACCGCGCTCACCAAACAGATAGTCGACTGCGGAGGCAGTGTGCTGTTTGGAAAACGCGTTTCCGAAATATTGAAGGATGGAAAAGGCGTGAGCGGCGTCACGACGGCGTCTGGAGAAAAATATGCCGCGCGTGCGGTCGTGCTCGCCTCCGGTCACTCCGCTCGCGACATATTCACCATGCTTCACAATAGCGGCATCGCGATTGAACGAAAGCCATTCGCTCTCGGTGTTCGCGTTGAACATCCCCAGCCGCTCGTCGACGAGATTCAATACGGACGTTCGGCTTCCGAATGTTTTCTGCCCTCGGCTGCATATGCGTTAAAGGCGCAATCTTCAGGGCGCGGCGTATTTTCGTTTTGTATGTGTCCGGGGGGAATCATCTGTCCGGCAGCGACGGCAGGAAATGAGATCGTGGTAAACGGCTGGTCTCCTTCGAAGCGGAACTCGCGCTATGCGAACTCCGGAATCGTCGTAGAAATCCCGGAGGCCAGTTTCGATGAAGGAGATCTCTTCGCGGGTGTGCGATTTCAAGAGCGCGTCGAGCAGCGGGCATTCGAAGCCGGCGGCGGAAAACAAGTCGCCCCTGCCCAAAGACTAACCGACTTCGTCGAGCGGCGGATATCGCAAGACGTTCCCGACAATTCCTATCTTCCAGGCACCATTTCTTCGAATCTGTATGACGTGCTCCCTCCCGAAGTTGCCGAGAGGCTTCGTGAAGGGTTTCTCTCATTCGGCAAGCAACTTCGGGGCTACCTAACGAATGAAGCGGTAATCCTAGCGCCTGAATCAAGAACTTCTTCTCCAATCCGCATCCCGCGAGACTCATCGACTCTAATGCACACCCAGCTTCGAGGACTTTTTCCCTGCGGTGAAGGCGGAGGGTTTGCGGGGGGAATCGTCTCGGCCGCGATCGACGGCGAACGCTCGGCTTCCGCAGTCGCTTCATTCCTCGCCTGAGGCGGTGATTCTACTTGAGTATTCAGAAGTGCTCCGGCAGAATGCGAGTGAATTTTTCGCCGGCGCGTTAGGCTCCTCAGGAAGCACACTTCAGGATTTTAGAAGGCGCTCCGCGCTAATAACGGCACTGCTCTACGTTTCTCAGGAGATATTCCATGTCCTACCCCCTTCTCTCTCAACCACTGTCGAAGACATTGTCTTCAATCACACGATGCATACTTCCGGCACTGCTTCTCTCTGCCAGTCTCTCCGCCTGCGGACCGATGTATCAAACCGTCTATGATTTTGAGCCGCCAGCAGACTCCAGCGGCGGATACTGCATCGGCCGCTGTGAAAGCGACCGCGCTCGGTGCATCGACAACGTCCGCTATGATTACGAACGCTGCGATCAGAATGCGCAGATGGAGCAGCAAAGCTGCCGCGACCGTTTGAGCTGGGAAGGAAAGAAGGAGAAATGGTACGACTGCGGAAAGACCTCGTGCTCGAACGATACTGACCCGTGCGAAGCGGACTACCGAGGTTGCTATCAGTCATGCGGAGGTCGGGTCACGAGCCGGCAGGAATGTTATATGAACTGTTCGCAAATCCCTCCCGCCGCTCCTCCAGCCCCTGCAGCTCCAGCAGCGACGAAGAAACCCTCACGCCGCTAGTTCCCGCGTCCACAAAATAGACCGGCAAGGGGCAAGGGGAGATTATTTTTGGACAAAGCACGAGCCTCATTCGCCAAGTAAGGAACCGGCACGGCGTTCGACGAAGAAACAGTATTCTATTGGAAAGGAACGATATGTGGGCGTATCTCACTCGATTTGTTGGAGTTCTTGCCGTCTCGCTGAGCGTCACCGGGAACGTCTTTGCCGCCACAGGCCAATCTCAGCTTGATTGGAAGCGAGACCTCACTCCAGCGGAGTTCGAGGCAGCCGCCAAAGGGAATAAACTCATCCTTCTAAACCTCGAAGCGATCTGGTGCCATTGGTGCCACGTCATGGAGGAGAAAACGTATTCGAATTCAAAAGTCGCAGAGCTTCTCCAGAAGAACTATATCCTCGTGAAGGTCGACCAAGATTCGCGGCCGGATCTGTCAAACCGTTATCAGGACTACGGGTGGCCGGCGACTATCGTCATGAACGCGAAAGGTGAGGATCTGAGAAAGTTCGCCGGATTCGTCGATCCTCAGGAGTTTGCGACCGCTCTCGACGAGACATACAAAAATCCAAAGCCTGAGATCGTAAAGCCTCCGGTCTATCAGCTTGAGAGCGCGCTCACCTCTGACACACGGAATGCGCTGCTCGATAAGTTGAATGCGGCGCTCGACCGCGAAGCGGGCGGGCTAAAAACTGCGCATAAATATCTGGAGATTGATACTGCCGAATATCTCCTTCGGCGTGCGGCGAAAGACGATGTGCAAGCTCGCGAACAGATCGACCTCACGCTCACACAGAATGAAAACCTCTTCGATTCGGCGTGGGGTGGAGTCTATCAATATTCGACGTACGGGAAATGGACCAATCCGCACTACGAAAAGCTGACAACGAACCAAGCGGAGAACATTCGCATCTACACGCTGGCCTCGCGGCTCGCGGCTGATAGCTCGAAGTCCAGTCGTTACCTTGAGGATGCGAAGAAAATTCAGAAGTATATGGATGACTTCCTGAAATCGCCTGAAGGAGCGTTTTACACGAGCCAAGACGCCGACCTGGTTCAAGGGAAAGAGAGCAAAGAGTATCGCGCTCTCTCCGATGCTGATCGCCGTGCAAAGGGTATCCCCCGCATCGACAAAAACATCTACAGCGATCAAAACGGCCGGATGATCCGTGCACTGACTTCGCTCTATCGAACAACCGGCGATGAAAAATATTTGAACGAAGCTGTTGCGGCTGCAAACTATATCATTAAAAATCGTCGCCTGAGCTCCGGTGGATTCGCGCATGGCGAGAACACCAAGGTCGGGCCGTATTTGACCGACAACCTCTATATGGGAATCGGGATCCTCGAGCTTTACGCCGTGACAGGTGATCGCTCGTGGTTCAAGCTCGCCGCTGAAACCGGCGACTTTATTACGGCGACGTTTAGCAAGAAAGATAAGCCTGGCCTTTCCACTTCTGCGGCGGCAATTGCGGGAGTTCTGGAGAACAAGCCGGACCTCGCAGAGAACATCGATGCAGTTCGATTCTTCAATATGCTCTCCCGATATTCCGGAGAGGAGAAGTATAAAGACGTCGCGAAGCTCGCGATGCGTTATCTCGCGACACCGGAAGTAGCAACCGATTCGCTCACGGAAATCGGGATTGTCATCGCCGATGAAGAGCTCGCGGGCGAGCCTTCGCATATCACCGTTGTCGCGGCAAAGGCCGACCCGAATGGGAAGTCCCTCTATCAGGGCGCCACTCGCGTTGCCGCTCCTTATCTCCGAACGGAATGGTGGGATAAAACCGAAGGTCCGATGCCAAACCCGGATGTGAAGTATCCAAGCCTTGGAAAGGCGGCCGCATTCGTTTGCTCCGACCGCCGCTGTTCGCTTCCGATTTTCAAGAGCGAAGATATCACCAGGATCCTGAAGCAATTCGGTTCACAGCAATAATCCACGCAAATCCATTATCGTACCGACGCGAGCCGCAGGCTCAACCCGGCACGATAGTGAAGCTCCCCAGCCCGGAGATGACGCCGTTTATCAAGAGGTCAACGGCATGTTGACCCGGATGATGCTTCCTGGTCGTCATCTCCGCGAGCGAAACACTCTTCCGGAACTGTATCGAGCTTTTCCCCGGGAGCTCAACGGCCTTCAGCTTGAAAACTTTCGCGTTTGCTTTGCCATTTGATTTCACGAAGTGAATTCGAAAATCGACAAGCAGTCGCTGAGGTGTCGGAAGCGGATTTTCAATCTCAAACTCGATCACGACGCGGCCGCCCTTCTTCACTCTCCGAGGCGAGATGTTTGCTGCTGCGATTTTCACCTTCGCCTTCTCGCCGTATCCCAACAGCGAAAGTGCTCGGGAGTCTCCGCGCTTCACCGCCGTCCGGAGAGCATGTTGGAGAAGACGAAGCCTTTCAGGCGACGCTCCTCGCATCCACTTCTTTGTGACATCAAACAACAGTTCAGGGTGATCTTTGCTCAGGTCATTCAGATGATTCGCAACCGATCGCCGAACATAAATTTCCGGATCATCACGAAGCATCTCGAGCAGGCGAATAACCGGCCGAGGATCTTTCTCGAAGACCCGGAGACGAGAGGCCCAGGGAAGACGAGGTCGGGTTCCCTCGGAGACGAGCCTTCGCACATGCACGCTCGGATCGGACGCCCATTTTTCCAGAGTCGCGAGCGATTTCTCCGGATACCGCTCGATAAACGCCCTCACGCTGAATTCGGCTGAAAATCGCTGGGTGAGCAAGTACTGCGCGCGCATTGATTCTTCGAAATGTTCGAGACCGTATCGCGAAACATACAGCGTGTGCGGGAAATACAAAAATGGCGCCATTCCGTTTGACTCGGTGCCTTTGAGCACCGGACCAATCGAGGCGACCAGAATCTTTGAAGCTTTTTTGAAATCCTTCGGCAAGTGTAATGCAAGTGCGTCGGCAATGTGCTGGGCACGCTGCTTGAGGTTTAACGCATCGTATCCCTTCAGCGCATCTTTCAGAAAGGATTTCTCCGGAAATTTTGGATGCACCGCGAGAATCATCTTCGAAATTTTTTTCGGGATCTCGGGTCCGTACTTAGCTTTTAGCAAATCAGCCATGAAGAAAATCCCGGTGATTGATTTAGAGCAACTTTCGAAAGTCTTGTTCGAATAAATATTGGGAAGCCTCCGGCTTCGCAGCTTTTCTCCAACGAAAACCGCTCTGTGCTTGCTGGTCGCCCCCCGGGGCTCCGTCTCAAGTGATTCTCAAAAGGACAAAACTTTTGAGAATCACTCTCGAGCAGAAGAGAAAATTCATGTTTGCTCAACATTCTCCAACTATCAAAACAATCTATTCAACTATTACGATTTAAAAAATTATTATCACGCTTGCCAGGGACTCAGGAACGAGCGAGAATGCTTTTGTTCCGAAAACATTTTCTGCTGTAGGTAGGTTGTGTCTCGTTATTTTTTGCATCCTTGTATGAAAGAAAAAATCATTCATATTTCGAATTTTCACATCACTAGAAATGTCGATGCGACATTCCTCTCGGGGTTACCAGATCTCCCTGTTCGATAGCCCGCTCACGCAGCCGAACTTGAATAGGCAGCCGAACTTGAAAAGGCAGCCGAACTTGAAAAGGCACGCGTAAATAGGGCTTTAGATTGATCTTTTTCCGTCCTTCTCTCGGGAAGGGTTCGGATGTTTTTCGCGAGAAACTTCGGCTGTATTTTTTATTCCGGTGAGCCGCGATGCTTGCCGATTGTGTTTTCATGTCCGTGAGATCAAAAACTTCGCAAATTGCCTGGACGGAGAAAGAGCGACAGCCTGATCCGCAGTTCGATGAATGGGCGAGAATTTTTCTCGTTCCCTCGAGATTCCAGCCGACGTTTCGCTATGGAGCAGATGTGATGAGCTTCTCTGCTGACAAGCAGATTCTCGAAAATGAATTTTTCCGCGTTGAAAAGTTTCCGATTGAAACTCCGGGCGGTGAGCCGCTTGACGAGTACCGTGTGCTGAAACGGAAGTCGGCTGAGGCGGGAGAAGAGATATCCGTTGAATTCTAAGGAAGCACTGAGTAGACCGAAGAGCTCCTTCTCCTTCGAGTTTCCGCTTGGCAAAGAATGCAAAGAGGCGGCGTTTCCAAGTGGAAACACCGCCTCGGATTTCTCTCCCCAGGCCGTTTCAGGAGTTTGTCACCAAGCTCATGAAATCATGGCCGGTGATGAGATCCTCGATCATTTCATCGCCGGCTTCAAACTGAGCCTTAAGTTCGGGGGGCAGTTTCTTAGACCGGGCGACTGGCGAAAGCTGCTCGAGAATCTTCTTGACTTCCGACAGGGCTTTATCGCTAAATCGCCGGCGATTGAGATGTGAACGCAGAATTGTCTGAAGCGCGGAAAGCGCCTCGACGCGGAGTTCCACCGGCAGGTCTGAGGCCACGATCTTGATAATAATCGGAATCGCCTTGTCCCACTCCTCGAAATACTTATGAGCCGCGAAACGCTCCACGAGGAGGAAGAGCGCGGAGAAAATCGCTTGATCTTCGCTCGCGACCTCAAGATTCCGCCGTCCCAGGTTAGCGATCGCCCCGGGCACGCAGTACCCGAAGGCACTGACATTACAGTAAAACAGTCGCATGACCGCGATTTTCATAAAATGAAGCACTGCGGTCCCCATGCTCCGGAGGATCTCCAGCAACTTCTCGGGAGAGTGCTCGTTAACGGCCTTCGCGAGAAGCTCGAGCCGCTCCTGATTGCGTCGCTCCGCCTCAAGATCGACGAGCAGCGAACGCGATTCCCATAAATCTAAACTCACTACTCTTATCCTTTCGTCTGGTGAGAAACATCGGAAGAGGACAACCTCTCCTCGAAACCTCGCTTGCGCCATGGAGAATCGCCGTGACACGAGCAAAGAACCTACGGGAGCTCTTCGGTCTCCCACTATAGTGAAAGCCTCGTTCACTCGATTCAAGCGGCGGTCTCAACGAGCGCGGAAACTTATGGCGATAGCAAGGGAGCAGCAAGATCCGAAACGAATATCGCAGAGAATTTGAAGAGCGGGCGCATCAAAGGATTCATAGAACCTTTGTAGCGCCCGCCCATCAGTTGTTCACCTGGGTGTGCCAGTGAATGCCCAGCGGGAGCTGAAACGGCCGGTCAAGGTCGATCGTCCCGGTGTGCAGGATCGTCTGCTGAAAACCAAAGACCATCGTGGGGATGGGCCGCCTGCCGCCGAGCACATACGCCTCGACGCGCTGACGGTTCGCCGTCACCCGCAGGGTGAGATCGCCGGACTGCTGATCGAAGAGGACCTTCATGGGGTCGCCATCGTCTTCGACGCTGCTCGCGGTCTGGACCTGACGATGCAATCGATCGAGGTGGTCCCAGCGCCGGAGCGCGTGGGCGAGGATGACGTCCGAGAGATTCAGCGGGACCGTCGGGCGCTCGACGCCGACGAGGCGGACGGTCGCGTATTCCGCGAAGACGTCGACGTCGAAGACGTGCGCGAGGTTCTCGAGCAGCAGGGGTTCCCCGCGCTCCTTCTGCAGGTCAGGATAGGCGACGTAGTGAATAAGAAAACGCACTTTCATTTTCCCCTAAAAAAGCCTGTGATGCGCATCCGGCTGAAGAGCTTCAGTCGGACACGATACGTTAAAATTTTTACCGTTATTGAAACTCGACGCCGGAGTTGAATGAGGAGAACACGCGTGAGCGAGGCAGAGAATGCGGGCGGTCGCTGAAACGCTTAAGAATTCAGATTATAAATGGAAGAGAGTTTGAATGGGAGCAGTTAGCGCGAGACTTAATCGTTCAGGAATCGAAACGTAGTACGCAAGACGCCGCCGCGAAACTCTAATGGGCGAGGATGGGTTCGCGAAATCAAGAATCCGAGATCGTGGTCGGGATGACTCATTCAGAATCAACCCAACTAAGCTGCGCATTTATTTCTTCATCTCGCGAATCTCTTTCCGTAGCTGCTGAACCTCTTCGTTCAAGGCGTTTATTCGCTTGTCCATCCCTTCTAGCTTACTCACTATCGTCTCGAGGACGGAGGTAATGCGCGTCTTATGCTCTTTGATTTCAGCTGAATTTTTTGCCACTACGCCGGAGAGCTCGGCCGAATCTTTCTTTGTGCGTTCGATGTCGTTTTTAAACGCCTGGATGAGATCACCGTATGCGTCATCGGCGCTGATGCGGCGCCGCATTCCTACCTGCTCTTCCGGTACCTGCCCGCGAGCCGGGAGTGCATGCCGAAGACGAAGATCCACGACGAGCGGCGGTGGAGTTACGCCCCCGTTTTGGCAATTCGGTTTCAACTTTACGTAGTACGCGATCTCGTCCGGTGGGAGCGGCTTCTCCCCGAGGAATCTGTTTCGAATCCCGGGGATGCGAACCACGACAACTCCCGCTGGAAGAAACCTCTCGAATTTGACCAGCTTTGGATCGTGAGAAAAATGTTGCTTCCGTTTAGTTTCCTTTATCGCCGCGAGTTCGGTGCTCAGCATCGTGCTTTGAAATTCGCTCAGGGCCGGTTCGGCAAAAAACTCTTTCGCTTGATTGAACTGCCGATCGGCTTCCTCAGGTACGTATGTTGAGATCAAATTGATCACCCTTACTGCGTGATCGACATAGTCCTTTTCGGGTACCTTCGAAATGTCGCAGTCCGACGACTCGTCGGCCGCTGCGGTGAACGCGAATGCGATGAGTGAAACAAAGAATAATAAAGGAGCGAGAAATCGAGAGAACTTTCGCATGGTAAACCCAGATGTGATTGGGAATCGATTTTCCGGCCTTTCATGTTAGCTGAAATTCGTTGAGCATGTAAGCGAGGCGTGGTTCAATGTTCGTGAAAGCTGAAATCGCTGACGAAGTTTTCGTATTGCTCGGGATCAACTGGGGTCCACGTTGCGCGATCACTTGAGATCCTCAGGATTATCCGCACAGATCTCGGCGACCATCCGCTCTCGGTAGCGAATAAAGCTCTGGTAGATTTCCACACATTGCGCGTCGTCGTATTTTATCTGACTAATTCCGCTCCCATCCAATTGATAGATTATACTCTCCGGATACCCGAGAACGATAGGACTATGGGTCGCAATGATCACCTGCGAGTTTGCTTCTACGAGTTGATGGATAATCCCGAGCATCGCCAGCTGCCGTGCCGGTGAGACCGCCGATTCCGGTTCGTCGAATAAATAGAGCCCTCCACCTGAGAGCCTATTCTGAAGGAGAGCGAAAAAAGATTCACCGTGAGATTGCTCATGGAGAGAGATTCCGCCGTATGAATCGATGACACGATTTCCACGCGCAGGTTCTTCATCCAGCCTCTCAATTTCGGTTCCCACGTTAAAATAACTTTCGGCGCGCAGAAAAAAGGCATCTTCAATTCGCCGACCCGACTTTCCCACACGGATGTAACCGGAGAGCTCCGAATGCGATGCTCGCGTGGAGAAGTTAAAATTCTTGCTCCCGCCCTCCGGATTAATTCTCAGTTGAATAGCCAATGCCTCGATCAGCGTGGACTTACCGGAGCCGTTTTCCCCGACGAAGTAGGTGACCTTCGGATGGAATTCAATGAGATCGAGTTTTGATACGGCGGGAATCGTGAACGGATAAATCTTCTCCGAAGGAATCTTGTCGCGGAGAAGGGTCAGATCGAGGAAGGGCTTTTTATCGAGCAAGGACGGCTTTGTCTTCGGCTTCTGAGGCACCCGAGCTCACCTCTGCACACTCAACCTCGAAGTCTGGCCCGAATTGCTCGACCCGCTCCTCAGCGTTGTTGAGAACTTCTGCTACGGGGCAGAATTGATATGCCACGCGGTCCTAGGGCAGGCTCGAGAAATATCTTTTAAAATCGCCTGAACAAGCAGTATGAGTGGGCCAAGACGCGGAGCGAAGGGAAACCTCGAAGTGGTCGGGCTCAGGACGCGCAAACGTTATCGAACAGGACGATCCGAGTTCTATGAGCTGTTTATTGCGAGCCGAGTTTGCAGAGAAGGATCAACTCGAAGTCTATTTGGGGAAAACGACATTCAAAGATATCACGGCGTTTCGTCGTGGTGAACTGAGGTTTCCAAGTTCAAAGAATCCCAAGAAAGTTTTGCGAAATGGCATTAACATTCGTGTGTCGAATGCGGATTTTTTCGATTTCCGAAAACAAGTGAGAGATGCGACGCGCTTTCTGATCCGGCACACCTCTGAAGTTCGACGTCTTCGTAAATCGGCAAGCCGTGGTTCAGTTTTTCTGGATTTTGCGATCGGTATTCCTGATTCAATCATGACCTGCTATCGCATACCAGAAGAGCTCTCTCAGGTGTGTTCGAGCTTGGGTCTGGATATTGAAATTTCTCAGTATGCCATGTCCTCCGAAAAGTCGGTTAATGAAACAGCAAAGCGATCGCGGAAACCGCGACGCTGACAAGAACATTCTACGCTTGGAGCCAATCAATGGGATTTTTCGTCGTACTGCTGCTTGCCGGATTGCTGGTAATTCTTTTCTTCAAGGCACGGAAAATTGTTAAAGAGGGCGAGCGACTAGTTGTGCTTCGCTTCGGAAGGTTCTTTGATCTCCGAGGCCCTGGGCTACATCTTGTATTGCCCTTCGTAGACGAGACGCGGCTTGTCGACTTGCAATCAGAAGTGCCGGAGTGGCGTGGCCTCTCGGAAACAGAACTTGGCGACCATGTCGTGAGGAAAGCAGTCGGACAGCCTGCACTCGACGAATGGGTGAAAAATGAGAGAAAACCGCTCGTGCCAAAGAAGCGGTAGTGGATAAACCCGCGACAACAATGAGCGTCGACTTGGAAGATCGGGATGAGTCCGGGCTCTTCTTCGCATCGCAGGGGAGAATTTTCCAAAATCGGGTTAGGTTTTTTGGAGGAACGCAGTGGCAGGCTGCGTTCGCCCGGAATAACATTCTCGTTCCCGCGAAACCTAGCTCTGACTTGCCTCCTGAGCTTCCAGATCGGACTGCCCAGGGTAGCCAAGTTCACAGATCCAAGCAACGCGGGTCGGCGTGAGACCGCGCGCAGCGCATGCCTTGTAGAATTCTTTGCGAAAGTCTTCGACCCACGCGCCGGCGACGATCAAGGTCACGAATGAAAACGGCTCGGTCAGAACGTCCATGAATTTTTGTGAAGCAAACAGCTTCGCCAACACATCTTGGACCACTGCGTCGTCGCGTTTCTCATTCATTCGCAGCCGGAGGATCGGTTGCACGTCGGAGAGGTAGTGCTCCAGATCGGCCGCGGCTCTGAACGTGGTGCCGTAGCCGATCGGGCATGCCCACGCGAGGTGAGATCCGCCCGCAAGGAGAACGCTGATCTTGCGATCGATGTCGGTCATGGAAAACCTTTCAATTGAGAGAACAGGGGTGAAGAAGCAGAAACTGCCACTGGTTCCCGAAAGCAGCGGACAAGCAGCCTCCGGGAACCACAATTTCGTCGGACAATGTCCCGATGAAATTATTCGCTTGGTTTCGTGAGCCGTCTTGCAGTTTCAGGACAGGATTCTGATTTAAATCCGATTTTTCCGTGCTTCGGCCGTCATACACTGGCTAGACGAAAGCCTCTCCACCTCGCCTCTATGAACTTTTCGGAAGCTCGTCGACTGCTCGATCCCCCTGCCCTTTGCTCGCTTTCTAAGCTCACTCGTCGGTCACGCGGCGCTTCCGCGCGCTGACCTCATTCAACTCGACGCTCTTTTGCACCTCGCCGGTGAAAGAATGGAGATCGACCGACCGTCTTAGGGCCTGCTTTGCGTTGAAGCCTATCGGAGGCCCTGAGAATAAAGCGGACGGGGCTTGCCTACTTCGAGAGGAGTCCGTCTCTTTCGCATTGCTCCACCATCTCGACGAAGCGCTCCCAGATCGCTTTGGAGCCGTCACGAATACTCGCATTTCGTTCGAGCGCCATCGCTGCCGTCACGGAGTTCGTTTTCCAATTCCCGCCCTGATTATTTGAATTGAGAAGTCCGGCCATCATGCGGTCTATGGCATTTGCAAATCGAGATTCCGGTGTTTCCCGCTGCTCGAACTCAGACCAAAGTCCGAAAAATTCTTCGCGTTGACCCGCCGGAAGCTCCGAGAAAAGTTTCTCCGCTGCGTTTCGCTCCGCTCCGAGTTCGGCAGTCGAATTGGTTTTCTCGTAGTGGAATGTATCGCCGCAGAGAATCTCGGGGATGTCATGAACCGCGAGCATCTTGAGAACTCTCGGGAGATCAATCGGTTGATTTGCGTGTTCGGCAAGCACCATCGCAGTAAGAAGCGCGTGCCAACTGTGTTCCGCGGAATTCTCTCGCCGCGAACTCCCGATGATGGGGTTCTTTCGTTCGACGAGCTTGAGCCCATCAACGACAGCAAGAAACTTTAGTTGCGCACTCAGCCTTTCCGAGGTGTCTTGGCTTTCCCCAGTTTCGTTCGACTTCTGCATCTCACTTCTCTCCATCATAGACCGCAAGCTCCGGCAGCATTGCTTCAATCGCAAAATCTACGAATACACCGGGGACGTCGAGATAATATTCGCGAGGCGTTCATGAACCGATTCTTGTCTCATGCCCGACTCTGGGAACATTCACTCACTAAAACAGGGCCACAATGGCGTGTTTGGAGCGTTAGTGATATGTTTGGTGCGCAAAATTGCCGAGTTTTATTTGCGGATTTCAAGTCCTTGCCATGAAAGAACTTCCTTGGATAGTCGCCCTCACCGGAGCCTCAGGCATCTGCTATGGGCGACGTCTTCTTGAGGTGCTCGCCACCACCTGTCCGGGCCTACCGCTCGAGGTGGTCATTTCAGATTCGGCATTCCGGGTGATGAAAGACGAGGAGAACCTCGAGCTTTCACCCGCACGAGTCTCCGCCGAAGAACTTTTTGGAACCGCTGCTCCACAAGTTCGCTTCCACAACAATAAAAATATCGGGGCTGGCATCGCGTCGGGTTCCTATCCCGTTCGAGGCATGGTGGTCATCCCGTGCAGCATGAAGTCGCTTGCCGCCATCGCGCACGGGTACTCAGACGATCTCATCCACCGCGCCGCAGATGTGACACTCAAAGAACAACGTCCGCTGCTCATTGTTCCGAGGGAGACGCCGCTCTCGTCCATTCACCTTGAGAACATGTTGAAGCTAAGCCGGGTTCATGGTGTTAGCATCATTCCCGCGATGCCGGGTTTTTATCATCAGCCGAAATCAGTTGCGGAGCTCGTCGACGGTATCGTTCAGCGAGTAATCGATCTCATGAAGGTCGGTGACGCAGGAGCTTTTTCAGAGATTTCCCCGCGTTGGGGAGTCTCTTCTTCAGGTGAAGTGTAGAGATGTATCAGCATCAGTTTCAAGATCGGGCTCTCGACTCGGGAACACCCGGAATCCATGGGAGTCGCTTTCAACCTCTCTCCGAGGATGAATGTCGCGCACGTTTCGGTGAGTTCACCTGGAACCTCTTCGCAAAGTTCGGATTGACAGAGCTCGTTCTCTCGCTCGCGACGAACCGTGAGCCGGGATTGCAAACAGCATATGCCCTCGAGGAATTATCTCTCCCGATTTTGGGCAAGCTCCTTCTCCTTCGAGACGAATACGGAGCTGTGCCCGTAGCGCAAGTTCGCCCGCTGCTCTTCCTCCCGGTATCAGAATGGCTCGAAAACGAAGGCGGTGCCGGAGCAATCTCGCAGACAAAACGAGTCTTCGAGCGAGAATTTCCTCCGGCGATGGAAAACCGGCAGCATCTTCGCTTTCAAATCACTCTCGACCGTTGGTACGGCAAGTTCGCAATCTCCGACTTGCAATCGGTTGTGCAAGAAGTCGTCGCTCTTGCACCGAGGAATATTCGACTGCTCGGTCCTTCCGCGAAAGACGTGAAGGACGCGCTTTTGTTGAACGGGAAGAATCCGAACGACGACAAGGTCGTCCGCGATTACCTTCGCGAACAATTCGTGCCGATGTTGGAATCTCTCGACATCGACACAATCTATGGTGGAACCTCGCTTCGAACACATCGATTCGCGAATGAGCTCGGCCTCCGAAGCTTCATCACGCACGATATGAATATCTTCCGGCTTGGGCGGCCGACCTCCGCCGCACCGCGATTCACCGATCAGCTTCTCGCAATCCGAAAGGAAATCCTTCCGAAGCCGGGGGCATGCGCGGGCTGGATCCCTCTCTTCCGGGCCGTGCTCGATCGCACCTTGAATGCCACAGAAAATCCCCTTGGCCTCGAAGCGCTCAAGGCCGTCGCCCTTGCCCGACTCTTGCTGCCAGAAATTGAATTCGTGCAGGCTCCGATAGCTCTATTCGGACACAAAGCCGCCGACCTCGCCGTCCGTTTCGGCGCAAACGATCTGGGTGTGGTTGCGGTAAATGACGAAACCGCCAATCATCTTGAAATTCCAAAAATGACCGACGTCGAAGAGCTTTTTTCGACTACTCCGGTGAAGCTCCATTATTCCGAGGACCTCTCATGAAGAACCAGCTCATTCAGATTCACGATAAGGTCCGGGAAGGCGAAGCGCTCTCCGCGGAGGATGGTTTATTCCTGTTCCAGCATCCTGATCTGCTGGCAGTCGGACAGCTCGCGAATCTTGTGCGTGAACGGCTGCACGGCGACATCACGTACTTCAACAGAAATCTTCATCTAAACTCCACCAACGTCTGCGAAGCTGACTGCCTCTTCTGTTCGTTCGCCCGCCTAAAAGAAGGGATGCCGCAGGCCTACACGATGAGTGTGGAAACCGCGATGAACTGGATTCGCGAGCGCTACCAACCAGGCATGACCGAAATTCATATCGTGAACGGCCTAAACCCCGACTTGGAGTTCTCGTATTACGTGAATCTTCTCGAGGCGATTCGCGAGAATTTCCCGATGCTCCACATCAAAGCGTTCACCGCGGTCGAAATACATTACTTCGCCGAGAAGTTCGGCATGACCTATACGGAAGTTCTGACCCAGCTCGTCGATGCCGGATTAGGATCGCTTCCCGGCGGCGGCGCCGAGATTTTCGCCCCGAGGGCGCGAAAGAAGCTTTGTCGAGACAAAGTCGAGGCAGATGGCTGGCTGGAAGTTCACCGTGCGGCGCACAATCTTGGGCTCTACACGAACTGCACGATGCTCTACGGTACGGTTGAAACTCTCGAAGAGCGAGTCGACCACCTCTTGCGTCTTCGCACGCTTCAGGCAGAGACCGGAGGTTTCCAGGCATTCATTCCGCTCGCATACCATCCTGAAAACAACCGCCTCGGTGCGATCGGCGCGCCTACGGGTGCAGATGATTTGAGAACTGTCGCGGTCAGCCGACTTCTGCTCGACAACATTCCTCACATCAAAGCGTACTGGATCATGCTCGGCATCAAGACCGCGCAGCTGGCGCAACGATTCGGCGCGAACGATTTAGACGGAACTGTCACGGAGGAGAAGATATACCACATGGCGGGCTCCCAAACTCCAAATGCGCTCACCGTCACGGATCTCAAGAGGCTCATCACGGACATCGGGCGAAGACCCGTTGAGCGAACAACCACCTACTCGGTCATCGAGGACTCCGAGAAACTATCAGCTTCCGGAGCGCCAGCGTAATGAATATCAAGATACCCGCCAGGAGAATCGGCCGCCGGGATACTAATCTCATTCGCATCGCGAATGCGCCGTTCCTGAATTCCGTTCCCTACTCCCCGGCAAAGGATCTTCCCTGGGTATCCTACACAGAAGCTCATCCCGCAGAATGCGCGCGATTGCTGTTTGAAGATGAATGCGAAGTCTCACTTATTCCCGTGGCTGAATGGTTTGCGGGTGGCGATAGCCGGTTCGAGCTTCTTCCGTTCGGTATCGCGGCGGACCAACCCGTAACGAGCGTGCTCCTCTTCTCCGACTGTCCTCCGCAAGACGTGGAAGAAGTGTATGTGGATCAATCGACGCGTTCTTCCATCGCGCTGTTTCGCGTTCTCGTCTCGCGTATGGGAAAACCTTGGCAAGAGATCAAATACTTCCGGACCTCTGCGGACGCCGCCATAAAAAAAGTCTCCGGAAAAGCCGCGGCGCTCCTCATCGGGGATGCCGCGCGAGAAGTTCGAAATCAATTCCCCTATGTGCTGGATCTGGCCGAAGCGTGGACGAGCACGACGAAGCTCCCGATGATTTTCGCCGTCTGGGCGGCGCGCCGGGGATGTCTGAGTGAAGAGAGAAAAGCCGAGTTGATTGACTGTTTCGAAAATGGTTTGAACCAACGAAGCATTCTCGCGAGAGGTTGGATCGACCGGCGGGAGAACCCGCAGCCAGAAGCAGAGCGGGTCTCTGCTGAACGATACGTCTCAACCCACATCGCATACTCTCTCTCGCCGAGATTTCTCCGCGGCGCGGAAGAATTCCGCGCGATGGGAATAGAATGCGGAGTCTTTCCTCAGACGGCACCGCTTATCGAATTCGATGACGAAGTAACGCACAGCCGGCGGCCGTCCATCGACGGAATTCTCGCCCGGGCCGCAAACGGTGAGCGTATCTCTCCAGCCGATGCTCTTGATTTGGCGGCGAATGCCTCGCTCGCCGATCTGGCGTTGGCCGCAAATGAAGTCCGAACGAGACTCATTCGAAGCAACAAAGTCTCCTATATCGTCGATCGGAACATCAATTATACCAACGTGTGTAACGTCTTCTGCCGATTCTGCGCGTTCTACCGAGCGCCCGGAAAAAGCGGCGGATATCTTCTTTCAAAAGAAGAGATTGGGAAAAAGATCGAGGACATGATGGCCGCCGGGGGAATCCAGATTCTCCTCCAAGGCGGCCTCAATCCCGAACTGGGCATTGAATACTACGAAGATCTCTTTCGATGGATAAAATCCCGTTACCCGATCAACCTGCATGCGCTCTCGGCCGATGAGATCATTCACATCGTGAGAGTCTCTGGGATCTCGATCGAAGAAACGCTTTCCCGTCTCATTGCGGCGGGACTAGGATCGTTTCCTGGAGGAGGCGCTGAGATATTGGTCGATCGCGTGCGAAACAAAATTGCGCGTCTTAAGTCCACGACTGAAGAATGGCTGGAGGTTCACCGCACCGCCCACCGGCTCGGGCTCCGCTCGACCTGCACGATGATGTTCGGAGTGCGGGAGTCATGGGACGATCGCATTCTTCACCTTCACAAACTTCGAAGTCTGCAAGACGACACAAAAGGTTTCACCGCGTTTATCACCTGGCCATTCCAAGATGAGGAGCTGAAGCTCCCCCGCGGAGACACTTCGT
Organism: uncultured Bdellovibrionales bacterium; assembly: GCA_964509425.1. GTDB lineage: Bacteria > Bdellovibrionota_C > UBA2361 > SZUA-149 > CAZDWZ01 > CAZDWZ01. The sequence continues at coordinate 20,919 of CAZDWZ010000003.1, read as the reverse complement.
CGAGTGAATATCTGAGAGTGCAATCGATCGCCCGGCTCTTCCTCGATAACATCGACCACGTGCAAAGCTCTTGGGTGACTATGGGACCGTCCATCGGTCAAGCAGCTCTCGAATTTGGAGCCGACGACTTCGGTTCCGTCATGTTCGAGGAGAACGTCGTCTCCTCTGCTGGCACAACCTACTGCCTTGACTCAGGGATCATCGAACGTCACATCGACGAAGCCGGATTTCAACCGTGGCGACGGGATATTCATTATCGGCAGGCGCCCGCGGCGTAGGGCGGAACACGTGACCGGTCCGACCCCATACGTCTCCGGTCGCTTTGGCTCTTCGGCTAAGATCCGGTAAATCCACGGCGCATCCGCGCCTACTTCGGGCGCCGTTCAACGCACGCATCCATGAATCCAGCCGGAAACACCTGATAAGCAGCATGCAAGTTATGCGCCGCGCTTCCCGTTACTTGGGACATTTCCGCTTCAAGTATTCACCCAGCGCCTTACCAATCACATTCTGCAAAGCGAGGTCGTCTTTGCTCCCCTGAAAGCTCAACTCCTTCGCCCGCTCTAGTTGCCGCATGAACTCTTCGTTCGCGGCAAACGAGACATGGTACAGCTTCTCCGCTGCTGCTTCGCTCTCTTCCTTCAAGTTTACTTCCGATCGGAATCAAGTAGTTTCCTCGGAAACGCCGCCATTCGCACGAAGACTCGCTTGCCGTGGATACGCTTCGGGGATTTTCACCGTAACCACTTTTATCCGGTCTCGTATCTCGCTCTGAGCAAGCGGGTTCAAAAGAGCAGCGTCGCCGCTCGACCTCAGCAAAGTGCCGAACGATCTGTTCCGTGACTTCCTTTTCAGTTTTCACGAGCTGAGAAAGCTGCGAGATGATTTCGATATCAGAAAGGCTTGAAAGTATTTCGACCAAACGACGACTCCAACGAGAGAATATTTTCTACTTGCTTTTCTTCACTTTTTTCTTGATTCGGAATCTTTTTTCGATTCGTTTTGCCTGGCCGTGCCGCCGCCCACCGACGAACGACCGCTACTCCTTCCCCGCCTGAAATACTTCTCAAACAACGCCGGGCCTTCGTTTCCGTTCGTTCATCTTCTTCCCCCGCCACCGAAGTTTCCCACAGCGAGCTCTCTTCTCAGGGTCGAGAGTGAGGCTCGACCTTAAGAGAGCTCCCTATGGAAAACTCCCCCCCTGATTTCTATTTTGTAGACCATCGAGGTTTCGCGTTCGCATTCACACTGCCGCTGATTTGCCGTCAACAGAATGTCTTGCGGTTCCATTTCAAGCATTGGTGACATGAGGTATTCTGAGGGTCGGCAAATCCTTCATTCATTCTGATCTTTCTCTCTGGCTCCTCGAGTCGAACGAGAAGTCGTGTCTTCGCGCGGAGTGAGCTTCGAATGCAATCACCTCGTCCGGGGACGCAGCGCAGTTTTCGAACAAAGGGAGAACCAGATGGCAACGAACTCGTACGAAGCAACCTGCATCCTGATTCCCGGATTTAGGGTGGAGGTGAAAGCACTCGCGACGTGGGACGAAAATCCCACTCGCCTCTACACGGTTGTGATCGATGAGGTGCGGATCAACGGAAGCCTGATGGCGAGCCTATCGGGGGCGATCCTCGAACCGGCGAAGCCGAGAGGCAGCGTGGGAGTCGTTGACGACCGGACGCTGTTGTTTAAGGCCGGCGAGCGATTCAGGAGTTACGACATTCGCATCGGGGCCTCACCGTCCTGTTGGCGGATCACGATTTCCTCGGCCGGAACAGAGCTCAGCAACCTCATGTTCCGGGCCCTCAAGAACGTTGGTCAGAGCGATGCCTGTGCGGTTGGCGACAGAGTCGCGGTGATCTCGGATCATGAGTGGGAGTTACTGATGTACTAACACCACTCGCTCGGATTGGAGGTGCTTGCGCAGGTTTTTGTCTTCGGACCTGCGCTGCGCCCCAATCCGCTTGAGCTCCTGTTCTCACGCCTTCCGTGATCCTCTCGCTTCCCGCCCTCAGCAGGAAAGCCACACGTCTCCAAAACGCCCATACGCATTCTGCGCGCGTTTATGTCTTCATCCTGTTTCAAGAATATTTTCTCGCTGTTTCTCAGCTGCTTGAGACGTACAGCCCCGGCCGGATATTATGAGTGAAAGCCGTGCGCCGAATTTCTCACGGTAGTGAGGAAAACTCTTCTCCGGTCGTCACACCCTCATTCCGCTCTCTTCCGACTCCTCTTTGCGTAGCGATGGTCAATTCAGGTTCTGGAGAGTGGTCCGTTGTTTCGATGCCTGACACAAGCAGGAGACACAACGGATCGCTCTTCTCCGAAGCACATTATTCGACAAAGGAGTTTGCCTTGCGGTTCGAGAACTTGCTCGCGGGGCTCCGCACGGACTGCGTTCGCCACCCCTACACGCGGGGCGCCGTGCCGGCGAACTGCCGACTCGCCGCCCGGGTGCCGGTCGTCATCAAACACTTCCGCGCGACGAATGTGCGCGGGTGGGACTTCGGCATCGTCCCCGTCATGCAGTTGAAGCGGACGCCGGTGGAGTACGCCATGCTCGAGGTGCTCGGCTGCCCGAACGCGATGGGGGTCGAGACCTTCGGCGCGTTCCTCCGCGCCGTCTACCCGAACGCCACCCTCGACTACAGCTGGGAGTTCGAGCTCGGGTTCAAGCAGGTCACGGACATCGACCCGACCCGCCGGTTCACCGAGCAGACGAGCACGATGTTCAGCCGGGCCGGTTGGGAGGCGCTCAGCCAGCGCACCGACTACGACATCACCGAGGTCTTGAACCTGGGCTGGCCGGAGGTGAAACGCATTTTCGAACAGCAGAAGTCGAGCTGCGTCTGGATGCCGCTCTGAGGGTTCAGGGAACTACCGAATAGTAGTTCCCCGCGGTTGCGAGACCATCGCACCGCGTTCCCAGCCGACCATTTCTTTCATTAATTCCAACCGGACTTTCGACACCACCCAGGAGAGGTTCATCATCCCGCACAGATCCGTCACGAAGACTCTCCTACCTAACTCAAATTCATTCAGGTTTCTCTCGAAGGATTAATCTTCAGGCACACACCCGATCCTGAAAGCCATCCCGTGGAACAACATTCTCAGAACGAAATCTCGCGGGTTGTTCATTTCCACGCCGGCAAACGGCAAACTTAGAGAACGAGCAAACTCAGCACCGCTTTCCCGTTCAAACGGGAAAGCGGTAAGCCGAGAGGAAATAGGTTTTTTGGTTTTATGAGGACTGCCGTCCTCCGTACCTCTCGAGACGAAATGAACTCCGTTCGGTGCTCTTCGCGAGCTCCGAACGGGGTTCATTTCTACCAAAAGGTGCTCTATGAAGACGATCTGCTTCAACCCGAACTGCGCGCAGCAGGTCAACCTGCGCAACTACTGCACCCTGTGCTCGCAGCCGCTCGAAGAGCCGGTGGCGGTGGCGGGCGCGCGCGGACTGATGAGCGCACTGCGGGAGTTCCGCCGCGGCACGCTGGCCAAGGGAAACGCTCAGACGCACCGCACGGCGATCTTCGCGGCGCTCACCAAGTGCACCGTTCGTGAACTCCTCAACCTCTCGCGGGGTCTGGAGGGCACGTTCGAATGCACCAAAGCGGAAGCGTACGTGATCGTCGTGGCGCTGGACGAAATCGTCAGCAACCAGAAGGGCTACGGGGGTTAATCACCTTCCGGGCTCTGTGACGGCGGAACCGAAGGAGTAATCCTCTCGCGCTTCCGCCTCACTTTCTGAATTGCTCTTCTCTCCCGTTCCTCAAGCTGAGCTCTCAATCTCAAGTCAAAATTAAGAGCGCGCTCCTCTCACTCTCAGTTCTCACTCAATTTGCTCCCAATCGAGCATCCTCCGACCTTCCCCAGAGCGCCGTTTAACAACATATCCAGAATCATGCCTCGCCATGTTCTTTCACATGCCGCCAAGCGGCTAAATCGAGAACGAGCAAACTCAGCACCGCTTTCCCGTTCACACGGGAAAGCGGTAAGCCGAGAGGAAATAGGTTTTTCCGGTTTTTAGAAGGACCGCTGTCTTACGTATCGCACAAAGAAAATTTCGCCCCCTTCACGGCTCACTTCGAGTTCTGAATGGGGCCAATTTTTTCTCAGAGGTACATGACCATGAAGACGACCTGCTGCAACCCGAACTGCGGTAAGGAAGTGGGACTCCACAACTACTGCAACTGGTGCTCGCACGCGATCGCAGAGCCCACCGCCACCCACGGCGCGCGAGGGCTGATGATCGCGGTCCGCGAGGCCCGGGAGGGCAAGTTGGAAAGCTCCGGTGACGGCCCGACGTTCCGCGAATCGATCTTCGACGCCCTCCGGAAGTGCACCGTTCGTGAACTGCTGAACCTCGCGAAGAGGATGCAGGACACGTTCAAATGCACCGAAGGAGAGGCGTTCGCGGTCATCGCGGCGTTGGACGTGATCGTGAGCGACAAGAAGGGCTTCGGGGGCTAATTACCTTCCGGGGACCTGTGACGGCGGAACCGAAGGAGTAATCCTCTCGTGCTTCCGCCTCACTTTATGAGGTGCTTCTATTCGATCGTTCAGCAGGGGAACGTCGGAGAATTGAGCGGCAAATGAGCCGTTACAGCAGCACTGAATCCACAACGAGACAGACAAAGAAAAGCGCGAGATAAATAATCGAGAACCAAAAGATATCCCACGCGCGCTTTGTCTTCACCGGGTCTTCATCCTGAGCTTTTCCGGTGGAGACCAGCGGGCGAAGTTGATGAACTTTCCAGGTGAACATCACTCCGAGCGTCGTCAGCACAATGAACGAAAACGTCGAAAGCGCGGGATTCACGAGGACGAGGGCCCAGGTCACCGGGATAAGCGACAAGGCATACCAAAACATTTGACGCTGCGTTCGTTTCTCTCCTGAGACAACCGGCATCATCGGAACACCCGCGCGCTGATAATCGGCGTTTTTGTTGATCGCAAGCGCCCAGAAATGAGGAGGAGTCCAGAGGAAGATCAGCAGGAACAACAGAATCGCTTCGATGTCGATTCGGCCGGTGACACCAATCCAGCCCACAATCGGCGGAACAGCACCGGCAGCACCGCCAATGACGATATTCTGCTCGGAGCTGCGCTTCAGCCATATGGTGTAAATAAAAACGTAGAAGAGGTGACCGAAGACCGCGACGTTAGCCGCAAGAAGATTCAACTTGGAAGCCAGCACCCAATAGCCGACGGCAAAGAGAACCATCGAATAGACGAATGCCCCTCCGACCGTGACTCGCTCAGCGGGGAGCGGGCGATTCTTCGTCCGCTTCATGATGGAGTCGATGTCCTTGTCCCAAATACAATTCAGCACGCTTGCCGAGCCTGAGACGAGTGCTCCGCCGACAAGCGCCCAGAAAATAAGCGCACCGGGAACCTTCCCATCGGCCGCGAGAATCATCGGGCATCCGGTGGAAATAAGAAGGAGGATGATGATGCGCGGTTTGATGAGCTCGTAGTAGTCGCGAACAAGCTGAAGGATTCCGGAAACTGCCGACGCGCCTTCTCTGGTGATAAGTCCTTCCCCAACCGATTCTGCCGCTGCCTTCTGCATACTCATCGAAGGACGCCTCCATATTCCGGCGCGCGGAGCGGAGCACGAACTCTCGCAGAAGCTTCGCGCCCGAACACGGGGAATCCGGCCTTCAGTCTCCACACCTGAATGAGGGACAGGAGGAGAAGCTGCGCAAAAATAAGGTGCGAGACTGCCACATGGACATGAACCCGGGAGTAGACATTCAGCACCCCGAGAAGAAATTGAATCGTGACGATGACCCAGGCAAACGAAAGCCATGAAGCCGCAGCACCCTGGCCCGAAGCTCGCTCACGAATGGCAGCCAAGGATACCGCAAGAAAAATCGTTACTCCCAAGAAACGATGAAGCATGTGAATTTCCTGCTGATGCGTTGCCTCGGCGGGAAGGAGCGCACCGAAACAATACGGAAGATCGGGACAGGAGAGCGATGCTCCGCTGCTTCCGACGAAACCGCCAAGGAGTATTTGGAGAAGAGTGAGACCAAGCAGGAGCCCCGCTTCACGGCGAGAGTTTCCGAGAACCGATGGAGCTCGCTCACGCCGCGAAAGCTCCAGGCTCAGGAAAACAAAAAGCTGGAGGAACACGGTGCCGAGAGCAAGATGCGAAGTGACGATAAACGGATTGAGCTTCAAGAGGACCGTGAGGCCGCCCAGTATAACTTGGCAGAGAAGAATAACGAGCGCGAAGATTGCGGTGTTCCAAATTCGCGGCTGCAGCTTCCGTGATCTATAGGCGACAAGCGAGAAGATAACGGTAAGCAGTGAAACTGCAGACGCGAGATAGCGGTGCACGACTTCCTGCAGAACGCCGTTTCCGAAATCCGGAGGCACCGCTTTCCCGTAGCAGAGGGGCCAATCAGGACACGAGAGTCCCGCGCCGGTGCCACGCACATACCCGCCGAGACCCACGAGAATGAGACTGAGCACCGAGATCGCGACCGTAAGCGGCATTAATTTGGATTTTCGTTCCACGAGAAATTTTGGTGATTGCTTAAAAGGGGCAGGCGGATGATGCCGAAAAAGCCCGGATTTGCCAAGCCTGCGGCCGGAATCGCGCGAGGCTCATTTCACGCGGCCCATCCGCTGGTTTACTCCCGATATCGTTCAGGAAACGGCTCGGGGAAGGCGCGAGATTCCCGGGGCGGTCAGATCCCGGCTCTCGCAGAGTTTTTGAGTGAGTGAAGAGCTCTATGCGGCGTCAGTGTCGGGGGTCGCAGCCGGAGCGGGGTTCACTTTTGCAACCAGCTTGGTAAGCGCCTGCATGAAACGCTGACGGAACTGAGCAAGAACCGACGTTACCTCCCGGTTCTCACGGCTCATGAGGTCTCGGTCTTCCTCGTGCTGATGCTGATATTGCTCCTGCTGGAGCGAATCTTCGACTTTCGCATCGAGGGCGACAAACAGCTCATTCGCCGTCATGTCGTCATCCATCAAATGCGCGAGAAGCTCGACCGCTTCTTTTCGTTCAGCGTAGTTCAGCGGCTTCAATCCTGAAGCCAATGCCGAGGCCTTCGAATGAACATCGGTTGTGGAATGCGGACAGAAGCTTGATGCGCCCGAGTTTTCGAGTGTCGGCCCCGAGTCCGGAGATTCCCCGTCCGCGCCAAAGAACTTCTTGATGTTCTGCATGCTCGGAACGGCAAGGTCACCGAGCGAATCGGCGAGTCTGGCTACCATCGAGGGGCGGGTCACTGGTCTGGCTTCTGGGGCAAACGCGGTCATATGCGGCATCCTACTTTTTTAGCCTTTCATTATCATTATGCAGAAAGTGCATCCTAAAATGACATTTCCCGCAAAAATTACCGCTCATTTCTTGATTAAATCGCATATCAGAGCTAAGCTACCGAATTCGCGCTACAAAAAAAGGGCTATATGCTTAAACTCACTGATCTTCGGTTCCGTGTTGCAGACATGCGCATTCTGGACGGCGTCTCTTTCGAGATCAAGGCTGGGGAGAAACTCGGCCTTATCGGTCCAAACGGGAGTGGTAAGACAACACTGTTTAATTGCCTGAGCGGCTTCAACATCCCGACCGGTGGGAAGATCGAATTCAAAGGACAAGATATAACGTCAATCGCGCCGGCGAAGCGCGCACGGCTCGGGCTCGGAAGAGTCTTTCAGAGCTTCGGGGTCTTCCGGCAAATGACGCTCCTCGAAAACATCATCATCGCGCTCGAAGGTTCGAAGCGCGCGAGCTTGAATCCCTGGAGCTCCATCCACAGGCAGAACAAGGAGCTTGCACTCGAGTTTCTCCGTGACGTGAAGCTCGATGGGAAGGCGAATGAAAAAGCCGGCTCGCTCTCGGGCGGCCAAATGCGGCTTCTCGAAATCAGCCGCACCATCGCTTTCGGTGCAGAGCTGTTCCTCCTTGACGAGCCGACCGCCGGCGTCTCGCCGCGAATGAAGAGCGAGATCGAGATGGCACTCATTAAGCTTCAGAGCTTGGGAAAGACCATCATCACCATCGAACATGACATGAGCTTCATTCAGAAGCTGAGCGACAGAATCCTCGTTCTCGACATGGGGAAGGTGGTTCTCGACGACACGCCTGAGCGCGTCCGTGCAAACAAGATGCTTCAAGAGATCTATTTCGGCGCTAACGAGAGCTCAAACGGAAACGTCGTTCGCGCTCCGATTACGAAAGAAATGGACATCCCAAGAGAAAAGGCGGCAGCGCTCTAACAGAATCGCTGTAACAATCTATGGATATTCTCCCCCAGTTACTTGTTAACGCGCTTATCGCGGGTAGCATCTACGCCTTGGCGAGCGCCGGACTGTCGCTGACCTACGGGCTTCTCCGGATTCTCAACTTCTCTCACGGGCACATGATGATGCTCGGGGCGTATATCTTCTACTTTTTCTCCGTTGATATGGAGCAAGGGCTCTCGGCTTCGGGAATCGCAACCGTCCTCTTCTCGATTCTCCTCGCAGTCGTCGTGATGCAAGTCTTCATACTTCCGTTTTCGCGATACAGCCTCACGCTGACGCTTGTCAGTACGCTCGCGCTTTCAAACATCATGGAAGCCGTTGTCTCAATGGTTTTCGGCGTGAACGTAAAGTCGATGTCGGCGGGCGCTGCAGCTCAAAGTATGGAAATCGGCGGGGTGTACATCACCGGCCTGCAGATAATTATTATAGCGAGCGCTCTTATAATCTTGTGCAGCATCGCGTGGGTCATCCACAACACCTCGGCCGGACGAAAAATTCGAGCGCTCTCCGAACATCCGCAAGCAGCTGAGGCGATCGGCATCAGCCAAGTGAAAGTCAGCTATGCGGTCTTTGCGCTTGCCGTCATTCTCGCCGGGTATGCCGGAATCCTCGTCGGCTATGAAACCAACATGCAGCCGACCATGGGCTCGAACTATACGATCAAGGCATTTGCTGCGATGGTGATGGGCGGTCTCGGGAATCTCTGGGGAACGATTGCCGGAAGTTACATTCTGGGTCTCGTCGAGAACCTCAGCATCGGACTTGATTTCGGCGGCTGGAGCATTCCGGCGGGATACAAGGACGCATTCGCGTTCGCGATCATCCTCCTCATGCTTCTCGTCAAACCCGAAGGACTTTTCAGCAGACGGAGAAGGACGACTTAGCGGTATATGGATTACCTCGTTCACCTAGCAATTCTTGTTTGCATCTACCTTATCCTAACGCAGAGCTTTAACCTCTCGTTCGGGTTCGGCAGTCTCTTGAACTTGGCGCACATTGCGACCTATTCAATCGGAGCCTATACCACGGCGCTTCTCTCGACCGAGCTCAGCCAGAACTTCTGGGTGTGCGTCCCGGCGAGCATGGCACTCAGCGGACTCTTCGCGCTCCTCATCGGCGCTATCGCCGTGAAGCTTTCTCATGATTACTTTGCGCTCGGATCTCTCGCCTTTAGCGCCGTCGTCCTCGCTCTTGAAATCAACTGGAAGGAGCTCACTCGCGGAGTCTTGGGAATTCCGGGAATCCCGCGACCAGACATCTTTGGGATTGATTTCTACAATAACAAGAACTTTTTAGCGCTCTCGGCTATTCTCGCCGTCCTCAGCATGATCTTCTTCCGCTTCGTGTTCCAGAGCCACTTTGGAAGAAGCTTGAGAGCACAGGCAGAGAACCCATTTGCGGCGCAGGCGCTCGCACGAGACGTCTCGAAAGTGCGGAATGCGAGCTTTATTATGTCGTCGGTTTTTGCCGGGCTCGCAGGAAGTTTGTTCGCCTACTACATCAACTATATCGACCCATCGTCCTTCAGTTTGGCGGAAATGGTGTTTATTCTCAGCATCGTGATCGTCGGCCGTCCGGGATCGTATTGGGGTGCGATGTTTGCCACAGCATTTTTAGTTCTCCTTCCAGAGCCGCTTCGATTTATCGAAATGAGCTCGAGCATCCTCGGTCCAATGCGGCAGATGCTCTACGCGATGATCCTCTTTACCGTTCTCTATTGGAAGCGCGCCGTGCTCTTTCCGATGGAACGAAGAGTCTGACGCCCGCTCTTTCCTCCAAAAATCGAAATCCAATTCGCAGTCACTTCGCTCTCTCAGGAGAGCCAAGTGACAGCGGCACATTTTAGGATTTTCGCAGCCGTAGCTCATTCCGGAATGGCGTGAGGTACGGCTGTCTTTTGACTGACGTATAGCACCCACCACTCTACTCGTTCCTGGAGGATCGCTCGTGCACGAAGACATCTATCGTCGTTTCGGGTTGCCCGGTCTCAAGCGCTGCGCGGAAACGCGGCCCATGGACCCGGGGGCGCACTTCTTCCTCGGGCTGGCTGCGCTCGATGAGAAGAAACCCGAGGAGGCGGAACTCGCGTTCGCCCGCGCCATGGAACTCGACCCGAATGCGCTGACCAGCCCGAAGGAGGCGGCGCTGTACCGGGCGAAGACGCTCCGCACGCTCGGCCGGCGCGAAGAGGCGGCCATCATGTTCGAGCGCGCGGTGGTCATGAGCCGTTTCGCGCCCCAACACACCGACGCCTGCCTCGGGGGGGCGGACCTGCTGATCGAAATGGGGCGACTCGAACCGGCGGTGAAGCTGCTGTTTGCGGCACTCGGCAAGAACGACGGCGACGGCCGGGTCCACCAGCTCCTGTCGCGGCTCAGCCTCACAGACGTCGCGATGCCCCGGCCGAAGAGGCACCGGCCGGCGATCACGGACGACTGCATCTACTTCACGGGGATCTGCAACAACACCGGGGCCTGCCGGATGCGCGCCTTCGCGTCCTACGACGGCGGGTCCGACGTCGTCCTCATCTTCGCCGATGAGGATCGGGCGGGGCCGTCGGCGTCGTACAACGTCGAGAAGTCGTCGCGCGCGTACCTCGAGTACTACGGCCGCGTCGGGCAACCGCTCCGCTTCATCGTCGTCCACATGAAGGAAGTGGAGTCGGCATCCCTCGTGGACATGGGTCCGAAGTACGACGCCGTCGCGGACTTCCGGGGGATCTCGTTCGCCGACGTGGAAAAGTTGACCGGGTTCCGGCTGTGGTGGACGGTGGCGTGATGACGCGGCAGACGTGACGTCGGTGCCAGAGGTTAACCAGGCAATGCCCGAGCAGGAACAGCGTGCCGCTGTCCTTGCTTGCGGTGGGGACTTTTGGCGTAGCTCTTCGTTGGAAGAGCCGCTGCGGTGCTCATTTGCAGTAGCAAACTCCGCTCCTCGCCGCTCTTCCGCCTCGATCTCCACCAAAATTCCCCACCGCATCTTTTGGGCGTGAAGATCTAATCGCTCTACGACTTCGTGAGTCTTGATGCATCGAGCCGTGCCGCGTTCCGATTCAAATCATTCTTGCTATCAATTTGTGGCTCCCAGCTCGCTCGCAGACCGCTCCGTATCTTTCATCACAAGTCGATACAGCGCCGGAAGCACGAAGAGCGTCAGCGTCGTTGCGGTCACGATGCCGCCGATGACGACGATGGCGAGTGGTCGCTGCACCTCGGCCCCGGTTCCCGTAGCGAGCGCCATCGGCACGAAGCCGAGTGCCGCAACAACGGCCGTCATCATCACGGGCCGGAGCCGTGTTAGCGATCCGTGCAAAATTGCCTCGTCTCGCTTCTCACCTTTCTCAACGAGGCCGTTGATGAACGAAACCATGACGAGGCCGTTTAGAACCGCTACTCCGGAGAGCGCGATGAAGCCGACGGCGGCTGAGATCGAAAACGGCAATCCACACAGCCACAACGAAACAATCCCTCCGGAAAGCGCGAGCGGCACGGCACTAAAAACCATGAGCGCTTGGCGAATGGAGCCGAAGGTGCTGAACAACAAAAGAAAGATGAGGAAGAAGCAGATCGGGACTACCACCGTGAGCCGCTTCTTCGCCGCCGCCAGATTCTCGAACTGCCCGCCCCACGTCATCCAATAACCTGCGGGGAGCGTTACTTTTGAGTCGATCGCCGCCTGCGCCTCCGCCACGAAGCTTCCGAGATCTCGTCCGCGGACATTTGCTTGAATCACGATTCGGCGCTTGCCGTTCTCCCTGCTGATCTGATTCGGGCCATCGACCAGGGATAGCTCGGCAACCGATTCAAGTGGAACAAATCCCGGCGCGTGGTTGCCGGAGGCAAGCCGCTCTTCTTCCTCGCCTGGTTCCGGCTTTGGAAGAGGCACCGGGAGATTCCTCAACTGGTCGAGGTCGGCGCGCAAACTCTCCGGCAGTCGCACGAGCAGATTGAAACGGCGATCTCCTTCGAAGACGAACCCGGCCTCACGGCCGCCGACGGCAGTGGCGATCACATCTTGCACATCCTTTACATCAAGGCCGAGGCGCGAAGCTTCCTGACGTTTCACAGAAATATCGAGCATGGGTAGGCCGGTCACCTGCTCGACACGAACATCGTTTGCACCGGGCACCTTCCGGAGAATGGCGTGAATTTCTTGCGCCGTAGGGAGCAGCTTCTCGTATTCGTCTCCGAACAGCTTCACCGCGACATCGCTCCGCACACCGGCGATGAGCTCGTTAAATCGCATCTGAATCGGTTGCGTGAACTCGTAATTATTCCCCGGTAACTTTTCCACTGCGGACTGAATTCGTTTGATTAGTTCGGCCTTCGAGAGGCGCGGATCCGGCCATTCGGATTGAGGTTTCAGAATAATAAACGTGTCTGAAACATTTGGCGGCATGGGGTCGGCTGCTAACTCCGCGGTCCCGGTTTTCGAAAACACAAACGATACTTCCGGCTGCTTGCTCACTGTTCGCTCCACGGCAAACTGCATCTCCTGCGATTGCGTAAGTCCCGTTCGCGGCATCCGGATCGCGTGGAGAGCAATGTCCTTCTCGTCGAGCGTCGGAACAAACTCCTGTCCGAGAGTAAGGAAGAGAAGGAGGGAACCCAAGAAAACGACAGCGGCACCGGCGACCACTGCCCAGGACGAGCGGAGCGCGATTTTCAATGCCGGTTCGTAGCCGCGCTTCAGAAAACGAATGAAGAAGTTCTCCGTTTCCGTGATCTTCCCGGTGAGACCGAGCGCGACCATAGCAGGAATAAATGTGAGCGAGAGAACGAACGCGCCACAAAGCGCAAAGATTACCGTCATTGCCATTGGCTGGAACATCTTGCCTTCGACACCGGTGAGAAAGAGAATGGGCACATAGACGATAATGATAATCGCTTCTCCAAAAGCCGTTGCCCCTCGCACTTCGCGGCTCGCTTCATACACGGTATCCAGCCGTTCGTTTAGCGTAAGCGTACGTCCAAGCTCATGCTGCCGCTCTGCGAGCCGTCTTACGCAGTTCTCGACAATGATAACCGCACCGTCGACGATGAGCCCGAAGTCGATCGCACCAAGGCTCATCAGGTTCCCGCTCACACGGCTCTGCACCATGCCGATCGCCGTAAGGAACATTGAGAGAGGGATGGCGAGCGCGGTAATCAGCGCTGCGCGAATATTCCCGAGGAGCGCAAAAAGCACCACGATGACGAGAATGGCGCCCTCGCTGAGGTTCTTCTCGACGGTCTTGATCGTGGAATCAACCAGCTTCGTGCGGTTTAGCACCGGCTTCGCGCGGATGCCTGCGGGAAGGGACTTATTCACCTGAGTAAGTTTGGCATCGACGGCCTTGGCAACCGTTCGGCTATTCTCCCCGATAAGCATCAGCGCCGTGCCCACGACAACTTCCTCACCGTTTTCACTGGCGGACCCGGTTCGAAGCTCAGAACCTATGACGACTTCGCCAATGTCACGTACGCGAACCGGTATCCCTTGACGTTCGAGAACCACGACATCGGCAATTTCATGCTCGTTCCGCAGAAGTCCGGTGGAACGGACAACGTAGGATTCGCCTCGCTGCTCGATATAACCGGCACCGCTGCTCTGGCTATTTCGCTCGAGAGCCGTGAGAATGTCGTCGAGCGACAGTCCAAACGCGATGAGCTTCACCGGATCGGGTTGCACGACATAGTGTTTGAGATACCCTCCGATGGCGTCAACACCCGCGACCCCCGGCACCGTCTTTAGTTGCGGACGAATGACCCAATCTTGCATCTCGCGCAGGTATGCAGCCTTCTCGAGCGGACTGCGCAGCAGTCTCCCCTCGGGTGTGAGATAATCACCATCCGGCTGCATCCCGGCACCGGACGGCGCCGCGGAATTTGCTTCCGCATACTCAACGACCCACATATAAATTTCGCCGAGTCCTGTGGAAATCGGGCCCATCTTCGGATCTGCGCCGGGAGGAAGAGCTGCCCGCGCATCACTCAGCCGCTCGTTCACTTGTTGTCTCGCAAAGTAAACATCAACCGCGTCGTCGAAGACTGCAGTCACTTGAGAGAAGCCGTTTCGCGAAATGGAGCGCGTGTAGGAAAGACCTGGAATGCCCGCGAGGGTGGTTTCAACTGGAAAGGTAATTTGCTTCTCAACCTCGGTAGGCGAAAATGCCGGAAACACCGTGTTGATCTGAACCTGATTGTTCGTGATGTCGGGCACCGCATCGATCGGGAGCCGAAGCAGCGACTCAATACCGACGAGAGCGGCACCGGCCGTAAGCAGGATCACCAACAGTCGATGATGAATGGAAAAGTGAAGAACCCGTTCAAGCATAAATCAAACTCGCTGCCCTCAGTGCGCATGCTCCGCTTCGCCTTTTTCCAATTCAGCCTGGAGGATGAAGGTGTTTCCCGCGGCATAACGCTCTCCGGGTTTGAGGCCCTTTAGAATCTGCGTCGCGTCCTTGTCCTTTTTCCCGGTGAGAACCGGACGGGCTTCAAAATGCCCCGGCTTCTCCTCCACGAAGACCACCGTCTTTCCTTCGCTTGTCCGTATCGCCGAGTTGTCGACGGCAATCGCAACTTCTGTTTCCACGAGCACGACATCACCGGTGACGAACATTCCGGGCTGGTATCCGCCGCCCGCGTTCGGAAGTACCGCGCGAACAAAACGTGATTGCGTGTCGGCGTCGGTTACCGGTGAGAGAAATGATATCGTGGATTCGACTGCTGGTTTCCCTTCGATGCGAACGATCACTCTCTGCCCGAGCTGTACTTTGCTGTAGGCGGCAGGGAAGACAAAAAAATCAGCGAACAATTCTCCGTAGTCCGCAATATCAAAGAGCGTGTTCGAGTCGTTCACGGCTTCTCCGATGATGGCGTGACGGCGCACGACGATCCCGGGAATCTGAGACTTCACTTCAAATGGCTGAAGAGTTTGGTTGTTCTCGACCACTGCGACCGTCTCTCCCCGTGCGACGGGATCGCCGAGACGTTTTCGCACCTCGCGAATGAGCCCTGGATAACGCGAGGTCACGTGCGTCACGCGGTCTTCATGCGGTACCAGCTTTCCGGTGAGACTCAACGTGACATTGAGCTTTGCGGGTGCGGCACTGAGCACCCGAATATCCAACTCTTTCATCGCTTCCGGGGAAAGCTCGAGATGACCTTCCTCCCCGTGCTCGTCACCCTGCCCTTTCGCGCGGGGATCCGCGCTCGCGTGATCGTGCCCGTGATCGTGGTAATCGTGCGCTGCTTCTCGTCCGACATGAGCCTCAGTGCTCGCGGCGCATACCGTTCCGCCACACTGTTCGTTCGGATCGGCATGGGCTCTCGTTACCACCCGGCTCGCGAGCAGTGCGAAGCAACCGGCAACGACCAATGTTCGAACAATTTCACGTCTCATCCTTCCTCCAGTCTGACTATGTTCCATTCGGGAAATAATCTCTCAAACTGCGCGTTGCACTGTTTTCCCGCGGCGGACGGAGCACGAGGCGTTTCCTGGCTCGGCTCCGCCTCGCGTGCCACACAAAATGAACTACCTTTGGTAGTTTATTTGCGGAGGCGGCACTAAAGGGGTGTCCCGAGCAACCGCTCGACTTCTGCGATCAGGCGGTGATACTTCGCGCCGGCGACTAAATGTTCACGACGCACCTCAACGAGCGTGCGCTGAGCATCAAGAAGATCAAGTTGCGTGTAAATGCCCTGAGCGAATCCGGTCTTCGCGAGCGACATCGCCTCTTCAGCGCGAGGAATGATCTCTTTCGCCATTCCCTCGGTCACTTCTTTTGCTTGAACAATTTCCTGATAGAGCGCGTAGACCGCTGCTCGGAGTCGAATATCGACCGCCGAAGACTCGGCCTTCGACTTGTGAAGCTGAGCATTCGAAGACGCGATGTCTCCTTGGGCACGGTCGAAAATCTTCAGCGGAAAACTCACGCCCGCCACGACCGCTTGGTCATCCCAGTTCCTTCCCTGACGCCACGCCCCGGAGACGACAACATCAGTCACCCGTCGCGATCGAGCGAGCGCCGCCTCGGCGGCTCGCACTTTCTCCTCCGCGGAGGCAACTCGGTGTTCCGGAGCAGCGTCGGTGCGGGCAAGCAGCTGGTCGAGTGGCGGCAAAGGGTGTGTCGTGAACAGATCTCCAGAAGCCGAACGCACGCCCGGACCGCGGCTTCCCCAATTCGAGGCGAGCTTCTGCTTCTTTGCTTGCACCGATCGCATCGCCTCGTTCAAGGTGTTCTTTGAACGAGCCGCCAGAATCCGTGCCCGCTTCCCCTCGAGCGGCGAACCAATGCTCGCTTCGGTCCTGCGGTCGACTGCTTTAACCAGCTCCTCGGCCTGAGCGAGGGCAAGCTTCGCGATTCGAACTTCCTCCTGCGCTTCCACCACGTCTATGAAGTCGATAGTGGCGAGGCCGAGCACGTCGACTCGCGTCGACTCATACTCGACTTGGGTCTTGTCGAAAACCGCGGAGGCCGCTTCCCGCCGAAGCTCACGCTTGTCGCCAAGCTCGATGAGTTGACTGAGCTGCACGGTATTTTGATACTGAATTTGATTTCCGAACGCCCCTGAACCAACGAAGTTTTCGGGATTGATCGAAAGCTCTGGATTCGGCCGGAGACCGGCCTGAAGAACCTTTGCGTCACTCGAACGCACTTCCCAAGAATACGCCCGAAGCCGCGGACTGCCTTTTAATGTCGCTCCGAGCACGTCGCGCAGGGTGACATCACCAGACACATCGGGCGGCACGGCCGGTTCTTCTACAGCCGAATGATCATGGAGCCCATCCGCCTTGGTATCGGATTTATCCGAGATCGCCTCGGATGAGCTGATCCCTTCTGCGGTGCCCAATCCAAAGTGAATCGGAAGAATGAGTCCGAGAAGTAGGGATATTGTCTTCATGACGCGAGCCCGGTGTTTGTTGTTACAATTCAGTCGCACCCGTCAGACGGGCGGAAGAGGTCGCGGCGGTCGAAACGATCGCTTCGCGACGAATCGCAGGAAGTTGCGGGATCAAATAAGAAGGGTGACGGTATCTCGAATCACGCCTATGTCCGTGACGAGCGCAGGCGGAGAGAAAATCCGGGAAAGCCGAACGGATTGAACAAAGTCAACGGGAACTTCGCAGAGAGTCATCGCCGCGTCGAACAGGAGTGGAGGGAGAACAAGTTGGGATTCTGGAGCAAACGACGATAACTGAACCGAATGCGCCGCGATTGCAACATCTGCACATCCCAGGCAATCACCATCGCTGCTAAACAGTGACTCTCCGTTTGAATGCCCGTGCTCTTGAACCGCGGAGTTCTCGTCCAAGCACCGCCCGGTGGAATCAGCCGCCTCGAGGCGAGCCTCTCCGGCGGCGCCGACACACACCACAACGCTCCGTGCCAGAGGCCCTGAAATGACCATCAAAGCGGCAAAAAGCCAGAGCAGCATTGGGCGGAGCGAGTGCATGCGGCGGTCCATACATCAGAAAATGATATTCAGCCAAGAAGACTAATCGTCGATTAGACGACAGAGCATAAATGAGAATTTACCAGGGTCAAACAACCGAGTTGTGGCACGGACTTACTGGTAGTGGGGAACAACTGCACTCATATGCACGGGGCCCTGTTCCTGCGATGATATGGTTTCTAGAAGGCGCCGGTAATACTGACGAGACGACGGCAGCGAGAGAAAAGGATGACGCGCATAGATAATCCAAGCCGGGCCTACCGAGTTCGCGGCCTCGACTGCGCTGAAGAAGTCAGCATCCTGAGGCGCGAGATCGGACCGCTCGCCGGTGGTGAAACCAATCTCTCGTTCGACGTACTAAACGCGAAGATGATCGTGAACTTCGCCGTGCCACCAGAGCAGATCACCGCCGCCGTAGCAAAAACCGGGATGTCCGCCGAGCTCTGGCAAGACGACAAGTCCGCCCTCACCGAAGAGAGTTTCTGGGAGAGGAACCAGCGCACGGTTTTCACCGCGGCAAGCGGAGCGTTTCTTTTGGGCGGCGTCGGGCTCCACGCTGGCGTAGTCGGATTCCGTGCGGCGTTTCTCGAAGATGGCGCAACTCCTCCGTCAATTTCTATTCTTCTTTACCTCCTCGCCATTGCCGCCGGCGTGTGGACGGTCCTGCCAAAGGCATTGATTGCCGCAAAACATCTTCGGCCGGACATGAATCTCCTCATGATTGTTGCCGTGACTGGAGCAATATTCATCGGCCAATGGATGGAAGCCGCGACTGTCGCTTTTCTCTTCGCGCTCTCGCTCTCCCTTGAGGCCTGGAGCGTCGGCCGCGCGCGTCGGGCTGTCGCGGCGCTGATGGCGCTTTCGCCACCAGAGGCACGACTTCTCCATCCCGACGGCCGTGAGGAGACCGTTTCCCCAGACCGCGTCCCCGTCGGCGGAAAATTCCGTGTGCGTCCCGGTGATCGCATTCCACTCGACGGAAAAGTTTTAGACGGCACGGGCGACGTTGACCAAGCTCCAATCACCGGCGAAAGCGTGCCGGTGCAAAAATCTCCGGGCGACGAAGTCTACGCCGGAACCATAAACGGCAACGGATCCCTCACGGTTGAATCCACCAAGCCTGTCTCGGAGACGACGCTGGCACGCATCACCCGAATGGTCGAAGAAGCGCAGACCCGCCGCGCACCTTCTGAACAATGGGTCGAGAAATTCGCTGCGTACTACACACCCGCGGTAATGATCCTCGCCGTGCTCTTTCTCATCGTTCCGCCGATCGTCTTCGGACAGTCTTGGGGAGACTGGCTCTACCGCGCACTTGTTCTTCTCGTCATCGCCTGCCCCTGCGCGCTTGTCATAGGAACGCCGGTTAGCATCGTCGCCGCGCTCGCCGCAGCCGCGCGAAACGGTGTGCTCATCAAAGGCAGCAGCTTCGTTGAAGCTCCTGGAAAGCTAAAAGCAATCGCGATGGACAAAACGGGAACGCTGACCCTCGGAAAACCCGCCGTCGTTAAAGTCGTGCCGCTCAGTGGGCACACGGAGTTAGAGCTCCTCGAACGAGCCGCGGCTCTCGAAGAGCACAGCACCCACCCCCTGGCCCGCGCGATCCTCGCCTTCGCGAAAGATCGCGGGGTGGTCATCCCGCCTCTTGAAGGATTTAAGAACCTTCCCGGGAGGGGTGCCGAAGGCCGGTTCCGCGGCACGCTCTACTGGGTCGGCTCGCACCGTTATCTCGAAGATCGGAAGCAAGAAACGCCCGAAGTTCGTGAACAGCTGGAGGCCCTTTCTCGATCCGGAAAGGCGGTCGTCGTGGTCGGCAACGATGAACATGTCTGCGGCTTCATCGCGCTCTCCGACACCGTCCGCCCCGAAGCAAAACAAGCCGTTTCCGAGCTCCGAGCAGCCGGTATCGAACACATGGTCATGCTCACGGGAGACAACCGCGGGACCGCGGAGGCAATCGCCAAGGAAACCGGCGTCGACGAGATTCACTCTGAGCTACTCCCCGCGGACAAGGTGAACAAGGTCGAGGAGCTGGTAAAAAAATACGGCACTGTCGCCATGGTCGGAGATGGCGTGAACGACGCCCCTGCGATGGGCCGCGCGACGGTCGCCATCGCCATGGGAGCCGTCGGCACCGACGCCGCCATCGAAACCGCTGACATCGCACTTATGTCGGACGACCTATCGAAGCTCCCCTGGCTCATCAGGCATTCTCGCCGGGTTCTGGGAGTGATCCGCCAGAACATCGTCTTCGCGCTCGCGGTAAAGGCCCTCTTCGTCCTCCTCACCCTTGCCGGCTACTCGTCTATGTGGGCCGCGGTTGCCGCCGACTCAGGAGCGACTCTCCTCGTCGTGGCAAACGCGCTCCGGCTCCTTCGGTGACGAGGTCGAAAATTTTTATTACGACGAAACCTTCTTGAGGCAATTACTGTAACTTACTTAAACTACGGGGGTTCTTTCATCCGCATGCTTTAAACGCTGCATCCGAATCCCCGAAAACGCTCTAAACTTCCCTTCTCTCACGGTTTTTTCTGTTGACCTTTCTCGGTGCTACCACTAGTCTGAGTTTGTTCCCATTTTCCATGCATTTCGAGATTTCTCTGGTCACCCGATGAAGGCTCAGGACAACATCACACCAATTGACCGTGAGTACACGGCAAAGGAGGTGCAGTCTATTCTTCGTGCGCTCACGGGGAACATCGAACGCATTGGACTCGCCCTGCTGAATTACTACGCACGAACCGATCTGGTCTCGCCCACCGGAAAGACCGAAGCCCGAGGTCGCCCGAAGTATACCTACGCCGACGTCGTTCTCCTCTGTTGGCTCTTCCGGATGAAGGCTGAGGGCCTCCCGGTTAACCGCTTCCGTCGTGGTATCGCGTATCTCAGAAAGCGTTTGCCGCGTTTATATGAAAGCCCGAAGGATATGATCCTTCTGACGGACGGCCGCCAGCTCTTCCTAAAGCACCGCGTTCAAGACCGAACCGATATCGCGGAAGCAATGACAGGCGCCCGCGCGGGTCAGTACGTCTGGGCCTACTCCATCGGCTCCCTAATCGAAGAAGTCGACTCCGTAATAGAACGCCAAGTAGCCCGCGCCGCGTAGGGTGGTGGGGACTTTTGGCGTAGCTCTTCGTTGAAAGAGCGGCTGCGGTGCTTATTTACGGGTAGTAAACTCCGCTCCTCGCCGCTCTTTCGCCTCGATCTCCACCAA
>CAZDWZ010000002.1:532630-538765 GCA_964509425.1 uncultured Bdellovibrionales bacterium | reverse complement strand
CGCCACGTATGCGGACCGGATAGAAGTTTGCCCAAGATAAATTCCGATGGAACTTTTTCCGAGGATGAACAGCAATGCGGTGAGAATTCCTCCGCGAATCGTGTCGATCCAATCAAGGTTTTTGTCCGGCAAGATCTTAAAGAGCAGAGAGAAAAAGAGTGAGAAGAGAAAAATCGATACGATGGGCTCGAAGATCTGCAGGCTCTTCCCTTCCGGAAGATAGGTGGCGAGATACGAAATAACGGTGTTTGCGAGAAGTGAGACGACGGCGAGGAAACCGAGGCTAAAGACCATTCCGATCGAAAGGAGCCTTTTGTGAAGCCACGCGCTCCAATCCACCTCTTTCGGCGGCGGAACTTCAAAGATTGTGTTCAGGCTCATTTGAAGCTGTCCGAATACTGTTCCCGCAGACAGCAAGAGAGTGAAAAATCCAATTACTCCGGCGACTGAATTTAGTTGAAGGGTGTCCCGGGTATTCTCGAGAACCATGTTTAACACCTTTCCCGCCTCAGGTCCGACGAGGGCGATGACTTGGGCCACCAGCAGGTTCTGGTCCCGGTATCCGAGAGCGCCCAGCATCCAAATGAGAATGATAAGGAGCGGCGAAAGAGAAAGCGCCGTGTAAAAGGAAAGAGCCGCGGAGAGCGTTAGTACCTTGTGCTCGTCGACACGGCGATTCAATTCATAAAGAAAATTTCGGAGTCGTTCCATCGGACTAGTCCTTCCGATCGTTTACTCCGTCCTTCCCTTCATGCTTTGCACAGCTCGCGCAGCAAAACATCTGACCCTTCACTTCCACTCCGTGTCCCATGATTCGGCAGCTGCAGTGGTTGCAAACGGGAGCCAACGCGTGGATCGCGCATTCGAAGCTGTCGAAAGTATATCGGTTTCCCGACATGACGACTTCGAAGCTTTTATCGTATTCGTTGTGACATGTTTCGCATCGTCCCATATCTCGAATCCTCCGGTGTGTGGTTCCCTGTATTCAACCGCATAATCCCAAAGCTGTTCCATGACTCTCGTCAGCGTTTGAAGAGTCGTTGCCAGTAGCTCATCCGGAGAGATTACGCGGCAGCGCGGTGACGTTTAGAGCGGCCTTGACGCGAAGTATTGCCCTGTTTCTTCAAGCTCTTTTGCAGCAGCTCCATGATATCGATGGTCTTGGTCGAAGTTTTTTTCTCCTTCGTCGGTGCGAGTTTTCGCTTTCCTTTCCCCGATTTTTGCCGGATCGCTGTTCGAAGTTTCGAAATGTAGTCGTCTTTGTATTGAGACGGGTTGAACTTAGAGGTCATTTGCTCAAGGAGCTTTTCAGCGACGGCAACCTCTTTCGGCGATACCTTCAACTTAGAAAGCGAAGAGGGTACGACACCAGAAGCCGGTTTTAATTCGTCGGGATAGCGGAGGACAGCGTAGAGAATCGCTCCGTCGCGACCGTAAAGAGTACCGAGCTGTTCCTTCGTTCGGAGCACGGCCTGCACGACTGCAAATTTACCGGTCTTCTCGAGCACCTGCTGAAGGATGGCGTACGCACGTTCTCCCCCTTTGGTCGGAACGACGTAATATGGCATCTCGAACATCTCCGGAGGAATTTCATCCTTCTCGATGAATGCATCGATGAGGAGACTCTTGTTCGACTCAGATTCTAGTGCGTTCAACTCTTCATCGGTGAAGACGATGTACTTCTCATCTTCGATCTCGTAGCCTTTGACGATGTCTTCCCATTCGACTTCTTCGCCCGTGTTCTCGTTCACGCGTTTAAAACGTATACGAGATTCGTCTCGAGAATCCAGGAGATGGAAGGAGACCCGCTCCGAGCGGTCCTCTGCCACGATTAATTCTACGGGGATATGGACGAGGCCGAAGTCTATACTCGCCTTGAGATTTGCCATGATGGTTCTCGCTTTAGTAGTTCGACAAACGTTCTCTCGATGCACGCTTCGAAGGTGCGCTCGGAAGCTTGAAAGCACGATTTCTTGTAGCGATTGAACCAAAGACAACTCTGCCACTTCGTATCGTCTAAAATCAGCTTCCATTTCCGAACCGGCGATTCTGTTACCCAACGCTCAATCATCTCGAGCATTTCTGCGACCGCTAAGCTGCCGGTTCTCCGACCCTCGGAGCGAACAATATTAAGAACTTCTCCGTAGTCATTCTTCGTGACGAGCTGCACCCCGGAATCCGAGTAGCAAAACGAGGTTGCCGGATCCCAAAAATAAAATCGGGTTCCTCCGCAGAGCTCGCAATCAGCATCGCGAGCTCGAATGCAGCTTTCACACAATACCCTTACGAGTGACGTTTTCACGCTAGAAGCGCTGTTCATGCCATGTTCTCCCGCATGCGAGGTGCAGATGAGTTCTAAACTTCTGGGCTCGACTTTGTCTCACCCGCCGCGCCAACTAAACTACCTTTGGTAGTTCATTTTGTACGCCCTGGCACTAATCTGCAGCTCTCAAGATTTGGACGATTTCCTTCGATATGGTTTTTAATTGTTTCAAACTCCTGCCGCTCACTTGTTGTCGCACGTTCTTATACGTGTCCCAAGGATTCGGCTCGCTCATCATCTTCATGACCTTGGCCGGCGAGTAGCGATCGAACTTCATTCGCTTATTGACCTCGTCCCAGGAGATCGGGACCGCCACCGAAGGAGTCGGCCGGGCACGAAGGGAATAGTTCGCAATAGATGTCGCTCCCCAGCCGTTTCGAAGGTAATCAAGAAAGATCTTGTCCTTCCGTTTTTGTTTGGAAGCGACAGTGGTGTAGAGCGAGCTGTGTTCCGCAAGAAGCTCAACAAAAGTCTTCGTAAATTCTTTGACCTCATCCCACGAACCCTTCGGATTGAGTGGCACGACCACATGGAGACCTTTTCCTCCGCTCACGCGAACGAAGCTCGTAAGTTGAATCTCGGCGAGGATCTCACGCAATCGAAACGCGGTGTCGACCACCACCGAGTTACGAACTCCTGAATCGGGATCCAAGTCGATCACAAATCGGTTCGGCGTCGTGATTTGCTTACACGAAGCGTTCCACGAATGGATCTCGATTGCAGCGATTTGAGCAAATGCAGCGAGTGCCTCGGCAGAATCCACCACGATGTAGCTTTCCATCTCGCCTTCTTCGTTTTTGAATTCGCATCTTTGAATCGCGTCGGGAAGGGAATCGTGACGATGTTTCTGAAAAAATTGTGGACCACCAACTCCGTCGGGGCACCGGACGATCGAGAGCGGCCGCTCCTTCAAATCGTCAATCATTCTTGTGCCCACGGCCTGAAGATATTCAGCGTAGTCCATCTTTGTAAAACCGGATTCCGGAAATAACAACTTCTTCGGGTGGGTGAGATGAATCGGTTTTAAAGTAGGCTCTGGCTTCACCTGCTCTGGTGTTTTGTCTTTCCGAAGACCCTGAAACACCCCTTGTCTCACGAGCGAATCGTTCGTGAATTCACGAAAGTGAATTTGGACAATATGTTTAGGTGTCACGAAAACTGCAGTTCGAGAGCGAGGAAGGCCGGTGATGTGAATCTTCTTGTTTTGATCCGGTGAGAGAAGGAGGAAGAGTTCACGTCTTGTTTTTTCGTCGAATCCAGTTCCAACTTTTCCGGCGTACGCGAAAGAGTTCTTTCCTGTCGATAGACAAAGAAGTATTGCCCCGATAATGCCTTTCCGTTTCGAATGGGGTGTAAAACCGCAGATGATGAATTCCTGAGAATTGTCGCACTTGATCTTCAACCAATCCACTCCACGTCCGGATTGATACAGACTGTTGGCCCGCTTTGAGATGATACCTTCGAGACCTTGGCGGCACGCCGTAAGCGCGGCATCAGGCCCGTTTCCCGATACGAACGGATTGACGATGATGCTCTTCAACGAGCGAGTGCAGACTCGGCGCAATATTTTCTTTCGGTCCGAGAGTGGAAGCACTCGGAGGTTATTTCCATTCAGATGGAGAATGTCAAAGACGATGAACTTCATTTTCGCTTCGGAGGGAGTCTTCTGCGCGTTTTGAAGTTCTTGGAACGTGCTTATACCTTTTTCATCAAAGACCACGAGCTCGCCGTCGAGAATGACATCCGAGGCATCGAGTCTCGCAAGCTCGCGCACGATATGCGGAGCCTTCGCGGTCCAATCTAAATTGTTTCTGCTGAGGAGTTTTATTTGTTTTCCTTGTTTACGTGCGAGGATACGGTATCCGTCGAGTTTGATCTCGTGGAGCCAGTCCGATTCCTCCGGCGCATCCTTCACTCGGCTGGCTAGCGCTGGTGCGATGAACGCGGGGAGAGGTTCGCGGGAAAGCTGTGAGATTTTTGACGGAGTATTCGTACTCCCGTTAGGAATCGGCGAATCCTCTTTGATCAGAAGCCACTGCTTTGGCTTGCCGTGCATCCTCACCAAGACGTAGTTGCCGCGAAGTTTCTTTCCCTTCAATTGAAAGGAGAGTTTTCCCTTTTTGAATCCTTCTTTCGCGCTGCCATCGGGGAGCCATTCGCCTCTATCCCAGATTTCAACCTTTCCGGCTCCGTAGTTTCCTCTCGGGATGGTTCCTTCGAAATTTCCGTATTCGAGAGGGTGATCTTCGACCTGAACTGCGAGGCGCTTTTCGTGGAGTTTTCGACTCGGCCCCTTTGGCACGGCCCAACTCTTCAGCGCTCCCTCGTGCTCGAGGCGGAAATCGTAATGCAGGTTTCTAGCGGCATGTTTTTGAACCACGAAGCTGAGACGTCCGCTCTCCGCTTTTCTGCCAAGATTTGCGGACGGTTCAGGTGTAGATGCAAATTTTCTTTTGGACCGGTACTCGCGCAAGCTCATCGGTTCGCTCCCCGGGGTAGATCATCCCTACGGGAGATTCGATGATCCCGCACGAAATCGCCATGATATCGCACAGGGGCCTAGACGGCGTTAATCAAGTGCTGGATTTCCGGGTCGGTGGAAGCCGAGAAAATAACGCCGACGATGTCGATACGGACTTCTCGAATCCCTTGTGGATTGTTGTGGGCAGGAGCGAGAGATGGTCGTTGCCGAAGATAGAGCTCAGCCAGCATTCGCAAGCGGCGTTGTTTGGCGGGTGTGATGTTGTCGAAGAGGTGGGCGCCGGCGCTTCGTTCGTCCGTCCGCGACTTTACTTCGATAAAAACGAGCGCACGCGTTTTCTCAACTCTCTGCCGTGCCGCCTGTATCTGCGGAGCGACGCAAATGAGATCCAACTCTCCCATACGGCATTTCCAATTTCTTTCGATGAGGCGATAGCCGATTTCGCGGAGATATCTCGCGGCTTCGTCCTCCCCGCGGTGACCGAGTCTTATATGGCCGGCATTAGACGAAGAGCGCGAGCGATTCTCTCGGGTTTTTGGGTTGCGGCAAGTGCTCGCGCACACCGGCGAAGGTTCGCCGGTGAACCGGCGAAGGACCGAGCGCAACGATCTGGCGGCGATGAGTGTCCGTAGCGTAGCCTTTGTGTTGCTCGAAGCCATACCCTGTGTATTTTTGTGAAAGCGTGCTCATGAGACGGTCTCGCGCAACTTTGGCGAGAATAGAGGCCGCCGAGATTGCGAGGAGAGTGTCGTCCCCTTTCACTATCGTCTCTTGAGCGTGGGAAGTTGCGATGGGGGTATTGCCGTCGATGAGATAAATTATCCGGCCGATCCCATGGCGTTCGGAAAGCTGGGCAAAGACACGGTTCGATGCGAGGAGCATCGCCGTTCGAGTTGCTTCGCGAATGTTTAACCGTTCGATTCGGTGGTGCCCAACGGAGACTACGGAGAAGGCGAGGGCGACGGACTTAATTTCTACTTCGGCGAGCTCCCGTTCCGCCGCCGAGAGTTTCTTTGAATCGCCAATCGCCGAATCTCTGAATTTTTTCGGGAGACAGACGCACGCAGCGGTTACCGGACCCGCGAGCGGTCCCCTTCCTGCCTCATCAATGCCTGCGGTCCAAAAATTATGCTGCATGAAAATCAAATTTGATAGTTTAACATCGGAACGAGACACCCGTGTATTGCCCCGCTTTCTGCGGATAGCGCAAAACCGATCTGATGTCAGTGGTTATTTCAGGAGGGACTTCGGCGATTGAAGAGCCGGGGTTTATGACCTACTGCTCCGTTCGCCAGGGGAAAACGGTGCAAGGCGCAGTTTGATAGATTAT
>CAZDWZ010000002.1:391124-532530 GCA_964509425.1 uncultured Bdellovibrionales bacterium | reverse complement strand
GCGAAGCCGAGCCAGGAAGGCCTACTGCTCCGTTCGCCAGGGGAAAACGGTGCAAGGCGCAGTTTGATAGATTATTTCCTGAACGGAGCAGTGCCGGGTGTGCAAAATAAACTACCAAGGGTGGTTTATTTTGTGCGGCACGTGAGGCGAAGCCGAGCCAGGAAGGCCTACTGCTCCGTTCGCCAGGGGAAAACGGTGCAAAGCGCAGTTTGATAGATTATTTCCTGAACGGAGCAGTAGTAGCAATTCTCAGTTTTGGCTCCTATAAGTAGACTGCTTATCTCTTGTTACCTTAGCGACAATTTTACGGCATTTCTATGAGCATTAATAAAGAAGACGTCCGGCATGTGGCAAAACTTGCGGCTCTCCGCCTGACCGATGAGGAGGTCGACCTTCGAGTTCGGGAACTCGGAGATATCCTTCAGTATGTCGACAAACTCTCTTCGCTCTCCACTCGCGGGATCCTTCCGACTTCGCATGTTCACGGAGTCGTCAATGCGTTTCGCGAAGACATTGTGGAGGAGTCTTTGCCGATCGAGGAGGTCAAGGCGCTCGCGCCCGAGGTTTCCGGTGACAGCTTACGAGTTCCGAAAATTATCTGATGGTTGAAAGGTCTTTCTAATTCGAGTTGGTTTCATCAATGGCAGAACTATACAGTCTCACCGTTCGCGAGATGAGAGAGGGACTTCTCTCTCGCAAATTTTCAGCAGTCGAGCTCACCGA
This sequence comes from uncultured Bdellovibrionales bacterium, assembly GCA_964509425.1. Taxonomy (GTDB): domain Bacteria; phylum Bdellovibrionota_C; class UBA2361; order SZUA-149; family CAZDWZ01; genus CAZDWZ01. Next base: position 531,807 of record CAZDWZ010000002.1, on the reverse strand, counting down.
ATCAATGCTTCGAAGAGTTGAAGCAACGAACCCGCAGCTAAACAGCTTTATTACCGTTTGCGGGAATGAAGCGCGAGAAGCGGCACGGCAAGCCGATGAGCGACTACGCGCCGACGGAGAGAAAACTCCGATGCTCACCGGCATCCCCGTTGCCGTGAAAGATATGCTTCTGACGAAGGGCGTGAAGACCACTTGCGCTTCTAAGATTCTTGGCGATTTTATCCCGCCGTACGATTGCACCGCCGTCCTGCGATTGAAGCGCGATGGAGCAGTGATTATCGGAAAGACGAACCTTGATGAATTCGCCATGGGCTCTTCGACCGAGCACTCAGCTTTCGGTCCGACAAAAAATCCTTGGGATCATTCGCGAGTCCCCGGCGGATCAAGCGGCGGATCGGCCGCAGCCGTGGCCGTAGGACAAGCCCCTATCGCGCTGGGCACGGACACCGGTGGGTCCGTCAGGCAGCCGGCGAGTCTCTCGGGAATTGTTGGTTTGAAACCGACCTATGGGCGCGTGAGCCGCTACGGAGCAGTTGCCTACGCATCCTCCTTCGATCAGATCGGGCCGTTTGGCCGAACCGTTGAAGACGTTGCGTATGTCATGCGCTGCATAGCCGGGCACGATGAACATGATTCAACCTCGATGGCCGTCCCCGTGGACAACTATCCCGAGGAAATGCGCTACGCGAAGGACGACAAAGCTCCGCTGGCCGGACTTCGAATCGGTGTTCCGAAGGAATACATGATCTCGGGAATGCAGTCTGAGGTTGAGAAATCCTTCCACGCCAGCGTTCAGGTCATGAAGTCGCTCGGCGCGGAAATTGTCGATATCTCATTGCCGCACACAGACTACGCGCTCGCGATCTACTATATCATCGTCCCGGCGGAAGCGTCTTCGAACTTGGCCCGGTATGACGGAGTCCGTTTCGGGTATCGTGCTTCCGGGATTGAGACGCTCGGAGAGATGTATGAACGCACGCGAGCGGAGGGCTTTGGTGCGGAAGTAAAGCGACGGATCCTAATCGGGTCCTATGTGCTTTCGAAGGGCTATTACGATGCCTACTACCGGAAAGCGCAGCAGGTTCGAACTCTCATCATAAACGACTTCCGTGCGGCGTTTCACAATCATTGTGATGTTATCGCCGCTCCGGTGTCGCCGACGACCGCGTTTCGCATTGGCGAAAAGACCAACTCGCCGCTCGAGATGTATTTAGCAGACGTGTTTACCGTGCCGATTAACCTCGCCGGCGTTCCGGCGATCAGCGTGCCGTCCGGACTCGATGGTCAGGGACTTCCCATTGGACTGCAGCTCATCGGCGCGCCGTTCTCTGAGAAGTTGCTTCTTCGTGTTGGGCATCAGTTCGAGCGAGCGGTGAATTTTGTTTGCAAACCTGCGTTCAGTTCGTGAAGGAGAGCGGCACGCGAGGCGAACCCGAGTCAGGAAATTCCTAGTCTCCGTTCGTCACGGCAAAGCAGTGCAAGGCGCAGTTTGATAGATTATTTCTTGATCGGAGCACGAGCTGAAGGGTTATATGGAAAATTTCGAAAGTGTTATTGGGCTCGAAGTTCACGCGCAGTTGTCGACCGACAGTAAGATATTTGCGCGTTCATCGACGGCGGCAGGGAAGCGGCCGAATACGTTGACCGATCCCGTCACGTTGGGGCTTCCCGGCGTGCTTCCGGTTCTCAATCGACGGGTGGTGGACTTTGCGATGCGGCTTGGGCTCGCGATGGGTTGCGAGATTCAGCGCGAAAGCGTCTTCTCGCGGAAGCACTATTTCTATCCCGATTTGCCAAAAGGCTATCAGATTTCTCAGTACGACAAGCCGATTTGTCTGAAAGGTCATCTTACGCTCAGAGCGAAAGGTGAGCCGAGAACTATCCGGCTGACGCGAATTCACCTCGAAGAAGATGCCGGCAAAAATACGCATGCTGAGAACGAACCGTTCTCCGAGGTCGATCTCAATCGCGCTGGAGTTCCGCTGGTGGAGATTGTCACGGAACCGGACATCCGCACTCCAGAGGAGGCCGGGATTTTTCTGAAACAACTCCGTCAGCTTCTTCGTTACCTCGACGTCTGCGATGGGAACATGGAAGAAGGAAGCATGCGGTGTGATGCAAACGTGTCCGTCCGAAAAGTCGGAGAGACAGTGCTCGGGACGAAAGTCGAGATTAAGAATCTGAACTCTTTTAGATACGTTGAAAAGGCGATCGCGTTTGAAATCGAGAGACAAGTCTCCAACGTCCAGAGAGGCGAGCCAATCCTGCAAGAGACGAGACTTTGGGATGACATCAAAGGTGTCACCCGTGCGATGCGTTCGAAGGAGCAAGCCGAGGATTACCGGTATTTTCCGGATCCGGACCTTCTTCCGCTGGTGGTCGATTCCGAGTGGTTGGCAAAGGTAAAGAGCTCGTTGCCGGAATTGCCGCAACAGACCTTTCAGCGCTTTCGCAGCATGTATCAGCTCGACGAATATTTGTGCGAATTGCTGACTGAAGAAAAACTCGTGGCTTCGTACTACGATCGGGCAGTCATGATTCATGATAATCCGACTGGAATCGCGAATTGGATTACGACGGAGCTTTTCGGTCGGCTGAACAAGGAAAGTCTGACGATGGAGGACTGCCCGGTCAGCCCGGAAAATCTGGCGACGCTCGTGCGGCTCATCGACTCGGGAACGATTTCGGGAAAGATAGCAAAGAGCGTGTTCGAAGAGATGTTCAATACGAGTGCCGCCCCTGATGACGTCGTTCGTGAGAAGGGCCTGGTTCAGATTACCGACTCGGGGGTGCTCGAGAAGGTCATCGACGATCTGCTGCTGAAGAATCCGACGCAAGTCCAGGACTACCGGGAAGGGAAGACCAAAGTTTTTGGGTTCTTCGTAGGACAGGTCATGAAGGCGACCGAGGGGAAAGGGAACCCCAAGCTGGTAAATGAGTTGTTGGAGAAAAAGCTTAAGGGGTAAGCTCAGCGACGCCAAGACCCGGAGTTCGCCTTCGGTGGCTAGTCGACGAGCCAGTCGCAATCGGACCAGTTCAGGTTGGGTTCGGTTCCCGTAGGACCTTTCCCCGGAGTGATTATCCCGAGGCTCTCAAGGTCGGAGACGTTTAAGCGGTGGAAGCGAAGCTCCGCTGCCAGTGAAGAAAGTATCGACTCGAGGTCTCCGGCGGCGTCGGGAACAGAAAGGATCGCGATGACACCTTTCTCTTTGTCGAGGGTTCTGAGGACTCCGAGGTATTCGTAGCTTTCGAGGATAAATTTAAGCCGGACGATACTCTCCGGTGGGATTTTTAGGAAAATAGGGAAGAGAGGCTTCTCTGAAGAAATTGGATTCATGCGGACATGCTAAACACATTTCGAAAAAACAAAAAATCGTTGACGGCAATCTTCCTGCTGGGGTTTGCGGTTGTGCTCATGGTGAGTTTTGGGCTCGACGTAAATACGTCAATGAAGTCCGGTGCTTCCGACGTTGCGATCAAGATTGATGACGTGAAGGTCTCCCGGCGCGATTATGCTCGCCGCTATCAGTCGCTGGTGGAGATCTACGGTCGACAGTTCGGGGCGAACTTCGCGAGTTTCAAAAAACTCCTGAATCTCGAACAACGGACGATTGACGCTCTCATGGAGGAGGTTCTGGTAGGGAAGCTTACCTCGAAGCTCAATCTTGCAGTTGGGTATCAACAAGTCGAACAACAGCTTTCGCAGCTTCCTTACTTCCAAAAAGCGGGAATGAGTAAAGAGTCATACGAGCGATTTCTGCAGGCGCAGGGGATGTCCGCCGCGGAGTTCGAGGAAAACTTCCGTGATGACATCATGATGCGCCAGATCAACGAGCTCTTCTCCGATGTCGCACAGCCGACCGACCGGGAATTGCTGTCTGCTTATGAGACGGAGAACATTAAATCTGAGTTTGAATATCTTCCTTTTGCGGCCTCAGCTTTCGCTTCTAAGGTGGATGCTTCGAACGAAGAGAAGCTCAAGCAGTACTATCAGAGCAACGCTGAGATTTACCGGAAGGCGAAGGGTATTCGCTTTGCCTACGTTCATTTTCCGAGTGCGGACTTCGTGCACAAAGTTTCTGTAAGCGAAGATGAGCTCAAAGATTTGTATGCGCGGAAGGAGCGTGAATTCACGGAACCGAAGATGGTTCAATTACGTGAGCTCGTGTTTAATCGGCCTCAGGTGAAGAAGAGCGAGCTCGAAAAGATCGTTTCTGGAAACGATACCCAAGAGCCGAATTCAAACAAGGATAAAGAAAAGCGAGATGCGATCGACTTGTTGAGAATTCGAGTCGAGCAGGGAGAGTCCTTCGCAGATCTGGCGAAGAACAATTCCGAAGACAAGGAATCTGCTGCTAAGGGCGGCGATCTCGGATGGAAGAAGTTGGCGGATCTGAATAAGGAGATTCGCGGTACGGTTGATCGTCTTCAGAAGGGTGAAGTGTCGCAGATAGTTACGACTCCGGACAAGTATACTCTCTACTACGTGGAAGATATTAAAGAAGCGACCTTGAAGCCATTCGAGGCAGTAAAGGCCCAGCTTGATCAGGAGTTCCGGAATTCGGTTGCTCCTGAGTATGCAAGAGCGGAGGCAGATGGATTTGTAAACGCGTTTCGGGAAGTCAGCTCTTCCGGGAAGACACTCCAAGAATTTGCGGCATCGAAGGGGAAAAAGGCTATCGTCTTGGATCATTTCTTGTCGAGGAACGAGGGCATTCCGGATGCGCCCGGTCTCGCGGCGAAGATGATTTCGTATTCGGCGGGAGACAGCGAGTTCGTCTTAGCAAATGACCAGGCATATGTCGTCAGTATGCTGGAGGTGAAAGATGCTTACATTCCCGAGCTCGCCGATGTGAAGGACAAAGTCGTGGCCGATTTCCAGGCGCAGCTTCAGAATGACATGGCGAGAACTACTGCAGCCGCAGCGCTGAAGAAGATTCAAGCGCGAGGCGAGAAGGACGATGTGGGAGCACTCTTCGACGCGATCGCAAAGGAGAACGCGATCGAGAAAAAGCGAACCGCGGAGGTGAGCAAATCCGCTCCCGGTTCTGAGGACCTCTTTTCGTCTGCTCAGGTAAAACGGGATGCGTTTACGCTGACCGACGCGAAGCCGGTGGCTGATTCGATCGCGGGAAGCCAGGGGGTCTACTACGTCTATCGTCTCGTCAAACGGGTGCTGCCGTCGAAGGAAGATGCGGAGAAGGGTCTCGAAGCATTTCGAGCCACCGAATCCGGCAAGGTAAAAACTCGCATGTATACGAATATGATCGAGTCGCTTAAGGCTTCGGCGGACATTTGGGTCAGCCCTGATTTGATTCAGCGAGCGGACGGTGTCTCCTAAGCTCTCGTTTACATTCGAGGGAAGCATCCAGCGTTCGTGGTTTTTCGGACGCCGTGAGCTTACGATGCGCGCTGTTGCGGTCCTTCCGGGCGTCGAGGAGGGGTCAGCTTCCCGATTTGGGACGGAGATTTTTCGTCTTCTCTACGCTGCTTTCACGTCTCGAGTTCGGCCGTATGTGGAGCCGGCGGCGGAGAAACAGATCGACCTCCTTGCGCTTGCAGCCAACCTTTCGAAGAAACCCGGGGGACTGGATGCGCTCCGACTCAAGAACATCAGGGGGAATCGTGATGACCGGACCTCTCGAGAGCGGATGATCGAAGTCGGAGGGACAGTCGAGGTTGAAGTGCCGGACGACGAACCAGAGCTGGACATGGATACCCCAAAGGTACTCACGGAAGGATACAGTTTCTCTCTTCTCACCGAGTTTCAGTCGTTCGGCGGGAAGGGAGGCATCGAATATAAGCTCCGATATCAAGAGCGTTTGCCTGGAGGATCGCTGGCAGCCGAGGGGGTGAAATTACCGTTCTCTGATCGCAACTTCCAGAAGGTGACTTCGTTTTGCTTGGCGGCGGACTTTTTTGCGGCGAGTGCCTTTGGGTCCTCCTTCGGACTTGTTCCAGCGGTTCGCTCGGGATTTATGTGGGAGCTGAAGAACGGCGAAATTTCCATGTCATTGACTCGGGAACTCGAGCGAACGGATAGCTCTGCCGTGCTGAAGTCGCTTCCCGAGATGCTGGATTTCGAAACTGTGCTTGTGAGGATCGGGCTTTCTGAAACATTTATAAGGGATGCAGTCGAGTATCTCGAAGCCGTATGAAGTGAGAAGTGCATCCTAAGACCTCGAGATTTGCAGAAGAGTCGGAAGTTTCTCGGTGAGAACTCTCGGGGTAGGACGACAGCTTCGTCCGCGATATGATTGCAGAATAGAAATACGCAGTGCGAATGACCGATTGGGATAGAGGGCGAGGTTCAATGGGCGGTAGTGATGCTGGTTCCGGGACGGGAAACGAGTTCGACTACGATGTGATCGTAATCGGTTCCGGTCCATCCGGTCAGAAGGCGGCGATTCAAGCAGCGAAGCTGAGAAAGCGCGTCGCAGTAATCGAAGCAGACAAGACAGTCGGCGGCGTGTGGTCGAATACGGGGACCATCCCGAGTAAGTCATTTCGCGAAGCCGTCATGTATCTTTCCGGGTTCCGTGAGCGTTCGATCTACGGCTCTGCCTATCGAGTGAAATCCCGAATTACGATGACTGATCTCACCTATCGGATCGAGAGCATCGTTCGGAGCGAAAACCAAGTCATCGAAGATCAGCTCAGCCGAAATCGAATTGAAATTATTCGTGGCCGAGCAAGCTTTGTGAAGCCGAATCAGCTTCTCATTGAACACCAAGATTCCGTTCAGTTAAAAACAGCGAAGCTCATCGTTATTGCCGTCGGCACACGTCCGAATCATCCTCCAGGCTTCGAAGTGGACGGAGATAAGATTCTCGATTCTGACGATGTGCTTACGATGAAGGAGCTGCCGCGAAACCTTACCATCGTCGGAGGAGGAATCGTCGGGGTTGAGTATGCTTCGATGTTCGCGGTGCTGGGTGTGAAGGTGACCCTCATTGAGGCGAGAAAAGACATCCTCTCGTTTGTGGATCGCGAGATCGTCGAAGCGCTTCAGTATCACATGCGGACACTCGGCATCGTGCTCCGGCTTGGAGAAGAAGTATCCAACGTCTCCCGTCGAAGTGACGGACAGGTTGAGACTTTCTTGAAGAGCGGGAAGCGCATCGTCAGCGAAGCGGTTCTCGTCTCGGCCGGGCGCCAGGGCGCGACCGATCGCTTGAATTTGCAGGTGATTGACCTCGACCCGGATAAATACGGACGTCTCACCGTCAACGAGCATTTTCAAACGAAGACTCCGCATGTTTACGCCGTCGGTGATGTCATCGGATTTCCGGCCCTCGCATCAACAGGAATGCGGCAAGGCAGAGTGGCGGTTTGCCACGCCTATGGAATCGAAGAGCACAGCGAGGAAGTCCCGCTTCCCTACGGCATCTACACAATTCCGGAAATCGCGCTCGTCGGCGACACCGAGGATACTCTCACAGAACGGCAGATTCCATACGAAGCCGGCGTGGCTCGCTACAAAGAGATGGCGAGAGGATCGATTCTTGGCGATGAGCTTGGGATGATGAAGATCCTCTTCCACCGCGAGACTCAGCAAGTTCTCGGCGTCCATATTATCGGGGAGAGCGCGACGGAAATCGTTCACACCGGCCAAGCTGTGATTCACCTGAAGGGCGGACTCGACTACCTGATGTCGTGCGTCTTCAATAATCCGACGCTTTCAGAAATGTACCGAGTCGCTGCATTGGATGGTCTTAATAAGATTCGAGCGTGAGTGTTTCTTCAAACACCGTTCTCATAATCGACGATGATGTTGCGGGAAGCAGAGCCACCGCACAGTCCCTGAGCCGCCGCAGGTATTCTTTCGATGTCATTTTCGCTTCGAATGAGAGCGAGGCGCTCGAACAACTGCGTGAACATTCACCAGAGGCGATCGTATTAGACCTCTCACTCTCCGAAGAGCGAGGTCCGCAAAGCGGCTTGGAGCTGCTTGAAGTTCTTCAACGAGAAGATCCCAGTCTGCGTGTTCTGATTCTAACCGGACATGACGCGAAGGAATTCGGGCTGGAATCGTTAAGAAGGGGCGCCGCAAGTTTCCTCACAAAGCCCGTTGACGTTGAGCATCTCGGTGCGCTTCTCCGAGATGCGATTCACTCCACCCAACTACGACGTACGTATTTCGGCCTGTCGCATACGCCGCAGACGCTTCAGAGTCTGACCGGTCTCATGAGCCGAAATGAAGTCATGAAAAAAGTCATCGAGCAGGTTGCCTACGCGGGTTCGCACACGCAACCGGTATTTCTCGCTGGTGAGACCGGAGTCGGAAAGGGTGTCATCGCCCAGGCGATTCATCGTTCGAGTCCGAGACGGTCGCGCCCTTTCATCCGAGTGCAACCACGATTTGGCAGTCCCGATCTCAGCGCAAGCGAGATTTTCGGACACGAACGAGGAGCGTTTACCGGCGCCAACGAAGTTCGGAAGGGCCTCATCGAAGAGGCAAACGGCGGGACGCTATTCTTGGACGAGGTCGATGAGTTTCCGCTTGAAACTCAAATTCTCTTGTTGAACGCGCTTCAAGAGCGAGTGTTTCGAAGGCTTGGATCGAATAAAGAAAACCGTTCGGACTTTCGGCTCATTACGGCGACAAACCGGAACGTAGACGACACCCTGCGTGAAGGGAAGCTTCGACGGGACTTTTACCATCGGATTGCGCACCTCACGATTGAGATTCCTCCGCTCCGTGCACGATTGGAAGATATTCCAGATTTGGCGAATGATTACTTCCGCGAGCTCTCAAACCGTGAAAACCTCGACGTGCAGGGAATCGCCCCCTCAGCAATGGATAGGCTGTTTCAGTATCGATGGCCGGGGAATGTCCGGGAGCTGTTTGCCGTGATTGAAGGGGGGGCGTATCGAGCAGAATACGAAGGACGGCGCTTCGTCGAGGCGAAAGACTTTGTGTTTCAGGAAGGTGCGAAAATCCTTCGCGCGCAAGGATCGTTTCGCGAACAGGTGCGGCAGTTTGAGGCACGACTGCTCACGGAGACCTTGTCAAAATTCGACAACAACCAATCGAAAGCAGCGAGCTATCTACAGCTCGATAGGAGCACTATTCGCAGGCTTCTCCGGAGGCGGGGAGCTGCTGGGTTCTAGGCTGGTGAGCACGACATAGGTTTTTGCGATTCGATCGTGCCAGGCTTGTCGCCGGTTCGACAGAAGCGCTGCAGCCCAACTCAACCCGAGAGTAAGAGGACCGATAAGAAACTTTGCGAAAAATCGAATTGCAATTTGGCGCAAGGTGGGCCGCCTCGACTGATCGGAAACGACTTGCAACGAGAAGATAATCTTCCCCAGCGTAGCCTGCCTCCAAATGTATTCAAGAACTATGAAATAGAAGATTGCAAAGAAAAAGATAACCGAAAATGAAGTGGCGAACTCCGATCGTGCGAGCTGTTTGAGAATGGCAGGATTCGTGTACTCCACCGAATCCGAGAAACGCTTCAGGAACAATCCACCGCGAACCGAGAGATACGAGACCGAGAGGACGAGGACGACGAGGATATCAAACGCGAACGCGAGGACGCGGCGCCAGAAAGCTCCAGCCGGAATTCGATTCTCAACTTCAACTGCTTCGACTTCCTGGCTCACCCTTCCTCGTAGACTTCGTGCGATTGATCCGATGATGGAATTAAACAGATCACGGTACAGGAAATTGTAAGAAACCCAACTCAGCGGTATTTGTCCAATGAAATCCCAAGCTTACCCAGCCGAGCTTTCGCCAGGCGGGCAGGAGGGTGCATTGCACATAAAATCCTGATGGTTTATAAGATTGCTCGCTCAGGGTCGCTACATAACATGAATGCGCAAACCGGAAGTTACTATCCGGAATGTGAACAGGAGCTTCAAAATGAGAGTGTTACTCATCGCGTTAGCCTCCCTCGCGGTGAATGTCATCTACTGGTTGAAGTACCGTGGTGTGGAGTTTTTCCGCCTCCCACTTCTTGCCGAAAGAGACGTTCAGAAAGATCTCATCTTCTTGGCGGTGAGTGTCTACCTCGTGTTCGAGGGTCTTGCGCTCATTGGAAAAAATCAAAAGCAAAAACGACTCATCGCAAAGCTTCGGACCGAATCTCAGGAGATCGGAGAAACCGACGATCAGCTCGACCAACTCTATCAGCAGCGGGAGCTATTCCAGGCTGAGGTCACACGAGCGCGGGAGGAGCTGTCCTATGTCTCGCGTCGACTGCAGACGATGACCGAGGAGCGAGATCTCCTTCGCGCAACGATGCAGGAGCTGCAGTCTCGGTCACAGGGTTCGTCGGCTATGGTCACTGCCCCGATGGTATCGGCGCAGACCGCGGTTCCTATGAATCGCGGCATGCGAATCGGCCCAAAATAGAATCTTTTATTTATCGACGACAAACCGCGTGTACAGCGTGTCAAAAGCGAGCTGTACGTCTTTCCGATCCAAATAAATAATGAGCTCTGTGGTTGTTGACGCAAGCTCGGCGATGTTTAGGTTCTGCAAGTATAGCTGCTGGAAGATCGAATAGAATAACCCCGGCATCGAGAGATATGCTTCGTCAAATCGAAGTCCGAGAGAGGCGATGTCCTTTCTTCGATGGAGCGGCTTTGTGGGCACCTGCTTCTCTGCAAACTCGCGGTTTCGCTCCTCGACGATGATTGTCACCTCCGTTACGCCTTCCGTGATGGTGATGAAACCGTTGGCGCTGAGAATTTTGCTGTAAATCTGCTGAAGCGCCTTGTGCACCTCTTTCGTTTTCGTGAAGGTAAGAATGCTGAGATCGGAATGAAGTGCAATATTCTTCAGCTTCAGGTCGATGCGATTTTTGATGGTGCCTTTCTCTTTCGATCGTTGCAGACGGGAAAGCGCCATCGTGATGGACTGAACTTGGATTTCTTTTTTCATCCGCACGGTGAGAAGCGGATGAATGAAGCGCGCGAGCTGGGAGAGGTTCAGTAACCCTTCCTGCAAGCCCAGTTGAAACAGTGGGCTGCCGTCGATGACTTCTTCGAGTGCGTCTGAAAGTTTTCGCATGATGTTAAGAATATAACAGGAATTTTAGAAAAATATAGGATTACGCAAGAAACTCGACCGGAATAGTCTATGATATAGAAGTACAATTCCGCCCGTTCTTTCGAAAATGTGTCTCAGCAGCGAATTCAGAATGGTCTCATGCCGATGCTCCGCGGGGGTATAGGTTTGGGACCGCTGTAAGCCATTCAAGGTTTTTATTTGAATTGATACTCCCCCGTGGTGGAGAGGTTCTCGTTCGCGGTGATCTGTCGCCTCGAACGAGACCCTCTCACCAAGAGGATCCAAGCGTCACAAAATCGTCCGCCACTGTCCACGCGAGGGGAATTCATGGCAACCAGAAGAGATGCCCGGAAAGGCGCGATGGTCGGCCTCGGCCGACTCACGCAGCTTCAGCGACTCAAGATCTTCCTGACGTCGCTGGCCGAGATGGGCCACGACGCGCCGACGAGGCTGTTCCACCACCTCGACGGCCGCGAGCTGTCGCACACGTTCGACGGCGACACGCTCCGCGGTTGGTGCGAGGAGGCTTGGACGCCGGCCTCGGACGCGGAGCCGACGGTCGTCGTCGGTGGTGTCGCCGTAGAGCGCGGGCCGTCGCCCAGCCACCGCTTCGTCGCAACGCCGGATTGGGCGATCTGGATCATCACGTTCAATCTGGCCGACGGTCGTCCGTTCCGCTGCGTTGGAACGGCAGACGGCGGCGGGTGGATTTCGATCCCGCCGGTCGAAATGCAGGGCGACTCGCCGGAGGCCGGGTTCAACGCGCGCCTTGCGGACCAGCTCGGCGTCGCCATCCAGAACGCGGAGCAGATGGTGTGAAGCGGTGTCAGATCGCCCACCCGCATTGCTCCGCATTTGTCACTCCTGGACCGTTCAGGGGTACCTCAGGGATAACGGCTTGCAGCGTTGTCCCTCAGCTATTTTGAGTTCGTCTATGAACCGCACGCTCGTGGCCGTGCTAACGAGATTCTAACGCGCGGCAAAAGGGTATTGCCGTAGGCCAATGCTCGCCGCAAACTCCGTCAATGTTTCACCTCTCAAGAAGGTCTTTTCTCCGATACTGCGGTGCGGGCGCGTCAACTCTTGCCTCAGGATGTTTGCTGCCGATGGGAAGACATCGAGAGCGAGAGTTCTCCAGTTCCCCGGTCTCTTCCGTTTTCTCCGACTGGATCGATGTGCCCTATCCGATTCTCCTTCCAGGCGACCAGCGAAGCGCCGCGCCGGCGAATTTTCGCGTGCTTGACGAATTGGTCTTGCCCGATCGGTATAGCTACTCGGTCATCGCCCAATGGGGCGACAGGTTCGGACCTGAAGGGAGAGACATCCGCTTCGGCAGTAATTGTGATTTTGTCGGCCTGATTCCTGTGCGCGAAACAGATTCGGAATTTTGGCTCGTGGTGAATCACGAATATGTCTCCGCCCGCCCATGGTCCGATGCGTTTCAATCGGAATTCGGAAAACCGCCGCCGGCAATTTCCGTCATTCCCGATCCGAAGCCCAAACGCGAAGGAAGCGGCGTGCTGTCAATCGCCGGCTATATTTGGAACTCTGCGGAAATTGATCTGAGCGATCCACAAGTTCGGAAAATGCTTCCAGAAACAGCTTTTGCTGAGCTCGATGAGCTCGGAAAGCGGATTCTCGAAGAGGTGGGGGTGTCGATCGTTCATGTGAAGCGATCGAGTGAAGGTTTGTACAGCGTTATCTTGCATTCACCGCATCATAAGCGAATTACGGCTCTTTCATCCACAAACATTGCTCGCGGCTGCGGAATCTCCTTCTCCGGCCCTGGAGCCGCATTCTTTCCACCCCCGCCCGGCACGCTCGCGAATTGTTCCGGAGCGGTGACTCCGTGGGGAACAATGTTGACGTGCGAGGAGAACATCCAGGACTTTGTTGTAGACGGGGTGACCGCAGACGGTCAGCCGCTCTCGCCAAGTACTGTTCCGTTTTCAGCATCGATGATCCACTCGGTTTCGAAGTATCCACTTCAGTGGGAGGGAATACACCAAGCGTATGCCCGGCCGTTGGACGGAAGGGCATTTGGCTGGGTGTGCGAGGTCGCTCCCGAAACCGGGGCATTGATAAAACACTCTGCGCTCGGCAGGTTTCGACATGAGAACGTCGCACTCCGTGTAGAGCCGGGCCGCAGGCTTCTCGCGTATATGGGAGATGATCGCCGCGGAGGACATATCTGGCGCTACAGAAGCCGGGGTATCGTCGGCGATCCGAGTGATCCTTCGAACTCGCGCTTATTCGAGGACGGAGAGCTTGCGGTGGCAAAGTTTCACGAGGATTTCACCGGAGAGTGGATTCCGCTCACGGCTGAAACGCCGCTGGAGGCTCCGCGCCCGGACCGCTGCTCAACCGGGCATCAGTTGCTTCCGAAGCGTCCGGAGGGCGGGAGCGAAATCGTTACCAGCCCGGGGAAAAAATATGAAGGAGTGAGTGTTGCGGAATGGATCGCGGCGATCGAAAAGTTTGGCAGGAAGCCATATTCGAACTTGGTGCTCGGCGACCTCGTCTTGGCTCCGCAAACACTGTCAAAGAAAGAACGAAGCGAGTTCGTTGAGGCGGTTCTCCTGTTGGATGCGTTCCTCATGGCAAACGCGATAGGAGGCACTCCGACTGCGCGGCCGGAAGGAATCGATATTCATCCATTCGATCGCTCAGTGTATATTGCCTTTACCGATTCGACCGGACGGAGCGAGGGAAGTCCGGATATGCGGATCTTTCCCGATTCGCTCGAGGCGAACTCCCGGCAATATGGCGCGATCTATCGAATCGAAGAAATCGAAAATTTGCTGGACGGGTCAAAGTTTCGTTGGGGGAGGTTCGTAAGCTCAGGGGAGGTTGCCGAATCCGGAGGAGGATTCGCTGCCGCGGATAACATTCGATTCGACCGAACAGGGAATCTGTGGATGGTTTGTGATATCTCTGCTGAGGCGCTGCAGCACGAGGTTACGCGTTCACCCGGAACCACTCCAGGGGAGAAAAGTTTCGCAGGAATATTCGGAAATAACGCGATCTTTTGTATTCCTACCACCGGGCCTGAGGCGGGACTACCGCGTTGCTTCGGCATCGGGCCGATGGAGTCGGAGCTTACGGGTTTTGAGTGGATTGAAGACGAGCGGTCTTTCCTCCTCTCCGTGCAGCATCCCGGAGAATTTTGTGGGATAAGAGGGGCTCGGAATTCTCAACTCGCGCTTGAGGAAGAGCGGACCTTTATCCTGGCGAATCCAGACGGAAGCTCGATGCCGCAGGTGCGAGTCATTCCTCTCGGCAGCAACTTTCCGTCCGGACGTCTGGGTGAGATTCCTCGCTCCTCTGTGGTGCAGATCTATAGGAAGAATCTCTGATGGACGTAAAACACTGGCAGATAGATTTTCACTGCACCGATCCGGATGAGTTCGCGTGGATTCCCGTCTCGTTTGGGGCCTCGGGCGCCGAGATTCTGGACGCCGACACGGTGCGCGCTTTTTTTTCCGGCGACGATGCGAGTCTCGAAGAATTTCTCGTATTGTGCGCGGAGAATAAATTTCGGTTTCTCTCTCGCTCGCAAGTGATTCCGGAAAATTGGACTCAGAGATGTGATGAGCTGATGGAGGCAGTGGATATCGGACGGTTGAGGGTGGTGCCAATCGCTTCCGCGGAGAATCTTCCTGAAACGCGTAAGGCCGGCGATCTCTTTCTCATTCCGGGTTCAGGTTTTGGTACCGGCCACCACATCACAACAGAGATGGCGCTCTCGCTCATTCAGCACGAGGCAGTCGTCGTGCTGAATCCGAAGCGGGTCTTCGATCTTGGAACAGGAAGCGGCGTGTTGTCCATTGCGGCGATGAAGCTCTACGAAGCGGCGGTGGATGCGGTCGACATCGAGCCGGATGCGTTGATAAACGCGCGTGAAAACGCGGCGCTGAATAGTGCCTCGCAAATTAACTTTCAGCTCGGCAGCATGGAGCATGCCCAAGGTCCCTACGATCTCGTGCTTTCGAACCTCTTTGCAGAGCTCCTTTGTCGGTTTTCGGCATCGATTGCAGAACATTCAACCGAGGGCGGAATCCTGATTCTTTCGGGGATACTCCCCGAGCTTTGGAATGATGTCGCTGCGGCGTATTCCGACCCTGAGTGGAGATTACTCGAGAAGCGCGAAGAGCTTAATTGGTGCTCAGCGATCTTTCAGCGCGGTTTGAAGCCGAAGAACTAACGGCTCGATTCGACATCCAAATCAGTCAGCAGGATGTAGTCCTCCATTTCTCTCACAATTTTCGCTGGACAGTCCTGCAGTGAAAGCTGCGGATTCAGGAAATTCATCAACGCCTGGCGCTTAGCTTCGCCGGTGATGATGAGGATGCCAAGGTCCGACTCTGCGAGGAGAGGTAGCGTCGCGGTGACTCTTCCGGGAGGCGGCTTCGGTGACTCGTCATAAGTGAAAAAAGCAACATCCTCCACCTCACTCGTCGGGTGGTGGGGGAACGTTCCTGCCACATGCCCATCCTCGCCAGTACCGAGAATCGCGATGTGAAACCTGCCGCCGAGGCCCTCGAGGACGCTTAAGTATTGATCGCTCGAAGCTTCGACCGCCTGTGCGGTTCGATCCTTCGGCAGCGGGTAATTTATGATCTGTGCTTGGCGAATCCGAGCCGATGCCACGAGCGGCGTGTAAATCTGCTCACGAAGGCCGTCTTGGTTGTGTTCTACGAAGAGTCGCTCATCAACCTGCAGGAAGTAGAAGCGTTCGAGAAGCTCGCGCGGGAGCGACGGGAGCTTGGGGATGAGTGCGTTGAATAAGCCCACCGGGGATCTCCCTCCGCAGAGGCCCCACACTATCTTCTCATGCTGGCAAGCTTGCAGATAATCACAGATTGCTCGCGCGCCTTCATCAAAAAGCTCGGAAGGAGTAGTGTTCTTGAGTATCATCTTTCCCCGTGGCTACCTGTTTATCAACGGCTGACCGTGCACCCTCTCCGTGGGGCCGACGAACGGCCACGGAAGAGTATCGCCGGTTATTTGAAAAAGAAGCGCGGCAGAGAGGAGCACAATGCTCATCGCGATGAATGCCTTCCCTCCGAAAGTGACGAGGCGGTAGTGCTGGAGCCTGTCTTTTGCCTCGAGCTGCCGCTCGGCGTAACGCTGATTTGTTTGACGAAAGCTCTCGAGGCGGGTGAGTGCCGATGAGTCGTCGATATCGGGCGATGGGCCCAAGACCGATAACTCTTCATAAACCTGCTTGTATTGCATCTCCTTATACATGCCCACGTAGATATTCCCGGTCCCGAGGACGAGAAGGAAAAGCGCAGGCAGTAGGAATCGGCGAGGTCTCATGGTGTCCCAAAAAGCTAATGAAGATTATCGGAATCGCCTTCTAAGCTCAAGGACTCTTACGAATCCCAAGCTCCCATAGTATAGGCCAGTAGGGTTCTTTGCCGGAAGGAGGACAAGAGTATGATTTGCGAACGGCCTATGAGGGCGCGGAGATTACGAACGGAGCGAGGGATGAGCTCGTTCGGATTCTTCTTCATGCTCGCCATCGTGGGGATTTTTGTTTACATCGGCTACCGCGTTCTTCCGTTCTACTATTCCTACTACGAAATTCTCGGTCTGATGGAGAACCAAGCGGCGAAGTCGCAAGTTCTCACCGACATGGAGATGCGAAAGACCATTATTGAGAAGATCAAAAAATTGAATATCCCTTTCTCAACTGAAGACACGTTACGAATTGTTCGGACCGGTGGCCGCACGAAGATTGATTTCAAGTACAAAGAGGTGCTCGACATCGACTTCGGAAACGGACGTTACTACAAAATTTGGGTCTTTGAGTTTCATCCTGAAGCGGATCGGGCGGCGGGTCGATGAGCAGTTGGGCCTACCGGGCAGCAAGCTCTGCGAACTGGGTTCTCACCCATACGCTGTACAGTTTTCAGGTGCGTGGCGCTGAAAATATTCCAAAGACGGGTGGTGCGCTCCTCATTTGCAATCACGTTGCGTACGTGGATCCGCCGCTTCTGCTTGCGAGCATCGATCGGCCAATTCGCTTTTTGATGTTCCGGCAATTCTACAATTCGCCGCTTCTCCATCCGATCGTGAAGCTGATGCGTGCGATTCCGATCTCGGAAACGGATAGTCCGCGTGAGCTGGTGCGCTCGCTTGGCGAAGCTCGAAAAGCGATCGCCGACGGCGAGTTAGTGTGCATTTTCGCGGAGGGTGAGCTGACCCGCATCGGACGAATGCTCTCTTTTCGTAAAGGATTCGAACGCATCATGGAAGGAATCGATGCGCCGGTAATTCCGGTTTACATCGATCAAATTTGGGGGAGCATATTCAGCTACCGAAACGGAAGATTTTTCTGGAAGGTTCCGAAGCAGCTTCCGTATCCGGTAACCATCTCGTTTGGAAAGCCGCTGCCTTCAACCGCCAAGGCGCATGAAGTTCGGCAACTTGTGCAGGAGATGTCCGCGGATCTGGCGATCTCACGGCGGAAGAACGCTCCTTCGTTGCACCGAATATTCATCCGTTCTGCTCACCGGCATCCTTTTCGCACGTGCCTCGTCGACACCATGGGTCAGCGGCTGAGGTTTCTTCCGGCATTGGCGGGCTCTTTGGCGCTGGCGTTGAAGCTCAAGGGGTCTTTGAAGGGGCAGAAGAACGTCGGGATTATGCTGCCCTCGTCGGTTGCGGGTGTCCTTGCAAACGTCGCGATTTCGCTCCTTGGCAAGGTCTCGGTGAATATCAATTTTACTTCGGGGCCGGCGAACATGCGCTCGGCGGCCGAGCAGGCGGAGCTAAAGACGGTAATCACGAGCAAATCGTTTATCGCCAAAGCCAAGCTCGAAGCGTTACCGGGCTCGATATTTATCGAGGATCTACTTCGAGGAATCACTCCGCTCTCGAAGCTGGGTGCATTCCTTCTCTCATTTCTTCCCGGCAGAATTCTGGAACGAGTCTGCAACGAGGACGGAAAGACCGTTGGGGCTGATGATCTTGCGACGATAATTTTTTCGAGCGGGAGCACGGGCGAGCCGAAGGGTGTTTGTCTGTCGCATGGGAACGTATCGTCGAACATTCAGGCATTTTACGATCTGTTCGATCTCGATAAGCGAGACGGCATCATGGGCGTCCTCCCGTTTTTTCACTCGTTTGGATACACGGGAACGCTGTGGCTGCCGCTGCTAGCGGGGATTCGAGCAACATATCATCCGAACCCCATGGATGCGGGAACGATCGGGGACTGGGTCGAGAAGGAGAAGCTGACGGTGCTTATCAGCACGCCGACATTTCTCCAATCGTACACGAGGAAGTGTCCGAAAACGGCGTTTGCGAGTCTTCGATATGTTGTCGTGGGTGCCGAGAAGCTGAAAGAGCGGATCGCCGCGGCGTTTCAGGAGAAGTTCGATATCGAGCCGCTCGAAGGGTATGGCTGCACGGAGCTCTCACCGGTCGCGCTTCTTAATGTTCCGAACGTGAAGGACTCCCGGGTGAACCAGCGCGGTCATAAACCTGGTACGGCGGGGCATCCGATACCCTCGGTCGCGGTGAAGGTTGTGAATCCCGAGACGTTTCAGCCGCTGCTGCCGGGGGAGGAGGGGCTTCTTCTTGTCCGGGGGCCGAATGTCATGGCGGGATATTTGAAGAATGAAGCGAAGACCAAAGAGGTGATTCGTGACGGCTGGTATGTCACGGGAGATATCGCGAAATTAGACGAAGAGGGTTTCGTCACAATCACTGACCGATTGGCGCGGTTTAGCAAGATAGCGGGAGAAATGGTTCCGCACGGAAAAATCGAAGAGGCGATTCATACGGTGCTCGAAGCGAGCGAGACCCTCTGTGTGGTGACGGCTGTGCCTGATGAGAAGAAGGGAGAGCGAATTGTCATTTTGATGACGAAAGAGGTCGATGCGGCCTGGCTGATTGATAAGCTCGGAGATCAGGGACTTCCGAATCTGTGGATCCCGAAGAAAGAGCACATCTTCAAGGTCGAGGCGCTTCCCGTGCTGGGCACGGGGAAGATTGACCTGAAGGGTGTCAAGAGCAGGGCCCTTTCTCTCGTGAGCGGCGAGCGAATGAGTGGTGACTGACGAGGGGCAGCTCAATTGCCGAGCCTTATCGACAAGCTCGAAGTTCAGGCATCTCGACAGGCACGAATAGTGACCAAAGCACGTATTCCCAGGGCGGTTCGCGTTCGGGACGGGGAGGTTTGACCTCACGAAGGCGTAAAGAGCCGAGCGCGTTAATCGGCGGACCGCAGCGACGAATCCTTAAAGCACCCGTACATGACACCGCTAACCTCATTTTGTGCCTCCCCAACCTCCGAATGGGCATCTAGCGCTACACGGAAGAGTATGAACTCGTCTTTTCTCAACCTCCGGGCTTCGAGAATCTCTCGCAGCGCGAATATTCCAACATGATGGACCAGAGGGTTGAGAACCGGCGGTGCGAAATGATTGAGGAAGTTCTTGCCGAAGGTAAGGGTTTCGCAGGGCCAGAAGCGCTTCTCCGTGTTGAGGCAGGGGCTCGCCGAAGTCGACGAAGACTTCGGAGCGGTACTCGAAGCGACCGCTCGTGCTTACGCTTAATCCCGAGGCGAGAAAAATCTACATTGATCGATATTTTCGATTGTTTGAAACCTATCGTGAGGCGTCCAGACGTTTTCGGAATGGCGAGCTAAATGCCGTCTTTCCGCCGGGGACTTACAGGCCCCCGCCTTTTTGCTCCTCTTGATGGATAGAGAATGGCTTTCTCTTCAGAGCATCGAGAATTCTGCCTGGGCGGAATGAGAGCTTGTTTCTGAGACCTGCTGTTTCTCTTCCGATTGACCTGTGCTGCGGTGAAGTCAGGCGGAAAGCGCCCGTAGGGGGTCTCCATACTCTGACGTAAGCGTCATTTCACGTTCTAAGCGGCGTCAAGACAGGGAAGGATCTGCCCGCCAAGAGAGAGTTCAGTACGACCCCTTTAAGGCTTCGCGGGCAACGACGGGGATATGTACGAGGTCTTTAAGGATTCGTGATCCTACATTCCATTTGGGAATGTCTTCATGTCGATTACGCCGCTCTCCCTGATCGTGGTGAATGCTTTCGAATACTCCAAAAGCACCTTTGCGGTGTAGGCGATCCTTGCCCGAAGGTTTTCGTCATGCTTGTCGGTTGGCACCCCGGGCTTTAGCATCGACTCCGCGTTCCGGACGATCACGTGGTCCGGCATGTAACAAATTCTCGTATTCTTGTAGCTGCTCATGCGAAGCTCCGCGATTGGATACGCGCCCCCAATCGAAGAGGAAACCCCAACGAGCATTGCGGGTTTGTGGGACAGTTCCTTGCTACAAAGGAGAAAAAAGTTCTTCAAACCAGCCGGAGCCATGCCGCTCCATTCAGGGCTCACCACCACCGCGCCCGCCGACTCCCCCAGCTCTTTTGAGATCGGGCCCCAGAGATCGCTCCACTTCTCTGACCCAGCCCAGACGTCTTCATCCCAGAGGGGTATCGGATTCTCGGCAAGCGACAGAAAAAAAGTTGAAGCACCCAGCTTTTTCAGCTCGTCTTCAATATACCGGCCGACGCGAGCTGATTGAGATTCTCGACGGTGACTTCCCGCGATTACCGATATCTTCATAGGCCCTCTCTTAGAGTGAATACATCGCTGTAATATGAAATTGGATTTCCCGACAAATCCGGAGAAGAGGTATAGCTGATCACCAGATCGCACGATATACAGGAATCAAACCAACCATGCGAAACGCTGCCCTCCGATTCTCCGGTCTTTTCCTCTTCTTCTGTTCCTTGACGTCCGACGCATTCGCGGACCCAGGGAGAGCAATCGAAGCTCCTCCGCCGTCAGAAGCCAGCGCTTCAGAAGCTCCCACAGCTCATCCAGTTGCCCCTCCCGCTGAAAGCGCGTTTTTGCGGATCGGGAAGGATAAGGAGAACCGGCCGAAGATATTGGAGACCTCCGTCGTCAGCTTTACCGGCGAAGCCGCCGCGACCGGAAAGAAAGGTGCTCCCATCCAAGTGGACCTCATTTCCGCTGTTCACATCGCCGAACTCGCGTATTACCAGCAACTGAACAAGGAATTCGCGACGTATGATGCCGTCCTTTATGAGCTCATCGCACCCGAGGAACTCAGCCTGGAGGAGAAAAAGGCTCTGCAGACTCGAGGCTCGAGCCCGTCTAATCCCGTAAGTGCGCTTCAACAAACTCTCCAGAAAGTGCTCGGCCTCGCCTTCCAACTCGAGAACATCGATTACACCAAGAAGAACATGATTCACGCCGACCTCAGTCCAGAATCATTCACCGCCTCGCTCGAGTCTCGCGGCGAGAGCATCTGGTCCTTGTTCCTCCGCCTCCTCATCCAAGGTTTTGTAGAAGAACAAAAACGCGACAACCCGTTTGAAGGGATGCTGCTGATGACCGCGTTTCTGACGAGCGCGGACGAAGCGAGGCCGTATGTGCTGCGACGTTATCTCGCCGAGAATTTCCGCGAGCTCGACTCTCTCGTCGAAAAAATAGAGGGTCCGCAAGGTTCAACTCTCGTCGCCGATCGCAATCAAAAGGCGCTCGAAGTGCTTCGCGATCAACTGAAGAAGGGAAAAAAGAGAATAGCGATTTTCTACGGCGCGGCCCACATGCCCAAATTTCAAGAAAGCCTCGAGAGAGATTTCTCCATGAAAAAAGACAAGACACATTGGCTCGAAGCCTGGCATCTGCAACCGCCGCAGGGGAAGACTTCGTGAGCTTGTCCGACAGGAACGTGATTTTTTCCCTGCTCGGTCTCCTTCTCTTTGGGACCGCCTCTGCCACGTGTTATCTGTGGGTCGCGCGCATCGAGCAGCCGTCGGACGCGATCTTCTCCGGCATCCGACTTGGAAAGCAGAGCTTCGACATCTATAACGAAAAGTTTTGCGTTGGCGGTTTCGAAACTGAGTTCAAAGACGACCCTGGGTTGACACTTATCCTGCGAGGCCAAATGCGGGCCACTTTCCGGGGGAAAACGTATCTGGCGAAGCTTTTTGCCGGCTCCTTCTTCAATTCGTTGAACCAGCTTGTGTCGTCGAACATTCAGGTTGAATCGGAGGGGGACGCCGTTTTGCTCTCGCTCTCTCAACCAAACCCGCTTCGTGCGCGGCTATCAGCGACTCGTAGCGGGAAGTCGATGGTGCTCCGTGAGCTTGAGCTGCCCGGACCCGTCGAGCTCGTCAAAGCGTCGGACGGCTCCTTCCGTGTCAGTTACGTGGGCCTTCGCGGAAACATCCAACGAATGCTTCAGCAATTCTCTCCGCTTCAGGCGCTGCCGCAGAACATGGCAATGCCGCTCCTCCGCGTCGAGCAAGGAGTGGGGGATGGCGTTTGCGGCAGCAAAAACGATGGCGATCCCGAAGCCCTCGCTGGATTCTCGCTCGATGCCCTCATCGACAAACTTCCACACGGTGGTGCCTTTCCGCTTCCTTTTGGATCAAACTTTCTCTCGCAGCCAACAACGACGGAGCAGAAATGATCGAAGTTCAGAATCTCAGCAAGAAATACGGCTCCTATTTGGCGGTGAACGACATTTCATTCTCCGTCCCGGCCGGACAAATTTTCGGTTTCTTGGGAGCAAACGGTGCTGGGAAAACGACGACGATTCGGATGCTCACGGGTGTGCTGAAACCAACGACGGGGAAAATCTCGATTGCCGGGCTCGACATGGCCGAGCACCCTCGCGAAGCGAAGTCCGTGACGGGATACATTCCCGACAGACCCTACCTCTATAACGCGCTCACTGCCGAAGAGTTCCTGCGCTTCGTCGCAGACCTCCGCGAAGTGGACGAGGATCAGATTGAGGTAAGAGTGGAAGAGCTTCTCCGGAGCTACTCGCTATTCGAGCGGCGGCACGACCTCATCGGCGGATATTCTCACGGAATGAAGCAGCGACTCGCGGTCTGCGCCGCACTCATTCATCGTCCAAAGGTGCTCATCGTCGACGAACCAATGGTCGGTCTCGATCCGAGAGGCGCCAAACTCCTAAAGGGCCTCTTCAGAAGGTATGCGGAAGAGGGAATGTCGATTCTCCTTTCGACACATTCGTTGAACGTCGCCGAGGAGCTCTGTGATCGGCTCGGGATCATGCAGCGCGGTGCGCTGGTCGCCATAGGCACGCTTTCCGAGTTCAAATCTTTAAGCCACATCCGGCATGAACGCCTCGAGGAAATATTCCTTGAATTGACCTGGGAGGGTGCCGGTGAGCAGGCCATGGAATAGTGAAACCGCCTTAAGCGGACTGTTGTTGCTGCTCCGGCCCAAGTTCCTCTCGGTGCGGAATCATTGGAGACAGAGTGCCCGGCCGGCGACCGCAAAATTCCGCGACGGGTTCCTGATCGCGTTTGGTCTTGCCGTGATGTACGGCATTTACCGAGGCATGTTCTGGATGCTCGGCCAGGCGGAAGCGGATAAGGCGTTCGTCTATCTCCCGCCGTCTCTCCCGCTCGGCCTGATCTTTGTCTACCTCATGTTCATGCTTTTTCTCTCAAACGGCGCAACGGCCATCGCCTCGCTGTATCTTTCGCAAGATCTCGACCTCATGCTGTCATCGCCGCTCCGGCCGATAAAATTTTTCGTCGGAAAGACGTTGGATGTGTTGCTGAGCTCTTCCTGGATCACAATCATCTTCTTGATCCCCGCTCTCGTCTCCTACGGCCGGTATTATGGCGCGGACTATCGTTTTTACTCCCTCATCGCGCTCGTCTTGCCTCCATACTTCTTCATCCCAACCGCCGTGCTCCAGATAGTCGTAACCGTCTACGGGCGGTTCGTGCCGCTTGGACAAACGCGATGGACGCGGCGACTGCTCACAGCTCTCGTTGTCTTCGGTATCGTTCTGCTGGGGAACACGCTCTTTCGGAGCGAAGCTGAATTCTCGATGGGGACCCTCGATGACGTCATTCGACTGGTCGCCATCCTCTCAATCCCGAACGCGATCTGGCTGCCTTCGTATTGGGTATCAACGAGCTTGAGCGAGATGCTTCTCCCCACAAAAGGAGGGGTGCTCCCGTATTTGCTCCTTCTCTACTCCGTCTCCGGCTTCCTCGCGATTCTCTCGTTTCTCGTCATGTATCTCTGGCATTTCGAAGCGTACTCGAAGACCGGGAGTCACCAGCAGCGGCATGTCTCTGTGAGAGTCGGAAGCAGCACATGGGCAGGCTTCTTTCTGCGACCTTTCAGTCGCGGTTTTCGCGCCTTGATCGTGAAGGAGTATAAGAGCTTCAGCCGTGACGCGACGCAGCTCTTTCAGCTGCTGCTCTTGAGCGGAATCTGCGTTCTCTACTTTTACAATTTCCGATTCATCCAAGGTTTACAGACCGGCCTGCCGCCGGAACGAAAGGTCTGGTGGAGCATCTTTTCGACCTTGCTCAATTCATACATCGAATCCTTCTTGATAGCGGCCGTGGGGACAAGGTTTGTGTTTCAAAGTTTATCCCTCGAAGGCTCTTCGTATTGGATCCTCCAAACCTCGCCGCTTGAAGTTCGCCAGATTCTCTGGGGAAAATTCATCGCATGGCTCTTACCGATAACCGCAGTCCTCTGCGTGTTGTTTGGGGCGGGCGTGCTTGCAATCGGTGGTGGATGGGGACTCGTCGCCATGAAGATTTTCTCAACAACCTGTGTCTGTTACGGGGTTGTCGGTTTGGGAATCGGGCTCGGTGCGTATTTCGCAAATTTCCAATGGGAGCATCCGTCTCAACTCGCGGCGAGCTTCGGGAGCTTGGTGTATATGCTCGCGGCGGTGGGTCTGGTGAGTCTAAGCACCGGGATTCTCGCTATCCTCCTCGTCGTCCGCCATTACACAATTACCGAAGCGATGATGAGCGACGGGGAATATATCGTCGTTGTTATCGGATTGATGACACTCCTCTTCTATTTGAACTTCTTTGTAACTCGGTTCTGTCTCGAACTCGGTGAGAGAGAACTTGAGCGCCGCCGCGAGTAGCGTTATCCTTTCGCTTGCTTGCTGTCTCGAGTATGAAAATCAATGCTCAATCGTCTATTTTTTGAAATCGCCCTCGTTTAGTTTCCGGAGTACCGCCGTGAATACAGTTTCGCTCAATGTTGTAAAAATTGGCGCGCCCTCGCCCGGGAGGACCCCGGTGGTTCTTCTCCACGGATGGAGACACAACTTGTGGGCGTTGAAGCCTCTCGGTGAACTGCTCGCGCCGTATACCGAGGTCCATCTCGTCGACCTTCCCGGTTATGGCGAATCAAGTGTTCCCGACGAATCGTGGGGGACGAGAGAATACGCGGAACGCATCGTGCAATATCTTGACGAGCAAGGGTTGAAGCAGGTCGATCTCGTCGGGCATTCATTCGGCGGAAAGATCGGAGCTGTGCTTTCGAGCTCGCACCCGGACCGGATTCGGAAGCTTGTGCTCATGAATGCCTCGGCGCTACGGCCGCTTCGCACCGGCCGGGAGAAGTTTCGCTTCGCGGCAATCCTGCGGATTGGGAAGATTCTGAAATTCATTCAGAACACCTTCGGTATCCGCTGGTATCACGATTACTTCATTCCGAAGTTTGCCTCGGCTGATTACAAGACTTCTGACGGCGCACTTCGCCGCGTTTTCGTCCGCATCGTGAATGAAGACTTCAGCGAGGAAATGAAGAAGGTTCAGGCGGATACGCTCCTGCTTTGGGGCGACCAAGACACCGAGACGAGGATCAATATCGCCGAACGACTCTTGAAGATTTTACCGAAGGCAAAGCTCGTCACTCTTTTTGGAAAGGGCCACGAGCCTTTTTCCGAGGCGGGTTTTCATTTGTGCGCCTATTATATAGCGCCCTTCTTTGGCATCGGCGGAAAGCCGAATACCGAACCGGCTCGTGCGGCAGCCTCTCAAGGAGCTTCTCCTCTAAACGGAAAAATGTAACCCGAATTCTATGAACGACAGCTTACTGATGACATTGGCCGGAGTCTCGGGAATCTACTTTTCCTCCCGGAGGCTTCTCACCTATCTACGGTTCTTCCAGCAGGAAGAATATAAAGAAGACCGGTTCCTCGACTGGCTGACGGCGAATAAAGCGCACGACACCAAGGGGTCAAGAATAGCGGCGATTTCCGCGATCCTAATCTTCGTCCTTCGAGTCTTCGGCCTGACGGGCGTTGGGTTGGTGAGTCTCGCCGGATCCGTGGCCGTCGGCGGAGTTGGATTCGGGGAAGGCGATCCGAGGAAGAGCGGAAAGATTCGCCTCAATATGACCGAGCGCGCGACAAGGCTCTACCGTGTGGCTCTCGAATTGATCACCCTTGTTTTTCTCGTCGCGATTTTTTTCATCGCGATTCTTCCGCTTCGCGGAAAGATCGGTTGGTGCTGGCTCGTGTTGCTCGGCCTGTTCCAGGCAATTCCCTTTTTTTTAGTTGCTGCAAAACGGATGCTTGACCCGGAGGAAGAAGCCATCAACGAACGGTTCATCGCCGAGGCGCGCAAGAAATACGCCGAGATTCGTCCGTTCACCATCGGCATTACGGGGAGCTGGGGGAAGACAAGCACGAAGAACTACCTCGGGCAGATTATGCAGCTCTCAGTTGGCCCCACGTATTTTCCGCCCAAGGGGGTGAATGCGCTGCTCGGGATCGTCCGCGACGTGAGAGAGAAGCTTCATCGGACCACGCCCTACGCCGTGCTGGAGATGGGAGCGTATCAAATAGGCTCCATTCAAAAGACGCTCGATCACTTCCCGGTTGACGCCGCCATCGTCACAGCTGTCGGACCGATGCACCTCGATCGTTTCGGGAGTATTGAGAATGTCCACATCGCGAAGTCCGAGCTGCCGCGAGCGGTTCCGATCGGAGGGATTCTTGTCTTGAACGGTGATAACCCGGGAACCAGACGAATGGCATCCGAGTTCAGCGATCGGCGAGTATTTATTTATGGACTTGAGCAATCAGCAGGACATCTTGATTGTTTCGGGTCAGATCTCAAAATAACGCCAGAAGGAAGTTTGTTCACTGTCCTTTGGAAAGGAAAGTCGTATCCGGCGAAGACCCCGCTGATCGGTCGGGCTGCGGTGTCGAATATCCTCGCCTCTTTCACCATGGCGTGCGCAATCGGCGGCGATCCTGAAACGGTGCTGACCGCGATTCAAACACTGTCACCCGTCGACAATCGTCTCGAGCTGAAGAAGGTCGGGCAGGCGATTCATCTCCGTGATGCCTACAACTCGAATCCGGACGGCTTCTTGACGGCACTCGAAGCGCTTCGCGAGATGCCCGGCGCGCGGCGCATTTTGGTCACTCCCGGAATGATTGAGCTGGGAGAGCGTCAGTTTGAGGAGAACAAACGGGTCGCGGTCGAGGCGGCGAAAGTTTGCGATTATGTGCTTCTCGTCGGGAAGACGAATCGCGACGCCTGGCTGCAAGGTCTTCGGCAGGGAAGTAACGGGGAAACTTCCTTGAATGCGGAGAAGATTGTCGAGTGCGAAAATCGAGAGAACGCGTTTGCTCAGCTCTCTCGAATTGAAGGGGCTTCAGATGTCGTGCTTATCGAGAACGATCTCCCTGATTTATATGAAACGAGGTTGAGTCTGTGATGGAAACTTCAGTTGTTTCAAATGGCGCATACACGGACCAGACAAACGTGAATTCGACGGGCCATCGAGAGGCGGCGGTCCCGCCGAGAACGAGGGTTGCGGTACTCTTCGGCGGCAGATCTGTTGAACACGAGATTTCGGTGATCACTGCGCTCGAGATCATTTCCGCTCTCGACGTCGTAAAGTACGAGCCGGTGCCGGTTTATATTTCGATCACCGGAAAGTGGTTCACGGGAACAGAGCTTCTCAATCGAGATTTCTACAAGCGCCTTCCTGGGTCGACTCGCGAGGTCGCGGAGGTCGCACTTATGCCGATTCCCGGAATGGGAGGAATGACTGTCATATCGGCGCCGCAGAAGAGTGATCTCTCCGTCGGCGATAAAGTACCGGTGGATGTCTACTTTCCTGCCTTCCATGGTCAGTTCGGTGAGGACGGATGCATCCAAGGTCTGTTCGAAATGGCGAGCGTTCCTTACGTCGGGTGTGGAGTACTCGCCTCCTCGGTCTCAATGAACAAGATGTTCTGCAAGGTGGTGCTTAAGGATCGAGGGATTCCAGTACTCCCGGCAGTTGTCGTTCACAAAGACGAGCTCCGTGCGGGTATAAGAAAAGTATGTGATCGGGTGCTCGAGAACCCGGCGATGAAAAAATTTCCTCTCTTTGTGAAACCGTGCAGCTTGGGTTCGAGCATCGGCGTGAGCCGTGTGATGGCGCCAGAGGATCTCGGTGCGGCATTGATGAAAGTGTTTCGCTTCGACCTCGAGGCGATAGTGGAGCCCTGCGTTACTCAGCTGGTCGAGATCAACGTCTCCGTCCGCGACGGAGACGAGCCGGTCGCATCAGTGGTCGAGATTCCGAACTCTCAAAGCGGCGTGTTGACCTACGAAGATAAGTATCTCCGTGGCGGCGGAGGGAAGAAGGGCCGGCCGAGTCAGGTTCAAGGCATGGCGTCGCTCGTTCGAGTCGTCGATCCGCAGGAGCTCGATCCGGAAGTAAAGAAACGTGTGATTGATTTAGCAAAACTTGCATTTCGCACGCTCGGCTGCCGAGGTCTCGTCCGTTTCGACTGGATGCTAGATGGTGCGGATGGTCAACTGTATTTCAACGAGCTGAACCCCTTTCCCGGCTCTCTTGCCTACTATCTCTGGGACAAATCGAGCCCACGTCGGCTTTATACGGAAAATCTCAGTGATATGATCGCGCAAAGTCAGAGGCTTTTTCTCGAGAAGGAAGGTCTCGTGAAGGAGATGGGCTTTAAAGCGCTCTACCGGTAGAAAAGCGAGAGGCATAGACGATTTCAGTGTCAGCGATTTCCGCCACTCACTTACGCCCTCAGGCAAACGGCGCCTCCAAGGAATCCGGCGCAGTGATGATCGAAGCTGCGCTCGTATCCGGAATATTCCTCCTCATCATCGTCGTCACCATCGAGTGTGTAATCGTCGGGTATCGCGCGCTGACGACTCAATATGTGGCGTCAAGAACGGCACGGTTCGCGATGGTAAGCACCATTCCGGCGGGGCTAGCGCGGACCCAGGCGGTCCGGAGCTTTGCGCTTACAGAATCAGCGTCCTTCGGCCTGCGAATCGATCCGCAGCAAGTTGATATCTGTCCGATTTATCGTGATCGTATGTGCGTCTCGAATGATGCGGGGCGTCCAGGGGACTTCGTCTTTGTTCGCGTAACAGTACCGGGGCAGTTTCTCCTCGGACGTTTCCACTTCCCCATTCGAGGAGAGGCGCTCACGAAGAACGAATATTTCTAGGAGCGCTTATTCGATGAGTTGCATTTTAATCCGGCGCGCAATTGTTCCGAACATCGATCTTAGCTCCTCTGAAGCCGGAGTCGAGAGATAAAGCCCTTCGTGTCTTCCGTCTGCGGCGAGCTGGTTGTAGTCCGCGAAGCCTGGAAATTTGGGATCCGCTCGAATTAAGCCGCACGAGTCGTTCGCGAGCCGCGTGAGAAAAATATCCTTGCGGTCGAAATCCTGATCCGCGTTCTGATACGGATCGATACTCCCGGTGGGGGTGAGGGTCATCGGCGCGGCGTCACCCAGACCGATAGCGTACCAAGCACCGCCCTGCGTCCTCGCGAAGTCAGCGATCTTTAGTGCGTAGTTAAAGTACTCCTCGCGATACCTGAAGGTATACCAATCCCATGTCCCGCTCTCCCATGCTCCACCAACTCCGGTCGACGAGCCGTCGGGTAGACGGAGCTTCACGCTCGATGCCAAGTTCGAGAATGTCTCGACGGATTCTCCGAGCGCTTGTGGTCCCCGCCGAATGACGTTTGCCTGTGGTGGTGGATACGCATCTCGATGGAGGCGGGGGTCCCATTCCGTCGATGGAGTACGAACGAAGAAATATGGGATGCTCTGATACGAACCCGGATTACCGGAAAAAACCGCCCAGCTCAGAAAATCGTAGGTTGACCAACTGAAGCCGAGTACATTGTTCTCATGCATTGCGCGAACGACCGGGTCGAGAACATCTTTATCCCAAAAAAATCGAGCAGCAGTCGGGGCTCCGTCGGAAAAGTTCAAGTACGCGACGCGGGAGTGTAATCCCACGGATGCTGCGTCAAGATACGCACGCATGAAGGCATCACTCGGGTTAGTGGCTCCGCCCGGTATGAGGTTTGCGATTTGCACTTTAATCTCATTCATCGGAAATCCGCCGCCGAGCGGCCTGAATGGAACGAGCACCTCCGCACCGAGGGCGTACACGACGAGATTGATGTTGTCGCGGATTGGATCAAAAAGATCGACGAAGGCGCTGACGGCAATTTGGAGATCCTCCAGCTTTGAGCCCGCGATAGGACAGGAGGCGCTGGGGTTGCAGGGTGCTCCACCAGTTCTGCAACACATCGAATATGAAGTGTCGAGAATGAGGCTTACTACCGCGGGCCGAACTCTCGCTCGTGCGACTGCGTTCACTCTCCCGAGTTGTGCCATGCCGGGAAGCAGTCGGAGGATCCACAGACGAATGTTCGTGGAGATTTTTATGTGGACTGTTCCCGCGCTCGTATCGATATCGGGTTGCATGGGAAGGATCGCATCAGGAGGAATGAGCTTTAGCGCGAGATTCGCATGTGCCATTTGTACCATGGCAGCTTTAATACCGGGAACGTCGGCAGTGGAGAGTCCTTGCTCGACGAGGAGCGCTGCTCCTGCGCTCACCGCGGCGTCGGCAGCGGCTTGAGTAGCAAGCTGGCCGTTGTAGAGTCCGCCAGAGTCGATCGCCAGCGAGAGAATAATGAACATACTGACGATGATGCCGCCGAGGATGATAATAAACACCCCTCGTTCGTCATCCCGAAGACGGATGTCAGTAGATCGTAGCGTCATAAAATGTTGAGCCTTTCAACCATCCGCCGCTAAAGAGCGGTGAGAAATCGTAGTACACTTCGGAGATGGCGATTATTCTGTGAGTCTTAATCAATGAATAGTACTGGTCTCGAATTGCTTGGGTGTTAAATTTCGACTCACCGACAGCGCCCAGAGCATCCCTGCTTCGTCCGATAGAAAAGATGGTGTCTGAGTCCGCATCGTATCGGTAAAGGCTCAGGCTGAGACGAAGTGGAACAGAATTCGAAAGCACGAGTTGCGCGAGTCCAAACGATTGCACTTGGACGCGAGTGAGGCACGCATCAGCCGTTGAAAAATTTGGGGTACAAACGTTGTTCGACTCATCGGCGCCGCATTGACGAAACGACTGACTTGCCGCTTCTCTTCCCAGGGCCGACATCATTTCTTTGACTCGAAGGCCCCTGCTGAACTCCACACTTCCAATAAAGAGGAGAAAGATGAACGGCAGCACGAGAGCGAACTCCATCAGGACTGAGCCTTTAGAGTCCGCATTATTTAGTCGACATTCTTTCAGGGCAAATGGGGGCATGTTTTCGTCGAATATAGGGGAATCCCCTATGTTTTTAAATGCAGCAAAGTTGCATCAAAATGCTTACAAAATAATTACTTAGAGGTCACTAAGAAGCAACAATTAAAAACCTCGGATTCGTAAGAGAGGGATTTGCAACGGTTTTTGTTTTTATTGCAAGGTGACTTTCCCCGAAATCCATCGGACGAAACATCCGGTTAGATTCGGCGGAAAATACGGAAGAGGGGTCAATGGGTTTCTTCGGAAGAAATATCTTCCTGGGGTTAGCGATAGGGGTCAGCTTCCTGACCGTTTCGCCTTGCCATGCCGATACACCGAATTCCATGCCGGTGGACGCTCCTTTAACTCTCCATGAATCAATCAACGCCAAGGGATCCGACAACGACCCTGATTGCGTAAAGCCTGCACCATATTCTTACGACGATGTTTACGGAGTTGTAGACTGTAATCCTATCAAGCGCGGTGAGTGCGACTGGGACATGGTCTGTTACTATCGCCGCACGAAGTCCTGTTTTCCGCCGGAGACAAAGATTCAAATGGGGAACGGCACCACCAAGCAGATCGAAGATGTGCGTACCGGCGATAAAGTTTGGAATCCGGTGAAGGGACGTGAAATGACTGTCGGCCGCATGTTGCGCGGCCCGGAGAAGATTCCGCTGGTTGAGATTCGATACGGCACCACGGTCCTTCATGTAACTCAAAAACATCCGATGGTTGTCGAAAAGGCAAACCTCGAAACCGCTTTTGTTCGCACCTCACTGAAAATGGAAGAAAATCAAATCACATCGAGCGACTTTTCGGTTCGGCGGGCGGATAGTATCAGCATTCAGGACCGAGTCCTTGGCGCCGACGGAAAATTCCACCGCGTCGAATCTGCAAAGCTGCTTCCGGTTGTCGAAGGTCAAATTGTCTACAACTTCGAAGTTGTCACGGATTCAAATGATGTCAGCGAAAGAATGATAGCCGCTGACGGAATGGTTACCGGCGATGTCGTCGTGCAGGCCGATTTGAACGGTGATAGACTCCCTTGGGAAAAATAGTTCGTTTCCCAGTGCTGTGCCCATTTAATTCGCGACCTAAGTCGTGAATTAAATGCAGCACTGCTCGGCGCAGCCGAGCCAGAAAAACCTAGTGCTCTGACGCCACAGAGACAATAATGTAGTTCCGCTTTAGGACGCGAATTAAACGGTCAGAGCACTAGGATTGAGTCCCGTTTCTGAGTAATAAACTAATTTACGTTGTCGGGTTTCTCTCAGGTGTCACCATCGTGTCGGCGTTCGCTCTGTACGAACGTATGACGGCTCCAAGGCAAGCACCTCCCCGTCCGCCGGCGCCCGTGCCGATGGCCGCGCCGACACCCGCTCCGTATAATACACCGTGGATTCCGAAGGCCGAACCCAAGGCGCCCGAGTACCTCGCGCCCCCCGAGATTCACCCGCTCGTGCCGGAAAAGATGACGGTCGAGAAAGCCGGGGAAGCAGGGTTCATCGTCGAGACCGTAAAATTGCCTCCCAGCTCGAAAGGACGAGTCTTACATTTTCGCTCCGTCTCACCGCCTCGCTGCATGATCGGTGACCTGGATATTCTCCGCGAAGAGATCAAGCGCAGTAAGACAAAAGAAATCCTGCTCTCGGTAGAACCTCTCCTCGGCGGGAACGAGTTCATTCCGAAGTCGATTCGGCTTACCGAAGGTCAGCTCACCCGGGGAATAGATAAGGCCCTCGTGCTTGAGAATTCATTCGAGCCGTATCATGCCGCGCTCTATCTCTGTAAGGATGACAAGCACGAAGAGCGCTGCGGCAGGAAGCCGATAGCGAAGATGGAGCGGATCTTCAATGATCTCACGAGGCGACCACCTGGGGCGGATGGAGAGATTACGCTCACGCCAGATCAGATTTACTTCTTTCAGTATCTCATGATTGAGGGTGACCGAGTCACCGTCTTCAACACGGAGATGACTTCGAGAAACTACAATGAGCTGGTTGCTCATCTCACCGGTAAATACATGCGGGCCGAGGATGCGACGTCTATCGTGCGGAAGGTGAGAAAGCTAAATCAGGATCTCCGCTCGTTTTCGATAGTCGGCGTCGAGACCGTCTTTGAAATTAACCTTCCGCATGTCGAGATGGGACTCTGTCAAACAAAAGGTCCGAAGCCGCTTTTCCAGATTCCAAAAAAGGGAGCACCGGAAATTACCACAACCGGCAAGAAGGTTCGATGATCGCAATGTGCACTACTCGCGACGGCGAGCGTTAGCTGTTTGCAAAGAACTTGGCGTCTTTGGCGCTTGTCTGCGGGAGTCCGAAGCTGAGCGATGGCCCGCGAAACTTAGGCCACGGTATGTCATTAACTGACGCCTCGCCTGATACAAATGGCTCGAGCGCACAAAGCAGCGAGACGGAATCGTTTACAGATTTCTCAAAAAGAGAATCAAGGTTATCGAGAGACTCATCGCCTGAAACCGGATTCCGGTAACTTATCTTGCCGGCCCGAAACATCTCCAAACTTTTTCGCCCGTGAGAGAAAAGCGAGTCGAGCTCTCGCCCGCGGTTCCCTGCTAACTGATGAAGCAGCCGAATTCCGGCTCCGGCGAGGTGCGAATGAAAAAGTCGTTGGTCTCTCGAATATTTCTTGAATCCACGCATCCATTTTTGGTTCAGGGGAACTCGGCGTCTGGCGTGAAGGGTCGGCGCGGGCACGCTGCTCGCAAGCAGAATGCAAATCTCGTTTCGCTCGCTCGCCGGAAGCTCTGAATAAATAGAGGCGAAGGGCGGAATCGCTTTCGAGGATTGCGGCTCGATAAACGACAGATCCATTTGCACTTCGAATAATCGATGCCTGGTGCGTGCGCGTGAGCGTTCTTCGGGGTCCGGATGGTTGTAATCACCTGTCCAGTAATACACGAAGGGGTGGAACCTGCTGTCGGTGACCACATGCGATACCATGCCGACGAGGAAGGCCCACAATCTGCCCTGATCGGCCCGCGGAGTCTGCCGTTGGATGAGCGATGAGAAATTTCGGAGGGGTTCGAAAGTGTCTTCTCCAGAGGCGCCGTGAAGAACGGCGGCAATCGCATCAAAGCCCTCGGTATCGCCGGGCAGAAAATAGGGAATATCGTGAGCGATCGCTCCGGCCTTTGCCGCTGGAAGCCCATCCTTCAGTAAATTCTCAAGATTTGGAGCCTCCACGCGCAAGCGATCAAATACGCGCTCAACAACACCCCAATGTATAAATTCTCGCGGCATAAGTGACACCCAAGAGACACCGAAAAATTACCACATGCGATCTCAGAACGCAGTACGACGCCCTAAAGGAAAAACCCGAGTCGCCTCTTCTAGGGAAGGTCTGATTAACTTTCTCTCGTGCTGCGGTGCTCTGTGGTTCAATTTAAAAAGATCAAAGAAATGAACCACAGAGCACCGGAGCACGAGAGAAATATGAGACGTGAGCAGAGCTTCCCTAGAGCGAAGAACCGAAAATGAGGGAAAGCGGATGAGCTTTGCCGTTCGAATTGCTGCAGAAACCTGTCTAAAGAGAGGTCCGAGACTATGAGTCGAGACTATAACTTTTGCGGTGGTAGGATGCGCGCTGATGTTCGGGATCTTTAAACAGTAGTTTTTATACGGGTAGGAGTGAAATCTGAAAGGAGATGTGCGCTCAAAATCACTTCGCCGTCTGCCCCCAACTTCCGGCAGTCACAATCTGCCGAACATTTCAGGAGGCATCAATGAACGTGGGATGTCCTGGTTACGAATATTCTGGTGATTCGAATCCCTCCGGAGACTCTGCGAGCGTGGATGCTGCGCTGGGCTTCGGCGTGGAAACTGATGTCGATGCCCGAAGTGAAGAGCCCGAGGGGTCCGCAGCCGGAGGCAGCGCGGGTTCAGGGACGATCGTGACACCCGTCGAGTCGCGCCGAGTGGGCCTCTACGTGCTCGGCCTGCTCAGTGTTTTGATTGCCCTGATCGCGGCTCTTCGGTCCGGTGATCGCGGCTCAACCGGCGCACCCGAAGCGGCACCGGCCGTGAAAACGCAGCGCGAAACCAAGGGGAACGTTAAGCGAACCAGCGGTCCGGCGATGGAGCGAATCCGTTGGATGCGGCAGTACGCGTCGGCAAAAGCACCCGCCGAGTTCATGGAGCGCTTTCGAGGAGCCAACGGTCATCCGGACACCTTCCCGGCGTTTTGTGATCTCATGGATGTCGAATGGAAATCCATGCGAAAGGCCGAACGCCGAGAGCTCGTTGAGGCATGGATTGCCTATCGCCATCTGGTCGCTTCAACAAAGGTGCTTTCGCCGGCAGAGCATGGGCCGCTGCTCCGGTTCCTGTCCGAGCGGAACGCGCACGGAGTCCTTCGTGAGCGCCCGATCGAACCAG
The DNA here is from genome assembly GCA_964509425.1 of uncultured Bdellovibrionales bacterium. Lineage (GTDB taxonomy): Bacteria > Bdellovibrionota_C > UBA2361 > SZUA-149 > CAZDWZ01 > CAZDWZ01. Next base: position 495,970 of record CAZDWZ010000002.1, on the reverse strand, counting down.
CAATGCGGAGAGAGCTAAACGACATCCTGCTCTCCCTGTTCTTGCCGGGAGGCACTGATGGCGAGTTGTAAAAAAACGAAGCGGCCACATCACGAAGATGGAGGTTTTACCGTGAACGCAGTTCCGGTGAAGGTTGGATTTTTACTCCCGCCCGCTTCGGCCCATTAGTCTTTCCAAACTCTGTATTTTTATCTGATTTCGTGATACTCTGCCGTCCCCAAATTCGTGGCGTTCGTGTCTCTGAGATACCCGAACCAAATGAGATTTTCGCCACGATGTTCTCCTAACTTCGACCCTATATGGGTAAGAGTGGAATCCATTTAGGAATCTCAACAACTCGTATTACGCCGTTCCAATCTCACCTGCGTCGAAACAAGTATCGCTCGGCTTTTTTTGGAGTTAGGGGTCCAGAATGAGCGACGGTGGAGAGGAAGATAGTGTCCTCAAGAAGCTCGCTGGTGCGGTGGTATTCCTGGCCGTGGGCGCTTACGTCTTGGTAAGCGTTTTCAGCGGCGGGAACAACAGCAAGGAGACCAAAGACAAGAAGACGGTGCCCATCTCGACTCCGACTCCGGGGTCTACGCCAACAAAGAAAGACGCAGGCGTCGCCCCAAAGGACGCCGGAAAAACTCCGGTCCGGATACGAACTCCGGCCGGCGTCAGCAGAGAGACTCTCGAGCGGGTCCGGTGGCTCAAGCGGTACTCCCAGAAGAAGGTGCCAGAGCCGGCAAATGCCACGGACTACTTCGAGGGAGTGGATGCTGACGTAAAAGCGTTTCCAGCGTTCTGCGACCTTATGGAGGTCAACTGGAAAACCATGAACGAACCTGCACGGACGGAGTTCGTGGAGGCGTGGCTCGCCTTTCGCTACTTCACTCGGACGAGCAAAGGTTTGAAGCTCGATGAACACAAGGAGATGATCGCCTTTCTCGCGGAGAGGGGGAAGCGTCCGCCTCTCGTCGAACGTCCGATTCAGCCGACGATGATGAGAGAGGTGAACAGCTACTTGAACGAAGCGCTGAGAAGACGATCCGGCGGAATCGACCCATAGTGCCGCGGAAACGAGGTGCGAAGCGACGGACGCCCACGAGGGCTCAGCGCTGTGGTACCGTGACTGCTTGATCCGCGAACCAATGAGCGTCAGTAAAAACGAAGCGTCCGCATCCTTGTGATGCTGGTTTTTACCGGGAATATTTCTCGGTGAAAGGTCGGATTCCACTCTGACCCGCTTCCCAGGATTTTGTTCCGACGCTCTTTTATGGCGTTAGTGGTCGAATGTCTGAGCGGAGAGAGACATTTTTCAACTCGCTTGGATGCGTGAACAGAGTCCATTTTTCTCGTGGAAGCTTTCCGAACACCAATCCCCATCGCTTTTGGTCAATCGAACTTTGTCCGTGGACACGAATCAATATTCTCTGAATTTGATTCGGGAACGTCTCCGCGAGAGACGCGTACACCTCTGCGTCCGCCTCTCCGGAATCGCCGATCAAGATGAACTTCCGCTTGGGGAAGGATTTTAGAATCTCTTCGAAGAACGGACGTTTGATTTCATCGCTTTTAGCGAAAAGATCGAAAAACGAACTATCCTTCCAGCGAAATGTTTTGAGCGAGATGCTGCCGTCGGGAAACTTGAATTCAGTGAGAAATCGACGGATGTCGGTGAGGAGCTGCCACGGAGATGCCGATACGTAATGAAATGCGGCACCGCTTTCAGCCCAACCCCGGAACAGTTCGGACATTCCGTCTACCGGAGAAAATTCGTTCGTAAAGGTATTTCTAATGAGGGCCTTTCGGTCGCTTACATCGCTCACCTTGATCGTATCGTCGAAGTCAGAAATGACCGAGATACCTTCTGGTTCGAGACACGGAATGGCAAAATGCTCTGCTCCGTCCAGCGCCGAGGGCACGTCCGCCCGAAAGCCAAGCTCTCGCTGTCCCGTTCCCTTCGATTGCCTGCCATACTTCTCGACGATTGCGTTCGGAAGTGTGATCTCCGTGATGATGTGTCCATTCGCGGCGGAAGGGCCGATCTCGAAGCGATGGTCGCCGAGGTGGATCGAAAATGACTTTCCGCTTTCATTGTCATAGAGAAAAGGCCTCGCGCGGCGTTGAAGAATTGAACTCCGCATCTCGTCGTCGGCGATTCCCATTTTTTTGGCGAAGAGACTTAAGAGCGCGTGTCTTTTGAGTGAGTTCTCCTCGGGTTCGAATACCCAGGCATGAACGCGAACGTGCCAGGCCTCTCCGTCAGGAGAACGGTATCCATAGGTTGGAAAAACTAGAACGAACTCGTCTGATTTGAGATTTGCTCCCAAGGTTCCACCTAACAGAAAACAAGCGAGTGCAAATCGCTTGAGGAATTTATTGCGCGACTGGTCCAAATTTTCTCGAATATTCATGGCGCCTCAATCACTAAGCCGGAAGAGATTCTCGATTCCCTTCCGAACCACGGCCAGGGGAGGAAAGGCCGCATCAACACGTCCACCCGAATCAGAAAAGGACGGCCGTCGGCAGTCGCGACCGCAGACGGATGCCGTAAAACCTCGCCGGTCGAGACAATCGTCGCGGATTCTCCCGGACGCAAAAATAGAATTCGAAGTGGCTCTGAAGAATCTGCAGAGAGAAACTGCTCAATCGTCAGCCGTGCGGGATCGATATTGGCATACTGAATCTGAAGCATATCGCGTTCGAGCAGCTCGGAAAGTCTTGTTTTTGCAAACCGCTGCTTTTGTTTCAACTCTTCAATTCCGAGAGACGTCTGGCCGCTTTGAGCGCGAAACTCCGGAAATCGCACCGCGGTTTTAAGGAGGTGTTCGGCAGCTGCGTTCACCATGGCTGTTGTTGCCGCAAAGCGGAGCGCGTCTAAAGCTGCCGCGATGGCCAGCATGAGGAGAGCAGTTTTTAGAATTCGCTGGAAGAACTTCACCCCTAACGTGCCTCCTCGAGCGCGGAAAGTCGGAGGATGATTTTCTTATCAAACTCCCACTCTTGGATTTTTCTCAGTCGAAAATTCCCCGGAACGTCCTGTCCGGGCAAAGGAGCTCCGGAAGCAGAGTCGCAGTCTTGGACAATCAGAATGAACGCCGCAGGGAGCAGCTTTGAAATCTCGGACTGAAGTTTCGCCATAGTTCGAAACGAGATTGATGCCCTCTCGGAGAATAGGAATGTTTGAGAATAACGATTGACGACGAGGTCCGGACGTCGCTCGGAAGTGCGGAGAAAGTTCTCGACGGTGTAATATTTTTGAGAGTCCCAAAGAATGTTGGAGTCACCGATTGCCTTCGTTTGGAAGTAGCTAACGGGTAAGAGAGCGCAGATCGACAGCGCAGTCACGAGCTCAGCCGCTTTGCGCGGCAGCTTTCTGTTAAGGACAACGAAGAGAAAGCAGGGAAGGGCGAGCGAGAATATCAGCATGTGCGGCAAAAAGTAACGCGTCGACATTCCATGGAGGATAAGGCCCAGGTGGAGAGCCGTGATCACACACCAGGTGGCAGCACCGGAGATGCAGAGCAAGTCGAGGAGGAGCCGGACTTGCTCCGGGAGTGTTTGTCGCCAGGATTTTAACTCCGGAAGAAACAGGAGCGTGAGCGATAAAACCAACAGAAAAACCCAAGCAGAAAATGTTACGAATTCAGCGTTTGGGGAGAGTGCTGCCTGAAGGACTTGGGTGTTATTGAGAACGAAGTAATACCAGGATGAAACCGGTGCGAACCGAGCCTGCTCGAGGTTGGTATTGATTAGGCGCTGGCAAAGCAGCGGAACCGTCCCAATCGTGAGAGCGATGTAAAATAGGGGGAGCCGTAAAAACTCCCAGCGAAGCAATCCGCGAAAACCGAGAAGAGTCAAGGCCGCTACGGGAAGCACTCCCCATTCGTAACGGCCGTAGAGGACCAGAAGCGATATCACGAGCAGGAATCGAAAGCTGTTGCGGCTCGCTCCTTGGACATAAATCCTTAGCGCGTGAAAGTAAACGGCGATGAGTACGGTGCCGAGCAAGTCAAAAGCGCCGGAACGCGAAACCACGAAAAGGATAGGCTGAAGACACATTGCTCCAATCGCAGAGCAAGTGAGGATGAATGATGTGTATGTCCGAATCAGCGAGTAGGTCAGCGCGATCAAGAGAAAGAAGAGAATTTGATTGATGAGAAAAACGTTCTCGGGTGAGTACCCATTGAGCCAATGAGCTCCGTGAATGAGAAACGGAAATAATGGAGGGCGTTTGTCGACTGCGTAGGTAAGCGTCTGTACGCCATGCTCGCTCGGGATTGCTTCGACCTGGACGTCGGGACGGAATTCGCTGTACATGGAGCGCGAGCTGAGAAGGATGAGCGGCTCATCGAGGAACACCCGAAGTCGCGGCTCAAGAATCTGTGAGCAGAATACGGTTGCTACGGCAGCAATCGCCGCGGCTTCGAGAAGCTTGCGAGTGAGCGGTCCGCGGCTCTGCCGGGTCGAAGCGCGTAATCGTTCGCGCGCGAGCAAAACGCCGGTGCCGACAAGCAGCAGCAAAAGCCACCAGCAGCATGGATAAGCAGTGAGAACAAAGATTTTTTCGATTTCGCCCGTCGACGGCTCTTTCACGGGATGCTTTCCAGCTTCGCTCTATGTTCGCGTATTGTGGACGCGGTTAAAACATTCACTAGATTTCAGCAAGAAAAAAGGCACGGCTTTTCTTGCTCGGCAGAGCTGATCGGCGCTACGAGAAGAGAAGCGCGTGGAGGCCGAGGTTCTGTTCCGAACGAGAAAACGAATGAAAATCAACAGAGTTTGATTATTTTGTGAACAGGGCACGAGACAATCTCTTCTTCATTTTCGGCTGCCTTATTCTGCTGTTTCTTCGAGCGCCCGACCGACTGACGAACCCTCAGTTCGTCGTGGAGGATGGGCCGATCTTTTTCCTCCGAAGCTACGTATTCGGGTGGAAATCACTCCTTTTGCAGTTTCAAGCAGGGTATGAGGTTCTGGCATTAAAACTCGTTGCCTTGCTCTGCCGGCCTCTTCCCCCTTCCGTCATTCCGGCGGCATATGCCGGATTTTCGGTTTTTTTTCTCGTCTTGGTCATGAGCTATCTGCTGTCTCACCGAATTGCGATGCGGAACAAACACCTGGCTGCACTCGCTCTCGTTTTCAATCCTGTTGATCCTGATCTGTACTTTTGCTTGACCTTCTCGATTTGGATCTCTGCCGTCCTTCTGCTCCTTGTTCTCCTCAGCGAGCCTCCGGTAACGCTTGCCGGGAAGCTGCTCGATGCGCTGGTTATTCTGATCTTTGGTCTGACCGGTCCATTTGTTTTGTTCTGGTTGCCGTTTTTCGTCATGAAGTCGCTTCGGCTCCGCACTTCGTGGAATTTCACCATCCTCGTCTTGGCGATCCTCTGCGCGCTTATTCAAGGAGCTTTACTGATCGAGGGATATCAGGATCGGAGCGGCGGCGCTTTCTCCGCCGATGGCGCTGCGTGGCAGGCGGTGGTGCTCAGTATCTTCGGCCGCTTGTTTTGGACGCCTCGTCTTGGAGTGGAAGAGCCGTTGCCGCTGCTCGGGCTATTGTTGTCTTCGATCGTCCTCTACGCCGCGTTGAGTTATACTCTGCTCCGACAATCGGAATGGAGGTGGCTCATGCTCATCTCCGCAGCCCTTATGGTCGGATTTCTTGCCATGTTCAGCTACCGCGCAAACCCGAAGTTCCTCACCATCAACAGCGGACGATATGGTTTTTTGCCGCTGATTGCGGTGAGCTGGGGACTGCTGCAAGTCCATTGGTGCGGAAAGTCACGGCTAATCGCCGTCGTACTCGGTTGTTTTTATCTAAACGGCGCTTTGATGAATTTTAGAGCAACTCCGCTTACCGATTACCAATGGAAGGAGGCATCTCGATGTTTCGTCGATAAGACCCCATGTCACATTGCTCTTAATTTCGATAAGAACAGCATCCACTTCGAATCACATCCGGCCTCAATGAAGTGAGCGTCGATTCGCTCACTCCAGGGGCGGCGGCTCAACTGCCGGAGCGTGACGCATTTGCCAACCGCTACGAGCAACGAGAGCGGCAAGTAAAAATGCTGGTGTATGGCAGAAGAGTAGCCACGGCAGCTCCATCGGAACCGATCCAGGACGCTCCAGAGTCCAGGTCGCCGCCTGCATCGCGACTTGGGGACAGTCCACTATGTAGCCGAACAAGAAAAATCCAAAAAAGACACTGAGCCAAACACGCGACGTTTCGCGGAGTCCGAATTGTAAGAGAAACGGCAAACACAGCAAATAATAAAAACCCCAAATGAGGGGACCCAGGAGAACCACCGTTGCGAGCAGCCATCCGGTTGAGGACAACACGTCGCTCCGTCTTGACGCATAGAGAGCGAGAGCCACCAGTAATATGTTCGTGAAGAAGATGGCGCCTGTTATAGTCGAGCTCTCGGGAATAGGAGCGCTCCACGGAATCACTCTTCCATTTGGGTATTTCGTAAGTTTTACCGATGCCCAAGGTTTGTTTGCCAAGGCGAGGAAGGATTGATTCCCCGGAACCGAAAGATTGAGCCGGAGAACTACGGACAGGTTCTTCGAATAATATTCCCTGAGTGAAGTGACATTGAAAGTCGTAATCAGGATTACGCCAAGGAGGCAACCGAAAAAAAGCGCTCCTTCAAAGAACCGGCGCTTTCGGAACGAAAGCGCGATGATTACGGGCCAGCCGAGCAACTTTATTGCCACGCTCAGCGCGAGGAAAACTCCTGAGAGGCGCGCTCGATGCTGTATGTACGTCGAAAGCCCCAGCAGGGTGAAGAAAAGAATGAATGGGTCGAACTGACCGTAGCGAAACCCATGCCTGCAAGGGGCACACAAGAGGAGTATCCCAAACAGCGAGCAGATACTTCGAAAGGTGTAGGGTTCAGTAAGGGTCAGTCGTAAGAGAAAATAGATGCTTCCCGCCAACGCTGCCAAATACAGCACATCGAAAAGGAGATGAAATGCCTCAAAAGGAAGAAACGACGCCGGGCTCGCCAAAACAACAGCGGTTGGTGGATACGGATTCGGCAGGTCCTGTTGCTTGGAAGCAATTCCGAACTCCGTCTCACGCATCGCTGCGATCGAATCAAAAGGCGAGCCGCCAGAGAGCCACGCCTTCCCCGATATGTAGAGCGTCGTGGTGTCTCGAAAGATGAGATAATCCCTTCGCGAGAGATCGCTCGAGTGCGAATAGAGAATGGCCACTGCGGCAAGCAGCCAAATCACCCACGTGGCTTCGAGCGCACGAATCAGTAGCTTTTGTCGAAGGCGAGCAAGCTCAGTCATGACTCTTGCCTCTTCCTTTGGAGGCGGGTGAAGTTGGGAATACCGCGCTCAGCTTCGCACATGCCAACACACTCCCGCCAGGTCGACGAAGTGCGCCTCTCGTCCCCAAGGGAATTCCTTCGGCGGATTGATTCGAAATCCGGGAAAAATTTTCGGAAGATCTTTCTGTGCGACCTCCGCCCACCAAAGATCAAGATCGGAAACTCGGAGTTTGAGCATGAGATTCTCGGCCATCTCTTGGTTGTGGAAGTCTTGCAAAATGAACCGGGCGTCACCGTTCCGGAGACCGGTATACCCTTCGACCTCCCATTCTCTTTCGAATCCGAGCATTTCGAAAAGGAGCTGGCTTTCTTTATAAAATTTCCCGCCTGGGACGAAGCAAGCGATAGAAATGGCCGAAAGGGCAGACATCGTAGGCGACCTATTTGAAAGTGATGGCTTTTGATTTGCGAATTTGCTTGAGCACGTAATCCATCCCGGAAAGATCGCCGTTCTTGTCGAAGGTATAGAGACCGCTGAGTCCCGGAATGGATAGTTTTGATAACGTCGTTCGGACATCGTCCGTCGAACTTAATGCCTCCTTGGCGGCATAGAGCGCAGCATGGGTGACCGGCACCAGATAATCGACGCTCTTTAACGGTCCGGTTTTTTCCTCCACCAATTCGAAAATCCGCGCTCCATACTCAGGAGAGATGTCGTCTCGTGAAGGAAGTGTGGAGAAAATCATCCCCTCAGCGTGCTCACCGGCACTCTTCAAGAACGATGGACTGCCTGCCAGATTCGAGCTGAACATTGGCACCTTCCATTTGAGCGAATGCAGTGATTTTACGACAGCGAGCAGGCTTTTTTCGCTTTGAACGAACACGACTATCCCGTCGATTCCTTTGCCTCGAATTTTTACCAGTGTTGGGACGAGGTCCGGGATACCGGACGCAAAGTTTTCGCGGAAGACGGCAACTTTCGCTTTTTTGGCCGCGGCAGCAAACGTTTCGGCGAGCCCCTGCGGCATTTCCGTGTCCTCGGCAAGCACGGCGACGTTCGAATGCGATTTGACCACATGGTTCGCAAGAAGTTCAGCGGCGCCCTCATCCGAGGGGCGTGTACGAAAAGTGTACGTGCCGGCCTTCGAAATCGACGCGGCTCCGGCGCCTGCGCTGATCGAAACAATTTTAGCCTGTTCGTATACAGGAGCCGTCGAAAGCACAGTGCCGCTGCATGGGAGTCCGACGGCTATCTTTATTTTTTGAATATCTATGAATCGCTTCGCGACAGTAATTGCCTCCTTGGGATCACATTTGTCGTCCTCGAAAACAAACTCGTACGCCGGCGAGCTATCGAGACTTCTCAGCACGGTGAGGATATTTTTGATGTCCTCTCCGTATGTAGCTGCGGGACCAGTGAGAGGTAACGAGACTCCGATTTTTAGCGGCTCGGCCGATGCTGGGCTGGAGAGAATCAGAAAAACAGCAAAGGCGAATATGATCCTTCTCATCTCAATCGAGTCCTGTTTCGGCATTGATCTTTATCGTCATCCTATTGCCGTCCCTTAGCTGCCCGCAACTAGTAACCTCTCGAAATGTCGGCGACATGCAAAAGTTCTGAGCCCCGCATCAGTCGGCGGTGAGTCTCTGCCAAGAAGCGGGCGACTCGCCTCGGATCGGTAATACTGGAGACGTGGCAGGTCACGGTGATCTTCGGATGTGCCCAGAAAGGATGAGATTGGGGGAGGGGCTCCTCTCGAAATACGTCGAGGCACGCACCGGAGAGTTGGCCGCTGTCGAGCGCGGCGAGCAGATCCTGTTCGACGAGTTGCCGGCCTCTGCCGACATTTATGACGAACGCGCCCTTCGGAAGCTTTTCGAAAAGCTGAGTAGAAAGAATATTCTCCGTGCTTGGTGTGAGTGGAAGTATGCAGACGAGAATTTCCGTCCGCTGCAGGAAAGCGTCTCGCTGGTCATCTCCGTGAAAGCAGGTTACTCCTGGAATTATTTTTTCGGTCCGGCTCCATCCGGTTACGGGGAATCGGAGGCGCACGAGTGCTTCCGCTGAGTCACGGCCAAGTTCGCCGAGTCCCATAATTCCAACCGTACGATCGCAATCTTGGTTGTAATCGACATCTTTCACCCATCGGCGTTCGCGTTGATAACGTAGTTGTTTCAGCAAACCTCGTTTCTCGACCAGCGTCATCATCGTCACGTACTCGGTCATCTGCCTCATGAGCCCGGGATCGACGACCCTGGTGACGGTTACGTTTTTTGGGAGATCGGGATCCATGAGGATATGCTCGACACCTGCTCCGAGCGAGGAAACGCACCGGAGGCCGTTGAGCTTCTTCAACTCACCGGCTGGATGATTCCAGAGAACCGCCATCTCGAAGTTTTTGCCATAGTCGATATTCGGCCACGCTTGCACTTCGAGCTCCGGATCGAGCTCTTGGAAATAATTCAGCCACACGTCTGTATTTCCCAGAGGATGAATGAAGGCAATCGCCATAAAATTTCCTCACTTTGCGGACGTTTTCGCGATGTTCCAGAGGAACTCAAAAAGCACGTTATAGTTTTGAACAATTTCAGGATCAACGATGATGATCCCGCTGAGATTCGGCGTGTTGAGCGTCGTCATCACGATTTTTCTCCGCGTCACTTTCAAGTCCATTCGAAACGGAAATGCATCCGGGTCGACAAACCGGACTTCACGCAACTCTCGCTCATCGTTTGGGCTTACCGGAACTCGAGACGGGCAAATGATTCTCGCTCGGATCCTGAGCCGGACCCGCCTTTTCAAATACGTTGGGTTGTAGTCCGCGATCGTCGCGCGGAGCAGCTTCTGATCGACAATTGAATTGACGGTTTCACGATCTCTAAGCAGCTCTTCGTAGACCCGTTCGAGGCCCTCTATTCCAGTGAAGCGGTAGACTCCTGTTTGCCCCTCGGCGAGTGAGTAGTCCATCACGAGCGCGTTTAGGTTGGAGCGAAGGAGACTGCGCTTTGCTTTGATCTCGTTTTCTTCCCGATCCAAGAGCGATTCTAATTGGTTCGGGTGCGCCGGCGCGAACACCGTTTTTCGGCCTCCACCTCGCCGGACGATGAGCCCCTTCACTTCAAGCTGCGCGAGGACGTGGTACCGGTTCGTGCGGCTTACACCGGCGACTGTCCCCAGGGACGAAGCGCTGCAAGGGCCCGTTCGAAGCAGCTCCAAATAAAGCTCTGCTTCGAGCATAGAGAGCCCGAGGTCCGTGAGAGTTTTTTGCGTGAGCGATGTCGACTTCATAAGTCAGTAGAGAATTGACGTAAAAGATAGCGCGTACCCTCCTGTTTTGCCAGGATTTATGGCACTATCTCAACAACAACTGCCACATTTTGTGAAATGTCAATGCAATATTGACATTTAGGGCTCCGAAACAAATGTGTGGGCTTCGCGTTTAATGGAGAATTCAATGAAATCTTATACCGCTCGCGAAATCGAAGTGCTCTACGAGCCTCTGATGAAAATTGGCTGTGTCGGAAATAAGCCCGAGGACGGGTACTTTCGTCCTTCTTGGTTTTCCGAAGAAGACGAAGCGTTTAACTACATTCGTTCCGAGGCGGAAAAATTCGGCCTCCAGGCTCGATACGATGCTGTTGGGAACCTCTTTCTCGAGCAAACCGGCTTTGATGAATATGTAGAAGCTGGGTCACATCTTGATACGGTCGTAAACGGGGGAAACTATGACGGCGTCGCCGGCATTATCGCCGGCCTTGCGGCGATTCGCGCTATCATTGAGAGCGGCTGCTCTCAACGTCGAGGGCTGAGGCTTCGCATTTGGCGAGGCGAAGAGTCTGCGACTTTTGCGGCGACGTGCAAAGGAAGCCGAGCTGCATTCGGTAAACTTCCGGCAGCCTCTCTTTCGAGAACTTTCCGCGACATTACTCTCGAGCAGGCGATTCAGGGCCGGGGATACTCAGCAGAGCCAATACGGAAGGGAACCAAAACCATCGAGCAAAGCGAGATCGACGGGATCGCAGCACATCTCGAACTGCACATCGAACAGGCAAATTCCCTTGAAAAACGAGGGGTCGATATCGGTGTCGTAACCAGTATTCGAGGCCCGATTCGTTGGCTGTGCACGCTTCGGGGACGGTTCGACCATTCCGGTGGTACTCCGATGGGTACGGACTTTCGACGCGACGCGAATCTCGCACTTGCCTATCTTATCGTAGAGCTCGATGCGCTTTGCACGCGGGCGATCGCTTCGGGCAGCGATCTTGTGCAGACGTTTGGAATGATAAATTCCGATCCGGCGCTCTGCGCGCCGTATCCCGATATCCGCTCGAACGCTATCGCAAAGGTCAGCGGCTTAGTCTGTTTCTCATTGGACATCCGTTCGAGTAACAGCGCTTTCCGGCAGGAATATGTTGAGCAGGCCTTTCAGAAGGCAACAGAAGTCGCGGAGCGATTTAATGTTGAGTTCTCATTCGAGAAAATTTCGGAAACCGAACCGAATGAATCTTTGGATGCGTCGGTTCAGGCGCTCGAACTCGCATCGGCCCGAGAGCTGGGGTATTCCGTCGAGTCCATACCATCGGGTGCTGTTCACGACTGTCTCTATGTGGCGGAGCAGGTCCGCCGCGATGGATCTCACGTGCCGATCGGAATGCTTTTCATCCCGTGCCGTGACGGCGTGAGTCACGCTCCGGAGGAGTTTACGACGTTTGAGGCGGTCGCCAAGGGGACGAACGTGCTCGCCCGAACGATGCTGAAGCTCGTGAATTCCTGATCGAGCGGTTATCTGCCGGGTGCGAGGAGAGGCGGCATTCAACGATACGGGCAATGCCGGCATCCAGACTTGCAGCAGTATCCTCGCATCAGCAGGTAAGAACGAGTGAAGACGATTCGACCCGTCGCCGGGTCGTCATAGGTGTCTTCGTTATTTCTACAGGCTTCTTCGTGCCGGCGGACAATCTCTGATTGAGGATCCGAATCGACCTCTGGGACTGTCCGCTCGGGTGGTTTCAAGGCCGCTCGGTTGGTTTCAAGGATTTAGTGCAGCCACGGGAGCTGTTTTTCCAAGCTCTTGATCATGGTTGCCAGTTTAACCGAAGACGGTGCCATGACCACCCCGCCTTTGATGATCGTCGCAAGCTCGGCAAGCGCCAATGCTTCTTCCTTCACGCCTTCGTTGATCGGAATTTCGCGAACGGAGTCGCCGCCGACGCTCTGAAGACCATCAAGAAGCGTCTTCGAGTTCTTCGAGACTATCACGAGCTTGTGGCCGTTAATGTTAATGGTGGCCGGAGTATCTTTCGAATACGGAACGTAAACTTTCATATACAATTTCCCCCACAGCTATTGGGGAACTTTCCTTTTTTTAACCCTTACCTTGAGTGCCCCTTTCTTTCAGCGACGTGGCAGCGCGGAACGCTCAAATTGAAGCTACCACTTGATGTCTGAACACTAGGTAAGCATCCGGACGTTACTTCGCAAGGTCAACTGCTTCCGGTGCTCCGTCCGACAGCTAAGCTCATCTCAGACGTCTCATAGGAAGTTATGCGGAGAAAGACGTCGAAGGTGCGCAGTCCTTTCGCCGCCGATTATTACATTTCTTTATTAAATCCAAACAGTTATCGGACAGTCGCCCGTTTGCCACGCTTCAGGGCTATTGCATTTCGGCGAGTCCTTTGCGGTCTCCGGCGAATCGAATCAAATGGTGTACTTGAATGCTGCTTAAGTTATAGAACAATTTTGACGTGTTACAGTGTGTAGGGTTGGGTTCAGTGATAGGGAGAAAGTCACATGCTAGGCGATTCTGTGGCAGTGCCCGGCGCCGAAAAGGCGACGGATGAATTCGTCCCAGCGGCGATAACCGATATAGGTTGTGAACGGGAGTTGAACGAAGATCGCTATGCGGTCGTTGACGCTCCTGTCGGCCGGGTGTGGGTCGTTTGTGACGGAATGGGCGGCACTCAGGGCGGCGAGCTTGCAGCGCAGCTTGCAATCGATGCCATCCGGCGTTCGCTGGAATCCGGTGTGAACTCCGATTCCGTCTCTGATGCGCTTCGCTCCGCGATCGAAGAAGCCAATCGCGTCATTGTGCTCCGCCGCCAAAATCCGATGTTCAGTGCGATGGGCACCACTGTCGTGGGAGTGCTTATTAGCGGCGATGAAGTGGTAGTTTGTCACGCGGGAGATTCTCGAGCCTATCTCGTTCGAGACGGCGCTCTTCAACAACTCACGACTGATCATTCCTACGTGCAAGATTTGATCGACCGCGGCTCGATCACTCCTGAAGAAGCTCTTTCGCATCCCCAATCACATGTTCTTACTCGCTGCCTCGGCGCAGAGCCGCGACTTGAAGTCGACACACAAGAGTTCTGGATTTGGACGTCCGAAGAAGCGGAGCCCCAAGATAAAATCGTGATATGCAGTGACGGACTCTACAGTCTTGTTGCCGACGACGAGATCGCTCAAGCGGTCAGCCAGCTTCCGCCTCAAGAGAGTTGTGTTCAGCTTGTTGAGCTCGCAAAGAGCCGCGGTGGCTACGATAATATCACTCTCGCCGTGCTTCCGCTGGGCGGACAGCTTCGCGAGGAAAGCGGCGAGCCACGTCCGAAAAAGCAAACTACTTCGGGGCGGAAGGCGCAAGTGCGTCGTCCGAAAGTTGCCAACGTCGAAGTATCGACCATGCCTTTCGGACGAAAGGTCGCATTGGCTTTCATCGTCATGCTGCTGGGGGCGTTGATTGCAATTTTAGTAGTTCTCTTGCATCTGCTGAGTAGCTGAGGCCAGAGGGAGTTTCGCAAGAGAAGAAGTTTTAGGGGGAAGGTATCATGAGCGACGAAAAAAGATCCGGTGGCCCCGGACGAGGAAATGCGGAAGGCGGGGATTCGAAGCCGACCTCATCGAGAGCTCGTAATCGCACCGTCATGTTAACTCCGGAAATGACCGGCCATGTTCGAGCGTTGCTCTATAATCCGGGCGAAGAAGGTAGCTCCGAGGCGGAGGCCGATTCCTCATCGCCTGACTCCCGGCCCGATGCGCTGAATGACCTCTTACCAGCGAGCGGAGGATGGTCGCGTCCTGAGCGAAGCGAACCTCCCCCGAGCCAAGGTTTCTCCGGACCGATGTTACAGGATTTTTCAGTGCCGCACGCGGCGGATAACGGCCCGGGACTTGGCGGTGGATTCTCAGGCGGACAGCCGCTGAACACCGGTGCAAACCGGAACGCATTCGGAACTCCCAATAGCCAGGGACAAGCGTTTCCGAACGCCCCTGGATCGCTCAACCGGGGTCCTTTCGGCACTCCGATTTCAGCGGGAGATATTCCTCCGCAGAGCGGTTTATCGGGACGCCGGGCCGAAGGCAGCGCAACGAAGCGCTTTAACCCGGACGGAACGCCGATGGTGATGGAGCCCCCACCGCCTCCGCCGGCAGCCGTTCAAAAAACTACTCCCCAGAGGAGAGTAAACGGCGGAAAGGTGATAGGATTTTTAGTTAGTTTTGACGCCGATGAAAATGGCGAGTGCTTCGATATCCGCTCCGGACGGCTTCTCATTACCTGCCGACCGACGGATCAAGGAGATTACATTCTCATCGACGATCCCACCGTGTCTCCTCTCCACGCGATTATTCGCGCGACGAAAGAAGGCAAGGTCGAAGTTCTGGATCAGCTGTCCGAATACGGAACAGGCATTACCCGCTCCGGTCAGGCCGACGAAATCGAAGTCGCCGGATCGAGAATGGTAATCCAGCACGGGGACATTTTGAGGTTTGGCGAGCGGAGGTTCATCGTCGTTTTGATTCCGACTATCCACGTCGGTGCGAAGTCTCAGGTCGATGCTCCGCGAGGAGAACAGAAGGAAAGCATGGCCGATTAAGTTGTGGGGCCGTAGTGCTTTCGCAGCACGCGCTCCGGGATTTGTGCCAAAGGGGTTTTGATGAGTGGTGACCATTTTCTCAACCTGCAACCGGGTACCGTAATCAACGGCCGGTATGAGGTGGTGAAATGTCTCGGGACGGGGAGCATGGGCATGGTCTATGCCTGCCGTCATCGGGAACTTGCGGGTCACATCGTCGCCATGAAGGTGCTTTTCAGTGAAGTTGCACGCGACGAAGTCGCCGCGGCACGATTCCGGAACGAAATTGTCGCTTCATACGGTGTCAGCCATCCGAACGTCGTCCGGGCGTACGAATACTTCCGCGACGGCGATCTTATCGCGTATACGATGGAATACGTGAACGGCGGAGATCTCGCCGACAAAATCTCTAATCATGAAACGATTCCTATATCTGAAATCATCCGGATGCTCAGTCAAATGTGTTCCGGAGTTCAAGCCATTCACGAGGCGGCCATCGTTCACCGGGATCTAAAGCCGGAAAATATTCTTCTGACAACCGGCGGCGACGTCAAAATCACAGACTTCGGTATTGCGCGGATGCATTCCGGACCGAAGCTCACCGATCACGGCGGTGTTGTCGGAACGATTGATTATGTCAGCCCGGAATATCTCGAGCAGGGGCAAGTTGATGCACGCTCAGATATCTACGCCCTCGGAGTGCTGGCCTACGAGATGATCACCCACGAGCCTCCTTTCAAGGGAAAGAGCGTCGTGGAATCGATGACCATGCGGCTTCGATCCGACCCGACGCCACCGAACAAGCTGCGAGAAGACTGTCCGAAAGGTCTGAGCTCGATCGTGCTTCATGCAATGGCTCGCGATCCTCAGCTTCGCTATCAAAATGCCCGCGAGATGTGCGAGGACTTGCTCGTGTTGCAGCGAACGCTGGACGGCGGGGGAGATCTCTCCGTCGAAAACGATCCACTCCTTCATTTTAGTTCGAGAACGGCTGACGAAGTATTGTCTCCGGGTGAAACGGTTGCCCGTGCTCGCGCCGACACGGCCGAGCTCGAGCCCGATTCTAACGTCCGTACCGGAAGCTCGACGATTATCCGCCCACAAGTATTTTCCTCCGAGCGCGCCGAGCAGCAGTCAAAGGCTCACGCGACGGCAAAAGATGAGCGGGCGAAAGCCAGAGCGCTCGCAGGCGGAGGTTCTGTTCCCGTCGACGAAGCTGCATCCACGGCCTTTGACCGGTCCTCGGCCTCCTACGCGGACATCGTCGACGATATGGAGGGCGTCGAGATTGACCCAAACGAAATGGAGGTTCCGGAACGGCGAGGCCCGGGAATGTCGTCCGGCGACTATCCATTCTGG
Source organism: uncultured Bdellovibrionales bacterium (assembly GCA_964509425.1). GTDB lineage: Bacteria > Bdellovibrionota_C > UBA2361 > SZUA-149 > CAZDWZ01 > CAZDWZ01. The sequence goes on along the minus strand of CAZDWZ010000002.1, from coordinate 479,490 downwards.
GATGACGACGAGACGGGGGACCCCCGGCCCAGTGTCGCCGTATCAGAGAGTCACCTACCGTCCGCTCGACTTCGAGAGCTCTCTGATAACATTCATTACCGGAAGGCCGGTCTCTTGAAGACCCTCATGCAGCTCGGGCTTATCTTTGCCTTCGGTTTCGGTGTGGGTTACTTCCTCCTCCATAACTTTGATCCCTCAGACGAAGTTTCGAACGCCTCCTCCGGCGGAAGCTCCTCGGCCACCGGTTCGGGAAGCTCGAAAAACGGAAAATAATCTTCTCCTCATTTCAGCCGTAATTTGAACGTGATAATATTGTCGTGGTTGACGGCGGTTATAGGTTTTTCTTTGCGTCGTTTTCCCGTAATTTGAATCTTATCCATTTGACCCCTCCATTCGTTTACGGTGAGGTTGCGGAACGTTCTGAAGAGGGAAGGAAAGGGTCGGTTTCGGCCAACGGAGAGGTATGAGAATTCTTATCGTCGATAAGACCGCTGAAGGGCAGTCGTTATGTGCCCGGCGAATTGAGGCGTTCAGCCAAAGCGACATTGAGATGTTGGACCTGCGCGTCAAGCTGGTCCTGGATAAGGATTACCAAAATCAGCTTCGCGAAGCGGATGTTTTGGTTCTCGGATCGGGCCTCGGCGACATGGCCCCCGGCATCGCCCGAAATTCTCTGGCGCAGATGCCCTGGCTCCACGTCGTCATGTATGTTTCCCAGACCGCCTACTCCGGAGGAGCTTTCCGAGCAGCACATTCCGCCGGCGTCCGAAAAGTTCTTCCGGATGATTCTTCACCACTCGACCTTCTCCAAGAGCTCGTTGCCATTTACTCCGAGTTCCGCCGTGAAGGACGGATTCGCGAAGCAAAAATCGTGCTTGTTACCCACGCAAAAGGCGGCACCGGTGCGACCAGCATTTGCGCCGCTCTCGCAGAGGTGTGCAGCGTTTACCGGAGGAGAACTCTCCTTTGGGACTTGGACGTCGAAACGAGAGATCTCTGCCGATCGCTTACGGTAAACGGAGCCGAAGCCAAGGTCGTCAGCAGCTGGGTCAACGGCACCAGAGAAATCAGTCGAGACAGCATTTGCGATGCACTCATCCCGGTCAGCCAAGACGTTTCGGTCTTGATGCCCCCCGACAGCATGGCGGAGGCTATGGATCTCGTTTGTCACACCGACGGGATGGCCATCTGCCAGCGAGTTTTAGAACTTGCGAGGGTGATGCACGACGTGTTGCTCATCGACACGGGAGGCAGAATCAGCCCGGCAACCGGAGCCTTGATGCGGGCAGCCGACGAAGTGCTTATCGTCATTGACGACACGGTGCTCGGACTCACGGCGCTCGACCTCTTTCTGAGCTACGTAAAGGCGTTGGTCGTTGGTTCGGACCGAATAACTTTCCTCGTGAATGGATACAGCGGAACGCTTCTCGCCGTCCCTCAAATCGAAGCAGAGCTTGAGCCAGTGCACGGCCTAGGACAGCGCCCATGGCGGCTTCCGCCGGTCCCGGTCGACCCGAAGGCGTCGCTCTGGCCGGGAAGCGGTCGGACACTCTACAGTCTGGGGCAGAAGGGTACGCGCGCTGCGCTCGAAGAGGTATGTGGCGAGCTCAATCTCATCAATCGCGGCGAAGCAGCGCCAGAGCAGCGGAAAGGCTCCTGGTGGGAACGTCTCCTTACTCGAGGAAAGGAAGACGAAGGCAATCCGGACAACAATCCGCCTTCTTCCTAACGGTTGTAGCGTCGGAGAATCGGCTCGAAACGCTCGATTCTCAGCGCTCTCGCGAGTGATGTTTTAGATCCGCCCTGAGGGTTTGAATTCAACTGTCGGCGCACGAGCCTTTCGCCGTCATTGTTCTCTACTCGCTCCGTCGACTTCGCAGCTGCTCGCAAAATGTCGTACGCGCTTCCTCTACCGTAGCACACAGAATTCATTTCAAGCTGTATTTTGGGGCTCTTCTCATGGTTGAATCCGAGCGTGCGACCAACTTCCGAGAATCGCTCCTTTCACGGATAACATCTTACGAGAAGATTTTCGGCTAATTTATGGGCTTGAATTTTCGCTCAATCATAGTGAAAATGGTGCCGATAGTTGTCGAATAGATGTCTGGGGCTTCAAGAAAATGTGTAGGCGGTACAGGTAAACCCTGATACAATGCTGAAATTCGTCAGGAAACTCAGATCAGTGTTTTGCGATTGCCTGCAGCTTAATCTCCTGTATCGACGTCCAAACGATTGCATCAAATGGACATGACTATCGATGCAGCGAGGTCTAGCGGATGCAGGGAATGCAGGCCGGAAAAAGTTAACCGAAAAGTGGGAGAGACACGTACAATGAACGAAGAAATCAAGAATCTAGAAGTGGTTGAAGCAGGCTCACAAGAAGAGAAAGGTGCGAGTATGTTGGAATACGCACTTCTCGCTGCTCTCATCGCAGTTGTCTGTATCTTGGCTATCACCTTCCTTGGTCGTCAAGCTTGCACAAGCTTCAGCTATGTAGGTAGCTCGATGAACGTAGCAAACGGATAATTCTCATTCGTTTGTGTTCAATGAAAGTTGGGTGGCAAAACCACCCAACTTTTTTTTTGCGCTGGTGGTGGGGAATTTTGGCGTAGCTCTTCGTTGGAAGAGCGGCTGTGGTGCTTCCGCCGTCGCCTGCGGCTTTGGCGCGGCAAGCATTTGCCGTAGCAAACTCCGCTCCTCGCCGCCCTTCCGCCTCGATCTCCACCAAACTTCCCCACCACCTCCCGCCGCCTACTTTTACTTCATCGACATTAATTTTTTTCTTTTGAACGGGTCGGTGTCTGGGTGACGAGGTGTGTGGGCTTGTTCGGCTTCGCTTCGCAGGCCTCTATCTCGAGATGACAGGTGGAATCCTCTCCGGCGTTGCTTTTGCTGCGGCTAGTTTTTGGCTGTTGCGGCGGTTCGTCGTTCGCGGATCTTTGCGGCGCTTTCGGTTGCTCGCTTGTTTAGGATTTCTTGGCCTAGCTCCTGGATGCGATCGGGGGGGAGCAGGGAAATGCCGTTGATTGAGGTTTTTTGGGCTTGCTTGCGTTCTTCGAAGCGAATGAGCTCCGGAGCAATTGCGAAAAGCTGAGCCGTAAATGCTAGGTCGTCATGGATTCCCTCGCTTTTCTGGAAAAAGCCGCGCTGCTCAAGCCACGTCGTGAGGAGAGTGTAGTTGTAATACTCGGGGAGGAAGATCGCCTTCGTGCCCGGTTTTAATTCGCGGTTCAGCTCATCCGCCGCCCGGCGAAGGCCGGATTGATTGTCTCCCGAATCGCCGAGCAGAACAATCCAGCGAAAGCCGTGAGCCTCTAGGCTTTTCGCCGCATCTTTTAAGAGGGCGACAAAAGTCTCTTCGCGTATCGAGATAGTTCCGGCGTAGGCCATGTGACCGGTGGGCGGCGAGATGTTTCCTTCGGGAACGTATTTGACGATAGGAGCGATGAGCGTGTCTCCGAGCCGCTCCGCGAGCAGCTTCATCGTCGCCTCGAGAATGAAGTTGTGTTTGCCGAGCGGCAGATAGGGGCCACTCTGCTCTATCCCTCCCGTGGGGACTACAGCGGTGGTCTTTCCGGACCTGACGGCGTCCCGAACCTCCATCCAAGTGAGGTCTTCGAGAAAGACACTGTTTCGGGGCGAGATGACGGCGGGAGCGTCGAGTGGTTGAGAGAAAGCGGAGCGAGGCGCGATAAATCCGGAAACGCCCAGTAGCGCCCAGGAGCACAGTGCCACAGGAGAGCACAGTGCCACAGGAGAGCACAGTGCCACCCGAGAGCACAGTGCCACCCGAGAGCAGAGCGCCACCCGAGAGCAGAGCGCGGCCAAGCAAAGTCCGAGGCGAGTGTACTTGTATCCTTGTGACCGTCGAACAGATCGGCGACGATGGAAATGAGGAGAAGGAGAGTTCATGGAATATTTGGGTGCCTTTCGGGAACACACGCTGACAGCACCCATTTACTACCTCTTTGACCCGACTCAGCGCATCTACTTTCCCTATCTGGCGACAAGCTTGCTGATCGCGATGGTGCTGACGATTCTCGAGTCGCGGCGGGAAGCCGCCGAAAAGGCTGCGAAAGGAGAACAAGCCGACCCGCCCGTCGGAGCGCTCCGAAAAATATTCCCGAAATCCGTCTACACCCATCGTTCAGCAGTCGCAGACTACTTTTACTTCTACTCGAATGCGATTCTCTACACGTTTATCATGGCACCCGTGCTCTACATTTTCGGAGCCGTGGCATCGCGTACGTACGGGTTGCTGGTGTCGACCTTTGGACCAGTCGCGATCGTCGGCGAAAGCAGCACGCTATTGTCGCTCGCGTATTCGCTGCTCCTCGTGCTGGCCTTTGATCTCGCGTTGTTCCTCTCTCACATGCTCCAGCACGTATTTCCTTTTCTCTGGAATTTCCACAAAGTCCATCACTCCGCCGAGGTCCTCACCCCCGTGTCGGTCTACCGGATGCACCCTGTCGACGACCTTCTCAGCTTTATTTTTACGGGGGTCTTCAGTGGGATCGCAGACGCCTTTTTCAGGTATTTCGTCTTCCGGAACGTGTCGATGAGCGTCGTGGGCAACGTGAACTTGTTTCTCTTTGTTTTCTATGTGGCGTCGTATCACCTTCGCCATTCGCATATTTGGTTCTCCTACGGACCGGCGTTGAGCCGCATTTTCATCTCGCCGGCGCAGCATCAGATCCACCACAGCAAGGCCAAACGGCATTGGGATAAAAACTTCGGATTCATCTTCGCCTTTTGGGATTGGATTTTCGGGTCCCTCTATGTTCCGAAGAAGCGAGAGCGCATTGAATTCGGCATCGGAGACGGGTCAGAGAAGGAGTTTTCGAACTTCATCATGCTGTATTGGATCCCATTTCGAGACTCGTTCCGGCTGCTCCGAAAATCTTTCAAAAAGAAATAAATTTTTTGTGAAGCGCCCTCGAGGGGCCCGTCGAAGAGTGATGAAGATGGCACGGAAGTAGTGTAAATTCCTGGGTTTTTAGGTCGGAATCTGTCAGAATCGATTATCTTCTTAAGCCGGTGTCGGCATTAGGTCGATATTCTATTGCGAGAGCCGATTTAGGGTATGCGAATGGTCGAAGCGGAAGATGTCTCGAATCCCTCATTGGGAAATGGTATTCTAAAAAACGTTGTACCGGGAAAATTCGAGAAAATTGTCCTTTTGACCACCAAATTGCCCGCAACAGGGTGTATATTACTGTACGAGCCGGTCAGAAAGAGGACCTCGAACTAAGGAAACTTAAGTCGCTTGCGACCGTCCGCTCATGGACTGTCTGCCGGCAGGGGTCTGAGTGAACAGAAGGATTGGAGAAAGCTCCGGTCCGAATCGAGTGGTTTTATAAGAGGAGTGAGGAGTTATGGGATCGCGTTTTGGGGGAGTCAGTCCGGCGCAAACATACGCAACCAAAGTTCGATGGCTCGTTGGTTGTCTCGTTTCTATAATTATTGTCCTTGCTGCAGCATTCATCATTGTTGCGCAAAATTCAAACAAAGATAAAGGCGAAGCGGTTGCGACCGAACAGCCGTCCGCGCAAGTCCCGGCACCAGGGAAAGCTGAAGTGCTCGTGGCGATTGCCCGTATTGAAGAGGGAACACAGTTCAAAGACGTCATGTTCACTTCGGTCATGATGGATGACACGCAAGTTCCTCCCGGCGGACTTCGCAAGAAGGATCTTCCGTTTGTTCTCGATAAGTTCGCGGCGCGACTTGTGAGCCCGAACGTGCCGGTGGTGATGGAAGATATTACGGACAAGAAGTCGTTCAGCTCACTGAACATCCCGGCCGGATACCGAGCGGTCACGATTACCGTGGATCGCCGTTCAGGAGTTGAAGGGTTCGCCCGTCCTGATTCGCGCGTCGACGTTCTCTGGTCTTATGTGAAGGACGGACGTCAGCAAATCGCGACGATTGTTCGATTCACGAAGATTCTCTCGGTCGCAGGGATGACTGCAAATAACCCGAATGCTCCGGCTGCAAACGATCAAGGCGCTACCACGGTAACTCTGCTCGTGACCGAAAAAGACGCGAAGAAGATTGAGCTCGCCCGGACGATGGGAACGCTCAGCCTCTCGCTCGTCGGAGGCGACGAAGTCGATCAGCCAAAGGTTGATCCGGATCCGGTCGATATAAATAAGGTGCTCGATATTCCAGACGAGAAGGTAACTCCGAAGGAAGAGTCGGCCGATGGAATTATGTATTCGACAGACCCGAAAACCGGCAAGCAAATCCGGTATGTCTTGAAGAACAAGAGATGGGTCTTGGATAAAGAGTTCTAGGAACTCAGAAACGGAGAGTCTGTGGGTCGTCTGCAGACTCTCCGGAATCGAAAGATTGATTGCGGTAGACGATCTCTTCAGAGTGTTTAGCAGTTCGCACTCTGAGGTTGTTCCGGGGAGGAAGAGGTTTCACTTTGGTTCGCGTCATGGGTGGGTATGTCAAAAGATACTGATCGAGATAGTCTTCTAGACCTGTTTTCAACACGAGGCAGGGGAGAAGGCGGTGCCGGACCTGCGGAAACTGCTAACGCTCGGCCTGGTGCGAGAAAAGAGAATCCGGCTCCAGCGGCTCAGAAGCCTGCGACCTCTGTCAGCGGATCGGCGCACATCAGCCTTTCGCCGATCGCAAACGCGGTGCTCAAAGAGACCCGTCGTGAGCTCGGAAGCAAAGTTGACGAAGACAATGACAAAGAAGTTTCGGAAGAAGCCATTGGGAAGGCGATAGACAAAGTCTGCGCCTCCAGAAGTTTCGTCATCGACGACGTTACCCGGGCCGATATCATCGTTCACTTGAAGCGAGATCTGCTCGGGTGGGGGGTCCTCCAGTCGCTCGTCGACAACCCGGAAGTCACCGACATTCACTGCTACGATTATAAGACCGTCGTTCTTCAACGAGGTAAATTCAGCGAAACGACCGGACTGCATTGGCCGAACCACGAAGCGTATACTTCGTTCATCGACCGTGTTCTGTTCCGGCTTGGAAAGAGCGTCTCCACTCAGCAGCATACAATCGATGCTTCGTTCTCAGACGGAAAGCGGCTTTGCGTCGTGCATGAGAGCGTCTGCGGAAGCCGCGGACCGTTTCTCACGATGCGAGTTCCGCGAGTGCAAGAAGCAACCCTTGAAAGCTTAGTCGCCTATCAGGTCGCTCCGCCGCTCATCGTGAACTATCTCGCAGCGCTGGTTCGAACTTGTGAGCACACGTTCATGGTCGCGGGCGAAACCGGAACCGGAAAGACGACCTTGATGCGCTGCTTGGGAACACAATTTAAAGCAGACGAATCAATCATCGGAGTAGAAGATACTCCGGAGCTTAACTATCAACATCCTTATTATCGCAGCTTGGTTTCCCGCTCAGCGAACACCGAAGGGGTCGGAGAAGTGACTCTCCAAGAGCACATCAAGACGACTCTGCGGATGTGTCCGACACGAGTAATTCTCGGTGAGATGCGGACCCCCGAAGCTGCGGAAGCGTTTCTCGAGTCCGCGCAGACGGGGCACTGTGGAATGTCCACGGTCCACGCAAGAAATGCTCGTGAGACGCTCACGCGTCTGGAGAGCTTGCTGGGACGGGCTCAGCGCGGTGTGAGCATGGATATCATCCGGCAGCAGATCGCTCTCGCGGTTGACGTTGTTTGCTGGAACGTACGTGAGCGAGGCACCGGCCGGGTGCGTCTCGCCGAAGTGATGGAAGTTGGGCATTTCGTCGAAGGCAATATTCAAGTTCGGCCGATGTTTAAGCTCGCTCAACCGGGCGAGAATCCTCAGTGGGAAGTTCTTTCCTACTCAAGCTATTACGAGGAAATTCTCGAACGGAACGGAATTTATTTGGGTGACGCACCAAAGTACATCGGCTTTAACAATCAGTCGCAGTCCAAGGGTGCCGTCGTTGTAAGGTAGGAAAACCGTGCCGCGTCGAACTACTTGACGCGGGAGCAGAGTTTTCAAGATCGAAGGTGGCGTATGTCTCTATCGGTGACGCTGGTCATCGCTCTGGTTCTGGTCGCGATTCTCGGGTTGGGAGTCTTTCTCCTCCTCATGGGCGGCGTTCCGCTTCCCGGAGGCTCGAAGATTCGCCAGCGATCCGATGTCACGAGCAATCTCAGAACATTGGTCCAGGCTCAGCGCGCGGCCCAGAAGGCGAACCCGAACGCGCGGTCGCAAGCCGACCTCGCGCTTGCGGCGGCGGCAGAAGGCGAGCTCGGAAAGAAAAAAGTCAGCAGCTCGCGGATGACGCTCGAGAAGCGGCTCCGGTATGCGAAATGGCCTTTCTCTCCGGTTCAGTTCAGAGCCCTGCAGCTCGCAGTCGCGTTGTTCTGCTTTATTCCTGCGTATCAATGGCTCAAAGTTCCAAGCTGGTTCGTGGCGTTGTTGATTCCGCCTGCAATGGTCTCGGCGATGGTCGACCGGCGCATTCAAAAACAATTCGATCGTTTCGACCGGGATTATCCAGTATTGCTGCTTCAATACGTGAGCTTGCTGAAGACTGGAATGAACGCGATCCAAGGTCTTGAGGCCGCCGGCAAGGGACTGGAGCCTGAGTCTGCTGTCCGTGCGGAAATCGAGCTTCTCATTGAGCGTCTTCGTCTCGGTCTCACTGAAGAACAGGCTATCGGCGCATTCGGCGAAGACGTCGCCCATCCGGAGCTGGAACTTTTCGTGCAGAGCCTCATATTGAGTAGAAGAGTCGGGGGAACCTTGTCGACCACGCTCGAGCGGCTTGCGAAGCAGGTCCGGAAGCGTTCGGAGTTCCGAAAGAAAGCGGTTGCTGCGGTCGGTATGGAAAGAGGCTCGCTGTATGCGATTGCGGTCATCATGGGACTCCTCATGGTCTACCTCTGTTTCACCTCTCCTGATCTCGTGTTTCCGGCGTTCTCTCATCCGCTCGGGCAGAACATGATGCAGGGAGGAATGGCGCTCATTATTTTTGGTTTTTATTGGTCTGCCAAAGTAACGAACATTAAGGTCTAATGGACAAGCTCCCAATCCTCGTGATCTTAATCTCGCTGGGCATCGTGGCCCTGCTCGCTGGGCTTGCATATGTGCTCATCGGCGGCGGAGGCTCCGGTGGAAAAGTTGCCGGCATGAAAGGGCTGATGAGTGGACAGCTCCGCACGCAAGACGGAACTGTACGAAAGCCGATGAAAGGGGAAATCGACCCCTATGACCTCGACGCTGAAACACTGCGGAAGCAGGCTAAGCGACAGAGCGGTAAAAAAACCGAAGACATCGCCCATAAACTTTTTCGCGCCGGGATGTTTGCTCCTGAGGACAAAACTTGGTTCGGACGCATACAGATCTTCTCAGCCATAGTGGTCGGTCCGATCTTTCCGGCACTAATTTATTTGGTGGCACCAACCCCGATGCTCCTCATGATCTTCCTTGTACTTGGAATGTTCATCGGTTATGCGGCGCCGATTACCTGGCTCGAGCGTAAAATTCGCGCCCGGGAAGACGACACCATGTATTACCTTCCGCTCGTCATTGAGCAGATCTCCATCGGCGTGAGTAGCGCGCTCGATATCGGCCCCTGCGTCTCGCACATCGTCCACATGGCAAACGAGCGCGACTCCCATAATCCTGTGACCGAAATGTTCGTGCACGTGGAAAAGCTCATGCGGTCGGGACTGAACCTAGAAGACTCTCTGGTTGAGGTGAGTGAAGCAAACGGCCTCATGGAGGTGAAACACGCGTTCATGTTCCTCGGCCAATGCTCTAAGCATGGTGGTGAGCTCTCCAAGCAGCTCCAAGAGCTCGCCGATACCGTCATGACTCAGCGTCAGGTACAGGTCGAAGGAAAGATTACGGCCCTGCCGGTAAAAGCGACCGGACCTCTGGCGATGGTGTTCGCCGGATTCTTCGGACTCTTGATGGCCGGACTCTTCGTGAAGCTCCTTACGGCGTTTCAATAAGAAGCTCGGGATTCCCGCACGGAGCGCCGATCGCTCTTCGAGGACCGCTCCGACTTTCGACAGCGTCGCATTCGCAACGTCTGTTTTCCTGCGAAAATTGAATTGCTGTTTTTACGCTTCACAGCGATAGTTTTGCATGGGCGAATGCGGTTCCGAAGCGGAGCCGCGGGGAGGCGGCTTCAGTGTGCGGCCGAAAGCGAAGAACCCGGACGGCAGACCTCTCTCCCCTGCCTGGTTCGGAATGGAATGAAGGTCGACGTATGCCAGTTTGTTCGCTGAAAGGTGCGCGAGGTTGGGGAGGGTGGGATGCCCGCTGCTGATGGAGTGAGATCATTCGGAGGTGCGCTGCGCCGTGTTGGAAGCGATGGGACGCTCGTTGCGCTGCTCATCGTCGCTCTGCTGATCGTTATTCTCGTCCCCTTGCCGAAGTTCCTTCTCGACCTACTTATTGCAGCGAATTTCGTTCTTGCACTTCTCTTGCTGGTGACGAGCCTCATCAACCGGCAGCCGAGTCGGCTCTCATCTTTTCCAACAGTGCTCCTCCTTGCGACTTTGCTTCGGCTTGCCGTTAATGTTTCTTCGACCCGGTTGATTCTCCTCTACGGCGATCAAGGTCTCGGCGTCGCAGGGAACGTGATTCGGACGTTTGGAGAGATGGTCGTCCGAGGAAATTTCGTAGTCGGCGCGATGATCTTCGGAATTATCGCGCTCGTGAACTTTCTCGTCGTTGCGAAAGGTTCTGCTCGAGTTGCTGAAGTTGCGGCCCGCTTCGTTCTCGATGCGGTCCCGGGCCGTCAAATGGCCATTGATGCCGATCTCAGGATGGGCAGAATCACTCCCGATGAAGCGGCCTATAAAAGAGCGGAGCTGAGCCGGGAATCGCAGTTTTTCGGAGCGATGGACGGAGCGATGAAATTCGTTCAAGGGGACGCGATCGCCGGATTCGTTATTGTTGCCGTAAACGCCATCGGCGGCTTGGCTCTTGGTATCAGCCGCGGCTTGTCTTGGCAGGACTCGGTTGCCACCTTCGGTGTGCTGGCTATTGGTGATGGTCTCGTCAATTGCCTTCCGTCGCTGCTGACTTCGTTGGCCGCCGGCTTTATCGTCACCCACGTGCATGATCAGCGAGCGCAGTCGTCCGGCGGTCAAATCTTTAATCAGTTCTTGGAAGATCGTCATGTCCTGGCGTTTACCGCGGGAACATTTCTGCTGCTTTCAGTTCTTGGTTTGCCGTTTGTTCCGTTTGCGCTCACAGGCGCCGTGCTGTTGTTCCTCGCCTGGTATTCGAGAAAGTATCTCGATGAGGAAAGAGCCGGAGCAGATTGGCAGGTCCTCGATCCGCTTCGCGAGGTGCGCCCCGAGCTGCCAAATGCGTATCAGGGTCTGCCACAGCCGCGTGCTGGCGAGCTCCCCGCTCCCGCAATTGAGAGTCAGCAGCTGTTATCGGGGGGAACAGCCGTCTCTCCGTTTGATGTGCAGCCACTCGAGCTCGAGCTTGATGAGGGAAGCTTTGCTGGCCGCTGGGATTCACAACAGCTTCGAGTTCCAGACGAGAAAATTTTCCGCGATTTTCTGGACGCCCAGCGCCATGCATTTTCCAAGGAATACGGAATGTATGTTCCTGAGGTCTCCGTTCGCTTCGCGAGCGACCTTCCCATCGGCGGGTACCGCATTCGGATTCGGGAGCACGTCGTGCGGCAAGGAAGCGTGCGCCTCGGAGAGATTTTCCTCGGGGCTCCCCCTTCGATGCTGGCGATATTCGGTGCGTTAGGGGCTGTTTCGGTCAGGCATCCGGTAGACTACGGACTTGCTTCCTGGCTCCCGCCCGATCGGAACCTCTTTCAGGCGATGAGCAAGCTCGGCGTCGTCATTCTCGAACCCGTGGAATTTTTGGCGCTCGACGTGCTGGCTGCCACCCGAGACCATCTTGGAGAGCTTGTTGGAATCGACGAAGTCAAACGGGAGATGAAATCTGCGAAGGCGAAGTTCCCGGGGCTGTACGAAGAAGTGGTGGAGAGGGGAATCATTTCGTTCCCGGAGCTCACCGAGGTTTTCCGCCGCCTGCTTCGCGATCAAGTGAGCGTCCGCGATATTAAGACAATTCTTGAGGGTATTGCTGAGTTTGCTGCGGTGATGCCTCCTGATAAAGATCGCGGGGGCTGGCTGCTCGATCTTCACGATCACCTCCGTAAGGTATGCGCCCGCTCAATTAGTGCTCAGGCACTGGGACCAGGTGGAAGAATCCGTACGTTTCTCATAGCATCTTCAGTTGAGGACGAGTTTCGTAGTGCGGTAGCCTCCTGGAGCTTAGGCAAAGGAAAACCGCCGCTTGAGCCGGAAATGGATCAGCAGTTGAGGGAGCATTCGCGTCAGATGTTCTCTCCGGCGCTGGAACGAGGAGCGTTACCGGTTGTCGTTCTGTGCTCCGGTGAGATTCGTGCGGCGGTAAGTGAGTTTCTGAACCACCTTTTCCCATCGGTCGGTTGGTTCCGTACACTGTCGTACGAAGAGCTCAACGAACAAGTTCGGCCTCTACGTCCGGAACGTCCGGACGTCGTTGGTGTCTTAAGTTAGGTTCCGTTTCGTTCTTTTGCGAAAGAGTTCGCGAACGAGCCGGAGCATTGCTCTAAGCGTCCGAGCCAGAATCCGGAATGTTGTCCGGCGAAAATTGGAAAGAGCGTACTATGGATTTTAGTTATCAAATGGTTGGAGAGAGGCTGGTTCGTGGTGGGCGGCTGGCGTCGACTCGCACCTCGGAAGCCTTTGAAGCGGTTGATCAAGAAACGGGTGAACGCGTCACACTCTGGCTTCTTCGATATCCTCTTGTCTTCGGTTCGGAGATCGCGCTGCAGTTTTCAGCGCGCTTGCAACTTTTGAGCGATGCGCAAGTGAGCCGGATTCCGTTTCGCTTCTGGGGAGTCGATGCTCGAGGCACCGCATTTCTCGTGACTGACTTTGCACGCGGCGCAAACCTTCTTGGTCACCCATTCAGCATTCCGGATTTGCAGAACACGTTCGTCAACCTCGTAGACTCCATCGCCCGCGTCCATGAGCACGGGCAGGTATTGAGCGATATCTGCAACGAAAGCTTTTTTCTTGAGGCAGCAGGAAAACCGATCCTCTGGTCGATGCTGGGACCCTTTGAGTCCGGAGCAAAACAGACTGCGGCGTTGCCCCCGACCGAGACATTGCATTTCGTCGCCCCTGAACAAAGGAATCTCTCCGCGAATGATCCAACCGTCGATATCTTTGCGCTCGGTGTGCTCGGTTACCGGCTTTTCACGGGCCGCTTTCCGCTCGCGGGACGTCAGCTTACGGCGGACCATATTCCGGATGTGACGGCGGTAGCACCTGCGCCAACCACTGTGCGCACCGATCTCCCGGTGTGGACCGATGATATTCTGGGGAATTGTCTTGCGGCACGTCCCAGCGAGCGCTTTCCCGACGCGAGAGAGCTGCTGAAGGCGCTTCACTCCGCAATCGAGCATGGAAGCAGCATTTACGGAAACACGCGCTGGTCGAGGAAGACCGTGGCGGTTCGATCTCCTGCGCTCGAGGAGAATCAGCAGAAGGAAGTCTCGACGTACATTGCGCCGCAGACGAAATCCATGCCGACGTCATACCGTCCGCAACCTCAACGAGGACGGCCCGTTGATATCGATGATAAACGGGTTCGATTTATCACCTGGTCGGTCGCTCTCGTCGTGGGACTTCTTGTTGCCGGATTGTTGTTCCTCGCCATTGATCGAGTGAACCGGCCGCCGCAGCAGGCGAGCACATTAACCGATGTGATAAACGCAGCGCCCGCGGAATTGAAACCGCTCCTCGTCGACGCGACCTCTGCGGGTCTGCCATTCGAGAAACGAGAGAAGGCGATCGAGCGGATCGCTCAGTCACAACAAGGAAGCGCGTATTCCGTTCTCCTTCGTCTTCGAACCGCGGGACTCGAATCGAATCTCGTGCGCTCACTTGATAAATTTCTCTTTCAGCGTCTGACCAACGACCGTCAGTCGCGGGTCGCCGAGCTGCTCCGAAGATTTTGGTCTGAAGGCGGCGGTGCGCGCGTCACTCCCGAAGTCTTCAACAAACTCTTGCTCGCCTGCGACCGAAGTCTCTCTACTGAAACGCGGAAGAAGACACTTGAGGAAGCGGTGGCAGTTGATCCGGAGCGAACGACACAACTCGTTGCCGCTCTTGCCCTTGATGAATCTGAGGCCACGTTCGTCCCGATTCTTCGATCCTTCGTCGGACAAAAGGCCGGTCAAACCGAAGTGGCAGGACGTGGTATTGGAGCGCTGATTCTTGCGACGAACCATCTCGCGCGATCGTTCCAGAAAGATCTCCCCGATTGGCTCCAGCGGATCTCGGATGAAGACCTTCGCTGGTCCCTCGTTCATCTCGCGGAACACGAAAATAGAACGGTCTTTGATCTGGCACGCGAAATGGCGCGAAGAAAAGCTTTGCCGCCGTACCAGGCCATCGTTCTGGATGCCGTCATTCAGCTGGAGAAGGGCCCGCAGGATGTTCCACTCCAGTCGGCTCTCGTTCGAAGCGCATTAAACGGATGGGACCTGGATGCGCTGCAGGTGGTAGGGCAATGGATGGCCCCAGGCGCCGAGCGGGTGCTTCTGTCGGCGATGGCGACTTCGAGCTCTCCCGAAGTCGCGACCAAGGCGTTTGAAATCGTTGCCGGCCGCTCGCTACAAAACGAGCCGGGGAAGACATTCATCGGTTGGGTGAAGAATCAGCTCTGGGATTCCCGCTCACGGCTCGTAAAGCCGCTAGGAATCATTTCCCTCGAAGAGATGGCGAATGATGATGAGCTCAGCTATGCGCTCGACCAGTTTCTCACGGAGTCGTCTCCGGGGATGTTGTACCGATTCAGCCGGTCGTCCGGGGACACGAGAATTCTGGGGATCATCCTGAAGCGATTCGGGGAGAGACTCCCATCGCAGGAGGTTCTTGACCTTTTAGATAGCCCATCTCGCGACATCCGCCTTGAAGTGGTTAAAGCGCTCCGGGGCCGAAATGAGCTGGTTGTGCTTCAGAGAATTCTCCGCTCCTACGATAGAGAAGAAGATCCCGAAATTCGACGCGCCTATGAGGAGAATCACTGGGTGACGAAGGAACGGAGTAATCGTGGGTGATGAATTCGGCAAGTTAGGGAGCATTTGTGTTTGCGCTTGAGATCGAATTCTCAGACGGCATAAGCCTGCCCGAAACTATCTTCCTCCGGAGGACCTCGGCCATTCTCGGGTCCAGTGAAACCGCACACGTTTTTATCGAATCTCAATCAAACCTGCCGGACATTCGGATCACCCGAGGTCTTGGCCGCGAGTTTCGCTCGGACGTCGTGCGACGGCCGAGCGACGCTGACAACATCACTTCTCCTTCCGGGCTGACCGGCACGTTCACCAATCGCGGAGAGATTCAATTCGGCGGCGTGCTCATCCGGATTATCGCGCTCGATGTCGATCTCATCCTCGAGGGTGACGAAGCTCCTGACGTCGCGGCCATCCGGGTGCTACGAACTGCGTTGAATTACGACTCACCGCTCTATCCCGCAATATCTGTCCTGGGTGGCGCGCCAGTTTTACTGTCGTTCTCGCCGCGCTCTCCGATAAAACTCGGCAGGGCTCGGTCCTGCTTACTTCGCTTCGAGTCCTCTGATGTCTCTGCCGAGCACGTGCAGATCGGTTGCGACGACGGACAGTGCTGGGTGGAAGATTTAGGAAGCACCAACGGAACTCTCGTTTCAGGCGAGAAAATCAGCGAGAGAACTCCGATCACCGCCGACAGTGTAATTTCGATCGGGAGCGAGATCACGTTCTCGCTTCTGCTCCGACCGGAGGACATGAGCCGCCTCCAGAATCGACCGTCCGTTCAAGCGCCACCGCAACGTCGTCAGGCAAAATATCCTGTCATTTTTTCCAACGACGACAACGTTCGTCCATCCCGTTTCGTATTGACCGGAACCGGCAAGCTCACCGTGGGGCGAGATCCGGCGAACGATATTTGGATCAATGCGCCGCACATCTCCCGATGTCACCTGCAATTTGAGTGGACGGACGACGGACGAATGCGAGTGCTCGACGAAAGCAGTAACGGAACTTCGTTGGAAGGTGATCGACTCGAGAGAGGGGTGCCGCTCGATGTTCTGAACGACGTGCGAACGATCGAGCTTGGCGGAGGTGTTGAGCTCTACATCGCGAGAAGCGAAAGCGAAGAACAAGCGATACGCGATGAGCTCGATTCACGGGCCGCGGACGAGAAGCTGAGTGCACCGCAAGATGCGATAAAAGGCCAATATGCGACGGATGGTTCGCCCTTTGCTGCAGTAGATCCGCTTTCCCCGCCGACGATGATGGCGACGAAGACCGAGCTGCCGGTGATCGATCGAGATGAGGATGATCTCGAAGATTCCGAAATGGACGACGATTACGAATATCCAGCGGGACGACTACAAACTCGCGGCGACGATCGCTTCCAATCGGATGGCTACAACAATAGCAATTTTGTCAGAGAAGTATTCGATCGCAATGAATTCAACGATAACAGTCTCGGAAGTAACTTGTTCGAGGACCCCGATCCGTCCTCTCGCTCTTCCGGCTTCGGCGACGATGAGTATCATCTAAACGGAGAAGGGGCGGGGAGCTATAAGGAATCGGAGCAATTTCAGCTACTTGAGGAAGCTGATGAGCCGCTCGGTCTCGGCGCAAGCTTTTCGCGAGTGTTGTTGTTTTTACTGATTGTTCTGCTGACTTTATTTAGTGGTCTCGTGTTTTTAGGTTTCTTTGCCGATAAATACTTTTACTGACGGCATTAGACTTTCCACGCGGGCCCGCTGTATCTAGCTGGTGGACAAATTTTTTCAGTCAGACCTTCTCCAAAAGCGTTGTTCAACTCGAGGAGATCTAAGACGAGGCATAGTTGTGCGGTACAGAAGTAGTGATGTGATGAGAGGTTTTTTCAAGAGGATCTCACTATGACGGCAGAAGAGGCGGAACTCACCTTTATACGTTGTCCCAGCTGTCGAAGTCTCATTCCGGCGATCGCCACGCGATGCCGAATGTGCGGTCACCAGTTTGAAAAGGGCGGGAGCGCAACAAATGCTCCAGCCGCTGGTGGCGCGAGCTCGGACGAAACACAGCCTGCGAAGAGTCGCGTGCGGCAGCGAACGGCGTCAACCTCACCTTCCGAGGTAGAAGCCCTTCGAGCGCAGCAGGCGTCAATGGGAGCGCTCGACGAGCCCGATCCTGTACTTTCAAAAAGTCCTTCCTGGCAGCAGTTCGTCTCCGATCAAAGTCCTTTGGAGGACGAAGAGATCGATGCCGAAAACACAAACGATTTAGACAGCGGTTCATCGGATGCGGCGGAAACTTCGTCTGGTCAGTCCTCCTGGGACGATCACGATGAGGCCGGGGATGACGATGACTTCGAAGGCGAAGGCGAAGCGGAAGGCGAGGGCGACGCATTCGGATCTTCTGCCGAAGGCGGCCGTCAAGGTAAGCGTCGGCGCCGCAGAAGAAGAAAGCGGAAGGGCAACGGATTACTGCAAGGCGAAGCGGGAAGCTCGACTCCGGCGTCTGGAGACAAATCCGAGTCGGAGACCACTTTTAGCTCACCTGGAAAAGCGGGCGCATCGGACTGGAATCTGAGCGAAGGTCACGGGTTCCAATCGCCTTCGTTCCCGACGGAAGCTCCTCTCGAACAATCGTGGGAGCCGGAGGGGAAGGAGGAGCCTGTTGTTTCGGTTAAACCTGTGGCTTCGGCCGAGAGCAGTGCGAAGAGAGAGTCGATGAAACGTGATGAACAAGCCTGGACGGGATCATCGCTGGTTGCAGAACAACGTGTCAGTGGGGATGGTATGCTTATAGGTTGGTTGGTAAGTTTTCGAGAAGATAACAAGGGTCGGGCAGTTGAAATTCGTTCCGGACGTTGCTTCATCGGACGCGGACAGTTGAGAAACACGGATGTCGTGTTTTCTCACGAGTCCATTTCAACGCCTCACGGAATGCTTGTTGCGTCGGAAGGAGAGGGCTTTTCCTTCCAAGACCTCATGAGCGAACGCGGAACATACGTGCTTCGCTCCGGCGGGAAAGGCAACGACTGGTCGCAGGTCCTTAACTCCACCGTTCTGAACCACGGTGATAGGGTGCGGTTCGGTGACTATGAGGTTGTTGTAGTTCTTCTTCCGCGCTAACTTGATGATCGGTGACGGCGCGAGAGCTGCCGTTCCCAGTGCCGCTTCCGCGAACGAAACGAGCAAACTCGTTTCGTTCGTGCGGCACGCGAGGCGCAGCCGAGCCAGAAGAATCTAGTGCTTCGACACCTGGAAAAACAGTGCCGAAGGCTCAAGTTTGCGACATTATTAACCGGTTGAAGCACTAGTAGGGCGAGTCTCTTTGGGGCCGCTACCGGTTAGGGCGAGATGAATCTCGAGGCGAGACTGTTACGCACATTACGGCGCTGTAGATATATCCGGTGCAGCGAATATTTCCGGTGCCGCGAACAAATGCGTTCTGACCTTCGGAGCTTGAGGGTCGGTCTCGTCGTTCCACTCATTTGTCTGTCTACCTTCGGTCTTACCGGCTGCAGTGAGCAGCAGGAGCTTGCCGGAAACCTGGACACTCAACAGTCCGTCGAACTCATGGTCGCCTTACGGGGCGTTGGGATCGTATCCGCTCGCGAGCGGACCTCCTCGGGAAGAGAAGCTTCATACATGGTCACGGTTTCGGGAAATGAGTACCTTCGGGCATTGCAGGTCATGCATGAGTATCGTCTCCCAAGCGAGCGTCGCGAACAGTTTGAGGAGCTGACGGCGCCGAAGGGACTCATTCCAAACACTCCGGAAATGAATAAGCTCCGACTCGATCATGCGATGGCGATTGAAGTCGAGCGAGTTGTGGCCAGCTTGCCTGGAATCCTCGATGTGAAGGCCGTAGTCCGGTCCCTTTTGACGGACGATAACTCGGGCTCGTCCCTAGGCTCGACGCCATCGGTCGCGCTGGTGATTCGGTATCTTTCTCCCTCGGGAAATATTCCGTTTGATGTTGATGAGATCAAGAATATCGTGATGAAAGTTATTCCCGGCGCGAGTGCTGAAGCAATTTCAGTAAACGCGACGAGAATTTTTTTTCCTATATCTGCTCTCGAGGGCGAGGGAGATGTCGGCCAGGGAAGTAGCGCGGCGTTTATTCAGCTCCGGCCTTTTCCGTTTCGTGTCGTTGCTTCCGAACGGTTGAAGGCATACGCGCAGATCGGCACTCTCCTTCTCGGTGCGACTCTCTCGGGCATAGTTCTCGGAGTCGCGGCTGTGATGTCGTCTCGAAAGCAGAGAAAGCGAGCGAAATTGCCGGCAGCCGATCCGCGCGGGATGGTGCCGGAAGTGGTTTCAAGGTCTGGTCCTCCGGGTGTTTCTGAATACGGCGAAGGAACCAGCAGACGGAGAACCGGAGAGTTTTAAGTTAGGCGGAGGGTTTCATGGGAAGTCTGCAACGATTTATCGGTCTCACCGCGCGCGAGCGAGCGGTCGTCGCGGTTGCGGTTCTGCTCGACGGACACGATGCGGTCGACATGTTGGCGAGCGACAAGGAGCGCCGTGGTCTTCTCTGCCGCGCGGCAAAAGATTTGGCCGAGCTGACGCCCGACCTTCGGGTTCCGCTTTTAGGGACACTGCTTCGAGATGCGCTCGACGAGATAGCGTGAGCCCGCCGCCCGGAGCCTGAAAAGGCGGTCGCCGGTAGAGAGTTTGCAGAGTCAAAATTTGGCGGTAACTACCTGTAATGTCTACGGATGTTCAGATCCAGGCACTTCTCAAGAAAGTCGAAGCAGACGAAATGGAGCTGCTTCAGCAATTTCGTTCCGTGGCCGCAGTGGCGGAGTCTCGATTGACCGAGTTCAAACGAGCTTCCGAGAGTGTCGAGCAAAGAAAAACCAAGCTTGCGACCCTTCGCGGACGGCAATTCCGTCAGGCAACCAGGGAGAAAAATCTCGAGGGGCTTTCCGCCGGTTCCGCCTACGCCGAACGGCTGATCAAGGAAGTCGAAGAATTGTTGCCCGGGGTGGAAGAGAAAAGGGTGGATGCAGAACGGGCATCTCTTCGTCTTTCGGCCCTTGAGCAGGAATTAAAAAGAGTGCAAGTTGAAAAAAAGCAGCTCGAACGGCTGCTGGAGAATCGACATCAAGCTGATCGCGTCGCCGAAGAGGCGCGCGAAGAGGCGGTGCTCGATGAGATGACGCGTGTCCATCAAAAGAACAAGTGGCGAAGAGGACGAGAATGAGTTTTCAAAGTTGGTCAGTCGCTGAAAAGCTTCCCCGGAAAGAACCCTTCGAGGTTCAATTCAGCCGTGGATTTCTTCGCGCCCGCCCAGAGCTTTGGTTTGCTCATCTCGGCACTCAGTGGCTGCAGCTTTTTCACTCGCTCGCCTCGACTCCAAAATTCGTAGGCGCCACCACGGATCTGAACTTTCCCTCGGAGCTTCAACGTCTCACGGTGATCGAAGTTGACGACGAGCGGGCCGTGCTCGGAATGGACGAACAGGCGGTGCGCCAAATCAGCTCCTTGGTAACCCCTGAAATGCCGGAGATGGCCGCAGATATTTTCCTCGAATACCTCGAGCGCCGGTTCTGCTCGACGTTAAGAGCAGCATGGACTGAAGATGAGCCCATGCTCGTTCAATACCTTTCAAACGGACAGGACCAAGATGTCGAGGTCTCTGGTTCAGTTCGGCTGAGGTTTCAATTGAACTCGAGCCAATTCGATATGTGGGTGGGGTGCGGACCCAAGTTAATGTCGCGGCTTGATAATATCACGAAAGAAGCCCTTCGTTCGAGCGCTGCCTCCGATTTGGGAGATCAGGTGCGGACGGTTTCAGTCGAGATCGCGGAGCTTTGGGTTCCACCGGCGTTGCTCATCGACTACATGCGCGCCGGAACGGTGATCGATCTTGAGAAGCCTCTCGGCACTGAAGTTAATTTGCTTCTCGAGTCCGAGCCGTGGGGAACCGGGCAGCTTTGCCGGGCGAATGATACTCTCGCGGTTGAAGTGTTGACGGTCGGGAGTCCGAAACGTCAGAGCGTGGAAGGGAAAACGCACCTCTCGATCGTTATTGCATCGACGCAGTTGGACGCAATCGGACTGCTCGAACATCGGCAACGGGGAGCGATTCTTTCACTCGGCACAGTCGCACCCGAGTCAGCTGACATCGTCATCGGGGGAGAAACCGTAGCGACCGCTGAGCTCGGTGAAGTCGATGGCCGTCTCGCCGTCCAAGTTCAGGCGATGAAATAGGATCTCCCTCGTGGTTACCTTCAAGCAGCAAATCGACGATGGACAGCTTGTCTGTCCACTCTCTCGGCAACGTCTCAGCATTCGGGACGGAAGGCTTGTCACCGAAGACGGCTTGACTTCGTATCCGCTCGTCGGGGACGTTCCCATTCTGCTCGATGAGGGACGGCAGGCCGCTTATCTCGCTCAGCTCGATCAAAAGATGGAGCGTGAATACGTTGCGCCTCGCGCCCGCCCGTCACTCGTGCAGTTTTTAGAACGGCTGAGTTATTGGGGCGGAGATCGTCGGAGCGAGGCGTCACGCGAAGCATTTCGCGACGCGATCGAGCGCCAACCGGAAGGCGCACTTTGTCTTTCGGTGGGTGGTGGACCGCATCGCATTCATCCTCAGCTCGTGAACCTCAACATCGGGTTGTTTCCGAATGTGGATGTCGTCGGAGACGCCTATCAGCTCCCCTATGCGAACGGTACGGTTGACGCCGTCTACTGCGAAGCGGTGCTAGAGCACCTTGAGTTTCCGAATGAAGCCGTCCGGGAAATGTATCGTGTCTTGAAACCAGGTGGAAAACTCTTCGCGGCGACACCTTTCCTTCAGAAATTCCACGGGTACCCGAATCACTTCCAGAATTTCACACTCACCGGGCACGAACGGCTCTTCGCACGCGCCGGATTCACTATTCTCTCCGCCGGTGTGTGCGTCGGCCCGACGTTCGCGCTGGTCGACTTTCTTGCCTTGTATGTAAAACAAATTCCGAGTCGGTTGTTTGGAAGGCTTTTCTCAGGGGCCGTCAGACTCTTGTCGGCCCCGCTCCGAGCGTTGGACATTCCGCTCAATCGCCGGCCGGACGCTCATGTGCTTGCATCCTCTACTTTTGTGTTCTGTTCGAAATAATCCGCCTCGTCGGCTGCCCGCGATGCGTGAATGAGAATCTAGCTGACGACCTCACCGGGCGCTCCCATTGATTGAACGACGGCAGCAATCCCTTCGATCGTCGGGTGACTGAACACGTTCTTCGAGCTGAGACGTAACTGGAAGCGCTTCTCGAGTTTAACGATGAGCATCATCATCGCGAGCGATGTTCCACCAAGATCGAAAAAGTCCAAGTCTACCCCGATCGGTCCTGAGTATTCGAGAACTTCACGCCACAGCTGCGCAATAATCGACTCTACGCTGTCTGGTTCCGACAACGTGATCTCGAAGTTACTGACATTTGTCCAACGAGGCTCGGGAAGGTTCCGCTTGTCTATTTTTCCGCTCCCGGTCAATGGGAGCGTCTCCAGGATCTCCCATGCTGTCGGAATCATATAATCGGGCAGCAGTGCACGCGCATGTTTCACGATTTCGCGAATTCGAAAATCCGCCGAGCCTTCCGTTTGCAAATAGGCTACCAGCTGCGGAAGCCCGAAGGGAGAAACACGAAGAACGACGACCGCTCGTTTGATGTTTGGTGATTCTTGGAGAACTGTCTCGACTTCTTCGAGCTCGATTCTTTTTCCCGCGATCTTAATCTGTGAATCGACTCGGCCGAGAAACTCAAGGTCTCCGTCGGAGCGAAGGCATACTTGATCCCCGGTTCGGTAGCAGATTTCTTGGTCGGGATTCGATTCCGCTCCGAGAAACGGATTTGGTATAAAGCGTTCCGCCGTGAGCTCGGGATGACGCTGATATCCGGGGCAGACACCGCGGCCGCTCACCCAAAGCTCGCCGGGGATTCCAATCGGGGCCAGCGCACCCGTGGGATCAACGACGTAGATCCTCATGTTGCTCACCGGCCTACCGATTCTCACTCGTTGGTTCCTGCGCGTCGCGGTCTTTCGGACTTCGTGCCAGGTCACGTCGTTCGAGAGCTCCGACGCGCCGTAGAGATTGACGAGCTTTGCATCCGGATAGGCCTCAAGAAATCGTTCGGCGAGTGCGCGTGTGAGGGTCTCGCCGCTCGTGATCCAAAGCTTCAAGTACGGGAGTGCTTCGGACAGATTCGGAGTGACCTCAAGCAGACGCTCGAGGAGTGAAGGAACAACCGTGATTCGAGTGGCGCGTTTCTCTGAGAGGAGATCAAGCAGCGCTCTGGGATTCCGAAGAACCTCGAGCGAGATGAGGAGAAGCGGTACGCCGCGAAGGAGCGGTCCGAGCACTTCTTGAATCGAATCTCCGAAGGCGAGTGAGGATGTTTGACAGCACAATTCGCCCTGCTGAAACGGATATTCGTCCCACATCCAATAGAAGCAATTCAGCGTTGCGTGGTGAGAGTTAATCACACCCTTTGGACGCCCGGTCGAGCCGGATGTGTACATGATGCAGAACGGCTCGTGCGAATCGCGCTGGACTGGTCGTCCCTCCGGTTCACGACCTTGCAGATCGGAAAATGAAAGGTGTAAGCACGGGCACTCGCCCGCAAACGCAGGTTTTCCGGGGTTTGCGGTCAAAAGCAGCTTCGCACCGGAATCCTCGAGCATGAATCGCAGTCGTTCCAAAGGGAAGGAGGGGTCGAGAGGCAAATACGCTTTACCGGCCTTAAGGATGGCAAGCACCGCGACAATCGCCTCGGGGCTCCGATCTGCATGAAGTCCAATGACGTCGGATCCAGTCGGAAGAATCGACAGAATTTTCTCCGCCAATATCTGAGAGAGTTGATTTAACTCTCCGAAGCTGAACGTTTCATTGCGGAATACGATAGCCGTTCGTTCCGGATACTCCGCTGCCGTCCTGGCAAAAATTGAGTCGATCGTCTCTCCGTCGGGGTATGACGTGTTCGTCCGATTTATGATGCGGAGCGCATGTTCATCTTCCTCTGAGAAAAAAGCGAGATCGGTGAGGAGAGAATCGGGTGAGTTGGCTATGGCGGAGCAGAGCCGGGAGACTTGCAAGAGTCGCATCTGCGTCCCCGATTCGGAGAACAGCTCTTCGTCGTAATCGATACGCAGAACGAGGCCTCGTTCATTTTGTTCAACAGAAAAGATTGCGTCCATTCGGCGAAGAATGCCGGCAGAGAGCGGATCCAGAAGCTTGGTTTTGTCCAGATTGACGGCAACTTGAAAAGGAAACGGACGGACGGTGGAGACTCGTTTCCACACTTGGCCCAGCATCCGCTGCCATTCGAGAGGCGGAAGAAGATGTACCTCTTTGAGATAGTTGCCCACGCGATCAACCAGCATTTTCGCGGTCAGACCGCCGAGGGAGACTCGGAACGGGAGTAGAGCATTTTTAGTTGAGGGAACAAGGCCGATACAGAGATCAACTTCCTCCGTCGCTCGAAAGAGGAGGATCATCCACCCCGTCACTGCGACCGTGATCGGATCCAATCCGAGTTTGTCGATCGCTTGCTTGAGAGTCTGCCACTCACTAGAATGTATATTCAGTGACTCTGAAGATCGGCTGTAGCTCGGGTCCAATGGCCGGCCATGATCTTGGAAGAGGTCCAGTCTCGGGGGCTCGGTGAGAAACATATTCTTCCAGAGCGGATCCACGGTCGCGTAATTCGCAGTGCCGTAGCTGGTCGCTCCGAAGCCCGAAGCGCCGCCGAAACCGGATGCCCCGAGAGCGGGAGAAAAATTTTCGGCATCATCATCGAAGCGAGGAGGTTTATTCATATGCCTGTTCCGGACTCCTCCAATTCGGATACGAACGATTCGGAAAAATGCACGTTAGGGCTAAGCGGCTTGCCCCTGAGCATAGCCTTTAAGAAGGGGTTATTTCTAGGGGCTGATGAAAGATTAATAAATATGTCAGCAGGAAGGAATGCTGCTGCTGCTTTGGGGAAAGGCGGTCATATAATTGCCGCCGCGTCAGAGGAGCGATTCAATCGAATTAAGGGCAGTGAAGCGTTTCCGCGTGCGGCGATACAGGCTTGCCTGAAATCAAGTAATCTTTCGCTCTCTCAAGTTTCGGTCATCGCTCACGCGTTTGATTTCGAACCCTACCGAGAGATCTTCGAGCGCATGGAGATTGGCAAGCAGCGCTACAATGAAGTGTTCTCTCGGGCGGCAATTGTGGCGAGCGGAAGGGAGTTTTTTCCCAAGTTCGATTGGGATGAAAAATTTTTGTCAGTGCCGCATCACCTTGCGCACGCGGCGTCGGCGTTTTGCCCCAGTCCTTTCAGCGACGCGATCATTCTCGTCGCGGATGGCATGGGCGAGATGCACAGTCTCAGCATATATGAAGTATTAAACGGCCAATTCAGGACGATTCGTCAAATCTCTGCTGGCCACTCGCTCGGGATTTTGTTCGGGGTTCTCACCCATTTTCTCGGCTTCACGATGGATCGCGATGAGTACAAGGTCATGGGCCTCGCCGCGTACGGCGATCCGAGCCGGTACCTTCCCGAGCTACAGAGTTTTATTTCTTTGTGTGAAGACGGTCAGATTCGTGTGCCGCTCCTGCGAGCAAATGAGACCGAAGCGGAGCACGAAGTGCACGCCGGTGTTCTTCGCGAACTCGCGCGTGTGTTTGGACCCGCGCGCCGGCCGGACGATCCTTTGACTCGGCGTGAATCCGACATCGCCGCGGCACTTCACGAAAGTCTCAGAGCTTCTTTATTTCATGTGCTGGAGTGGGCGAGAGGCCAGACGACTGCGAGAAACCTCTGTCTCGCCGGAGGTGTCGCGTTGAACTCCCGAGTGAACGGCGAAATCGTCCGGAGCGGAATGTTCCGTGAAATCTTCGTCCAGCCCGCTGCGAGCGACGAAGGAACTGCGATCGGTGCAGCGCTTGTTGCAGCCAATCCTGGCGGCTGGTTTACCTCGCCGGTGCCGATGGGAATGCCGTATTTTGGTCCCGCAGAGTCCGAATCTGAACTCACTGAAGCGCTCGACAGGGAGAAATTTGCATTTGAATTGCTCGACCCTGACCAGCTTATTGTGGCAGCAGTTCGTCTCCTTTCGGCAGGGGCGATTCTCGGGTGGCATCAGGGCAGGATGGAATTTGGTCCGAGGGCGCTTGGCAACCGAAGCATCCTTGCAGATCCGCGGAAGCGGGAAATGCGAGACAGGATAAACCGACTTATCAAGGACAGGGAAGACTTTCGTCCGCTCGCGCCGGCCGTGCCTGCCGAAAATGCCGCCGAAATATTCGTTATCGAAAACGGCAACGAACGAATCTACCGACATATGACGGCAAATGCCGAAGTCCGGCCGGAATGGATAGGCCGGCTCCAGGCGATTACGCACGAGGATGGTTCTGCTCGCGTACAGGTGCTTTTTCGCGATGATAACATGCGTTTCTGGCAGCTCCTCAGGAGCTATGGCGAAGAGACCGGAGTTCCGGTTCTTTTGAATACATCGCTCAATATTCGTGGTGAGCCGATAACTTGCTCGGCCGCGGACTCGCTGCGGACCTTCCGCGAATCCGGACTCGATGCGCTCTTTCTCGGAAACTACCTCGTCCAGCGCTACGCGCCTAGTCCGGAGTGAGCAGTATTTCCCCGGTCGTCGGCCCTGTGAATCTAATCCGAATTACTTTCTTGCTGCTTCCGGGCTGCCCACTTCTTCAGCTCCGTGATGCTCGGGACTTTAATGATCCCCGGCCGGGTCAGATCCAGCATGCCCTCGCGTTCAAGATTCTTTGTGACTCGAATCGCCGTTTCGGGTGTCGTCCCGACCAGATCGGCAAGTTCTCTTCGGGTAATGAAGATGCGGCCGGTGTCGGCATTCCCCGTTTCCTTTCCGAACTCTTGAAGCAGCGTAAACAACATCATGGTGATTCGGTTCTCGACTCGTGAGTGAGCGAGGCTGATCGAAAGCTGGTGGGCGTGCATCAAACGTTTTGCAAGCTCTTCAGTGATGAGATTCATCAGGTCGGGATGACTATGCAGAATCTGTTGAAGCGCGGCTTCGGGAAACCACAGCATCTTGGAGGGGACTTGAGTCTGTGCCCACGAACTTCCGTTAAATGTCTTTAGAGAATAAAATAGTCCGAAGATGTCGCCCGGACCGACGAGCGCGACAACGAGCTCCTTTCCGGCTTCGGATACTCTTGTGATGCTGACTCGGCCCGAGAGCGGTATAAAGCCTCCGGATGAATCTTTGTCGGGACTAATAAGCGTTTCCGCCCCGTCGTGCTGCTTCAGCATGGCCCGGTCCGCAAGCGCGCTGATCGTGGCGGGGGAGAGATTTTTGAAGAGGGGGATGTTCCTCAGAATATCGGCCTTCTCTCCTGACGGCTCGACCTCGAAGGTGCTCTCTTCTTCGGTCCTATCGACGGCCTCCTCCGTGCCACCTGCTGATCGCATCTCGTGTCGCTGCAATGCGACTTCAATTGTAGAGCGCAGTTCGAATGGATCAAATGGCTTGATCAGATATCCGTAAGGGAGAATCGGCATCGCCCGCTGCAGGGTCCGTTCGTCGGTATCTGCGGTGAGGAAAATAATCGGTACCGCGGAAGTCTGACTGATCGCCTTCGCCGCTGAAATCCCGTCCATCTCACCCTTGAGGTTAATGTCCATCAGAATGAGGTTCGGCTTTTTCTTGGCGACGTTCTCGATTGCTTCTTCCGCAGTCACGCAAGGGCCGGTGACGTTGTAGCCAAAGCCTTCGAGTGCGCGCTTCAAATCGAGCCCAATCAGGGGATCATCTTCTACAATTTGAACTAAAAATTGTGCTGACATGTGCCTACTATTCACTCCGTGAGTCGATTCTCGCTCAGACGGTTATTATGCGGCTCGCCGATGTTCTTCCACTGCTTGAAGTCCAAGTATGCCTTCGACAAACCGTTCCTCCTTTTCGGGAGAGGGAAGCTCGGATACTACCTCAAGTAACGCCCCTAAGTAACGATTCATCGGAGACCTGTCCCAGGAATCGTTCGCACGAAGCTCATTAAAATACAGAAAAAGCTCTTGCCGATATGCGTTTTGACACAAGTTCGTATTCATCTCGTTCCTCCGTTCAAGTTCGTTCTTGCGAACTGATGGCGTTCTACCGAGAGAATGAGTCTAAGCAAAGAGATCAAAGGCCTCCGGCGCACCGGAGCATGATGCGGATTAGTCCTGAGAGGCGTGATATTCGCCTTCAATAATCGGGAAGGTAATACAAACATCCGCGCAATTTCCCGGAAGATTTCGGAATTCCGGTTCATGCCCGAGATCCGTGCGGCAAAGCATGGAAAGGAGCAGAAGGCCGGTGCGAGTGGTCTCCTCCGCACGGAAATTTTCAGGAAACTGGGAGCCCTCGTTTTGGACCAGCAGTGTTCCTTTTTCGCCCTCATTCCGCAGTTTGATGTAGATCGGTCCGCTTCCGTGTTTGAGCGCGTTGCTGACAAGTTCGTTCAGGACGACGGAGAGGGTTGCTCCTTGTTTCGCGCTCACGGTGCACTGATCAAGCTCCGATCGAATTGATCGACCGACGTAATTTTTTGTGAGGAGACTGAGCAGCTTCCGGAACAGAATGTCGAGGGAAATGGTGGTCGCTAAGCCGTCGACTTTCGAATTCTCGGAGAGCACATCGTGCAGGCTCGCCACCCCTTGCACGTGCGAGATAATCTTCTTAACGTCGTCACCCGTGAGTATTCCTTTCGAATGCAGTTGAAGGTTGACGAGGGAGATGACGCCTTGCAGGCTATTTTTGACTCGGTGATGAGTCTCAGCGACGCTCAATTGAAGACGATCGTTTAGCGATTGAATTTGCATGTAAGACTGCTCAAGCCTGGCCTGAGACTCTTTCCGCTCCGAGATGTCGACGACAATCCCGGCCATCCGCGCCGGCGCGCCATCCCGGTCATAATAAAAGCGCCCTCGCGCTAGAATCCAGCGGAGGGTTTGATCGGCACGGAGAATGCGGAATTCATGCTCGAGAACACTTCGCTCGAGTCGTGCCTGCTCGATCACTTCAAGCAGGGCATCGCGGTCCTCGTCGTAAACATTCGGCATGAAGCCCTGATAGGTGCCTTCGACGACCTCCTGAGGGAGCCCGAAGATTTCCTCTGCTCCATTCCACTTCCTGCGATCGGTCTTTAGGTCCCATGACCAATAGGCGAGTCGTGCGGCCTCTGAAGCGGTCTGAAGCAGCTCCTGTTTTTCACGAACAGCGTTTGCGGCAACGAGCTCGCGCTCGAGGTTCACTTGATGAAGGACCCGTTCCACGGCAATCGGGAGTGTGTCGAGAACTTCCGCGTTTTTTGGGATGAAATCTCTCACGCCGATACGGATCGATTCGACGATTATCTTCGGGTCATCGAAACCCGTGACGAGAATGGCTGGGCCTGTCGCGCCGCGTTCGCGAAGCACCTGGTAGAGCTGGACTCCCGTAAGATCGCCTCCGAGGGCGTAATCGAGAATGTAGAGGTCAAAGAGCTCTTTCTGACAAATTTCCAACGCTTCGACAGCCGAGGGAACCTTGGTGACGACATGTCCGAGCCGTCCAAGACGCGCCGCTTGAAGATGGGCCAGCCCGGAGTCGTCTTCGACAATTAAAATTTTTCCGATCGTGGATTGCAGCATTTTTTTGGAGATATTTGCGATGAATGGCCAGCTCTTAGGTGGCTGGCAGAATACGGTATAATACTACTGAAACTCAACACAAAGTGGGTAGTGGAGTATTTTGACGTATCTCTTCGTTGAAAGAGCGGCTGCGGATTCATTCACAGTAGTAAACTCAGCTCCTCGCCGCTCTTTCGCCCTGATCTCTGTCAAACTACTCCACTACTTGGTCTCCCGTTAAGTCGGGACATTAGTGGGAAGTTGGACAACTTCTAGGAACAGCCCCAAGCGCCTCACGGCCTCGATAAACGCCTCATAGGCCACGGGCTTCGAAACATACACGTTACAACCTTCCCGGTAACAGCGCTCGATCTCCCGCGGGTCATCGGTTGTCGTGAGCATGATCACCGGGATGTTCGAGAGCTTTGGATCCTTCCGAATCTCACGTAACGTCTCAAGACCGTCGAGTCTCGGCATGTTGATATCGAGAATAAGCAGAACCGGATGCCCCGGAGCTTTTCCCGCAAAGTCGTTTTCGCCGCGGAGGAAATCAATTGCTTCCTGACCGTCACGAACCCGGTGCAGAGTATTTAAAAATCCCGCGCGTAACAAGTTTCGCTCGACAAGCGCGGCATGACCGTCGTCATCCTCCGCAAGCACGATCGTGACACTGTCTTTAGTGAAGTTCTTCAAACTAGGAAATTCCCCCCTTAGTCGTGAAATCAAATCCTGCGATCTCAAATGTTGGTATCGTCGCGGCGGAAATCAAGTACGAACTTGAAGAGGTAACGATACATAAAATGTTGATCCGATTCCAGTTTTCGACTCACACCAAATCCGGCCTTTGTGACGGAGTACCATTTGACGGGCGATTGCGAGTCCGATTCCTTCGCCAGGCGCAATATTGGGATGGAAACGGCGAAATGCGACAAAAAGTTTGTGCATTGAAGTTTCGGGAATACCGAGACCGTTGTCTTTGACGAATATCGTCGAATATTCACTGGTTCTTCCAAGCTCTCCAATTTCGACGACTGGAGGTCGCGTGGGGTCGCTGTATTTAAGCGCATTTTGAAGAAGGTTCTGAAATACCTGCTCGAGCGCGCCCCTGTCGCCGAGCACCTCCGGGAGCGGACCGACGGAGATAGAAGCTCCCTTTTCAGCGGCGGTGGAACTCAGAGAATCCGTGACCGCAGTGAGTACGGTCTTCAATTCTAGATTTTCCATTCGGTATTCGTTCCGGCCGACTCGGGAGAGCTGAAGGAGTGAATCGATGATGGTTGCCATCCGCTCGACGGCCGACTTGATGTAGCGAAGCGACTCCTTGAGATCATTGTCGATGAGCCGGTTGATCTGGTTGAATGGAACCTGGTTGTTCGACTCCCCATTTTTCAGTGCCTTCTGAATTTCACCTATCGTAATCGCGAGCTCTTCACTGAAGCCGTGAAGGTTTACGAGCGGAGAGCGCAGATCGTGCGAGACGCTGTAAACAAACAACTCCGTCTCGGCGTCCTTCTCTCGGAGCACGTGCCCCAACATGTGAATCGCTGCGTCGATCTCGCTGATTTCATCAGTGCCTGGGAGCGTACCCTCTAACTCTTGCCCCTGTGATACAGATTTCACGTTTCGAATTACTGATTCCACTCGTTTGGAGAAGGTCTCACTGAAAAATTTGTGCAGGGAGAATGCTCCACCAATCATCGTCGCGGTGCCGACTACGAATAACCAGAAAAGCGAGTTCAGCGACTTCTGGAACGCCGCTTGACGTTTGTCGTCGAAAGTTTTCTCGGTCTCAATAAATTCGTCGAAGCGATCGCGGATTTGTTTGGACCTTGCTCCAAGTCTGCTGAGCATCGATGAGAGCGTCTCGACCTCTTCTCCGCGCTGTTCGGAGCCCGGGGCGGAAAGGGTCTCCGCCCGCTGTATAAGGTCTGTGAGGAACGACTTGAACTCTTTGAACTCCGCCGAAATGGTTTGAATCTTCGCCGTTTGTGAAGGGCTGTCGGATACCGCGCTGATGATTTGCTCAACGTCGCTTTCAACGATTTCGAGCCGGCTATCTACTTCCGAAACAGGGATGTTGTTTTTATCCAGTACGAAAAGCAGCGCTCGATTAAAGCTCACGGTGAAGTTGCTCTGCGCTCGAAGCGAAGCGAGAAGAACATTCTTCGAGTGAAATGCGCGGAGACGGTCCTTTTCGACGTTTGTTTGAATGAGCCAAAATACGGCGAGAAAGAGTATCTGAACGAAAACGGGTACCAATACCAGGAATAATCCCTTAGCGGGGATTGAACTCTGACTGAACTTGAGAAGCCACCAGGGCTCTTTGTGAACCTTTCCGTCGTCCATATTTAAATTGCAGTATTGTCGTTCGCCGCGGATCGATCAATAGCGATATATTGATCGAGGAGCCTGCGACAGCGCTAGGATATACCGTGAAACGAAAAAAAGAGAGAACGGATCAACCGTTCCCTCTTCTTCCGTCAGTACTATCGGGGAAGTGAAGCTATTGCTTCGTCTTCGAGTCGCAACCGCAGTCGTTCATGAAGCGATCGACCTCCGTCTCTGCCTTTTCTACCGCGTACCCGTAGCGTTCCTGGAGCTTTCCGACGAGCTCCTGACGTTTTCCACGAATTGCCGTGACGTCGTCATCTGTGAGCTTTCCCCACTGCTGCTTGACTTGGCCCTTCAGCTGTTCCCATTTTCCTTCAACTTGATCCCAGTTCATTGGTTTCTCCTCGGTTAAGGAATTTGCATGGTAAAAAAGTATCTCATGCATCGCGTGGCGAGAATGATTCGCATCATGAACCGCGTCGAGGTCCGCGTAAGTCTGAGATCATACGTCGCTGAAATTCAAGAAGTTCCGGAAGTTAGCGAGCAGTTCCGAGTTACTATTTAATACCAGTTACTTGTGTTAAGCAGAACTCAACTTGAAGATGCTGAGTCAGGTTTTTTTCCTCTCCGGTGCTTCCGAGTTTTCGTTCTCCTCCGTTCGCTTCTTGATGCGACTCGGTAGAGAGCCAAGACTCGGAAACGCAGTCCGGAATCAAGGACGTTTCCGGTGGCCCGCACCATAAGGAGCCCCGATGCAGATCTTTCCCAACCCCGGCCAGACCTACGGCTACGAGAGACTGTGGGTCGCAAACGGCGAGAGTGGTCGCCCGCAGATATATTTTCAAGGGAAGCCTCTCTCCCTTTCCTCCACGGAGTCTAGCTGCCTGAAGTTCGAGGTGGATTTCGAAGGCGAACCGAAGACCGAGACGCTCGAGACCTACGTCACGATTTCCGGCCAGATGATCATCACCTACCGAACGCCTGCGTGGTGTCCTCGCGGAGAGATGATGGGATGGATGGAAACGACGGTGTGCTGCTACAACTGGTCGGCAGAGCAGCCCGGCTTTCAGATCAACCAGCCGAACTGGACCAACGGAAGTCCGGGGATCTTCGTCGTCGCGATGCGCATCGCCCTCGGATTCTTCGCGCTGGTCACGCTCGGCCTCGTGATCTTGGTTCTCGGCACGCTGGCAGGCTTTTTCCGATGAACGTTCAGGCGTGGCTTCGCGAGCAACATCTTCGCACCCACTGCGATTACCCTTGAGAGTTTTTCTCAGCTTCTTCAAGGGTAACTGAGTCGGCAGCGAGTTCGATTGCTCGTTCCGCTCATCGAAAAACAATTGTTGGAACACGAAGCTTACTGAACAAGCGTGTAGGGGCTTCTCACGAAGATCTTGTCGACGGCTTCATGAATTTGCGTCGTGCGGTCCCGTCCCTCGCTGTCGCAGAGGAGCCTTCCTTCTCCATCGGTGTAAGGGGAAGCGATGGCGGGAATCGGCTGGTTTGTCGTGCCGCCGAGGATCCCTGGTGCGGTGTTTTGGCACGCGGTCTGGAGTGCGCCTTGCACCACTGACGGCGCATCGCATGCGGCGCCGGCGGTGGATCGGCAACACTGGCGAATCGGAAACCAAAGTCCCTGCGTGGCTTTCACGGATCGATAAAAGCCATTCGGCGCAAAGTATTTGAGATTCGTCGACACGGTGGTTCCGTTTGCGAGAGCGTACCAACGTGGAGACGGGTCGGCGGAAGTGGCGCCCGGCGGCACCGACGCGTTTACAAAATTAAGCGGCGGGTTGTTGAGGTCGGCCTGCTCCTCCGTCATGCAAGTCCGAACTCCGTTTTCTTCCTTTGTCGTGAGTATTGTGTGCGGCCCGACTTCGTTGCCGAGCAGGATGAAGTGAAAGCGGGTGCGGTCACCCACGTAATCGTGCTCGAGAATGTCCATCGCCTCGGCTTGCGAATTCAGAAAATGTTTCTCGTCCGGACCGCAGGTGCGATTCCGGTAACAGCTCGTAAGCCCGTCGCTCATCATGACGACGAAATTCTCTGCGGACTCGGAGTTATTTGCCGCGCGGAGCTTCGCTCGTGCTTCGCGAAGTGCTTCCGGGAAGTTGGCCTGGCTCTCCATGCGCGTAAAGAGTCCGTAGTTCTGAAACCGGTTCGCAAGATCGGCCGGAGACTGAAGCGTCATGTTCGAAGCGGTGAGGAATCCGGAATACCGGGCGTCGGTCGAAGGAGAGGGGTTCATCTGCCGGATATTGATCTTCGCACTCATGTCGAAGCCGATAACTCCCATCAAATCGCCCGGCACGCTCGCCGTCTGCACGCGCTCGAGCGCATAGTGGAGACCATCCAGCATCGTGGACAGCGGCTCGGGACCGCGGAATGTCCCCGCGGTGGTGTCCCCGCGATACCCGTCGATGAGATAGTCGTCGTTTCTTGGCGTGCCGTCATCGGTGTAGCTGATGGGGTAGCAGCTATAGTCAGTCTTGTAATGTCGCTCCGGCGGGCGAAGTGGGGGAGGAGCCTGCCGGCAGTTTCGCAAGAATTCGTTGTATTCAATCTGAAACAGCGTCTCGATGACACCGCCGGGAATCGTGCAACCGTTTGGCGGAGGATACGGCGCGGGAGCGCCGGGGACGCAGACCCCCGGCGGCGCGCAGGGGTTTGTTCCAACCGTACATGCTCCTCCACCTGAGACTCCAGTGAGGCGGTAAGCAAACTCCGCAGCATCGTTATAGTTCGGATTCGCCGGCGGATTCGCCGCCGTTTCAAATGGAAGATAATTTTCGGCATGCGCGGAACGGGAAAGATCGAGCAGGAATATCCCGTGCCGCGGCGTAATCGCTGCCGTTGCCTGGCCGCCTAAGGTGTAATTGTCGAGCCCTTGAACGCGGGCGAAAATCGTTCGGACGGGTGAAGTTGCACTGGTCCAGATCTGAACGCTGACGGCGTTTGGTACTTCTGTTGCTTCCGAAGGGAGATCGAAATTCAGCGGACGAAAGCAGGGAGTCTTCACACTGGGTGGGGATGCGCACGGACACGGGCGAAGTCTCGGATCGAGGTTTGCCGCGCACAGTGCGGGCTGCGGCTGAAAATACCAGATACCCGGAACGAGGAGCCCATGCGTCGCGGCAGGTGAAACTGCGCGGTTCGTGCCGATGCTCTTCGGCTCAGGGATCATGAATGCCTGTGAGATGAAGGTATTGTCGTCCGCGAATTCTCTCGCTCGGTCGAGTGCCGCTTGGAGCTTTGCGGTGTTGTCACCCGGCGTGGTGCCGAATGCCTTCACGGCGGCGAGCGCCATATACTGCGCGATATGTCTTTGTTTGCTCTTCGAGCTCGCGAGCATCGTCGTATCGATGGCGAGTGCCGTAAACAGAATGAGGACGAAAAGAAGCATCGCCACCATCGGCAGCACTGCCCCTTGTTCGCGACTATCCTCAATTTCTGGCCACCCGGCTCTGAACATGTCCATACGATACCCGAGGAAACACCAATAGCTCTAGAGGAAATCTATAAACAGAATCGCATCAAGTAAGGATGGTGCCGTAAACAAAGAGCGAGAATGCGGGTTGTTCAGATCTGATCGAATCGGCCCGAAGGTGTTCGAAACTCAGGCAAAACTCCAGGTTTCGCAAGATTTTTTGAAGCGCCGCACGGTATGCGCATGATCAGCGTTTGTGTTGGTGCCTAAGCTTTCCTGTTCGATGGTGTCAAGGACTTAAGTATAATTGAGAAAACGTCGATACAATCGATGCGTGGTTCTCTGATTAGATTTAATGAGGTTCTTGATGTTCAGGTTAGGCGCAAAGAGCCGGCGGCAGCTCAATGAGTGCGAGAAAGGCGCCTCAGTTTTTGAGTTCGCCATCGCTCTGCCTTTCCTCTTCATCATTATCGGTTCCACAGTGCAGTTCGGCTCGGCGCTAAACGAATATATGGTGCTGACCGATGCGGTCCACCAAGCAGCTCGGCTCGCTGCTTCTTCAATCAAACTTACTTCAAACAACGAGATCTCGAATGCGACCCTAACGCAGACGGGATGCCCGGCAACTTCACCTTCATTCTCGCGCGGCTCGGGAACTTCGACCGACATTAAGAATCACCAGATGATTCAGCAGCGCGTCGAGACGTTGGTTACCGACGCGAAGACCCTCATTTCAACATCTCCGATTTGCATAACGACCGGCGCCAAGGACGGAAATTCCGTGACGCCAGGACATAGAAACGTCTATGTTCGAGCCTCGATACAGCTCGGCGGATTTTTCCAGGCATTCGGAACAGTGCCCCTCAGTGTTGAGGCCGAGGCTCCAATCCTTCAATAGGTTGAGGGCCGGATGACACTTCCGATTTCTACCATTGTTACTAATCAGAACCACGAGCGTCCTCCTCTGTGCGACCTCCGTGCCTCTGTGCCTCCGTGGTTAGATAGAACATCGCGTTACCGCGTCGCAGCGACCTGGTTTGCACCGCATTCTTTAACCACAGAGGCACAGAGGCACAGAGATTCTACAGAGAAGGGAGTGACGATTGTCGAATTCGCCCTCGTGCTGCCGGTCCTCATTTTGTTTGTTCTTGCCTTCATCGACCTTGTGCGTGTGATCGCGGTTCAGGGGATTCTGACGCATGCGGCGGAGCAGACCCTTGAGGTGGCTGTCACGATGCCGAATTTCGACGTGGATATTCGTTCCGCGATCCCGGCTTCCGCCGAGTATCAGCGCTTCTTGTTGGCGAGAAGCCGGATAATTCAAGATGCGACAAAGCTCCCGCTTCAGACACTTCTCTCGGACAGCGCGAACGACAGCACGGCGCAGCTTGTGAAGTTTACGTATGAAGATCCAGCTCAGGGCGGCGTGGTGCCTATCCCGTTCTCGGCGGACGTCGCGATTCTGCGGCCGGGCGAGCAGGTAAAGATCGGCGACGCGGCATCAACCATGATGTTCAATCACGAGACGTATCCCTTTCCCGGAGCCGGAGTGACGGAGCCGAAGCTGGATCGGCTCATGCGAAGTCAGCCCATCATCGTTGAAATGCGGGCTAAGATTTTTACGTTTACACCGATCCTCGGTGATATTTACGCGAAGGGTGTGGCGCAAGGATTTCGTGATCCGATTCCGCGAGGGCCGATGCCTGATGAGGTTTTGAATACGGGGACGGTGGTTACGCCTTGGCCGAGCGCGACGCCAAGCCCGACGAATTATCCGTATGCGGATCCGACGCCGACGCCGCTGCGGGGAACGTGTAATGCGCCGAAGACCCAATGGGTTTTTGCGAAAGATTCGTGGTTCGCGTCGTTACCTGACCTTACTTCCAATCAGCCTCTATGCCAACCTGATGTGAAGTTGAGGCTGGGGACTTGAGGTCCACGCGGCCAACAAAAATTTTGTGCGAATTGATCTGAGCTTTTAAGCGCGAGCATTTCGAAAACGTCGCAGGAATAGTCCAGTACTTGAGATTAACAGGACGATCGAAGCAGGTTCAGGGACAGCGGTCGGCTCGACCGGTGTAGTCAGAAAATAAGCGCTGCCCTGTAGCGCGAAGTTCAAATTGGTCCCGTCGAAATAAACATCATTCACGGAAGTCACCCACGTTGGGATTGAAATTCCGAACTCGTTCAGGGCCCAATCATTAAACAATTGTGCGAATGCCCAAGTTGAATGCCAGATGAATCCGCCCATACTGGAAGTACCTACGGCGTAGCCGTTATCTGTGACACCGAGGACCTTGCCATACAGATTTTCTCCACTCTCGGTTCTTAGAAGAGTTAAATTCTGCCAATCCTCCCCACTCCACACAGCGGCTTGAGCACGTGTGATTTCGGCATCAAGATCAAAGACGCCGAAGGAGCCACCGATAAATTGATCGTTGGATGAAATATCGAAGAAGAAAATTTCCTGAGAAGACTCGCTCGTCACCGTGAATAGGTCGCCGCTCGATGACCATACTCCACCCGATATCGAGACTCCGTTTGAGATACTACCAACTATAGTACCTAATTCCGATACGGCCTCTGCGACTGGTGTACTAGGATTAGGCGCCTGGAGCGCATTGACTGCTCCTCCGACGAATCCTGATATCGCCAACGCTCCGTTTCCGCTCTGACCGGAAAATTGGCCATGCGAGTTTACGTCAGAAAGTGCCGTGTCAGACCCCGCTCCCTCAAGCTGGATGCCTGGGATTTGAATTGCATTCAGTGGATCGCTGATCAGCCAAGCAATGCCATTACTCGAATTCCCGTTGCCGGTTGAACCGACAATGTAGTTTCCCCGAATAGAGTCGGCACGGCTTCGATTGTTCCCAGACAAAGTTCCGAGCACTGTTCGCTCGGAAGTTTGAGTGACTTCGTTGATCGTCACGAGCACCGCAGAGATGAGGCCCGTTGTTTGATTGGTCTCGTAACCTGAAACATAGGCTTGACCATTTTCGCTGCGGATCACCCCGGTGGCTACAAAATTCTGCCCGATATCTACGAGTATTGGCGCAGCGATTGATTCTAGGGGAACTGAAAGAAGGACAGATAGAGTAAGAGCGAGTTTCTTCACGCTGAACATAGCGACCCCTCTCTTGAAGCGATAAAAGCGATTACCCAAACCTACAACAAACCGATCAGGTTATGATCGATCACCTCGGTACTGTTCTCCCGGGATCGGACAAATCCCAGCTTGGGAGTCTAAAATTGAGCAATTTGAGAGTCTTGCTGCCTGTGGAAGCTGCAAAACCCTCTTATCGAGCGACCCCCTGATCCGGCAATCAGGGGGGCGCCCGACATAGAGAGGTTGGTTAGTTGTCATCTCCCGGCTGACCTCTCAGATCCAGATGACCCCGAAGCGCCGCTTGAGCCGGCCGTTCGCGTCGTACACCTGATCGAGACCGAAGTCGCCGAGGATCACGTCCCACAGCCCGGAGCTGATGATCGTGTCCTTCCCGCCGTCGCGGGCATCGAACACGTTCAGCAAGCCCCGGCCACCGTCCATCACGTCGTTTCCGGGACCGCCGACGAAGACGTCGATCCCGCCACCTCCCTTCAAGTAGTCGTTGAGCCGGCCGCCGAGCAGCCAGTCGTTCCCCGCGTCGCCGTTCACGTCGCTGACGGCGGTGGTGTTCCACG
Organism: uncultured Bdellovibrionales bacterium; assembly: GCA_964509425.1. GTDB lineage: Bacteria > Bdellovibrionota_C > UBA2361 > SZUA-149 > CAZDWZ01 > CAZDWZ01. The sequence continues at coordinate 440,428 of CAZDWZ010000002.1, read as the reverse complement.
CGCTGAAGTAGTCGTCGCCGGCCCCGAGCGACCCCTTCATGAACAGACGGCCCGTCATGTACACTTCCCCACGGTTCGTCACGATCACCTGATCCCGGCCCGCGCCGGTGTCGAAGTTGATCGTAAACGCCGTCCCGGAGTTGTACAGGACTTCGATGAAGTCGTCGCCGCCGAGGGTCTTCACGTCCACGCCGGTGTAGCCCTTCGCGAGCAGGTCCCGGACGTCGATGGTGATCCGGTCCGCCCGCGCGGTGCCGGTCAGCTTCAGGACGTTCGACACCGGGGGGTCCGGCGGCTCCACCGAGGCGGTGATCTTCAGCAGCTTGGGACCGGAGGGCGTGTTCACGACGACGTACCACGTGCCGCCCACCTGCACCTGCTCGACGGCCGTACCGAACCCGCCGGAGGGAACGGTACCGCCGTTGGCGGTGATCCGGTTGTTGAACGGCGAGATGACGCTCGCGCCGGGCGCGACGTCGAACGCTTCGGTCGCCGTGTTCACGAGCATGCGGCCGTCGTTCTCGACATCGACCGGCACGCTGTTCAGCGCCGAGCCGTCGGGGTTGGTGATGACGCGGAACTGACTCCAGTTCGCGCCGAAGTACAGGACCGTCCGTGCCTCCTCGCTTTCTGTTTGGTTGTTCCAGACCAGCACCTTCGTCGCCAAGAACTGGCCGTTCTCGGAGAACTTGATCGGGAACACACGGATGTCGGACACGTCCCCGAGCATGGCGGCAGGCGGGTTGGCCAGTTCGACCCACGTACCGTTCGACCGCCGAATCGACGTCCAGATGCGCGTTCCGTCGGAGAACACCAGCGCGAAGTCACCGTTGTCGGACATCGCTTGGGGAACGGTGGTCAACGTACCGGAGCCGGCGAACGACGTGACCGATCCGCTCCCGAACTGTCCGAACGAGGAGACCGCACCGTCACCGACGAGAAACGTGCCGTCGCCATCGACGACGAACGCGCGCGCGTTGTTGCTGGCCGCGAGAGCCGAGTTGCCGAACAGGTTCACGGGGGTCAAGCCGTTCGCCCGCGCCCAGCCCAGCGGGTTCGCCGTCACGCCGTTCAGGTCGCCACCGACGACGATGCCGTTCCGGACGTCTTCGGCCCGCACCTGACCGCCGTTCAGGCCGGTCAGGGTCTGCCAGCCGAACGCGCCGGTGCCGACCGCGCTGCCGTACCGCGCCACGCCGTCGGGCGCGTGACCGACGACCTCGACCAGCGTGCCGTTCACCGACAGGCCGCTCGCTTCGGTCAGGTTGCCGAGGTCCACCGACAGGACGGCCGGGACGCTGCGGTCTTCGAGGGCTTCCAGCGTCGGGCGGACGCGGGAGGTGCGCGAGGCCATGACCACGCGCGAGGTTTTCCGGGGTCGCGGGTCGGGTGGCCCGACCGCGACGATGGAGTCGGGCGGGGTGCCCGGCTCCGAGACACCGATGCCCGCCGCAGCGAGCATCCAGCTGAACAGACTCATCGAAACGCCTCCTACACGAGATTCCGACAGGGGGGGACGAACGTATGTCTTCGCCACACAGGGTAACCTTAGGTTTCACGAACCTATTGCTTCCACAGTGCAGCGGATTGAAGACGCAAGCGTCGCTGTGCGACTCAACTCGCTGCACGTTTCGCGCCTATGAAATTTTGAATTTTAGGCGCTCTTTTTTCCCGTTGCGTCGATGTCAGCGTTCAAACAAAAAAAGCCGCTCACGGATCTTCACGAGGAAGACAATCCCTGACGGCCATACTGCAAGACATAACCGGGCGCTTTCGAACTAAATTCCGGACTAAGGTTCTTGACCTCTCCGAAGACACGCGCCCTTTAAGGTGCTCAGAATGCCAGTTTTTCACTGTGTTTTCAAAGCGATCGATAGACGCTCCGGTAACAAACACATAACAACTAGGGCGAAAAACTGATGTGTTCCGGCACCCGCCGCCTCGCCTCGCCGCCTCAAGGCGCCGTGGAATGCTTTAATCCGCTGAAAAGGCGGATTCTCAACTGCCACATATGATTGGTGTTTTATGGCAAGACAATGACAAGACGCTGTTTAAATGTCTAAAATCGGACACTCTGTCGGAGCCCTGTTTTTCTCTGGGGCAAAGCACAGATTTTGCAAAGGAAAGCCCGTGATTTTGGGGGGCACTCCTTAGAGCTCGAGGGCGGCTCTCCCTCCGAACACCCTCCCGGGCAAGTGGGCGAGCCTCGAGGGCTTACGCCCTGAGCCGGTGTGTGGCGCGGAAGAGAGTCATACGACAAGTTGATCGAACTAAGCTTCCGGCGCATGAAAACTGGTTAAAAGCTCTCGACGCCGTTTAAGAATCCGGAGAGTTCTTTGCAGCTCTGCAAATGTCCATGGTGTTAGGAACGAAGTTGTGAGTCGAATCCGGAGAAGTGCGGGTCGCCTGCGGCGACTTTGGCTTCATCCATTCTTTGTCGCGGGAAGAAAACGCTGATGACATTCTCTTCCCGCTTGGTAAGTCTTACCGGCGATTCCCCGAACCCACTACGTGCGAGTGCGCCAGCAGAGGAACGGGCTTCGGTCCAGATACGTAATCATGCGAATGCCGTTCTTGTGCACCGCCGTACTCGTCGTTTCATTTTTCATCGCTTGGCAGGTCCCTCGTGTGTGGACGAACAACGGAAGATTATATGTCAGTGCAGCGCTGAACCATCCGTCGGCGAAGCGACTCGCCTGCTCTGAGTAACCCGACGTACTCAGCTTCTCGATCAAATCGAAGTAGGTGCCCTGAAAGAGAATTCCGTTTGTTGTCTGGCTCTCCGACAAGAGGAAGGTTTGGGTTTCTTCGCTTCCGCTCTCGTTGGTTCTCGAAAGGAGAACTTGAAAGACGCACGGTTTCGCCTCTTGACCGACGGGCCGCGTGGACCGTTCGCTCGGCAAAGTCTTATAGGTGTACTGGCAACGAAGCGTGATATGCAAAGGGGATTGCGCGAAAACCTCTCCCGCTCCTCCTGCGCAAAACGTGAGCACGGTAAGACACAAGGCGACAAAAGATCCTTTTGATCTAACCATCTGAAGACCTCCAATTTCGAACGTTGAAGGGCGATTATCACAGGAGATTTCCGAGGATTCAAGTAGAGAAATGGCGAAGGGCTTGATAAACCTCTTTTTCACGAGCTCTCCAGCCGTTTAGATCGCTGAAACGATTAAGGAGCCTCTTCGTTGAGGGATTCTCCCGTGGAGAATTGCGGGTTGCGATCGAAAAACTCTCCGCGTGTGAATGTAACCCGATCTCGATTCCTTCGGATCTTCTCGTGCATCCTAACATCCACTTTTCAACGTGAGTTCCCGGAACAAGGAGGCTTATGAGCAAGCTCGCAACTATCGCGCTTTGTGTCTTGGCTGTTTACTTGCTGCTGACCGTTTGCGCTTTTCAATTCTTCGGATTTTTCGGATTGGTCGGAATGTTTGTCCTCACCATCCTGGGCGCAATCGGCGGGAAGAAATTGCTTGGCGTCGCACTCAAGAAGGCATTCCTTCTCCCGTTTAAGGCGAAGGGCTCGGTGCTTGCTTCAGCCACCGCCAAAGTCAATTCCGTTTCTCGCGCGCCGGAGCCGGTTCGGGACTCGCTGAGTGACGACGATGACGACAGCGACATGGAGCCTACGAAAAACCTCAATTGGTTCATGATGGATGTCACCATCACGCCGAAGCCGATGAAGAATCAATCTGAACAGTGTTTTTCGATGTGGGAGCCGGGGGAGCTCTGCGTGGTTCCGTACGGAGTTACCGGCGATGCGATCATGAACCAAGAGTTCGATGACGAAGACGCTTGCGAAATTGCTGAGTGCCAGATCTGGCACGGCAGCGAGTTTGTCAAAGACGAGGGAATGAAATTTGAGGGAGAAGTGAGACTGCGGCTTCACGTCGGCGTCGCACCCGAAGTTACCTCGGTCGCGTTTCAATATTATTTTGAGGTGTTCGGCGAAGCAAAAATGAGTGTTGAGCCGCAATCTTCAAAGACCATGATGTCGACTCCGGGCACCGATAACATGATGCACCACTGAGCGGCAGAAAAGCGCGGCGTGCGGGAGGAGATTTAAATCCCCGCCGCGCCGTCCACGATGACAGACTTTTCAAATTGAGTATGATATTCCGTGGCCGGTGCATTCTTAAGCGCTGCGCGGAGGCAATATTTCTCGTTTATCTCACCAATCGCCGGTTCGCCTGGCGTTCTTGGCTTCTCACAACGGCTCCTCGATGCAGGCCATCGTAGAGTCGTGCGCCTCCGGCGAAATTCCGGGCACCCCCGTCGCCGTGGTCTCCAATAACTCGAGCTCCGCAGCACTGGCATTCGCACGCGATCGCCAGGTTCCGGCGTTTCATATCAGCACCAAAGAATTGGGCTCCGATGAGGCGGTCGACGAGAAGATCACGAAGACGCTCCTCGCTCAGTCCGCTCAGCTCGTGATTCTTTCTGGGTATATGCGGATGGTCGGGCCGATGCTTCAGGACGCCTTTCCGAAGCGAATATTAAACGTCCATCCTTCTCTGCTCCCTGCTTTCGGCGGGAAGGGCATGTACGGAATCCGCGTGCACGAGGCGGTGTTAAAGAGCGGCGTGAAAGAAACCGGCGTCACAATTCACCTCGTTGACGGCGAATACGACACCGGCCCCGTTCTTAGTCAGCGAACTGCCCCGGTGCTCCCCGGCGATACGCCGGAGTCGCTTCAAACACGGTTGCGTCCACTTGAGATTTCCCTCTATGTGGAAGTAGTCCGGGACCTCTGCCGAAACAGTCTCTCCGCAAAATAAAAATAATACTCCTCGGTTGACGCGGCTCCTTTTTCATTTGAGGAGGGAAGTTTTTTCTCTGTGGTTTCGGAACGCCACACTTCCCAAGGAGCGCGAGATATCGTCGCGCCGTGCGAATGCATCGCGGAGCGCTAGTTGACTGCCTTTGTTGTTTAAAGTCGGATGAACTTTCACCGAGTGTCTTCGCCTCGACACAACGTTTCTTCATGAAACTTGAAGCTCGAAAAAAGCGCCAATAAATCGGCTTATTGCAGGGTTTGCTCAAGCACCATGACGCGCGTCACAAGAAAACCCTAAGCGAGCTGATAAAAAATAAGGGTGTCAGGACAAGAAAGTGTTGGAGAATCATGAAGTCAGATAAAGCTCAGGATCTAGTTCGCTCGTATACGTGTGATCAGTTCGCCGCGGTGCGGCACGTCGGATTGGCGATCGATAATCACATAGCTTCGAGCTCCATCGAAAAGTTGAATGATGCGGAATTTTGCCTGAAGAAAATTCGCGAAACTCTTCGCGGCCAAGAGGCTGGATTAAAAGCAATCATCGATTCCGTTTACGGTGGCGCAGGGATCGAAGGCGAATTCAAATCAGCAGTGACTACCGTCTCGGGATTCATTGCCGGAATTTATGGGCAGCTTCGAAGCGAGACTGCTTCGCGAATGCTCCGCGACGATGTTACGGCCTTGCATTTTCTCTGTACGACGTACTCGATGTTGCTTTCCACTGCACTCGCTCTCGAGGAGAATGATTGTGCAATGCTCGCAGCAAAATATTTGCATCAGCTCACTCCAGAAGTCGTAGAGCTCGGCTACCTCGTGCCGGTTGCGGTCATGGACGAGTTGAACCAAGAAGGATTCCAATTGAGCACGACTGCAAAGGCGGAAACCTTGCGTACCTTCCGGGATGCGTGGAGCGGTCATCACACCGAACTCATGTGATCGGAGAACGGAATCGGCGAGAAGTGAAATGTGGTGCTGTTCGAGAATTAGGTTAGAGACCAATTTTTTGGAGGCTAAAAATTTATGCAAGTATCTCCGAACTCATATGAGAATGAATTGCAGAAAGAAGACGTAATTCGTCAATCCGAAGGTACATTTGATGACCCACCTATGCACCCGCTTTTAAAAGCGTGGTTCGGAATTCTTTTCTGGGGAATTTGCATAGCGGTAAGCATTTTTGTTCTTGGGAGCTGGATGTATTCAGCAGACGCTCCGAATCGAGAGATGAATAACACGAGCCAAGCGGTTTCGCCGGCTCCATGAGGCTACGATGACAAAGTTGCAGTTTAAGTCGGTAGCCTCTTCGCTTGAAGATTTCGAGCAGGCGGGATTCATCGATCGCTTCCAAGTGACCGGAGACCGCCTCCTCATCATGGGAAGCTCGGTATCTTACCGTCCTGAGGAGCTGGAGATCCTGGAGGCCTCTCGCTCCGAAGGCGCTTCCGATCCGTCCGAGATGGCTGTTGTCTACGCGATTGAGACACGAGACGGCCGCCGAGGCACTATCATCGATGCTTACGGCGCCTACGGGAATGCGGAGATCGGCCAGCTCGTCAGCAAGGTCAAGGTTCGAAGCTAACGCCGCCGTTATGCCGAGCGCCCACGACCTTACGTTGGAAGCAGATTCTTCGGCATCTTTTCCGCAGGTACGCTGTGCCAGCTGTTTGTTTCGGCGTGATACGCGAAGAATGTCTTGCCGTCGGGAGCTCGTGCAAATAGGCGTTTCGCGCTCGCGCTGTAGGCGTAGCTGAATTTCTCTCCTTTTTCGTTAAAAGCGGCCGACGCGAGTGAGTCATTCCATTTGTTGACTCCCGCCGCCTGGCATTCGTTCAATCGCCGCATGTTCAACTCGTGGGTGGATTTCGGCGCGATCGTGCCTGACCATTTTGCAATCGATGAATTTCCATTGTTCCCGCGATAATCAACCTTGAAAGTCCCGGGCATCGTGAAATCGATTCGGACTTTAGGCATCCCATTTTGGCCCTTCTCACCGGTATCGACGAACCGAACCCCCGACGCTTCGAACATTCCTCTGTCCGATCGCAGCTCTTGCTTGACCGTGTCGTAGAGGACCACAATAGGCGCTCCGTTCACCTGTCCTTCGATCAAGATCATTGAGCTCATGGTCGGTTGAAGATAGTTGATCGCGACCCGAGTCGAAAGATCGAGGGTAATCTCCGGGTCCGGTTCGGGGGCGCGCGCGATCTCGGGAAGCTTCGGCAGGACAAATTTTTCATCAGCAGGAGGAAGAAAGGCTGGAGCCGCCGGGAGCCCGCGACCGAGAGGAGGCGCTTCAGTCCGGTCCGGAATCTGTGCTGCTTTCCATTCCAAATTTTTAATGAAGAGCCGCTTTCTGTCTAGTATCTGCTGTGAGCTGAGCAGGAGCTCCGGAAAGTTGTGGTCTTCCGGATTGAGCAGCGGGATATCTGCTCTTACGATTGCTTCGGCCCGGACGGCGTAGCGGTCGCGGATGCGCAATACCGCTGCCTCGTACGAACTCGGATTCGGGGATGACTTTTCTGCAAGCGCGAGTTCTTGGTGCATTTCGATTTTTAAAACCGAGAGCCTACGAAATGGCGAGCCGTCAACGTGGACTTCGGCAAGCGCCTTGTTAGTAGCCACCAAACGTTGTGTGGCAAGGTAGTCGCTCGTTCTGTTGTCCTGAACACGCGAGGCATCCGCCGCTTTCAGCAGGAAGTGAGTCGTTGGGTCCTGAACGCCAGGAAGCGGCGTATACATCTGAGTTCCGAGCGCGTGTGTGAGAACTTTTGTTAAAGCGATTTTGCTTGCTTCTTCTGCCGCGCCACGAATACCGGCAAGCTCGGGGTTGGGCCGGGGATAAGTGACTTCTGCGGATTTTCGCTGCGGTGTGTGTTCGCGCCCCGTCGGAGCCGCTACGACGGCGCTCTCGAGGCCTGCCGACCTTCCGGCGCCGAGTGTTGTTTTTGCCTTCGGGGGATCTATCTGACGGATCGGGGCTTTCGGGGGCGTAATTGCGGCCGCTTCAATGACGTGCGGGCTGCTCTGCAAGAGCCGTATGAGCGAGCCGATTCTCGCGTCGTATTTTTGTGCCGGTTCACTGTGCGCTGGAAATCCCTTCGTGTGTCGGGAAGTCGTGCGTCCGTTGTCCGTCAATTCACGAAATAGCGCGGCACGACTATCCGGATTCTGGAGTACTTGTTCAAGCGCCTGATAGCGCTCAACGAGATCGCGTGCCAGCGCTGGTAATCGCCGCGCGGTGAGGTCTCGGTTCTTGAGCTCTCGGTCTCTCGCTTCTCCTGCGACTATGGGATCTGTGATCGCAAAAGATGAAGAAACGAACGATTTTATCTCGTCGTCGATTGCCGATATCCCGCACGCTGCCGCTACTTTGTCGAAATCGGCCTGATGAGGGAAGCGGGCGGCGAGCCGGTCGGTGACCGCATTGAGTGCGGCTATCGTCGTCGGAAGCGAATTATCTCCTCCAAGGAGCGTTGCAACAGGATCCGCTCCGCCTCGGGCCGGAGCAGGGCCGCCGATTACTCCGGAGGGCGCGTAAACACGCCATGGTGACGAGTCATTTCCTCGTCCGGTGGACGTTCCACCCGTTCCCACAGGAGTTTGATCCCGGACAAAATCCGGATTCGGCACTCTCAAAAAACTTCCCCGGAGTTCGGGATTTCGCTCGAAAAGCGAGATGAGCTCCTTTTGCGCGGCGTATCGTGCATTGCCTCGAAGCGTGGAGATCGTCTCGAGATGAATCGTTCCTCGAGAGACCATCTCGTTGAACGCTTTGAACCTTTCAGTGCGATCCTCGCAGAGAGCACGCAGGCGGTCGTCTACTTCTTTGAGTTCCTTGCTCGCAGTTGCCGGCGGGTCAGGCTTCAGCAGAGACATTTCCAGCCTTCGCCGCTTATTTTCGAGTTCGTAAATGACGCCGGTTTTCGCCGTCTCGTCGAGAAACTGCATGGTGTCGAGGTTTGCAGTATTCTCGCAAGCCGTCAGGAATTTCTTGTGTTCCGCGACGAATGCCAGGAACACCGCTCTGGTGGTCTGGCGAGGCTCGATGGTGTTTTCCAATCGGGTGTCCGGTTCCTGAGTGTGGTGCGGAAGGGTGAGCGTCAACGCGAGAACCATGGCCTCAATCCCGGGGAGTTTGGGAGAACTCGAGGGTGACGGCTGCTGAAGAGAAGGTCGATCCGGAGTAGGCATAAAATTTTGATCTCGGAAGATACCGGCCAAACGAAACGAGACACTCTCTCCGGTTATATGGCCGGGTTTCAAAGGGAGGGCAGGACGGGGAAATTGGAGTTTTTTTTCGGAGTCGGTTGAGAGGAATCGAAGGGGTTTGAGAGGGCGAAGCACGGCGCCGAGGCGGCGCCGTAATTTTTCCTATGGACGATTGCCGATTTCTTGAATGAGAGAGCGAATAAAAACAGGGAGGTCGAGAGGGGTGCGGCTTGTGACGAGCCCGTCATCGACGACAACCGCCTCATTCTTCCAGATCGCCCCGGCGTTTTTCAGATCCGTTTGGATAGCGTGGAAAGAAGTCATTTCACGTCCTTCCGTCACGCCGGCCTCAATCAGCAGCTGCGGTCCGTGGCAGATGGCGCCGACAGGCTTCCCGTCTTCGAAAAACGAGCGAGTGAACTCTACTGCTTCACGCTCCGTGCGCAGACTATCGCAGTTGATGGTTCCTCCAGGAATAAAGAGGGCGTCGTATTTTTTTGGGTCGGCTCCCTCGAAGGTCAGCTGGACAGGGATTGATTTTGTCCATTGCCGATCACGCCATGTGCGAATCTCACCTCCGTGTGGTGCGATAATATGGCAGGTAGCACCTTCGTACATCATCGCGTTCATCGGCTCCAAGAGTTCTTCTTCTTGAGCTCCGTCGGTAGCGACGATCGCGATAAATTTGCCTTTGAGGGAGTCCATAATTCACCTAACGTTGAGAGTGCGTGTCGAAACAGTAACGGTTCGACGTTTTCTCAACTATGACGGGAGTCATCGGGGAGGAAAACCGCATGAGTGCAGCGTTCCGGCGTAAAGATAAGTCGATGCTTCGGCTCCATTTTGATATGGATGAGCGAACGTGAGATCTCCGTCCGGGTACACCGAGACGGTGCTTTGGGAGGCTCCATGCCGCGAATATTCTTCCTTCAAACCGGTCTTGTTCTATTTTTGACCGGCGCTGTTTTGATGTCGACGTCCGCCTCGGCTGAAGATAAAGCGCCTCACCAGAAGCGGCCGGTGAGCCGTGCGCAGGCGACGGAGCTCATCAAACCGTGGACCTCGGCACTGGAGAAAACGCGCCGCGATGTCGTGCTCGTCAATCTTCGTCCCGGAACCGATGATCCAAAAGCAAGTAAGGTCGGGGGCACTCCGTTTATCGCCGAGGGTGGGGATATTCCCAAGGACGCTTCAGGGAAGCCGATGTTTCTGCTTGCTCAGATAAATTTCACCGAATTTCCCAAAGTGGAGGGATATCCCGAAAGTGGATTGCTTCAATTCTTCATCGCTTCCGATAGTCACTACGGCGCGAATTTCGATGGCGAGTTGGATGAGGCACTCCTCTCTCAGCAGAAAAACTTCCGCGTTGTGTATCAAGCTGATCTCACCAAGGGAGCCGCGGCGAAAGATTATCCGAAGTTACCCGAGGGTGATCTTATGCTCCCGTTTGATCCGAAAAAACCGTTGAGCATGAGTTTCTCGAAAACCACCGAAACTATTTCCACCGACGATTTTGGCTTCCGCGAAGTCTTCGGCGACGAGTATTTCCAGCTCGTCGAGAAACTCGCGCAAAAATCGGGAGTCAACGAAGACAGTCTCGAAGAAGTTCTGTTCGAAGTTCTCGATCCGAACAACTTTAGCGCGAAAGTCGGCGGGTATCCCGACTTCACGCAAGAAGATCCCCGGCGCCCTGGTTCGAAGCGAAAACTTTTGTTTCAACTCTCTTCTCACCAGGCTTCGGACTCTGAGGTCATGTGGGGTGATCTCGGGGTCGCCGGCTTTTTTATCACCCCTGACGATTTGAAGAGCCTGAACTTTTCGAACGTCATGTACACGTGGGATTGTTCCTGAGAAAGCGGACATGGGTTTGAACGACTTCATCGCACTCGTTCAGCGGAGAATCCGCTATCGAATTTCGACGCGCGATACCATTCGATTTCGCGTGACCGTCAGCATGATAGCGGCATTTTTTATTTCGGCAGTGATCATTTTCTTCGCTGTACCAGAGTTTACTTTCTCGTTGCGATCGATCGCGCTCCATCATGCTCAGTCCGACGTCGCCGGGGGCTTTGCGAAAATGTTCCAGCCGCTCCTCGACGTGCATGCCTCCATCTCCGAAGAACGAGCGGCCGCCGATTTTTTCAACGAGGTTAATCCAAATACGCCGATCTTTCTCTTAGATGAGAACGGCATGATACTTGATTGGTTGTCTCGCACCAGTCCGGCCCGGCGGCAGTTCATTGAGTTCGAAGCGCTTGAGAAGCGTATCAAGGAAGGGCCTTCGGAGTTTACCAAGGCGCAGGGGGCGCACGTTTCCCCGGGTCATAAGAACTTGATGACTCCCTTCTCCATATCGAAAATCCAATTTGCTTCAGCGGTAAGAGTGCAGGCGAAGCCCGGGAGCTCGGCGGGTCGACCATCGAGGGATGGCTATGTCTATGCGCTTCTTGACGCGAGTGAATTTTTCGCGCGGGCCCAAGGCGTCGCGAGGGAGAATGTGATGATATCCCAGGGCGCGGCGATGAGTATCGCTGCAGTGCTTGTGCCGTTTTTGCTCGTGTTTCTCCTCATTCGAAATGTGATGCAACGATTTCGACCGATTGAAGAAGCGATGGAGAGCTTTCGTGCCGGGAAGTTCGAGACTCGGGTTGATGTCTCGCACTTCGATGAGTTCGGCACCATCGGCATTTCTCTGAATACCATCGCCGAATCAATCGAGCGATCGATTGCAAATCTCCGCAATGCGGAGCTCTATCGAAAGGAGCTCGTTCAAACGGTTGTTGCGGCGCTTCGCGAGCCGCTCGACCGAATCAAGCAATTCGCCATCCGGCGGCGTATGCAAGCGTTTCAAGGCAACGCGGAGGAGCTGAGCGTGCTTCGGGCATTTGAGTCGAGCATCGACATTTTGGAGAGTATGCTGAATGAATTACTTCAACTCTCGCAGCTTGAAGCAGAGGACCTTGCCATTCATCCGGAGGTAGTTTCGATTCCGGAGATAGTGGAGGATGTAGCTGCTCGATTCCTCCCTGAGGCGCAAGCAGCGGGAGTAATGCTGCTCCAAGATGTTCAGACGAATGTGACGTCAATCCATGCCGACAGACTCTTGCTCGTCCGGCTGCTTGGCAATCTCGTCGGAAACGCCATTCGTTACACTCCTGCCTTCGGTGTCGTTCAGATCCGAGTCTCGCCACTAAATGGCGGTGTCTTGATCCGAGTCTCGGATTCCGGAATCGGCATTCCAGCTGAGAATCTTCCAACGATCTTTAATCGCTATGATCGTGGCGCTGTGCGCCAGGACTCTCCCGGCGGCGCTGGGCTCGGACTTGCGATCGCAAAACGCATCGTCGAGCTGCATCATGGAAAGATTGAGGTTGAAAGCGAGAAAGGTCGAGGTACCACATTTCAATTCTCGCTCTTTGATACACAGCCGCCGAGCGGCGAATAAATGTCGCTCAGAACGTCACACCGAGGGAATATCTGAACCGCCGTGCCTCGTGGTGGATCTCCCTCAGCCCCGCGATACTGCAACGAACGGAATAAATGGTCTTTGCAGACTTTCCCTGAAATGTCGGTCAAAATTCCACCATCGGTCCCACCGACGCAGGTTTGGGAGTTCCGAAGATCCCAAGTGGAGCGAACCGCTCCGTAGCGAAAGGCTACGGGCAAACTTGATACGGCGATTCGATTCGACTGCCGCCGCATCGAAAAGGCGTACCCGGCAAACGTCCCCGGGAAAGTGTCACCGAGCTGATATCGCTCGGTATTAAGTTCAGTGCATCGAACCTCACCCGACCTCGACTTCGGATTCACGCTGGGTCGAAATCCCGTCATAACAAAATTTTCCGGACAGACATCCGCGACATACACCGTGTTTGAACTGAGGATGTCCTCGTCTGGAAGCCGGCAGCATTTCCCTGACGCCGGATGCGACAGGCGCCCATCCGAGCTCCGTTCTATTCTCAGTATGCTGAACACCGCGTATCCGTGAGGACATGCATACGAAGTTTGTCCCCATTTCTCGTACTGTTGTGTTTCGGTTTGTCTATCGTACGGGATGTAAGCTTCGTCTGTCCCAGCCCGATAGGCGAGGCAGATGTGAGGCCCATTCTCGGGTTCGAGAAGTGATAATTCACGGCCGAATATTTTCGCGCGCGGACCCCATTCTCCTCCCGCGAATTGCATCCTGTCTGCGGTCTCCTCGAACGACAACGACGCTGGCCTAAATGCATAACCGTCTCGCTTCGGAGTGATCACGGTACCGGGTTCCGCGGGAAGAGCAAATTTTCCGGTTATATCCGTTTGGGAAATCACTTTGCCGGTCGAATCGTGAAGTGAGACATCCGCAATTCCGCGTGGCGGTTGCCGAAGTGCAATCCAAATTTTTGCCGGCACGCGTTCCCCGGAACCTATCTCCTCTGCCCCCAAATCCATCCACCCGTCACCGTTAAAATCTCCAGCCAACGTGGAGATCGACTGGATGGAAAGTGGAAAGGGAGATCGGATGGCTGCTTCCGCGGCGGACTGACCGACGGAATAGGCGGCCGTCCACCACTGTCGACCGCCCCGTGTCGAAATGAATAGGATGTCCTCGAGTCCGTCTCCATTCAGCTCAATCGGAACCGCAAACGGATTTGGGAGAGCGTCCGGGATCGACGAGAACACACGATTTGAGTCCGAAACACCTCCTGATATCCAACTTACCTCCGAGTTGACGGCGACTGGTGCGAGCACATCAAGCAGTCGATCCCCGTTTATATCAGCGAAAATGCCACCGGTTTGAGGATGATTTACTTCGATGCGCTCCAAGGTTTGGAAGCGAGGCAACGGAATGACCGTGCGATTCAGAACGCGGAAGACGTTCGAAGCACCGGTCAAGAGAAAGGAAGTTTGTTCACCCGGAGAAATTCCGTCGAAACCTATCGGACGGAGATTGTAGGTTGCATCCAATTGAATGCGCTCCGAGAACGTGAATCCGCCTCGGCAGTCTCCTTGTCCTTGGCGATAAAAAAATTCCACGCTGTCGCGGGTGACGATGTCGGCGCATCCGTCTCCGTTGAGATCTCCGACCCCGGCGATGAGCTCTGCCGGGAGAAGGCCCGATGTTTGCACCTGCACGAAGCGATTTCCCTCACTGGAAAGCATCGAAATCAGTCTTCTGCTTGAATCTCGAAAAACGATGTCGGTTCGGCCATCACCATTCACATCTCCCGCTCCCCAGCTATGCGAAACGGGCTTCAATCCATTATTTAACTCGCTCCAGACGCCGGCAGAGAATGCGGGTTTCTCGTAGATATCGACGACCCGTCCGGACACGCTTTTTCCCTCGGCGAGACAGCTGGATCGGTTGTAGATTAGAAAAAGTAGGCAGAACGACAGGAGAAATCGGTGACGTAAGCCCGAGCGGCGTCCGGGCGGAAGGCGTGTCTGCGAGCAAGATTTGTTCTTTACTCGCTCGCTCCGCTTAGTCAAATCGTAATCTAAGGGGCTCATAGCGTAACAAGAGTTAAACATTGAGAGCAATCTTACGCTATCCTTTCATAGGGCAATAGATGCTCGGACGACTGCAGAAACAGAAGAGATAAATAACGTGACACAAAAAAAATCGATACTGTTGGTCGAAGATGACAAAGAGATTGTCCAGAAGGTCGCGCAACTTTGCGAGGTTGAGATGGGATACTCTCTCATTGCGGTTTGTGACGGAGAAGAGGGGCTGAAAAAGGGTCTCTCCGTTCAGTTCGATCTCATTATCCTCGACGTGAATCTTCCGAATCTCTCAGGTCTAGATATTTGCCGGCAGTTGCGGGTCCGCTATCCCCGGGTGCCAATGTTGTTCCTGACCGGACGGACCGACGAGATCGATCGAGTTCTCGGACTTGAACTTGGCGCCGACGATTACGTGACCAAACCGTTTGGGACCAAGGAGCTTGGCGCACGCATTCGACGCCTGTTCTCCCGTCAGAGTGCTTATGCCACCACCGATGTGAAGCCGAACCAGATGATGTTCGGCAGCCTCAAGATAGACTCCGAGGGCCATCGGGTCTGGAAGGGGAAGGATTTGGTCGCCCTGACGCGGCTCGAATATGACCTTTTACTGTTTTTCGCGAGTAATCCTGGCCGAACCTTCGAGCGGCAGGAGATTATCGAGTCCGTTCTCGGCTATCACAGTGGAAACCATGATGATACTTTGACAGTGCATCTTGCAAGACTGAGAGCGAAAATAGAAGATAATCCATCTCAGCCAGTCCTATTGAAAACAGTGCGAGGCGTCGGATATCGCTTCGCGGCGACAGATGAAATTTCGGAAACGGTGTGAAGAAACAGAGTGAACCGCGCTTCTCAAATACCTTTAGTTGGGGCCTGGTCACTCTCTTTATAATCATCTCGCTCACCGGATGTGTTTTCTTCGCCCATCTGCTGTTTCGGTTTTCGACGCAGATTTTCTATACGGCGGAAGTCTACACCTATCGTGATTCCACGCAGTTGCTGGCCGAGCGAATCCAGCACTTGATGCATTCTGGGGTTCTGAGCAAGGCCGATCAGCAGGAGTTGTCTGGCAGGATCGCCGATTTCAATCCGGGGATGCTCGCGTACATCGTGAATGCAAATGGCGAAGTCCTTTATGGCTTGGGAGTTCCAGAAACATTCCCAAGGAGTAGGCTCCCCGTGCGAAAGCTCAAACGCTTCGTCGAGAGCCCAGCGAGCGGATCTCCACAGGTGATGATCCATCCAATGACACGAGCGGAACGGGTCTTTGTGGTCGCGCCGCTCTTGCTCGGAAGCATGAAGGGCTACTTCTACGTGGAGCCCTGGGGCAGCAAGCGAGGCGACACCGCTCTTCAGTTGGCTTGGATGAGCGGGTCCCTTTGGACCAGATATTCATTGGCCATTATTCCGGTTTGCGCTGCGATGTCGATCGTCATGTTTATGCTGATGCAGCATACTCGCCGATTTCGAATTATTTCCAATGTGGTTCGAGCGCATGCCGCCGGAAACCTCGGTGAGCGTGTGCACGACGACGGAAACGACGAGTTGGGGCAGTTCGCTCGCACCGTGAATGATATGGCCGAGACCGTGGAGACAAATATTCGCAGCTTGAAAGCCCAAGACTCACGGCGGCAGGAGATGATCGCGAACCTGTCTCATGACCTGAGAGCCCCGGCCACTCATCTTCGGCTTCGGGCGGAGACGTTCGAAGCCGAAGCTCCAGAAGTGCGGGAGAGTATTCTCCTGCTCGACGAGGTGCTCCATGACCTTTTTGATCTCGCGACTCTGGGGGAGTCCGGCTCCGCTCACGAACTCCTTGAGTTTTCGGTGGAGGCGGTCCTTGATGACCTCCTGATGCAGTACCAACCATTTGCAAAGAGTAACAATCTCGCTTTCGACGTGGCGATAGAGAGCAGCCTCCCACCGCCAAAAATGAAAATCGAGCTGTTCACGCGTGCTCTGAACAACGTGTTGCGGGCAGTTACCCGAACCGCAGCCGCGGATTCGTTAATTCACATTACCGTCTCTCGCGGTGATTCGGAAATTAAGATGTCGCTCGCAACAAAAAAACGTTTGCACCACTCGGATGACAGTTCGAGCAGGCAAATTCCCAAGCTTGGCCTTCTCGTGGCAAGGCAAATCCTCGTGAGCTACCAAGGATCTCTCGAGGAGGTCGAAAACGGCACGGATATTTTTGCCGTTTATTTGCGCATTCCGCTTTTCGAGCAGGCGGTCGTGGGGTCAATTGACGGATCTCTTCGTTGAAAGAGCCCCCCATCGCTATAGGTTCGGTGGCAAGCTCGCGTGTAGCGTGGTCACATAGACAAATCCCATTCTCGCTAGGAACATCAACTCGTTTGCCAGACGCACTTCAGACTTAGTCTCATCGTAGCGCTTCTCGTTTCACGAATCTGAATAATTCTTTCAGAGCGTGCGCTTCGATTGAAACGAGGCGCCTATGAAGGATGAGATTATGTATCCGCCGTTTCAGCGACCACTGTCCAACGTCCAACCGATCGTTTCCGGCCACTCGGTTGTGCCTCAGCCGTTCCCCGGGCAAACGATCTCGGTGCATCCGGTACAGCCCGGAGCGGTCTATGTGCAATCCGGTTTCCCGATGCAACCCGGTTGCACGATGCAGCCCGTTCAACCCGTTTTCATTCAATCCGGTTTTGTTGCACCTGGACAGGTTCAACCAGGGTACGGCCAGCAGATTCCAAGTCAAATCTTGTCGGTTCCAAGTCCGTCTCTTGGAGCAGTTATCGGACTTCCAACTCAAGGACAGGTTTCTTCACCTCCACCCGCGGTGTTGCCGCCGACCACGGTTGAAACTGCGGCGCCCGAGAATTGCCTCGGAAAGAAGCTTGGCAATGCGACCCCTGAAGTCGAAGTTTATTCCTCCAAGGACGAGGCGTACAGCCAGATATTTGTGTTTCGCGTCCAGAGAAATTCGGAGTTCCAGTTGAAGAATGTCGTCGGTGCCGGAAATGCGGATTTCGGCACGTATACGCTTCGAGACGGTGAATGGTCCATCAACACGAAAGATGGAATCCATGTTCAAAGAGTGGGAGTGGAAGAAAGCCCGGACAAGGTATATGTCGCTTTCCATAAAAAATTCGGAAACGGCACGGCGGATGTGAAAACGGTTGCAGATGCTTTCACGCTTCGTACGTTGGATTCCGCGCCGGCCCCGCAAGCTCCGGAACCGACTCCGATTCCCGCCCCGGATCCCGGCGCGATTCCGTTGATCCCCGTTCCGAGCATCAAGAGTATTCCGGACTTTGAGAAGAAGCCGACTCCAGCGGAGAAGCCGATTCCGAACCCGATTCCGGCTCCGGTGCCCGATCCGGCAGTCGCGGCTCTTGAAGCCAAGTTCAAAGTTTTTGAAGAGCGGCTTCTCGAGCTTCAGAAATCCATCGTGAGGTCCAACAAAGCGATGCTTGCCGGCGCCGGATTTTCTCCTGTTCCGGATCAACCATCGACCTTCACGATCACCGGTGCGAAGTTTGATGAGAAAGGGGGAAAGTTGTTTCTCCGGTGCACGGACACCGGAAGTTTTGAGATTGGCTGGAGGTCGGAGCCGAGCGGAGCGGGACCGCTCGCGTGGCATTCACTCTCTCAAAATTGGCGGACTATCAAATTCAACACCGTCTTCAAGGATGAAGAGTCATTTGCTGAAATCATCGAACGGCAGCAAATTTCGGATCGTCATATTGCGGTGATTGATATCTTTGCTAAGGGAGCTTCGGCGGCTCGGCAGAAATAGATCCGGAGAAAACCAGAAACGGGAAGTTTCCACCGCCGCCGCTGGTGTTGCCGCTCCGGTGAGATCGCCAACGCCGATAGACCCGCCGATAGACCCGTTGACGCCCGAGGCTCGCGGAGAACGGGGGGAGTTCGATTTTACGGCTTGATGCGGTATCCGGCGCCGCGCACCGTTTCGATGTTTTCGCCCGCCGGTCCCAGCTTCTGGCGAAGTGACTTCACCAGTGTGTCAACCGATCGTTCCGTTACGGGGTAGTTGCTGCCGTGGACCTTTAAGATGATCTCCTGCCGGTCGAACACGCGATCGGGGACTTCCATAAACATCTGGAGGAGTCGGAACTCGCTGACGGTGAGAGAAAGCTCCGTCCCGTCTACCCAAAGACGAAACGTGACCGGGTCCAATCTCAGGTTCCCGCAGGTAAGATCACCTGAAGTCGATTCTTCCCGCTGAACGAGTCGAAGGATGTTCCGGATTCTTGCAACGAGAATATCGATGCTGCTCCGTTTGCTCACGAAGTCGTACACTCCTCGTCGCTCGAGAGCATCGATGATCACGGAATCCGTATCGAGGCTGCTGAGGAACACGACCGGAATCTTGCCGGTCTCTGAGTTCTGTTCGAGATCGCCGCACACCTGGAGGCCAGTGACGTCGCCGAGATTCATGTCCATCAGGATGAGCTCAGGAGCAAACGATGTAGCCAGAGGTAGGCACTCGTGACCTTGCGCCGCATGCTTCACTTGGAAGCCGTGCGATTCGAGCTGATGCACCAACAAATTTGCGATGTCGATGTCATCTTCGACCAGTAAGAGCTTAGTAGTCTTCTCCATGAGGTTTCTGCGAGGTCTCTATCTTGAATCAAATTAGGAACTGAAAATTGGCATCTTGTTTGGTCTTCGTCAATCTCACTTCTCGAAGATGAGGAAACTCATCGAACACTCAACGACTCCTCACCCCTGTAGCCTTCAGCGAATTCGCTAAAAAAACGATTTGAACCCTGTGCAAAGAGTTTCTGCAGCGAAAAATCTGCCGCAGAGGCCGGAAATAGGGGAGGAGCGTTATGCAAACCGCGATAGCTGAAAGAAATTCAAAACCGATTCATGGGATCATTTTTATTCTCGCGTTCCTGTTCATCTTGATGGCTCTACCAAGGTATTCCCATGCGACGGGATTGTTCTACACCGTCTCCGGACAGGTCACGCACAATGGCGCGCCTCTCCAGGGAGTGACGATTCATGGAGGTTTACTCGGGTCAACCAGCACGGGGAGTGATGGCCGATATTCCTTCCACAACGCTCTCATCGCCAATGTGTATACTCTCACCGCGGCAAAGCCCGGTTTTGAGTTTGAACCTGCGATACGGCTAGGCGTTGCCATCGGCAGCGCGACGGCGAATTTCAAGGCATTGCCGAGGACCCATACGGTGTCCGGCCGAGTGGTCGTGAATGGCTTGGGCGTCGCCCAGGCGCTCGTCGACCTCGGGGAGTTTGGGCAGTTCTACACTGATAATCACGGATGGTTTCACTGCGGTGGAATTCCTTGGGGAACGCTTTTGACGGTTCGGCTTTCTAAACCGGGCTATGTCTTCGAAGGCGCTGAGCGAGTGGTCAACGTCGTGGATGACATCGACCTGTCTTGGATTGCGTCGCTTCTCAAGCGGACCATTCGAGGTCGAGTTCTTCATCGAGGGATTGGGCTTCCCGATGTCAGAATCACGGCCGAGGATTACGGGAGTGTAAACACCGACATTAACGGGAATTATGCGATTCCGAATGTCGACTTCTTTGCGACTCCCGACCTCACGGCGGTTAAAGCGGGGCTTTGCATTGAGCCGACGTCGCCGTTTATCTTGCCAATCTTGCCTGCAATCGACGTGAATTTGGATTTCTTGGCGCTCGATGTGCGTGCCGACGGAACCTCCTGCGGTGCGCAAACTCCTCCAACGTATCGGGTATGCGGAAATCTCCGGACTGCAACTCTTCGAGGGACGGTGATGCCGCTTATCAAGCTTACGCTGAACGAATTCGAAGCCGAATCCGATGCTAACGGAAACTATTGCTTCTTGAATGTGCCCACCGGAGTTTATCGCCTGACTTCGAAAGATCCAGGCTGGGGTTGCCGCATTCAAGGGCAGACCGACTTCGAGGACTCTGCAACCGTTACGGTTACCGATTCAGATATTACCGGTGTTTCGACCTATCTGAAACCAGCGCTTGAGACGGAGCTGTATTCAATGTGGAACGGTTTTATCGATCTGATCAACATCTCGGAGATTGTGAACAAAAGCGCTACCCCGCTCCAAGTTAAGCTTGAAATGTTCGATATCTTTGGTGTGAAGCGGAGCACGTTGCACCTGAATATTGGGGCTTTCAAACAGCAAGACGTCGTTCTGAATGCCGTTGAAGGTTTTGGGCGCGATACATACGGTCTCGTCCGGCTTATCTTTAGTCACCAGCAATTCACCGGGCGCACGGTGTATTACAGAAACAACTTGGCGACAAACGCGATCGAATTCGCCTACACCATCCCGTTTGCGAATGCGATTCGCGGAAGATCAGACACGACGTACAACACGTTTCAGCCGAGCCGCAATCCGGCGAGCACACGAAACTTAGTTGCGAATTGGATTACGATTGTGAACCTCGACTCGCGGTTTCATAACTACACTCTCGTCCGATACGACCAAGCCGGGAACGAAATCTTCAGACGCTCGGTGCCGATTGAGCCGATGGGACGCCGCGACATCGACGGCGGGCACCAGTTCCCCGGACGAAATGCAGTGGGATTAAATGAGATCATCCCTGATGATCTTCAGGCTCCCTATGTCTCCGTCGCCAACCGCTATGGTTACGGAGCCGAGGATCCCACTGCTAATGCTCCATTCGAGTTCGCGTTGCCTCTTCTCGCGGACCGTCCGGAAGAACTGGAGACTTACGTTCCGGTCCTTCGAGAAAACAATTTGGAAAACTGGGTGGAGATCGTGAATACGACGGATTCAGCGAACGATGTTGCTATCGACGTCTTCGACACTGCAGGAAGCTTGGTGTTGACCGACACGAAGCGACTCGCGCCGAAGGCTCAGCTCCACGTCAACGTTTCAGCGATTCTGGGCGAAATGCCGAATGGGTTCACCCGGATCCGTCCGTCGCTGCCGCGCTCGCTTGAAGTGCAGAGTATGTTCTACTTCAAGGATCCCTCCGGAAATCTTCTCGGGCTGACGCCAACTCAATCAAGAGAGCCAGCGGGCGACAGCTACATCGGAAGCTACAATACATACTTGCAAATGGAGAACCTGCTCGCGATCTCGAACATCTCGGACAACGACGAGACGATCGTCATCGCAGTGACTAAGCCCGACGGCACTCCGGCGCAAGTTTCGGTTGATGTAAACGCCAAGGGTTCGAGATGGATTTCGCTCTCGTCGTTAGGAGCCCTTGGACTCAGCGCTGATCAATACGGTCCAATGTTCCTGCGCTCGGAGACTCAAGGCTCCGTCCTCGGACACTTGTATCGGATGCGCCGCGACGGAAATCAGGCCCTGGAATTCGTGGTTCCGACGAATGTTCAGTGATGATGTGCTTGAGCAGAGGCGGTTCGTCCGTCTCGAATCACGGAGTGAAGTTAACTAATAGAGGAGGACATTTATTGAAGAAAGTAATGCTTCCGCTACTGCGTCTGGGCCAATCTCTGTCACTGTAAGGAGAGAAAGTGTCAAACAAGTCTACCGTCCCCCCGGCGAGCTTGTCCTGAGCGACACCAATCTCCTTGCAGTGACGCGGAGGCAAACCAGCTCTTCCCTCCCCCGGCATCCCTCAAATCTTCAATTTTGAAAGACACGGCAGAAGTTTTGACCCAAGGTCGGCCTTGTTGATGAAGTCGAGCGCACCGAGCTCGCGGGCCGCGCTCTCATCATCGGCGTGCCGGCTTGTGGTGATGACCACAACTCGAAGTCCTTTCAGCGCATCGTCGGCACGAACCCGCCGGAGAAGCTCTAAACCGTTCATTCTTGGGGTGTTGAGGTCGAGGAGCAAAAGATGCGGTGCTTTTACCTCCGCGGAGTGGGACTGAAAATATTCGTAGGCTTCTTGTCCGTCTCGGAAAATCATTCCGAGTGGCGGAATATCCGCACTCCCAAATATTCGAGATATTGCTTCGACGTCTGCCTGATCGTCTTCAACCAGATAAAGTTTCACAACTATACTTCCTTCCAAACTACATTACATCTGGTCGAAGAGTTTATTCATTATAATACGGCCAGGAAAGTCTAAAACACGATCCTTTTCCGGGCTCCGACTCGACGGTGACCGAGCCGCCGAGTCCCTCGGCAGTTTTTTTAACGAGAGCAAGACCCATACCGCTTCCTTCCACTTCGTCTCTCGGACGGAGGGTCGCAAACATTTCGAAGATTCGTGAGTGGTGCTCTCTGGCAATTCCGGTTCCGTCGTCTCGGACGGAGAATACGATCATTTTGTCGTCAACTTCGGAGCTAACCGTTACGTTGCCGTCCCGACGGTCATGATGTTTTATCGCGTTCCCAATCAAGTTGCGCAGGCATTGTTCGAGAGGCACTTTATGGGTGTTTACCGTAATCGCTTCGACCTCGGATGCGACGGTAAAACTGTCCGGAAAATTCAAAAAATCAATGGTTTCTTTAACGAGCGCCGAGAGTTGTACCGGAACGATATCGAGCTGCGTCGTCCCGGCCTTGGAGTAAAGAAGCAGATCGTCCAGCAAATTGTCCATCCTCTGAATCCGGCTTTGCAAGAGCGTGAGATAGCGTTTCGAGGTCGCCGGAACACCCTCTCCCAAATCTTCAGTAATCCATGAAGCGTAGTTGTGAATGGCGCGAAGAGGAGATTTCAGGTCATGGGAAGCGGCATACGCAAATTGTTTCAGCTCATGGTTGCTTCGCTCCAGTTCTGCGGAATGACGGCGAACTTCCTCGGTCTGGCGCGTGACCTCGGCCTGCAGCTCCCGGCTGAAGGATTCTAGCACCTTCTGGGCCTGCATTCGCTCGGTGATATCTTCGGAAATTCCAATCAAAAACTGCGGACGGCCCAAGTTGTCGTCCAAGGAGAGCTTCTTCGTGTGCAACACTCTCGTCCCCATGGACTTGGTCTGGACAAGTTCCTCTGGGATATCGATGAATTTTTCGACGTTCAGAACATTTCGGTCGTGGTCGGTAAAAAATTTTGCTTGATCGCTTGGGAAAAAATCGAAATCATTTTTCCCCAAAAGTTCGAGCCGCGAGAATCCTAGGACGTCTTCTGCTGCTCTATTTACTTTTCGGAAGCTGAGATTCTCAGCGTCTTTGATGAAGATCATGCTTGGGATGTTTTCAATGATGGAATCGAGAAAGAGGTTCACCTCTTCCAAACGCCGCTGATAATCCTTCACGACGGTGATGTCCGTCGCCACACCTCCGAGCACCGTGCGGTTCGAGTTCTTTAGGTGGAGAGGAAATTTGGTGGAGAGGTAGGTATGGGTCGCGCCGGATTGCGGCACCATTTCTTCGACTTCAATCGTTGTTTTTGTTCGAAGCACCGTTGCATCGTTCATGCGAAGCGCAATCGCCACGTCCTCCGGGAAAATTTCAAGGTCGGTTCGTCCAAAAATTTGCGCGGTCTTTAGGTGGAAAAGTTCCTCGAATCGAGAGTTAACGTATAAGTACTTTCCTTCCTCATCTTTCACGAAAATTACGTTGGATGTCGTATTCACCAATACGCGAAGGATCTCTTGATCACTTTCAATTTCTTGGCCCGATTCAGGCCGACTCGGCGTCAACGTGTGTTTTTGTGATCGATTTCGGAAGACAAGAGCGGTGAGTAGAAATGCATACACGAGGAGAACGACGAACCCGTAAGTCATAACCGATTGCTCCATCTCGGAATCTTCAGCGGAAATTTGAGTCAAATTTTGCCTTCCCTGACACAAATTTCGGTATTACAGTAGCGTTAATATGTGAGGGTGCCGCGAAGTTTTAAGCGCTTCAATCGTGTGTTCTGCGGTTTATTTGTAGAGCGTTGTTTCCTGAATTTTGAGTGTTTTATCAGTTCCTCGTTTCGCTGAGTGCCCACCATGCCCCGATCGTCTTTCCAAGTTTTGCTCATCGAAGATAGCGAAGATGACTACGAAGCAGTTCGCCGAGAGCTGTATTTGAATACCCGCGGCCATGCGGCAGATTTCTCAATTCACTGGGAACGGACGTTTGCCGAGGGGAGTGTTGCTCTCCGGAAGAACCAGGTGGACGTGATCTTGCTCGATCTGACGCTCCCCGACTCCAATCCTCAAAACGGGGTTCAGCGGATAAAGAGCGAGTTCATGGATGTTCCCGTGGTCGTCCTGACCGGGGTCGATGATGAGATGCTCGCCATCAAGATGGTGGAAGCCGGTGCGCAAGACTATCTGGTAAAGGGCCGACACCCAGGGCTCCTCGCGAGGACCATCAGCTACGCGGTACAAAGACAGGACATCCTTCGTCAGCTTGAAAAGGCCGAGCGAGCGACTCGGCGCGCCGCTCAGGCGAAAAGCGCATTTTTTGCCAGTATGAGTCATGAAATTCGAAATCCGCTCACATCGGTGATCGGCTATTCTGAAGCGCTCATGAGTTCGAAGTTGGATGAAAGAGAGACGAATACCGCACTTTCCGCAATTTTTTCGAACGGACGCCATCTCCTCCAAGTTATAAACGACGTGCTCGACCTTTCGAAGATTGAAGCCGGAGAGCTGAAGATAGAGATGAGCCGTGAGCCTCTTGCTCCCGTTCTGCGCGAACTTCATCAGACGTTCCTCGGGAAGGCCAAGGAAAAAAAGCTCCAATTTGAGATCGAGCCGCGATATCCCTTGCCGTTGCAGTTCGAGAGTGATGCGTTTCGCCTCAAACAGATCCTCGTAAATCTCGTGAGTAACGCGATTAAGTTCACCAAAGAGGGCTTCGTGAAGCTCTCGGTGTTCATCGACAAAGAGAAAACGTCTCTGATCTTTGAAGTAAAAGATTCCGGCGTCGGGATTTCCGCGGAATCGAAACAATCGCTCTTCAAAGCGTTCTCGCAGGGTGAAGCGTCCCGGGCTCGAGTCTACGGCGGAACCGGCCTTGGTCTGGTCATATCGAATCAGCTCGCCGAGCGCCTCGGCGGCTCGATTGATTTTCAAAGTCGAGAAGGTATCGGAACGACCTTTACGGTGAAGATTCCGCTCGGAGAGATCGGGAAATCCAGCTTGACCGATGACAAGATTCAGGTGGAGCCCGAACAAATCGTCAATACCGCGGACGAGCTGATGAGAATCAGCGGCAAAATATTAGTCGCAGACGACATGGAGGATAATCGTAATCTTCTTTCGTTGGTCCTCAAAAAAGTCGGCCTCGAAGTGGATACCGCTGAAAACGGTCGGGTCGCTTTGGAAATGGCGGCATTAAACGCGTACGATTTGATTTTCCTCGACATGCAGATGCCCGAGGTCGACGGCTACGAAGTGGCTCGAACGCTGCGCGCGAGAGGAGCGACACAGCCGGTCATCTCGATCACCGCCAGCGTGATGGAGGACTCTTTGGCTACCTGTCTCGAAGCGGGATGCGACGCCTGTCTCCGCAAGCCGTTCCGCAGAGAAGAGCTTCTCGATTGTGTTCTTCAGTTCCTTGCGAAGGATCGAAAAGGTCCGAAAGCGGTGCAGGGGTCGGTACGAGATGATGAGTTGGATGAAGTGAGAAAGGCCTTTCTGCGAAAGCTGCCGAATCAATTAAATGAGATTGAAGGGGCGCTTGCTAAGAACGATCTAAACAGCCTGCGTGCCGCTGCGCACCGAATCATTGGAGCAGGGCTTTTCGGATATCAAGAGCTTTCTCACTTTGGCGGAGTCCTCGAGTCGCTCATCATTCAGGAGCAACAAGGTGGACTGACTCTGGTCGAAGCGGTAGTGAAACGTGTTCGAAATGAGGTCGGGCGAATCGCGCTGGTAGAGAACTCCCAGGGTCCGGACTCCAAAGCGGCTTCCGGCGGCGGTGGAGCGACCATCCTCGTCGTGGATGATGATGGCGTCACCTTGAAGGTTGTCTGTCGGAATTTGAGCGTGAAAGGGTTCACGGCAGCCCCTGCAAGAAGCATGGAGGATGCGCTTTCGATGTGCGACGAAGCGTCTTTTGCATTGCTCATCGTCGGCCTTGAGATGGGGAAGGGACTCGGAACGGATGTCATCGAAGCTGTCCGAAAGAAATTGGAGCGAAACATCCCTGTCATCGCCATGACGAGCCGACTTCCTTCCGAGATCAAGGATAAGGTAACGAAATATAATATTCAGCACCTGTTGCTAAAGCCCGTGTCGCGCGATCAGCTTTTTGAAGCGATCGATTCGCTCCTCACGGCGAGTCTCCGAGTGTAGGTCTCGGGGGTTACTTTGGGGGGTCGTCGGCCAAGATTTCCCTGACCTGTTGGAGGAGAACTGTTGAAAACTGTTCCTTCGGACAGAATCGCGAAGCGCCTATTTTATGGGCGGCATCTTCGTCGTATCCAAGTCCCGCGGTCATGAGAATAATCGGGATGCGAGCGTTCCGTGTATCCGACTTCATCATCGAAACAAGATCCATCCCGCTCATCGCAGGCATACAGATGTCAGAGACGATGAGCGATATCTGATTCTCTGAAAGAAGGTGCAGACATTCTTGTACGTCCGATGCGGGAAGCACCGTGTAGCCGGCGTTTTTCAGGAGGAAGCCGAAGACCGTCCTCTGATCGGGATCATCGTCCAGTAACAAGATCGTTTTTTTACCGTTCGAATTTGCCGAGTTGTTATTTTCGCTTGTCGTCATGATTCTAATCGTCCGCCCGGAAAGGAAAAAACTTTCTCCATCCGGTGTCTGAACAGTCGACGTCACGGGAGCTTTTCTTAAGCGTATTGTAAGGAATCGGGCGCTAAAGCACGTATATTGATTCTCATAAGCGTTTAAATCGACTCAAACAAAAGTGTAAATCTCGCCAGCCGACCCGCCGTTACTAGGTTCTGTCAGGGTAACTTTGCGGGTCAAAAAAATGAATTGGGGATGTCGTAATCTTTCCATTGTACGGAAGGTGCTCGCCTTAACCGTAGCCGGTTTTCTGGTGTTCACCGCCGTCGTCGCCTTTTATCAGACGAAATTTGCGGCACCCACCACCGAGCATCTCAGCGAAGAGCGGCTTGCGAATGACCTTGATCATGTCGCCGATAAATTGAACAGCTTGACGCGCGAGCAGCTCAATATCTCCCTTGCGTTTGCTCGCTGGGGCGAGTTTATCAGGGGTCTCGTTCGTTCAGGAAACACCCAGCTCCTTTCCGACGAAGAGGGCGACAAACTCATCGGCATACAGGCCGCAAAAAAGGTTGAGTCGTTCCCTTGGATATTGGGTGCCGGAATCTACTACGAGCCGTTCGCGCTCGATCCCGATTCGAAGAGCCGCGGTTATTTCGCGCGCTGGGTGCCTCCCGTCGGAGCGAGCCGGAAGGTCGAGTTCGCCAGTGCACACAGCGGGCCGAAAGTCGATTATCACGATCAGAGCTGGTACCGGTCGCTCATTCCTGCGGGGTGGAACCCACAAAGACATCTCTTCCGCGACAGTACCTGGACCCAGCCGTACCGCGATCCCGTCACGTTGATTCCAATTATCACCATCGTCACCGCGATGTATTCCGACGATTCCAAGCTCATCGGACTTGCCGCGGTAGACACGAACTTGGACGACATTTCTCAACTCATCGCGAAGCTCCGTCCGACGAAGAACTCCATATCGCTTCTGTTCTCGCCGACTTCGAAGAAAATCGCTGCCGTCGCCGGACTCGAAGGCCTCAACCTCGATCCGATTGAGAGCGTTCGTTGGATGCCCTATCTTCTCCTGAACGCCCCTTCAGAGCGATTCGAAATGGTGCCGGCTCAGGACGATGCCGGCCTCCCGTTTCGTGTGTACTCACGAACTCTGGATTCGGGATTAACGCTCAGTCTCATTATTCCCGAGGCGGAAATATTCGCGGATGTGACGGAGCTTCAATCGAATCAACTCTATGTGCTCCTTGCCGCGGCGGCATTGAGTCTCGCCATGGTTCTTCTCTTCATTCGAGAAGCACTTCGACCGCTTGCCACTATCCGAGATGTGGCTCGAGAGTATGTGCAAGGCGATTTTTCACGAACGCTGCAAATACATCGGGATGACGAGTTCGGAGATATCTCCCAAGCATTCAACTCGGTCCACACTCTTGTTGATTCGCTCGGAGACAGTATCCGACAGATCGGCTCCGGTCAGATCCGACAAGAAATACCGGAAGGACACCTCATCTCTCCGATTCGCGAGGAGATGAACATTCTCATCTTGAACATCCGGACGTTCTTTGAACAGCTCGATCAGCTGAGAACGAGTCTCGAGCGAGGCAGCCGGAACGCGCGTATCGATCCGAATCGATTTCAAGGGGATTGGAAATTGGGCGTTCGTACGATCGACCATTGTGTCGAGATACTGGAACGTCCATTGCTCGAGACGACCTCAATCTGCCGAAGAGCGGCAGAGGGTGACTTCTCGACACGAATCTTCGAGACACGAAACGGAATGTTTGAGCACCTCCGGGCGGCAATAAACGATATGGCCGCTTCTCACGAGCGAATTACGCGGCAGCATTCGGGCAGCTTAGAAATTCTTAAAATCTCTCAAAGTGAAGCGCTGCTCGCGGCACAAACGAGAAGCGTAGTGCTCGGAAATGCATGCGAAGAATTCTCGATGAAGGTCAAACAGATCGCAAATTCGCTTGGTGCGCTCCAACGGGAGTCGCTTTCTAACGAAGATCAGCGAGCCATGTCGGCGTGCGATGAAATTACGGCATCCCTTCTCGATTTCGTCGAAGAGCTTCGCGAACATTCGAGGATTGAAGCCGGTAACGTCACCGAAGAGAGAGAACCCTTCCGGCTGCATCGTCTGCTTTTTGACATGAAAGATATGCTGCGCGCGCATTCTCTCCGCCAGCGCCAGGAGCTCCGCCTATTTATTGATCCAAATGTTCCGGACCAGCTGGTCGGAAACCAGACGATGTTGCGGAACATTCTCCTTAATCTCGGAATGCAAGCGGTGCAGAACGCTGGAGAAGCTGGCTCGGTCACGCTGAGCGTCGAGTGCGTTTATGAAGCGGCAGAGGCGATGACACTGAGCATTTCCGTCACTGATACGGGAGGTGCATCGCTCGCTCGAAGCCGGGAGAAGGTACTTCAGTCACTTGATTCTGATGCAGCGATCTCCAGTGCAGTCGAGCGTGGTGGTTTGGCGTATCTGATCTCGAAACGACTCGCTGTTACCATGGGTGGCTCACTTGAAATCGAGTCGCAGTTCGGCCTTGGCGTCAGATGTCAGTTTACCGTGCCGTTTTTGAGCAAGGCCGGAGCCGCCTCTTCGGCCGCCGCGGAGGCGGTTGATTCGATTCCGGATGGAATGCGAACGAAGGCCCTTTTCTTAGAGCAAAACTTCGTCACCCAAAAGTTAGTCGCTAATATTCTCCGAGAAGGCGGATGGGCTGTTGAAACCGTGGAAGACACGGCGGACGCGATTCGTTCTCTTGATACCGCAAAGTTTGATCTCGTCCTTCTCGACGTCGATTTGCCTGCAGCGGCAGGATTTGAGACCGCGAGACTCATTCGAGAGAGCGGAAAACCCTTCGCCAAAGTGCCGATAGTGGCCGTTACCTCCGATTCAAAGCGAATTCGCAAACAGCAGCTTTCGGAGAGCGGATTAAACGGCTACCTCACGAAGCCGCTGCAAATGGCGAGCGTGAGGGAGATGATGGCCCGCCTCGGAGCTGAGTGGGAAGAAGAAACGAAGCAGGGAAAATCCTCGACCGAGGTGCCAATGTGAACGTGACGAGAAGACTCGCGAAGTGGGGGATGATCGTCTTTTTGCTTTGCATGAAGTCGACGGCTTTCGCCGAAGTGCTCTGCGATCACCTCGGAAAGCGTGGACATCTTCAACAAAGCGCGACCTTCGTGTTTCCGGGCAGCAATTGTCCTCCCGGTTATGCCCTCGTCTCCAAACTGGGTTCGAATGACCGATTGATCCCTCGTGGTGTTCCCGAAAAGAATCAAATTAAGGAACCGGATTTCATTGATGCCACAAAAGTCCCTGCCGCGACGGAGAGCTCATCGCAGTCTCCAATTGTTTTGGCAGGTCTCGCGCTGTCCTCGGAGCCGGTTTTTGTCGGCGGCGGTGGTGCTGGTACCGACGGAACGAACGGCTCCGGAGGAGAGAAAGGGGAGAGGGGCTCGGACGGAGTCGCTGGTGCCGGGCTCGTTGGACCTCAAGGAGCGCCGGGACTCAGTGGCGCCCCTGGATCGCCGGGTGAACGCGGGTTGCCGGGTGAGCGAGGGGAGACCGGCGCACAGGGACCGGCGGGGATGATGGGACGTGATGGAATTCAAGGAGCAAGAGGACGAGATGGATTGCCTGGTGCGCCCGGTGATCGAGGAGAGCGCGGCGAGCCGGGACTTCCGGGTCTTCCCGGTGCTGCCGGTCCTCAAGGATTAAAAGGTGATCCAGGAGCCGCGGGAGCGATGGGTCCGCAGGGCGTGAAAGGAGATGCAGGAGCTGTCGGACCTGCGGGACCTCAAGGTCCTCAAGGCGCGCAAGGGCTGCAAGGACTCATCGGACCGCAAGGTCTCCAGGGACTTATCGGTCCTCAAGGACTTCAGGGGATCGTTGGACCTCAGGGTATTCCCGGAATTATCGGACCGGAGGGGCCGATTGGTCCGCAAGGTATTCAGGGATTAATCGGACCGCAGGGCGTTCAAGGTCTGATCGGACCGCAAGGAGTCCAGGGTTTGGTAGGGCCGCAGGGAATTCAAGGTCTCGTTGGTCCCTCGGGAGCTCAAGGACTCATTGGGCCGCAGGGAATTCAAGGATTGGTTGGACCTGAAGGTGCGCAAGGCCTCATCGGACCTCAGGGTATTCAAGGAATCGCGGGTCCGCAAGGAGTGCAAGGGCTCATCGGTCCGCAAGGTGTGCAAGGCCTCGTTGGTGCCGCAGGAGCGCAGGGACTCATCGGACCACAAGGTGTTCAAGGGTTGACCGGTCCGGAAGGTGCGCAGGGTCTTGTCGGCCCGCAGGGAATTCAAGGACTCGTCGGTCCACAAGGAATTCAAGGTCTCATCGGCCCTCAGGGTCTCGCCGGTTTGATTGGTCCGCAGGGGCGGCCCGGTATCGTCAATCTGGGAGGCTGCGCGCAGAAAGCCGTCCAGTCGGAGGGTTTGATTACATTGTCTGCCACTGTGTACTGCGACGAAAATCAGTTCCTCCTCAGCACATCGTGGCAGTTCCTCTCCGGGACGATTCTGAACACCTCGAAAATGGATCTGTTTTCGTATGAAAATGGTACAGGACCATTTAACTATCCGGTAGGCGCGCGTGTTTCGATTGCGCTCGGTGGATTACTTTCCGGATTAGTTGAAGTCGCCGCGACCTGTTGTCCCATCCAATAATTCTGTTCTGGCGTTGGGACATATCTGCCTCTAAATTAAAGCCCGCAAACCGCGCAGCAATGGAGAGTCGCGTGCCGAAGTCCAATGCACTTACTCTTTTCGTATTATCCTTTGCCCTCTGTGCCGGCATGTTTATTGCGCCGACCGCTGCGCACGCCTACGTCGATCCCGGAACTGGAAGTATGCTGTTTCAGCTGCTCGTTGCTTTTGCCGCCTCGATCGTCGCTGCGGCGGGAACCGCTTGGAATGTTCTGCTTCGGAGAAAACGATCCCGAACGGAAACACCGTCTGGAGAACCAACTGCGGAGAGCACATCGCGTTCCGGCGATTCGGGAACCAGAGACGAGCCGGATCGGTTAGCAGATGAGAGCTGACGCAACTTTGCCGACCATCCTTCAGTTCTTTTGTATTTGCTCGGTGGTTCCGGTGTTGCTTCTCACGCCTATTGGATACGGCATCCATGATGCGGAAACGTGGGTCGGTTTCGCGTTGGCTTTTGTCGTGGCCGGCGTCTTGGCCGTACTCCCTTTTCGGAATCTCGTTCTCTACAGTCTCATTGTCTTTACGATTCTTTTCTCCCTTGACGTAGGATTGTATACCGTTCCGTCTTTCGTGCCGATTTGTTTTGTCTTAGCCGCGACGATTTGTTTTCGTTTCCCTCTCGGTCGCCAATCGCTCTTAAATGCTTTGACCGCTTTTACGTTTGTCTTTGGGATCCTGTCCCTCTCCATGGTCAGTCACAGCCGGGTGATAATCGATCAACCTTCGCTCCCTCATGACCAATCGGCGCCCGCCGTGATCCATATCCTGCTCGATGAGCTCGGTGAGAGCTCTCACTGGCCGGATAAGCCCCTTGCTGAGAAATTTGAAACCGTTTTCAAGGAACATGGTTTCCAAATCTTTCGAAATGTTCGATCGACGGCGAACATGACCGCGGACAGCGTTCCGGATTTTCTGAACCCTCAAGCAAAGGCACCGACCGGTTCGGAATATTTGCGAGAGGGTTTTCAGCATCGGGTAAAAAGAAATGCGCTTTTTGAGCGAGAATCATCGAGACGAGTGATCGATGTCGTCGAGTCCAGCTACATTGATCTCCTCCCGAAAGATTTCGATCTGAAATCCGTCGGACGAGCAGAGGTTGTTCGCTCACACTTGGGTGAGACACGATTCGTGACTGAACTGACGGTGGAGGATCGAGCGCGAATCGCCTGTGGAAAGATTAACGCTCATCTCCAGAGACGTTCGGTGCGAAACTACAAGGAAAGGTTACTTCAGCGCTCAATATTTGGACGGCGTATCGAAGAGATCATCTTCTCAGAGTGCCCGGATGAAAATTTCACCCTGTCTGCGCTAAACGCGATTGAAAAATTCACCGCGAGAATTGGCTCTCTCGATCGCGGGACCTACGTGTTCACACACTTTCTGCTTCCACACGCTCCATACATCTTGGACGCAGAGTGCAAATTTAAGCCGGTGAGCGAGTGGATGCCAGCTATTGTTGCCGCCAAGCAGGAAGGCGCAGAGTCGCAAAATTTACGGTATCGCCGTTACCAAGAGCAGTGCCTTTGCCTCGGAGAGCGGATGCGGTCACTGTTTCTCGCACTTCAGGCCAACCCGAAACTTCGCGATGCGATCATTCTCGTCCACGGCGACCACGGTACCCGAATTCGATTTGCCGACCGAGAGATTCCGGGTTCGTATTCGAAAGGATCGATGGATGCGGATAACCTAAACACCTTCTTCGCTGTTCGGGATCCGTCCGGGAATTTCTCCTTTGACCTGAATCGTAGCTACACCCTTCCGGAGGTCATCGACGAAGTCCGTTCGATATGGGCGAAGCCTTGATCAGATCAAAGGAGAAGGAATTCTCTATTTGAAGACCGTGCCCGGAGCGTGCTCGCGAATAAACGCAATCGTCTCTGGATTCTGAAGGTTTTGAAATGAACTCTCATCGCCGATATTGCAAAGATCGCTTGTGCCTTGTGTCGTTATCCCGACCGCAGCGAGACCGCCATCCAGTTCGATGGTCGCCGGTCCTCCGGAGTCACCGTAACAGGTGTTGCTTCCCGTGCCGTCAAACGGCTTAGTAATGAGATGGAAAGCCGTCGCTGTGCCGAGTTCCATCTCGCCCGAGCGAAGTACCGGAGTAGGGTCAAAGCCGCTTTCACCGAATCCGAAAATCTGTAAGTGTGTCCCTGATTTTAGCTCTACGGTTTCCGCGATCGGAATGGTGGCTACTGAGGAAGGACGAGAGAGCTTTACAATCGCCACATCGAAGAACGTGTAGATAAGCGTCTGTCCGTCGACTTCTCGCTCGCTGTATTTTGGGTGAACGACACCATCCGCTATCGGAATCGTTTCACCTCCGATTCGAACTGACGTCGGTGGAAAAGTCTCGAGACAATGTGCCGCGGTGAGAACCGTATCGGGAGTGATGAGAAAGCCTGTGCAAATGAATTGCTCATCCGTGATGGACTGCCCATCAAACTCTATTGTGTAGTTGTCCAAGAGTTCTACGATTGGCGTCCGCTCTTTCGCGCAGCTCGTGCCATTGATGATTTTTGGATCGAACTTAAGAGTGCTGCAAGCGTCGGTGCTCAGCCCGCCTCCACCTCCGCCCCCGCAACCTGAAACCGTGATGAGAGAAAACGCGAGAAGAACGCGGCGAAAAGCCGCACGGTGAACGATAACCATTTATAACCTCCTTGTCTCGAACAGCCAGAAAGAAGAACCGACAAGGGTTATGCGGTTATACGGTTGTTTGATGTTTATGGTCTTGGCGCGTTACTGTTCAGCCGTTCCGGCAGCGGACATTTTTCGGGTGATCAACACCAGTTACGTCCTTGCACTCCGGAAACATCGTCACGGGCGTTCCCTCGGCGGGGTCGCCTGCGATGCCGCGGAATTGCAGCTCGCGGAAGAAGAAGCCACCACAATTTTTCCCGGTCTTGGCGGTGAGCAGACTTCCATATGGGAAACCAACACAACCTTCGTGTCCCCATTTCTCCTTTGACTGACGGCCCATCGCAGTGCGAATTCCCGCCGGGATCTGTTCCTTCTCAATCCTTCTGGAACCCTGCCAGCCGGCAAATCCGTTCCCCCAATACAACGAAGCTTCGGGAGTTCCCAGTTGATACCGCGCGGTATTGATCTTCGAGCACCGCATATACTGAGTCGTATTCTCTCCGCGCGAAAAATCGAGAACGCTTCCCGTGGCGATATGGTCCTCGGGGCAGACTTCCCTCACCAGAACTTCGCCGCGGACGAGAATGTCGGAAGCCGGAAGCGGGCAGCACACTTGAACGGCTGGAATCGTTGCCCCGCCTCGCCGTTTTCCTCCGGCGTCCGCGACACCGTAGGCCGCGTATCCCACAGGACAGAAGTGGAACTCTTCACCCCAGTGATTGGTTTTGGCGTTGTAGCCGATGCAGACCTGAGGGTTGGAACCTGGGATCGGCATCGATTTTTGAATTCGCGCGGCATCTCGTCTCGCGAGACTCGGATGAGGAACGCCGATAACCGCCGCTGCCACGACTCCGAAGAGAAGTGAATAGAGCTTTGACTGCAAACCTTTTCTATCCATTTTTCCCCCGATCCAAAACCTTCGGTCCTAGAGATACGGAACGCACTCCGTAGCCGCGCACCAACTAATTCCCGCCACGAGAAGCGAGATGCCGCCGAAGATGATGCAGAGAAAGAAACCAAGCAGCGGTACGACTACTGTATCTCGCGTGAGTTCGCTGCGGAGCTCGTTTCTAAACTCGGATGGCTCTTCGTTAGTTGGTCGCTTGAGATAACAAATCGCGCTTCGCGGAAACTTCAGACAATCGCCCTTTTGTATCTCGTGTTTGGTTTCTAGAAATTTAGAAATTGTTTCGGGCCTGGCTCCGACGGTGGTTACCTCGTATCCGCACGCCCAGAGATAGGCGAGAAGAAGAATCGGAAGCACTATTCCTGAACCGTTGAGCAGCGCCGCACCGAGATCGAGCGGCCAGGCAACGAGGAAGTGATTGATCGCGAGAAGAAACAACGGAACGCAAACGCCGATGTAGCAAAGGAAGCTGACAATGAAAGGGAAGACCAGCGGACGGCGAGCGTATAAGCCCCAAAAGCCCACAAATAAGCAGAGAATTGCCGTCAGGCCGAAGCCGAGTGGGAATGCTTGTTCGTAGACGAAATAAAATTTCATAAGTACCTCGTCGGCACTTGATGAAGGGTCCATGAAGAATTTTTCAGTGTTTAGAGGCTTGTAATCAAACAACAATAACTTCGTAATCATCCAGCTATGAGCTGGTTACGAAATCGAGACATCGTTCAAAAACGTGAGCTCGAAGGCAAGATTTCCGCACTGACACCCGGTTCAAGTTCATCAAGAGAGGTATGAGGATGAAACTGTATATCCAAGCTGCGATCTGCATCGGCGCTCTCGTGATCTCTGCGGCAAGGGCAAATGCGGCAACCGACGGAGCCATAGGAGGGAACTCCACTGGAACCACGGACGTTTCGATCACTGTTCCCAAGCTGATTCGAGCAAGAAGCTTTGCTGATTATACGACGGGCACCTACCCTGGGGCGGGTGATATCAATCAGAATGACGATCTGAACATTTCAAAAAACTACGCCGGCACGTATCGGGTCACACCATCCGGAAGCGGAGCCGGCGGCGCATTTACGATCACGAACGGGGCTCAGACGATTGCATATTCGGCGTTCTATAACGACACGACAGGTATCACGGGCCGTGTCGCGCTCACGAATGGCGTCCCGCTGACAGCACAAGCTAATTCGACCACAACGCTCGCCACCACCACACTAAACGCCAACCTCAGCATCTCAATTCTCGCTGCGAACCTCCTCGCCGCGAGCGCCGGCACGTATTCGGGAACGATTTCTCTCGTTTTCGCGCCAGAATAGCCTAAAAAAGGCATTCGTTACGGATTCATCCTAAGCGATTCCTCTAAACACGAAAATCACGCGTTTCTCACGCAGTTCTTCCTTAAGGAAGGTCAATTAGCCGTCGATGAAGTTGATATCGGTCAGCTACGCCGGTCTTTGAGATTTACAACTGAAGAGGAGAAACATGAAAAAGAGCCCGATTCTTAAATTTGCTGCGGCTGCATTGCTCACAGTCGTTTCCGCAAGCACAGCCATGGCAGCAACGGACGGAAACCCTGGAACCACTTCCACAGGGACATCGGTAATTTCAGTTACTCTTCCCCAACTCATCCGTATCCGGCAAGTCTCTGACCACGCGTTCGGAAGCTACGCCGGCACGGGCGATTTGAACTCGAACGACACTCTCAATATTTCGATGAACTATGCCTCCGGCGGATACTCGGTGACGGGCACAGGAAGTGGGACAGCAAACGCCTTCACGATCACAAACGGATCGCAAACAATCGCTTACAACGTTTACTACAACGACGTTACAGGTAATACTGGCGAAGCTCCGCTCGTTTCCGGAACACCGCTCGGGTCACAAACAGGTGGTGCCCTCACTCTCGGCGCCACGACTCTAAACGCCAACGTGCACGTCGAAATTCTTCAGGCGGCCCTCCAAGGTGTGAACGCAGGAAGCTATTCCGGCACGCTTACGCTGGTTGTTGCTCCGTAAGCAGGTATGCTGACTAACTTAGTGCAAATCTCGGTTTGCACGGCTAAGAGCGCATGAAAACTGCGCTCTTTTTTTTTGTCGAGCATCAAATCCGGCATGAAACTTTTTCTCCGAGTTCTCTGTCTCGTGCTGCTTTCTGCCGGAATTCTGATGACCGCGAAGAAAGCTTATGCACTCGTCAGAATCTCGAATCTGAGCGATTTCGCCTTCGGAAGTTGGTCCGGCACCGGCAGTCCGACGGCGACTGATTCAATCTGCATTTACGACACCGCAGCGAACCCGACCTACCGCCTTCGGTTTCGCGGAAGCGGAAGCGGGTTTGCCTTCACGATGACGAATGGAGCAACCACGGTCGCCTATGGAGTGGAGTATCGCGGCTCGACTGGAAGCTTCGTCACAGTGACCGCAAACGCCGACGCCACTTATGGAAATGCTCACTCGTCCTCTTCGACTTGCGGAGGCGTTCCGAACGGCTCCATCCGGGTCACCATCCCCGAAGCGAACCTTCAAGCAGTACCAGCGGGGAACTATACGGGAACGATCACCATACTTTTACGGCCCTGAAGACCATGAAATTTCAAATTGGCTTACTCCTACTCGCCTTTCACTGCTGCTCGGCCTCCTGCTTCGCCCAGCTCTCCGTTGATCGCATGCTTTTTTCGCTGCCGTTTGACTCAAAGCCCGCATTTACTGTGAACGTCACAAACACGGATGAAGCGTCGACGATGCGTATACAGGCGGAGAGTCTAAAGATCCTTTCCGCGAAAACCTCGGACTCCGACGACTCCGGAACCAGCGAAGGTGCGTTGGTCGTCTCCCCCCGTGAGTTCACCTTGCCTCCTGGAGAAAGCCGTGCCGTACGACTCCTTCGACGAGCGGCCGATCCAAGTAAAGAAGAGGTATTTCGAGTCAACTTCATTCCGCTCGCCGACGATAAAGCGGTTCCCGAAAACAAGAGTGGCAAAAAACCCGCGGTGAATTTGCGAGTTCTGTTCGGCGTCGGTCTTCTCATCTTCACTGAGCCGAAAGAGATTGATTGGAAGCTCAAATGGTCCACGGAGAATGGACAACTAACACTGCTAAACTCCGGCAACGTGAATTATGTCATCGATCAAATTGAGATATGTGTCACCGCTGAGAGTTGTGAGGGCCGTTCGGAGACCTCGAGAATTTATCCCGGCGGCAGCATGAGCGTTCCTTGGAATGGAAGCGGCGTCGTGAAACTGCGGCTCTCAGGTGTCGAGAAATCAAAGTTGCTGACTCTTGAAACGCAACAGGGCGAGCAGTGAGATGACGAATGAAATTGCACGCGGCTGCCATTTCCCTCCTTTTGACGCTTCTCGCCGTCGCAGGATTACTTCTTATCGCAACGGAAGAAGTGTTTGCGGAGGCCGTCGAGACAGCGGCCTTCGATCTCTTCATCGAGAAAGAATATAAAGGACTTCTCGCCGCGAGGTACTCGACCGAGTTCAATTCGACCTGGGTCGAGATCGAAAATCCCTCCGACGCTGTCTCGCAGCTCCCCGCAATAAAAGATTCGGCTAAGCTCGTGGAGCTTCTGTCCGGACGAATCGAGGGTGAGAGAACCATTCCCAACTTTGGCACAGTAAAAGTCGCACCGAAGGCATTCATCATCACGGTGACGCTCGTCGCCGATCAATTGGTTAGTACTTCTCTTGAGGAAAAACAAGAGGTCCGGAAAATAGAAAGTAAGCTCTCATTTCGTCAGGACCTGAGCGGCAGCACGGTGGTTGGAGATACGGAATCCGCCAAAGCCCTGAGCTCCGCCTCGTCGCTGAGCTACGGTTCCAGTTGGCTCTACAGCAATTTCTCGGCATTCTCGAAAGGGCGGTCCAACCTCCAGGAGATCACCGCAAATCGGCTTTTCGGAAGATATAGAGGATCCGCCGGAGGAATCAGGGGTGCCGGAGACCGGCTTATTCCTTCGTTGGACATCTATGGAGCCGGAGTAGCGACGGTGAATGAGCTCTTGCCACTCGACCGAGCGCTCCGCGGGAACGACTTCCAGATCTTTGTTTCAACGCCGGGGCGAGTAGAGTTTTTTCGTTCGGGACAATTGATCGACAGCCAAATGCTTGAGTACGGTCTCCAAGCCGTTGACACGACACGCTTCCCGGACGGGAGTTATTACATCGACGTCGTGCAACGCGGCGCCATCCAGGGTGTCTCCGGCGAAAGAAAATTTTTCTCGCGATCGGGACTTCTCGTGCCGAGAGGATTTCCGACCATCGCCGGAGAAATCGGAGTGCTTCGCGATCAGTTCAAAGGTCTCGATACACCCGCCTTTCACCTCAGCACGGATTGGCGCGCCTCGGACTGGCTGCAACTCGAGCTTGGAGGATACGGGATCGATGACGATGCTGTCGGTGTCCCGGGATTTCGTGCGCTTGCCGACGGGGTTACCTTCGGCGCGAGCATCGCAACTCCGGTAGACGGAGAATTAGGATACGGGTTCGATATTTCGGGAAAATTTCTCGCTCTGGACTGGAGTGGTTCCTTCGAAAAATCGTCGTTCCTTAATTTTCCCGCCGAGAACTCCATCGAAGAGATTCAGCAGCTCTTTGTTCCGGTGAATCAGGTAGGGCAACGTGAGCGATTATTGCGCGCGGGAGAGACCTATACCGTATCCGTCGGCCGCCGGTTCGGTTTCTTCGATCTTCGATACGAAGCATACAGCGCGAGCGACGGATTGCTCGACGAATTTTTCTACCGCGGTCCAGTCTTGCGGTGGCAGGTCGCGGAATCAACGGATCACATCTTCAATGTGCAACTGGCGCGCTACGATACTCAGTTCGGCGCGCGATACTACGCTCTCCTGTCCTATCAGTATCGGATGGGGAAATGGCAGAATCAGGTTCAGGGGTGGTATCAGAAAGACGATGCTCGGCGAGATGTAGTCGGGTCGAACGTGCTGAGCTACGACGGGCGCCAACAACGCTCGGGTATCGGCACGCGTGGGCAATTCCGAAGCGAGGTGAGAAATTCGGGAGACTCGAACCAGACCAACGGTTCGATCGACATCACTCATGGTTTCTCGCCGGGGTCGGTCGCAATATATGGACAGCGAAGTGCGGAGGGTTTAAGCGCGGCCTCCGGCGGATCGGTGCTTTCTTCAACGGTGG
Organism: uncultured Bdellovibrionales bacterium; assembly: GCA_964509425.1. GTDB lineage: Bacteria > Bdellovibrionota_C > UBA2361 > SZUA-149 > CAZDWZ01 > CAZDWZ01. The sequence continues at coordinate 399,970 of CAZDWZ010000002.1, read as the reverse complement.
GAACGGCATTCACACTTGGGGAAGATGGAACGATTGCATTTTCACCGCCTGACCTCGCACAGTCTCTTCTGGTTGTGAATCTCGAGGCAGATTCGGATGACGTGGAGATGGATGTCATGATTGACGACTACGCTTCGGGCACATTGAAAGGGGACGGTAAGATCACGATTGGTATCAGCGCCTATCAACCGCACAAGGTTCGGATCCGTCCTACAGAGCGATCCTCTCTCGTCAACTACGACACAAAGATAATCACCGTTTCGGCTAATGCCGGTGGTGTCGTCCACGCCAGTTTCGGTGTCGATAGGATTTTCGTGGCGCTGGGGCGACTCGTCGGTGCCGATGGAAATCCGCTTGCCTTCAAGCGGATTCGCGGAGCGAAGGAGCCGCCCTTGACCGATAAGGACGGGAACTTCCAGCTCGAGCTCCAAGGGGGTGAAGTTCTGGAGGCGGATACAGATTCGGGTCGCTGCCGAATCGACCTTCAGATCGAAAAGAAAGTTGAGTTCCTGATCGAGGTGGGAGACGTTGTCTGCCGTTAGTGCTCGCCTTCAGTCGGACTCGTCGCAGAGAACATTTCCTAAATTTCGCCAAACCTCTCACCGTGGAAGATTTGTAATGACTCGCACTATGAAGGTGATTTAGAGGGGAGAATAGGTTGTCGTCGAAGTCCGACGACGAGGAGTGTCGGAATGTTTCAAGACGTCTGCCGCATGCTGGGTCTCGAAGACATCGAGGCAAAGACCTATCTCGCTCTCCTCGAGTTCGGGCCGCAACCGGCGGGTGGATTGGCGAAGAAGCTCGGTATTCCTCGCTCGTCGCTTTATGGAATTCTCAGGCGTTTACAAGAGAGCGAGCTGGTGGTTGATAATCTCCGCGAGAACGTAAGCGTCTTTTCGGCAGAACCTCCTGAGCGTCTCCGATTGTTGTTTCGAAGAAAACGAGAAGAGTTCGACAACCGCGCAGAACAGCTCGAAGCTCTGCTCCCAGCGTTGAAGCGAAAAAAGGGAGGCAGACTTCTTCGCCCGAGAGTTCAACTCTTTGAAGGCGGAGACGGACTAAAGGGGGTGCTGAAGGACATCCTCCTCTATCGCGACCTAAAGACGTTCGCGCTTTGGCCGATTCACAACATGCTCGAGATACTGAGTCCGGAGTTCTTCCGGTATTTCAACAAAGAGAGGATCCTCAATCAGCTCTATACTCGGGCGATCTGGCCGGCCGATCAGGCCGTGGACCTGAAGGCCCATCCGTATCTGGGAGTCGGTCCGGAGTTTCTGCGCGAAATTCGCATCGCTCCCAAGGAAGTGAGCTTTCCCATGGGGTATTGGGCCTACGGCCACAAGGCTGCCTTCATCTCCTCTCGGTCGGAAAGTTTCGGTTTCGTGATAGAAAGCGAAGAATTCGTGCAGCTTCTCGGAACACAATTCGAATTGATTTGGGCACTTAGCGCGCCCGTCCCAATAAATAAGGCCGTTGCCAAAATTTTTATGAGCGAGATTCAACGTTACCTTCCATAACAGGAAGACGTATTCATTTTAGACCCTTGAGAATGCACGTGGCTCTGCTGAGATCGGGGAGGAGAGGACCCGATTTTTCGGTAAAAAACCGCAGAAGAGTTGAAATTTTCGAACATTCGTAGTAAGGGGCAGGGTGCTTGCAAAAAGAGGAGACAGTCTGATGTTTAAGAAGTTCTTGGCAATGTGCGTATTGCCACTCGTATTCGGAACCACAGCAGCGAACGCGGTTCCAATCATTTCCACCGAGACCGTTCAGGATCTCTCGTACCACATTAATGCGAACGGCACCGGTGTGCAGATTCCAAATCCGGATGGATCCGAGAGAGATTTGCGCCGGACGATGAACAACGGCGGAACTTCCACCACGGTCGTAAATGACGATGCTCAGATCATCGCTTCGAACCTCGTTGATGCCGACTTCGGTGTGATGAACAACCGCGATGTGTCTTTTCGGCACAATCTCAGCTTTTTGAACCCGGTTCCGGGTGAGTTTATCTCGGCTTCACTCGAAATCAAGGCATACGGGAACTCCGGCGGAAACGACTATGTTTGCGCTGAGACGATTAATCTCGGAAACCTTTTGAACGGAGTTTCGGCGAACTCATTCTTCTCAAACACTGTATTCTTGTTCGAGAACATGGTGACGTTGAATGCGATTCTTGCTGACGGATTTTTGACTGTCTACATCGACAAGAACGTCCGTGGAACTGGCACCGCCGATACGTTCGCGGTCTATTTCTCACAGCTTCGCGTCTGCTATGAGCCGACTGCAGTTCCTGAGCCGGCAACCATGCTGCTCTTGGGTTCTAGCGTAATTGGACTCGGTGCAGCGCGTCGGAGAAAGGCAGCTGCCTAATCCGGTTCATTGCTCCTAAACGCCTTCTTCAAGCTCGCTCTCCTCTGCGAGGCTCGAAATAGGCGCTGAAACGGCTCCTCGGGAAACCGAGGGGCCGTTTTTCGTTTTTCGGGGGCGTCCCTTCATGAGGAGCCTGACGGGCATGCGTGGCGGGCCCTCTCCTCTGCCTTTCGGACCCAGGCTGAGCTTTTGCCACATTGGTCATGTTCTGAGTTTTTCGGCGCACCGCGCCAGCGCCATCATACGACTCGACCATATCCGGACTTCGTGTTCAGTTTTGCACGGGAAATCTGATTATTTCTGTCCATAATTGACGAAGATCCAACTGACAAAAATTCTCAAAGCTACAGATGAGTACGGCTTCCGATAACCGGATGAGTTGTAACCCACTGTCTTTACTGCCTTATAATGGGTTCTCGTAATACCCATCCAAGAAATTATTACTCGGAGTGAAATAGTATGATTTGGCACATTTCATGCTTCTTTAATCGGTATTCCGGAAGCCCGGAGCTGATTTCGGTTGTTCTTTATGTTGTGTTTTCGAGTTCGCGGTTGTTTGAAGTCTTCTCGTTTGAGCATCTGGCTCGGCGTTTTGGCCCTTGTCATGGGGGCTCTCGGCTTTCGCTCTGAGGCTTCGGCGGCTACCGTCGTGCTCGAGTGGCAGGCGAGCGGAAGCCCAGCCATAGCTAATTATCGGGTGTCCTATGGCTTTGCTCCGGGCTCCTACACGACGTCTCGCGACGTAGGCCAAGAGACGAGCACCACAGTCTCATCCCTCTCCCCCGGCCAGACCATCTATTTTGTCGTCCGGGCCAGAAACACACACGGACTCATCAGTGATTTGACGGCAGAGGTTGCCTTCCAGGTCGGAAACGGCGGCTCGCCGACTCCGACACCAACGCCCACGCCGACTCCTACGCCAAACCCCACTCCCACTCCGACACCGAATCCGACGCCGACTCCGCTTCCATTTGATCCGGATACCGACGGTGATGGGGTTTTGAATTCTATTGATATCGATGATGACAACGATCTTCTGCTCGACACAGTCGAAGCGAGCCTCGGAACTGATCCGCTCAATCGAGACAGCGACTTCGATCGCCGCTCGGACGGGCAGGAACACTATTTCGATCTGAGCAATCCGCTCGACTCCGGTCACACATGGGAAATTCTCGAGCAGGAGAATTGTGCGGATTGGAACACCGTGCTTACGGACGGGGTTTCAAGGCGGACGCTTCTCAATATCTTTGAGATGAAGAACGCCAGCACCGATCGGCCGGGCTCGGGGAGGCTCCGAATATTCTCGAATAGGGGTGCTCTCATGCGCACCGAGACCATCTGGCTCGCGCCGCTTCAACAGTTTGACTACGTGCTGAATGGGAAGGTCCCGGACGGCCAAATCGGTAGCATATGCCTTGAGCATCTGGTTCCGATCGATGGCGCCATGGTTCACTATATGGAGGACCGGAGCGGCCGTTCACGGAAATCATTCCACTTTGCTTTCGCGATGGCGCTTTCAGACGGCCGTCTCGGAGAGCAGGCGGTGACGATGAATACATACCAGCCGAGTCTCCTGGCTGAGCAACAAGGCTACAAGATCGCAAACTGGCTGACCGTTCGAAACGCCGGCAAACGGCGTGGAACGGGAAACGTCTACATCTACGGTATGACCGGAAGTCTGTTAACCGCATTCCCGCTCTCTCTCGCAGCCGGCGAACGAGTCGATTTCGATCTCCACCGCTTCGGCCGGAACGTGGTCGGAACCGTCATTTGGAAGCCAAGTCAGCTCGATATTCCTTTCGTCATCCGAAACATCCGTTATCTCTACGACAATTCGATTTGGAGCCCGACATTCTTAACGGCATTTCCTCTCGAAGCTCGCGCGGGAAGTGGAGAGCAGCAATCGGTATCGCTCAGCACCGCCGGTGGAAAGATGGCGGTCTTGGAACTGAGCAATGTTCTTCCGTTCCGAACGAACGTGCTCGTCAAGGTCTACCTCGCAAGCGGAGCATTGAAACTTACGCAGTTCGTGCCGCTAAACGCGTACGAATCGCGCCATCTGATCATGAGCGATGTGATTGGCAACAACGCATTTGCACAGGCCATAATTCAAAGTGACACGAGAGGCGGAGCAATTGCCTACGGTCTTGAATACGGATTCGATTCACGAGGCGGTCTCCAGCTTATGTACGGAAACCCTGCAGTGTCGGCGTTTGGAAACTCGCTGCGGGCCTCGTTTAACTCCTTCCTCGGGCACAACAACGTTGCGATGATTCACAATACTCAGAATTCGCCGCAAACCTTCGTGCTGAGCGTGAGAAATTTCGCCGGCGTCATGAGAGTGCAGCCGACGACCTACACGATTCCGCCGAACGGCATGCAGGTCGTCGATCTTACTTCGCTCGTTGCTCGGGATGAGTATGGAACCGTGGTGGTCCAGGCGGAGAACGCAAACGCCATTCTCGGAATCATCGAACGAAGCACCACGCAGTATGCGATGCCGCTGCCGATCAGAGACGCGGGAGTTTAGAGAGTTTCTCAAAACTATTGTCTCCCAACTCTTGAGCTCTTGAGCTCTGGAACTCCGTGTTAAACGAAGGCAGCTGCTTTCGTTTAACACGGAGGTCTGGAGTTCTGGGGGTCTAGAGGTAGGCTTAGTCAGAGCCTCCCTTCATGCCACAAATCAAACGGTCGGAGCACTAACTACTCGGCTTTCGAAAGCAGCTCACGCTCGCGCTTCGCGGTGTAGGGGTCTTTCACGCCGGCATCGTGGTACCAAAATCTCGCCTCTTCGGCCTGAAACCCCTGCTGCTTCCACGTAATCGCATCGCTCGGGAACTGAAAGAACTCCTGCCAGACTCGTGCATCCTCCGGATCGGTAAAGCCGGCTTTGAAGAAGAGCACGGCTTTTTCGATGTCTCCACCGAAAGCCTCCTCCCATGGAAGTGCGGCTTCGGGCGTCAGCCCGGCACGATGCCAACGCTTGGCGTGGTCCGGGTCGCTGAGCCCGGCCGATTGCCAAGCCTTCGCCTCATCCGCGGAGAGCCCGATCTTCGACCAGGCGCCGGCGGCAGTCGCCGTGAAACCCGCCGCTCGAAAATCCTTCGCTTGATCCGGCGGGAGCCCCGCGCGCTTCCAAGGCCGTGCTTCGAAGGGAGTCGAGAATCCGGCCTGCTCCCATGCGCTCGGTGTGGCAATCACCAGCTTCCCTTGCCTTGCAGCAAGAAGCGTTGCTTGTGCTTGTTTTACTGCTTCGAGAACTTCCTTGAGATGAAGACTCTGGTGTTTCTTCGCCGGAAAGCGATCTTGGCAGACGCTTAATCCCTCGAGCGCCCGATCGAGGTTTCCGTCAAGGCAGTCAAGTAGTGCAATTCGAAACTTCGCGTAGAGCGGCTCGCCGAGCTGATCATACTCGTTTTGCCAACGCACTCGCGCACTGACGAGATTCTCCTTTGATTCGTGACATTCAGGGGACAGTCCCACCTCGAAAAAGATGTAGGAGAAGAATTCATACAGGGGGCTCGAGTCGTTGTTCGTCGAAGTTCCGGACTCCTCCGGCGGAGGGGTGAGACCCAGGGTTACCGGGGCATTCGGGTTGTGGACCGTCGAATCGAGCGCCGGGGCGTCAGGAGCGGTCGTGGTTTTCAGTATGCCTTGAGCTGCGGCTTCCAGTGCATTTATGGCAAGCTTCTTCCGTTTGCATTCTCGCTGAAGCTTCTTTAGCCCCGTCTGAATCAGGCGGCTCTCGACGAATGCCGGAAATCGTTCGTGAAAGCCCGTGCGCCAGAGTGCGAGCGCTTCATCGAAGCGACCGCCGGTCCACGCCTGCTTGCCAAGTCGGTAGCTTTCTTCTGCGAACTTGAGCCGCTCATTCCGCTCGTGTTCGCCGCCGCCATGAGAACTAGACATAGTTTCTATTCAAAAATCGTCACTGTTCATGTCTCCCGCTCTCTTCGATGAGATGGTTGGAAAAAATACTCATATACTTTAAGGAAACCACCTAAAGTACACTCTGCTTTCTCCAATTCTCCGGTTTGAGCGCAGGACAACGTGAACGATTACCAAAAATCGACTATCAAATGCAGCAACCCTATGAATTTTAGTAAAAAACCAAGCTGCCGTCGAGGGGTTCGCTCAACCGGAAGGCTCTCGGTCCTGAGCCCTCGAAGGCGGGAAGGGTAAAATGTCCGGATTTTTTTCCGATGAACCTCTCCATCCAAATCGACTGGAAAATTTGCGCCGCGAGCTGAGTGCTTCGGGTACAAAAATCATCGATCTGACTTCGAGCAATCCGCTGAACGAAGGATTTTTGTTCCCGGAACGAGTTCTCGAGGAAGCGAGTTCCGCGTACTTTCGTGATCGGAGCTATGAGCCGAGTGCGCACGGCGACCTTCGCGCAAGGGAGACCATTCGGGACTACTACCTCGCACGCGATCCAGGCTTTCGCGTAGGAGTCGAGAACATTTTCATTACCGCGAGCACCTCGGAATCGTATCGACTGTTATTCTCGCTACTCGCCGAACCGGGAGACGGTATTCTTTTCCCCGATATCTGCTACCCGCTTTTCGAATTTTTGGCGCGAGACGCGAGAGTTTCCCATCTTACCTACGCGTTGGATTTTGACAGAAGATGGTTGATTCGAAACGCTTCGTTGGTGAGCGCAAGACCAGGAAATGCTCGCGCCGTGGTTCTAATCTCGCCTCATAATCCAACGGGTTGGACGCTTCAAGAGCCGATACCGGCGCTGCGAAATTTAGGCCTTCCCGTCATCTGCGACGAGGTGTTTTCTGACTACGGTCCGGACGGAGAAGTCTGCCGCCCTGCGGCGAGCTTCCATCCCGAACTTCCGGTGTTTCATTTGAACGGAATTTCGAAGCTCTTTGCGCTTCCCGATTTGAAGCTTGGGTGGATCGTGATGAATGATCGTGCGCTTGAGACCTACGGCGAGCGGTTAGAACTCTTGAACGACACCTATCTCTCGGCGAATAATCTGACGCAGCGAATGCTTCCCAAGATTTTTGCCGAAGGCGCGGGGGTGCAGACCTCCATCCGTGCGCGAGTTCGAGCGAATCGAGAGTTCCTGTTCTGCTCCTTTCCCGCATCCGGCCGCGTTCGAGCGGTCCCGTCATCGGGCGGTTGGCAAGCTCTGCTTCGGCTGCCCGAAGAAGCCGATGAAGAAGAAGTCGCGGTACAAGCCCTCGGTGCCGGAGTCCTCGTTCACCCGGGGTATTTTTATGGATTTCCGGAAGGGCAGTGGCTCGTCATCAGTTGTCTCAAACAACAAGCCGAGTTTGAGTCCGGAATCCGGCAACTTCAAGCAATCCATATTTGACAAACCTCTCCGCCGCACCGTACCTTAGCTTGTGCTCCAGATTTGACTGGTCCGGGATGGTTGCTTCTACTGACGAGGAGCCGAGCCCGGCGGAGCAGGGTGTATTGTTGGAGAGCCGCGGTATGTCGAGAAATTTGATTGCTCGAGATGTAATGCAGGGGAGAATCATCACACTCTCTCCCGAGATGACGCTTGCGACGGCGAGAGATGTGCTTGCTCGTCACCGAATTACGGGCGCTCCTGTTATCGATGAGAATGGCGAATTGGTCGGAGCGATCTCTCAAACTGACATCGTCCGGACCGTGCTCGGTAAGGAAACGGATGACTATCCGGAGAATTCCTACTTCGTCGGTCTTCCACCGATGCTGACGAGTGAGTTGAATTCGCTCTCCGAACAGCTCAACGAACGAACCGTTGAAGACGGCATGACCACGGATGTCTATACGGTTTCACCAGATGACCGACTCTCCGTGCTCGCCGTCACGATGAGGCATCATCGAATTCATCGGCTGATAGTAGTAGAACAAAAGAAAGTCGTCGGCATTGTCTCGACGCTCGACCTTATCCAAATATTAGAAGATCACTGAGCGAGAATCTAAAGCCTCCTTTCTTTTTTGAAAGGAGCCTGGTGATCTCTCGTGCCGTAGCAACTCAGTAACAAGCGTCTGCTTATTACTGAGTTGTCGGCGCTGAGTGTTGTGGGCTGGCTAGATTGCGGTAGCGCAGGCGCAGGCAACCACCATTCCGCCCCAGTCTCCGCAACTCGGAGCAACTGAGCCGTCTGGACAGTTACACGTTCCGTCTCCGTTACATGGAGCGTTGATTGTGCCGCCGGTCGCACCCGAGCTCGAGCCGGTTGTTGGACTGCCGGTGGTCGTGCCAGGACCTCCGCCCGTTGTTCCCGTCGTCGTGGTCGTCGTAGTTCCGCCCCCGGTCGTGCTGCCGCCGGTCGTCGTGGTGGTCGTCACCGTGCCGCCCGTCGTGCTGCCGCCAGTTGTTGTCGTGGTCGTCACCGTGCCGCCCGTCGTGCTGCCGCCAGTTGTTGTCGTGGTCGTGACCGTGCCGCCGGTTGTGCTGCCGCCGGTCGTGGTGGTCGTAGTCGGTCCGCCCGTCGTGCTGCCGCCGGTGGTGGTGGTCGTCG
>CAZDWZ010000002.1:4492-391024 GCA_964509425.1 uncultured Bdellovibrionales bacterium | reverse complement strand
TCGTCGGTCCGCCGGTTGTGCTGCCGCCGGTGGTGGTCGTCGTAGTCGGTCCGCCGGTTGTGCTGCCGCCGGTCGTGGTGGTCGTAGTCGGTCCGCCCGTGGTGCTGCCGCCGGTGGTGGTGGTGGTCGTCGTCGGTCCGCCGGTTGTGCTGCCGCCGGTGGTGGTCGTCGTAGTCGGTCCGCCCGTGGTGCTGCCGCCGGTGGTGGTGGTGGTCGTAGTCGGTCCGCCGGTTGTGCTGCCGCCCGTGGTACTGCCCGCAGTCGTGCTGCTGCCAGTCGTGCTGCCACCTGTGGTAGTGGTCGTCGTTGGGCCTGTCGTGCTGCCAGCCGTCGTGCTTCCGCCCGTGGTCGTGCCCGCCGTTGTGCTGCCGCCGGTCGTGGATCCGGCCGTGGTGGTTCCCGCGGTCGTGCTGCCGCCCGTCGTCGAGCCTGCCGTAGTGGTTCCAGCAGTTGTTGTGCCTCCGGTCGTACTGCCCGCGGTCGTTGTGCCGCCCGTGGTCGTGCCGCCGGTTGCCGTCGAAGTTGATGTGGCCGTTGATGACGCAACTGCAGACGCTGTCGATGTCGCAGTTGACGTCGACGTTGAAACGGCTACCGCTACTGCCACCGCGACTCCGCCAGTGGTAGTCGTCGCAAATACACAGTCACCGCTCGGATTTCTCACCAGTCCGCCCGGGCACGGGGCCGGGCCTGTTCCACCGGTTGCGGTCGCAACAGCTACGGCAGCCGCAACGGCGACCGGCGAGCTTGCGTTAAACTGGCAGCTCTCCCCCGGAGGGAAGTGCATCGTGATCATGTTGCCCATGAGATAGACGAACCAGCGTGTGGAGTTTGGATCGTCGCAGCAGCCTCCGCCGCCGTCATTGGTAGGGTTGGCCGGATCTTGTTGCCACCAAACGTGTGAGCACTTACTCAGTCCGGCAATCCCAGGAAGCTGAGCCACGCACTCTTGGTCGACGCAAACGATTGGCGGAGAGTTCTCAGGTAAGCTGTCGGCATCGATCTTTACGTTTCGCACGTCGGCCTGAACGCCGGCTTCTTTTGCGCGAACCATGTAAGACGTTGTTTTGAGAACGGCGAATGCGGCAATGATGCCGATGATGGCCACCGCCACCAGCAGCTCTGCCATCGTCATCCCTTTTTCGCACTTTGAGCTGAAGCTCATATCGACGACACTCGAGATCGAGAATTTTTAATCCCTTAGACGTACCTGCGCCCAGTACATTGTTCGGGTCTCAACAGAAGTCGGATGAATCTTATCCAGACTTGAGCGAAATCGGAACACGACTAAAAAAAACCGGAGCCGGACTCTTGGGGGAGAAGAGTCTCGGCTCCGTAAAGTAAGATGCAGGCGGGATCAGAGCGATTCTGTAGCGCAGGTTCCTGTGGAGAGCGGGAACTCCACAGTCACCCCCGATACGGCGGAGAACATGTAGCCTTTATTTCCTCCGTAGCAGCAGCCGACGACGACAGAGCTGTTTTCGTCGCCCGATGTGGCGGAGGTGGCTATTCGAGTGCAGGGAGACTTCTCAAAGCCCTTGTAGGAGGACTCGCAAGCTGAGTCGGAGCAGTCGGTAAGCGCCATGGAGTCGGAAATTCCGACTACGGCGAGCCCAAGATTTCGCACATCAGATGCGGCCGAAGAGTTAAACGCTTGAATTTTATAGGAAAAAAATGCGGGCATGGCGATTGCCGCGAGGACTCCGATTATCGAGATCACAACCAGGAGCTCCGCCAAGCTAAAACCGCTTTCGTTACTCGTGGAATCGTTGTGTTCTTGATTAATTTTCATATTTCCCATCGGGTCCCCCATTTTCCAATTTGAATTATCCTTCGATGCCTCCCGGAACGGCAGCGGCTGCGTTTTCAGCGGTCACGCAAGTTCCGGTCGAGAGCGGGAATTCCACCATCACACCTGAGGCGGCTGAAAACATGTATCCCTTGCTCCCCCCTTCGCAGCAGCCGACGATTACGGCGCTGGATCGATCGCCGGGCACGCTCGCCGTTGCGATCTCGGAGCAGGAAGACTTCGCAAAACCCCGGTAAGTCGATTCACAATCTTCACCGCGGCAATCAGAGACACGCGAAGTGCCCATCACCGAGAGGCCGAGATTGAGAACATCGGATTTTGCAAACGAGTTGAAAGTCTGAATGCGATAGGAGAGGTAAGCTGGAAGAGCGATACCGGTCAGCAGTCCGAAGACAGCAAGAAGAATAGCGAACTCTCCCATGCTGAATCCTCTTTCGTCGTATTGGTGCTTGATCATTGCAGTCAGCGTTTTCATTTCCGTTACTCCCATCCGAACTCGCTTCAGAATCTCCTAGAAGCCCATGTGAGCTTCTCTTAGGAGTTCTTTCGTCGGGGATACGGGATTCCTTGAGGATCTGGGTCCTCTTCTAAGAGAAATACCCAAAAGATAAGGGGGAATTCGATGCGAAGTGCTTCAATCAGGCGGGAGCTCCCGGAATTGCTCAAGAAACGAACACGGGACGCACCGGAAGGATGGTCAGACAGAAAGAGACAGGCTATACCCGGTTCGAACTGATTAAGCGGCGCCGTATGACAAATAATTACATTCCATTGCTCGTGCTGACAATTTTGGCTTCGGGCTTTCTCGTGACGATGCTGCTGGCGTCGATTTTTCTCGGTCCTCGCCGGGACTCAGCCATGAAAGACGACCCATTTGAATGCGGGACGGTCGCTACCGGGACGGCGAACGAACGCTTCAGTGTGAAGTTTTATCTCGTTGCGATGATCTTCATCCTGTTTGATATAGAGATAGTGTTTCTTTATCCTTGGGCGGTGCAGGCGCTCACACTGGGATGGCCTGGATTTTACGCAATGTTGTCATTCATCTTCGTTCTCACCATCGGGCTGGTCTATGTCTGGCGCCGGGGTGTCCTCGACTGGAATTAGCTCCTTCACCGCGCACTTTTTTTCGGTTCCTTATTGCCGCGCTGTTATCCGGCGGCGTGATGGGCTGTGCGCTTTCCGAGGGGCGAGTGTTCCCGGAGTGCCGGAAGCCCGCCGCGGCGCAAGCGAGCTCGCGTGGGAGCCTCACGCGAGCCAATAACTCCACGCCCGCCCGGGCAGTTCCCAAACCGATGATCCCGAGTCTCGGAGAAATTTCGGAGACGGCTTCGAAGCCGAACGGGCAGGAGGAGCTACAGAGTGAATTGGATGCCTACGTCAATCGCTGGTTTTACGGTCCAGGGCTCGGACAATCGACATTGAACATCGGCACCGTCGTGCTCTTCCCTCCCTATGTGCTTTATCTTTTGGGAAATGCCGGTCTGCAGCTCGCGGGATATGAACCGGTCTCCGTCCTCTCATACGTTCCGGGAGAACCCGGGGATTACGTTCGTGCAAGCTACGATGCTATAACGGGCGTTCCTGGGCGAACGACCTCAACCATCGCCGGAGAAGATTTTCAAGGAGAGGACCCGTGTATTCCGTAGTCGGCATCGCCGCCAAGCCCGATCATGCACTTTCAAAGAAGCTCTCGTTGGAGATCTTCTCTTGGTTGAAACAGAAGGGCTGCTCGATAATTTCTGATCGTGAAGTCGGCGCGCTCCTTGGACCAGGAATTCTCTCGACTGAGAATGTTGTTGATCGCTCGGAGCTTTCAGCCCGTTGCTCACTCATCATCGTGCTCGGCGGTGACGGCACCCTGATCAGCGCGTCGCGTCATCCGGCGGAGAATCCACCAGTTGTCGTCGGAGTCAATCTCGGAACGCTTGGTTTTCTTACCGAGATTACGACCGAGGAGCTTTGGCTCACGCTCGACCAAGTGTTCTCTCAAACCGCACCGCTCTTGCAGCGATTCTTGCTCTCAATTTCCGTCGAGCGCGGCGGGAAGGAAATAGGGTCATTTTTTGCGCTGAATGATGCGGTCGTGACCAAAGAAGCAATCGCCCGAATTTTCGGAGTCGACCTCGTTGTAAACGGCGAAGAGGCGAGCACCATTCGCGGTGACGGAGTGATTATTTCCACGCCGAGTGGTTCGACGGCGTATTCGTTGGCGGCCGGCGGATCGATTGTTCATCCACAAGTGGAAGCGCTGCTCGTGACACCCATCTGTCCGCATTCGCTGACAAGCCGTCCGCTGGTGTTGCCCGGAGTTTCTTGTATTGCACTCAGGATCAATGCGGGCTCGCAGATCCAGAAACCGGGCGCGAAGCGAAAGGCGGTCGCCACGGTCATGGAGACTAATGGAGTCTATCTGACGATCGATGGGCAGGAAGGCTTGGAGCTCATGCACGGTGATGTCATTACGATAACGACGTCGAAGAAAAGTGTCATTTTCGTCAGGTCTCCGAGTCGGACCTACTACCAGGTGCTCGGAACGAAGCTCCAGTGGGGAGGGAGCACATTGAGGTAGTGCCGCACGAAATAAACTCCCAAAGGGAGTTTATTTCGTGCGGCACGCGAGGCGAAGCCGAGCCGGCAACGTCTTGGGCTCCGTCACCAAACGGAACAGAGAAAGTCCTTCGTGTGGTAACTTTTTTGATGGAGCAGTAGTGCGGTATGCTATCGACCCTTCGAATCACCAATCTGGCCGTTGTCGATGAACTCGAAGTAGAGTTCCAAAACGGTTTGAATATTATGACCGGTGAAACCGGCTCAGGGAAATCGGTCATTCTTCGAGCGATTGATCTGCTCGCGGGTTCGCGAGCGGCAGCAGACCTCGTTCGTCACGGTGAGGATCGCTGCACCGTCGAAGGCGTCTTCATCGTGAAGGCTATAGAAGAGCTGCGGTCACGCCTCGCAGAGGTCGACGACGGCCTCGCGGACGCGCTCGAGAGCGAAGAAATCATAGTTCGCCGGGTGATCGAAAAAAGCGGACGTGGGAAAATCTACGTGAATGGCGGCCTAACAACCGGCGGCAGTCTGCAGATTCTCGGCGCGCAGCTCATCGATATTACGGGTCAACATCAGCAGCAGACGTTGCTGGATCCTGGAAAACATCTTGAGCTTCTTGATCTCTTCGGTGTTCCCACGAAGTTGCGGGATGAGATGTCGCGAGTTGCCAAGGCCTATTTCCACGCAAAGGAGCAACTCGACTCGTTTACGAAAGACTCCGCGGCAATGGCAGCGGAGATTGAACGCTGGGAGTCGGAGCTCGCGGAGCTTGAAGGTGCAGGGCTTTCGCCGGGCGGGCGGCAGGCGATCGAGGCTGAACTTCACCGGCTGTCACACGCCGAGACGCTCTCGGCGGGAATCCAGAAAGCGATGACTCTGCTCGAGGAAGACGGCGAGAGTATTTCAACTCTGACCTCGGAAGTGCTGACCGTACTTGAGCGCTGCGCCGGTATAGATCCGTCGTTTACGCAGGCCGTGTCGCTCGTCGAATCCGCGTCAGCTCAATTCTCGGAGACCGGGATCGTACTCTCGCAGATCGGGTCTCGCCTTGAAATCGAACCTGAGAAAATTGAGGAATTGAGAGGTCGCGTCGCGGAAATCGCTCGAGTGGAACGGAAATACGGGAAGAAGGAAGACGCCTTGGTCGAATACCGGGATAGTCTCGACGCGAAGCTAAAAAGCTCGGGCGGAGGGGAGCTAAGTCTTCCAAAGCTGACCGAAGAGTTCAATCGCCGGAACGAGGAGATGCTTGCTGTCGCGGGTGAGCTCACGAAAACCAGAAAGCGGTTGGCGGCGGAGTTATCTCAATCGGTAGGAAAGGACCTCGGGCGGCTCGGAATGAAACGAGCGCAGTTCCTGGTGTCCCTGCAGCCAAAAGCCGTCTCTGCGAACGGAGCCGATACGGTGGAATTTTTGTTCTCCGCCAATCCCGGTGAGCCTCCGAGAGGGCTTCACAAGGTCGCCTCGGGAGGAGAGTTGTCGAGGGTGCTCCTCGTTTTGAAGACTCTCCTGAACGAGCGGAACATTTGCGGCACCCAGGTTTTCGATGAGATTGATTCCGGTGTGAGCGGTGCCGTGTCGCAAGTCGTGGGGGAAAAGCTCCTCGCCGTGGCTTCCAAATCTCAGGTGATTCTCGTCACGCACTCACCGCAGATTGCATCACTCGCCGACAGTCATTTTCTGATCGAAAAATCTGCGGGTAAGGACTCGACGAAGACCTCCATTCGACTTCTCGATCGCCCCGAAAGGATTGAACATTTGGCTGGAATGCTCGCCGGCAAACAGGTGTCCACGCATTTTCAAAAATCGGCGGAAGAACTGCTCGGAGCGAGGGCGGAGATTCGGGCTGGAAAGTAGCATGGTTTTTATCGCAAATGTTGCGCTGACAGCTTGTACTTTGCTAGAGCCCCCTTTTGCTTTTTAGGGACCAATGTCTTGAACCACCCGGAGCGCTTACCAATTCGGGCCGATGCCCGACTCGAACGGCATCATGGCCGTAAGCCTTCCGCCTGGCCGCTGTTCTTGCTGATCCTCGCCGCATTCGGCGCAGGGATCTTCCTCGAACGATACGGTCTGAGCGGGACGCCTTGGAGCGGCGCGCTCTCGGCAAGCCCGATTCAAGCAAATAACTCACCGATGCCGTCACTGCCTGAGGAATCCGAAACCGCGGCAAGCGAGGACCTCAAGCGGCTCGAGACCGAGGTGCAAAAACGCGCCGCGTATCTCGCTTCCCTGGTCGACGACGTAAAGCGGTTGAATCGAGGGACCTCTTCGAGCGCGAAGGACGAACCCATCCGCCGTCGGCCGCAAGGTGAAAAGGCCGCTATTGGAGGCGGTAAGGGCCACAGTCACGCGTATTATCGGTTTAGCGGCACCTCGTTTAGTCCCGATGGGTCGGTCCATGCCGATGGTTCCGAGACTGCTGATGGATCTGAGGCCGAAGCGAAGAACGTGAACACGGTTGTTCAGCTCTCACCGCTCCTCGAGATTGACGCGAATCTTGCCGAGTTTGCCGCGACGCCTATCGGTGCGCCGGTCCCAGGCGATGTCACCTCCGGTTATGGAGTCCGAGAGTCGCCGTTTGAAGGGGGAAAGCAGCTTCATCAAGGCATCGACTTTGCCGTCGATGAGTTCACTGCCGTGCTGTCGACCGCCGATGGCGTCGTTACGACCGCGGGTCGAATGTCTGGGTATGGAAACACCATCATCGTCCGCCATAAGCACGGAGTCGAGACGCTCTATGCGCACCTTTCGAAAATCCGTGTGCGCGTTGGCGACCGGGTCTGCCGCGGGCAGAAGATTGGTCTGGTCGGCATGACTGGTCAGACCACCGGACCGCATCTTCATTATGAAGTGCGGATGAATGGTGTCGCACGAAACCCCGAACGGTTTGTGCGGCTCGGAGCGCTCATCTCCGAGCTCGCGGATTTATCCGTCGTCGGGTAGCCCCGACCTGATTGGATTCACGCTCATGAGTTCCCCAGAAAAATATGCCGTTGGTGATGCGGTCCTTCTCACGCAGCTCCGCCGTCGCGGGACGATTACGGAAGGCCCCAATCGAAAAGGAGAATATCTGGTTGCCGTGTCGACGCTCACGATTTGGGTCGCACCAGATAAGTTTACCCGCGCCGCTCACGTCGATGCTCCGAAACAAAGGGTGCAGGGTGTTGTCCGGCGCTCGGCGGGGTCGGTCTCAGCTGATTCTGAGCACCGAGTCCTTCGCATCGACCTTCACGGAATGCGTAGAGAGGAAGCTCTGCGAAAGCTTGAGGATGCTGTTGATAAAACGTTGCGCGGCGATGCGGCATGTATTGAGGTCGTGCACGGACTGGGGAAGGGAACGCTAAAAGAAGCGGTTCATGAATATTTGCGAAAAACGAAGGCCGTGAAAAACTATCGCGTCGATACGGCGAATCCCGGCGTCACCTGGGTGTACTTCTAGATTCTCACTACTAATTGATTGGCGAATGATCGAACCTTCAGCACATCTTTCCCAGATGTCAGAGCACGAGATTTTGCCCGCTCGGCCTACTTCCAGCAATTCTGACACTGCACGATCAGGCGATCTCTCGAGTTCGGCTCGATTCCCGGAGGAAGCACGGCGGAGTACGCTCCGCTTTCGTTTGATTCGAGCTGTGCAGGCCCTGAGAGTGCTATCGTCTTTCCTGAAGCGGTTTGAAGATTCACCGTAATTTGCTTCGCGACTTGTCCACCGAAGTTTTTCACGTTCCCGCGAACTATGCGCCGTGGACCCGAGGCGGAAGACTCCAATGCGAATTCGATATCTCCGACGCCGCGCAGGCGCGTAAAATTCGATTCGCCTAGCTGCGGCGTGTCACTCTCTGCTTGTCCCCCAGTGCCGCCGAGGAGCTTCTTCGTTTTTTTCCCGGCAAAGCTTACGGCCGATCGATTGTTGAGATCGGCTAATCCTGGATTCGCTCCCTTCTGGAGAAGCATTTTAACAATTGCTTCATCGTCGGCCTCCGCCGCATAGGACAAGGAGGTACGGCCGAGCACATCCTGAATGTTGGGATCTGCAGACCGCGAAAGAAGGAGCTGTATGGCCGGAACATCTTTTCTGGCGACGGCTTCAAAAAGCGCGGTCTGCCCTTTATCATTCCGAGGATTAAGCTGAGCGCCGCTCTCCATGAGGATGAGTGCGGCGGGTTGATTCCCGGCTCTTACGGCATGAATGAGTGCGGTGTTCGAGAGGGCGTCTCGGGCATTTACATCGGCTCCGGCCTGCAGCAGCACATCGACCAGCGTGCGGCCGGATTGTTGCACTGCGTGAATCAATGGAGTGAAGCCCTGCGCATCTTTTACGTTTATGTCCCCGCCCGAGTCGATGATGACTTTCGCGAGCGTGGGGGATTGCGACTGCACGGCGGCGATGAGCGGAGTCCTTCCGTTTATCGTTTGCTGGGCGAGTTTCGGATTGAGGCTCAGAACCGCACGTAACTGTGTTTCGTCTCCGCTCGAGATGAATCCGAACACTTCAGAAGAGGCTGTTCCGGCAGGCTGACCTTGCGAGACGGCGTGCCCAATTCGTCTGAGAACGGCTGGTACATCGGTTCCATTCATCCAGAGTCCCAGACACACGGAAGCGGTAGCCAATCCACCAGCCAATAACCAGCGTGATGCCGCCTTGATCCGGCTGGGTACGGTGCGTTGAAGTTTTGTCGGCGCGTAGAATGAGAGTACCGCCGGGGTTCTTCGAACGTCTTCGGGCCTTGCAAAGTTTTTAATTTGGTATCGAAGCTCTTCGGCAATCTCCGCCGGATCTTGGTAGCGCTCGGCGGGATCCTTTGCCGCGCATCGTTTTACGAGATCCTCGAACCATTTCGGAATGCCGGATTCTTTGGTCGCGAAGTCCGGGAGAGGCATTCGCATATGCATTGCGGCGAGAGCAAAGTAGCTCTCGTCGAAAAACGGTCGGCGGCCGACCACGAGCTCATAGGCGATAATTCCAAGTGCATAGATATCGCAGCGCCCGTCGACACGCTCTCCGCGTAGCTGCTCTGGAGCCATGTAGCACGGTGTACCAACGGTCTCTCCCGTGTCCGTGAATCCTTTATCCGCCGTAAGCGAGCGGGCGAGACCGAAGTCGGTGATCTTTATGTCTCCTCGGTCGCCGATGAGGATGTTCTCCGGCTTTAAATCTCGATGAACGGTTCCCATTCGATGCGCGTAGCCGATTCCGTCGGCGATTTCCGCGAGCATCCGAAGGCAGTCGTGAAAGACAAAGTGCTCCCGGCGTTGCTGGTATATCACCTGATTGAGACTTCCGCCCGGAATGAACTCCATCGAAATGTAATAGTATCCACCGCCGGCGTGACCAAGATCGTAGATGCGCGAGATGTGCGGATGGCCGAGACGCCGCGCGAGGATTACTTCGTTTCGGAATCTTGCGAAGGAAGTTTTGTCGCGCGCCTGGTGCGGATGAAGCAACTTGAGCGCGCAAACTTCGTTATCGAGTGCGCGATCGATCACACGGACGACCGTGCCCATCGCTCCGGTGCCGAGCACCGAGACGACTTCATAACGGTTTGCAATTAGAGTTCCAGAGGCGAACAATCCGCCTTCGGACACACCCATGTTCATCGCTTCTCCGACTCGTGAGAAAGTAGAAATACACATCGAAAATCGGTAGAGTTTTAGATTCTCTTGAGCGGGTATTGGCGTCGTAAAATTTGGCGAGGCGGGTTGTTGAGTTGGATCAAATTAAAAACTCTGTGTGCCTGTGCCTCTGTGGTTCAATAGAATCGCGAATGGCCAAGTCATTACGACCTGGTACGCGACGCCTATTGAACCACAGAGGCACAGAGGCACAGAGGCACAGAGGCACAGAGTGTTGAGGAAATTTTAAGCTTCGACGAGACCGCTTTTGATTGCCAGCTGGACGAGCTCCGCGTTGCTCGTAATTCCAAGCTTACGCATGATATTCGCCCGATGGCTATCGATGGTTCTCGGCGAAAGATGGAGAATCTTTGCCACCTCGCGGTTTGGCCGGCCTTCGCTGAGAAGCTTCATGACTTCGCGTTCACGGACGCTCAGTCCCGCAAGAGGTGAGCTTGCCGCTCCTTCTCCGTGGTTTAAGACGCTGTTTGCGATTGCAGGACTCAGATAGGTCTGACCTTTCAGGACCGCTGAGATAGCAAATTGTAGTTCTTCTTTTCCCGATGATTTCGGAACATAGCCGTTTGCGCCGGCATGGAGCGCCTCGCTGACGGATACGTCGTCTTCCTTGGCCGAGAGGACCAGGATTTGGGGCTTAGGGCTCATTCGTTGCATTCGGTGAATGGATTCGAGTCCCCCAAGGCCGGGCATCGAGAGGTCGAGAATGACCAACTCCGGCTTATGCTGCTCCACCAGTGGGAGCAATTCCAATCCATTATTCGCCTGGGCAATGACCTCAAAACTCTCCATTTGAGCAAGGAGGGAGGCCAGAGCTTGGCGGAGAACCGAGTGATCATCAGCGATTATTGTGCGAATCATTGCGAGAATCCCCGAAAGCCTTAAAAACTTAGCATTCAAAGGGTGTATCGGAATGAACGTCGAGAAACTGAACTGCTTTTATCAGATCGAAGAGGCTTTTTCCTTGTCACCCCGCATAACATCTGTAAATTTCATGGGGATCTAGCTATCTAGCCTCTCAGGAACGTCCCAAGCGGTTTCAAGAGCAAGTCCCCAACTGGAGCATTGGAAGGGGAAATCTGCTAGAGTCGCGCTTGTCTACGAGGTTTGAAAGGGTCATGAAGAAAAAAAGCATTCCATCCCCGGTCGGCAATACCCTGGTCAAGGAGCAGGAGTCCGAAGAGCGAATAGTGCCGTCTGACGCCGCTCGAATTCTCGAAGAAGACTCTGAAGCTCGCCGTATCCGGCTTGCCGAAATTAAAGACCTTGTTGCTTCCGGGCGCTACGATGTTTCCTCGAAGGAAGTGGCAAAGTCTATCATTCAACATTCTGCCGACATCGAGCACTCAGTACCTCCCGCCGGATCCGCAGGCAGCGCTCATAGCGCAAAAGCTCAGAAAGAAGATTGAGCTTTTCTTCTGCTCTGCCGAATCTAATCATTAGACATCGATTCTGGATTTGTTCCTGCCGAATTTCCCCGGCGTTTGAGACTTCGCGAAGCGTCGCATCTTAGACTCGGGAAGTTTAACTTTGAGGGTCTATGCTGCTGGTCAGTCATCTCATGAATTTGCTCCTGTCAGAGCTTGAAGTGCAAGACGAGCTGCTCGGACTTCTCATTCGGGAGCGGGTTGCGTTGATAAAACATTCGCAGTGCGAAATGGAAGAAATTCTTCTCGACCGCAGCCGTCTTGAAGAACGGCTCGATCGATTCGCCGAACGGCGCGAGAACCTGTTTCGGGCTCTCGAAGGCGAACTTCGGCTGAACCCGGGTCAAATTTCACTTCACAACCTCGAATGTGTAGAGAGCGGCGAGCTCAGCCTCCTCGGCGAGAGTCTTGCAGGCGCTTTCGAAACAATTTTCGAAATGCGGGAACAAAATCGTGTTCTCCGTCGGCAAACAGTCTCCGTAGTCGGATAATTTCAAAACCGGAAAGCGCCCAAGTCGAAACGGCTCGCGCGTTCATCACACGGCATAAACAAGACTTCATCCCTCGCAACCGCTTAGGCAGCGAAGGATGAAGGCAAAAAACGATTATTCTTGCTCGATCTGGAGGTCTTCCCGGTCGTCGTCGCCATGTCGAGACCCGGAGTCTGGACTCGGGCCCCCGAACGCGCTCCGACCCACGTCGTCGTTTGAGTTGCTCTCGGAGAGCTTGATCTTCAGACGAAGGTTGTTTGCCGAGTCTGCGTTCCGCAGCGCTTCTTCCATGGAAATCTTCCGCTGCCGATAGAGCTCGAAGAGGTGCATGTCGAAGGTCTGCATCCCGATGGTCGAGCTTTTTTCCATCGCTTCTTTAATTTCCGGAATGTCACCCTTCTGAATGAGGTCTTTCACCCGCGCGCTGCCGAGGAGAACTTCGACCGCGGGTATTCGCTCTCCACTCGGAGTGCGAACAAGACGCTGGCTCACAACTGCTCTCAAGTTCAAGCTGAGTTGCATGTATATCTGTTTGTGACGCTCCGGCGGGAAGAAGTTCATGATTCGTTCCATGGCCTGGTTCGCATTGTTCGAGTGCAACGTTGCCAAACACAGGTGACCGGTCTCGGCGAAGGTCACGGCGGCTTCCATGGTTTCTGGATCTCGAACCTCACCGATGAGAATCACGTCTGGAGCCTGTCGCAAGGCGTTTTTGAGCGCCTTATGATAGTTCTCGGTATCCATTCCAATCTCACGTTGAGTCACGATCGATTTTTTGTGACCGTGCATAAACTCGATCGGATCCTCGATCGTGATGATATGGCCCGATTGATTTGTGTTTCGGTAATCAACCATTGCCGCGAGGGAAGTTGATTTTCCCGAACCGGTTGATCCGACGATGAGCACGAGTCCGCGCTTCGTCATTGATATTTCTTTCAAGACCTGCGGAAGATTGAGCTCATCGATGGTCAAAATGTGTGAGCGAATCTGCCGCACGACCATTCCGATTTGGCCGCGCTGACGAAAAACGTTCACACGAAATCGGCCCAGCGAAGGGTAATACAATGCTAAATTCTGCTCATTGTTCGCAAGAAACTCGCGCTGCTGCTTCTCGCTCATGACGCTGAGCGCAAGTCCTTCCGTCTCTTCCGGTTCCAGGCAACGATTGCCCGCTGGGCGAACGTTACCGTTCACACGATAGGAAGGAGGACTTTCAACCGTTACATACAAATCGGAAGCACCGTGCTCAACCATTACGGTGAGCAACTTCTGAATATCGAGAGTACTCATATTACTACCCTGACCTCCACAGTTCCTGATATGGACGGATTACCTTTTTCCGGCCATGCCCCCAGGAAGATTCGTTTCATTAAAAAGATTCGGATTGCCCGATTTTTCGTAAGCAGTTTCTCGAGTGATCAAGCCCTTCTGACAGAGCTCAATAAGGGCCATATCCATCGTTTTCATCCCAGTTGCCTGGCTTGTCTGCATGATCGACGGAATTTGGTGAATTTTCCCTTCACGAATCAGGTTCCGCACGGCCGTGGTGCCGCGCAAAATCTCCAGTGCCGCGACTCGACCGCCACCGACTTTTTTACAAAGCGTCTGAGTAATGACGGCTTGCAGTGATTCAGAAAGCATCGCGCGGACCTGCGCCTGCTGCGCGGGTGGGAACACGTCGATGATCCGGTCCATAGTTTTCGGAGCGCTCGAGGTGTGGAGGGTTCCAAACACTAAGTGTCCGGTTTCCGCCGCCGTCAACGCGAGCTGAATGGTTTCAAGGTCACGCATTTCCCCGACCAGAATAATATCGGGATCTTCACGGAGTGCGGCTTTCAGCGCGGACGCGAAACTTTGCGTGTGAGGTCCAACCTCGCGCTGATTCACGAGACATTTTTTGCACGGATGCACGAACTCGATCGGATCTTCAACGGTGAGGATGTGGCCTTCGAGCTCCAAATTGAGTTTGTCGATCATCGCGGCGAGCGTCGTGGACTTCCCCGAGCCGGTCGGACCGGTTACGAGCACGAGACCTTTCTCGGCCGACGCGATTTCTCCGAGGATCGCCGGGAGCTTGAGATCCTCGAAGCTCATGATCTTGGTGGGAATGGTCCGGAAGACCGCGCCCATTCCTTTTTTCTGCCGGAAGACGTTGACCCGGAAGCGCGCTTGATCGCCGAGCTCAATCGAGAAGTCGATGTCGGATTTTTCTTCGAAAACTTTTCGCTGACCATCCCCCATGATGTCGTAAAGCATCTGTTGAGTTTCCTCGGACGACAGCGCAGGAACTTTGAGCTTCTTCACGTCGCCGTCAACGCGGATCATGGGCGGTTCGCCGGCGGAGATATGAAGATCCGATCCGCCCTGCTGGAACAGAAATGTCAGAAGTTGAGTAATATCCATAGTTTAGCTTCCATTCGCCGTTCCTCTCGTCGATGCGGGACCCAACTTCTCCCTGAACTCGGAGGATCAAATGGTTTTGTCGAAAGAATGAGGGAATTTCTTAATGGAGAACTTTTAGGCTACATCATTCCCCCTCCCTCGAGAGGGTTTATCGGCAATTTCAAAGGAATGATTCGACGCGATCAGGACCGATGGCTCCTATTTCAGGCAAAAGAAGATTTTTGGGGACGACCCTCACGTCGGTCGCCTATGTCCTCGCCGAGGAGCTGTCTGCCGTGTCGGAGGACCGATCGACGATCATCGTCGTGCCGGACATGCAGTCCGGCGAAGATCTCCTCTCTTCGCTCCGATTTTTTCTGACTCCGTCGGAGAACGAAGCCGGGGCGGCAACAATACTCCCGGTGACTGGGCTCTTCGGGTGGGAGGTCTTGCCCTTTGATGGTCTGTCTCCCACTCCGCCGGTGACGGCCGCTCGAATATTGGCCTTGGATCGTTTCCACGAGTCCGCGCGATCGGTTGTGGTTACGACGCCCGCCGTGTTGATGCAGCGTCTGCCCCTTCCCCAGAATCTCTTTGCTCACCGGCTCAGGCTTTGTCCCGGCGACGAAGTGGACCGCGAGTCGCTCTATAGGAGCCTCGACCGGCTCGGATATTCGCGAAGCAACGTGGTCCAAGAGCTTGGTCAGCTCGCCGTCCGAGGTGCGATTATCGATGTGTTTCCTCCAGGCGTCTCGCTGCCGATTCGCATCGAGATGTTTGGCGATACAATTGAGTCAATCCGGCACTTCGATCCCGAAAGTCAGCGTTCACTTACGAATCGGGACGATGTGCGAATCCTTCCGATTCGTGAATTATTCTTGCCGTGGGAGTCGAGCGCCGGCGATCCTGAGACGCTTCGCCGGGAGGCGGTGTTGCGGCTGAGAGCGAGAGCCTCGGAGCTTCAACTTCCTCTCCGACATGTTGGGTTAATTGAAGAATCTTTTGCCGCAGGTGTTTACCTCCCCGGTGTTGAGCATCTTCAACCGCTACTTGATCCCAAACTCGTGTCTCTTCGCGAATACGCGGCATCACCTCTCAGTGTCGTTCTGGTCTACCCCGGGCGGGTGTTCGCGGAAGTAGAGGCAACGCAGGAAATTGTTTTGGAGCAATCCGAACGTGCCGCGAGCGATGGACGGTTGTTCCCCGTTCCGGACTCAGCGTGGTTTCGCGCTGAGGAGACGAAGAAGTGGTTGCAAACCGAAGCTGATTTCAGTTTCGAGCAGATGCTTTTATCCTCCGAAGAGCCGTTTGAGCCGGTTTCCGTTCAGCCGGTGACGGGCGTTCGTGACGCCGTCCGGGCAAGACGCTGGGCGGATAAGCCATTTCTTCCCCTCGTAGAAGAAATTCGGAAGCGCGATGCGGAAGGATACCGTGCTGCGGTTGTCATCCAACAAATGTCCAGAGCGCCGAGAGTCGAAGAGCTCCTCGGCAGCTACGATATTCCGGTCATGTATCCCGGGCCGAGCTTTCGCGAATGGTCGCGTGAGGAGAAGGATTTCGGGAGACGTTCTGCCCCGGTCGTAACGGTTCTCAAGGGGCATCTTCCGGAAGGATTGCTTTCGGAGTCTCGGCGAATATTGGTTTTCTCCGAGTCCGATCTCTTCGGTGAAACGGCGCGGGCGATTCCAAGCTCGACGGGGAAAAGCGTCAAGAGATTCATCGCCTCTTCTCTCCAACTTCAAGAGAACGACTTCATCGTGCACATCGAGCACGGAATTGGGGTGTATCGCGGTTTAAGAACGATCGAGGTTGACGGCCGCCCCGGCGATTTCCTCCAGCTTGAATACGCCGAAGGAGCCAAGCTTTTTCTTCCTGTCGAGAATCTCGGGAAGATCCAGAAATACGCCGGCGCGGATGCGCGGAAGCCAACTCTTTCCAAGCTTGGCGGAAAAGCATGGCAAGCGACGAAAGGAAAAGTTCGGGCGCAGGTCGTCGAGCTTGCCGGACAGCTCGTTCAGATCTTTGCCGAACGGGAAATTGTCGATGGTGTCGAGTTCGGACCGGAGGATGCGGATGACCGGATGTTCGCCGACACGTTCCCGTTTGAAGAGACGGCCGACCAGCACCAGTCCATTCAAGACGTATTCGCCGATCTCAACAAAGGCCGGCCCATGGACAGGCTCATTTGCGGCGATGTTGGTTATGGAAAAACCGAAGTTGCGATTCGTGCTGCTTTTAAAGTCGCGAATGCGGGGAAGCAGGTCGCGCTCCTCGCACCGACGACAGTGCTGGTTGACCAGCATTTTCAGACTTTTCAGAAGCGATTTGAAGATACGCCCATTCGATTGGGGATGGTGAGTCGGTTCAGAACCCCTCAAGAGAACAAGGAGACCATAGCGAAAGTTATTCGTGGTGAGATCGACATCGTTATCGGTACGCACCGGTTACTTCAGCGTGACGTTGCGTTCAAGGATCTGGGTCTTGTTGTCGTCGATGAGGAACATCGCTTTGGTGTCGCACACAAGGAGAAGTTGAAGCGATTTCGCGCCGAGGTCCATGTCATGACTCTCACCGCGACTCCGATACCGAGAACTCTCCACATGTCCATGGTCGGGATTCGTGATTTGAGCGTTATAGAAACGCCGCCCGTGAACCGCCAGCTGATTCGAACCCATGTCGCCGCGTATTCGGACGGAATTATCCGCGAAGCGATCATGCGGGAGCTTGGCCGGTCAGGACAAATATTCTTTATCCACAATCGAGTGGAAAACATTGCGAGTGTCGCCGCTCATGTCGCCCAGCTCGTTCCGGAGGCCAGGATCGGTTTCGGACACGGACAGATGCGAGAGTCGGAGCTGGAAGGAGTCATGCATCGCTTCATTCAGCGCGAAATCGATGTGCTTGTTTCGACAACTATCGTCGAATCAGGGCTTGATATTCCAAATGCGAACACGATCATCATTCGGCATGCCGACAAATTTGGTCTCGCCGAGCTCTATCAACTTCGAGGTCGAGTCGGGAGAAGTTCGAGAAAGGCCTATGCCTACTTGCTCGTCAACGACCCGCAGTCTCTTACCGGCGATGCGCAGCGGCGGCTCCAGGTTCTCCAGTCGCTCGATGATCTCGGACTTGGATTCCGGCTTGCACTGCAGGATCTTGAGATTCGTGGAGCAGGAAACCTGCTTGGACGCGATCAATCCGGGCATATTCACGTAATCGGGTTCGAGCTCTATTCGAGGATTCTCAAAGAAGCGATCGAAGAAGAGAGAGCGAGACGGAGAGGGGACCGTCGGAAGAAATCCAAAGTTCTCGAAATCGATCCGGAAATGCGAATCGGGTTTCCGGCGCACATACCTGAGTTCTACATTCCTGATGTCGCCGAGCGGCTCCTGCTGTATCAACGTCTGATTGGAATCTCAGACGAGCAGCAGGGCGTGGACATGCTCGAAGAGATAGAGGACCGCTTCGGGAACCCGCCGAATGAAGTGCATCTCCTTATCCATTTGATGATGTTCCGCGCAGTTCTGAGGGACTATGGAATCGTGCAGGCGACGCTGCGGAAGGGCGCATTGTATCTCGCGATCCATCCGGAGATTCGAATAAGCCCCGAAACAGTGACTCGTATCGTTACTGCTTCAAGAGGGGACTTGAGAATTACTCCGGCCCAAAGTTTTGTTGTGAAGGTCAACGAAGAAGAGCTGAATAGCCCGAAGGAGCTCATCGGGGTTGTCCGTGATGTTGGTGAACGGCTGGGAATACGGCAGCCTCGGGATTGAGCGACCAGTATTCATGCCTCGAAGTTTCCAGACACGGAGTTCCTGGATTCTCCGTCTTCAGAACGCTAGCGCCCCGAGCTTCGGAGCAGTCCAATTCGAAGGTTCATCGCAGGCAGGGAAGGTCTCCGAACGGGGAGTTTGGCGGCACGTGCGAGTGGCCGTTTGACGGAGAATTTCGAAAATTTCTCACCAAGAGCGGCACTTATCAGCGACGTTGTGGAAGAGGCGGTCAAATAGGCTATTGATGCCGCGCGCGAAAGCTTCCTTGGAGTGTTGCTCGAGAACTGGGCCGAAGCGCGGCTTGTGCGGAGGAGAAACTTTTTCGACAACGCACCGCCTGCGGCAGCGCCGGCGAACATGCCGAAGTGCCGTCCGATCTCCGGACCCCAGCGCTTCGCGATGAACGTCGAGGCACTGCCTTTCATTGGAAAGGGGAGAAAATCAAAAGTGCTGTCGAGGAATCGTTTGGTCATCTTCTCGCCAAACTTCTTTCCGAAGTAAGACCCGAGAACCGCGCCTCCTGCTGTTCCGGCGGAGATGACGAGTCGCGACGCAAACCGGTATCCACTTCGCCTCGCGGCGGTGTTCGCATTTTTCGAAAGGCGTCGGATTCGTTTCATCATAGATATCCGGAGAGAGGCTCTACCTTTCGATGACTGAACTCTTCGCCGGCTCCAAAGATTTTCCGGAATCTCCGCTGAGAAATCTACGGAACGACCGTCAGAAATACGGAATCATCGGCCAGGAAATCTTCGCTGCACGAGAACAAGACGCGATCCCGTTCCGCTCGAGCTTCGAGAGAGACGTTCCCCACGTTTGATACCGCATCGACCGTAAGCTTCAGCTGGGCATCTGAGTCGCCGCCCGGGTCGCTGGCGCCGTCGAGCGCGTCCGCATCAAGGTCGAATTCTAAAAATTGAACGCCGGAGCCGCAGCTCACAACCCGGGGCGTAACCCGGATATCACCGCCGGCCCCGTCAATCTCAGCGGTTCCTGAGCGGTAGGCGACTCCGTTGGGAAGTCGAACGGCGAGCGCGACGTGGTCACCAAAGAAGAATATGTCGTCAAAATCAAAACTGAATTCGGTAAAGAGCACCGTGCCGTCTCCGACGCGAAGCGTTTCATCGCCGAGGTCCATTTTTGTGACTTGAATAGGAAAGCCGACAAACGAATCGTCGTCATCGCCTCCGCACCCGGCCAAGAGGCACACAAAGAAGAGGATAAGGCAGTTTCGAAGAATACTCATAACCCTCACAAACTTTTGGGAACTCTTTGATATCAGCCCCCGAAGCGTTCAGCAAATAAACTCCCAAACCCGCTTTCTCCTGCATTTTGTCAAAATACTCTGCTGCAGAAGATTGGTGATTACGTGAAAAATTGTCGGGAAGGCCACTCTGTATTATACGTCCACTCCCATGAATTTCCGATCGAGACACCTCTGCGTATTGGCTTTCGGACTGTGTGCCGGAGCCCAAGATCTCGCCCGCCGGGGGAGTGATTCCTTGACCATTAAGACGTTTATTCCTCTGCCTGCGTACGCCGCTGAACAGGCTCCGAGGGGGCAGTCTTCCAAAGGTCAGGCAGTGAAGTCGACAGCTCCGAAAAAACCAGATTCCCCGGCCAGCCGGGGGAGACTTCAAGCCACTCCAAAATCCAAACCAGTCGGAGACGGAGGCGTTCCCCTCAACTCTGTAGACAGTATTGTTGCCGTGATCGACGGTGAGCCGATCACGATGAGCGATCTCCGGAGTTTCGTAGTGAATCGGCGTGACGGGTTAGGGGAGGAGTCTCAACAAGCGAGCCACGACGAGATTCTTCGTCGCGGAAGCGAGGCTGGCAAGAAAGCATTGAAGGAGATGATCCAAGACAAGATGCTTGCTCGCGAGGCGGAGTCTTCGAACATCTCGGCGACCGCAGAAGAAATTGCCACGTATATCGAGGAAGTCCGAAAACAAAACAACGTTGATCTGCGCACCTTCGAGAGCATTCTCGGATCCCGGGGAATCGGTATGGAAGCGTACCGGGAGCAGGTTCGAAACGATATCGTTCGTTCGCGACTCGTCTCGATCAAAGTTCGAAATAAAATTAATGTTCTCGACGAGGATGTGGATCGATTTTTGAAAGCGGGCACCTCCAAGGTTTCGGGCAAATCAAGCGTTCATCTTGAGCAAGTCTTGTTGAAAGCCCCTTCAGAAGACCCGGAAAACCTCGAAGTTATCCGCACGAAGATCGAAGAAATTCGTGCGAACGCCGCCGATGGATATCCTTTAGAGGATCTCGATAAAGAAAATTACTCCGATCTTGGCCAATCGCAGCTTGCAGATTTGAGACCTGAGTTGGAGAAGGCAGCGAAGAAGCTTGCGCCGGGGGACGTGTCGGCCCCGATTTGTTACGACGCCGTTTGCGCCGTGTTGCGGAGAGTTCCCGACGGAGAGAAAGCAGAAGTCGAGACGCCGCTGAAAAGCGTTAGTGAATCCGAAAGAGCATCAATCAAGAAGCAACTTTATGAAGAGAAGTTCCAAGAAGCGTTGGAAAATTATCTCGAAGTGGAGCTTCCTCAAAAATATCAAGTCGAGATGAAATGGTAAGGAGGACGTGAAGTGATCGCCAAAGAAACAATTTTTCGTGAATATGATATCCGAGGAGTCGTCGGTAAGGATTTTGATGCCGGACTTGCTCGTGCTCTTGGAGTCGCTTTCGCGAACAAAGTGGTGGCCGCAAATCCATCCAAGCCTTCAAAAGAGCTGAAAGTAGCTGTCGGATATGATTGCCGCTTGTCGGGCGAAGAGCTCCGGAAAGCCCTTACTGAGGGGCTTTTGCTCGGCGGGGTGAGCGTCGTGAACTCAGGAATGGGTCCCACTCCTCAGCTCTATTACGCCGTGTTCTCCCGCGAGCTGGCGGGTGGGATCCAAGTGACCGGGAGTCATAATCCCGGCGATCAGAACGGCTTCAAGATGATGGTTGGAACGAAGACGTTGAGCGGTGTCGACATCCAAGAGCTGAAGCGGGATGTGTTGGCGTTGCCGCCGATTACCGCGCCGGCCTATCAAGACTCTCAGGTCGAAGCGTTTGATGCACGGAGCGCATTCATCAAAGAATTGATTGCTCGTTCCAAGCCTCATATCGGTTCGGTCAAAAAGCCCAAGATCGTCGTGGACGGAGGAAATGGTGTCGGCGGTCTCGTTGGACCGGAAGTGCTTCGCGCTCTGGGCTGTGAGATCATTGAGATATACACGGAGCCGGACGGACGGTTCCCGAATCATCACCCCGATCCGACCGTGCTGGAGAATATCGTCGATCTCAGAAAGCGTGTGGTCGAGGAAAAAGCAGACTGCGGAATTGCATGGGACGGAGATGCGGATAGAATCGGCGTGGTAGACGAGAAAGGCGAGCCGATCTACGGCGATATGCTGCTCGTGCTGTATGGCCGTCAACTTCTCAAGGAAGTGAAGAATCCCACTATTATCGGTGACGTGAAATGCTCCGAGATAATGTTCTCGATCTTGAAGAAGGACGGTGCAAATACCGTCATGGCGAGAACAGGCCACAGCCTGATCAAGGCGAAGTTGAAAGAGCTCCACGCCGAGCTGGCGGGTGAGATGAGCGGACATATGTTCTTCGCACATCGTTATTTCGGTTTCGACGATGCGCTTCATGCTGCGGCGAGACTGGTGGAAATCCTGAGCTCGAGTAAGGAACCCGTGAGCGCGATGCTCGCGGACCTGCCGACTGCCGTCTCAACTCCGGAAATCAGAGTCGATTGCGTCGAGGAGAAGAAGTTCTTGGTTGCAGAGAAAGCAAAAACCGCGTTCCCGGAGTATCCGGTGAACACCATCGACGGCGTGCGCATCACTTTCCCCCATGGCTGGGGGTTAGTACGTGCTTCAAATACGCAGTCGGTGCTCGTTATGCGGTTTGAAGCCGATACGCCCGCGCGTCTTGCTGAGTATCAATCAATCGTAGAAGATCGAATCGACAAGTTGAAGCAGGCGGTCTAATCGCCTATCTCGTGCCGCATTCTGATTTGCGGCACGAGTCTCTTCAATACTTGCGCCGGTGCGATCAAAAAGAGTCGAGGGGACAAAGATTTCCCGAGTCAGGATTCAAAACGCGCGGAAGCACAACCTCCGAATCGAGGAGGTTGACTTCCCGTTGCGATCTCTGGTCGCCGTGGGAGGGCCTTCCGGCGCCGGGAAAACGAGTCTCGTTCTTGGCACCATTTACGCTGCGGGCGCCGCGCGGTACTCGAGCCTCGGTGGTAACCGAGAGCAGCAGCTTTCGTTAACCGATCATTTAACTGCCGAGCACGCCGCAGAGGTGTCCGGGCTTCCCTTCGTGTTGTCGCTCGGCGGTTGGCTGAGGCGTCGAAGCTGGATCCCGTCTGTTTCATCGGAGCTCGGACTTACAGACGATCTCGGCAAAATATTCTCCGAGTCGCCGGGAGAGTGCCCCCGATGTTCTACCAATCTCATTCGACCTTCGGTCGAGCGGCTTCTCCACTTCTGCGCCGCTCCGCCAAGTGATGCGAAATACCTGCGACTAGAGATTGCTCTCCCAGGAGAGACCTCTGCGGAAAGCCTCCTTGCTCTTGGATTCACTCGGGCAATCGTGGCGGGAACGGATACGAGACTAGAAGAAGTTCCCGCGCGAACGCTTTCGAGTGAAGACCGACTCGTGTTTGATATTCTGCCCTACCCAAGAGGAGTCGACCCTGCAGGTATGCGGAATCTTCTCAAGCATTCGAACACGATCGGCGCGGGACGAGTTGTCGCCAGTATTCTCGACGGAACGAAAAATGTCATCGCAACGGCTGAATATTCTGAGGGACTTGTCTGCGGAAACTGCGGGTTCCACGGGACGACTCTGACCGAAAGCGATTTTAATCCTCGGGTTCGCGGAAGCCGCTGCCCGGTGTGCATCGGAACCGGAGTGGAACACGAATTTTCAGCCTCCCGGCTGATTGCGTCCCCCATGTTGCCGCTCTTACACGGAGGCATTCTTCCCTGGGACGACAAGCGCCTCCGGCCTGGTGAAACGCAGCTGGAGAATTTGTTTGAAAGTATGGGTCTTGATGCCTTTGCGACGGCCGATGACCTCGCGCCGGAGAATCTCCAAAAGCTGCTGTTCGGTGAGTCTCGAGATGCGAGAGTATTTCTTTCTTCAATCGGAGAGATGAGCAGCACCCTTCCTCTCGGAGCCGCCGGAGGTGTCGCCGGCTATTTGAGACAATTCTATCGAGAAACCAGGAGCTCCTCGGTTCGGAGTCGAATCGAAAGATTTCTAACCGAGCGCGACTGCACGGCATGCGGCGGCACGCGACTCCGGCCCGAAGTTCTTGCTCGAAGGTTTGGCGGGAAGTCGTTTCAAGAAATATTTTTGCTGTCGCTCGGTGAGCTCTGCGAGTGGCTGCCTGCGGCATCACCGATCGCCGTAAGAGTTACTTCGAAGCTCGAAATATCTCGAAAACTTGGGATCGAATATCTCCCGATCGTTCGCGCCGTTATCACATTGTCGTCGGGAGAACGTGAGCGCGTCCGGATTCTCCGCGCAATCGTTTCCGAATTGCAGGGAGTTTTGTATCTTCTTGACGAACCGCTCGCAGGACTTTTTCCGAGTGATCGCAGAAAAGTGGCCGGAGTGTTGCGCGAACTTGTGTCGGCCGGGAACTCGATCTGCGCGATTGAAAACGACCGAGAGTTCCGAAGTTCCGCGGATTGGATCTGCGATCTCGGTCCGGGAGGCGGCAAAAATGGCGGGAAAGTCCTCTACAACGGCCCGTCGAAGCTTGCCCCTCTCCCGAACCTCGCACGATTCGAGGTTCCCCAAACCCCAGGGCACTTCATCGAAATGCGGAATGTCTCGAAGCGAAATATCCAAAATCAATCCTTCCGCTTCCCCGTCGGCGCCCTCACGGTGGTCGCGGGCCCATCCGGTTCAGGCAAATCCACGCTCCTGCATGAGGTGATCGTGCCGGAGTTTCGAGCCAAGTTGCTCCATTCGGGGACGGCGATTCCGAAGGAAGAATGTTTTACCGGAGTGTTTGAGACGTTTCGCCGCACGGGAGCTATCGGAACTCGATCGAACGTAGCGAGCTTCGTGCAGATAGCCGGACTCTTTCGCGAGTTCTTTGGGCAGCTCCCAGAAACTAAAGTCAGCGGATCTCTCTTGGCCGCCCGGTTTCGCGGGAAGAATTTTCACGAAGTTTTTGCGCTCACCGTCGCGGAGGCCTTGGCGGTGTTTGAGCGAATCCCGAAGATCGCGCGGATGTTGAAGAACATTTCAGCCCTTGGTCTCGACTATCTCGTCCTCGGGCAACCGGCGGCCACGCTCTCGGATGGAGAGGTTCAGCGGTTGAATCTGCTACGGAATCTTCCAAGGGCGATATTTGGAGAGAGTGAAGAACGATATCTGATTGTCTGCGATGAACCAGCGCGTGGATTGGCCGCACAGGAGATTGTAGGCCTCGCACGATTCTTTCGATCGCTCTCCGAACGTGGACACACGATTGTCTGCGGAGAGCACGAGCCTCAATTCTTGTTGTTTGCAGATTATTTTGTGGAGCTTGGACCCGGCGGGGGGCCGTTCGGAGGAAAAAAAATCGCCGAGGGCAAGCTCGGCGATATTATCCAAAACCCAGATTCCGCGGTCGGAAGACTATTGCGGCAGTGACAGAAAAATGTCGCAGTCAATAAACTACCGTTTGAAGCTTATTGACGAAGCTCGGCACTACTCTTCAGCGGTATCCGCGACAGCAACCGCTTCGGGGGGATTGAGCCGCTCCAATCCTGCCGGTTCTTCTTTTGGTTCGTTGTGCGGAATCAGGACGAGAGGAAGCATCCCGCATTCGACCGGAACAAAATCCGGGCGCTCGTAGAGAAAGTTGCTGACCAACCAATCCAAATCCGGATCATCTGCTTCTTGGGGATAGAACGGCCGAGCCATAATTAACCTGCTCCTCAACCAGAAATTTTAGAAACGGTCGCCGGTTTTTCTCAGCTTCGAAGAAAGTTGCCTCTGGCTTCGATCTTCATACAACTGACGAGCACCGCTATCTGCCTACTGTCGTCCGCCGGACGACGATAACCCGCATGAGGCGCACTGCCCTCATGCCCCATGAGTCGGTAGATTTCTCCACTCCCTTTACATTGTATTTCTCACGCTTCAGGAAGTGAAGATGTAAGATGGCGCATTTCCGGATTCGGATGCGGCCAGGTTGTAACAAGGTTGTATGATCCAGATCGAATCGGAGCGGATCGGCTCCTATTTAACACTCGGAGATTCTGGGATTTTTGCGAGACGATTGCGTCGGATGAGCATTACCAATCGTTTCCGCCGCTGCCACCATCGCTGCCGCCATCGCCCCAGCTTCCCATACTGCTCGAGCCGACGTCGCCATTGTCGCTCAGAAAGCCTCCGCCGGAGTCCATCGGGCTACTCGGATGATGGTCATATCCGCTGCCCCAAGCATTCCCCATCCCTCCCCCGAAGAAGCGGTTGTACATCCAGTTTCCGGCGAACGCGCCGAAGAGCCCGGTGAGAAACGATCCGCCTCGACCTCCGCCCAATCCTCCCAATCCGCCAAGCCCGCGACCAGCTCCGCTGAAGAGCCGCATGATGAACATGAAAATCAATCCAAAAATAATTAGACTCCCGAAGCCAAAACCTCCTGAAGGCGCGGGTGCGGGCTGAGAATTCCAAGCAGTATTTTCGTAGCTCGCGTTCCCTTGTGGAACGGGGGCCTGTGAGCGGCGACCTCGCGCCGAGGCGACACCGTCGGTCGCGGGGAACAGCGCAGGCAGTTCGGATCTGAGATAGGACATCCCGCCCGTGAGACCAGCGTCGAAGCTGCCCTTCTTGAATTCGGTGATGATGATGTTTCGTAGTTGATCCGCTCCGCCGAAACGGCTCTGGGTGCCTTTACCCACGGTGACGACGAGCTTGTGCGGATCTTTTACAATGAACAGCAAAATGCCGTTTATCTTTCGTTCACGAAAAAGGGCCTCGGCAGTTGCTTGCACGTTTACATTTGTCGAGGGAAGCCCAGGAACGGTCTCGATGACGATATCTTTCGCCGGAGATGTGCTGCGTTGAATCTCTTCGATCATCCGGTTCGCCGAAGCCACTGCGTCGCGCGAGAATAATCCCGCCCGGTCGTTGATCTCAGCCGATGCCCACTTCGGCAGGAAGAATAAAGCGGCGATGAGTAAATACGCGGAAAGGATCAGTAATTCTCCTTTAGAGAGTCGCGATACTGCGGTGTGCGGCCGGGTTCTCGAATACATGAGAACTTCTCCTCTTGGTCCAGCGGTTCTAGTCTCGGTTATAAGTGTTATGCTGACTCGCAGAAAGATGTATCAGGGTGTTCTGCCCGCTCTAGCCGCAAAGGGCAGAAAAAAAGAGAATCGGTGAGGAATGGCGCAATCCTTGATTTTCTCAGACTGCCCATTCAAGATTTATGCCACCGATCTCAGTGGTATTCACCGCTTTCAACTTAAAGTCAGTAGTAAACTTTAGCCTCTCCTCTTCAATCTTCACGCGCTGTGATTGGCAGCTCGCATGCCTGAGCACGGCCTCGGAACAACGTCCTCCAATCTTGACCATTCCGTAGTATTCGCCCGCCTATGTTGCCCATATCGAATTCGTTGAAAGAATTCTGAGCTAATAATCAAAGGATTTATGAACATACGACTTTTCGGCCCTGGCCCTCAGCTCATTGCCTTCGGGTGTTATTGTTTGTCTGCCCTGCCAGTTCAAGCTCAGGTGCTGACTTGGAATGACCTGTCTCCATCGCTGATTGAACCTACAGCGGTGTCGGATCCGGCTGGAACTGGAATGGAGGATCCTCTGGTGTTGCCAAGTGAACCTGCCCCGAATCTTATTGAGAACGAGCAGCAGAATCAGCTCATGGGTATGCGTCAATGCCGCGTAGCGACGGAGACACTCGCTGAGCTAAAACCAGAACCTCTTGCCATCCTAATAGAGGATGGAGCTGGTATGAATCGTTCAGTTGATGGTCGTGGGACTACCTTGATAAATGACCGTTATATTTCATTGCTTTTCAAACTCTGTGGCACAATCAATAATGACTGCCCCGCGTATGACTCAAATGAATTTTTCGGATCTGCAGCATGTTACCTGTTCAATGAACGCTGCGGAGGTTTCGCTGATGCTATCCCCTGTGACTGAGCGCCGCCTGGTGCGCCGACAAATAAGTAGTAATAGGCCAGTCGAGCTTCGGCGCAATCTTTCCGCTTTTGTGGGGCCAGGCCCTGGTCGAGGGATAGAGGTATATTCCCGCGACCAGGGGGCGACCCCATTGAACTCGAAAGTATTTCGGTCATGACTCAACCCCTGCGCAAGATTATTCTCTAATCGAAAGAGTCTAACACGCAGAAAAACTGTCCTTCGTAATCGACCGACACGAGAACCTGATAGAGCACCGAGACCGAACACCGCCGGAGCAGGTACGTCGCCTCATTGAGATCGATTCTGTTCGCGAGAAAATCGTTCTCGCGGGTGCGTTCCAAAAGGCCTGGCGTCAGCTCGAAAAATCGTGAATTCTTATCGTGACTATTTTAATAGTACGTAACCTTTTTTCAACGCTCCGCGCAGACACGAGCCGCCGCACAGCGCGGAACAACCACCACATCTTTCAGGCCTGAAATACTTCGCGAAGGACGCCGGACCTTCGTTTTTCTAAACCGATTTTCTTCCCCGCCACCGAATTTTACCACAGCGAGCTCTCTCCTCAGGGTCGAGAGTGAAAGTCGACCTTGAGAGAGCTCCCTATGCAAA
The DNA here is from genome assembly GCA_964509425.1 of uncultured Bdellovibrionales bacterium. Classification (GTDB taxonomy): domain Bacteria; phylum Bdellovibrionota_C; class UBA2361; order SZUA-149; family CAZDWZ01; genus CAZDWZ01. The sequence continues at coordinate 363,156 of CAZDWZ010000002.1, read as the reverse complement.
ACTTCCCGCCAGCTGATCTTGTTTTGTGGGTTCGTAGTCTCTGAAGCTTTGCGGTCGATGGAAATTCTGAATCAGTTCGTTGAGAAGTGGCCGAGAGTAAAGTCCGCAATCACGCCTGTGGCAGGCACCCCAGATCGGCAAGCGAGCGGACGGTGCGTTCGAAGGACTGATAGTAAATGTCCGCCCATCCGGCCGCCCGGGAAGCCTGGGCATTGTCTTCCCGGTCGTCGATGAATGTAAGGGCGTCAGGTCGGAATCCGAATGTGTCGGTAAAATGCCTGTATATCTTCGGATCGGGCTTCATTACTCCGGCTTGAAATGACACGACGAAGCCGTGGACGCGATTGGCGAGATTATATTCTTTAGTGAGGAACTCCCAATGCAGCTCATTTGTATTGCTGAGGATGTAGACTTGCTTTTGTCCCTTCACTTGATCAAGAAGATCGAGCATCGGCTCGTTCGGGGAGAAGTCTTTCGACCACTGAGAGATAAGCTCTTCATTGTCGACATTCCCGTTCGTGAGTTCGCGCAATCCATTCAGAAATGAATGTCTGGATATCTTTCCGGATTCGTACTCAAATAATCTCGTCGCTTTGATGTATTCGTCCTGAGAACGGACAGGAGCGCCGTGATCGAGAAGAAACTGACGGAACGGCTCGTGGCTAAAGTTTACGAGAACTCCCCCGATGTCGAAAACGATCGCGTCAATCATGCCTGAGCTTCGCCGGCCTCGCCCTTTTTCTTGGACTTACGTGTTTTCGTTGCGGTAGCAGCTTTTTCTTTCGGAGCTTTTGCAGCTTTCGGCTCTTTCTTCGCTTTTGGTTCGGCGGCGGATTTTCTCCCACGAGTCTTTTTTGCAGGAGCGGCTGCCGCGCGAGCGGTCAGGAGATCGACTGCTTCGTTCATCGTGAACGCATTTGGATCGGCACCCTTCGGCAGAGACGCGTTCAACGTGCCGTCGGAGACGTAGGGGCCATAGCGGCCGTTTCGAATGGTGATCGCCGCTCCCGACTCGGGATGCGCTCCGAGGTCTTTCAAGACACTTGGTTTTTGAGCACCACCTCGTCCGCGAGTCTTCGGTTGCTTGAGAAGCTCGATTGCTTTTTCGAGAGTGATATCAAGAGGTGAGAGGTCCGGGACCGGAATGCTCCGAGTGTCGGTTCCGCATTTAATATACGGACCGAAACGCCCGTTTGCCGCGATGATGTCTTCGTTGTTTTCCGGATTTTTTCCGATGGTGCGGGGGAGCGAGAGCAATTTCACCGCTTGTTCGAGAGTAACTTCGGCCGGAACCATTCCTGCGAGGAGGGAAGCCATTTTTGGCTTCTCGTCGTTTTGCGGAACACCGAGCTGGACATACGGGCCAAACCTTCCGGTCTTCAAGAAGATCGGCTCACCGCTGTCAGGGTGTGCGCCCAGCGGTTCGGGTCCTTTTGATGCCGTGCGGAGCATGTCTTCGGCGACGTCCATCGTGAGCTCTTCGAGCGTCATGGTCTCCGGTACGCTCGGCCGCTGCGTGCCATCCGTAAGGAAAGGTCCGTAACGTCCAATTCTCACTTCGACGTTTGTGCCGGCGCTCGAAACTCCGAGGGGAATCGCGCAAACATCTCGAGGGTCAATATCGGTGGTGCCTTTCTCTACAAGACTCTTCAGTCCCGGATGCCCGTTTCCGAAATAAAACTCCTTCAGATACGTAAGATTGTGGGCTTCTCCGCGTGAGATCGCGTCCAGATCGTCTTCCAGCCGGGCGGTAAACTCGTAATCGAGGAGATAGGAGAAATACCGCTCGAGAAGTCCAACGACGGCGACCGCGGTAAACGTGGGAACGAGTGCCGTTCCCTTCTTGAATGCATACGAGCGAGAAAGGACGAGCTCGACAATGCTTGCCCAAGTGCTCGGCCGGCCGATGCCAAGACGTTCAAGCTCTTTAATCAGACTACCTTCAGTGTATCGTGCGGGCGCTTGAGTGGAGCGCTCCATCGGCTGAACGTCTTTTGTGGCGAGCTTTTCGCCTTCCGCAACCTGAGGAAGTATGCGCTCGCGATCTGCAAGCTCCGCATCCGGATCCTCGGCACCTTCGACGTAGGCTCGGAGGTATCCGGGGAACTGAATCGTCTTGCCCGAGGCGCGAAATTTAGCGCGACCGGCTTGAATGGTAACCGAAATGTTGGTGCCTCTCGCGTTTTCCATCTGTGAGGCGACGGTTCGCTTCCAGATCAATTCGTAGAGCTTAAACGCGTCGATACCCAAGACGTCTTTAACTCGCTCCGGGGGGGCGAACTGTTCCCCTGCCGGACGAATCGCTTCGTGTGCCTCTTGAGCGTTTTTGACCTTCGTCGTGTACACCCTGGGCTTATCAGGAAGAAACGGCGCACCGTACTCTCGCTGTATGAGCGATCGTGCGGCTGTTATGGCTTCCTGCGACAAGGTAGTCGAGTCGGTTCGCATGTAGGTGATGAAGCCGTTCTCGTAAAGCTGCTGAGCGATGCCCATCGTGGTTTTGGCTGAGAATCGGAGCTTTGCGTTGGCTTCTTGTTGAAGCGAACTGGTCACAAACGGTGCGGGCGGTGAACTCGAATAGGGGCGCTCTTCGACGTTTGTCACCGACGCGGGAGAGGCGAGGACCTCCTTCATCAGTGATTCTGCATCGTTTTGATTGAGGGCGACGACATCCTTTTCAGCTTTGGCGGTGAGCTTTCCGGTCGAGGGATCAAAATCCTTTCCGATGGCGACGCGCTTATCTCCAACGCTGTTGAGTTCCGCGTCGATCAACTCCTCACCTTTGCCGAAGCTCGCTTTCAGCGTCCAGTACACCGCCTTCTTGAATTTGACGCGCTCACGCTCGCGTTCGACGAGGAGCCTGACGGCAACGCTTTGAACTCTTCCGGCGCTGAGGCCCGGGGCCATTTTTTTCCACAGCAGAGGGCTCACTTCATAGCCGAAAAGGCGGTCGACGATTCGTCGCGTCTCTTGCGCACGCACAAGATTTTGATCGATCTCACGCGCGTTGAGGAGCGCCTTGTCGATCGCATCGCGGGTAATTTCATGAAAGACGAGACGCTTCGTGGGAACCTTGGGCTTCAGCGTCTCCAACAAATGCCAACTTATTGATTCTCCTTCTCTGTCTTCGTCTGTCGCGAGATAGAGCGAGGAGGCGTCTTTCAAAGCGTCTTGAAGTGCTTTGACTTGGTCCTTCTTCTTCGGTGGAATAATGTAGAGGGGCTCGAAATCCTCTTGGATGTTCACTCCGAGCTTGGCCCACTTCTCCTTTTTCATGTTGGCGGGAACTTCGTCCGCCCGATTTGGCAGGTCGCGGATATGACCCATCGACGCCTTCACGACGAAATCTTTTCCGAGGAACTTTGTTATAGTTTTCGCCTTTGTGGGCGACTCAACAATGACAAGCGACTTATTGGACATCTTTTAAGTATTTGAATTCCTGGCTAAACCCGATTTGGCGCTGTCTATAATAAAGGGACCTATAAATACAAGCCGCGAAACATTATGTGCAAACCGCAAGATGCCGGCGGCAATTGCTCGGGCGTCTGCGAACTCACGGGTGTAAGGACGTGCGTGAGCGGCGGAGTACTCGAAACTTTTACGGACGCCATCAGGAAGGCGCTGTGGGTAGCCGCCGCCCCGTCCGGCCGGTAGGCAAAGCTGCCATCCCGCGGTAAACCCTCGCGGGCGACCGGCACTTGCTCTTGATGCTCACTTTTGGGATTCGAATGGCATAACCAACATGGGGAGCCTAAATATATAGACTCTCAGGATTAGTGTCCGGGAAAATATAGGAAACCGGTAGCGCGGCGGTAAAATGTCCAAAGGATTCGGTAACATCGTCGAAGTCGTCATGAGCCTCTTCGTGGAAGCGGGCGGTGCCGGTGTCACTCGAGGCGGGGGCGGTATCCTGAAAAATGCCGCTCGGAAAATCGGTTGGGCCAGCAGCGAGTCTTCATCCAGAGGAAGGATCGGCGGACATCGAATCGGCGGACACAGAATGGGCGCCGGCTTCGGACGGGCGCGCGGACTCCATAATTACGATCCCAAGACACATCATTTGAACATGCAATCAGCGCATTACAGCCGCGGATCACGAAGCGGCTCTGGAATGCTCCCGCCTCCAAGAAAGTCGAACAAACCAGCGAGTCTCTACGGTCGGAGCGGTTTCCAAGGAGCGGAGACGCTCTCAGGCGAGGCCGGCACGAGGTGGGTTCGTCACGGAGGGTACGGCGGGCGAGGCGGCTACACACCGAATCCACGAAGTTTCATCAAATACAATCGATAGCGATTCTGATTGTCGGGAATGCGCTGATCGAGAAGAATGTCGATTCGCGTCATTTGGGAATCTCCTGCCGTGAAGCAATCGAATGAAATTCTCCGTCGTCACGCCTTCGTATAATCAACTCCACTGGCTAAAACTTTGCGCGGCATCGGTTGCGGATCAGCGAAGCGACTCAATTGAGGTTGAGCACATAGTCCAAGATGGTGGCAGCGGAGAAGCGCTTCTGGCTTGGGGTCAGGCTCAATCCGGGCTCAGATTTTTTTCGGCCGCCGACGCAGGAATGTACGATGCGATAAATAATGGTCTCTTGAAGAGCACCGGCGATATCTGTTCGTATCTCAACTGCGATGAGCAATATCTCCCGGGTGCTCTCGCTACTGTCGGCAAATTTTTCCAAGAAAACGAAGGAATCGATATCGTCGGTGCAGACATTATCGTCGTCGATGATGCCGGAAATGCGAAGTCTTACCGGCGCGCCGTCCTGCCGATGCGGCTCGATCGTTGGCACGTACCCAGCGTTGCCACCGCGGCACTATTCTTTCGCCGAAGGATCGTCGACGAAGGGCTTCTCCTGCCGGGAGACTATCGGATAGTCGGTGATGCGGTGTGGATCGACCGACTTCTCAGTTTGAACAAATCGTTCGCAGTGCTTCCAATTCCGCTGGCTGTTTTCGGAATCACCGGTGCGAATCTCAGTAGGGACCCGCGCGTTACCGCGGAGCTCTCTCGCTGGCGAGGACTTACGAATGGGCGGCAGAATATTTTGGTTCTGGAGGCTGCGGCAAAGCTTTTTTTTCGCCTACGAAAACTCTTTGCTGGGGCGTATCAACCGCGGACGATCGATTACGAAATCTACACGTTCGGTGAATCGGGTGATGGAAGCGTTCTCCCGAACCGCAGCAAGTTTAAAGCTGAATCGCTTTCAGGCCGCTGGAGCTAGTGCTCCGACCAGTAAATAATAGAAGTCAATTCATAAATATCTCCCAAACTCTGGAACTCCGTGTTTGAACGAAGGCAGCTGCTTTCTTTTTAACACGGAGGTCTGGAGTTCTGGGGGTCTATCGGTATTTATGAAATCGCTTCTCGTCAAACAGCGTGAGCAGACAACGCCTCTATTAGCAGAGTCTCGGTTATCCGTTCATTTGATTTTGCTTTTGCTGTTCTGCCAAAGCACCTTGAAAACCGAACGGAGATTTGCAGAGAACACGTCGTCCCGAATCTGAAACGCGTAGTTCGGCTTTTCCCTCGAATAAATCATGACGATGAATGATCCGAGTACCCAGATCGTGCTCGAAAATTCAGATTTTTCGGAAAGCACCCGAATCTCTCGGCCCCGAACCTTGCCGCTCAGCTTCTTCTCCAGCGGTACGTGATTGGAAACGAGATAGACGCGCTCGGTCACTTCCATGCTGCTCCAAACGCTATCGAGCCACGCCCGGTAATCGGTGACAAACGTGTGGTCCTGGTACCCCCACCAAACATTATCGACGCGCTTTATGCTCTCCCTCCATGCAGGAAGGAATTCATGCAGCATACTTTCGACATTCTTCTTTCCCTCGAAGAACTGAAGCCGAGGGATGTTTGCGCCGCGGCTCCCGAAAAACGGTGTCAGCAACTGCATCAGCTCTTTGGCATTTGCTGCCTTGCGATCGATTTCCTCACGTTCCCGGTTAACGAGCAGGAGGAGAGAGGAGGGGGGATTCGCTAGGTATCTCGTGATTCCGCCCTGCTCTTCGAGCGAGACGAGCCCCTTCGCCGTAAGATTCTCCAGCGCCGAGTATATTGTTGTTCTTGGAATGCCGATTCGCTTCGCAAGCATTCCGGCAGCACATCCGCCGGCGTCCGCGAGAGAAAGATAAACCTTCGTTTCGGTGTCGTGAAGTCCGAGCGATCGGAAGAGTGCATCCATAAATCCCCGTTGTCGACTGAGCGTCGACAATATACGATGAAGTTGGCCTTCACCAGCGAGAAACAGCGCGAGAAGCCGTCGAGAAGCAGTGGACATTTGCGGAATTTAATTCATAATCCCGGCGCTCGGAAATGGGATAATAGAGTTATGGAGAGATCATGCTGAATGCCTGCTCGCTTTCACGTCTGCTAAAAATCGCCTATTTGCTGGTCTTTGTCTCAACAGCATCAGAGCGGGTGTTTGCGCAGGACGAGACTTTTCGGATCGGAGTTATTCTGTGCCTTACCGGTGATTGCGCTGAGTGGGGACAGAATTCCCTTCACGCGCTCGAGATCGCTGCGGGCGAGATCGATGCCGCAGGTGGGGTTCTCGGGAAGAAAATTGAGTTGATCGTGCAAGATTCCAGAGAGATGGAATCCGGCGCGAACTCGGTTTCGGCATTTCAGAAAATTCTCCTCGACGGAAAGACGAAGTATTTCATAGGGCCAACCTGGACCATCGGCGGCTTGCCGCTCGCGCCGATTGCAGCGAAGCGTGCCGACATTATTATTACATCGCCGACGTTGGGAGTCGCAACGTTCAACGAAACGGCGGATAATATCTTCAACACCTGGCCGCATGATCATTTTTCGACCGAGGCGCTGGCCGCATACGCTATTCGAAAGGGATGGAAGCGAGCAGCGGTGATGAGCAATCAGAATCCCTGGGAGTCGGTTCAAGCAAAATCTTTCGTTACGGCTTTCAAGCGCCTTGGCGGCGAGATTGTGGAATTTGTGGAGCCGTTGCCTACGGTTCTGGACTTGAAGGCCGAAGCACTGAGGGTCAAAAATGCTAAACCCGATGTCGTCTTTCTCTCGAATTATACTCAGATGGATATCGCCGCGAAGGAGTTCTCCCGTCTGAAATATGTGCCGAACAAGATCGCGATTCTGATGGACGAGACCCGACTGAAAAACTCAGCCGGCGGATTGGAGGGCACTATCTTTGCCCGGTATCCTGATCCCGCAGCAGAGCTTGTTACGAAGTTCGAAGCACGTTTCAAAACCAAGCCCGGGATCGGAGCGGACACCGCCTACGACACGCTCTACATTTACAAAGCGGCGATTGAATCCGCGAAGACTTTTGATACGACAAAGGTAAAAGGGGAAATTTTAAAGCTGAAGCACGTCGGTGCGAGCGGGGAGATTCAATTCGACGAGAAGGGTGGGGTGCTGAAGACTCCCGAGTTTTGGATCGTCAAGAACGGAGCTCAGACTTTTCTTGAGAAGAATGAGTAACACTGCTGTGTCCAGGTAATTCGCGGTGCGTGTGCCTTTTTCTCGAGAGAAAAAAGAGAGCCAACATCCCATGGCTTGGACTACACTCGGCGAATCATGAGATATTGCAGGGTGGGATCTGCGTAATCTCTTTATCCGCTTTGTCTGCAGTTCCGGCAGATGGGAGCCGCCTGAAGAGAGACTAAGCGGAGCGATTCACCGGCATTAGAGAATCAAAATTCGTTTGATGCGGCTCTCGAGAGGAAACAAGCGGAGTTGCTTCCTGTCGAAAGTCGAGTTCTCAAGATCCCGGTCAAGCCGCTACAAGAGTTATGGAATTCCCGGCGCACCCAAGCTATCCGTTTGGCTGCATTTTTATAATCATTTGACTCGGCGAATCTAACGGATTGCTAATGCGCCCTGTTTCACATTGGTTGTGAGCATTCCTCCATTGAATTCTGGTCACAACCGCGGGCCGATAATGGTATTTTCATGTTCATTTCCTGATGCGGCTCCTAATTCCTCCCATAGGGAGGGGGTTGAATAAGCAGCCGCCCGCCCTCTAAAATTCAGGGGAAGGTTTCGTTCTTTCGGAAGTCTTCTCGTGAAACTTTGATGAACTCTTCGAATGTTTCATTCGAAGGTTGGTTCTTCTCATCGCAAGCCGTCCTTAAAATCTCGGCCTCATACTGTCTTTCATTTCATCCGGTCGGAGGGTTCGCGATGGCCCGTTTCGTTCGTCGTGTGGCAGCGAAGAGGTGGGTGCTCCTCCTCGTTCTCGCCATCATCATCAGCACCCTGGTCTGTGTGCTCTTTTGGGGGATGAAAGGACCCCCGTCTTCGCCTTCGGCTACGACGCGGCAAGGCCCGGCTTCGCCTTCGGCTACGACGCGGCAAGGCCCGTCTTCGCCTTCGGCCACGACGCCGCAAGGCCCGGCTTCGCCGCAAGCTCCCGCCGCAGAGGAAAGGAACGGAGAGGAGCTGCTCGGAGCCTTCGAGCGACCCTCGCGTGAGGCAGTCGCTGAAGCCGTGAGTCAGGTCTCGATCCTCTTCGGGATCGTGATTCTCGGTGTGGTCGTCCTCTTCACCCTGTTCGCGCTGTACCTCCGCAGCTCAAACTGGATCCCCTCGTTCAAGTCCGGAAAGGCACCGGTAAAGCGAAGTGGTCCGGTGCTCCCACCGCGGGAGCGGAAGCCTGAACGGATCGACCTCGATCTCGAAGATCTCTAACTTTCGCTATCGTTCTGCGTCATTCATCGATGAAGGTCGATTCATCGCGGCTTCAAGTCGGGCAGGAGAAGTAAAAGGTGCGGCATACGAGTGCGCTGAAAGAGTGCGCTCGTGTGCCGCGTTCCGAGGAGTTCATCCTCCACTGCCGATCTTTTATCCTTTCCAGTATTGAAAGAACTTCCCGGAGGTGTGGGCGCCTTTTAGTCCAAGTTGGAAGACTTTGGGAGAGTTCGTAAAAAGGGAGAGCAGAACCACTGGACTGAGCAGCGCCGCATATCCGCCCCATCGCGCAGCACGTAGAATATTCAGGTTCCCATTTCGCCGGAAGGACTCCGTGGCTACTCGCCCTTCTGAGAAGAGACGGTGAAGATACCATTTGCGTGAAACGCGTTCTCGAAAGAAAAAATGCTTTGCCTTGAGATTCCCGGCGTACACTCGGACGCCTCCGGCGCCGAGTATCCGTTCTTCGATCACTCGTTCGTCTCCGCCGAACAAGAGGCTGCTCGGACCACAGTCGCCAAGCTCTCTTATGTAGCGTATCGGGAGTGATAAAGTGCCTCCGCCGATTCCGTTCTCGCCCGGTTTAAGAACGAAGGTTCCCGAGCCCAGATCTATCTCAGTAAGAAAGTTTCGAAGCTGGGGGGCGAACCACGGCGGATGCTGATCCGGAGAGAAGTCCTCCACCAGGACCCTGCCTCCCACGAGATACGGTTGAGGGAAATTACGATAACCTTCATGGAGCGCGGCAAGATTCTGAAACCAGTCATCGGCGACGATGAGATCATCGTCGAGAAGAGCCACGATGTCGGCGCGGCATTCGCGGAGGGCAGTGTTTCTTGCGGCGTAGACGCCTGGACGGGCTTCGGAGACGACGCGGATGAAGGGATAATTCCCGCACCAAGCTGAGAGCATTTCGAGGGTGTCGTCGTCGGAATTATTGTCGACGACCAGAACTTCGTGGCGGCCACCCGAAGGAACCTGTTGGACGAGAGCCGCGAGCAAATTCTCGAGCAGCTTCCTCCGGTTCCTCGTGATTATTGCGACGCAAATGGAGAGTTCCGTCATGCGGTTTTGATGGCCTTCGGGAGGCCAAGGTTCTTCAATTCTTTAGAAAAATCCATATTCGCGAGGGTCAGTAGGGCGCCTTCTCGCATCTAAAAAAGATGAAATTTCAGCTCTCGTCACTTTCTGCGCTCGTGAGAAGGCTCGAGATCCGGCTGACCATATTCGCAGGTCCGCTTATATTCTCTTTCTTCGCCGCTCTCCTCGAGATCGTGACGGCAATTCTCCTCACTCAAATATTGACCCTCGTCGTCGGTACTCCGACTGGTCAGTCTCTCTCCGAACTGGATGCGGTTGCAAACTACCTTCTTGCTCAAGGGCTCGATCGTCCCAAGGCCGTCGGAGTGACCGGAATACTTATAATTCTCGCGGTGACACTGAAAGTTGTTTTCTTCAGGCTGGCGAGTATTCGAGTAACGCAGTCGGCGCACGACCTCGCGCATCGTTTGAGAACGCTTCTCTTCGAGCGTTCGACCTCCTCCGGACCCGGAGTGTTGGAAGCCGTCGGGCACAGGGATCTTAATCATCTGCTCCTTGTCTTCCCCACCGAAGTTGCGCTCGAGATTCGCCCGTTTCATGCCTTTTTCTATCAGTCGATGTTGTTGTTGCTCTACACCCTGCTTCTTGTCGCGGTTTCCTTGAAATTGGCATTTGCGGCCGTCATTATCTTTTTCTTCTATCAGCGAATCGTCGTGAAGTTTGCATCAAAAATTCACGTTACGGGCGAAACGGCGCGGGAGTCAGCGGAAGAACTTGGGAGCTTCGTCCAGCGGCTGAACAACTGTTATTCTCTCAGTCGTACCTATGATTCGGAACAGCGAGATTCCCGGCATTTTGCAGAGGCGAGTAAGAGACAAGCTCACCTTTCCGCCGATTATGACAATGCCTGCTCCGCCATCACGCCGCTGTTTGAATTCGTCAGCATTCTCGCCTGCGGGTTGCTTGCGATGCTAGCAGTTTCTCTCGTCGATGTGTCACTCGCTCATTTTTCCATCTTCGTGCTCGTGGTCAGGCGCGCGGCAGCATCCCTTAGTTACATCAAAGAATTTCAAGTTCGAATAAAGGCGCTGCAGATGACGAGCTCCAAATTTATTCGAGTTCTCGACCTATTTGACTCGTATCGTATCGAATCGGGCACCAAGGAATTTGAGGGACTCTCGAAAGAAATTGAGTGCCGAAATCTAACCTTTTCATATCGGTCCGATCGCCCGGTGCTTCGCAACATCTCTCTGAAAATTCAAAAAGGGGAAACATTCGCACTCATTGGCGCCTCCGGATGCGGGAAAACGACGCTGGTACGCTTATTGGCAAGGTATCGGGATTGCGAGCCGGGAAGCATATTCTTCGACGGGATCGATATCAGAGAATACTCTCTGCAGTCGGTCTACCGGAAGATAGCTTATATCAGTCAGGATAGCGGCGAAGTGTTTCGAGGCACCGTGAGGGAAAACATTCTCTACGGGCTCGCTGAATCCGTCTCGGAATCGACTCTGGTGGAGGCATGCGAGCTCGTTGGATTCTCCGATTTTCTCTCCCGCTGCCCATTCGGGTTCGAAACTATTCTCGACGATCGAGCCACGACAATTTCCGGAGGCGAACGGCAGCGCCTTGCATTGGTTCGTGCGCTGCTGCGAAATCCGAGTCTCCTTTTCCTGGATGAATTCACGAACGGGCTTGATCCTGTATCCGCCGAGAAGGTTGAACATTCAATTCTTGCATCCCTTCCGGGAACCACGAAAATAGTTGTTACTCATGACCGCACTCGACTATCGCTGGCACATCGAATCGGCGTTATCGTCGGTGGCGAACTCGTCCAGGTCGGGACGATGGAAAATCTTCTCTCCGAGCAGGGAGGGCCCTTTGCAGAATTTTGGTGGAATGAGAATAAACGGGCTGCGAGAAGTTGATTGACGAGCGGGCACGATTGCTGCCGGCGAAGGAACAAGCCCCGCGATGGAAAATCGATGACCTCACCACTTCCCGAGAGCACGAAATGCCGAGCGTCGCGGCTTGCGGTCGATCGCCTGAAGGCACTAATCCGTTACACGCTGCTGAGCGGGATGGGAAAAGCCAGCCGGATGCTCAGAGCGGTTCCGAGCGAGCGTCGCTGGAATCTCGTGGTGGTCTGTCCCATGGCTATCGGAGATTTCGTCTTGTTTTCGAGCATCCTGGAATCTCTCAGAAACGCCGGGAAGACTTCGAGCCTTTTGGTGATCGGGGCGCCCGTGATTCAGGGGCTTGCTGAAGCGAGTCCGGCGATCGACCGATTTGTTCCCGTCGATTTTCACCGACTTCGTAGGAATCCGGCATACGCTTTTCGCGAGCTCCGATCGCTATCGAGGATTCATGCCGAGACCGTCTTATTGCCCAACTTCTCTCGATCAGCAGAAGGCGATCAAGTTGTGGCGAGTGTCGCCGCGCCGCGAAAGATCGGATTTCGAGGCGACCTTTCGAGCTTTTCGTCGGAGTTCTTCCGGAGTTCGGGTGAAAAATTCTACACAGACCTGATTGAGACCGCGGCCTCGATGGAGTTTACTGAATTAGATTATTACGCGGCCGCCGCAGCGAGGTTTCTCGGGGTTGACGTCGCTCCGGGTGCCCGGAAGATTTGGATTTCCGATGCCGACCGCACCGTCGCGGCCGGATTCTTAGAGGATATCCGGAGTGGGCACCCTGGGTCCGAGGTGGTTGTCATTCACGCCGGGGCAAATCACAAAATTCGGGAATGGCCCGAAAACGCATTCCGGGAGCTAGCAACAAGATTGCTGGCCCGAGGTTGCCGAGTGGTGTTCGTCGGCGGAGAAGGCGAGCGAGCCGCGACCGCTAAAATCATCGGGAACCTCGACGTGAAGAACCTCACTGGTCGCCTGACTTTGCCTCAGATTGGAGCGTTGGCAAGGCAAGCGGATTGCTACATTGGAAACGACAGCGGGCCGCTTCACATCGCCATGGCGGCAGGTGCGAGAACAGTCGGCATTCGCGGTGGAGGGAGCGGGAGCCGATTCGTCTCGCAAACCGAAGAACAGTCTCAACGAGTAGCGGCGAACGTGCTGCCCTGTTATCACTGCAGCTGGGTTTGCAAATTTTCAGAGCCGATATGCATTACCGGGATAACGGTCGATGCGGTTTTCGCGGAGTTCGAATCGGCAATGAGAGAACCCCGTCCTCACGTCTAAGCGAGTGGCCAATTCCGTTACGATGTGGGTGCCGTGTCGAGGCAGCGAAACGGCGGTGCTCTCCCCTCGGCGGAACTCCGACAAAGGATTAAGTTTCAGCCGTTCCTAAGCTCTCAGCCACTTAGTTGTTGTTGTTAACCTGGTAGAACGCGCCGAGGTGGAAAAACTTCGGCAGTGCTTCGCCCAGGAACGTGATGATGTATCGCGGCCGAGATGTCGGAAGTCTTACGAGATCTCCCGACTGGAGCCGAATATCAAACGATGGGTCGCTTGATGCATCGTCAAGGTCGATGACGGTGGCGACCGCAGATCCGTCTGGATTCATACGGCTTACTTCTGCCGTGCCGTTAGAAGCGAAGTTTCTTCCGCCCGCAGCAGCGATAGCCCCCATGACGGTCATCTTTTCTGTGAGCGGCACTGATCCCGGTTGCTTCACTTCCCCAAGGACTTGGACCTTGCTTTGTCCGGGAACAACGATTGAATCCCCCGGGCGAATCGCAACTGAGATCGGGTTGAAGAGGCCGTCGCCGGTGATCTCTTCTTTGTAAATTTGGACTGCCTCAATTACGACGGGTTCGGGCGCCGGTACCGGGGCAGCATGGTCGGAGAGCTGAGCTCGGGCCGTGTAATTGGACGGCAATGATTCGGTCTCAACGTAAAGCGACTCGTCGATATCGGCAACCACGAGTTCGAGCGGCTCAGCGTCATCCCTTGCAGGCTCCGCGTCCAAGGATTCGACATCGAGAACTGCGGTCTCAAGATACTCGAGATTCTCTGAAGCCGGCGCATCTTTCGAATCTGAAAGCATCGACCGCGCGTAAATCGCGGATTCCGGCTCTTCCACGAGATCAACAGCCATGTCTCCCGCCGCGTCGCAGTAGCTCAGGTAGTAGAGGGGAGCCATCTCATATTCGGCAGGAAGCATTTCTGCCTCTTCCTCCAATGACGAAGTTTGATCTGGAGACGCTTCTTCTTCGACAGAAGTCGATGGCCGATCTTCTCCGGGACCAGGAGCTATCGACTCTGGGAGTGCGGTTGGCTCTTGGGCTTTTGCTCGAGCGAGCTCTTTTACCGTCGGCTTTGCGGGGATGAGAATCAATCGGTCACCGCTGTCAGCTTTGAAGCCACCGGCGAGCGCTAAAGCATCGAGGAGCGAGAACTCGTCGCGAGTAAGCGAATAGTTTCCGGGACGTTCGACGTTCCCAATAACCGAGACTGGTCGTCCCCGATATTCGGATACCGAAACTTCAACTTCCGGTTGCATATAGAATTTTTCGTAGGCAGCGACGAGTTTTTCCTCCGCTTCCTGAATGGTGAGACCTGCGAGATTTATCCGGCGAAGGAGCGGAAGTGCTGCTTCTCCCTTTGAGTCTAGGCGGCTCGACGAAACAGTTTCGTCGACGGTTCTCACTCGTACCGAGACGATGTCTCCTGGGGATAGGTGGTATTCTTCGTTGTGGCGATAAGGCCGCTGTTTAAGCAATTCTGAGACCAATTCGCGGCGTTTTGCCTCCTGTTCGCGGAACCACTCCGGATCGCGAACAGAGGTTCTCGAAGGTGGCATGCTCTCTTTGGCGTCGAGGTCAATCCTCGGCGAGTTGTAGGCGACGCAACCCGAGAGGAGCGGCAATAATACCGAATAGCGGAGTAAAAGTCCGTTTGCTCTTCTCATGGCTACTGCTCCGTCCGTCTCTTTGTCGTCATATCCCGGCGCCGTTGATTTTCTCTCCGAACTCCTTCTTTTGATTCACTTGGCGAGCTAACGATGCTGAAGCTTTGCGGAAGCGGCCATTCGTCCACAGACGAAGAGGAGCCCAATACCCCATCCGATGTGCGCCGGATGGTTGTAAAAGAAGGAATAAAACACGCTCATCACCAGCCCGGTCGTAATTCCAAGGACCCGCAAGCGGGAGAATGGATCTGAGGTCAAACGAAACACTCGCTTTCCAAGCCTGAATGCGAGGAGGAGCACGCAAAGATAAAGCGTGAGACCCAGGAATCCCATGGAGCGGAAGACGGTGACGTACTGGTTGTGGTCCGGAACATCGAGGAATTTCTCCGGAAAGCTTGGATCTGGAAATCCGATATCGCCGAATCCCATTCCAAACACCGGGTTCTTGACGATGACTCGTCTCATGACCCAGATCCAGCCCTGAACCCGCCAATATCCAGTCGAATCCTTCTCCAGCCCGGTGAGGAACGCCAACCGCTGCTCCCCAAGAGAGGGTGCGAGAATCACCAATGCCATAACCGCGAGAGTGGCTGAGACGATCGTGAGCGCAAACGTGCGGATTACGAATCTCCTCTCGCGCGCCGATGTGCGGACGATGAGCTTGCAGAAGAGGTAGAATATTCCGGCCACCGCGCCCATCCACACACTCCGGGACTGGCAGTACGCAACGCCGACGAGAGTGAGCAAGGCGATGAAATTACAGGAGAAATAACAGAGTTGTTCCTTCCCTCTCCAACGAACCGCCGCATAGGGAAATGCAATCGCGCCAAACGCGGCAAGACCGAAGGCCGAATACGAATCGATGAACCGCGGAGACAGCTCTTCTTCCAATATACCCTCGTCGTAGGCGGCGTGCGCTCCAAAGCCGAAGAACATGATGAGTTTGAACAACCAACAAAAAGGGAGAGCCGTGAGGACAGCCCAGATCAGTTTCGAGAGGCGCTTCTCCGAATCAACGATCAGAATTATCGCGGGTACCCAGAGCAGATCGAGCAGAGTGTAACGCGCGACTCCAATTGCAAACGAACCGTGCGTTGGAATTCCCCGGGCGGTCTCGATGCTTCCAATCAGCAAAAATGCAGTCATCGCTAGAATGACTATTTGCTCGCCGGCAACTGTCGCACGCCTGCGTTTCTGCGTTGCCGTAAGGCGGAGCACCACTCCCAGTACGAGGTTGCTCAAGATGATAAAATCCATCAGCCGGATATTTACACCGAGATTGACGAGGATAAGGCGGTAGTACGACTGCGCAAAAGTCGTGCTCACGAGGATTCCGGCCACAAGAAAGTAGAGGGCAAAATCAGGGTTCCTGACCGTGGGGATACTCTTCGGCCGAATGCCGGTTCGAGGAGCAATCAACGGACGTTGGACCACTGCGGATGATGCCATGATACCTTTCGATTCTCCTGCACGGGAATTAGTTGCAATTCATTGCGGGAACTTTTGCTGAGAATCTGCATCCAAAATGCTGAGTGAAGGGATTTCTACTTATTGAGAAAGCGGCTCCCAACGAATGGTGCAGTGACTATGGATACATTCTCCCAAGACCAGAGCGACGTTCTCCGACCGAGTGTGTCGACGATGGGGAAAGAGGCCGGTTCGGAGGTCGTCGTCATCGAAGATAGATCCGTCTCTGAGTATTTTCGAATTCTCTCGAAATACCGGAGGCTGATTCTCGCCTGCTTTATGCTCTTTGCTTCAGTCGCTCTCGCACTCTGCTTGCTGTTGCCGAATCAATACGTGTCCACCGCGCTCGTCGCGATTGAGCCGTATCTCACGCCGCTTCCGGATACTTCACAGCAGGGAATGCTGTATCAGTACAGCAACACCGAGTGGTACGCGAAGAACCGAATGAACTATCTCTCGAGTCACACACTTGCGGATCGAGTGTTGTCGCTGCCGGGAATCGGAGATGAGCTCAAGAAAGCCCTCCATTCGATGGGCGATGACAACAGACTCGCTGAATCGCAAGCCCTGGGTTATAAAAATTCACTTCCGTTAATCGAACGATATCTCAGCCGAGTCGAGAATCTTCGGTTGCCAACGACAACGACGACGAAGCTTTGGGCTTCGCTCCCCGGTGCTTTGCTGAGTGCCAAGGCCGTAAATGCTCACGCAGAAGAATTCATCAAGCTTGTTGAGGAGGAAGAAGCGAGAGACTCCAAAGCGCGAGTGGAATATCTCGAGAAGCGTTCGAAAGAAATCGAAGGCCGGATGGCCGAAGCCGAAAGCAAGATTAATGACTATCTTCGCCAACATCCCCTCAGCATGGGGATTTTCTCCGAGTTCTCCGACTTTGCCCGTATCAGCGCCTTTGATATCGAGCTTCGTCGGCTTGGCGAATTGATCGCGAGCGCGACTGATAAAAAATCGCTCTCCAGTTCAGAAAAAGAAGACTCGTCGGAGGCGAAATTCAGAAAGATCATCGAAGATGACAGCGCCCTGAGCGATATGCGCCAGCGCCTTACGGAGAACGAGGCGACTCGCGCGTCGCTGCTCAAGCAATATCGGCCCGAGCATCCAAAAGTTCAGGCGGTCATTGGCACGATTGAATCTTTGAAACACGATATCGCGCGGACTCGTGAAACGCTCATCCAGAAGGCGCAAGAAGAAGTTGATGCAAGAGTCCGAATCGATGGAGCGCAAGTCGACCGCCTGACGACGGCGATTGACTCCGCTCAAAAGCGTGCGGCCGATCAGATTGTGGATAAATTCCAGCTCCAGAGCCGGCAGCGCGAGTTCCTCAGGGTTCATGAGCTTTTTGAGATCATTACGAAGAATCTCGAAGAAGCGAGGATGACCTATCAGACTCGTCTGACAAATATTACGATCTTGAGCGCGGCGATCCCGGCACGTGAGCCGACCAGTCCAAATCGACCGGTAATCATCGTTATTGCCTGCTTCCTTGGCCCGCTGCTCGGATGTGTGTTGGCATTTATTCTCAACATGCTCGACAATTCAATCTACAGCATCGAGGACATGGTCGCGGCGACCGGAGTTTCATCGGTTGGTATGATTCCGAGCCTCGGGTATTTTACCGGAGATGAAGGGCACCATGCCGTAGCGGAGATTATCGAATCTCCGGCAGTGACGGATACAGAGTCTGCGATACGTTCGCGTGACCCGGGCTCGGGCCGAGGATCGACGGCATCACCTCAGCCGCTTACGGATTCTTCGACGAAACGAACACCTTCCCGGCGGCAGACTGCAAAGCATGTGACTGAGCGTTCCGGTTCGGCGTCCTTTGAACGTGAGATTCGGAGCGGTACCGCACGATTCCATCAGACACAGCGCTTCACTGGTTTGTTCAAGCCGATGCGCGCGACGACGAGACGAGAGCGGGCAGCAACGGAGCTGCTTACGATTGTCGAGCCGTTCTCGGATTTCACCGAGGCGTTCCGGAATATTCGGACCTCCGTGATGCTGGAGGCGTCCGGTCGCGAGGCGAAATCGCTTTTGGTGACGAGTTCATTAAAGGGCGAAGGGAAATCGACCGTCGCCGGCAACCTCGCCGTTTCGATGGCGCAATTCGGTCACCGCGTACTCTTGGTGGACGCCGACCTACGGCGTCCAACCCTGCATGAATTCTTCGGAATGACTCGCGATTCCGCGGGTCTGGGCAATTATTTGCAAGGAGAAAAGGGCTCTTACGACGTGGTGTATCGGACTTCGGTGCCGGGACTTGATTTTGTGTGTGCCGGTCCGCCGACTCCAAATCCAGCGGAGCTACTTGGCACGAAACTGATGAAAGGGTTCTTGGAGTTAATGATTGAGAATTACGATTTCGTAATTATCGACGCTCCACCGGTGCTCCCTGTGGCCGACGCTCGGATCCTCGGACTCGCGGTGAATTCAGTACTCTTCGTCACCCGCAGCGGTTACACGGAACGGCAAGTTGCACGGAACGGAGTTCGCCGACTTCAACAGCTCGGAATCAAAGTTGCCGGCGCGATCCTGAATGACGTCGATATCACCGATGCGCTCTTCTACCACGAAAGCGGCGACGAGATGTACGGCCCAGACGAGGAGCAGATGCCTTGGTTCGCGCAAATTCGCACCTCGGTCGACGAGGGCGGAGAGGTGAAGCGAGACTAAAGGGACGAAGTTGTTAACGTAAAAAAAGGTTGTATCGTATGTCTAAGGTTCGTCGAGCGTTGGTCTGTGGAGCCGGGGGCTTTATCGGGTCTCATTTGGTCAAGACTCTCAAAGCTCAAGGGTATTGGGTTCGAGGCGTCGACATCAAGCTGCCCGAGTTCTGGGAAACCACCGCCGATGAATTTCTGCTTCTGGATCTGCGCCGGGCCAACAACTGCCGGCGGGCACTGTGGCTCGATGAGCTTGGTCGCGAGCGATTCGATGAAGTCTATCAACTCGCTGCCGACATGGGCGGGATGGGCTTCATTCACAGTTCGGAGTGCGAGATCATGCACAACAGCAGTCTCATCAACATCCAGATGATTGATCAAGCTGTTGCGGCCGGAGTCTCAAGATACTTCTACTCTTCCTCCGCTTGTGTGTACCGGAACATGGAAATTGGAGCCGGAGAAATTACCGAAGAGGGTGCATATCCTGCTCTGCCCGATAACGAATACGGGTGGGAGAAACTCTACGCCGAACGTATCGTTCTCGCCTATGGCCGCAAGTACTCAATTCCAGTGCGCATCGCGCGTTTTCAAAATTGTTTCGGTCCGTACGGAACTTGGCGCGGAGGACGGGAGAAGGCTCCGGCCGCCCTTTGCCGGAAAGTGGCGGAAGCGAAAGATGGAGGCACGGTCGAAGTTTGGGGAGACGGCACAGCCGTACGCTCTTACACTCTCGTTGATGATATGGTCAGTGGAATCCTGCTTCTGATGCGCTCGGAGCTTCAAGGTCCGGTGAATATCGGCTCGCCGGAATACGTGTCGGTCAACGAGCTTCTCCAGATCGTCATGGAAGTAGCGAAGAAGAAGTTGGATGTGAAGCACGTGCCTGGGCCGGTCGGCGTGCTCTCGCGCAATTTCAGCAACGAGAAAATTTATTCAGTCGGATGGAAGGCGCAGTTTACGCTTCGTGCCGGAATCGAGCAAACCTATCGATGGATCAACGAGCAAGTTCAGTCGGCCGCCAAGGCGGAGGAACGGAGTTCCAGCGGTGAGAAGCGACAAGAAACTATTTCCTCCCCGTCATAAGCGGGTCGAGTTTTCGGTCGCGCCGTAACCGTAGATATTCACCCGGAAGCTGCATTGCAGCGGGGGGAAGATCAAGGAGATAACGCCGCCACAGCCGCTTCGGCTCGGTGAGCAATCGAAACAGCCACTCGAAACCCAACCGCTGTACCCAGCGCGGTGCCTGGGGCTTGCTTCCGCCCAGAAAATCGACGGCGGCCCCCACTGCAACGAGCACCACTCCAGGAAGCTCCGATGAGTTCTCAGCGATCCACCACTCTTGTTTTGGAGTTCCAAGGCAGACCCACACCACCGAAGCGCCTGACTCTCGAATCCGCTGGCGTACGGCGTTCTTCTCTTCCACCGTCCAATCTCCGAATGGAGGCGAGTAGGTGTCGGCAACGCATCCAGGACGGAGCGATTGGAGCTTCGCCGCACAACGTTCGAGGGCGGTAACGGAGCCGCCGAGAACGAAGTGCCGTAGCTCGTCCGGCAATTGCCGCACGGCTCTTTCCATCAGCACGGGGCCATAGGTGCGTTCAGGCAGCGGGTAGCCGCGGAGACGTGCGGCCCAAAGGAGCGGAGCTCCGTCAGGCAGCACGAGGTCGAATGAGTTTAGTACTTTTCGATATTCAGGGTCGCGGCCGGCGAGGGCGAGATTCTGGAGACAGGCCGCATCCACGCGAAGTGATGCCTTTGACTCCGCAGCATTCCGGATCCGCGCTATCGCGGAATCATGATCCAGCCCATCGATTTTTACACCGAGGAGTTCAAAGCTCGGCTGTCCGGAATCTCCCATAGCCTTCTCGGTAACATACCGTTTTCTTTGATTCAAATGAACGTCAGACGAAGCGGCCGGGAGTAGATAATCATCTTAACCAATTGATGAATCAGTTAAACCTTCTCACTTTTAAGACGGCAAACTACATCGCCGATGCGGGCGTCTTTTTGCTCGCTTTCCTTCTCGCGTCGATGATCGACGCACAAGATGAGGGACTTGGTTCCGCCGCGACCTTCGGATGGTCGTCGGCGCTTTTCATCGGGCTCTGTTTCTACGGCACGAACTTCTTTTCTCTCGCATATTTCCGCGCGTATGCGACGTCTCGGCTTCGTTTCTATTCGGAGTCCGTCCTCATTTACGCGAAGTCCAGCATACTCGCGTTTCTCCTCTCTGTGTTAATCGATGTTTTCTATCCGTTTGTGAATTCCGGATATTGGCAGCTGCCAGCGGCATCGTTGATCGCGTTTTGTATACTTTTATTGAAGGAAGCGAGCATTCGCTATCTCCTCCGCCGGTACCGACGGAACGGACTCTATCTCAAACGCGCACTGCTGGTTGCCGGTAAACATGATCTCTTTGAAAAGATTCGTCTTGAATGCGAAGACGATCCGCTCATCGGGTTGGAGATGATCGGCATAGTCGGAGCCGAGGGAGAACGCGATAATCTTGGCGCGCTTGGTGATCTTGGCGGTCTGCTCGATCACCACAACATCGGGACAGTTATATGTTCCGCGGATGATTTAAGGCAGGAAGACATTGGCGAAGTCTTGCGCGTCTGCGACGAGCGCGGCGTGGAGCTCCTTCTGAAATTAGGATTTCTCGATCAGTTTCATTTTCGGGCTCGAGTCAACTCGCTGGCCGGTTCCTCATTTCTCTCGCTCCAGATTGGGCCACAGGTGAGCTCAGAGTTATTTCTCAAGTACTTCTTTGACCGGATCCTAAGTGCGGTGCTTCTCGTATTGGTCTCTCCAGTCTTACTGATTCTGTCCGTGTTAGTCCGACTCACTTCGCCGGGCCCGATACTTTTTCGACAGCTCCGGGCGGGACAGGACGGAAGGCCGTTTGTCTGCTTGAAGTTTCGCTCGATGGAAGTAGGCGCAGAAGCAAAACAGGAACAGCTCGTCGCGTTCAACGAGATGCAGGGCCCTGTTTTTAAGATGAAAAACGATCCTCGAGTGACCAAGTTCGGTGAGTTTTTGCGAAGGACCAGTCTCGATGAGCTTCCCCAGCTTTGGAACGTGCTCCGCGGAGAGATGAGCCTGGTGGGGCCGCGCCCGCTCCCGGTTCAGGAGGCGAGGAACCTGAGCGCGTGGCACCGAAGGCGATTTCGGATGCGTCCCGGAATTACCGGGCCGTGGCAGGTTTCGGGCCGCAGCACGATTACCGATTTCAACCGTTGGGCGGAGCTTGATCTCGAGTACATCGACAACTGGAGCCTTTATCTCGACCTGAAGCTTCTCCTGTCGACGCTCTTGGTGGTTTTCTCAAGACGCGGGGCGCACTGATACTAGCGCTGTTCTCGCGCCATAATTTCTTCGAGTGCGCGAATCACCTTTAAAGAATCCCACCCGTGAGCTCCATCGACTCTGCGTCCCAAAACCCCCGTTTCGGGTACCGGGACGTCGATAATGCGGCCGTTCGGACCTAAGAAGAACGTTACCGGTAACGCGTCTCCTACCTGAAAAGCGTTCTGTGCCGTACCCGAAACATCCAGCAAGAGCGGGAAAGATATCTTTCGTGTCGCGGCAAATTGAGCGACGCGCTCCTTTGAATCAGAGGCAGCGATACCCACAACGAGGAGTCGTTCCCCAAAGTGATCCTGGAGCTTTTGAAAGGCCGGCATCTCTGGGAGGCAGGCAAAACACCAAGTCGCCCAAAAATTAACGAGGATAAATTGCCCGCGATAATCCGAGAGAGGCCGAGCCGCGCCGGAAACGTCCTCGAGCACGGGATCCGGACCTTCCCAACTATGCTGCTCGAAGCTTCGGAGTGAACAAGCGCAGAGAATTAAGGACAACACGGCGACGCTTATGGAGAGGGAGCGGCGCATTGAAGTCCTATTTTCCTCCCGCTTCCAGTCGAACCAACCTCTCCAAGAGAGGCTGCTCCGTGCTTCTCCCGAATTGGTCGGAGAGGCGAACGGTGATTGTCTGCGGATCGAATTTTTCACCCGGTAATGGAAGGAACTCTCCGTAGTAGTGCCCTGGTGAGCTCTCAACCATAGGAAGCCCGGAAACCACGCTCCCTATAGAAAAAGTCGCGGCGCTGTCTCCCGTCCCGTACATCACGACCACGAGGCGTCTTGAAGGGGCCACTTTTCCATTCACGGCATCGTGGCTTGCGGCGTAGATCGAGGGCGGGGCGGTCTCAAGGAATTTTGGACGATTCGTAGTCCGGAGCGGTGCGAGCATTTTTCGCACCGTCGTCCGCGAAAGGTCGACGATAATCTGCGAATCGAGCCCCTTTACCGGCTCAATCAAAAGAGACGAGAACCCGGTCGGTCCTTTCGTCACACCACGGCTTTCGGAGTCCTCCGCCCGGGATTCGAAAAGCACCTTTCCATCCTTGGCCGCGACCATTTTGAGATTCACTCCGACGGTGTTGTTTGATTGGATGCCGTAGTAGGTGCGGTCCCAGCGGGTAACTTTCCCGTAGAGCACAGCGTCACAGTTCAGAAAAGCAGTACAGAGTTCTTTGGGATTTGTGGCCCAGAGTTTTGCGGTATCCAAACTTCCGTCGGCCAACGCGAATCCGTGATGCGGGAGATCGATGTCGATCAGAGCCGTCGACACGAGATCGAGACCGCTATCGGAAAGCCCGGTGATCACTTCCTTCCTCACTATTTGGAGCGGCGTTTGAGGTTGATCGGTCGAGACGAGCGAAAGGTTGTCTATCAAGAGTCTCGATTCCAGCAGCACAGGCTTTCCGCCTTCATCCACAGCGAGAAAAGGGAGCACCGCAACTCTGAGCGGCTCAGACGGATTAAAGTTAAGAGTATGTTTATAGCTTCCGGAGCACGCCGAGAGCGAAACTCCAAAAACGCACAAGAAAAGGAGAGAGAATGGCTTCCTCATAATGACCTCATTTCCGTTCGCTGTCCGGTACGACTGCGCTCGTCGAGCCATTCGGCGAGACGGCAACGACCGCATAGTTCTTCGATACTCCGGCAGCATCATTCCATGTTCCCGTCGGCAAAGTTCCGGCCTTCTCGTAAGGGCCTGCCGCATATTCACCGCGATAGATGAGGACCTGAGAACCTCGGCAAGTGGCCAGCATCTTTTCACACTCAGTCGCGTCAGAATCCTTCCCGGTACACCCGTAGGTCAACGTGGACCCGGTGCCCCGCCGAATGAGGGCGGAAACGTCACAAACGAGGAACTGCTCTGTGTCGACCGCAAGTCTATCGCTCACGCCAACCGGGGAGCGCAGCGACGCGGACACAGAGCTGTTTTTCCGAACGATGCCCCCAAGAAGAAGTGCGCTGCAATATTGCCCAGCGGAACTCTCTCGAAGGGGAATGTTCATTTTGTCGACTGTCAACGTCACGAGCCGCCCTTCGGTGCCCGTCAGACAGACTCGATACCGGCCGTCGCCTTCTGGGAGAATCGAAATCTCGTTTATTTTGGCGGCCTGCGTTGGAAACGCGGGGCCCGACGGTTTCGGTAACGCCGCCGAGACGGTGCTTACGAATCTGTCAGCGATCAGATTGAAGCTCTCGTCACCCAGATTATCATTCGTCGAGAGCAGTCCCTGTAGCACCTGACCGGAATTGAACAGGAGTCCGCCTCGCTCACTTTCAGTGTGCTTGACGCTGATAATTTCTCGCGAAGCGGGTGAAAGCAAGCGGACGGTTCCGCTCACCGTATTCACAAATCCCGCCCCGAAGTTGGCTCGATACGTCGATGAGATCGAGAGCGCGACGAGTGCGTCCAGACGATACTTCGAGGCCAGAGCGTTTGCATTCTTGCACGGAAAGCTATCGCAAAATGCGGAGACGGCAGCATCGTCGAGGAATGCGAAACCTTTACTTTCGAGCTCCCTTTTGAGCGATTTCTTGAGAAAGTCGATCCGCTCGCGGCGGACGTCCGAGGGATATTCTACCGGGAGCATCGCCAGGGTGCGGATTTTTGCATCGGCAAAGTCCGGACTCTTCACTACCGTGGGACCGCATCCCAGGAATGAAAATCCTGTGACAACGAGCAAAGCGGCGAGTGTTTTCTGCAAAAAAATTCTCATATGGTTCATTCCACGATCACGCTTCCAGTGAATGCCTTGGCCGTTCCGTCGACCCCGCGAACGGTCATGCTGTAGGTACCCTTGTCAGGAAAACACATCAGGGCAAAATCTCTTGGACCGACCGGCTTTATCGACGACATTTTGCCATTCTCGAATTTCATATTCTCTGAGGCGCAGTGTGCACGGTGGGCTCCGAATGTGACCTCAAGTGTTGCAAGGCCGGCGCGCGTGGTGTTCACGAAGAAAATCGAACCGTCCAGATTGCGGAGAGTGATTACCTGAGGCTCAAAGCCTTTTTCAGTCAACTTCACGGTCTCCTTTTCCGGTGATTGGAGCGGCAAGGGCGCCGCGTGGTCATGCGCCTCATGTTCGTCTTTGCCGGCAGCGGATGTATGAGTCGCGGCACGGCTGCATGAGAACATCGAACAGGCGAGTGTAAGCAAAAGAAAGAGAGAGGTCGTTCGCATGGCTCCTCATCGGTTAGGCTTTACGGACGCGAGGAGTCTACTGCTTCTTTTCGGATGAGAGAAGCGTTACATGGACTGTGGGGCGGGGATTTAGGCGACCACCATTCCGGTGAAGAATTTGATTACCGCCCAGATCATATAGGCAACCATTCCGAGGAAGGCGGTTCCCATCATCAGCACCGGGAGCGAGCCTTCGAGCTTCCATCTCGCGGTTCTTCGCTTCCTTCGGGAGTTCGAGCGCACGCTTGGATAGGTCGAGCTCGAGCCCATCCCCCGACGAATCGACGAGTCAAATACTTTGGTTCCTTGCTGGGACGCCGTCACGTCTCCGCCGGGACGAAATCCGTTCGCGTTTGCCTTGACGAAGTTTACTACTTCGCCGGCATTTGCCGGACGGTCTTTCGCGCGCTTTTGGAGCAGACCGAGGATGAGTTGATTGAGCCACGCAGGAATATCTCCGCGTATGCTCTTTGGTGGAGTCGGCGGCTGTTTGATGTGGAGCCACATGAGTCGAGCCGGCTCTTCCGACTCGAAAGGAAGTTTCCCCGTCGCAAGCTCATAGAGAATAACGCCGAAGGCGTAGAGGTCGACCGAAGGAGTTAACGCATTCCCGGTCCAAATTTCGGGCGCCATGTATTCGGCGGATCCGATGATTTCATTGTGCTGAGTAAGGGTTGAATCCTTTGGTCTGGCCACCCCGAAGTCAGTAATTTTTATGACGTCGTTCGGGAGCACCATAATATTCTGAGGTTTCAGATCGCGATGGAGGATCTCCGACTGATGAATCGCTTCCAGTCCTTCGCAGATCTGGATGGTGAGGTTGGCGATTCTTTCAATCGAGACGTGTCCTTTATGTGAAATACTGTCGAGGATCTCAACGAGCGGCTCGCCCGAGACGAACTCCATCGTGAAGTAGATTGAGCTGCCTTCTAGTCCCACGTCATAGGTTCGAACCACGTTTTTGTGGTTCACTTGGTGCATGAGCTGTACTTCGCGAAGAAAGCGTTTCGTCAGTTCTTGGTCACGAGTCATCTCGTCGTGGAGGATTTTCAGGGCAACTTTATTCCCCTCGAGTACACGATCTTCTGCGAGATAGACCGCACCCATGCCTCCAGATCCCAGGAGGCGCTTGATTTCATAACGGCCGGAGATTACTTGGCCTTCGCTTATCGGGTCCAAATTCATGAGATCCCAGTAGGAGAAAGAGCTTCTTACTTTTCGTGCCTGCATAAAAAGTCGACAACCTGGAAAAAATCCTTAACCATTTTCGTCGGAATCAATCTAAATGGGTCAGATTAGGTCATGACCGGCAGGAGGGGAGTTGATTCCAGGCTCCAACATAGCCGTACAGGGATGGCTAACATAGCGGGATCTAGGAATTTTTCTAATTCCGACTAGAATAATCAGATATGAGTGAGGGCAGACCTCATTTCAGGGAATCTAAGCTCCCCGACTCGCTAAGGAATCCGCCCTACGCCTAAGCAGCCAGCGAGGAGGAGAGAATCTTCTCTATTTCCTTCTTTACGGAGTCCGTAAGCCGGTCTTTCACGTCCGAGGCACGAAGGTTCTCCTCGAGCTGCTGCTGGCTGGTTGCCCCCGTTATGACCGAATTAACCCGGGGATTACAAAGGCACCAGGCGATCGCCAGGCTCGAAAGCGGGCAATCGAGGGTGTTCGCAATCTCGCTCAGCTTTTTCACCTTTGCGAGGTTCGAGGGCGTCAGCTCCTGACGCAGCCATTCATTCTTGTCGAGTCGGCTGCCGCGCGGAATGCCGTTTACATATTTCCCGGTAAGAATTCCGGAGGCAAGCGGGCTCCATGTTGTCAGCCCAAGCCCGAAGGACTCATACAACGGGGCATACTCCTTCTCGACGCGTTCTCGGTTAAAGAGATTATATTGCGGCTGCTCGGCAACTGGTGGAATGCAGTTGTATTTCTCAGCGAGTTGAAACGCCTGCTTGATTTGATCGGCTGACCATTCCGATGTGCCCCAATAGAAAGTGTAGCCAGCGCGGATGATGTAATCCATCGCGCGTACGGTCTCCTCGATTGGAGTATCGGGATCAGGCCGGTGACAATAGAGAATGTCGACGTAGGTGAGCTTTAAACGGCGGAGTGAATTTCTCGTTCCTTCAACGAGATGCTTCCATGAGAGGCCGGTATCGTTAGGGCCGTTACCGCCCCAGAATATCTTCGTGGCGATGACCAGCTCTTCCCGGCGGAACTGACGCAGCGCATCCCCCATCAGACTCTCGGCTTCACCCTTCGCGTACCCTTCCGCATTATCGAAAAAGTTAACGCCAAGATCGACGGCGCGCTTCATGAGCTGCTTCACGCCGTTTGCGTCTAGATTTCCTGCAAACGTCAGCCACGAACCGAAAGAAAGCTCACTTACTTTGAGGCCCGAACGCCCGAGATTCCGATATTTCATAGCCTTTCAAAATTTTAACAGCTGTGCACCAAACCCCTCTTCTGGGTCAGGCTAGGTTTACCTCGACTACTCCAGGAGTTCCACCCTGATTCTCTTGCATGTTCCGCTGATAATCGTCCCAGGCACGATAGAAATGCCCCCGTGCCTCAATCAACTCAGCAAAAGTTCCAATCTCGAGCAACGAGCTTTGAGACATAAATACAACCCGGTCAAATAGCGGAACGAGGTTTAGCCGATGGATAGAGGACATGATTGTGCGGTTCCCGAAATGATAGAGCAAGCCCAGGAAGATCTCTCTTTCCGTTTTCGGGTCGAGGCTCGAGGTGGGTTCATCGAGGAGGATGATGTCTTTTTTGCTTGCCCTTAGGAGGCCGCGTGCCAGCGCGATTCGTTGGCGTTCTCCGACCGAAAGATTGAGACCTTTTTCTGCAAGGCTGCTCTCTAGTCCGTGTGGGAGCCGGCTAAGAAGCGAGTCAAGCTTGCAGAGTGAAGCGAAGAACGCCACTTCCTTCGGATCGATATCTTCTCCCATCGTGAGGTTGTAGCGCACGGTCTCCGTGAAGATTTCCGGTTCCTGCGGGATCAACATGCAATAGTCGCTGAACTGTTCGAAATTCACTTCGGGCTGCAGATCGCTCGAGAGCGAAAAACTGTCCGGGGCGATCAATCCGCCGAATACCTTAAGCAGCGTCGATTTCCCGCTCCCGCTGTGGCCGACGAGCGCGACCTTTTCACCGCGATAGATCGGAAGTGAAACATTGTTGAGGCCAATTTTTTCTCCAGCGACGTAGGAAAAATTGAGATTCTCGACTCGGATCGCCTTCCATTCGCGATTCAATGCGCCGGAGTTCAGACGAGGGGGCATGGCAGCAGCTTCCCGGAAAATGGAACTCGCGTCTTCATAGGCGGTCGCCGCCTCAATCATCCCGCTGTAGTACCCGGTAAACGAGCCAATCGCCTGAAAAATCCGGTCCAAGTAGTTAAGAAGAACGTAGACCGCGGCGACATCGAGCGGATCGGCCATTCCGCGGTGACCGTAAAAATAGATAACGAGCGATGTCCCCATCACAATCGCGTACCCGATTCCCGTTGCTCCCCACTTCAGCTCCATGAAAGTCCATATCGCTTGATTAAGCTTGAGACCCTCAGGCACTTGGGTACGGAAGTATCGCTTCGCCGATTCTTCAACTCCCAGCGTCTTCACGGTAACGACGTTCGAGAGGTAATCGACGCAAATTTTGTTCAACTTGTCTCCGAACACATTGTTTCGCCGGATGCGAACCGTAAGGCCGCGATTAAAGAGAATCATGACCCCGATCGTGACCAGTGACAGCACCAGAACGTTTGTCGCGACCCAGAAGTCGAGCGCGAAAATTGCTACCCCCGCGAAGAGTACTTTCACGAGTCCCTCGATTATTTGCCAGATGTACGTGCCAATCATCGCCTGAACGGCGCCGGTGGAACGGTGAAGCTTGCTCAGATTTTCTCCGGAGTGTCGCGAGACGTGCCAACGAAGGGGAAACTGGAGGATCGTTTCGAACAAGTTTCCCATCGTCGCCATCCGGGCGGAATACGAAACGCGCCCTTGAATCCAGCGCGCAGAATGGTGAAGGACGGTGTATCCAAGCCGCAGCACCGTATAAAGGCCGACTCCCAACAGTCCTTGCCGAAATGCCTCCTCCGTCATTCCTGACTTAACGAATACTCCGAGCGTGTATCCGATTGCCCACGGAACGAGCAGGTCGAGGAGATAGGCGATGATGAAAAGGAATGTGAAAAGCGCAAGGCGACCGCGCTCGCCCTTCGTCGAATCCCATGACCCTTGGATGAGGGGCCTGAATGATGTGTTAGTCGTGTTGGCCATAGTGCAGTAACGTGAAAAGGCGCCGGATTTTAGTAGTAAATCGAAGAAATAGTCAACTTGGACGTTTCTTCGACAAACGAGGCTAATGGCCAACATGAAGCGGCCCGGCGCCGTCGATTCCTTCCCTCGAATAGCTGAAAAGAAGAAATCGGGATAGGTTTTCACGAGTGCTGCGCCGGGTTAGCTTTCATCATAATGCCAAGCTGCTTTTAGGGGCGGGAGGACCTGCAAGTTTTTGCAGGCGGATCTTTCAGGCGCCGCGCGGATTTTTTCGTCCGAAGAGTTGATTTGGCGGCCGTGGCACGTTGCGGAATTCCGAACAGGGGAAGGTTTTTAGCGAAAGAATGGCGCCAATCAATCAGACAACAGCACGCCGGTTGTGGCTCCTCGTAAAGCCGTTCTTCAACTCGGAAGTGAAGTGGCAGGCTCGGGGGCTGCTGCTCCTGCTCGCGTGTTTCTCTCTCAGCATCGCCGGCCTGAACGTGCTGCTGAGCTACGTTGCCCGCGACTTCATGACGGCCTTCTCGCTCAAAGAGGAAGACGAATTTTTCAACAAGCTCGGCCTTTATCTCATCGCGTTTGCGTTCACGACTCCGGTAAGCGTCTTCTACAGTTACACGGAGCAGAGGCTGGCACTTCTGTGGCGGAGATGGCTAAGCCGTCAGATTCTCGGTGAATATTTCAAGGATAGCGCTTATTACCGACTTTCGCTGAAGGAGGGGATCGACAATCCAGATCAGCGAATTGAAGAGGACATCCGTTCCTTTACCGCGACCGCACTCTCCCTCTTCTTAATCTTCTGTAATGCGACTCTCACCCTAGTCCTCTTTGTTCGGATTCTCTGGTCAATCTCATTTAATTTGATTGGCGCCGTCGTTCTGTATGCGCTCTTCGGATCGGCGATGACGTATTTGATCGGACGCCCGCTCGTGGGCTTGAACGTTTCCCAACTGAAGAAAGAGGCCGACTACCGATACAAGCTGGTGAACGTTCGTGACAACGCAGAGTCCATCGCGTTTTCCCGCGGAGATAAAAAAGAATTTACGAGAGTGCGGCAGCGATTAAATAAAGCGCTCGAGAACTTCCGCCGGATCATAAACGTCAATAGAAATCTCGGCTTCTTCGTGACGTTTTACAATAATTTGAAACCGGTGCTCCCGATTATCATTGTCTCGCCGCTCTATTTGCGCGGCGACATTCAGTTTGGAGTGGTCACTCAGGCCGCGGATGCCTTTGTCCGTGTTTTGGAGGCCTTGTCCGTGCTCATTCAGCATTTCGCGACGATTAGCTCGGTGGCCGCAGTGGTGACCCGGCTCGGGTCATTCCGGGAGGCGCTGAACGATGAGGGCAGCTCCGAAGTGTCGAAAGGCGACCAGACTCGAATTCGGTCCGTTGAGGGAGCCAAAGTCGAATTTGAGAATATCACCATACTCACGCCTCGGAGAGGTCAATGCCTCGTCGAGGACCTCTCGTTCTCGATCTCGTCAGGCGGATTGCTGATCACCGGTCCGAGCGGTGCTGGGAAAAGTTCGGTGTTGAGGGTCATCGGCGGACTTTGGAGAGGCGGATCCGGAACGGTCACCTATCCGCCGGTGAAGGATACCGTGTTCCTCCCGCAGCGGCCGTATATCGTTCTTGGCAGCCTCCGCAATCAATTGTTGTACTCTTTGACTCGGGGTGGAGTGTCCAATCGAGAGATTTATGCGGCGCTCGAGGAGGTCGAGCTGCAGGCGCTTCTCAAACGGGTGAAGAGTATTGATGAATTTGCCGATTGGCGCTCCCTTCTTTCGGCCGGAGAGCAGCAGCAGCTCGCGTTTGCGCGATTACTTTTGGCAAAACCACGATATGTTTTCCTCGATGAAGCGACCACTGCCATTGATACCGCATTGGGAGGCAGGCTCTACGCCAAGGTCGCGGGTATTACTGACCTTCACGTGAGCGTTGGGTTCAGGGCAACTCTCGGACAGTTTCATAACCAGGAGCTGGAGTTGCTCGGTGGCGGAAAATGGCAAATTCGAAGCGGTGGTGCGGTATGAAAACCGGATTTGCCTTCTTCGTGTTCGTGCTGATGATGTGCTTCCCAGACAACGTATTCGCCGAGAAGTCCGCGAAGCGATTGTTGTTCGATGACTGTGAGGAGGCGCGTGCGGCGCTACCAAGAATTCCGCCGGATCAGGTTGAAGACTTCATCTCGTATCTCGGGCGGGTGCTCACGCTTCCGACCGGCTCAACCTCCGAGCTCCTTCGGGAACCGGAGCTGCTCGGGCTTGTGCCGACGCCGCTTCAACGTCCCGCGGGACAGCCGCCGATCGACGAGCTGAAGGGCGTGAGCATTTCGCGGACTCTCGAGCCCGAGCGTGAACTTGAAGGCAAGCGCTGCGCGGGAAAGCTGTTGTTGGAGTTTGGTGATAAAGCACTTCGTTTGTTGCCGTCACTGGCCGTGCTCCTCCAAGACAAAACTCTCTCCGACGACATTCGAAATGGAATCTCCGCTGATCTCAAAAATCTTGTGCTTAAAGCGAAAGAGCGGAACTCAACGGTTCTCGCCGAGAGTGCTGCGCCGTTGTTCCAGCTCGCTCTCCAAGGTCTCGGTTCGGAAGAGTCTAAGGAAGTCGGCGAAATTCTTTTGTCGATGGGCGATGCCGTCGAGCCGTATCTGATCGATCAACTCTTCAGCAAGGACGAGCGCCGAGCCGCCGCCGCAGATGCTCTTCTCGAGCGAACTGACAAGAAAAATTGGAAGTACCTGGAAACGTTTCGTGTGGAACTCAATCAGGCCGATGCGGGCATCCGTGACCGCGTGCTGACGAACATAGAAAAATGGAAGCGAGTACCAAGGGAGATTCTTAGTGACCTTCTCAAAAATCTTTTGAGAAGTGAGTCGACGTCAAATGCGCCGACACTCGCACTCATCGAGAAAATTCTCCGGCAAGAAGAAGCCGCGTTCATCCCTGAAGACGGCTTCTTCGGTGTGCTTTACGGCGTCTCGATTCAGTTTCGGGTACACGCGGTTACGCTTTTCGAAGCCACCATGCGCTCACTCCAGCCGTTCTTCGGCGATGTTTGGGGAGCGTATTTTGAGACACTCCTCGGCATCAGAAATGTTTCGCAAAGAATTCTGTTCCAAGGAATGGGGCTCTCGGATTTTATGGCGGAAGTGGAGCGCTCAATCGGGAAGACCGGCCGCGACCTGCTGCCGGAGTTCATCCCGGTGTATCAGCTCCTTCACGTATCGAGGGCAGAACTGTTCAAATTTTGTACCGAGGAAATTCGCTCACTTTCCCAGCCGGTGCGCACTTCGGCGTTTGAATGTATCGGCGGATACCCGGTCAATAACGCCGAAGTGGAGAAGGCCCTCCTGCAGTTCTTGAAGAGCCCGTCGGAGAAGCTCAATGAGGCCCGGCGAAGGGAAGGTATTTTGTCGGTTATCGACGTTCTAGGGCGAATACAGGTGACGGCCGTTCAGAAGGCGTTTATGCCCTATGTTCAAGAGGCCATGTTCTGGCCACCGCTTCCCGATCGTGAGAAACTGATGAGGGGTTCGGGTGTGCCGCAGTCGCGGAAACCGCTCGGCTGGGAGTCGCTCGCGCATCTCGCTCCGGAAGGATTTCTTACTCAGGCTGGGAAGATTTTAGCGACCGGTGGAGAGGCAGAGGTGTTGCGTGTGCTCGCCTTTCTTGAATCGACCGCGGCCAAGATTCCGAAGAAAGACCGGGAGCCGCTCAAACGGCAGATCGAGTCGGCAAAGACCCGATTTGTGGGCAGTTCTCAAGTTGAGAGTGCGTCCGCGTCGTCGCTGGCAGCGTGGGAGAAACTCCCTTCCTAAATTCGCGGTTCTGTCAAACTCCACACTCCCAAACCGCTGATTTGCCAAAAAAAAGCGGAAAATATATAATCCACGGCCGCTTGCTTATAAATCAAGCTCTTCATCCTTAACGGCACCCTGAGACCCTGCGGGAAACACCCGAGACGGGTTGGGGACGAGGACGTAATAGGAAGCCTACTTCGCTGGAGAACGCGGAGCAGGAGAATGGGGTGGCGATGTCAAAGATAGCGACCGCAAAATTAGCGCCTTCAAAGTCTGCCGCAGTCAAGTCTGCCGCGGTGAAGATTGCAGGAGCGAAGATTGCCGCGACCAGATTGGCGAACACGAGAGCTCAAGCATCGAGAGTCGCGGTAAAGAAGAAAGCAGTTCCACTGAAGTCCGGAACGGCAGCGAGAACAGGACCGGCCAAGCTGGCAGTAAAACCTCTGGCAGCTAAATCTCTGGCGGCGAAAACAGTAGAGAGTGCAAAGACCATGACGGCGAAATCCACGATTACGAAAACCGTGATCGCGGGGAAAACAGTCACGGGTAAATCACGTTTATCATCAAATGGGAGACCGGTAGCTTTGAAATCCACGGCATTAAAATCCACAACTCCGAAAGGAGTCGTAACGAAGGCCGCCGGTAAGCTTAAGCCTAAGGCTGAGTTGAAGAACGGCGTGTCGGCAAAAAATGGTCTCACGAAGAATGGAGCGTCCAAGGTGGCCGTTGCCACGAAGTCCGGTGTCGGGAAACCGGCTGCTTTGAAAACCGGACCGTTGAGCGCTTCGTCCTTGCAAGCAAACGGCTCCGCTGCTTCGGGTGGGGCTAAGAAGTCGGTGCCGGTTGCAAAATCAGTTTCACCTTTGCAGAAAGCGGTACAGAAGACGTCTAATTTTAGCGCTGGAAATGGTTTCAGCAATCGGACGGCAAGCACCCCAATGGCCGGTGCAGCGCTCACCGTGGCGTCGCAAAAGCCCGGCATGAAAGTTGCGATAAAAGTGGGTGGACAGAATAGTCCTCAAGCTGCGAAACTCCAGCCCGATATTTATGGTGGCAAGAAGCTTGCCCTAGCGGAAGACATGGAGCTCGAAGTGGTGGTGGATTTCAAAGTGGGGGATAAAGTCGTTTATCCTCCTCACGGGGTTGGGGTAATCGAGGCTATCGAGCTGCGAATGGTGTCGAACACCGAGCAGAAGTTCTACAAAGTGAGCATCCTCGAACCTCCGGCAATTTTCCGAGTTTCTCTCAGCCAGGTGAGAAGCGTCGGATTGCGGCGGATTGTCGATCACGCCACGGTTGAGAAGGTCTATACGATTCTCCGCGATAGAAACGTCGTGGTGGATACACAGACCTGGAATCGCCGTTTCCGTGACTACTCTCAGCGAATCAAAACTGGTTCAGTGCTTGAAATCGCGAAAGTCATTCGCGAGCTTGCAGTGCTGAAGGGAGACAAGGAACTTTCGTTCGGTGAGCGCCGTATGCTGGAATCAGCACAAGGACTGCTCGTGAAGGAAATCTCGATCGCGAAAGCGAGCAGCGAGGAGACCATCAAGGCCGAGCTGATGAGCATCTGTGGCTTTGAACCCAGTGTTCAAGTCGCCGTGTAAAGATTCTCCGGTATTCGCACTCATTCCGGCTGCTGGAAACGGCAGCCGGATGGGTTTGACGTCGAATAAAGTCTTTCTTTCCCTTTCCTCCAAAGCCTCCGTTTTATCTCACACGATAAGAAGCGTCGTAGACTCAGGCGTTTGCGCCGGGGTTGTGCTCGTTGTGCGTGAGGCGGATCGCAAAGACGCGGATGCTCTCCTTGAGGCCTATCGCCGAGAACTTCCCCATATACAATTCATTTCGACGATCGGAGGGAACACTCGGCAGGAGAGTGTCTTTAGAGGTCTGCTGGCAGTTCAATCACACGGAATCCGGTGGGTTCTCGTTCATGACGGTGCCCGCCCGTTCTGCTCCCCAAAGCTCATTCGGACGGTGACTGCCAAGGCTGTTGAGCACGGCGCAGCGATTCTCGCTCTTCCGTCGCGTCAGAGTCTAAAGCTCTCGCCGAACGGCGACGAAATCGAATGCTCAGTCGATCGTTCTCAAGTGTGGGAGGCTCAAACGCCTCAGGTATTTGTGTTCGATGAGTTGCTTGCCGCTCACCATGCCGCCGTTCGCGACGGGGTGGTCGCCACAGATGACAGCGAGCTTGTCGAGCGTCAGGGGATCAAAGTCAGATTGGTTCCTGGCGACGACAAGAATCTGAAAATTACTGCGCCCTTTGATTTGGTGGTCGCGAAGGCGATTCTTGAGGAGCTGATCGCTGAGACAGGCGCCACGCGCGCTGCCTCGGACAAGTCACGTCGAGACGAGTCAAGTCGAGAGGACACTCAGAGAGCGCGTTCACTCGAGACTCAGTAGAGAAAAAGAGATTGTTATCGGAATCGAGCGGAAGAGCCGCGAGAAGAGCGTCGGTATCCACCCCCTCTTCTGCCGCGAGACGACCGTCGAAAACTTCGACGTCCACCGCTCCCGCCGCCCCGGCGTCCATATCCGGCCCCCCGGCCTCGCGATTTACCGAATGTCATCTTGAGGACCGACTTTGATTTCCCGCCACCGCCCCCTCGCTGCTTGTATTCAAGGCCACAGTTGCCGGACTTGCACGGATGGACACGCTCAGCAGAGTCACTGTTTCGAGAACCGCCATTAGCGGCCAGCGCCGTTCCGAACGGAATGAGTAAAACGGCAAGAATGTAGAAAATCCAGACCCGCATGAAACGTACTCCTTGACGACGTTATGACCGCCAGGGTGGGAGTTGTGACTATTTCTTCGGGGATTGCGGGTGGTTGCAGCGAATTACTCCGGATTCCGAGATAACGAAGTCCATTCGGACGTCAAACGGCTCTTCGGGGAGATCCGGGACGAGCTGCACATCGAAGGCGAGGCCGATCTTTGGGACGTTCGAGGGAACTGCGGCAAGAAACCGGTCATAGAAGCCCGCCCCCCTCCCGAGACGGATCCCTCGGTCGGTGAAGGCCACGCCGGGCACAATAATCACATCTCCCTCTCGAGGCGTCATTCGCCGGTCTTGGGGGGTATCGAAGGGGGGCTCAAGTATCCCGAATCGGCCGGGGCTTAGATCCTCGAGCCGCCGGAGGCCGAAGAACCAGAGGTCTGCCTTGAAACATCGAGGCGCCGCCGGTGTCCATTGGGTGCTGAGTCGGGGCTCTGTGAGAACTCGGGAAATCAAGGGAACAGTGAGAACTTCCGGCGCTATGCCCGCGTAGAAGAAAGCCGTACGCTTGATGTTCGGTGATGGGATGCGAGATTTATTGAGGAAAAATTCGGTTTCCAGCAGTGCGCATACTGCATCTGATCGACGCTCTCGATCGGGGAGGTTCTGAAGCGCATCGAGTACTCGCTTTCGCGTGGCACGCTTCTCAGATTTTGTTTCTTCCGAATCGATTTTGCAGTCCTCTGCCGAAGGTACCTTTTTTCGCGGAGATTGCAGCTCCGCCGAGCGCCAACAGAGCCAAGCTGGCGGGCTCGGGAACCGGCGCCGTAGGAGTTCTAACCGCCCATTCCTCAAAACCTCCTGAGGAGCCGTAACCTCTTCCGCCCAAAGTGCCAATAAGTCCAAATTGAGACCAGAGGTAAACATAGGGGTCGGAAAGACTGATGGAGGATGCGGCGGCAAGGAAAAGCGAGTTCGGAATATAAACGAAGAGATCGGATGAGCCGCTGCCGCTTGAAATCAAAGCAGAATCCAGAAGCACTGCGTTATTCGCTCCAGAGTCCAAGTCATAAACAAGCGTGCCGAGGCTGCTTACCGTGTTCGTTGATTGGTTCGGCACCGAAGATAAATAAATTTGAAGGCCGTCTAGTGAAAGAAAGCTATCAGAGTTTTGGCTTTCATTAACGTCGAGGAAAAATTCGCGGTAGTCGACACCGAGAATAGATTTAAAAGGAATCGCCGAGAGTAACAGCTCGTGGTTGAAGTTGTCCGAGCTGCCGTTATCGAAAACATTGTTGGTTGTCGTATTGTAGCCCTGTTCGGAACTACTTTGTTGAATCTGCACGAAAGAGTCGATGACTCCTGTCCCGGCAGGGTGAACCTCGTCGGTAGACCACACTGCTCCGAAGCTTGCTGTTTCTGCGCACCCGGCGGTGCAATCGAGGTTCGTTGCACTCACGCCCGAAACGAGCAAACTAAGTTCAGAACCCAGCAAAAGACTCAAGGAAAAGGCAGCCTGAATCAGCTTTTGCGGATAGAATTTATTTGAGCGGCTCATCTGAAGTCCTCCTTCCGGACTGGAAAATCTTATGCAAGTTCTAGCGCAAATGTTAAAAGTTATCCATTCGCTGTGGTTGAGTATTTCCCACAGCTTAGAAGCTTCGCCTCAAGTTTCTCACACTCAGCAGCTTTGGCGAAGCTCGGTCGATACAATTAGAACGAGATTGGAGTTGGAGCCCTATGATCACGAAGAATGCAGTTCGAGAGAAGTTCGCTCAGATTCGCGGGCTGTTTAAGAACAACGTCGAGTCTGCGCCCGTTCCCGCATTTTTTGTCGGAGTGGCGGCAGGGGCGCTCGCAATGCTCCTTCGGTCGTATATTTTTCCGATCGCCGTTCTCGGTGCGATCGTTTTTGTTGGGATCTGGCTTTTTGCAGAGGACGGCTCGTCGAACGGTTCTACTTCCTCCCGTCGAGCTCCCGGCCAAGCTTCATGACTTCTTCGCGGGCGATGTCCGCCGCTTGCTCCCAGTTCCGCTGTTGGAAGCAGGGCTGGCTGATGAGCGACGCGAAGATCGCGGCGGAAGTTTTTGCGGCGTATAAACTCACTTCGCCGCTTTCAAGTGGTCGGAGATGTGATCTGAGGGCTTGCTCGGGGAGCGTCACATAATTTCCGATGGCCTGTACTAAAGTCGAGTAACTGAGCGGCCGAGACACGAGCTGGACGCTCGGCGATTTCTGAAGTGTGGCCGTAACTTCGCTGACATCGCAAAGCACAAGAATCGGGCGGCCGCAGCTAATCAAATCTTGAGAGATCTTCGAATCGGCAATAAGGAGCGCAGCCGTTTTCGGCGGTTTTCCGGCAGGAAGTGCCGCGATGCTCAGATGACCGAGAACTCTCTCGACCATCGTTCGAGTGAGTTTGTCGGAGAGATGCAGCGAGATACCTTCTCCCGGTTCGAGGTTTAATCCGCCGGCGCCTTCAAAAACACGAAGCACCGAGTCCTTCAGGCGGTTCGACTTAAATGGCTTGAAAAGTACGTCGTTGTAGCCTTGAGTCTTGGCTTGCTCGACGACTTCCTTTGGCGTCTCAGCAGGGGCGAGCAGAATGAACAAAGTCTCCGGGGAATTCCGCCGGACTTGCTTGCAGAGATCAAGCGCATTTATTCCGGCAATCTCCTTGGCGCAGAGCACAAGATGTGGTTTTAACTTTTGGATCGCCTCGATGGCTTTGGTCCCGTCCGTGAGGGCCTTCACCGAGCAATCCGCATGTTTCAACGCGAGCAGTGCGATAGCCTGCACGGCGGAATTGGAGTCTATGACAAGAACCTGCCGGGACATGAGATTTCGTTCAAATTCGGGACCTACCTTCGTCCCATCAGAATTAGATGCCCGAACAAGGCGTGAGGTTTCGCACCGATTTTTGTTGAAATTCTATTCACTTACATCACCTAAATTGGGCGGATATGTCGGTATGACACAAACGGTGCTCGATGCCTGAGTTGCCGGAAGTAGAAACTGTCGTCCGAGGCCTGAGACCGGCCGTTCAGGGAAAGACGTTCACCGGTCATCGCGTCTTTGATGAAAAGCTCTCTCATCTTCGAGACTTCTGCTTCCAAGGGCAGCAGGTCATCGGCGTCCGGCGAATTGGAAAACACATCGTGATTGCTTTATCGGGAGAGCCGAGGAGTGAGAGCTATTTGGTGATTCACCTGCGAATGTCGGGACGGCTTTTCTGGCTTCCAGACTCGGAGCGAATACGAGTACCCGGTGAAGAGCCGCAATCGTTCTCAGTTGATGACGCAGAATCAACGTTTGCCAGAATGCCCTACGTTCACACCGTATCTCTGAAACCGAAGCATCTCCGGATACGTTTCTCGAGCGCGCAGGGTGATCTGCTTTTCTTCGATCCGAGACGTTTTGGAACTCTCGAAATTTTGTCGTCCCTTTCCAGTCTTGAGGACCAGGGGCTCGACCCGATGGGAGAGAGCTTTAACGAGGAACGATTGAGCGCGCTCCTTTCGAAATCGTCGCAGCCAATCAAGCCCTGGCTGCTCCGGCAAGACAGAGTGCTC
The DNA here is from genome assembly GCA_964509425.1 of uncultured Bdellovibrionales bacterium. Lineage (GTDB taxonomy): Bacteria > Bdellovibrionota_C > UBA2361 > SZUA-149 > CAZDWZ01 > CAZDWZ01. The sequence continues at coordinate 323,479 of CAZDWZ010000002.1, read as the reverse complement.
GGCATCGGCAACATCTACGCATCCGAGATACTTTTTCGAGCCGGCATCTCACCTTTTTCGCTCGCCGGTTCATTAAAGCGGAAACAAATTGCCTCATTGCGTGAGTCCGTCCGTTTCATTTTGGAAACTGCAATAGAAAACGCCGGGACGACATTCTCCGACTTTCAAACGGCCGATGGGGCAATCGGGGGGCACCAGGAATTTCTTTCGGTCTATGAGCGCGCAGGACAGCCGTGCCGGAAGTGTGGGCTGTTGATCGCGCGCGTTGTACAAGCCGGGCGAAGCACGTATTACTGCAAAAACTGCCAGAGATAGACGATATGAAAAAGGCAATCTCGCACCTGAGCGCGAAAGATCGAATTCTCGGTGATCATATTCGCGAAGTGGGGCGATGCGGGCTAAAACCATCGCGATCGGCAACGCCGTTTCTCGCAATTGCCGAATCGATAACGTATCAACAGCTAAACGGCACGGCGGCAAAGACCATCTGGGGGCGTGTTGTCGATATTTATGGAGGGCCGCGGAGCTTCACGGCGAAGTCGGTTCTCAAGACCTCGGACAGTGTTTTGCGTGCTGCAGGGCTTTCCAACTCGAAAACCGCCTCGATAAAAAGTCTGGCGGAGCACGTCGAGCGGAAAGTGGTTCCAGGGTGGGCGATGCTCGAACGGCTCGAAGATGAAGAGATCATCGAGCGGTTGACTCAAGTGCGAGGCGTCGGTCCCTGGACGGTGCATATGCTTCTTATCTTTTCGCTCGGCCGTCCCGACGTGCTGCCTTCGACGGACTACGGGGTACAAAAGGGATTTTCAATCTTGTACGGGAATGACGAACTCCCCAAGCCGAAAGAGCTTCTCGCATTTGGAGAACGTTGGAGACCGTTTCGCTCGTTTGCTGCATGGTATCTTTGGAGAGCCACGGACTCGAAGGGCGGGAGAGCTTGAGCGCTGTGATCAGCGGCGCAGAAAGGTTGAAGAATACACACGAAAGTTATCCTGAAGAACCGAGACGAGAAACGCTCCACTGGATTCTTCACTTCCATCAACCTCCAATTCGATAGAGATCGGACTTTTTCTTCTGCCCGATCGGATCTGAATTTGGGAAATTTCAGAGCTCGCACCCAATGAATAGAGACATTTTATAACGCTCTCCTTGGCCGAAATTCCTGCGGTAAACATCATTTCTTCGCCGGCTTCCGAGGTATTAATCATTCGAAGAATTTTTCGCTCACGTTCATTCATGAACCGTTCTGACACGGCAGAGATCAGCTTTTCACTGAGACAGTTTTCAACGTCGAGTCCGACAGCTCGAAACTGTCGCGATTCGGCAACCGCGGCGGCAGAATATTCCTGACAGTGTGTGATCGCACCGCAAAGTCCCTCTGGCCAGATGGGAGCTCCGTGTTCATTTCGCCCCGGAATGAGATCTTTGTGTGGCGAAATTGAAGCCAAGGCGATGTTCGACGCGAGTCTACCGAGTCGGTACTCCATCGCTCGACGGGGTGACACGCTCGCGAGAGGGCTGGGAAGGGGAAGGGCGTCCAAGTCTACGCCTGGTAAGTGAGTGTCGAGCGTATTCCGTTGCAGCAAAGAAAGCTCCGCAGTGGCAACGCCGCCCGGAAAATCAAAATTCCGAACTCCGAGGAGAAAAAGATTCATTCTCGAACGAGCCTAATTTTTTGTGATTTGGATGACCCCATCCGGGCACGCGTTGTCACGATTATCCGCCCTGAAGGGCGTCCAATTCAAGAACCGATGCAGTATGTCCGTCCCAAACAACATGAACCATAAGCGACCTCACACCCCGAACGAGGCGCGGAGAGCGGTCGCCTGATCGAACCTGGCCAAACCTGGATGAGAAATCGAGCTCAAACGATTGTTTCGCACTTAAGTCTTTAGCGCGGCGGATTCCTTGTCGAGTTAATTGGTAGAAATCAATTAACTATCGTCGGCACGAGGAAGCATGTCGCGGCTGATCTGTATCGCTCTGTTCTTTCTCGCATTTTCCTGCTCGCAGGCGTCAGCAGCTCCTCGACTAGATCCGTTCGATTCACAGCCGGTACTCGCGCCTTCCGAAGTCCCCGACGCTTATTACCCCGACCGGTACCGGCCGGCGGTCTTCGAGAGCGCACCCTTTGGCGGCGATAATCGCCTTCATGTTGAGATCAACCAAGCCGACTCACAGGCCAATCGGCCGCCGGCATTTAGTTCGACGTTCTACAACACACAAGGACGTGCGTTTCTCACCCCCGGCGCGGTGACGGCGCAGATTGATATCTACGTCGCACCGGATTGGGCGACATCACGGCGACGTGCGGATCTTTGGGCGGTGGGAATAGATAATACGGCTGCGGTGAGCAAGTACCCGACGTTCGGGATTACGTCGGAAGGGATTTTAAGATTTCGAGTTTTTGATGATTCGATCGGGTGGGTCGACCTCAATCATCCAATCGCGGTCGGTAATTGGTATCGTTTGACAATATCACTCACGTGCACGGCCGTGCAGTATCGGGTCAATAACGTGCTTGTCTACTCGGACCCCGTGTTGAGGGGAACAGTCTCGTTTCGGTCGTCGATCATTCAGGGATACAACTGGGGAGATCCAACTTACGATCTCTACTTCGACAACTACCGCACGGACACCTTGGACAACGGGTGCTTTTGCGTCCCGGGTGATGATGACGACGGAGACGGCACGCCAAACGCGACCGAGTCGTCCAATAGCTTTTGCGTGGACTCGGATTTGGATGGCGTTCCAGATTACCTCGACCTCGATTCTGAAAATGACGGAATCCCTGACTCGGTCGAATGTGGTCAAGCGGTTTGTCCTGATACGGATGGCGACGGAACTGCTGATTACCTCGACTTGGACAGCGATAACGACGGACTTCTCGACATCACGGAGGGTGGGGGTGCCAGCTACGATACAAACTTTGATGGGCTCATCGACGGATTCACGGACCTAAACTCCGACGGTTTGGATGATCGATTGTTCTCCTCACCACTGCCGATTCCAGATTCCGACGGAGATGGAACTCCGGATTTCCGGCAGGTGGGATTTGTACTCCAGAATCTCTTCTATTTTGTTTGGAACGGTTTCCTCGATCAGTCGAACTTGGCCGTGTTCTTCAACAAACTGGACAGCGGGACAGCAACGGTTACGATAGAGATTCTCGACATTAACGGCTTTGTTCGTTCTTCGCAGTCCTTTGATCTCGGACCGAAGCAGGAGTTCGACTTCCCGCTTGAAATCCTCGAAGGTTTCGCGGAAAACGAATACGGGCTCGCGAGAGTAACGTTCTCACCACCGGGAGCAATCGACGGACATACCGCGCTCTACAAGTTCGGCGTCGACGAAGTTCAATACGAACTCATCCGCGAGCATCAGAATTCGATTTTCGGAAGTAGTTTTGCATCGTGGAACACGAATCAACCGAGCCGCAATCCATCGCAATTGGGCAACGTGGTTCTTAACTGGCTCCAGTTGTCCAATCACCACATGACGGTCGGGAAGTGGTTTACGGTGAGAAGATATCTCGGAGTCGGCGCACTCTTTTCGACTCTTCGCGTATATATCCCGCCGCAAGGAAGACGTGATATCGCGGCAGGTCATGAAGATCTCGTTCTCGGAAGATCGGGCACCGTCCATGTGATCCCAGATGATCCAACGTCCCCTTACGGCGGAGAGTTGTTTCGGTACGGTGGCGATTCGCCGGTCGGCCTCTTTCCATCGACATTCTCGTTCGGCCTCGCTGATAAACTCGAACAGGGTTTCAGCGTCCCCCAGTTCGTGTCGGTCTCACGGGGTGCCGGCGGTGTAAATTATCTGGAACTGAGTAACCTGACGGAAGAGGATCAGACGATTCACGTCACGGTCGACAGCAACTTCGGAGAGCGCCTGCTCGACGCAGACTACGATTTTGATTCCATGCAGCAGGCTCATTTCGACATGAATGAAGTGCTTCGGCCCGGTGAAGCCGGATATGCGAGAATCTTCTCGACGAGCAATTCTCCCGTCTTGGTGAAATCGACAGTGTACTTTTTCAAACCCGACGGCAGTGTGTCGGATGCCTACAATGCGCCCGGAAAACTTCTCGTCTCCGGTGAGGTTTTCTCGAGTTACAACGTTTTCCTCGAACAGTTGAACTGGTTAAAGGTTTTTAATACCTCAGCCGGTGAAGTAGAGGTCGATGTCGATGCCTATTCGTATCTGGGCGTGCTTCTCGGAACGAGAACGTTCAAAGTCCCGGCAAACAGCGGACGTGACTATGAGCTGAAAGGTCATCTCAATCTTCCGTTGGGGAGTGACCAGTACGGTGCGCTCGTCTTGCGCAGTCGACCGTCGGGAGTGCTCGCTGCCGATGTCGTGCGAATAAGGAGCAGCCAAAACGGCGACTCGATCGACCTCGGAAAGATCTTCGCGTTCCGATAGGCGGTCTCCGCACAACAAACAATCGGATGCGCGCCTACGCGGATTCCTCCCTCTCGCCATTTACCTGGTGCGTTGCAGGAAAAACGCAGGAGAATGACCAACGCGTGACCTTTTCCTGCGAACAAAACTTAGCAGAATCAAAAATTTCTGCGCGCCATCCGTCGGATTGTTTTCCGCACATGACCTCCAATCGAGATCGCATAATTCTCCAAACAATGCAGGCTGTAGTCTAAGTTAGAAACGCCGCAGAGAGTTGTTCCTTCCCAATTCACAGAGAGACGAAATTAACCTTCGCTAGATCAGGGTCCCACTGATGTAGCGGAGGGAATCTCCGTTGTTAAATGAAGCCTCCGCAGTCGGAGGCAATCGAAGGTTGGGAGACGGGTCATGTCGATTCTGCAAACGCTCAAGAAGTCCGAGTGGTACCTGAGCCAGAAAGAATACTGCACGCTGAAGGGTGGCCGCGGCTACCCGCCGGTCGAAGACGAACGTCTGAGACCGCTGGTGGCGGGACTCCGGAGGGAAGGAGCAGTTCTGATCGATCTCACTGCGGGGGTGACCACCTTCCAGGCGCTGGCCGAGATGGTGAACGCGATGCACGAGCACTCTCCGGGGTTCGTCTGGAACCTCGGCGAACTGCAGAAGTATGCGGAGCAAGTGCCCAAGCTGTACCTCGGGACGATGAAGCCGCTCTGGGACTTGATGAACCGCTACTGGGTGGACATCTCGCCGAAGAACAGACGGACCTTCGGCAAGCCGCACGGCATCTTGGACGGGGTGTATGCGTGCCCGGAGGTCGTCGACGCGGCCCAATTCACTGACCCCGGGGAGCTGACCGGCTGGCTGACGGGGTTCGGCCTCGATCACGACTACGTGCACACCGGCGTGATCCTCGAGGTGAATCCTCTCGGATGGGGGATGTGGAGCAAAGCGCTCGAAGGCCTGCTGACGCCCGAATTACGCGAACGGGAGCTGATCCTGAAGCTGTGCCCCGAAGAGGGCGCTCAGAGTCCGCTGCCACTCCCTCGGGGCTTCATCAAGCCGGTGGCGCAAATCGCGTGGGACATGCCGGGGTAGGCGGCGCGAGCGAAGGTTCCCGGAGACCCTTCGCTCGCATCGTCTTCAAACGAAAGCGATACATTCCACAACAGAAATATGAGGTGGGGCGAGATTTCCACGGATAACGCTCTCAAGGTCGAGACTGTCACTCGACCCTGAGGAGAGCGGCGTCGGTGGTAAACTCTGGTGACTGGGGACGAAGGCGAGTAAAAAAAAAGCCCGGCGTCGTTCGCAGAGCATTTCAGGCGGAGGACGAACAACCGGGTGTGCGCGTTTGGACTTCTACGTTCTTCGCGTTTGTGGCGCTGCGTTGCGGCGAAAGTGCAAAAAGAACGGCAAAAGAGTCACATTTCTCTGCGAATCAGAATTTGCGGTAACAAAAGATTCTGCCAGGCATTTTTCACGCTGTTTTCCGCACATCTTCTCCAATCGAGATCGCATAATTGTCCGCACGATGCGGGCTGTCTTCTGAGTTCCAAACTCCGCAACGCTGTTCATTCGCAATTTGCAAAGAGACGAAACTAACCTTCGCTAGATCAGGTCTCGCCTGCTGTAGCGGGGGAAATCTCCGTTGTTTACTGAAGCCTCCTGTAATCGGGGGCGATCGAAGGTTGAGGGACGCTAATGTCGATCCTACAAACGCTGAGGAAGTCGGATTGGTTCAGCGGTCAGGAGAAGTATTGCACGCTGAAGAGTGGCCGCGGTTACCCGCCGGTAGATGACGAACGCCTCCGCCCGCTCGTCGAGGGGCTGCGGAAGCGGGGTGGCATCCTGATCGATCTCACCGCCAAGGCGACGGCGTTCACGGCTCTCGCGGGGATGGTGAACGACATCCACGCGAACTCCGGACTGGACGACGAAACGCCCTACTTCAGCTGGACGCTGGAGGACATGCGGGAGTTCGTGAAACGTGTGCCGAAGCTCTACCTCGGGACGATGAAGCCGCTCGCGGATCTCATGAGCCGCTACTGGGTGGACATGTCGCCCAAGAACCGGCGCAAGTTCGGCACCCCGCACGGCATCTTGAAAGGCATGTTCGCGTGCCCGAACCCGGCGGAAGCGGCCACGTACACCGACCCGGGTGAGCTGACCCGCTGGCTGAAGGAGTTCGGACTCGATCACGACTACATCCACTCCGGCGTGGTCTTCGAGGTCAATCCGGGCGGTTGGCAGCACTGGAACAAGGCGCTGAGCGGTCTGCTCACGCCGACCCTGCGCGAACAGGCGTTGGTCGTGAAGCTGTCCGACGAAGAAGGCGTGCAGAGTCCGCTGCCGCTCCCGGTGGGCTTCATGAAGCCGGTGGCGCAGATGCAGTGGGATATGAACTGACCCCACGAGGCGGCGCGAGCGAAGGTTCCCGGAGACCCTTCGCTCGCAGCAGCACGCGCTTGCCTACGACAACCTTCACTCAGCCCAACTTCAAAGTTTCCATCAACGGAGCACTCTCGCCTCGACAGATTCGAAGAAAAAATCAGGCGGGGGGAGTTTTCCACGGATAGCGCTCTCAAGGTCGAGACTGTCACTCGACCCTGAGGAGAGCGAGGTCGGTGGTAAACTCTGGTGGCGGGGGAAGGAGAAGAGTTCAAAAAGACGAGCAACGGCCCGGCGTCGTTCGCGAAGTCTTTCAGGCGGGGAAGGAGTGATGGTCAGGGGGTGAGGTGCGGGAGCAGGATGAATTTAGAAGTGGATCACGATCTCCCGCTTTCAGTGGGTGGCGAGACGAGGCAGGACAATCTGAGGACACTACGTGCCGCGCATAATCTGTATGCTGTATACCAGGTCTTTCCGAAGGGATTCATGGACGCTTGTATTCGAAAGTAATGTTCGAGCTGAGGAGGCCCCGCGTACGGCTTGTTGCGCCGAACACTTCACCGCATGTTTGCCGCGATTTGCTTTCTTCCGTCTGCGCCGTCAATGACTGCCTTGTCGCCAAGCTCCATCTCTAAGGCTTCGGTGAAATCAGCGCGTCGGCGCAACAGCGTCATGTAACGATTGTCGGTGACGAGAAGAGCAGCGACGATCTCACGGAGGCGCGATGACTCTTGCAGCGAGACCCAGGCGTGACGGAGTCGCGTAAAGAGAAGGCGCATCGCTGCCGGGTCGCTTGCGATTCTCCGATGGCAGAACAATATATTGTCGACTCTGAATTCGTTCGCGAGTGAATCAGCGCCGGATGCCGGAGCTTTACGCAATCCATGTATTTCCGACATCATCGGAGTGTAAGGAAACCAAGATATGACACCGAGTTCGCCCTCCGGTGGCCGGCTGAGCATCGGGATGCTCATCTCATCGGATTTGCGCAATGAGAACTCCGAGCGCGGAACTGAGCGAAGGTAATATCCGATGAGGGAGTTCGAAGAATAATCTGACTCTGAAAAAACGGGCTTCGACTTTTTGGCGTTTCGGGTAACGAGCATGTTCACCCGGCCCTTCGGTGAGAACAAGAGCGGGATGTATTCTCTATTCCTCGCCGTGCAATATCGCAAGTACTCTCCGGCCGTGACGAGATTTAAGGAGCAGAGATCTCCGGCGACCGCTTGGTCTGAGCACAGCATCGCATTTACCAACTCTTGAGTCTGTTTCACCGGGAAGTCCAATCGAAACGGTGCTCCCTCGACCTCGGCGAGAAAGGCGAACAGAGCGATGCTGCCGATCGACTCAGTGGTGAGACGAACCTCGAGCGGAGGATTGGATTGCGAATCCTCTGTCATGAGAGAAACTCCACGCGATTCGGCGTCGGTGAAAGGAGCAAATCGCTCGAGTGAGCTTAGTTGCTTGATGACTTTTCGCTCGAACATTTTGATTGCTGAAATGCGAAGAAGCGAGTGATTATGATCGACCTTTGAGAAATTCTCGCTTCCCGAGAGCTCCGCGAGAATTTCATCGCCTGCCCAACGCTTGAGAGCACCCTGAAGACCCGGAAATAAAAATCCCGTTTGATCGCCCTCCAGCTCGCGTCGTTCGATCGCGCGTCGAAGCGCAGGATATGCCACTGCTGCTCCGCGAAGAACCGAAAGCGGTGATTGCGAAATACTCAACACACCGACCTGCTCGCGAGGCTGCCCCCGTCCGGAGCGTTTCTCCGACTGAAGTTGTCTTTCAAGGCTTTGGGTGATCGACGGAATATCTTTGAACTCAAGCCGATTTCCGTCAAGGAAGAGCCCGATTGCGTCGCTGACAAGCAGTCGTCTCAATACGTAGAGTCGAACCGGTCCGGGTCTCTTACGGTTCGGATTTACGCGGCGAATGAAAGCCAATAATTCCGGCCGGCCGTCCTCGTCGCTTCCGAACATATCGCTCATCCACGACGGTTCTTTCGAGAGCGCGTAGTCGAGTGATGCTGCGGCCGTTCCTGCTCCTCCTTCGAGAGTTGGCTGGTCGGAGTTCGGTGCGAACTTTGCGTGCACGAAGAAAAGGCAAAGCGCCTTCACAGCCGCTGTCCACTGAAACGTTCCCTGCCCGCTGAGCAGAGAAGTCGATCGCACTGCAACCACGGGTTGGCCGCCGCTTCCGGCGAGGAAACGAGTCGAGGAGAGACTGATCTCGCCGTCACGTGAGGAGAAGAGGAGGTCGAGCGATGCCATGGTGATTCCCGTTAAGAATCTCTCATTTTATCGATGCTGGAATGGCTAATCAACTTCGCGACGGGAGGAGATGAAAATGTAATGAAATTTGAATTCAGCGATCGCGATGCCGGTGCGGTGCGTGCTTCGAGTTATCGACCATCGCTCGGCGCACTTTCGTTACCTCAGATCCTCCTCAATGGAGATGTGAGACGAGCATTAAAACTGCCATCGCTCCCATAATCAAATCTTCAAACAGCGTCACTTTCGTCATCGGCAGTTCGAACACGGCACCCAAACATGCACACTGGATGGTGCGGTTTGAGCGGAGTGCGATGTACACGCCGATAGATCCGACTCCCATGAGAAGTGCAGTGATGATGTTGGTGAAAACCGGAAAACTCCCGCTGAAGTAAGCCGCCGCGAGGAGAAGCTCGATGATGGGATAGCCGAGCGCGTAGCCACGAGAGCGAGCGGCGAGCAGATCGTAGGATTGGAAGGCGTCCGCAAATTTCTGGAGGCCAATCAGCTTGAACAGCGAGAACACGAGAAAGAATCCGCCCATGAAGTTTTCCATGAGCACAGCGGCTTCGAAATTCCCGCTCAGGAAGCTTCGAAAGAGAACCGCGCCCGAGATATACGCCAAAACCACGAGGAGCGGTGCATAGGCCGAGCTTGGTGGATTCGAATGCTCTGCCTGATGTCTCGTCGCTGACTCGTGTGCGTAACTCGGCACCTCGCAATGGGCGCATTCCTTATCAAGGTTTGCAGAATCTGTTTTCATGGGCAGTATACCCCCTGGGGGTATAATACCAATAAACCGAGAGCCGATTCAAGGGGTGACTAATATCGCTCGACTATCGTTACGGAGTCTTCGCACGCGCAATCTAAATTCCCGTTTTGTGCCGCTGTGTTACCTTCCTGATAGCCGAAGCCGCCTTCACGCTTGGGAGAATTTCGTGCGGAGAGGGTTTAGCGATCTTGGGGGCAGCGACCCTTAGCGGCCGAGCGGTCTTCGTCGCATCCGATTGCCATTTGGAGAGACTAAAGAATTCCGGTGAGCCGTTTCAGGTTCATATCGGAAAAATCAGAGATGTTTTGCACGGTTCCAATGAGCTCGCTCGACGTGTGCGTCGTCGTAAGTCCGATGACTTTCATCCCTGCCGATCGAGCGGCCGAAATCCCATGGAGGCTGTCCTCGAACACAACGCACTCTTCAGGCAAGATCTCAAGGCGCGCGGCGGCCTTGAGATATATCTCAGGATCGGGTTTTCCCCTGGTGATCTGAGAAGCATCCACCACGCTCGAAAAATATGCTCGGATATCGAGTCCGTCGAGAATAAAATCCACGTTCTCCGTGGGTGCGCTCGTAGCAACGGCGCATGGAACGTTATTGGAACTCAGTTCTTCGAGAAATTCTTTCAGTCCTGGGAGAAGTGCGCGATACGGCAAGTAACGGGCGCGATATATTTCCTCCTTCTCAAATTCGAGCTGCTTGGATTCGCCTTCTGAGATGGGACGCTGAAGAAGATACTCAAGCGTCTCGCGATTTGTTCTCCCATTCAAGACGGTGTTGAACTCCGCGTCTTCGATCTGTCGGCCCAGGGTTCGAGCGAACTCCTGCCATGCCGGTTTGTGAAACGGCATGTCGTCGATGATTACGCCGTTCATGTCGAAGATTACTGCTTGCATCGAATGTTCTCCTTGGTTGAGCCACGCGGATTTTTCCGGAAATACGGATAAGTTTCAAGTGGTTTTGCCGTATGATGGTGATCGTGCCGACATCCAGCCGTGTTTTCTATACTTCAGCCAAATTCAGGAGGCTTATGAAATATTTATTCAGCGTTCTTTTACTCTTGCTCCCGGCACTTTCAGCTTGCCGATCAGCTGACGAAAAGGTCGCTGCAGAGAAGCGTGAGGCCGCCAAGGAGATTGGCGAGGCGAACAAAGACGTAGCGGACACCCAAGCCAACGCGGCGAAGAAAGTCCAGTCTGCAGCCACGGTTCAGCAGAAAGAAGATGCGAAGGTTGAAGGAACGCTCGACGTAGCGGAAGCGAAGAAGAAGGTCGAAGACGAAAAAATCGAAGCGACCAAAGAAGTGACGAAGGCAGAAGTTAATGCCGGTCAAGGCGGAACATACCAAAAGGAGTAATCCGCTCTCTTCTTTCCCGCACACTCACCGAAACTACCCGAACGCCGGCCGAGGAGCCGGCGTTCGGGGACGTTGTTAACGATGAATTAGTTCTTCACCGTCAACTCTAGCGAAATTTTCGCATTCAAAAGTTTCGAGATCGGGCAATTCTCTTTTGCTCCTGCCGCCGCTTTCTCAATCGTCGTTTTATCCGCACCCGGTGCCGACACGGTGGTCTGCAAGCGGCTTTCCGTTACGCTGAAACCTTGCGCCTCAGCCTCAAGCACGATGACAGCGTTTGTTTCTATGGATTGCGGAGTGATGCCCGCTTTTCCAAGTTCTGCGCCAAGCGCCATCGAAAAACAAGAGGAATGCGCGGCCGCCACGAGCTCCTCGGGGTTCGTTCCTTTGGCGCCTTCGAATCGAGTTTTAAAGGTGTACGGAACGTCGGCAAGAACACCGCTGCCGGTGCTGATACGTCCGTTGCCCTCTTTAAGACTTCCAGTCCATACTGCGCTTGCTTTACTCTGCATAAATCCTCCTCAGGTTGGGGTCGCAAAAACCCTATGATCGTTCGAGAAGACTGTCCAGAATTCGGGGAATGTAAAATTTATGAATCCGGGTACAGAGAGCGGTTGGGGACTGCATTGGTTTCGCCGTGATCTCAGAGTTGCCGGAAATCCGGCGCTGCAGTGGAACTGGAAGGAGCACGGCGGACGTACACTCGGGTTTTTCTGCTTCGATGGTACGTTTCTCTCTCGCGCCGATTTCTCGATCAATCGGTTCGGCTTCTTCTTAGAAACGATGAAAGAGCTTCGCGAGGAGCTCCGGTCACTCGGCGGTGATGTGGTCGTGCTCGACGGCGGGCCCGCAGCAGCATTCCGCACTCTATTCTCGGCGCTGAAGGAGAAGGGAATTCGCCTTCCTTCGAACGTCTCTTGGAATCGGGACTACGAGCCTTTTGCCAGGAAGCGTGATGCCGAGATGGAGAAATTCTTCTCCAAGGAATGCGGTCTTGGCGTGCACACCGAACGAGATCATCTTCTTATCGAACCAGAAGAACTCACGAAGGAGACCGGTGGCTACTATCAGGTCTATTCGCCGTTTGCGAAGAGGTGGCTTCAGCTCTTGGAAACCGAGTCGGTGCAGTCTCGATTGAGGATTCAGAAGCGGGCGCTCGCCTCCTTCAAATCTCGCGATTCGAACCCCCCGGCGTTTTCGTTAAACTGGCCAGCCCTCTTTTCGGGCGCGATTCCGCTTGAAGATATGCTCGAGGAGTATTGTGCTGAAAATTCGAAGCGGCTCTCGATTTCCCTTCCGGCGGCAGGTTGCGCAGCGGCGTTTAAAAGATTGAAGGAGTTTTCGTCGGATGGAGTCGATGGGTATGCGGATCAAAGAGACTTTCCAGCCGTGCCTGGCACCTCCCGCCTCTCGATTTATCTCAAGAACGGATCAATCACGTCTAGCCAGATTCTTGCCTTTCTCGAACTTACTTCCGGAACTCCAAAGTCTCAGGACGGAAGGAATGTATTTCTCAAGGAGATTATCTGGAGAGAGTTTTACTACCATATTCTCTTTCACCGGCCAGACGTGGAGCATCAAAGTTTCCTCGAGAAATACCGGAACATCAAATGGGAGAATCGCGAAGATTGGTTTGAAGCGTGGAAGACGGGGCGAACCGGCTATCCCATCGTCGATGCCGGGATGCGCCAATTAAACGACACTGGCTGGATGCACAATCGAGTTCGGATGATCGTCGCGTCGTTTCTCACGAAAGATCTCCACATCGATTGGAGATGGGGAGAGCGGTATTTCATGGAGAAGCTTTTGGATGGCGATTTGGCACCCAACAACGGAGGTTGGCAGTGGGCGGCGTCTACCGGATGTGATCCGCAGCCGTACTTCCGCATTTTCAATCCGTATCTTCAAAGCAAGAAGTTTGATCCCAACGGCGATTACATTCGCCGCTGGGTGTCTGAGCTGAAGGATATGCGTGGCGCGCTCATTCATGAGCCCGAGAAGGGCGGTAAAGCTTTGGATTATCCACTTCCGATCGTGAATCACGCCGAGCAAAAAGCAGGCGCTTTGGCGCTCTACGAAGGGTCGCCGTTCTGATTGACTTCTGCGCAATTCCGTTCAATTCTTTATCCGTCAGATGTTCCTTTGAAGCGAGACCGTTATGATTGCCCGATATTCCCGTCCCGAAATGAATACGCTTTGGAGTGAGGAGAGCAAGTTCGCTCTTTGGCTCGAAGTGGAAATCGCCGCGCTCGAGGCGATGGTAAAACTTGGAATCGCCCCCGATGCCGCGCTGCGGAAGGTGAAGGAGAAGGCCGGATTCAACGTTTCGCGAATCAACGAGATCGAGGCCGAAGTTAAGCATGACGTCATCGCATTTCTCACCAGTGTCGCGGAGCATGTCGGCGAAGAAGCAAAGTACCTTCATTGGGGAATGACTTCGTCCGATCTTCTCGATACCGCGTTTGCGATTCAGCTTCGCCGCGCGACCGATATTATCTTGCAGGATCTTTCCGGGTTGATGGCGGCGGTAAAGGATCAGGCCTTCCGCCACAAAAAAACAATCTGTGTTGCTCGCTCGCATGGAATTCACGCCGAACCAACCACGTTCGGTTTGAAGGTGGCCGGTTGGTATGCCGAACTTGACCGTCAGAAGCTCAGAATTGAGCGAGCGAAGGAGGAGATCTCCACGGCTGCGATTTCCGGACCGGTCGGTACCTATGCTCATCTCAGTCCGGACGTCGAAGCTCATGTGTGCAGGGTTTTTGGACTGACTCCGGCCCCCATATCGACCCAGGTGATCTCGCGCGATGTGCACGCTCATCTGTTTCTTTCATTCGCCCAGCTCGCAGCCACGGTTGAAAGAGTTGCGGTCGAAATTCGGCATCTCCAAAGAACCGAGGTACGAGAAGCTGAAGAAAACTTCACGAAGGGGCAGAAGGGTTCCAGCGCAATGCCGCATAAACGGAACCCGATTCTCACCGAGAATGTGACCGGCCTTTCTCGCATTATTCGAACGCTCGCTGAGTCGAGCTTGGAGAACATTCCGCTTTGGCATGAGCGAGATATCAGCCACTCCTCGGCCGAGCGTTTTATTGCTCCCGATATTACGGTTACTCTCGATTTCCTTTTGGTAAGAATGACGGGCGTTGTGCGCGACCTCCAAGTTTATCCGGACAAGATGAAGCGGAACCTGAATTACACCCAGGGGCTGGTGTATTCGGCGACCCTTCTCCCGGTACTTGCCGCACGGGCAACGTCCCGAGAAGAGGCCTATCGAATTGTCCAGGAGCATGCGCTGAAGACCTGGGAGGACCTGGACGACCCGGCGAAAGCCGGGGGGAGCCTCTTTTTAGAGCGACTTAAGAGCGACCAGCGAATAACTTCTGTATTGTCCGGGGACGAACTGAATGAAATATTCTCGGAAGAACGGCATCTTAAGCACGTTGACTTCATCTTTAGACGTGTTTTTGGAAGCTGCTAGCGAGCGCTTCGCCTGGCCTCGCGTGCCGGGTGCGATGTTGCGGGATACCCACGATGTCGCTTGAGAGCAACAGGAGAGCGTATAACCCAGAGCCAAAGCTCTAAGAGAGAGACGTATGTTCAAAGCAAAAGTTGTGGTTGCGCTCAAGGATGAGGTGCTGGACGCCGGAGGCCGCGCGGTTGCCGAGCGTCTCCGTCACATCGGATATCCTGAAGTGAAAGATGCGAAGCTCGGGAAATATATAGAACTTCATATCGAAACCGGTGATCGTGAAAAGCAAAAGGAGCGCATCCAGGAGATGTGCATGAAACTTTTGGCAAACACGATGATCGAGGAGTTTGAAGTGATTTCCGCAGAAGATACAGAGAAGAAAAAGCCTACATGAGGGTTGCAGTCGTTACTTTTCCGGGTTCGCACGGGGCGGAAGATGCGGTGTATGTATACCGCGATCTTCTCGGACAAGATGCGTATACCGTTTGGCACCAAGAAGAATCTCTTAAGAAACCCGATGTCGTCATCATCCCGGGCGGAGCGTCGTTTGCCGATTACCTTCGTCCAGGGGCGCTTTCCGTTGCGTCTCCGATTCTTGGTCCTGTCGTCAAGTTTGCGCGAGATGGCGGTCCCATTCTTGGAATTGGAAATGGCTTTCAGATACTCTGCGAGGCAAAAATTCTCCCCGGCATTCTCCTGCAGAATCCGAGCCTGCATTTCTTGAATCGAGATACCCACGTTCTCGTCTGCAATAACGAGACTCCTTTTACCAAGACTTACGAAGAAGAAGACATCATCGTCCTGCCCATCGCGTGCTTCTTCGGCCGGTATTACGCGGATAAGCGAACGATGAAAGATTTAGAGGAGAACGGTCAAGTCGTGCTCCGGTACTGCGATCGTGAAGGCGATGTTGATTATGAAGAGCCGTTCAACGGCTGTCTGAACGGCGTCGCTGCCGTGACGAGCCGTCACTACAACGTTCTGGGTATGATGTGTCACCCCGAGCGCGTTTCCGATCCGCTCCTTGGAAGCGAGGTCGGGCGAAAAATGCTTGAGTGTGTTCTCTCGAAATAATATCGCCCGGGGCCGTGAAGTCCTCGGACAGGCTCCCGCCCTCTTCTTTTGTTTTGGGGCCTTGATCCTCCTCCGTTTCTGTTTGCTTCTGCAGCTGAACATTCACTGGGATGAGTTCTTCTTCCTCTCTCGTGTTTTTGATCTTCAATCAGGACGCTTGAGCGGTCTCCTTCAAACATTTCATTCCTGGCTGTTTCTTCCGCTGACGTATCTGCCAATTGAGGAAACCGGCCTCATTCTTTCCGGACGGATGATTTCTTTCGCGCTCTACCTCTCGGCACTATTTCTCCTGTTCGGAATACTTTCGCCGGCGTTGGGCCTGGTCCCGTCTGTACTGGCACTCCTAATTTGGAGCGCAAGCCCGGAGTCCATGATACACAGCGGAAGCTTTCGGGCCGATTCTCTCTGTCTATTTCTCGTAGTCCTGACGCTTTCTCTTTGCGGGCGCGACGCGATTCCAAAAAAAGCCGTGGCCGTCTCCGGAATCTCACTTGCGATTGCGTTAGCGGTATCGCTGAAGAGCATCCTCCTCCTCGCCGTTTTCGCACCATTTGCGTTTCGCAGCTCTGAATGCTTGCTTTCACCGAAGAGAATCCAGTCACTTTTTCTTATCCTGAACGTCTGTCTGGTCTCGTTGGTCTTTCTGCTTGTTTTTCATTCATCGTTCGTCGTCCAGCGTGACGATATCGCCCTGGGGCGCGAATCGATAGGAGCGCTTTCCTACGCGGCGACGCTCTCACGAGAGTTTTTAACTCTTCACGCCGCTTCAAATACCGTGGCAACGATCTTCGGGAGCGTGACGATGAATCCCTTGTACTGGATTCTCTTGATTTCGCTCGTTGTTTTCGCCGCCCGGCCGAGCTCTCGTGTTCCCGTTTTTATTTGGTGCTCCATCGGCATGACGTTCGGCGTCGGTCTCTTCTATCGGAATATTTTCGCTTATTTTCTTCCGACCGTGCTTTTTCCCTGGAGTGTTCTGGCCGCGCTCGAGGGCGCCAGGCTTTTGTCGCGTGGGAAGTCCCTCGGAATATTGGTTCCGGTAGCGTTCGCGGTTTGCGGAGCGTTCACGTTCGAGAGATGGCGGGATTTTACAATGTCTGGTCAGCGAGAGTTTATTGCCGCCATCCACGACGCGTTTCCTGAACCTGTCGCCTATATCGACCGATGCGGGATGGTCTCGTCGTTTCCGAAAGTCGGTCCGTTTCTTAGTAGTCTTGTTGTCGAACGTTACCGCGCAGGTGGAAAACCGGTTATTCCGGACCTCGTGGCTGCTTTGAAGCCGCATTTTCTCATTGAAAACAGTCCCCTTCTCGAGAGTCGACAGAACAGCATCGAGAGCACTGGATTGTTGGAGGCTGATAGGGCGGAACTCGACTCCGTATTTCCGTATCGCTATGGAAAGATGAGGTCTCGCCTGCCGATACCAGTCGAACGAGGCGAACAAATCTCCCGGTTATCCCGATTTTCGCTTTTTGCTCCTTATTGATCGGGGCTTCTCGTATTACTCCCTGCGGCTTGCTCCGCAGGCACGCGAACGGACAGAGGATTGTGGGTCGCAGGGCGCCGAGCGAGGGCTGTCTGGGGTTCCGGTTGATACCTCGATGTTAACCTGATGTAGCCAGCCCGTAGGCGAAGCCGTTCGGGCGTCTCCATAATTGCATTTGGGTGACATGATGTTGGCCGCTCTGCTATCTCCCGAGGATGCGTTCGCTCACTTCAGTCATTCGCCGAGAGGTCGTCCAACTGACGTTGGTCGTCATTCTCATCGAACTGACCTTCTGCATGTATGAGTCAGTGACGTTTGCGAGGATCATTCCTCAGTTGTTGTTTCGCGACTCGGGAGCCTATGTCGCGTCGAGATTCGGCGAAGGGCTGGCGGAGAAGCGGCCTGAGAAAGAGGTTTTTGAACAGGTGGTAAACGAGGTTCAACGGTATTTGCCGTTCTCGGAAATGCTGCTCTACAGTGCAGCAGGCGACCTCCTACGCGCGTCTCCTGGATGTGCGACGCCGACGACTAAAATCAGTCACACATTCTTCGGTAACTTCCGAGGGCTTTTCGCGGATACCTACCCGTTGTCAGCACCGGTGTTTTGCAATCCCGGGGAAGAGTTCCTCTCAGGCGCTCCGCTCTTCGAGCGTCCGGGTTCGCCGATTCTGATTCTGACGAGGAGAGTCCATTCATTTTCAGGTTACATGTTGAGCCTGATCCCAATGCTGCGGACGTTGGCAGCGAGTATCGTCGCATTTCTGCTATTCGTTTTATGGACGCGCGTATGCGTACGAATATTCCGCCGATTCTTATTCGGGGAAGCACGTATGCTCGCAGATCGTGTCAAAGAGTTCGCAGGCGGGGATCTTTCGATTCGATTTTCCACTGGGGAATTTCCGGAATACGAAGAACTCGCGACGGCCTTCAATTCGCTCGCGGAGGAAACCTCACGCCGTCTTACGACTCTCCGCGAGGAAGAGGTGGAGCGCCGGGAGCTGATGGCAGGACTCGCCCATGATCTGAGAACTCCGATGACCGCGGTCGAGGGGAGCATCGCTCTCCTCGAAAAATCAGAAATTCAGTCCGAGAAGCGAGAGGAATACGGACAGCTCATCAAGGAAGGAACGTCTGTGCAGACCGACCTTGCTTCGAAGATGTGCGAGCTCGCGCGTCTTGACGAGACGACTACCCCTGGTCTCGAAGAAAGTGTTTCGCCCGAGGATATCTTCAATGAAGCTCTTCGTCTGGCTGGACCCATCGCAGAACGGCGGAACGTAAGCCTCGCCACGCAGTTCGATCCGGAGACCGTAAAGATTCAAGGGAACAGCGGACTTCTTCGGCGAGCCGTGATGAATTTTCTCGACAATGCGATCCGTCATTCGCCGGCGGGAGGAACCGTCACCGCGGTGCTGAGTTCGACGGCAGAGCACACCGTGTTCGAGGTGCGAGATGAGGGCTCGGGTGTGGTAAAGGAGGCAGACGGAGAAACGCGAAAGCGGCCTGGGCTCGGCCTAAAGATCATTGAGCGAATTTCAAAATTCCATCAAGGCACGGTTCACATCGAGAACATCAAGCCAAGGGGTACGTCGGCCCGGCTCTCATTGCCGAACTATCGATCGATTCCTGCGGAGGCGCTTCCGGTTCCGAGGCAGCTTCGGACGAATCCGGAAAAGGAGCGAACGGAGAATTTTGCAAATTTTCTGCGGAACCTTTCGTTGTTCGCCGTGACGACAATCAGTGCCGGTGAGTTGCTGTACGGCTACGGATATACCGCACCGGCCCTCGCCGTTTCGGCACTTGCGGTCTTGCTTTTTGGCCCATATCTTCGGATCTCGACATTTCTTACGGGCCTCTCCGTAGCGCTGTTGCTTCTGGCGTTATTGACATCGGAAACGTTCCCGTTTCGAGTATTTCTCGCGAGCTTTGCATTTCAAACGGCGCTTGCGTTGATGATTTCAAAATTATCCCAGACTACGATATTGACGGTTATCTTCGCCGGTTTGACGGTTGCCATAGTCGGAGTCCTGCAGGGTTCGATCTCTTCGATGTTCTTGATGGGTGTCGCTATGGGAATGTGGATGACCGGAATTTTCTGGGTTATCGAGTCCGCGCCCTTTGCCCGGCGAACGGGGACATGGATGGCGGGACTGTTGCTGATCGGTGCCGGAACCGCGGCGTTTCTCCATACCGCGGCATTTTATCTCCTCAGCGTTATCGGCGCGAACGAGTTCACTGCTGCTGAGGCGAGTCGCGTGGGACCGGAGTTCTCCGCGCAGTTGCGGCAACACCCGACGGAGAGAGATTTTGATGAATCGATCGTCGCGCGTAATTTTCTCAATCCGCTCGTAGATTACTCGATACTGGACGAAGGCGAGATTGTCACCAAAGGAGGCGTATTCGATTTCTTTGATAACACCGATCAAAAGCTTCATCAGCTCGTAACGACGAGGATGAAGGTTTCCAATGCGGACAACGAGAGATTTCCGATCTCATTTCGCCGGGCAATGGATATCGAGAAGGTGTGTTTGACGCCCGGATGTTTATTTCTTGGAGTTGCGTTCCCCGGCGTTGCAGTGGATGCGCTCCTTCATCGTGAAATAACAAATCTCGTTCTACCGCTCATTTTCATAGAACTCGGATTACTCTGGTTGATCATTACGTCGTTTGGTGTCTACTGGCAGAGACTTATCGCTCAGCGATTTTCAGGTATGAAGGCGGGCCTCCGGCGCTATCGGGAAGGGAACTATGGCATGCCAATCGGCATTCGTGGTGATGATGAATTTGCCGTGCTCGCCGCCAGTTTGGATTCGCTCGCCGAGCGTATTCCACAAGTTGAAAGCGAGATTCTTGATAAGCGAAATCGACAGCGCCGGCTGCTGTTGAAGAGTGCAGAAGTCATTCGTCGTGGAACCGAGAACATCTCAAATGCTTTTCCCCAGAAGAACGAAGCCCTCACTCCAAACACTTGGAAGCGGTTGAATGCCGGCGCCGAGTACCTTCGTCGATCAATCGAGAATATATTCGAGATTACTTATATAGAGAGAGGAGAGCTGCGACTCGATGCTGAGCAGATATCCATCTCGGAACTCGTCCTCGAGGAGGTTGATACGCTCCGGTTGAACCCGGAGATGCCGGCTGAAGCCATAAACCTGCAATTGCCGAAGCAGCCTTGTTTCGGCGTGACCGCAGTCGAGCCCCTGATCCGGCTGTTGAAATCAGTCCTTCTGCTCAGCGCAGGACGGAGAAAAACAGGAACAACAATCAATATTTCCGTAGAACCGAGGGCCGAACAGATATTAATCGCGATTTCCGATTGCTCAACACCATTCTCCACGGAGATAATAGAGGGAATGTTACTCCCGTTCGAGCGCGAATCGACTGAAGCGGCGGATATGACTCCGGACGAGGGGGCCTTCTCTTTGGCTCTGCTCGCCCGGAAGCTGGAGCTTGTTGGTGGGAGGTTTGAGATTCTCCCGAGAGAAGACGGTATGTCGTACGGAATTTTCGTTGGGCGTTGAAGAAACAGACAAAGGTGGAATATGTCGGAGATGGGAAAGGTTTTAGTAGTTGAAGATGACAGCGCGATTGTGACGGTTGTTCGCGATGTGCTCGAAGAAGCGGGATTTGCTTGCGAGTTTATTGATGACGGCTTGAAGGGCCTTCAGCGAGCCCTGGCCGAGGAGTTCGATCTCATCGTGCTCGATGTCGGGCTCCCGTTATTGAACGGACTCGATGTTTGTCGGCAGCTGAAGTCAGCCAAGCCGAATCTGCCGGTGATCATGCTGACGGCGAGAGGCGAAGAGTCGGATGTTGTCTCTGGATTGGAGGTCGGTGCCGACGACTATGTTCAGAAACCTTTTCGTCCAAAAGAGCTTCTTGCGCGGGTTCGTGCGCGACTCCGCGAAGAAACGAGGCGAAAAGTCAGCGCAGTCTCTAGTGGTGTGGGCGCAGCTGTTGCGGCTGGTGCGAAAAGTCCGTCGACTGACGTGCTGAACATCGGCGAGCTCAATATAGATCCGGAGAAACTGCGGGTCACCAAGCGCGGTCAAGTGGTTGGGCTCTCCGCCCGGGAATTCGAAGTCGTGCTTCTCCTGGCGACTCATCCGGGGAGACCATTTACTCGCGAGGAGCTTCTCGCGAGCGTGTGGGAGTTTGCAGCGGAAGATTACGGTGTGAACGTAAGCGTCTTCATGTCGCGGCTGCGTCGAAAACTCGAGGACGATCAAGAAAATCCTCGTTACCTCCTCACCGTTCGTGGAGTCGGTTATAAGTTCGCCGAACCTTCGGACCTCGGCTGATAAGCGAAAGCGGAGACTTTGATTGATGGATTTCCGCGACTCCGTTAGTCGAGAACGGCGCAGCGGGCACTCGGATCGCTCAATGCTAGCAGAACGCATTGTTTGGGCGGGTGATCCGGTTGGCGGAGCGGGACGATCTTGTGAAATTCAAAATCTTCGCATGCCTTGGAACTCATCGCGGTGAGAGCACTTCCCCAAGGAATCCCAAAACATCCCGACGAGAACCACTTCGTTTTTGCGATTCGCCCAAAGCCCCACCGGAGGTGTTCCGGGATTCGTCCGCGGTTGATGACTCGAGGTTTGGGAGAGAGTCCGATCGATGAGAGGACGCTATCCGCCTGCCCGTATTCCAGCCGCCACGGCTCCGCTTTTTGGAGTCGGAACTCTTTGAGATTTATCTTGGTACACCGGAGCTCGAAGCTAAACGGGCGTTCTCCAGGGAGAACCGCCCCGTCAATGGCGAGTTGTCCGCCGGTGACGACGGAGTCGGGGGGACAGCGTTCGGAGGCGAAGACATGCTCGTCGAGCAAACTCCCGGGAGGAACCGGGCAGCAGGTTCCGACGATAGGCTGAAACTTCGCCGGTTGCTTCACTCCCGCAATTGACTGATGGAACATGAGCGCTGCCCCGACATCGCAGAACGCAAAAGGCGTATGTCGTGAGACACTCGTCAGTCCCCACCTCGACTGGTGTGCGATGTATCCGTTGCAAGGATATTGGATTTCGGGACGCGAATCAGGCTCTTCGGCGGCACCAAGCGCCGGAAGCAAAAAGATACAACAAGCGATAACGAGAGTGCGCGGCCTCCAGAACATGCCCGGAGTCTCCAACGATCCAGCCAAAGAGTAAACCAGGATTTGGGTAGTGGGGTCCAAACTCCGCTCGTCGCCGCTCTTTCGTGTCGATCTCCTTCAAAAGACCCCACCACCAGGATTTGTTCTTCCTAGAGAAAGATGTAGAAATGAAACGGGTGCTTTGGACCAGCGCTCTGACCGTAGCGTTCGCGTCCTAAAGCGGATTTACACTTTTGTCGCTCTTGAGTCAGAGCACTAGGTTTTTCTGGCTCGGCTGCGCCGAGCAGTGCTGAATTTAATTCCCGATTCACGTCGCGCATTAAATCGGCACAGCACTAGAAGCTCAAGGAGATTTTGTTCATGCTTGCTGCTGTCGAGAGAAATGTCGCCCCGGAGGCGGAAGCTTCGCTGTCGGGCATTGATACCGGTCGGATCGACCCCAAGATCCTTCTCAGCGAAAAGGACCGGGAGTGTGTTCTGGCGTTTGACGGTTTGAATTCCGCGCTCGTCCAGTATAGCTCCGTGCTTGTCCAATACGAAAAAGACGTCGAGACGGGACAAGTTGGATCAAAGGAAGCGTTTCTCCAAATACGAATCGCGCACGAGAAATACCTGTCCCGTGTGAAGGAGCTTTACCGAGTGATTCTTTCGCATGACGGCGAGGCGATTCAGGCTGTTTATGATCTGCGAAAACAAGTGTACGAGCTTGCCTCGAGCGTTACGCATCTCGACCACACCCTCCGCGCGGTGCAAGGTTCAAAGGCATACCGCTTTGCGGAGCAACTCAGATCCGCTTTCCATTCATTGAAGGGCGCAGTTGCTCAGCGTCCGGCCGGGCAGGCGAGCGACGGCCCCGCGGCCCCCGCACAGTCGGCACCTGCTTCCGAAGCGCCGGCGTCCACCACTCAGGAGCCAGTGTTCAAAGACGGTATCTCGGGCATTGCCGAAGAGCATGGCTTCCTCGCCGTTCAGAATCCGTATGCCAAGGTCGATAACCGGGGCACGTCGTTCGACATCTTTCGAAACTGGGTCACGGTGTTTCATTATCAAGATCGGATGTACGGCTCGCAGAGTCCGCTGGTAAATGACTGGATTCCAAATCTCACCGACTTAAACAAAATCTACCCGATGGTAGGGAAGCGGGTTCTCGAGATTGGATCGCTGGAAGGAGGAAACACCAAGCAGCTCCTCGATTTGGGGGCCAAAGAGGTCGTTGGAATCGAGTCGAGTGCTGAGTCCTTCGTGAAGAGTGTGATCGCGAAGAATGAAATGAATTTACACGGAGCCAAATTCGTTTTTGGTGACTGCAACAAAGTGCTCGCAGAGAAAAAATTCCACGCTGGCGGAAAGTTTGATCTCTGTTATGCGTCCGGTGTTCTCTATCACATGGAGGAACCGCTCAGGACGATTGATCTCCTCTCCGAGAGCTCTGACGTCATTTACGTTTGGAGCCAGGTTGCGAGCGAAAGAATGCCCGCCGGGGATTGGGTCACGCTCAGTGATGCCGTAGGAAGGACCTACTCCGGAAGAATCAACAAGTACACCTCGACCAGTCACATCGGGGGGCTCGGACAGTTTGCTGTTTGGCTGACGAAGGACTCGCTTCACCAGGCGTTTACCGATCGAGGATTTCGAATCGAGGAGCTGGGCGGACGTCAGACCTACAAGGGCGAATCTTCGGAGTTTCTTGCCCGGCGATAGTGTGTCCCCAAATGCCTACTTCCTCCCTCAGGTGGGAATAATAAAGAGATCCCCGGAGTCGTAGGTCAATCAGGCGCGTCTTTTGTCAAAAAGCGCAAAGAAAAGGCGGCTTTAACCTCATTCGGGGTATCAAGAAAAGAGAAGCAGAAACTGCTTTCGGATGGACAAGAAATAGGGGAGCCTCTACTCACAAGGCTTGTTGAGATTGTGGCGTAGATGTGCAACCCCTTTAGTTTATTGGTTTTTATCTAAGCGCGGTGAGAGCTGCGGGGCAAAATGGCTCCGCGAAGGACGTCCACCGTAGGAAATTGGCGGAGCTATGAGCAAGGTTATCGGCATCGACCTTGGGACTTCAAACTCCTGTGTTGCGATTATCGAAGACGGACGCCCCCGGGTCATCAATGACAAGGAGGGAAGAAACGTCGTGCCCTCCATCTTTGCACTCAGCGCCCTGAACGAGGCGATTGTCGGCTTTCCGGCCAAGGAACAAGCCGGGATGAACCGGCTGAACACGATCTTTGCCGTAAAGCGGCTTATCGGGCGGAAGTACAATTCTCTCGAAGTTCAAGATGCCATGCCTCGGCTTCCGTACCAGATTCTCGAGTCACCGGAGAACGGAGACGCGTGGGTCGAGGTAAACGGCATGCCGATGAGCCCTGAGCAGGTCTCGGCTGAAGTTCTAAAAAAGTGCAAAGAGGTCGCCGAGGACTTTCTCGGCGAGAAGGTGATGCGAGCGGTGATCACCGTTCCAGCCCACTTCAACGATTCTCAACGGCAAGCGACGAAAGACGCGGGGCGAATCGCCGGACTCGATGTTCTCAGAATCATCAACGAGCCGACCGCCGCGGCGCTCGCGTTCGGTCTGAACATCGTCGACGGAAAAGATGTTCTCAAAGAAACTCAGAAGAAGAACACCAAGAGTCAGAGCGGCCGCGATCGAACGATTGCCGTATTCGACCTTGGGGGAGGAACATTCGACGTTTCCATCCTTGAACTGAGGGAAGGGATCTTCGACGTGAAGGCGACTAACGGGGATACCTACCTCGGAGGAGAAGACGTCGACCTTCAAATCGTGAACTATCTCTTGAACGAGTTTCAAAAGCTCTCGGGACGAGATCTAAAGGCTGAAAGAGGAGTTCTCCAACGATTTAAAGAAGCCGCGCAAAAAGCCAAACACGATCTCTCGGATGTAGGTCAGGTCGAAATCGATCTCCCGTTCGTTCAAGGTCTCGAACACATGAAAGTCCAGCTCGGGCGAAAAACGCTCGAGCAGATTGTTGCGCCTATTCTGCAGCGGATGGAAGATCCGTGCTTCCAGTGCATGGAAGACGCACGCATGAAACCGGAAGATATCACCGACGTCATTCTCGTCGGAGGTATGACGCGGATGCCTGCGGTAAAGAGTTATTGCGCGCGAATTTTTGAGCGCGAGCCGCTCGACACCATCGACCCTGACGAAGCGGTCGCTCTCGGTGCGGCGGTGCAAGCCGGACTTCTCCAAGGATACGTCCGAGGGGTAAGTCTTCTCGACGTTACCTCGCTCAGTCTCGGGATCGAAGTCCAGGGTGCTCGAATGCACACGATCATTCCGAGAAATACGACCATACCGACGAAGCGAACCGAAATCGTGACGACGTCTGCACCGAACCAGCCGCAGGTGAGCATTCACGTTCTACAGGGAGAGAGCGACTTTGCTCCCGACAATAAGTCGCTCAGCCGGTTTGAGCTGCTCGGCATCCGGCCGGCTCCTCGCGGTATTCCCGAAATCGCCGTCAGCTTCGAAGTAGACGCCGAAGGTATCGTGCACGTTCAGGCGAAGGACCTCGACACCGGTGAAGAGCAGACGATCGAAATCATCGCAAGCTCGGGTCTCTCCGACTACGAAATCGACAAGCTCGTCCGTGATCGAATGATGGAAGAAGAGCAGAAGCGTCGAAAGGAAGCAGGTCGGCTCGGACGGCTCGAAGAAGTCAGCAGCGGGGATCCGCTCTTCGTCGTGAAGAAGGAGCTCCGAAACACAATCTTCGTCACTCAGGCGAAGTTGAATACGGAAGGGAAGGAGTTCAAGGGCCGAGCAAGAGTTCTTCTCGAAGACATGCTCTCATCGGCACGAACGACACTTGAGACGTCCGAGGATGAATCGGAAATATTCGAAGCTGCTCGCTCGCTCGAAACACGAGCGATTGCTCTCGATGAGTTCTTGGAATCGCAGTGGTAGCGAATTCCCCGCTCTTTTTACGCGAAACACACGCAATTCTAAATTTGTCTTGATCCTTCGTTGCCGAATGGCAAAAAATGCTCGACGACCAGTAGGTCGACTGCGCTTTTCACCGTTCTGCGCCTCGGCTGAAGTCAGATTTAGAGTGATTCTCAAAAGTTCTCTGCTTTTGAGAATCATTCTCGATGGAGCCCCGGAGGGGCGACCAGCAAGCACAGAGCGGTTTTCGATAGAGAAAAGAGCTACGAAGCCGGAGGCTTCTCAATATTCCTTCGGACAAAATTTTCGAGAACCGCTTTCGAATTGCTGGAAACACAATTTACTAGTGCTCTGTCGAACAAATAAATGGCAGAATTGAGCTACACGATGAATCGGTTGAAGCACTAGAGAAGAACGGAGCCGAAATGGCCGGAAAGTTTCAGGAAGTTTTCATTTGTCATCCGAAGCGAACGGCTATCGGTTCGTTTCAGGGCTCACTCGCATCGGTTCCGGCGCCGCAACTTGGTGCGCACGCGATTCGTTCCGTCCTTTCCGATGCAAAGCTGACTGCGGACTCTGCTGGTATCGACGAAGTTATCCTCGGATGCATCCTTACGGCGGGAGTCGGGCAAGCACCGGCGAGGCAGGCAACGATATTCTCGGGCCTTCCCGTCTCGACCCAAGTGATGATGATAAACAAGGTGTGCAGCTCGGGACTCAAGGCTGTGATGCTCGCGGCGGACCGAGTCGAGCTCGGACGAGCGCGCGCGGTAATCGCGGGCGGAATGGAAAGTATGTCGCTTGCCCCGTATGTGATCCCGGCGCTTCGAACCGGAGCCCGGATGGGGAACACTCAGGCCCTGGATACGCTCATTCACGACGCACTCTGGGATGTCTACAAAGACTATCACATGGGAAACGCCGCCGAGCTATGCGCAAAGGAATGCGGAGTCTCGCGGGAAGCGCAGGATGAATTCGCGATCGAGAGCTATCGGAGGGCGCAGGGCGCGATACAAGCCGGGTTCTTCAAAGAAGAAATCAGTCCTCTCGAGGTTCAATTGGGGAAGGAGAAGATCCTTTTTACCGACGACGAAGAGCCTGGAAAATCGAAGCTGGAAAAGATTCCACAACTAAAGCCGGTCTTCCAAAAGGACGGAACAGTGACGGCGGCAAACGCTTCGTCTATCAATGACGGCGCCGCCGCGATGATTGTTTGCTCCGAGCAGTTTGCGAAGGATAAAAATCTGACTCCACTCGCGCGAATTTGCGGACAGAGCTCTTTTTCGCAAGCACCGGAGTGGTTCACCACGGCTCCGGTTACTGCCGTGGAGAATCTGCTTTCGACAACCGGCTGGAAAACAAACGACGTTGATCTCTTTGAGATCAACGAAGCATTCTCTGTCGTCGCAATCGCGTGCTCGAACAAGCTTCACATCGAACGCGAGCGGCTGAATGTTTGCGGCGGAGCAGTGGCGCTCGGACATCCGGTCGGAGCTTCTGGGGCGAGAATCCTCACGACGCTCGTTTATAATTTGAAAAGGTTGGGACTGAAGCGAGGCGTAGCCGCCATTTGCAACGGAGGCGGTGAAGCGACGGCACTCGCGGTGGAAAAGGTTTAAGGTCTTATGAGTCAGGGTGAAAAGTTCTCTCGACGTCAGTTCTTGAAAAGCTCCGCTGCTGCGGGCTCAATGTTGTTCGCCGGTCCCGCGCTTCTCTCGCTTGGAGGATGTGAGCGGCATCGCTACATCCGGCCGGCAGCAGAATTGGATCTCGGAACGGTCGCTGATCTTCTCTACACGAAAGTGCATGTCCGGGCCCGAGCCATGGTAGTGTTTCGTGATGCGGATGGATGGCGTGCGCTCAGTGCCCGCTGCACGTACATCGGATGCGATCTCACTCCGCAAGATCAGACCCACGAGAAACCGGTCCTCTTTTGTCCGTGTTGCCGGTCCTATTACGATGAGTTCGGAAGAGTGTTTCCTGAGCAAACGTCCACGATAGATCTTCCCTGGGCAGAAATTTCTTATCGAAACGGGCATCTCTACGCGAATCCGGGAAAGCCTGTCCCGCCGACATACCGGTTTACCACCGTCGAGATTGAGCAAGCCGTTCGGTCCCTTCGGCAGCGATACAAAGAAGAATCCATCAGCGATGAAATTAAGATCCCGGAATTTCTGCAGGGCGGCGGTGACGGGGAGCCGGGTCAAATGTTCCGAGAAGAAGATCCGAACATGATCCACGAGCTTGACATGATTAAATGACGGAGCGCGATTCTGCTTCGCTAGAAAGCACTTCTTGCCGAAGCGAAGTGTCGACGTCTCGCTCATAATCTTGAAAGTTGATCTCACCAGAAACCAAAGCGTCTTCTTCGTATGACGCGCAGTTGAAGTCTCCATAGTCCACATCCTCCGGACGTTGGGAAGCGGGGATTCTGTGGGTGAGATATTCAAACACAATACTCGCAACATCGTACCGTCTTACACAGTCTTCAAGTGACTCCGGCGGTTCCGCCCACGAGAGTTGCACGGCGTTTCGGGTATCACCGTTTCCCTTGACGAATCGCACGTTCACACCGAACTGCTTGAGGCTTTCAGTGATTCCCGTTTCGGTTGCTTGTGAAGTCTCGGCCGCTCCAGGGGCATCGATGGTCTTCACGGGGACCGGACTGCAACTAAGAATCCCCAGCGCTAAAAGTGATGTGATCAAACTTCTCATGACTAACTCCTCCGTATCGACGGCGGCACCGCATCGTCCATTCATGTTCATTATCGTTTGAGACCGTGAAACCTCGGCAAAGCGGGGGAGGAAAAACTGTGAAATCTGCGGAGAGCGGCGTAGGGCTCCGAGACCACAAGGGAAACCCGCTTCAGCCTCTGCGAACATTTGGAGCTAGGACCTGCAAGCTAACCTTCCTCATGTCCTGCACCCGGCTTGGGTGAGAACGTTCCGGAGGTCGAAAGCTCACAGACGAAGCGGAGGTGAATATGACCAGGCGTCCAATGCCAAAGACAGATGATGAATCGTTGCCGTCCGCCCTCGGAGGCGTAACCAAAGGGTTTTCCGAGGATTGGGAGTTTAAAGAATATGAACGGCGGGGCGTGGGCTTCAAAAGCCTGGACGAGGTTCTGGACGTCGAGGAAGGGGACGCCTCGGGAAGCACGTCGCCCAATGAGAGTGCGACCGGTGCCGACGAAGGGCGGACTCGCGAGTTCAGCCGGCCGGGGGGCATTTTGGCCGAAATCACCATTATCGAGGAATTCGACGATAACTCGGCTCTCGAGCCGTCGAGCGAGGAGAGTGGAGTGTCAGAGTGGTCGCGGAAGCTTCAGAACCCGGAAGCAGTCCTGGAGAAGAAATCGCGGCAAAGGCCTTAACTCATTGGACGCACTAGAGAAATGGCGGGGAAGGAGAGTGTCGGCTGGTAAACGTCCACACTGCGACATTGAAATTCTCTAACATTGTCATCAAAATAATCAATTAAGTTTCATAAACGGAATAATAAGAGTGAGCAACGAACAGATTGCTATCCGAGCGATGCTCGGAGATCTTTTATTCTTCCACGAGTTCGAAGAACTTTCCCCCAATCTACGCGAAGCTTTTGGCGAGGATTGGGTGGTGCGATACTTCTGGTTTTCCAGATTTATCCGAGGGTGAGGGAAAACCGGGCGCGGTTTCCGTTCGGCAAGAAGTTTTCTTGCGGATCGGAGACCAACCCGGGTCCCAACTACGGCCTTCCGGCCGGACATCCTCGGAGACGACGAACGTGTTTACCCTGATCCAAGACCGCCACGCCACCATCACCCTGAACTGCCTGCCGGCCGACGAGCGCAACAACGAGCCGAACCGCCCGCTGCCGTACATCGAAATCGCGGCCGCGGCCGGCGACCAGCCCAAGTTCCGCCTCCAGCCGGTCCCGGTCGGCAAGGCGTCGCTCCGCCTGTTGCTGGACACCTACTACGCCAACTGCCGCATCCGGGCCACCGACCTCGCGCAGGTGCCGCACCTGCCGGAGTTCGTGGCGCTGCCGGACCGCCTGAAGGCGCTGCAGGTGCCGCTCGGCAGCGACCCGCTGCTGGCCGTGGCGGGGGTGATGGGCTGCGGGCGGGACGAGGTGCTGGTGCGCATCCGCGAGGCGAAGTGGTGGCTCGATCACTGCCTGTGGAACGAGCAGCCGGCCCGGACCTTCCGCGCGGCCTACAAGGCGGTGACCGGCCTGCTGCAGTTCACCGACATCCAGCTCCCCGGCGACGAGCCGGCGGACGAAAGCTGGGGGCGGCCCGATGGCGACATCGGCATGACGCTGTGGGAGTTCGCGGGCTGTTACACGGACCGGATCGGCAACGCGATGCGCGGGTTCCTGAACAACCGGCCCATGGAGGTGGTGCTGGAGAAGTGGGTCGACCCCCGCGGCGACGACGACTTCTACGGGCCGTGGTTCGCGCAGTGGTCGGACACCTACGGCGCGATGTGGGGGCCGTTCGAGCGCTGAGAAGAAACCGCCGCCGTCGTGACGACTAATCAAAAAAATCGAGGATGAACCCTGGGGTTCTATAAGGTAACGTGGAGACTCCGCTTTACCGAAGAGGGCGTACCGCACCACCCTCCTCGACTGACGCCAATCGAAACTCTGCAGATTTCGATGGAGCGAATACTCTGAATTCAGTTCGAGGAATTGCCATTCAAATTTAACGCATTTCTGCGACCAAACCGAATTATCGGCTTTCGTTTTTTAGTGTAATCGACAGGGTTAGCCATAACTCCGTCTTACTTATCTATCGCCCACCTAACGCACGGCAGTACAGCCATAAGTGTACTTTAAGTTCCCGCAGATCAGATTCGGTCTCGCCCTCCGGCATTAATAATAAAAATGTAACGGCGAACGTTCGTTGCATAGCGCTCAAACCCCGAGCCGGTTCTCTTCCCCGATTTTTTTGAGTTTCTGAAGATTTTCCCAATCCCCGCGAAGCAATTGGCGGGGATTGGGTGGTGCGACATTTAAGGTTTTTTATTTCTCCTGGGAATTCTGGAACTCGGGCGCGGTCTCCGTTCGGCAAGATGATTTCTTGCGGGACGGAGACCAACCCGGGTCTCACAGGGCAATACTTTTCCAAAGCTAAACTCGGAGAACAACCATGCTGAATCTGATCATCGACTGCAATGTCCGCGTCGACCTGCACTGCCTCGCGGCACACGTTCGGAACGCCACGCCGAACCGGCCGCTTCCGCACCTCCACTTCACGGTGCTGGCGGGCGACCGGCCCAACTTCCGGCTCCAGCTCGTCCCGAACGGGAAGGACGAGATCCAGATCCTCTTCGACAGCTACTACTCACGCTCCCGCGTCCGGGCGACCCAGATCACGGAGTTGCCCCACCTCGTCGAACTCGGCAAGGCGGCAGACCGCCTGAAGCGGGTCCAGATCGCGATGGGAGCCGACCAGGGGACCGAAGTGGCGGAGGCGTTCGAGTGCCAGTTGGACGAGGTTGGCCAGCGGCTCAAGGAGGCGAGGTGGTGGCTGGACGGCGGGTTGATCGGAAAGGCGGCGCGGGACTGCGCCGAGATCTACGCCGAGCTGAAGCGGCTCATGCGCCACAGCGGCGTCGCGTTCCCGTCAGACGACGGTCCGGCAGACGAGTCGTGGGGCCGACCGCAAGGTCTTCTCGGAGCCACCTGGTGGGACCTCGCCAGAGGGTACGAGGCCGATCTCACCGGATACCTGCGTCAGCTCCTCCACAACGGCGAGCTGAACGTCGTGATGCTTCAGTGGAATCAGCCGGCGGATGGGGACTACTACGGTGAATGGTCGGCGGCCTGGAACGACGTCTACGGCAAGCTCATGGGTCCTTTCTAAGACTCAGAGCTACCGCTTGTCGTGACGGGTCGAAAAAATCGAGGATGAACCCTGAGGTTCTATAAGGTAAAGTGGAGAGTTCCGCTTTACCGAAGAGGGCACGCCGCACCACCCTCCTCGACGTAACCACCTCGAATTCTACTTATCCTTCTTCAGCAGAAACCAAGAAATATCGTCTTGCGGGCAGAGTGAGTCGCGATGATACGCAAAGCCGTAGTCGATGAGCTTCAGGCCTTTGCAGCGATCGAGCATCTCGCCCGCGAAATCTCGCTTGAAAAGAAAT
This sequence comes from uncultured Bdellovibrionales bacterium, assembly GCA_964509425.1. Taxonomy (GTDB): domain Bacteria; phylum Bdellovibrionota_C; class UBA2361; order SZUA-149; family CAZDWZ01; genus CAZDWZ01. The sequence goes on along the minus strand of CAZDWZ010000002.1, from coordinate 291,119 downwards.
CCCTGATTTCCGCGATAATCAATCTCTGTCGGCTTCGGATTATAATACTCGGCGATGAGCACGTATCGCTTCGAGAGCTTGAACATCTTGTCGTAGGTCGACTTCAGCTTCTCGGGGTTAAGGTGAATAAGGACGCCCTTCGTGAAAACGAGGTCGAACTTCTCTGCGGATTTGAAATCTGCGATCGACGCATTCTGAACTTTCACGCCTTTTATTTTTCGAAGCTCCGCGCACGCTTTTTTGTTGATCTCGACGGCATTCAGCTCGGCCTCCGGCAAGAGCTGCTTCAAGGCGTGCATGTTCATGCCGCGGTTCGCCCCGAGCTCGAGGACGGATTTAATCGGCTCCGAGACGGACTTAAAACACCGGGAAAAAAAGACCATGTTCGACGCGAGCAGGCGGGGCCCGGCATTTCGCTTGGTGTACACATCGCCGAACACACCGGACCAGAATTTTTCTTGGCTATCCATAGACGGGCATTAAAAGTCAGTTGAAAAGAAGATCGCAAGCCGTAACTTCAGACGCATTTTCCAGGACTTACGCTTCCGGATTTTAATCCAGAGGCCGTCGTCGGTTCCCTCTCATTCTTCTGCACCAAAGCGGAGTCCAGGCGCATCTAATAAGCCTGATTCTTCTCTGGAACCTATGTCCTACGAACTACGAAAAGCTGTACGCGCCGTTCACTTGGTGGATACCTTTAAGGACCGCCAGGACCTCTTTGACTATTACGTCTCCCGGCATTTCATCGCCCGCGCGGTGCTCTGGTGTTACGGGAAAATTAAAAACACGCCGCTTTCGGCCTTGATGTTTACCTGCTTCGGCATGCGATACCTGCTGAAGCATACCTTCGCGGACTCGGTCCGATTCAATTTGAGCTGCCCCATCGACTACGTGAATGAGCGGCGCGCGATTCTCGATTTTCTCGGGCGAGTGGATGATTCACTCAATAACGATCCCTCTTCTCGCCGCTCCGCGGCGGTCCGCCGACAGTTGGGTCTCCTTATGCGGGAACCCGGACTCATTTTTCGTTTCGCAAAGTTCTTTCGCCGCTACGAGCCGCAGGGGACTTTCCTCACCTGTTGCCGAGTCTCCGAGCTCCTCTGGTGCTACGTCTGCGCGGAAGCACACCTGGAAGCGACGTCTGCAAAAGGCGTTCTCGTTGCCACGAACTATGCGCCGACGGCTTGCGCGCTGATGGCAGCCGCGCGAGATCGGAAGCTGAAGGTTGTCTACACCTGTCACGCAATTATCCCCTATGACGCGGTCATGCCGGCTCTCGAAGCCGACATTGCGTACTTGTACAGCAAGCGTGCGATCGAGGCTTTCAACTCATATTATGGGATTGAGTGCCGCCATATTCATTTCACCGGTCTCGCCGGTCCGAGCCGGCCGATGCGCCTCGCGGAATCCTTTCAAGACGTGAAGACGGTGGGAGTTTTTCTTACGGCGTACACCGTGCAGCCGGAGTTCGAGAGGCTCATTCGGGAGCTCAGCGAAGTCTCGCACATTCAATCGATCATCATCCGGCCTCATCCGTTGGCCGAAGCAAATCCCGACCTCGCATTCATCAGCGCTTTTCCGAAGGTGACTCTTGAGACAGCGGGCCGCGCCTATGACACGGCCGCGAAAAGTGACTTCGTCATCGCCGGAAGCAGCAGTGTCCACATCGAAGTCGTGAAGTCGGGCACGCCGTCCCTTTACTGGGAGCGGTTTGATACGATCGGGCCGGACTATTATCGTTTCCTCCGGGATGGAGTTCTCTATCCCCTCGACGACGTCGGCACGCTCGATTGGAATGCGGTGAAGGAGTTTTACAGTTCATCGTGGATCGATAGATTCCGCGAACTCGATTGTTCCTACATGCATGACCCGCTGGAGATGAACCTCGAAATGAAGGCGGTTCTCGAGCGCCTCATGAGCGGAGAGTTTGAGGAGTCTCTCGAGCCCGCGCCGCGGCGACGAGTGGCTCCGATGGTTCTTGGAGCCCAATCCACCGCCGCCAATCAAACGTAATACGACCTCGGCGGTTTCACTTGCACCAACTCTTTAACGCGAGGCGCATGCTTTTTGCGCCTTGGTTCTTGCTCCATCGAGAGAGAAGGGGCAGACTTTTACCGTTTCCCAAAAACGAATTTGAAGAACGATGCAGGAGGATCCCAATATGAATATGAGAGGTGACATCACGAATTCCGGTGGTTCAGTGGAATACCAAAACAATATTCCGAACGCTCCGGCTCCCGCGCCGTTTTTTTCTCAGGTCGTCTGGGCCGGAGACACCGCGTATCTCGCCGGGCAGATAGCTCTTGATCCGGCGACGAATAAACTCGTCGAAGGCGGGCTCGCAGCGGAAGCAGAGCGGACGATTGACAACATTGAAGCGGTACTGAAGGGCATCGGCCTTTCACTCTCGGACGTGGCGAAGGCGAGTGTCTATCTCACGAACGCAGCGGATGCTCCGGCGATGAATGAGATCTACCAACGCCGGTTCGGGAAAGCCCGTCCCGCGCGTGAGATGCTTTTTGTAAGCGGCCTTGCTTTGGGCGCAAAAATCGAGATAACCGTTGTTGCTTATCGTGGGCGCTAAGGGGAAAGGTGAGAGAAAACTTAGAAGACGCCGGGAGTGAGACCACTCTCCGGCGCCTATGGTGATTACGCCGCAAATCCCGCTCGCACTTTCGCGAGCGAATCCGGGGAATCGATCTCGTATCGAGTGACCGTGGCGTTGATGCGTTTCAGCAACTTAGTGAGAACACCGCCGGCGCCGAACTCGATACTGCGAGTGACTCCCGTTTCACGAACCGCGTTCTCCATCGACTCGGTCCAGCGGACTGATCCGCATACCTGTTCTTTCAGTCTAGTGCGTATCTCATCCTTGGTCTGGACCGCCTTCGCAGTGACATTGCAATAAACGGGAAATTTTGGATCGGCGATATCAATTGCGTCCAAATCTTTCGCGAGCTTCTCGGCGGCCGGCGCCATCAGCTGGCAATGAAACGGCGCGCTCACATTGAGCGGAATGAGCTTCGCCCCGGATTGGCCCATCAGCGCTTGAAATTTTTCGACACCAGCGACATCTCCAGCAACCACGGTCTGCCCGGGGCAGTTGAGGTTTGCGATCTGGCAAACGCCCGTGGTCACCTGCTTCAGAACGTCTTCGATCTCAGTCGGCGTCGGACCCATGACGGCCATCATACGACCTTCGCCCGGACGAACGGCTTCTTGCATATATTTCCCGCGGCGATGAACTAATTTGACCGCCGTTCCAAGAGACAATGCGCCTGCGGCGACAAGCGCCGAATATTCGCCGAGACTATGTCCTGCGGCGACATCGATCGGCAGCTCCGCAAGTCGGAAACAAGCGCTGCTGACCAGTAATATCGCGGGTTGCGCGTTCTCGGTGAGAGTGAGCGTTTCAAGCGGGCCCTCGAGACAAAGCTTCGAAAGGGAGTAGCCGAGTGTGTCATCCGCCTCAGCGAACATCTCGCGCACCTCTTTTGAGGCTTCAAAAAAAGCTTTTCCCATGCCGACGGCTTGAGAGCCCTGTCCTGGGAATAGTCCGATAGTTTTCATAGGTTTATATCCGAACTCTGGATTTGGCCGGTGGGCTATACCACGGAAATTCTTCAATGAATATCGATTCGGGCAAATATCCCTAGTAAATTATTGCTTTAGCTGAATACCGCCAAAGTCGATATTTTTACTGTTAATAACTTTTGATCTTTACCATGCCCCAACAGGATTCCTCTGTTATCAGCCGAAGCTCGCGCCACGGACGGCATGAACCGACGGTTCTCGTCGTGGAGGATAACATCGAACTTCTCGATGTCATTCACAGCGTTTTCCTTCGGCATGGATTCCGAGTTCAGGCGGCAGCGTCCGTCGAGGAGGCTGTGCCCTACCTCGCAAAAAATTCTCCTGACATCGTGCTCTGCGACATCATGCTCCCCGGAAAAAGCGGGTATGATCTCTATCGCGAGCTTAAAGTTAATCCCGATTGGTCAGATATTCCGTTTATTTTCCTTACTGCCCTTTCGAGCAGCGACGAGATCGCGCGCGGAAGGCTCTGCGGTTGCGACGACTACGTGACGAAGCCGTTTGATCCTGAGGAGCTCTTGAGTATCGTGAGAGGCCGGCTCTCGCTCGTGGCTCATCGGCGCCAGATGGAGGAGCTCCGGCTCGATCGATATCGAAAGCGAGTGTTGAACACGCTCTCGCATGAATTCAAGACTCCGCTCGTCGCGATCAAGGCTGGTACCGAGCTCCTTTCGGATCGTCAAGAGTTGCAGATTCCGGAGCTCCGCCTCCTTCTCGACTCGATTCAGCGCGGTGGAGAACGTCTCGAACGGCTGGTGAATAACTTTCTTCTGCTCCAACAAGTCGAGGTCGGCCATGCCGAGCAGAGCTGCGAAAGGTTTCGCAGAAAACTCTCGCCGCTTCTTCTCGCCGAAATGGCGCTCGATTCGTTTCGAGGCGGCGGCATAGAATTTCGTCACGGGCTGAACGACGATTCCTTCGATATCGCAATCAACGTGTATGATGTGCACGTTGTTCACGCACTGCATCACCTTCTCAGCAATGCGGTGAAGTTCGGTGCGAAATCCGGACCCGTTCGATTCATGCTCTCGGCGGAAGGAAGCGATGCCGTCTTTAGTGTTCGGGATCGAGGTCCCGGAATAGCACCTGATCAGCAGACTCGAGCTTGTGAGCCGTTCATTCAAGTTGATCGCGAAAATAACGAGCAGCAAGGCGCCGGACTCGGGCTCACAGTCGCGAAATATTTCGTGGAGATGAACGGTGGCGTTCTCGAGCTCTGCCGCCCCGAAGACGGGATCGGCCTTGACGCCCGGCTTCGATTTCCGCTCGCGTAATCTTCGTCAATTTTCAGCTTTTACTGAGTCGCGAGAAGTCCGCGGTTTCATGGAATCTCAAGTTTACACACTGCGTTCTCGCTCCCTTTTCCTCCCCTCATAATTATTCTATTGTTCCCCGGGCCGCGAAATCTCGCGTGCCGACCTATTTTTTCGAGGAGATCGATTATGAAACATGAATTGCCGCCGCTCGATTATGCCTATGAAGCTCTCGAGCCGCATATCGATGCGCAAACGATGAAGCTCCATCATGACATTCACCATTTGGCCTACGTGAATGGTCTCAATAACGCCGAAGCCAAGCTCGCTGAAGCGCGGGAGAAAAAAGATTTTGCTCTCGTGAAACATTGGGAGCGAGAGCTCGCGTTTCACGGCGCCGGGCACTTCCTGCACTGCGTGTTCTGGAAGAACATGGCACCGAACGCAGGCGGAAAACCATCGGGCGTTCTTATGCAGAATATTGAGAAGTGCTTTGGCTCTTACGAAGCGTTCGAAGCTCAATTCAAAGCAGCGGGCGGAGCCGTTGAAGGTTCTGGTTGGGTTCTTCTCGTGAAGAACAAGATGACGAAGCAGCTCGAAATTCTCACCTCGGAGAAGCACCAGAATCTGACTCAGTGGGTAGTCGAGCCGATTCTCGTCTGCGACGTCTGGGAGCACGCGTATTACTTGAAGTATCAGAATAAGCGCCCGGCCTACATCGAGGCGTTTATGAACGTCGTGAATTGGAAAGACGTCGAAGCGCGATTCGCGAACGACTAATTCCTAATCCATCTACAGCGCGACGGAGTTTCATCTAACTCTATTGCTGACGAGGCGCCGCGCGCTGTATTTGACCCATCGCAGACGCTGCGGGCTGATCCGAAGCAGAAGTGCTCATTGCATCAAGCCTCCTGCTTTGATTCACATCGAATGAATGAAGCTGCTTGCACGAAAGCACATCTTTTCTTCTCGCCCACCACACTTTTTATCCTTGGGGCAGCTCCACATTCGGCGTCAGAAAAAGAGAAAATCCACCAGAGGAACCCAATCGTCCGCGATATTGTCCTCTGGCGGTTTTCCTGGGCACGACACTCTTATCTGCTTATGACGTCCCGCCGAGGAACCACCCAAGGTACATTCTCTTCAACGACGCAGGTGGCCTGGCCAATAGACGTGCACCCGTCCAGAGCATTTTTCATACGTTTTGATTCCAACTCCAATCGGTCGGCAACGAGAGTCAGCTTTTCCGGTTGGAGGCCACCTTCGAAGTTCGCAAGCTGAGCGGAATATTCAGCAATTATGGGTGAAAAATATTCACCTAATTTCTTCGCGCAAGCGGATCGAACGCAAACATGACATTGCTTCCTAAGATAATCGGCGGCGGACTCTCCCACAGGCAGCTCCCCATCGGGTTTCCAAGCGAATTGAGGAGGAATGCAGGAATACTCGGCTTCAACACCGAACTCCCAGATTTTAGCGTCCAGATCCTCGGCAAGAGCCTCTTCGGCTCCCAGGATGCAAATACTGAGCATACACAACGTGATCAACGATTTCATGGATTCCTTTGCAGTTTTGGTGATTGAATCTTACTGACCGCACAAGATATGAAAATAATTCGTTATGCATACCCGATAATTTCCTTACGTTTTCCCGTCCCGTTTATTTGGCGATGGTATTTCGATCGAAAGATCGAAAACAATTCCTCTCCTGTCGGTGGCGATTGAGGTCCTTTCGATTCAAGTGATCAGTCCAGGAAAGTTTTCCGCCAACAGTCGAAACAGGCGCTAATGGATCGATCCAGTAACGATCCGATCGATCTCGAGCAGAGTCTAAGCTAGCCCTACGAGGCCCTACGAAGTCTCATGACCCTGTACTTAACCAGTTCCCCCTTCCTCTCGGCTAAGCCGTTGACCAGGAAACTCTAACCCCCTCGCCGCCGATACCTCAGATTAGTCGAAAGGATGGTTCCTGAGTTCCACGGCGGAAAGGTGTGGGCGAGACCCGCCAGATGCCAGGTGCTCCCGGAGGCACAGGACATCGAACATTGATTACGACACATTCAACAGTTTCTGCGAAATGCGCGACGTTCTAGTACGACGTCTTTGAGAGTTCGACGATCGGTTACGGGCCTGTACAGGAGAGGTCGAGAGTCGAAAAACTGGGCGATTTTAACCGCCTGCGTCTCGAGCGCGGCCCCGTCGGTCTTGCGCACGGAAGCCGACCGCCAGCGGAGCGAGACAGCACAGGTCGAGTTGCCTCGCCACGGCTCTGCTTGTCATCCGCCCGTTTTGGATGGATAAACGGCTGCCGGCCATAAGGATGAGGCAGATGACGCTGTGAATTGGAGCATCAAACGCTTATTTGGATTGAGGGGTAAGCGGCAGCTTGTGACGCCGCCCGCACGCACACGGGCCGGGCCACGCCCGCTAGAGAACTTCTCATGACCGACCCTTCGTCGGGGCAATCCCCCCAACAGCCGGTGGGCGATGCGGTGGACCCCCGCGAAGCTTCGAACCAAGCTCCATCTTTCCCCGTCGTCGGCGTCGGAGCGTCAGCTGGAGGCCTTGATGCGCTCACTCAGTTTTTGAAGGCATTGCCGGAGGACACCGGCATGGCTTTCGTCATCGTCCAGCACCTAGCCCCATCGCACCCGAGCGCGCTGACGGAAATTCTATCGCGGACGACAAAAATGGGGGTCCAGGAGGTCCAAGACGAGCCGACCGTTGAGCCAAATCACGTTTACGTCATCCCGCCCGGCCGAAGCATGGTGATTGCTTCGGGGAAGTTGCAGCTCCTCCCTCGCGAGAGTCGCGGTGCCCCTCACCCGATCGATCAGTTCTTCCGCTCGCTCGCCGACGAGCGGAGGCATCAGGCTATAGGCGTCGTCCTCTCCGGTACCGCCACCGACGGCACGATTGGCCTTGAAACAATTAAAGGCGAGGGCGGCATCACGTTTGCCCAGGACGCCTCGGCCCAGCATGAGGGGATGCCGCATAGCGCCATCGCTTCCGGATGCGTGGACTTCGTCTTGTCGCCCGCCGATATAGCGCTTGAGATAGCGCGAATCGGTCGGCACGCTTACGCAGTGCCGGAGGCAGTGGCATGGGAGACGAACGACAAACCTAACCTCGCGCTCGTCATGCAGCTCCTCAAGCAGGCATCGGGAGTTGATTTTGCCGGATACAAGTTTAACACGCTGTACCGTCGCGTCACCCGCCGCATGGTATTCCAAAAAATCGAGGGCATGGATGAGTACGTGCGATTTCTGCGGCAAAACCCGGCCGAATTGGATGCGCTCTACCAGGACATCCTCATCTGCGTTACCAGCTTTTTTCGCGATCCGGAGTCGGTCGATGCGCTGAAGAGCCAAGTGTTCCCCCGCTTGCTCAAAGACCGTTCTCTTCACGACCCCGTGAGGCTCTGGACTCTCGGTTGCTCGACCGGGCAAGAGGCGTACTCACTGGCAATCGCGTTCACAGAGGCGGCTGAGGCGGCGGGGAGCCAAGTGCCGTTTCAACTCTTCGCCAGCGATCTGAACGCCGCGGGCATTGAGAAAGCGCGCGCAGGCGTTTACCCCAAGCACATCGAACAGGATGTATCGCCAGAACGTCTGCGGCGGTTCTTCACCCAGATTGATGGCAACTACCGAATTACGAAGTCGATCCGCGATGCTTGCATCTTCTCGCGGCACAATGTGCTCGCCGATCCACCGTTCTCACGCATCGACATGATCAGTTGCCGTAACCTACTCATCTACCTAGAGCCCGTGCTGCAACAGAAGATCATGCCGGCTCTGCACTACGCGCTGAAGAGCGAGGGATTCCTGTGGTTAGGTGGTTCGGAGACAATCGGAACTCACCGCAACCTTTTCGAGGCCCTGGACGCCAAGCATAAAATATTCGTCAAGAATCCGGATGCCCGTCCGGGCCGCCGCTATTTCCCGATGCAACCCGGCTGGGAACCACGCACCCCGTTCGGTCCGTTCGCGGCCAAACGGAGCGACGCGACAGATCTTCCTCGGGAAGCAGATCGCCTACTCTCGAACAGATTTGCCCCGCCCGGCGTAGTCGTCTCCGCCGAATTGGACATCTTGCAGTACCGCGGCGACACCGGGCCATTTCTTGCACCGGCCCCCGGTAAGGCCAGCCTGAGCCTGCTAAAGATGCTTCGCGAAGGATTGCTCGTCGCCGTCCGCGCGGCGGTGCTGCGAGCGCGGATGGAGGGCGCCCCAGTGCGAGAGGAGAGGTTGCGGGTCAAATCGAGCGGTGGCCATCACGAAATCGCGATTGAAGTGATTCCACTCAAGGGGCAAGGCGGAGCTAACGACGGCGGATTCCTGATCCTATTCGAGGACAGAAGTCAGAACTCGCCGCGTGACGAGCATGCGACCTCTCGTGTTCCGCGTGAGATCCAGTTCGCTGCCCCCGATGACGTGCGCCTGGCGGAAGAGTTGGCGGCCACCCGAGAGTATTTGCAATCGGTGATTGAGCAACAAGAGGCCGCGAATGAAGAATTGCAATCGGCGAACGAGGAAGTTCAGTCTGCCAACGAGGAACTCCAAAGCGCGAACGAGGAGCTCGAAACCTCTAAGGAAGAAATCCAGGCGAGCAACGAGGAGCTCGCGACCGTTAACGACGAGCTGAATAACCGGAACGCCGAGCTGAACCGGGTCAACAATGACCTCGTCAACCTGATCGGGAGCGTGGAGATGTCCATCGTCATGCTTGGACCGGACCTTCGCGTACGGCGGTTCACGCCGATGGCGGAGAAGTTGCTCAACCTCATCCCCACGGATGTCGGACGTCCTCTCGCTGACATCAAGCTCAATCTGGAGGGACTTCCGGAATTGGAACCGCTGCTCGTGGAGGCGCTCGGTAACGTCGGCGTGCGAGAATGCGAAGTCCGGGACAAGACTGGTCATTGGTATTCCTTTCGGGTTCGTCCCTACCGAACCGTGGACAATAAGATCGATGGTGTCGTCGTGGTGCTGGTCGATGTGGATTCGATGAAGCGCGCAGAAGAGGTTACGTCGCATCTGGGTGCCATCGTCAGATCTTCCGACGACGCGATCATCAGCATCACCCTGGACGGGGTTATCACCAGCTGGAACAAAGGAGCGGAGCGGCTTTTTGCATACCTTGCCGAAGAGGTCGTCGGAAGCCGGATCGCGATTTTAATGCCCCCGGATCGCGTCAATGAGGAGTCCGATATTCTGTCACGCGTTCGACAGGGTGAAACGGTAACCCACTACGAGACCGTACGCCGTCGAAAAGACGGGAGTTTGCTGGACATTTCGCTGACCGTCTCGCCGATAAATGACGCCTCCGGTCGAGTCATCGGGGCGGCGAAAATCGCCCGCGACATCACTGGGCGCAAACGGGCCGACGAGCGATTGCAGCGCCGCGAGCGGGATCTGTCCGACTTTTTCGAGCACGCCGCCATTGGTCTGCAATGGGTGGGGCCGGACGGGACCATCCTCCGAGCCAACCGCCACGAGTTGGACATGCTGGGCTACTCCCCCGATGAATACGTTGGACACAACATCGCCGAGTTCCACGCTGACGGGGACGTGATCCACGACATCCTGCTGAGGTTGCAGGGGGGCGAGACACTTCACGAATATGAGGCCCGATTGCGGTGCAAGGATGGGTCCATCAGATGTGTTCTCATAGACTCCAGTGTTATGCGGGAGGACGGGCGATTCATTCACACCCGTTGGTTTACCCGTGACGTTACGGAAAGTAGGCGCGCGGAACAGGCATTGAGAGTTAGTGAAGAGTTCAATCGCACGGTGCTGGAGAGCAGTCCGGATTGTGTTAAGGTGCTCGACGCCGACGGGTGTCTGTTGACGATGAACACCAACGGTTTGTGCCTGATGGAGATCGACGACTTTGCTCCGCTCTCGGGAAAGGAGTGGGAAACGCTTTGGCCGACGGAAGCGCGTCGCCGCGTTGCCGCCGCTGTCACGGCGGTCAAGGGCGGAATGACGGAGCGTTTTCAAGCGTTCTGCCCGACGGCGAAAGGGACACAGAAGTGTTGGGACGTCCTCGTTGCACCCGTTCGTGATGACTGTGGACATATCGTTCGGATCGTCTCGGTTTCTCGTGACATCACCGAGCAGCGGGAAATGGAGAACGAACTCCGCCAGAACGCCGCGGATCTCTCTTTGGCCGACCGCCGTAAAACTGAGTTCCTGGCGATGTTGGCGCATGAGTTGCGGAACCCGCTCGCCCCGATCCGTAACGCCGTGCAAGTCCTGCTGTTGACAAACGGGAGCGATTCCGCCGCTCGATCGGCCTCCGAGATGATGGAACGGCAGGTTGGCCAGATGGTCCGCTTGGTGGACGACCTACTTGATGTCAGCCGCATCAGCCGCGGCAATATCGAGCTCCGCCGCGGCAGGGTGGAACTTTCATCCGTGGTGCATCAGGCGATCGAAGCCAACCGCTCCCTCCACGACAACATGGGCCACGAGTTGACGGTCACCTTGCAGCCGTCGCCAATCTACTTGAACGCCGACCCGACTCGGCTAGTCCAGGTGGTTGGGAACCTTTTGAACAACGCCTGCAAGTTTACCAACAAGGGCGGCCAAATTTCGCTTACCACAAAGCAGGAGGGCGAGGAGGCAGTGATCGGGGTGCGAGACACGGGCATTGGCATCGCCGCGGACCAGCTCCCCCTTATCTTCGACATGTTCATGCAGGTCGATGCCTCACTGGAGCGGTCGGTGAGCGGGCTGGGTATCGGTCTGACACTAGTAAAAAATTTAGTAGAGCTGCACGGGGGAACGGTGACCGTCCATAGTGCCGGAGTTGGTGCGGGTAGTGAATTTATGGTGCGTCTGCCGCTCTCGCCGGACTTGGCTCATCTGCCACCTCACGAGCCGAACACCAACGAGTTGCCGCCGTTGACTGCGCGCCGCATACTCGTTGTCGATGATAACCGGGACTCCGCCGAGTCGATGGCGCAGCTGTTGACCCTAATGGGGAATGTGACACGCACGGCCTACGACGGGATCGAAGCGATCGAAGCGGCGGCGACTTTCAGCCCTGCGCTGGTCTTGCTCGACATTGGATCGCCGAGGTTAAACGGCTACGAAGTGGCACGTAGAATACGGAAACAGTGGTGGAGTAAGGGCATGCTGCTGGTCGCGGTGACCGGCTGGGCTCAAGAGGAAGACCGGCAACGATCTAAGGAGGCGGGGTTTGACGGTCACCTGGTAAAGCCGGTGGACCACACTGCGCTCACAAAGATACTCACCCGGCTCCTGCCAGTGGAGGAGGATTCTCCGCGACACGACAAAATCGCGAACGCATAAAAAGAAGAGAGCGGGGAACGTTAACGCGCCGGGATTCGGAAACCAAAGAGCTCGAAGGCGAAGGGGAATTCGCCGACAAAGTTAGCTCGGGCCTTCGGGTCTATCGATCAACGAAAGATTACTTGCAGAAAGCCCGTGTGCCAAGTGAGCCGCTTTTTCCAACTGCAAGTCGAACCTCACCGAAGAAAATTTTCGGTGATCGGTTAATCAGCCAAGAGTTGCTTTCGGATCAGAGCGCTCGCTTGAGATACGAACGCAGGCGGAGGAGGGCACGTGAGCGGATTTGCGAGGCTCGGGACTCCGTCACACCGATGATCTCTCCGATTTCTTTGAGGTTCAGCTCCTCGTAAAAATAGAGAGTAATGACGAGGCGCTCCTTCTCGGGGAGGCGGTCAAGTGCCCGGGCGATGATCTCCACTCTCTCGCCTTCCAGGAGATTAAAGAGTGGATCCGGCTTGCTGCTTGGGAGAGATTCATCAGCGCGGAAGCGTTCCTCGCCGTGACCAAATCCGAGCTCTTCGAGGCTTAACATGACCACCCCGCTGACTTCGCCGAGCATTCGATGGAGAGTTTCAATATCAACTCCCATCGAGCTCGCGACTTCATGGTCTTCTGCAGGGCGGCCGAGATCTTGTTCCAGCTTGAGATAGGTACTCTCAAGCTTGTGGGCTTTGTGCCGGAGAGAGCGAGGAACCCAGTCCTGAACTCTGAAGCTGTCGAGGATCGTCCCTCGAATCCGGAACTGCGCGTATGTGGAGAAATTTGTTTCGTGTTTGGGATCGTATTTTTCGAGGGCGTCTACGAGACCGATGATTCCCGAGTTCAACATCTCCTTGATGTCGACCTCAGCAGGGAGCCTGCCGGCTAACCGGTGCACCACACGTTTAACGAGGGGCAAGAACGTTCGTATGAGTTCCTCTCTTTCGTCTGGTCCCATTGAGCGGATGGACTGTGGAGAAGACTTCTCTTTCGGTTTCACGTTGTTCTTTCCCAAAGCAGAAACTCGGTCAAACTTTAGTGCCGCTGCGGTTGCCTTTTGCGCTGAGCCCTTTCTGCTCAGCGCACGAGTGCCGCTCTCCTCAGTTCTCGGAAAAACGCGACGCATCAGAGAATTAGAGTGCGGGGGGAAGAGAAGCGATTCAATTGCTGATCTTGTCGGAAAATAGCCAATATTCTCCGCACCTTCCGGAGGCGAAAATTGGCCCAAAATTCAGGGCTCGCGGAGAGGGGTCTCACGAGGAGGCTTTTTCATGTTCTTGAGGGACCGCTTCGAGGGCGCCGTCGCTCCGATTCGGGAACTAATTACAGCCAAAAGTCTCAGGGTGTTGGGCATCGCCAAGCTCTTCGATCAGCTCATATTTTCCGCCTTTCACCCGTAACGCGAACATCTTCTGGACGAGCACGTGGTTCTTGGGATTGAAGAAAGCTCGACCATTCGGGAGGAAGAATTCGGACTCCTCCATTTTTTTCTGAATTTTTGTGTAGTCAAGAGACGGTGTGTGGCTCATGACCTGCGCCACCATGGCAATGGCCGACCAGGCGGATGCAGCCGAAGCGTCCGGGTTGTTTGGCTGTTTTAGCTTCCCCTTCAGTTTCTCTTCCTCGTCCTTCGGAGGCCTCGTGAGATAGCTGATGAATTCTTTGCTCTCCGCCGTATTCACTCCGGCAGCGTAACGCCCGACCGTGTAAACGCCTTCGGTGAATTTCCCGAAATTCTTCGACCACTCCTCAGAAAAAACCTCGTACCCGGCGATCGCCATGTCGCGCACAAGCGAAAGTTTATAGGCTTGTTCCATGAAGAGCCGTGATGGCTGCATGCGATTCGAGACAAACACGACGTCAGGCAATCGAGAGAGAATATCGCGGGCAACAGAATAGAAATCGTTCAAGCGAATGTCGTAGATGAGCGCATCAACAGTTTTGAATCCAAGGCTCTCGCTTTCATGCCGAACGGAGTCGATGACATCTTGATCAAGCGGCGTATCGCCGCCGAGAAAGAGCACATGGAAATCGCTCTCGGGCTTGCTCCGCTTCTCTGAGAGAAAAGTAAGGAATGGCTCAAGCGTGGATTCACGAGTAAGTCCGATTGCCCATACGTAGGGAGACACTTTTCCTTCAGGGAGGCGGCTTCCCGTTCGGCAAGCTCCGTCTCGAAGGATCATCGTTAATGTTTTCGTTTCGTGAGCCGCGCGCACGGCACCTGGCGACACCGTTTCCGCCGTCGCGTCGATGAGCAGCTGAATAGGCTGTGCCGTCAGCATCCGGTGCAAGTTCTCGAATATCTCTTCTTCGGATACCCCAACCTGCATCAGCCGAACGGCGACTGGATGCTCGCGAATTCCTCCATTTTCATTCAATTTTGAAGCGATGGCGCGTGCGCCACGAAGCGCGGAGTATCCGAAATCCCGCGACTCCTCCGATCGGTCCACGACAATCAAAACGCGAAAAGAGTTCTCGGGGAATTCGGCCGTCAGCCCTGGACCTTCGTCGACCTTCGTCTCCGGACGGAAAAAAGAATACGCAATAAGGAGGAGAACGATCGCCAGAACCGCCGCTCCACCTTGCTTGAGCGCTTTGGCCGGAATGCGAATCCCTTTTTTTTCGTCGTTGTCAGTGCTAACAGGGCTGTCCATGGTCGATTTCAGATTCCTTCGTCGTTAGACTGTCGGCTATCGGCGTTCACTGCGGGTGTATTGAGAATTGTTCGCTCTGGAGTTCACTCTGAAGTTCGCTCTGAAGTTCACGGTGCAAGTTGGCGATGCCGGCCATTTGGCTCTGGAGTGTGTTATGCGTAATCTTGTTCAAAACGGGTTAACTGCTCTTCGCTCCGGAACTGAAACTTGAGTCAGCGACTTCGAGTCAGCCGAGCTAAAATTCGGTTGACCTCCAGGTAAGGGTTTACTCCAGCAGCCTAAATATACGAAAGGCCTGAAGATTTCAGACTCGATCACGGTGAAAATCTGGCCGCGGGAAACTTCCACTCGCGAGACCTGATGAGCGATAAAATCAGAAACAGAGGAGAAAGATTATGTCAGCTTCAAGGATGGTGCAATGTGCCAAACTGGGCCGGGAAGCCCCTGGACTCGACGCCGTCCCCTTCGAAGGCGAGCTCGGAAAGAGAATTTTCGAAAACGTATCGGCCCAGGCGTGGACGATGTGGCGGGACGATATGATGATAAAAGTCATCAACGAATACCGTCTCGACCTGTCCGACGCCTCCCAGTACGACATGCTGCTCAAGCAAATGGAAGCCTTTCTCGGCCTGGATAAGCAAACTAAAGTCGTCGAAGTGGAGAACGCGGAGCGCGGACGAAATCCCACCTAGGTCCCCCAGCGCGAACTCGATCCTCTGCTTGCGGCTGAGTTGAGAAAACAAGCCGCGGCACGAAGTCGGACGGAGAAGGTCTTGCGGAGTCCTGTCCTTGCGCGAAGCGCTTGAGACTCCGCAAAACCTTCCCCGATCTCGACTTCATTTCTTTTTCTCCTTCTTTTCGGAGTCCGGCGTGCTCAGCATCTTCCTGAGCCGGTCCTCCTGCTTGAAGTAAGAATCCAGATCTTCGAGGAGCGAATTCCGGTTGAACCGATCGTCTTCGACGGCCGACGTTTTCTTGGTATCGGCCTCGACCTTCTTCGTCCACGTCTCCAAGCTCTTCGTGAGGAGGCCGAGGGCGATTGTGTTCGCCTTCGCGAGGGGGAGCTTCTTCTTCAACGTGTTCCGGATGTCGGCGTCGAGTTCGCTGGCGGTTTTGTTGAGCGCGTCCAGCTCCTTCTTCAGGTTGTCGTCCTTCAGGGTTTTCGAGAGACGCGTCGCCGACTTCAGAGCTGCCTTCAACTCTCCGAGCTGTTCACCCAGATTGAAGGCTTCAACCACCGGCGAGTTGTCCGCTTCCTTGGGTTCGGCGGCCGTCAGTGCCGCCGCAAAGCCGAGGAGCAGAG
The DNA here is from genome assembly GCA_964509425.1 of uncultured Bdellovibrionales bacterium. Classification (GTDB taxonomy): domain Bacteria; phylum Bdellovibrionota_C; class UBA2361; order SZUA-149; family CAZDWZ01; genus CAZDWZ01. The sequence goes on along the minus strand of CAZDWZ010000002.1, from coordinate 275,018 downwards.
CGATACCGAGGATGCGCATTCCGAGGGCCCTCCGTTTGTGAATGGTCGAGTCGAATCGTTTGGTCCACCTGGGCCAACCAATCGCAAGACCTTCTCCACTATTTGGGGTCCCCGGATATCAGTCCAACCTCCGAGATCCGGAAACACCGGAAAGAGGCAGACGAGACCGAGGGATATGAATGAACGTGTTCTCTCGAGATGAGAATGTTTCGACCTCGTTAAATCACGAAATCTGAACCTGGGTCAAAATCGCGAGAAGAGCTTGCCTCAGAGGAGTTCTGCACGTGAGGCGTGAATGAGTGTTCTCGACTGAAAGCCGAGGAACTATGCGGGGCTCGATAACAGCTTTCTCGTCGGCATCGGCTTTCGGAACGTGATACTCAGTGCATCGTCCACGAGGTCGACGCGCGCTTCTCCACCGTTTGAGAGCTCACCAAAGAGAATCTGGTCGGCGAGCTTGTCCTGGATCTCTCGTTGAATGAGCCGATTCACCGACCGTGCGCCGTACTGCGGCTCGTAGCCCTTCTCCGCGAGCCATTTCCTCGCCTCGGGTGTGACCACCAACGTTGCTTTCCGCTTCTGCAGCTGGGAGTCGATTTCAACAAGGAACTTATCGACCACCTGCTCAACGACCGCCGGAGCGAGCGGTCGGAATCGAATTATCTTATCCAAACGATTCCGGAACTCAGGCCTGAATGTTTTATCAATTGGTCCGAGACCGACTTCATGCGCGCCCCGATGCAGATCCTTCGAGGAGAAGCCGATCGGACTTCCGAAGATATTCTCGGAGCCGACGTTTGAAGTCATAATCAGAATCACGTTCCGGAAATCCGCTTTCCTTCCGTTGTTGTCGGTGAGGGTTGCGTTGTCCATCACCTGGAGGAGAATCGAGAAGAGGTCCGGGTGAGCCTTTTCAATTTCATCAAGGAGCAGCACGGAGTGTGGCCGCCTGATGATGGCGTCGGTAAGCAGCCCGCCTTGCTCAAAACCAACGTACCCGGGAGGCGCCCCGATGAGCCGGGATACGGCGTGTTTCTCCATGTATTCGCTCATGTCGAAACGTATCAGCTCGAGACCAAGAGTTTTCGCAAGCTGTCGGGCCACTTCTGTTTTCCCGACGCCGGTCGGACCAGCAAAGAGGAAACAGCCGATTGGCTTGCTTTCGTTGCCGAGTCCCGCACGCGCTCGCCGAATTGCCTGAGTGACTTCGGAGATTGCTTCATCCTGTCCGAATACGACCTGACCCAGCTCTTTTTCCAAAAGCTTCAGCTTTTCCTTTTCGTTGGTCTGGACGGTGCGCGGAGGAATCTTCGCCATCTTCGAAATTATCTTTTCGATGTGCCCAACTTTGACGACCGGAACCTCTTCGTCCTGTTCCGGTTTCGCCTTTTCATGTTGGAGGCTGAGCACAGCTCCGGCTTCATCGAGCACGTCTATGGCTTTATCCGGCAGAAAACGTTCCTGGATATACTTGTGTGAGAGCTCAGCCGCCGCTCGAATAGCGGGAGAAGAATAGCGAACACGGTGGTGAGTCTCCAAGCCGGAGCGAAGACCCCCGAGGATCTGAACCGTGTCGTCGATTGAAGGCTCGAGGACTTCGATTTTCAGGAATCGCCGGGCAAGCGCCCGGTCTTTCTCAAAATGACTTTTGTATTCATCGAAGGTGGTGCTGCCGATGAAGCGAATTGTTCCTCGAGTCAAAACAGGTTTTAACAGATTCGCTGCGTCGAGTGTGCCGCCTGAAGTCGATCCCGCGCCGACAATCGTGTGGATCTCGTCAATAAAAAGGATGACGTTTTTTTCCTTTTCCAAAGCAGCAAGCACGCTTTTCAGTCGCTGCTCGAAGTCACCACGAAAGCGAGTGCCTGCGATGAGGCCGCCGAGATCCAACGAGAAAATCTTGACGTCTTCGAGCCTTCTTGGAACTTCGCCGTCGATGACGCGCTGCGCGAGGCCCTCGGCAAGCGCCGTTTTCCCAACGCCTTGATCGCCTACGAGAAGCGGGTTGTTTTTGTTCCGCCGGCAGAGCACGTGAACCATTCGCTCGAGTTCCGCAGAGCGGCCAACCACAGGATCAAGCAAGCCTTCCGCGGCGCGGTCGGTAAGACAGGTCGTGAATTTCGAGAGCGCATCGCGAGGTGAGGTAGACTCTCCGCCGGCCTCCTCCATTTCTTCGCCCGGGACGGCATCGGTCTCGTCACCGTGCGAGACATAATCCAAAACGGTAAGCCTCGAGATGCCTTCCTGCGTTAAGAAATAAACGGCGTGACTTTCGGTCTCGGTAAAAATAGCCGCCAGAAGGTCGCCTGGGGAGACTACGTGCCCGCTTGAATATTGTGCGTGAAGCAAGGTTCGCTGAAGTACGCGTTGAAGCGCGAGGGTTTGATGCGGCTGCCCGGAAGCGATCTCTTCGAGATTGCTCTCGAAGAACTCCTGCAACCGCTTTTTCAAACGATTCGGTGAGCCGCCACAACCGGAAATGATGCTCGCACCACGTTGGTTCTCGGCGATCGCATAGAGAAGGTGTTCGAGACAAACATACTCGTGCCGGTTGCTCGTCGCTTCGCTGAGCGCATCCTGGAGAATCTGTTCGCTATCGCGGTCAAACATTCTCTTCTCTCCTTGTTGAATTCCCCGAACTTACTCCGGCTCCCCCGAACTTATTCCGGCTCCCCCGAACTTACTCCGGCTCCATCGTGCAACGCAGAGGAAACTCACTCTGCCTTGCAAGATGATGAACGAGAGCAATCTTCGTCTCGGCAATCTCTTTCGTATAAACGCCGGCGACTCCGGCACCTCGCTCGTGAACTGAGATCATAATCGTCTCGGCCTCCGACTGAGGTTTATGAAAAACCGATCGCAGAACCAGGACGACGAATTCCATGCTCGTGTAGTTGTCGTTCAGGAGAATGACTTTGTAGCGGCGGGGAACATCGGTCTTCTGGTCGTTCCGTGTGATGACGTCCGTGCCGGACGAGTTCGAGAAGTCGTCCTCGCCGTTCTTGCCTCCCGCATTCATAACCGTGAAAAACACTCTATAATTCCCCTTTGACGCAAATTCCGTGGCTTCCTGTCGGAGCCGCACCGGCTTCTTCTTGAAAACGGCCAGCCTAAAAACTGCTCTGTCGACGTCCGCCATCTTCAATATACCATAGGCATCGGATGTCGTGCTGTCGAGGGTCGGATTCAGCTCTTCTGAAATTCCGGGGTCTTAACTTTCCGATGTATCCTTGACGCATGTCGGTGACATCTAATTTAGCGGAGAACCGAGAATTTCTATGCTTAAGGTCTTAGCCGCCGACATTGGGGGCACAAATAGCCGCTTCGCCACGTTTCTGTTGCCTGACGGCGGACAGGCAAAGTTACTTACCCAAACCGTTCTTGAATCCCGGGCCTCCAAGTCGTTCGGAGAATTGATGAGCGTGCTTCGGACGAGCGAATTCGGCGCGGACATGGATGACGTGAACTGCTTTGTCATCGCGATTACCGGCCCGGTGCAGGGCGGGACGTATTGCCGGTCTGTGAACCTTCCTTGGGACGTTGACTTGAAGCGCGACAAGGACGTGCTTCCTCTGTGTCCCGCCTGGCTCATTAACGACTTTCTGGCGCAGGCGTTTGCGACTCTCTCGCCGGCAGGAGCGACTGTCGAACAAGTGCAGGCAGGGGACAAACGTTCGGGCGAAGTGGTTTCCGTAATCGGCGCAGGCACCGGACTGGGGAAAGCCTTTCTCGTTCCCGACCACAGCGGGCACTACATCGGCTGCTCGTCCGAAGGCGGACATGAGAACTTCGCGCCCGAGACGGATGAAGACATCGAGCTGATGAAGTTCGGGTGCCGGCGCTTTGATTCTCCCTATGTCGTCTGGGACGACATCACCAGCGGCCGTGGACTGTCGCTCATGCACGAGTTTCTCTACCAGGAGCGGCTCGCACCGCATGAAGTAGCCGCCAAGTTTTCGTCGGCTCCAAAAACAGTCGATCTTTTCTCTCGGACTTACGGCCGACTCTGCCGGAATTTCGCCCTTGAGACACTTCCTTACGGCGGATTGTATATCGCCGGTGGAATCGCGGCGCGAAACCCGCAAATCGTTCTGAGCGACGTCTTTCGAGATGCTTTCGTTGCCTCGAAGTCGTATTCTGAGCTCCTTAAGAAAATTCCAGTATTTCTGTTCGATGATGGTGACAGCGGGCTTTGGGGCGCCGCGTGGTACGGCCGTGAACGCATCTTATCGAGAAACCCGTAAGGATCGGAAAGGATGGAAAATAGCGTCTATCTGCTTCTTGGGTTGAGTATCTATGTGCCGGCGGTCGCCAAGCAGCTTGGCCTCGCTGCTCTAATCGGATTCGTCATCGGTCTGGAGCGTGCTTTGCGCGGAAAGGTTGCCTCGATGCGGACCTTCTCGACCATCTGCAGCGGAAGCTGCCTCTTTACGATTCTCTCCATCTACGCGACCAGTGGGACCACAGATCCGAGCAACCACGATATCACTCGAATTGCTGCGCAGATTGTCACGGGGATCGGTTTCCTCGGAGGGGGAGTGATCTTCAAAACCACAGACCGGATTGAGGGGATCACGACGGGTGCCCTGATCTGGCTGACTTCCGCTTTGGGAATGGCGTGTGGATTCAACCAGATAGCGATCGTTTTTTGGAGTTGCCTTTTCGGAATACTCGTTCATATCTTTAGCAGTGCCATTTTCTGGCTTCTCTTGAGTGACGAACGCCCTGACGACGTTCATCATGAACCTCAGGCAGAGGCCTGATCGAAGGCGTAATCGAAGGATTTCCCTTATGTTTTCCGTTAGTAAATCATCGGTCCGGGTGTCGCTTTCGTTTGTCTTCGGGCTTTCGCTGTTTGCTGCTTCAGCCTTCGTCGCTTCGATGACTCCACCGGCGGCCGCCGAGTCATCCAAGAAGACCGAAGCCGCAAGACCGAAGCCCGCTCCCAAACAAAAGGTGGCGAAGGGCGCCACGAACCAGCCGCTCTCGGACTTCGACCTTGGAAAATATCAATACTGCGGCTCCGATAGAGATTGCGTGCCCGCGGTGAATGGCTGCTGCGATTGTGCAAACGGCGGAAAGGATGTGGCCGTGAATAAAGAGCGAACCGAGGCCCTTCGCGCCCGCTTCGACTGTCTCCATACGAATTGCGGTGACAAGGAGGGTGATCCGGCATGCGGATCCGGCGTCGTGAGCTGCATCGGGCATAAATGCCGGTATATTGCCGATGCTCCGGCACCGACACCGAAGCCGACGCCGAAGAAGGTAAAAAAGAAAGACCCGGACGATGAGGACGAATAGAGAGATTTCCCGGCGAATGTGGTGCCGTCAAGATCTGGTGCTCTATTCAGTAAAACGCTACTGAATGGAATTCGGAATTTAGAGTGCTTCTCAAAAGTTTTGTCCTGTTAAGAATCACTCTAGACGGAGCCCCGAAGGGGCGACCAGTAAGCACAAAGCGGTTTTCGTTAGAGAAAAGTGCTGCGAAGCCGGAGGCTTCCCAATATTCATTCGGACAAAAGCTTCGAGAACCGCTTTAGTAATTCGTAATCCACAGAACGCCATTCGATCATGTTCTACCGAAATCGTCTGTTAATGTGCCGGCCGAGTGCCTACGATCTCAGTTACGAGATCAATGCCTGGATGCACCTCGAAAATAAACCGAATCGGGAGCTCGCCGAACGCCAATGGCAAGAGCTTTACGCGGTGCTCGTCGCGAAGGCCGGGGCAGAGATCGTCTTGGTGGAACAGGCCTCCGACTGCCCCGACATGGTATTTACGGCAAACGCTGCTCTCATCTCCGGGGACACCGCTATTCTCAGCCAGTTCCGCCATAAAGAGCGGATGCTGGAGCAGCCGCACTTCGCGAAATGCCTTTCCGAGCTCGGATTTAAACTTTTTGCCGATTTGCAGGGCGACGATTCGGGAGGTGCTCAGCTTCCGTTTGAGGGGGAAGGGGATGCGCTGTTTACTGGTTCTGCGCTCGTGGTTGCGCATGGGCTCAGGAGCGGAAAAGAGGCCCACGAGAAGATTGCTGCTCTGGTCGACACCGAGCTCGTTTCAGTCGAGTTGGTTGATGAGCGCTGGTATCACCTCGACACCTGCTTTCTCCCGCTTGGAAGAGATCGGATCGTGTTTTATCCGGGCGCTTTTTCCGAAGAAAGCGTCCGCGTGATCAAGAAGCGCTTTCAATGTCTCGAGATCGATGCCGATGAAGCGCTGAACTTTGGGTGCAATGCCGTCGTCTGTAATCAGACGATCGTCCTTCCGTCCAACTGTCCAAAGCTCGTGAAGACTCTTCGCAGTCTGGGCTTCGACGTACACTCGGTCCAGATGACCGAATTCATCAAGGCAGGCGGCGCCTGCAAATGTCTCGCACTGTATATTTAATATTTAAGATAGCTAAGATAGCGCTATATGATTTTAGATTACTGGATGAAGACTCTTTCAGGAGAATGAGCGAAGGGAACAGGGAGCGCTGATTGGTCGCTCCTCGCGTTCGTCAACTGATTCTCTTGGCCGAGTCTATTGGCCGAGGAGCTTCCGAAGAGCCTTCCGGAACTTTCTCGCTTGGCGGTATTTTCTAAGCGCCATTGAGGCTTTGTAGCCACCGAAGAGCGCGCCTGAAAGAGTCTTTAGCATCTCTTCGCGCTTTGGACCCGGCTTCACGAACACCAGTACCGACAATAAGTAGCCTTGCGATTTTTCGTAACAAGCCAGAGCGCTTTCAAATTCCTTGTCCTTTCGCTTTACTCGTCCGAGTGCAGCGAGCGCCCGCGCAAGACTGACAATCAAATCCTGCGAGGCACCGTCTTCACGAAGTGCTTCCCAGATTTCGATTGAGCGGTTGTATGCGGCGCCGGCTTGAGAATCGCGTCCCAACTCCTCGAGCGCCGTGCCGTGATGGAAAGCGTAGTGGGCCACGATGTTCAGGTTCTCAGAAGTACCGCTCTGAGTGAGGGAGCCTTCGAGCGAATCTATCGACGACTGATAACACACCTCGGCTTCCTCGCCTCGACCCATGCGGTCGAGCTCGTAACCTTTGGCCAATAGTTCTGTAACGTGGGAATGGGGGGCAGATTTCACGTACTATCACCAATTCAAGTTCAGACTCATTTCACCCCTCGACCACCCGATCCTCGGATCCGGCGAGCGATTCACCGAAGGCCTGTCTGAAATGCTTTGTTTACCGTCCGACCCGAAGGCGCTTTTTGTACAAAGCTCTCCCGTGCGGGGGGAACGGTGAATGAACTATTGCCTGATCCTGACTCAGATCGGCTCGACTCGGATCGAGCTGTCTTTCCAATAGGCTCCGCCGGGCCGCTTGTCGGCGGTCCTGGGGATCAATCTTGACCGGCGATTGAACCACGGTTTTGTCAACCAGGGCTTCAATCGATACGGCAAATGTCGAGTATGCTAGAGGGAAATAAGACGGGGCAATATTTAGCGGTACTCTCATCAGTGCAACTCATCACTGATGAAGCAAGCTAAAGAAGCATTAGATGCTTTCGGCTACAAACTGACTGAAGGATGAAAAGATCGTTCTATCGAAAATTTAACCGCGCTCTGGGTAGCACCAGCGCATTTTCGGGTCAAGCAAATAACAGAATTCCAGATCAAATGTTACATTTAACGTCGAAATCTCTCTGTTCAGTCACACAACAGCCGTGCACTCTCCAACATTTTTGTTGCCGTCGAATGACCATAAAGCAGCGATTGACCTCTTAGAATTTGAATCTGCCGTATACAAATGTCATAAGGATTGGAATGCCGCGCAGCAGCCGGTGCTCCGACATCATGACTATTGTATGGGAGAATTCGCCGGCGACGGCGAAAAGTCTAACTGACGGCGATCTATTGCGCCGGCGGCTTGGCTCTCGCTGAAGCAGGCAGAGACCCCTTTCCATGCGTGTGTGAGAATAATAGTTGAGAAATTAATAGTAACGATAAGTTTATCCATAAAATTAAGGTCGAGGTTTTAGAGATGATTGTGGTGATGAAAGCCGGAGCGGGAGCAGAGCAGATTTCCGCGGTGACGAAGCGGATTGAAGAGCTCGGCTATAAGCCCCATCCGATGATCGGCGTTGAGCGGACGGTTATCGGCTGTCTCGGAGACGAGCGAGGAAAGGCTCAGCTCCAAACCCTGGAGCTTATGAGCGGGGTCGAGCGCGTCATGCCGATCCTAAGCCAGTATAAGCTGGCGGGAAAGGAACTTCAGCAGGAGCCGACCGTTATCAAGGTCTCTGATCGATTTACGATCGGCGGGAACAACATCCCGGTCATCGCCGGACCATGTTCTGTGGAAAGCGAAGAGCAAATCGTCACCACTGCCAAGCTCGTCGCTGCTGCGGGCGCGAGCGCGCTTCGCGGAGGAGCGTACAAACCGCGTTCTTCGACCTATGCCTTCCAAGGTCTCGGACTCGATGGGCTTAAGATGCTGAAAACGGCGCGCGAAGAGACGGGACTTCCGGTGGTCAGCGAGATCATGGACCCGCATCACCTCGATGTCATGCTTGAGTACGTCGACGTTCTTCAAGTCGGCGCGCGGAATATGCAGAACTTCAGTCTCCTGCGGGAGCTTGGAAAAGTGCGCAAACCCATCTTGCTGAAGCGAGGAATGGCCGCCACCGTCGAAGAACTAATCCTCTCCGCGGAATACATCCTCGCCGGAGGCAACCGCGATGTGATGCTTTGTGAGCGTGGAATTCGCACATTCGAAACGGCGACGCGAAACACTCTCGACCTGAACGCGGTTCCGGCGATTCAAGCTCGAACCCATCTTCCGGTTGTCGTCGATCCGAGTCATGGCACTGGCGTCTGGAAATATGTTCCGCCGATGTCGCTGGCCGCGATTGCAGCCGGTGCCTCGGGAATCATCGTTGAAGTCCACACTGATCCGGCGAATGCGCTCAGCGACGGAGCTCAGTCGCTTAAGCCGAAGGTATTCGTGAAGCTGATGGAAGATTTGAGAAAGCTCGGAACGGTTTTTGGAAAAACTGTCGGTCATCAAGCGGCTTGAGGGACAGGTGGGCGAGCGCTTCATTCTTGCGTCACAGTCTCCGCGCCGCAAAGAGCTCCTCGAGAGCATGGGTGTTTCGTTCTCGATCGATGTCGCTAATCTTCCGGAAACGGTAGAGCCGGGTGAATCGGCTTCGTCGTATGCGAGCCGAATAGCGAGAGCGAAATGCCTGACCGTACTCGAGCGTCATCCGGGAGAAGCGGTTCTCGCCGCCGACACGGTTGTTGTGCTTGATATCGGGGCTGATGAAGTCATTCTCGGGAAGCCGACTAATTTCGATGAAGCCGTGTCGATGCTGGAAATGCTGCAAGACAACGAGCACTCGGTTTTGACGGCGTATTGCCTGAAGAACGCCGAGAGAGAGTTCTCCGGCATCGTCGAAACTCAAGTTGTGTTCATGCCGCTCAGCCGTGACGAGATCGTTTCCTATGTCAAAACGGGCGAACCGATGGACAAAGCGGGGAGCTACGCCATTCAAGGTCTTGGAGCCAGATTTGTGAAGCGAATCGAAGGCTCGTATACGAACGTCGTCGGTCTCCCTCTTTCTGAGGTATACGAGGGACTGAAGTTGTTCGGAATCACCCCCGTATAGATTCCAGGCTGCGAAACCAAAAGCGTGAAACTCCGTGAACGCTCTATTACCGGACCGGCGTCATGACTGCTCCCGATATTCCATCCCGCTTGGTTGAGACATTGCAGAAAATAACCTCTGCGGCGGCGGCATCAGGACGTTCTGCCGAGGACGTGAGGCTCATTGCCGTGAGTAAACTCCACCCGGCGGCCGCCGTCGCCGCGGCCCTTCGCGCTGGGCAAAAGTTCTTTGGAGAGAATTATGTTCAGGAAGCGAAGCAGAAGTCCGACGAACTCCGCCGGACCGAATCTCTGCTTTTCGAATCGATGGAGCTTCACCTCATCGGGCACCTGCAACGAAATAAAGCGAAGGACGCGGTTCAGGTTTTTGACGTTATTCAGACCGTCGATCGGGAATCACTCGCTGAGGCCGTCGAGTCCGCCGCCATCAAGATTGGAAAACGGCAAAAAATCCTCCTCCAAGTCAAGGTCTCTCCTGAAGAGTCGAAGTCAGGCGTCGCTCCGGAGGGCGCCGGCAATCTGCTGAAACATTGTCTCCGATCGAACGCCCTCGAAGTATTAGGATTGATGTGCATCGGGCGGTTCGCACCCGGCGGGGTTTCTGAGGAGGAACGGCGGGGAGAATTCGGACTTCTCTCGAACTTGCGAGTTGCGTTAGAAGATGAAACCAGCGCCCGCTTGCCTCATCTCTCGATGGGCATGAGCGAGGATTACGTCCTGGCCGTCGGCTGCGGAGCAACGATGGTGAGAGTGGGAACGGCAATATTCGGGTCACGAGGCTGAGCTCCTGCAGAAGGGCTTCGTGAGGAAGATCGAAGAGGAAGGGTCGATGAGCGACGTCTATCATAAGAGTGTTGCGGTGCTCGGAACCGGAAATATGGGCGAAGCGATCGTCCGTGGGCTCGTCCACGCCACCACGGCGAAGTCGGGTTACCGTGTTACTGCGTGCGACGAAGTTTCCGAAAAGTTAGAGGTGCTGAAGCAAGAGCTCCCAGGCCTCCACATCGAGAAAAACCCGGCGAGTGCAGTCCATTCGGCGGATATAGTGGTACTTGCGGTCAAGCCCGGACATGTTCACGGTCTTTTGCAGCAGGTGTATCCGGAACTGCAACGGCGGAGGTTCGAAATTCTCCTCATTTCGGTTGCAGCAGGTATTCGCCTTCGTGAGCTGCGGAGTTGGGCGGGTGACGACGTGCGGCTGGTTCGCTGCATGCCGAATCTCCCTGCCACCATCGCACAAGGCGTGACGGCGGTGCTGCCGGAAAACGAGTCTGACTGGAAATCCGCTCGTGACGTGCTCTCCAGTGTGGGCGAAGTCGTTCGGGTCACTTCCGAGGCGCAGCTCGATGTTGCCACGGCACTCTCCGCCGGCGGTCCTGCATATGCTTGCCTGGTAATTGAAGCGCTTGCGGACGGGGGCGTGAAATGCGGTCTCTCAAGAGAAGTCGCTCAGAAGCTCGCCATCGACACCATCAGCGGCACGGCGCAGTATTTGCAAAAGACCGGTGTTCACCCAGCGGTGATCCGTGAGCGAGTGTGTTCCCCCGGCGGAACCACTATTGCGGCACTTCAGGTTCTTGAGCGCGAGGCGGTGCGCGCAGCGTTCGTTCAAGCTATTGAAGAGGGGACCCACCGGGCCGAAGTGCTCGGACAACTCAAGAAAAGCGGCGAGGAGAAATGATTGCCCTTGGGAATTTACTGATTGCTCTTGCTGGTGTGCTGCACGGAGTGATCACGATTTATTATTGGATACTGCTGGCACGGATCATCCTTTCATGGGTCAGCCCGGATCCACGAAACGTCATCGTGCAGGTGATCTACTCTGCCACAGAGCCGCTTCTCGAACGAATCCGAAAAAAGGTACCGCCGCTGGGGATGCTCGATCTCTCTCCGATTGTCATCCTCTTGGCGCTTTTTTTTATCGACATGTTCGTGGTCCAAACACTGTCTGATTACGGCGCGCAGTTGCGAGGTCCGGTTGCCTTAATGGGAGTGTGAACCGACTTCGAGGTAATGCCTCAGAATGGAATTTCTCCGGTGCTCCGGTGCTCCGGTGCTCTGTGGTTTGTTATTGATAAAAGAAATGAACCACAGAGCACCAGAGCACTGGAGAAATGGCGGAAAAAGTCCCAAATTGACACTGAGACAGCATCGACTTCGAGACAGCACACCGGCCGTGATCACCCACGATTACATCAGGTACCGATGCTTTCATTCATTAGAAAACTAAACCGGAAGTTCTTGTCTTCGCCCTGGTGGTTGAGAATTATCTTCTCGTTTCTCGTGCTCGTGGTTTCGATCATCCTCACCCAGGATTTTCAGATGCTCCCTGGAGCGTTCATTCAGGTTTCTGATTTGAACGCGCCGATGCCGAAGAACGTTGAGTCGATTTTTATCGAATCTTCGGACGGGAAACGATTGGAAGTCTGGCGGCTGCCTCCCTCCGCCGTGCCGCGGCAAAAGCTGAAGGTCGCCGTTTTTTTCCACGGGAACGCCGGTGATGTTCGGAATTTTTTTCCTTTTCAACGGTGGCTTTCGGATGTCGGGTTTATTGCCTATGCGTTTGATTATCGCGGTTTCGGAAAAAGTACGGGTTGGCCGAGCGAGCGAGGTCTCGAACGGGACAGTGATGCCACTATCAAATACGTTCTTGAGCGGGAGAAAATTGCCCCCGACCAGCTTCTCCTTTTCGGACTCTCGATCGGTACCGGTGTTGCGGCATATGCGGCATCAAAGGACGAACCAGGGGCGATAGTGCTGATAGCACCGTTTCCGGAAATTTCCGCCGTGGTGAAAACCACTCCAGCGTTTCGCCCATTGGTGCCTTTCCTGTGGTATTCGTTTCCTACCCGGGAGCGAGTCGCGAACCTCAAGAAATCATGTTTCATTGTTGGTCACGGAAAAGCGGACGATATTATCCCGTATCAACTCGGCGTCGAAACGAGCCAAGCGTATCGCGGGAAAGGCTACGCGAAGCTGCTTCTCGATCCGAAAGCGGGGCACAATAACTTCATGTCCTTCGGAAGCGTGGTCCTCCAAGAGGCAATTTCAGACTGCGAAAAAACTCTGCTACCGAACGTGCCCGTCGCCGCGGACTCTCCATTGGTAGGTGGTTAACTCTCGCACTCCCATCGGTCCGCGAGCGTGAAGCTTGTCGGTGCTGATACCGATCTCGGTTCCCAGTCCGAACTCGCCGCCGTCGCAGAGTCTCGTCGAAGCATTCACAAACACCGCAGCGGAGTCGACATTCTCCACAAAGAATCGAGACGATTTTTCGTTCTCGGTGACGATCGCATCAGAATGCCGGGAGCCATATCGCTCAATATGGTGTACCGCCTCCTCGATGCTCTCCACGACCCGGACGGAAATAATGAGATCGAGATACTCTGCCGCCCAGTCGTCTTCCGTTGCCGGAACCGCCTGGGGAATTGCTGCGAGAGTGCGCGAACAGCCGCGGATCGTGACCCCGGCATCGACGAGAGATTTTCCGAGACGGGGGAGGAGGCTGCTTGCAGCTTGAGCATGAACGAGAAGCGTTTCGACGGCGTTACAGACTCCCGGGCGCTGGCACTTTGCGTTCAGCAAAATGCGTTCGGCTTTATCCGGATCGGCATCACTGTCGACATAGAGGTGGCAAACGCCACGATAATGCTTCAAAACCGGAACGCGGGCGTTCTCAACAACGTCGCGAATGAGGCTTTCACCGCCGCGTGGAATCACCAAATCAATCAGACCCTCGAGCTTCACGAGCTCCCGAACCGCGTCATAGCTTTGATCCGCGACCATTTGCGCTGCATGCTGAGGGAGTCCTGCCGTTGAAAGTGAGTCTTGAATGATCTGAACGAGCGCCTCGGTCGATCGCCTCGCGTCCTTGCCGCTCCGCAAGATGACGGCGTTTCCCGCCTGGATGCACAGAGCAGCGGAATCAATCGTGACCCCGGGCCGCGATTCGTAGATCAGCGCTATCACACCAAGCGGAACCGCTATTTTTTCAATTTTTAGACCGTCGGCTCGCGTTTGTTCGCTCAAGACGGAACCGACGGGATCGGCGGATGCGGCGACGATGCGAACGCTATTCGCAAGCGCAGAGATGCGAGACGGACTGAGTGACAGTCGCTCCAAGAAGCTCGTGCTCAATTTTGCTTGCTGTGCGGCTTCACAGTCAGCAGCGTTTGCCGCGAGGATAGAATCCGTTCGGGCGAGCAGACCTTCCGCGAGTACCTCCAGAAATTTTCGTTTTTGCGCGGGAGGGGAGTTCCTCAAGATCGATGCTGCGTCTCTGGCGAGTTTCGCCGTTTCGAGAACCGAGGGCGATTGTTTATCGCTCATTTGCTTGCTCCTTCTTCTGAGAGCTCTGCCACGAGAACCAAGTTGTCACGGTGAACGGCTTCTTCCGGGAAATTCCATCCGAGAATTTTTCTCACTTCGGCGGAGCGTCTGCCCGTGATCTGCTGAAGCTCGTCGGAAGAGAACTCTACTAATCCTCGGGCGATGACCGTGCCCTCCGCCGTTACGATATCAACCGGATCTCCAGCGCCGAACTTACCGGCGACCTCTCGGATTCCAACCGGGAGGAGACTACCTCCACGCTCGAGGAGGGCCCGGCTCGCACCGCTGTCGACGGATAAACTTCCCTTCTCGCGCTGAAAGAATCGAAGCCAATGTTTTTTTGACGACGCATGATGGGTATCGGAACGAGCACCGATCATTGTTCCCAGGTCTTCGCCATTGAAGCAGCGCTCGATGATCCCGGGTAACTTGCCGTTTGCGACGAGTACCACCGCGCCGGCGTCGCACGCTCGTTGCGCCGAGATCAATTTGCTCTTCATCCCGCCGGAGGAGAAGCGATTGACTTCTTTGAAGACGAGTGAAAGCTCTTCCTTGGTGACCTTGGGAAGATACGGAACTCTTACACTTTTTCGACTTCCTGATTCGCCGTGAAGGCCGTCGGTTGTGGAGAGAATGAGCAGCGCGTCGGCGCGAACGAGCGAGACAACCAAAGAGGCGAGAACGTCGTTATCGCCGAATTTTATCTCGTCGACCGAAACCACGTCGTTTTCGTTTACCACCGGAAGCACATCATTTCGAAGCAGAGTCAAAAACGTGTTTCGAGCGTTTAGGTGGCGGTGGCGATGCCGGAGGTCGTCATAGGTGAGCAGCAGTTGACCGATTTTAATGGAATATTTGTTGAAGCATTGTTCATAGAGGCTCATGAGACGGAGCTGTCCGACGGCAGCGCACATCTGGAGCTCGGAGAGGTATTTCGGACGCTCCTTGAGCGAGAGCTCCTCCATTCCGGCGCTGATTGCCCCGGAGGTCACGACGATCACTTCGCGTTTGTCCCTGCGGAGCGCTGCCACCGATTTGGCGATCTCCCGAAGCTTTGAAACTTGAACTTTCCCTTCTTCGTCGAGAAGCACCCGGGTGCCGATTTTGATTACGATCCGGCGCGCCGAACAAAAATTCTGTCGAACCTCGTCCGGAACTCCGATTTTGAGTTCCCTTTCCATAAACCTCGAGTCATTACAGCCGAAAAATGATGTGGGGGGACAGTTCGTTAGCACAGCTTAGCGACAGAATAAACTCATGCATCACACCGCACATCGGTCGTCCCATAACTGGATCGAGAGGGGACCACATTGATAGTCGTAAGCTTACTAGCCATTCTGATCACCGTCCTTGGATTCGTTTGCTACTCCAAGAACGCTCTGTCCGGCCCGCTGCGGCCGAATCCGGTGTCCTGGTTAATCTGGTCCTTGAACGGCGCGGTGCTTTGCGCCGGCCACTTTCTTGCCGGGGGAACATTCCAATCGGGTGGGGTTCCAATCGTACAATGCGCGGGTCCCGCCATCCTCGCTTATATCGCTTGGCGCCAATTGAGCAGCCGTAGGCTGAGACTTACCGAAATCGAGAACGCGTGCCTGCTGCTTGCGCTCTCGGCTCTCACTCTCTGTGTGCTCTCGCGCGATGCCTGGATTGGAATCGCGGCGGGTCTCGGCGTTGAAGCGTTTGCCGCTATTCCCACCCTGATGCATCTTTGGCATCAGCCGGAAGAGGAGAGCCTCACTTCTTGGGTCTGCTTTTTCATTGGCGCTGTCTTGAATATTTGTGCAACGCCTGCGGGTTGGGGCCTTGCGACTATTGTTCCCTGGTACTTTGTGCTGCAGGGCGGAACCATCGCGCTTCTTCTTGCCTACCGAGGGAGCGTCCTTCAGCGAATTCCAATGTTTACGCCCTTGCAGGTCGAGGCAGAGGCGCCTGCGACTCCTCAATCGCGTTCATGAGCTCCCGGGGGAGGACTTGACCTCCAAGCCGAGGATGTTTACACCGGAGACATCCGGTAGTGGGGTCTTGTGACGTTGCTCTTCGTTGAAAGAGCGGCTGCGGATTTATTCACCACGAATAAACTCCGTTCTTTCGTCTTGAACTCCGTTAAAATACCCCAGTACCCGAAATCCTTTAGAATCCCTTAAAGTTCAAGAACCAGCTCTTATGCCGACGTATTCGTACAAGTGTTTTGATTGTGGTCATCAGTTCGAGGAAATGCAGAAGATCTCCGAACCGGCGATAACCGACTGCCCTGTCTGCAAGAAAGCGGGTACCGTGAAGAGGCTGATTTCGGCGACGGCATTCCACTTGAAGGGATCGGGATGGTACAAGACTGACTACGCCTCCTCGAGCTCCTCTTCTTCCAGTCAGAGCACGGATGCTTCTCAGAGTTCGGGGTCTTCACAGAGCTCGGGAAGCTCATCCGATTCTTCGGCCTCCTCCTCAAACGGCTCGAGCACCGAGACAAGCTCAGGAGGCTCGAAAAGCTCCGGCAGCGAGACCTCGGCCTCGAGTCCGTCTCAAGCGCCAAGCGAGACCAAGACCTCGTAAAGGAAGCCAACGACACCAACGTCGAGGATCCTACCGGAGTGCCCGGCGGAGGCATTGGAAGGCAGACGCCTTCGATCGCAGCTCGGTCCCGGTAATCGACTCCACGTATGCCGCGACTCGCTGCATTCCGATGAAGAGAAGTTGAGAGTCCGAGGGCACGATCGGCTTCCTTTGTTCGAGTTGCGCCTGGAACCAAGGTGCGAGAGCTTCGGGGAGCTCTGCCGGATTCTCGCAGATATCAAAGCCGAGCTCGCGCAACGCGAGAAGGCTGAAGAACGTCGTAACGGCGGCCTGCTCCTCCGTCGAGCCCAGCTCATTCAAGCACTGCAAAGTTTTCAAAAAGGGCCGGCAAAGCGTTCCGTCCTCCGCGTGATCCTCTTCCGTCATTCGCAGGATGAGCTCACTCGAGAAGGCAGCGAACGCGAACCGGCCCAAATCTTCTCGAAGCCTTGGCCATCGCTCTCGGCTGGAAAGACTATCAACGAGCGGAAGACCCCGGCCCTTCGGCTTCTCCAACTCGAAATAACCGCTGTCCCAAAGGTCTATCCCTCCGGAGAATCGCTGACGGCTTCGCACCCCTCCCCGCACCAGGCACGAAATACGGCCGAGCTCCTCCGAAAGCAGGGTCAAGATCTGGTCGCTCTCCCGGATGGTCTGCGTTTGAATGGTGGCGGCGAGAAGTTTCACTGAACTCAGTGTTGCAAATCCAACCGCTGATGTCTAAGTTCCGCTGGCGTCCGCAATGAGGTCACGAAACAGTAACTTCCGGATGTAGAGAATTTTTGAGTTAGATGAGGCAACTTGTTCAGAAAGCGTAAAAAGGACATGGCTGGTACCGAAGGAACGGAAGGGGCGTCAGATCTCGAAGCGAATGCTCACAACGTGGACGGAAATAACAGCTTCGATGGTGGTGAGACCGGGGATCGGCAAGACGGCCGGGCAGACGGAGGAGATGTTGATGCTTCCTTCGATGACCTCGAGCTCCCGGGTTCCGGCGGAACAGAGACGAGCGGAGAGGGGGAGCATCGAGCACTCGACGAAGTCGAAGGGCTTAAGCTCGCTATCCGTGAGAATTACGACAAATATCTCCGGGCAGTCGCAGAGCTGGAAAACCTCAAGAAAAGGACAATCAAAGAACGCTCTGATCTCATTAAATACGCCGGCGAATCTCTCGCTCGAGACGTGGTGGAGATTGTGGACGATCTCGACCGGGCCCTTGGGGCGGAGAATAAGGGGAGCATGGAAGACTTCCTGAAGGGAGTGAACATGATCCGCGACAGGTTTCTGTCGATTTTGGAACAGCACTCGATCAAGTCCCAAACCAGTTTGGGCAAGGCATTTGACCCCTTGATCCATCAGGCCCTGGCTTCGGTCCCGACGGCGGACCATGCGCCTGGGATGGTCATCCAGGAGTATAAGAAAGCTTATAATTTTAAGGATAAATTGCTGCGTCCTGGCCAAGTTGTCGTTTCGTCGGCGCCTGCCGAGGCTGAGGCGAAGAAGGACGATAGCGAATAGTAACGTCGGATCGGTTGCTTTGGTGAGTATTGATGGTTACTTCCAAAACACGCCGCCGGATGAGGCCCTATCAGGACGAAACCGGAAAGCTAAAATTTATAGAGAGTTAGGCGGAGCGCGAGGAAAGCCCGAAGGGTTCGGATTCTCGCAAAGCCCGGCTGATAAGCATTGAAGAGGGAGCAGGAGAAAAGTACATGGCAAAGGTGATCGGAATCGATTTGGGCACGACGAATTCATGCGTTGCGGTGATGGAAGCCGGGGATCCGGTGGTGATCGCAAACAGTGAAGGAGGAAGAACGACTCCATCGGTAGTGGCTGTAAACGACGGCGGCGAGCGTCTCGTCGGGCAAATTGCGAAACGTCAGGCGGTCACGAATCCGAAGAACACGATCTTTGCCGTTAAGCGGCTCATCGGACGAAAGTTTGATAGCGACGAAGTAGTGAAGGCAAAGGGAGTACTCCCGTACGAGATTCTCCGCGCCGACAACGGAGACGCGTGGGTCGCGCTCAAGGGCGAAAAGAAGAGTGCGCAAGAAGTCTCCGCTCACATTCTCACGAAGATGAAGCAGACCGCTGAAGACTATCTGGGAGAAAAAGTCTCTCAAGCCGTCATCACGGTTCCTGCGTATTTCAACGACGCGCAGCGTCAAGCGACCAAGGATGCCGGACGAATTGCAGGACTCGAAGTTCTCCGGATCATCAACGAGCCGACCGCTGCGGCGCTCGCTTACGGCCTTGATAAGAAGGGCGAAAAGCGAATCGCGGTTTTCGACCTGGGCGGCGGAACTTTCGATATCTCGGTTCTCGAGCTGGGTGAAGGCGTCTTCGAAGTAAAGGCCACGAACGGAGATACGTTCCTTGGTGGTGAAGACTTCGACATGAAGATTGTTCATTGGCTCATCGATGAGTTCAAGCGCGATCAGGGCATCGATCTCCGGAACGACACGATGGCTCTGCAACGTTTGAAGGAGGCAGCGGAAAAGGCCAAGCACGAGCTGTCAAACGCGCTTGAGACCGACATCAATCTTCCATTTATCACGGCTGACGCTTCAGGACCGAAGCACCTCAATCTCAAGCTTTCGCGTTCGAAGTTCGAAGCGATGTGCCAGGACCTCTTGGAGCGGATTGACGTTCCATGCCAAACGGCGCTGAGAGATGCCGGTCTTGCGGCAAAAGACATCGAAGACGTGATCCTCGTGGGAGGTATGACGCGGATGCCGGCCGTTCAAGAGCGCGTTCAAAAAATCTTTGGCCGTGCACCGAGCAAGTCCGTGAACCCGGATGAAGCGGTTGCGGTGGGCGCCGCCGTGCAAGCCGGTGTTCTCCAAGGAGACGTGAAAGATGTTCTCCTTCTGGATGTCACTCCGCTGAGTCTGGGGATTGAGACCCAGGGCGGAATCATGACCAAGTTGATCGAGCGGAACACGACTATTCCGACCCGGAAGAGTCAAATTTTCTCGACGGCGAGCGATAATCAGCCGGCGGTCAGCATTCACGTTCTCCAAGGCGAGCGCGAGATGGCGACCTACAACAAGACGCTGGGACGTTTCGAACTCGTCGGAATTGCTCCGGCTCCACGCGGTGTCCCTCAGATCGAAGTAACATTCGACATCGACGCGAACGGCATCGTTCACGTTGGAGCGAAGGACCTTGGAACCGGGAAAGAGCAGTCGATTCAAATCACGGCAAGCTCCGGACTCAGCGACGAACAGATCAAGCAAATGGTTCGCGATGCGGAAGCGCATGCATCGGAAGACATGGATCGAAAGAAGGTCGTTGAAGCCCGGAACCACCTCGACGGCGTAATCTATTCGACTGAGAATACCTTGAAGGAGCACGCGAGCAAGCTTGATGCCGCTGATCGGACTGCTCTCGAGGCAACGATCGCAGAGGCAAAGAAAGTACTTGAAAAGTCGAACGACTCAGAGGAAATGAAGCGCGAGACCGAGAAGGTTTCTCAGGCGTCGCATAAGCTTGCTGAGAAGATATACAAGAGCGCTGGCGGAGCAGAAGCAGGAAACAACGGCGCGGCGAGCGGCTTTACGGGCGACAACGCTCAAGGTGGAAATCCCGGAGGCGGTGAACAGGTAGTTGACGCCGACTTCGAAGAAGTGAAGTAGACTCCGGCGCTTTCTCGTTTTCCCGTGAGCGGCCAACTTTCATCCGGACAGGTTTCTCCTGTCGGCCGCTCTCGGGGAACTACTTCTCTTCAGATACTTTGCAGTATTATCGTTTACGGAGCTTTGAATCGTGGAAAAGCGCGACTACTATGAGGTTCTCGGGCTAGCGCGCGACTCGAACCAGGATCAGATCAAAAAGGCGTACCGCCAGCTCGCTCTCAAGTACCACCCTGACAAAAACCCCGGCGATAAATCAGCCGAAGAAAAATTCAAGGAGCTTACCGAGGCGTATCAAGTCCTCTCGAACGAAGAGACGCGGGCGCGATACGATCGGTTCGGACACTCGGCATTCTCCGGGGGCTTCGACGGCTTCGGCGACATGGGCTCGTTTGCCGAAGAGATTTTTGGCGATCTGTTTGGGGCATTTTTTGGGGGAACGTCAAGAGGCGGCCGCAGCGCGAAGCGCCAGCGAACCGGCCGTGATCTCAGGTATAACCTTACCATCACATTAGAAGAAGCTGCGCACGGAGCGGAAAAGCGAATAAAGATAAAGAAGCCGGTCCCGTGCACGTCTTGTAACGGAACGGGATGCAAGGAGGGCTCGGCTCCTCGGCCTTGCGGGCAGTGCGCCGGCAGCGGACAAGTTCGGATTCAGCAGGGATTCTTTACAATCAGTCGCCCCTGCACCACTTGCGGCGCGAAAGGGACGGTCATCTCAGATCCCTGCGCGAAGTGCTCCGGTTCCGGAAGCTTCCAGCGGGAGAAGGAGCTTTCGGTCCAAGTTCCTGCTGGAATCGACACCGGTCTGCAATTGAAGCTCCGAGGCGAGGGGGAAGATATCGGTGAGGTGGGTCCTCCGGGTGATCTCTATGTTGAGATCACGATAAAGCCGCATAATATTTTCCATCGACAGGACAGCGAAATTGTTTGCGAGGTGCCGATCAGTTACGCCCAAGCCGTTCTCGGAGGAGAAATCGAAGTGCCGACGCTTGAGGGACCGGTGAATCTCAAGATTCCGGCCGGAACCGAATCTGGCAAGGTTTTTCGACTTCGTGGTAAAGGAATTCTCGACATGAGGACGGGGCGGAAGGGCGATCAGCATGTGCGAACCTTCGTCTATGTTCCGAAGCAAGTTTCAGATCGGCAGAAAGAACTGCTCGCCGAACTTCTTACCGTTGAGGGGAAAACGCCCGCAGCGGGAGAAGGAGGGAGATCGTTCTTCGATAAGGTAAAGGAATTCTTCGAATGAACCGGACGAGAGCCAACCTTTTCGCGCGTTTCCTGACGTTTACTCTAATTTTCTTCTCCGCCTTCTTCGTGGCTGGATGCTCTGTTGATCAAATCTGGAACCCCTCTGGCTCAAATCCTGGAACGGGTGTGAGTTCAGCCGCGGCGCCTACACCGGCGCCAAAAGCTCCGTGGGAAGTTTGGGACGCCGCCGTCGCCGGCGATCCGGTATTTTCCGATGCCGACCGCCTTATTGATCGCGGTGATTTGGAAGGCGCGCTCCAGTCCTATCAGGAGCTCGAGACACACGCGATCTCGAATGAGATTCGGTCGAGAGCACAACTACGGCGCTTGAGCACCATGCTGAAGCTCGGCCGCTCTCGTGCCGTGCTCGACGATGTTGCGAAAACTTTGAAGCTGCAAGGCAAAGCGATTCAGGAGACCGATCCGGTGTTCGCGTTGTATGCCGCCTACGCCTACGCACATTTGAACGATCCGGCGCAGTCGTTGGTTTGGTTCAGCCTTGCACGAAAGCGGGTCAATGAACGCGGGATCATTTCGAGAAACGCAGTGGTTGAAGCGAAACTCCTTGCGAAGAGTATTCCGCAGGACTCCTTGAACAAGATCGAATCCAACGTGGCAAACGATGCTTTCCTGCTCGCTCTCGCAAAAGACGAACAGCTTCGCCGGAGCCAGGGCGGCCGTGTTGAGTCCAACCCATCGCTCGCGTGGTTCAACCCGAAGACCTATTCAAGCTCGCCTCTCGTTCCGACCCTTGGTGGAGAGCCGATGAATTCTGGAAACTTCGCGAAGTCCGATATTCCTGCGCGAGACGGGAAGCTTGCCGTGGGAGTGATGCTTCCACTCACTGGGAAGTATGCAGCGCATGCAAACCTCGTCCGTCAGGGGGTCGAGATGGCCTCGGCCGATGCCCCGAACTCAGGCAATGTCCGGCTAGTTTTTTCAGATACTCAGGCCGAGGCCACGATCGCGGGAAATGAGTTTGAGCGTTTGGTTCAGCAAGAGGGTGTCTCCGCGATTCTTGGACCTATGCTCGTGAAAACGGCCGAAGAGGTCGCGCGGCGTTCGGATGCGACCGGGGTGCCGTTTTTGACCTTCACGAAGCGTCCGGGAATCACCGATTTAAGCCGTGTCGGTTTCCGGCTCGGCGCCACTGCTGAGAATCAATGCGACGAGCTTGCGTCTTACGTATTTGGATATTTGAAGAAGAAGCGCGTCGCGATGATTTCGCCTCGTCAAGATAGTGCGGATGATTTTGCTCGCTGCTTTCAAGCCGCCGTCCGGAAGGAAGGTGGAGAACTCGTAAAAGAGTCCACCTACGTCGCCGGGAACTCGACGAGTATCAAAGAAGCAGTCGATGCCGTCATCGCTGACCCCTCACCGCTCGACGCCGTCTTCGTCCCTGATTCACTCGAGCGTGCAGCTCCGGTGCTCGAAGCCATTCGTAATTCTTCGCATCGATCAGCACTGCTGCTTGGACCGGCATATTGGAACGAGTCCGTTGCGGTTCGCGGATATGCACCGCTCCTCGAAAATGCCGTCATCGTGACTCCGTTCTTCGTGCAGAGTCAGCGTCCACAAGTCGCGAAGTTCGTTGAATCGTATAAGTTAAAATACAATCGGCCTCCTGATCTTTTGACGGCGCAGGCTTACGATCTTACGTCTCTCTTGTATGAAGCGGTTGCGAAGCTTTCGCCGAGTGCGCCTCCCGCGGAATGGCCGGGGATGATCGCGAAGGTGTTGCATGAGCTGGGTTCTCAAGAGGGAGTGACGGGTAAATTCTCGATCGCCTCTAACGGCGAAATTTCAAGAAAGATGAGCGTTCTCCGGATGCAGAATGGCGAGCTCGTCGAAGTAATGGCGGGCGGCCAGGTTCGTGGCTTCCTTTCGGTGACTCCAGAGCAGCTCGGGGTGAATAAACAAGCAGTTACTGAGGCGACCAATTCGCTGCTTGGTCCGGCCGCGACACCGACGGCGGCGCCGATTCCGGCGTCGATCGCCAAGTAGTATGGAGCTCAAGGATGCCGGTGAATTCGGTCTCATCGAAATCATCCGGAACATCACTTCCCGCCCCGAAGCTGAGAAAGAATCAATTGGCATAGGCGACGACTGCGCCGTGCTGCCGGTGATCGGCGGCGAGTCGTTGCTTGTCTCCACCGACACCATGGTCGAGCACCGGCATTTTCGCCGGGACTTTTCCTCGCCACGGCAGATCGGGAAAAAGCTTGCCGCCGTTAACCTCAGTGACATCGCTGCCATGGGCGGCTCCCCACGTGCTCTCTTCCTGACGCTCCAAGCTCCCGGAGATATCCCCGTCGAATGGATCCGTGAGTTCGGCGCGGGCGTGCACGAATCGGGACAAGAGTTCGGCGCATGGATCGCGGGTGGAGATACCGTACAAAGCGGAACGCTGGCCGTGGGTCTCACTGTGGTGGGGACAGTCCGAGAGAAACCTCTCCTGCGATCCGGGGCGTGTCCAGGGGACGAGATATGGGTGAGCGGCACCATCGGAGGCGCAGGTGCGGGACTGAGAATGTTGGAATCTGATGTCTCCGATCCCCTGGCTGAATTGATCGATCGATATCAGACTCCGTCGCCCAGAATCGAGCTCGGAAAGAAATTGCGGGAGCTCGGCGTCGTCACTGCGATGATTGACGTGAGCGACGGCCTGTTGCAGGACGCGGGCCACATCGCGAGTCAAAGCCACTGCGAT
The DNA here is from genome assembly GCA_964509425.1 of uncultured Bdellovibrionales bacterium. Classification (GTDB taxonomy): domain Bacteria; phylum Bdellovibrionota_C; class UBA2361; order SZUA-149; family CAZDWZ01; genus CAZDWZ01. The sequence goes on along the minus strand of CAZDWZ010000002.1, from coordinate 250,930 downwards.
GTTTCAATCATCCTCGCTGAAGTCCCTGTTCCCGCCGGGGTTCCGTTTGAAGGATATTCGCTGCTCGACGCGGTCGCGGCGGGCGATGATTATGAGCTGCTTTTTTCAGTCCTTCCCGGCAAAACAGCCGAGCTTCGGGAGGCGTCTGAATCCGCCGGTGTCCCGGTCCGTCGAATCGGTCGGGTTATTGAAGGTCCGGGTGAGGTGCTCCTTGCCGTCGGGTCTGAAGCCCCGCGCCGGGCAGCCGAGATAGTTCAACGTGTGGGGTATGAGCATTTTCGTGCGCGATGAGAAAAAAACTTGAACATTCCGAGTTGGATTTCGGTCGCGAAGCGCGGACCGGAATGGAGGAGGTCGTCTTCGGCGGCAGCAAGTCCGTGCCCGAAGTCCTCGAAATCGTGAATGCTCACCTGACTCATTTGGGGAAGGTACTTTGCACGAGGCTCACGGAGGAGCACCTTCACGCTCTCGCAGCCTCCCATCCACACCTTATTTGCTATCCACGCTCGGGGATCGTGCATTCACCGATTTTTGAGAGTGGGGCAGCTGATTCGGCAAAGCCGCTCGGCGAGGTTGCCGTCGTAAGCGCTGGAACGAGCGATGGGGCGGTCGCCGAGGAGGCTGCGGTCGTCGCTAAATATCTTGGCTGTTCAGTGACGAGGGTCAATGATGTTGGCGTCGCGGGAATTGAGCGGCTTCTCGATCGAATTCCGCAGCTCAACGAAATGGATGTGCTCATCGTCGTTGCCGGGATGGAGGGTGCGTTACCCGGCGTTGTGGCGGGTTTGACGGGTCCTCCGGTGATTGCCGTCCCTACGAGCGTCGGCTACGGGGCCACTTTTCAGGGGATGACCGCATTTCTCTCCATGCTTGTCTCTTGTTCACCTGGTATGAGTGTTGTTAACATCGATAACGGCTTTGGGGCTGCGGTTGTTGCGGCACGCTGGTTGCGTCACCTTCGGAGGAGAATGGATTTATGAAATTTCAGTTGAATGTTCGCGGAGTATTTTTTGCATTGTCGGTTTGTGGGCTGTTTGCAATCGGTGATGCAATTGCTGCCGTTCCCGATCCTGCGACTACCGTCCCCGCTGATCCTGTTGCCGGAGCCGTGCCGACGGAGAAGACCGACGACACCAAGAAAGAAAAAGAGAAAGAAGAAAAAGTCGTCACGGGAGTTATCGCATCTCAAGGGCGTTATGGACAGTTCGCCCACGTCGCGGTTGAAACCGCCGGCTCATCACCAGGAGACGAAGGCGGAGTTCTTTCGGGTTCCGTCGTCTGGACCAAGGGCGATATCTGCAAAGCAACGATTACAAATAACGGCGAGAAGAGCTATAGCGTGAGCTTCGCGATCGTCGGAGTGGATGGCCGCGGAACAAAAGCATTCCGGAAGACCGGTAGCGGTACCGTCGCTCCGAAAGGATCGATTACTCGTGAAGTGACCGGCTGCAAAAAGGATCTCAATCTCGCGCTGGACGTCACTTCGGCAACTGCGAAGAAGTAACTGATGGATGTGGCCGATCGGCTGTTCAGACTGTTCAAGTCTGATGGCCAGAGGCGGCCCACTTTTTGGTTTTTTTAGCGTCGGCCCCCTAAGAGGAAAAAATTAATTTGTGTGTGCCCAGTCTGGTTCGAGCGGTACTCGCGGTAGTGGTGTCCGAGAGAGCGTCCGGGATAGCGGCTCGCGTGGCGGTGGCCCACAGAGTTCCGCGAGGGAGATAATCGGGCTTTATCACGTTGATAAAGTCTATCCTCCCAACCAAGCCGCGCTCCGAGACATCGACGTCCGTATTGATCGCGGCGAGTTCGTCTTTATTACAGGCGCGAGCGGAGCCGGGAAATCCACCTTGCTCAAGCTCGTCTTTGCGGAGGAGCAAGCGAGCCGCGGAGACGTGCTCGTGGGTGGGCGGAATCTCGTTCGCATCAACAGGGAACAGCGAACTCGCCTTCGCAGGAACATCGGCGTTATCTTCCAAGATTACAAACTCATTGAAACTCGGACCGTGCTCGACAACGTCGCGTTTGCGATGGAGGTTGTGGGCATTCGTGAACGCGAAAGATTTCAGTCGGCATTCCGAATGCTCGCGGCGCTTGGTCTCAAGGACCGTGTGCAGTCCTATCCTCGAATGCTCTCCGGAGGGGAGCAGCAGCGTGTTTCGATCGCGCGCGCATTGATCAACCGCCCGCAGATTATCTTGGCAGATGAGCCGACCGGAAACCTTGATCCAGATATGACCGTCGCCGTGTTTAACCTGCTGCTCGAAGCGAATCGCTCCGGAGCGACGATCGTCGTGGCCTCTCACGATCTCGCGATGATCGAAGAGGTAAACAAACGTACGCTCGTGCTCGATAAGGGAAAAATGGCCGGAGATTTTGAAACTCCCGGAGGGATTAATCGGCGTGAGTGACGATACCAAAATTCACATCGAAGAGCTTCCCCACGGAATGCTCGAAGGTTTCTTGGCCGAGTATTGGCGGTCAGGGGCCGATCTCCCGAAAATTCGGGGTATTGCTGTCGCTTGGTATTATCTCCGGCGCGGCGTTGCGAATCTGCTGGCTCTGCCGGGGAGTGCTGTCATCAGTATCCTCTCGATTGCCGTATCGCTTTTTGTCTTTGCTGGCCTGCTTCTCGTTCTCGAGAACATCGGGAGTGTGCTCAGCCGCTTGGGATCGACGCTCAGTGTGGTTGCCTACATCCGAGACGATGCGAATCCCGGAGCGGTCAATGATTTCGTCCGGGAGCTCGAAGCAAATCCACGTGTCCGGTCGGTGAAGTTCCTGAGCAAAGAGTCGGCGCTTGAGGAGCTTCGAAGAGATTTCGGTCAACGGGGCCGGGCTCTCGAGGGACTGGAGGTGGAGAATCCGCTTCCTGCATCAGTGGATATCGTGCTTCAGTCAGATGAGCTTGGTGTAAACTCCGTCGAAGTCTTGTTGTCGGACTTGAAGAGCCGCCCGTTCATCGAAGAGCTCTCGTATGGGACGGAGTGGGTCGAGAAGGTGAGCCGCATCCTGAAAGGGTTTCGTGCGATGTCTCTCGTCGCTCTCGGAATCGTTCTTGCGCTCGTGGTCACCCTGATCGCGAACACTATTAAGCTCGTGCTTTACCTACGCCGCGATGAAATCTCCGTAATGTTATTGGTCGGAGCGTCGGATGGTTTTATCAAGATTCCATTTGTCCTCGCCGGCCTCTTACAGGGATTGATCGGTGGAGTTCTCAGCCTTGCCGTGCTTCGAGCCGCGTTCTCGTTTATGGCGAAGAACGTCGGTGATTCTTCTATTCTCGGCGTGATGATCCCAGCACCCACATTTCTGCCGACGGTTGCCGTGTTTGCCGTGATGTGTTTGGGGCTTGTGGTCGGTGCGGTGGGAAGTTTCTTCGCCGTCGGCCGATTTATGAAGGTATAGCGTCGCGATGAAGAGGACCGTCCATGCGTTCGTTCTTCTCTTGCTGCTCACTCCCGCGGCAGGCGTCTCTCAGGAGGTCGCCTCCGAGCCGCCTGCCCCATCCGCGCAATCCGTCGAAGACGAAATCCGCGGAATAAAATCCCGTATCGACAAAGAGCAGCGGGAAATCCGCGAGGCCCGAAAAAAACAGCAAGAAATAGAAGCACAGCTTCTCGAGACAGAAGAGAAGCGTACTAAAGTCACTAACCAGCAAGCGGCGATTCGAGCGCAAGTTGCGCGCATCGACGAGGACATCGAACGTGCGAAGTCCGCCTTGGCCGAAAGCGAGATGAGGCTTCAGAAGCTTCGCATCGTTTTCCGTGAGCGACTTGTATCGAACTATAAGATGTTGAACGAAGCAGCGGGGGTCTCCTACTTGGTGACCGCGACATCCGCCACCGATCTTCTGCGGCGAACCTCATATCTCTCTCGTATCAGTCAGCAAGACGAAGCGAACCTGCGGCTTTTGCAGGAACAGATGCGAATCGTAGAAGAGCACCGCACAGGGCTCGAAAAGCTTCGCGGCGACCGGAAGGAGCAGCTCACTGAGCTCGCAGCCCTCGAGAACGGATTCCGGCAGGCAGAAGAACGGAAGCGCGCCCTGATTCTGAAACAGCAAAACGAAGTGAAGGAGAGCGAACGGGCGATCCGGAGCCTTCAGCAGACAATCAAGAACCTAGAAACGCTCCTCGAGACCCTGACCGGTGGAGAGGAAGAGATCCCCCAACCTCCGCCGGTCGGAGTCCCCGAAGTTCAGCCGACGAGACAGCCGTTTACGACCCGAGACCAGCCCACCCCGTTTATGGGACGGGGTCTGGAACCGCTCCGCGGGGCTCTCCTCTTCCCCGCCTCGGGCCGGCTTTTGCAGACCTATGGAAAACAACGTCATGAGGAGTTTTCGGAAGTCCTATTCCGGAAGGGAATCGAAATGGAAGTTGCGCCATCCGAAGGTATTCGATCGATAGCGCCGGGGAGGGTTGTTGTGGAGCAGGAGCTTCCCGGCATCGGTTTGACGGTCATTGTCGACCACGGAGAGCGTTACTACAGCCTTTATGGTCGGCTGAGAGAGTCGCTCAAACATAAAGGCGAAGAAGTGGGCCGCGGAGATGTTATCGGGAAGCCTGCGACCAATGATTCCCAAGGGCGGAGCTTTTATTTTGAGCTTCGGTACCGCGGAAAGGCAGTGGATCCCGGACCTTTCTTCAAGAATTTACCGGGTTGATAACAGTTCACGTTTCCCGCACTCTTCGTTGGAATGGTTGGAAAAAAGGCTCATTTACAAATAGTAAACTCCGCCGTTTTTCCAACCATTCCGCCTCGATTGCGCGACAACGTGAACGCTTATTGAAGAGATTCTCCGAGGAAAATCGAGCGGATACTGTCGATTCGGCGGAGGGAGGAGGGATTGCTACGCCAGGCGTTTCTGGATGCCGATATCAGGATGAGGGGGTTTTTTCAGAGAATCTTCATCCTGATCGCTGTTCCGGAGTAGCGACTCCTAAAAAGAGGAGATATAATAGAGGTTTACAGATTCTCTCCAAGGCTAAAAACAGTTTTCGCATTTCTCGTATCGTGCGCGGAAATTATTTCGGCGGAAAAGCGACTTGTCGAGTGAGTTTCAGTACTCGGCGCCGCAAGCTTTGAGATCGTGAGCTTTGAGGTGGGTTGGGAATGTAGTCCGGTTCAGAACTAAGTTGGTTCAGAACCTTTTTTGGTTCGGCTTCGCCAGACGTGCCGCGATTTGAAGAGCGGCGAAGCGTTTGCCTAGTTTAATAGCGGCACAAGGGATCCGATGAGCAAGAAAGTTCAGATAAGCCGTCCATTCTATTGTCTCCTCTTGTTTGGATGCAGTTTGTGTTTGTTTTTTGTGGTCACGATCGCGCATCAGGTTGCGGCGAAAGAAAGCGGTGACGATGATTACAAATTTTTAAAGACTTTCACTGATGTAATTTCTCTTGTTCAGAAGAACTACGTCGAAGTGGTCGGGATGAAGACGCTCGTTGAAGGAGCGCTGAAGGGAATGCTTCAGACTCTTGATCCGCACAGCGGATATTTGAACGACGAGACGTATGTCGAGCTTCGCACCGAAACGAAGGGCGAGTTCGGCGGGTTGGGGATTGAAATCACGATCAAGGACGGGCTCCTTACCGTTGTCGCGCCTATCGAAGATTCTCCAGCTTTCAAGGTCGGTGTAAAGGCCGGCGATCAAATCATCAAGATTGATGATCAGTTTGCAAAAGACATGTCGATGGTCGACGCAGTGAAAAAAATGCGCGGACCGCAGGGCTCAGCCGTGACCATCTCTGTTCACCGGAAGGACAGAAAGGATTTGATCCCGTTTACGATCACTCGTGAAGTGATCAAAGTCCGCAGCGTTCGTGCTCGGACGATGGAAGACCGTTTCGTCTACACCCGTCTTGCTCAGTTCCAAGAGGACACGACGACCGAGCTCCAACGGGCGCTCACTGATCTTCAGAATAAGATGAAGGATAAGAAAATCCACGGACTTATTCTCGACTTGAGAAACAATCCCGGTGGACTTCTCAATCAAGCAACACGCGTCTCGGACCTCTTTCTCAAGGACGGAGTGATCGTATACACCGATGGACGACTCGAGACTCAAAAGCAGAAGTACTACGCACATGATGACGGAAACGAGCCGGACTATCCGATGATCGTTTTGGTAAACGGTGGCTCGGCGTCGGCAGCTGAAATCGTCTCCGGCGCGCTCCAAGATTCGGGACGCGCAGTCGTGCTCGGCACGCAGAGTTTCGGGAAAGGTTCCGTGCAGACGATTCTCCCTATGGATAATGGCGGAGCGCTGCGGCTGACGACGGCTTTGTATTTCACAAGGAACGGCCGCTCGATTCAAGCTCAGGGGATTACTCCGGACATTGTTATCGAAGACAAGCGACCGGGTGCCGAGCCTGAGAACGAGCCTGAAGGCGAAGAGATCGGTCCGATTAAGGAGCGGGATCTGCCGGGAGCTTTCCGAAATCCTCAGCAGAATGAAGATAAAGCAAACGATAAGAAAAAGAAGCCGGGGCCCGTCGGCAAGACCGAGACGACGGCTCCGCAAGAAGATGATGCTCCGATTGGTTCTGCCGCTGCCATGTCGCTCCCGCTCGAGCAGTTGTTGAAGAACGATCCTCAGCTCGAAGAGGCGCTGAAACTGTTGAAAACTTGGCACGTGTTCCAAGGGAAACCGACCGTTGAGGCAAAGGGAGGTCAGGTGTCCCGCGAGAAGATCGCGAGCGCCAACCGTTAGCTGAGAGAGCGCGCTAAAGATAAATGCGCGACGATGACAAAAATCCTCGAAGCCGAAATGGGAGCCCAGGGCTCCCTTCCGGCGAACCCACAAAACCGCGCGCTTCGAAAGTCCGTCTCGATCAACTTCTTGTTGCTCGCGAGCTTGCGCCGAGCCGTGAAAAAGCTCAGGCGATGATCCTCGCGGGGTTGGTTCTCGTAAACGATGAGCCACGAGACAAACCCGGAGAAAAGGTGCTCGATTCCGCCGATGTCCGACTGCGGGGCGAATTCTCCCGTTTCGTCGGGAGAGGCGGAGACAAGATCGAGCCCATCTTTGATCACTTTCGGATCCTCCTGGACGGCGCGGTGGCGATCGACATCGGTGCTTCGACCGGCGGGTTCACGGATGCGATGCTTCAACGAGGGGCCGCCCGCGTGTACGCCGTCGATGTCGGGTATAATCAGCTCGACCATCGCCTTCGCATCGATCCTCGAGTGGTCGTGATGGAGCGTGTCCACGCCGGCCAATTGCGGCCGGGGCAGTTTGATCCGCCTCCAGTTTTCTGTACGATCGATGTGAGCTTCATCGGTGTCACCAAGATTCTTTCTCCGGTGGTGAATGTGCTCGCAGAAGAGGCGTCTCTCCTCATCCTCGTCAAACCGCAGTTCGAGCTCGAACGGGAGTATGTGGGCAAAGGTGGAGTCGTGCGTGAAGAGGCCTCGCAACGAGAGGCGATAGCGAGAGTTGAGCAAGAGGGAATTCGACTCGGCCTTGTCTCAAACGGCCACGTTCCAGCAGCACTCAAAGGCGGTAAAAAAGGAAACCAAGAGTTTTTCATCCACCTATCTCGTCATCGCCTTGCTGATTCGACCGGCTAGCGAAATTCCCGGGGCGGCTCGATATGGACGAGCACCTTCGTGATCACCGGGAGCTGCTCCCGCACGAGATCTTGCACACGATGGGCGATGCTGTGGCTTTCTCTCACGCTCATTTCGGCATCGACGACCACATCGAGGTCAACAAACAGTTCTAAACCCAGCTTACGAACAAAACATTTATGCGTTCCCAGCACGCCATCGACCGATTCTGCGAGCGAACGAATTTCTTTCACGACATTCGGATCGGGGGAGCGATCCAGCATTTCATCGATCGCTGGGCGAGCGATGAGGAAGGCGTTTAAGAGAATGATACCGGCCGCAAAGAGCGCCGCCCAATCGTCGGCGCTTTCGTAACCAGGGCCACCAATAAGAGCTATTGAAATGCCCAGGAAGGCCGCCGCGCTCGTGATGGCGTCGCTCCGGTGATGCCATGCGTCGGCTTGAATTGCAGCGCTCTTCAGGCTGCTCCCGATTTTAAACGCCCATCGAAACAACGCTTCTTTGATAAGTACGACGGTGATGACAACGGCGAGCGTGTAAGGAGCCGGCACGGAATGCACGGTCGTTATCTGCCGAACGCTTTCAATTGCGATTCCTATAGCTGCGAAAAATAGAAGGAAGGAAACAAACAGAGCGGAGAACGTCTCTGCGCGACCTCTTCCGTATGGATATTTCGACGACGGCGGCCGGGCCGCAATCTTCAATCCGAGAAGCAGGACGCAGGAACTTGCGACATCGGTCAACGATTCGATCGCATCCGCGACCAATACATAAGAGTTTCCTGCGATCCCCGCGACGAACTTCACGACAGCGAGAACCGAGTTCGCCACCGCCCCCACAAACGCGGTTCTTCGTGCGATGTTCAACCGTTCGATTTTTGTGTTCAACGCTCGATCCACGCGCTCTATATAGTATGCGAATGCGGGGAATGGTAGACCGAGGGTGTATGTTTAGTCTGCCCACATATCCGGTTGATGAAGTCTCCTCCGAAGTATCGACATCCTTGTCGAGACGGGAAATCGCCCTCTTGTCGACTCCACCAGGTTCCGGAAAGACGACGATTCTCCCTCTGAAGCTCATCGGCGAGTCATGGCTTGCAGGGCAAAATATTCTGCTCATTCAGCCTCGTCGGCTCGCGGCTCGGAACGTTGCCATTCGAATGGCAGAGCTCATCGGTGAGAAGATTGGCGAAACTGTCGGATACCGCGTGAGGCTGGAAAATCGAGTATCAGCACGCACAAAGATCGAAGTGATGACCGAAGGTGTTTTACTTCGGAGAATTCAAAACGAGCCGGAGCTTTCCGGGGTGGGTCTGGTCATCCTGGATGAATTTCACGAACGATCGCTCAACACTGATCTTAGCTGGGTCCTTCTCAACGAGATCATCGAAACCCTCCGGCCGGATCTGAGGATCCTCCTAATGTCGGCCACCGTTCAGACAGGACGATTCACGGCACTTGACCGAGTCAAGGTAATCACTGGAGGGGGGACGCTTTTCCCGGTTGAGGTTCGAGAGCTCGATGCCGCAGCGCCTGAGCGCATACCTTCTTTGACCGCCTCTGCTGTGCGGTCCGCGCTTGTTGAATCGAGCGGCAATGTGCTCGTGTTTCTCCCCGGCCGCAGAGAAATCCGGAAATGCGCGGAGCTTCTGCAAGGAATCGTGTCGAAGGATATTGCCGTCGAAGAGCTTTTCGGGGAGTTGGCATACGCGGACCAACAGCGAGTGATCTTGCCGGACAAGCTCGGAAGACGGAAGATCATTCTCTCGACTCCCGTCGCCGAGACCAGCGTCACCATTGAAGGAGTGACCGCAGTCGTCGACTCCGGATATGAAAAGATTACTTTGTTTGATCCCGGACGGGGCGGGGATCGCCTGGTTCTCCAGCGCATCTCGGAGGAATCAGCGGCGCAGCGAACCGGTCGGGCCGGGCGATTGATGCCCGGGATAAGCTACCGACTTTGGCGGGGGCCCTTGGGGAATCAGACTCGTGTTCCCGAAATTCTCCGCACGGATCTTTCGTCTCTCGTTCTTGAACTATCGGCCTGGGGCACGACCGATATCGCCGCGCTCCCGTGGTTAGACGCTCCTCCCGGCGGCGCGTTCCGCCAGGCCGTGTCTTTGCTTACAGACCTGGGCTTTCTTGATGAAGGAGGCGGAATTACTCCTCTCGGCAGGGTCGCCGCGACTCTCCCTGTTTCGCCGCGTCACGCGCGCATGCTCTTGGCCGCTGGGGGCGGAGAGAATCTTCAAGATGCGTGTCTCATCGCCACGTTGCTTGAGGAGCGCGATTTCCTGAACGAGCGGGACGTGAGTATCGATCATCGATTGGATCTCCTTAAGCGGTTTAGGGATTCACGATCAGTAGCGCAAGCTGCTGATCGGAGGGCTTTAGAGCGAATTCTGGTGCTAGCAGGGAATCTGCATCAAGCGGTCCTGCGCAATCGGGATCGCGAACGTGTTCAATCGGAAGGATTGCTCGACGCCGGCGAGCTTCTCGCTCACGCATACCCGGATCGCATCGGAAAGCGCCGCGCGGGAGTTGTCAAGGAGCGGAGATATCTTCTCTCTTCCGGGATCTCCGCGGAGCTGCCGCCGAACGATGCGCTTCAGAAGATCGAATATCTCGTTGTCGCCGATTACTCGGTCAGAAACGAGGACTCTTTGATTCGTCTGGCTGCCGCGATTTCGGAGGAATCCATTCGGGCGCTTTTTGCTTCGAAGATTCTCCGGGAGGAAAGGCTGGAGTGGACCTCGGATCTCGGCGGGGTTCGCGCTGAGAGAATTGAGCGATACGGAGCTGTTCGCCTCACCTCGCAAGTACTTGCGGCAAGCGAGAGTGCGGCCCTGACCCGTGCCTTTCTCGAAGGGGTGAGGGCGCATGGAGGATTGTCGCTGTTGCCATGGTCGGGTGCGGCCGAGGAACTTCGCGGGAGAATGGCTGCTTATTCGCGATTTTATCCTGAGTCCGGCGCGCCGGCAGTTTCGGACGAGGTGTTGCTCGAGACGCTCGAAGAATGGCTCGGACCCTACGTCTCCGGGATGAATCGCGCGATTCAACTCGAAAAGCTCGATGTCGCGGGTATCCTGCTCAGCCGGTATTCGTGGCAGGAGCAAAAAAATCTTGAGGTCCACGCCCCCGCGATATTCTTGCTACCGTCCGGAAAACAGAGGAAGATCTCTTATGATGCGGAGGGAGGTGTTCTCTCGGCGACCGTTCAGGAACTCTTTGGTTTTTCGGAAGCCGGCGTCGTGGGGCGGAGCCGAATCCCTTTTCGCTTTGAGATTCTTTCTCCTGCGAGGAGGCCGATACAAGTTACCAAAGATCTCGGCAGCTTTTGGAAGAACACCTATACTGACGTAAGAAAGGAGCTTCGCGGCCGGTATCCAAAGCACGATTGGCCGGAGGATCCGATTCATGGCTACCGGAAACGGGAGCGGCCGAAGTGAAGAAAGTGAGTGAAAACGATGCAACCGCAAGAAAGTTACTCGTATGAAAGTGAAGCAATTCCCGAGAGCCATCCGGCGCGACTTCTTGCCATCGCGACGCTCTTCGGATTAAACGCTCCTTCTCTTGAAAGCGCGAAGATTCTCGAGGTGGGGTGCTCCTCTGCGAATAACCTCTTGCCTCTCGCGAGCGTTTTGCCCGGCGCACGGTTCACCGGAATCGACCGGGATTCCATCGCGATCGAGAAGGGCGAGGGGTCGAGAAAGCAGCTCGGGCTCACGAACGTCTCGCTTATTTCCGGAGACTTTCGAGAGATCGAGGAACAGCTTGGGGAATTCGACGTCATCATCGCCCACGGTTTGTATTCGTGGATCGATAGCGATGCCCAAGAATCTTTGCTTGAGTTTTGCGAGCAGCACCTCGCAACAAACGGAATTTTATATCTGAGTTACAACACTTTTCCCGGCTGGCATCTTCGCCTTGGACTGCGTGAGATGATGCTCAGTGCCGCAAACTCGAGCCCGCCGGGAGAAACCTCGGTGAGCTCGGGTTCTGGAGTACGTGACCGCTTGTATCGGGCTCGGCAGTTTGCTGGGTCCTTTCGGTTGGCGCTTCAGCGGAACCCATCGCGGATGGGTGATGCACTGATCGAGCAACTTCTTCTTTTAGAGACGTTCCCCGATTGGTTTTTGATGCATGACATGCTCGGCGAAGAGAATCATCCCACATACTTTACCGCGCTCGTGGAACGTGCAGGCGATGCGGGACTTCGGTATCTCGGTGATGCGGAATTACGGAAAATGGCGCCCGTAGACATTGATTCGGAGACGGTGTCACAGCTCTCGGCCTCTCAGCCGGGGATGGTTGAGCTTGAACAGACGCTTGACTATTTGCGGATGGAATCTTTTCGCCGCTCGCTCTTTTGTAAGGCGGAGAGCAAAGTTCTGCATCATGAGGCTATCGGCAAAATTCCCGGATTGCTGCTTCAGTGTCCACTCCGTGAAAGCACCGAAGGCACGGAGTCATCCGTGGTTTTTCTCGGCCCGGCGAGGGCGCGTCTTGAGACGTCCGATCCGGTGGTCGTCGCTGCGCTTCGATATCTGAGCTCGGAGTATCCACGGGCCGTGAGCTACGCCGAGCTAAAAAGTGCTCTGCCGCAAGCCGGAGCATCACCGGAGAATCCCGACGCCGTACTGACGCAGGCGCTCTTCCGCTGTCTTGTCGCGGGCCTCGTCTATCCGTGGTCATGGAGTCCACCAGTTACTGGCGCTGTGACAGACAAACCGGAAGCATTTCCATTTGCTCGTGAATCGGCAGCCCGCGAGAGCGGTGCTCCGATCGTGTCGTTGATTCACGGCACGGTGAATTTGTCGGCGAAGGAGCGGAAGTTTCTCGCGTTGCTAGACGGGACGCGAAGCGTAGCGCAGCTTGAGACCGAGTCGGGAGAAGGATCGGCGACGGTCGCGGAGAGGCTCCAGCAGTTCGCTCGCTTGGGCCTCCTTTTGAGAAAACGCTAGTTTCGAGATTGCGCAACAGAATGACCTTACCGAGCTTCGGCTGCCGAGTTTGGAAATCTTTGTGTCTTGTGAATTCGGCAGCTCTTATCAACCGCATTTTGGCCTTTGGAGACCATCAGATAATAACGAGCTGTCAGGACGAAAAATTAGAATGCTCCTATTATGTATAATATATCCTCAATCAAGCTGAGCGGAGATTGTATAATCTCGCCTTTCTGTTCTGCTTCCTTGGATATTTTATGTCTATTCAAGTCCGGGATCTCCTTGCTACTATTACTTATTAGAAAGGTCGAATAAGGGGGGCGGACATTCGGAAATCTATGGCAGACATATTTGAATCAGCTCTGAAGCTTGCGCGAAAACTGAAACTTCAATTGCAGAGTCTATCAGAAGATGAATCGGAACTGATTCGGAGCTATTTGGGCCAAGGCAATCATTCGTCAAATGTCAATTTGAAACGGAAGAAGCCAAAAACGACCGTCGCGTCCAACGTAAAGATGAATTCGGCCAGAGGGCCTAAAGTTGCAACGGTGACCGATTCGAGCGGGAGAGTCTATCAAGGAGGCGTGCAAGAGCTCGCCACTTCCTTGGGATATAAGTCACGTCTGTCAATTGATAGCCGTTTCAAAGGTAGGAATAAATTCACCGAAAAAGGTATCACCTATACATTGCATCGAAAGCCTAGAAAGACAGTTGCGAGGAAGTGAAGGCGCAATCCTAATACTACTTTTTTCATGGTGCCGGACCCGGCAAACTGGATTCATCCGAATACATAATAATAAGCGATTGCTCTCAGCGAAGAGTGCTGGAGGCTGATTGCATTGAGGCACCCCTATCCCCTTGGGGGGAGGGGTAGGCCCAGTTTTATTATTATTTATTACTTATTTATACCCCTGCCTAAATTTCAACCTCAAGAATAGGGGGTCTTAAAAAGCAAGGGCTCCTCAGAAGCAACGATAGAAGGTGTAGCTTGTTTCGAAAGACGATGTAGAGGGTGATTGACCAATCATCACTACCGAAGCAACTCCGGCCTTCGGTAGAAGTGTTAGAATTTGAGTAATTGATTCTGTGGACGAGATGGCGGTTAGTAATGAATCTGTTTTCTCCATGACTTTGAATGGTGTCGGAGATACCCCGTAGAATTTATCGAGCGCATTTTGATAAGTGATCTGCTTTTCGTCGATCAGCACAATTTCACCAAACTCAATTTCAATCTTCCTGACTGTACTGGAGTATGTTCCTGGTGGTGTTAACCTAGAAGAACCAACTGCCGTGAGTGCATCCATAACTGCTGCACATCTAATGTTTCGAAAAGCAGATATCTCTCTGATTGGAAACGGGCCCGAGAAAGTCCAGGTGCTTCGGATCAAGTTCTCGGCGGCGATTCCCGCTCCCGCTCCTACAATCAATAAGAGCACCGGCAGGATTAATTTCTTAAGTTTCGTCATATCCAAGCCTACTATGAGAAGTGTTTAAGAGTCCGAGAACTTGATTAATATTACCGAAACAGTTTCAGTAGCAGGTGTAAAACTCGACGCTACCACCAAAGTGAGCAAATAGAACCGGTCCTCTGACAGAGGCTAGGGAGGCTGCTCCTTTCTCAGGATTGAGAATTAAGGTTTGAATCGTAGATTCAGAGGGGATTCATCTAATTGGCCCTGAAGCTGCAGCCAGCACATCGGGTCGCGGAAACGCGTCCAAATGAACGAACAGTTGTGCATTCGTCGTCGCATTGGTGTCAGTTATTATGGCCTGAAGGGAGGCGGCCAAAACAGCCGCGACAATTATTCCTGGAAGCACTTCTTCATCTTTGAACATAACTCAAACTCCTTTGTTGAAACGCCCAAGAATACCGCACTTAAATGCAAAGTTGTTGGAGTATTCGTCTGGAAAAACTCGCCCACCGGATTACGCCAGTGAGCGAGACAGAACATTATGAACTCGAAATATTGGGAGGATCGTAGACGTTAATGAGCTTATTTATGATTCTGACGAGCTCTCGGTCGTCAAAGGTGCCTTCGTTTCTCAAGCGCCTCAACTCTTCTTCGCCTATCATCTGGAGAGTTTCTCGAATCTCCTGTGCAATCCTCTGCAACTTGATGTTTTTCGTCTCGTTTTCGGCGATTTTAACAGCAGTTATGATGTTCACATTTTCCTTTTTTGTGTGAACTAACGCTAATAACACACCGATCGCGCCCATACTCGGCAACGCTTTCGGCAACTATCATAATCTACTGTATGGGCGTGCGGCTCAATGTTGCGGCAAACCCGAAGGACGGTCGGTTTTTCGTCTTCCAGACGTTTTCCTTTCGGATAGGTCCAGAGTCCGTCACTTCGAAAGGTATCACATCCTAAGATCGATTGCTCAACTTTCTGCACGGAACTGAGAAAAAATTCTCTTCAAAATGCACTTTCAGTTCCGAAAGGAGCTACTTCCAGGCTGAAGCGAGAAAAAAACGATGTTCACTCCAACACTGGTGATGAGCCAATTGAGCATTGCTTCCATGATCTGACGACGGGAAGACATGCTCTCCTCTCTCAGTATCCACCAAGCGAGTGGTTGATCGAACAAAGTTCGTTGAGCTGCTGCTGTCGCTGCATCTGCTGACGGTCCGCTTCTCTTTGATCTTCCTCCGCTTGACGCTGACTGTTCTCCATCTCTCTCCGTTGATTCTCGAACTGCTGTTGAGTACTTTGTGTCTCAAGCTCACTCGTGAAGCTCTGCACTGAAAGCGAGTCTGGACGGTATCGAGGCGCGTTATGCGCTTCCCAGCTGAAACAGACTGACCGAAGGCAAAAACGTTGATGGAAAGAAAGATCAAAAGAATAAACTGATATATTAAAGCCTAAATAACCTCTGGGTATAGTGGATAATCGATAACCTAAAAAAGAAACCTTATCAGAATAACAATAAACGATCTGCACAAATACTATTAATAATAATTAACGGCGTTGACCCGTCCGAAGAATGGACACCTCCCCATCTTCGTAATCAACGAACTGGGAGCCAGAATAAAGCATCCTGATTGTCTTCCATCCCCTTTCTTCCGCTTTGACAAACTCACCAGGTTGGAGGATTTCCAAAGCCCTTAAGTTTTTAGTCGTGAGTAGTTCATTAGCTTTGAATTTCTTAATCATATATTCTTTCTTCTCGAACGTGTTTCGGTTGAGATAGTAACAAATGCACTAGCACAATCGGGCCCAATAAGATCAAAAACCCCAGCACAAACACTGCTATTTTTTACCTCTCGTTTTGTGTGACCATTTCAATAGATAACAATCAGAAGGGCGAAGAATGTCGAGAGAGTTAAATGCTGTAGAGCACCAACAAGCTGAGGATGAAACTCATTTTGTAGACGAGTGGCTTGAAATACTTCGGGCTACTTTGAAATTAACTCAGCCGACTATAGATGAGGCTGAGAAACGATTGAGGAATAAAGAGAGCGATGTTCAGGCCGATGCTCGAATCAGTTTTGTAAACTTCGCTTTAGAAGTGATAGCGCCCAGCTTCCTCACAATAGAAAGCCAAAAGCTTTTTCTCGAGTCAGAATCAAAAGTCTCTTCGATGTTCCCTGATGAACTGATCGACGAATCAGTTAGAGAAGTGCTGCATCTTCACATGAGAAGAATGCTTGAAGCGGTATCGAAGGTTATTATCCTCACGAGTGAGGACGATCCGAATCTTTATCACGCATACATCTCTGATCAACTGTTTACCGGGATGAACGAGTATAAAAAATACACTCACGAAGCATTTGGCTTGTCGAATCGTTCACACCACAACAAACCAAAATTTCGTGCAAGTATAAGAGAAATAGAGGCCAACCTGAACACTCGCCAAAAGACAGTTGAGGTATTGAATAAGAGACAATTGAAGTTGTTCAATATTCTAGTTGGAGCCGAAAGAGGGACACCTAATATCTCTCATTGCTGTCGGGAAGCTTTCGAATTTGCAAATCCACAGGAGAAAGCTCTACTCATGATGTTCCCTGAATATTCGCTTACTAACCAATATTTACACTTTAATTTCAAGCGCGTCGTTTTAAGTCGAAAATCCAAACCTCTCGTAAACACCGTGCTCTATATTGGAATTGGTCTAATAAGTGTTTTGATCCGATTGGTGAGTATTCTGAAGCTTGAGCCAACTCCCTATTTAGCAGAAAAGTTCGAAAAGTTTATTCATACCGATCCCCCTTCAGTGAAGGCTTACACTAGGCAATTTAAGGAAGGTGAGATGGTGAAGGTTCACCTTGGTTCAGGAATATATAAGGCGGCGGTTCTAGGAACTGACGTAAAGATTCCACCTTTAGTTATTGTTCAAGTAGACTACGGGGCTCAGTTCATTCCTGAGTATAAGGGAGATACAGATCGCACTGATTGGATTCCTGCAATCTTTGTTGAACCGATGGATAGGCAAGGCGACTAGAATCTACGCGTGTTTGAAGCAATGGCTTCCGAGGTTACCCATGCAAGAGACCATTCCAGGCATCACAATGTCCGAAGTTGACTATCTAAGAGAATTTCTCTCGATGATGAGAGAAGCGGAAGCTTTCGTAGGGGCCATGGTAGATAGCGCGGGTATGAAGGATGGCGTGATCGCAGGTCACCCAAAAGACCTTTTCTGTATTTTCGTAATGGATGTGCTCCTCAATTCTGTTGTCACTCTAGAATCTCAATACGAGATTCTGGGTTCACAAGTTACCGCTGCAAGCACAAATGCAGAGGAGATAGAAAGTGCTGTTCAGGAGTTGCTTTACATTCAAATTCGAAAGTTGCTGGAGGGACTTGCCAAGGTCGTAGTCCTCACTCATCACAATAACGATCGCCTTTATGCTGCTTTCGTCAGCGATGAGATTAACAAAGGCTGGTCGAAGATGCTTGATCATGTGAATCAGGCATTTGGCATGGAATTTTACAAGCCAGGAGATTTGTCGAATCGAGCCTTCAAGCGAGTCGCGCAAGAAAAGAAGCAGAGCTTAGAAAAAGATATTCTTTCCAAGTTGGATGAGGATCAGCGTAAAGCCTTCGATGACGCCTGTAACGCGAATGCGATCACCCTTTTCAAATCCGCATTTGAAATTGCGAATGATCAAGAGAGAGGACTTATCAGCCTCTATCCGATGTTATCTCCTGCAAGCAACTTTGTTCATTTCAACATCAGAAGGTTTAGCTTGTTGTTTGCCCCACCAATGCCGTTGTCAGTGCTACTTGCTATCATTTGTCAAACAGCGACAATCATCATGATTCGGTTGTTCTCGGTGTTGGGAATACTTCCGAGTGAAAGAATAATGGACTCTATATCAAAGTTTCTTCCCAACGATTCGATCATCATGAAGATGCTGAGACGGCACTATGAGCCTGGGGAAACTGTAAACGTGTTGTTACCCTCGGGCAAATATCAAGCTGAGGTCATAGAATGTATCGAGAAGGGTTTGGGGCTAGTCGTCGTCAAAGTTGATATGTCGGAGTCTAATCCACCTGAGTATCAGTACGACAATGACAAGTCGGACTGGTTTCCGGCTCTGAACGTCACGCCTCATTCAATTGAATCAGAGTCTTCGGGGGCGCCACCAGACTGGTAGCTAGGGGAGGAGTTACTTTCGGAATGGAGGGACTGAGGTGTTCCCGCCTTCATTAACAGTATCAAAAGATTTAATATGCTGCCTACGGCGGCTTAACTCTTCTTTAATTTCTTGTTCGAGTTGTTTAACTTTTGGATGGGACTCACGCTTAACTTGCTCCAAGAGTCTTTCTAATGTGCCTATCATTCCTTTCGCACCGGCCTCATTGTGCGGAAGTGCCTTCTTTTTGTAAGACTCAAGTCTTACCTCAAAATGCGTAATGGACCTCTCCAAATCTTCTTGTGATTGCATAAATTACTACTCTGTTATTCATAGGGTAACCCTCTGAATGTATTAATAAAATGGCAATTCGAGGCTTATCCTCGGATTGCCGTGCAATAATAGTATCGGCACAAATTTCACAAACTTGAAAAAAAAGACAAAATTATTATAAATATTAAGTAATCGTTAGCCGATAAGCGCGGCTGTACCATTCATAAAAAATAATTCCTGATAACGCGGGGGCGATAAGTCAAAATTTGACGCAAGAGCTAGCTTTCCAAACCGGGAGATAGCAATCCAAGGCGGCTTCCTCGTCGGTCCCCTAGACTACCGCTGATGGGATCACTCCCGGCATCGAATTTTATGATTGAAGTTTCGAGTTATTGAGGTTCAAAGAAAGGAAGTACCGGTCATCCGCTTCCAGGCTGAAAGTAAAGTTTGTTCGGTCACAACGGACGGGTACGCGAAAACGAAAATCGAGTGCCTAGAACTGAAGTCAAACCGACCGAGAGAATGGAAAAAGGGACGCTCGCTCTGTCGGGTGATATTCGAGGTATTCAGCGACTCGGGAATCGATCACTTGTAAATTAGAAATACTATGGAATGAGGCTCTGAAACTCGTGAGCGTGAAGGTTTCAGAGATTCGATCTTCTGTCAGAAAACAGGCATTGAGGCAGTTTGGGGCAAATTTCTTTGCCCTCAAACCTAACTATTTAGAATCTCGAAAAATAATGCGATCGAACGGGTCAGAATGCTTGATTCTTTCGCGTCAGCTATATATAAGGCTTCGCGAATCGAGGGGAGAATCTTTCCCCAAGCTCGGGAAATCCTGTTTTCCTGGCGACCATGAAGGGTGTTGCCGATTGGTAACTGCCTGAATTGATTAAATCTTGTCGTGGGTGATTAGCTCAGTTGGTAGAGCAGCTGACTCTTAATCAGCGGGTCGGAAGTTCGAGCCTTCCATCACCCAATTTTTTCTTCTTTTCCTAGATTGCTTTCAGCTTCCTGTTCGGAACCTCCAGAATATTTTGGGGCGTAGATTTTTCGGAGCGGAAACGTGAGTGGGAGCTTTAAGACGGCGAGTGACTTGCCGGCGAAAGACCAGGGACGACATTCGGACCGATTCCTGCTCCTCGGCCGTTTTCTCGCTGCCGTCTCCGTTCTGAACCTTATCCTCGCGATTTTCTTTTCCTTCTCTGCGTTGATTCTCCCTCAGACTGTTCCTCTGTGGATCTTCGTGTCGAATTTGTTTCTCGCCTTTGCGTTCGTGCCACTTGCATTCGCGTCCCTTCGGTCCGCGCGTGCGTTGGTACCGGAGATACAAGAGCTTGCCAAAAACGCTGAACAGTTTCTTGACTCGAGGTATCCGGTGCGGCCCTTCTCGCCGGGCGAAGGTAAGTTTCCCGACCTGGAAACCATCGCCGCGGCGATGTCTTTAATGGAGAATGAGCTGGAGCGCCGCGTTCGTTTGGACTTCGAAAAATCGAACGAGCGCGAAGCAATTTTTTCAAGTTTGAGTGAAGCCGTTATAGCGATCGACTCAGAGCAGAAAGTTTTGAATCTGAACAAAGCGGCGGCGGAACTCTTCTCGATTCAGTTCGACCGCGTCGCCGGAAGAGCGCTCGGTGAAGTAATCCGGAGCGCGGAGCTGATGAGCCTTGTTGAGTCCGTGCTGAGCTCGCAAAGCCACGAGTCGCGCGAATTACGAATTGAGTTCGGGAAGGAATTCTCAGTCGAGGCAAAGGCGGCACCGCTTCGTGATTCAAAGGGGAAGACCCTTGGGGTTCTGCTGGCGATCCGCGATCTCACGCAGTTGAGGCGGCTTGAAAAAATTAGGAAAGACTTCGTGGCGAACGTTTCTCACGAGCTGCGAACCCCGGTCGCCGCAATTCAGGGATCCGTCGAAACTCTTCAAGATGGAGCAAAAGACGATCCAGCAGCCGGTCCGCAATTCCTCAATATCATCCATCGCCAGGCCGACCGGCTCGCTAATTTACTCGATGACCTCTTGTCGCTCGCGAAAATCGAGAATGCCGACGAGGTCGGGAAACTGGAGAAGCATCCGGTCTTGGTCAAAGATCTCCTGCTTGCAGCGGTAGACTGTTGTGCACCGAAGGCGAAGCAGAAGGAAATTCGGATTGACGTAGATTGTGACAACACCCTAACGGTTCCGGTCGAGCGGCTCATGGTCGAGCAGGCAATGGTCAACCTCCTGGCAAATGGTATCCAGTTCAGTAAAGAGCGAGGCTCAATTCAATTGAAAGCGGAGTCGAAAGGCGAGCAAGTGGTGTTGTCCGTTCAGGACCACGGTTCAGGAATTGCGAGCCATCATTTCCCCCGATTGTTCGAGCGATTCTATCGAGCCGATCGCTCGAGAGGCCGAGAAGACGGGGGAGCGGGCCTGGGACTTGCTATCGTGAAGCACGCGGCCCTCGCGCATGGTGGAAATGTGTCGGTCGAGAGCCGGGTGGGGGAAGGAAGCACGTTCTTCCTCTCGCTTCCTTTGACTGCAACCACTGAGGAGCTCACGCCCCCGGAGCGGGCGCCTGAGGAGCTTTAGACGGAGCAGGTGCGTCGGGGGCGATAGCTGGAGCGGGCGCCTCAGGAGCTTCAGCCGGCGCGGGCGTCTCAGAGACTTTAGCCGGAACGGGTGTCTCAGGAGGCTTAGCAGCCGCTCCCAATCTTCTGGCTTTTGCCTTTACATCGGCTCGCTCAGCGGCCTCGACGAGCTTCTCGACGAACCGGATGTCTTGCGGTTCGAGCTTGTTTGCATGCTCCTTCTTGAGATCAGCGAGCACTTCGTTCGCGAGCTTAGGATACCCCGTGACTGCGAGAGTGCGAACGAGATGCGCCCGGCAGAGCAGAGCTTCTCGGGTAATTCCGTTCAGGCAGGGAACGCTAATGACGAGAAGTTTTTCGACGCTCAGTGAGGCGAATATCGAATCGTAGGCTTCAAAAAGCTCAAAGAAACTTTCCGCTGAGTCTGGGGTGACGGAAGGCACTAAACTCATCCATTCGCTCAGATCCGGAGTTGAATCCGTCTCCCGTAATCTCCGGAGAGTCTCCATCTTGTTCTCGGCCGGACCATTCTCGGGATACTCCAGTTTCTCATCAATCGCGAGGGCGACCAATGCGGTCTTGCAGTTATCGAAGCGTTCCGTCCACCCCTCGACAAAACCCGGTTGATTAACATCGCACGCGGCCCTGATGTAGCTCTTGAGAACCGAAGTTGGATCCTTCGCTTGCCGCATAAGAATGTAGATGAGTGAGCGTCTCGCGGCGGCTCGCGACCAGAGCCGATCGCTCACGTCATTAAACATCATGCCAAGCTCTGCGTCGTTATTCAGAAAAAAATCGACGCCTGCCATATAGGCAAGTCGCGGGAACTCGAGAGTTTGGATCTGGTACTCCTGGAACTGTTCTTTTGATGCCCAAATCTCGAGCCCGAAAAGCTCGGCGGCGTTTGCAATCGCCACCTGTGCGAGAGACTGCCGCACGGGCTCATTGGATTCATAACGCTGAAAGAGCGCATCGACCGCATCTTCGCCGAGCTCTTTCATTGAACCCAGCATGACTATGTCTTGATTCGTTCTAAATATTCGGACATTCGGGAAACTGCTGCTGAAAGTCCGAAAGACGAGTCCAACGGCTTCGTTGGAAAGCGAATAGTCGTGAATCCACTGCATGTAGATGCCGTCGGATTCGAGCTTCGCCTTGACGATTTCGTAGAATTCTTTCGCGAAGAGTCGTTCAACGCCCGTCACCCAAGGATTGCTTGGTTCAGAGATAATGACGTTGTAGCGATGGTGACTGGCGGCGAGGAGGCGATATGCATCTCCGACCAAAAGGTTCACTTTCGGATTTTTGGTAACTCCGTAGTTCGCAAAATCAAAGAGCGGCGCTGCCCACAACACCGCCGGCGATATTTCCATAACGTCGACCGCTTCGACCTCAGGGTAGAGCGTCGATGAACCTGCCGCTACTCCGAGACCGAAGCCGATAACGCCGACGCGTTTCACCGGTTTAGGCGAGAGCAGCATCGGAATATGCGTAACGAGACGCATGGTACGCGTATCGCTGTAAGAAGTTTCCCCGTCTGATTTGCCGTTGACCTTCAGGTTTCGCACCATCGGGAAACCGTTGTTAAGCTTTTTTTGTCCCGGGTCGGCATCGTTCTCTCCGACAGCAACCGAAGTGCTCGGGCCGTCACGGTAGAAAAGCTGGGCCTTGGTGATAAGGTAATTATCGTAAAACTCGGTCGCTCCCTTGTAACTGTAGGGATACCGGAATCGCGATCGAAAAAGACCCGACGCCATGTATTTTTTGTTCCAATCAGGCAACGAGAAGACGCTTCCCGCAAAAATAACGAGACATGCGACTGCCTTCCACTGGCGCTTCGCTTCAGCGAATAGAGACCAGGGAATGGCGATGATGATGCTGAGAACAACGAGCATCAGACAAATCCTGAAGAGGACGTCCAAGTTCCAAATGTAAAGGAGCCAGTGACCGCCGAGGAGAGCGCCCAACACGCATCCGAAGGTGTTCCACGCGTAGAGTCTCCCAACGTTCGAGCCGAGGTCTTCGTCGGAGGTGGTAACGGAGGCGAAAAGCCGCGGCATCGTGGCCCCCATCATTCCCACCGGGAACATTAATACCGCCGCGAGGATCAAGAACATGACGGCGTGATAGAGATAAAACGTCTCTGGATACGACGCGAAGTTAAGCCGGACCAGGTAGCAGGCATATGGCCAGTAGTCCGCCGTGAGGTAGACGAGGAAGGCACTGACGAAAATCCCGACTTGATTCTTCCACACCGCGATTGGTTTTGAATCCCGGACTGAAACGAGCCACGAGCCGAATGACAACATGCAGACAAAGACAGCAACAACCATCGAGAAGGCAAACTCGGATGAGCCCATCGCAATGCCGACCAGACGAATGAATACCGTTTGCAGGCACAGCGAGCAGAAGCCCGCGAGAAATGCGAGGACGTTTGCCGGAAGCACCGAGATCCTGATCTCAGGGGGAACTTGTCTCTGCTCAGCTTTTTCGGTTCCTTCGGCGGCAAGCGTCTTCGGCAGGGCCGCGGCCGCGGAGACCAGGAGGAGTCCTGCCGCGAGATTGAACCATCCGATAGTTTGAATTGTCGAATTCAAACCCCAGTTTGGGAGGAAGAAAAATCCGGAGAGCAGGCAGCCGAGAAATGCGCCGGCTGTATTTGAGGCGTACACTCGAGCGTGGAAACCTCTCGCGTCATTCAAGTCGATTGAGAGACCCTGCGTGAGAAGCGGTAGCGTCCCTCCCATCAGAATCGTTGGAACGCCGATCAGTGAGAGGGCGACTGCCAACTCCCAAAACACGGAATACGTCGAGAGCGGGTCGATGACACCGCTTCTCAACCACACCACCTGATAGAGCGCGGGAAAAATGTACGCCCAGACGCCAATCGCGATTTCGCTGAGTCCGCATCTCGCGATTAATTGGGCAGGAGATCGGTTACGGGAAATTTTTCCGAAGACGAGATATCCGAGGCAGAGGCCGCCAAGAAAGACGGCAAGGATCACGGCCGTCGCCTGCGCCGCACTTCCCAAAAAGTTTTGTAGATACCGCTGCCACGCGACCTCGTAGACCAGGGCGCTGAGTCCGGTGGCGAAGACAAGGAACAACACGAACGAACGAATGAGGCCGAGAAAAACCGTCATTTTGCCACTGAATTAATTAAGTTCATTCTCCAGTTGATGCACTCGATAGTAAGGTGGTTTCGTCAAGGTCCACCAGGGGCTATTTAAAGCGCGAAAAACCGCATCGAACATCCGTCGGAGGTTATTCTCCGTAATATAACGAGAGTGAGCTTTATGCTGAAGAACTCCATAGCCATCGTGCTTCAGGCGTTAATTGGTCTCTTGTGCTGCATCCCCGGATCCGCCGCCGCCGACTCGGAGAGCAATCTCGACTTCTCTTTGAAACTCTACGGCAAGCTTGCCGGAGGGAAGGGGAACCTCGCCGTTTCTCCCTACAGCATTGAAGAGGCGCTCGCACTGGCACTCGCCGGAGCAAAGGGTGAGACGGCAAAAGAGATCGCACGCGTATTATATAACAGCGACTCGCCGTCGACGCGTTCGTCCGTACTTCGTTCGGCACTCAAGCAGTACTCCGCCGACGGACAAGTGGAGATCAATATCGCAAATGCGCTTTGGCTTCAGAAATCCTACCGCTTTCTCGACGATTATCTAAAAACTGCGCAAGACGCCTTTCAAGCCGAATTGCGTTACGGAGATTTCGTCAAAGCGGCTGAGAGCGCCCGTCTGGAAATCAATGCTTGGGTCTCGGCTGTTACCAAGACGAAAATCCCGGAGCTTATACCAGCGGGGATGTTGGACGCGGCCACTCGGCTGGTGGTCGTAAACGCCATCTATTTCAAAGCTGACTGGAAAGAAGCGTTTAATGTTCAGGCGACACAAGAACAAGATTTTTGGAAGGGAGATGCCGAGAAGATTCGCGTACCGATGATGTCGCAGTCGGATGAGTTCCGATATTATGAGTCCGACGCGGCGCAGCTCCTCGAGCTGCCGTACATGGGCGAGAAGGTAGCAATGCTTCTTCTCCTACCGAAGGGGAAGGACGGATTGGCGAGACTCGAACAATCGCTGAACGCATCGAGTCTCTCGCAGTCGATAGACAAGCTGCAAAGTCAGAAGGTCCTCGTCAAGCTTCCACGTTTTAAAGCCGAAGCGAAGGCGCAGCTCGGAGATATTTTGAAGTCTCTCGGAATGCGAGCGGCTTTTTCGAGAGCTGCGGATTTTTCGGGCATGGACGGCACTCGCGACCTGTCGATCTCGGAAGTGATTCACCAAGCCGTGGTTGAGACTGATGAGAAGGGAACGGTTGCCGCCGCCGCGACGGCCATCGCAGTTCGAGCGGCTTCCATACCGAAGCCCCCTCCGCAGTTTATCGCGGATCATCCCTTTATCTATTTCATCGTCGACACGGCTTCGAGGAATATTCTCTTTATGGGGCGCGTCGACGATCCGAGGAAGTGAGAAGGCGCGAGTGATCGCGCCGAATCATCTGCGAATGCTCATCAGAGCGGCAACTCTTGCAGGCTCCAGAGCCCAAGACGCTTGTCGGCGTATTCCGGATCTGGGCAAAAATCGCTGATGGCGACGAGGGGAGCCGGAAAACAAAACGGTGCGCGAACCAGGTTCAGAGTGCGCCACCCGCCGGTTTCGATGTTTCTGTTCGCATGACGTGCGGAGAACGTTGTTGTCAGCAGGTAATTGCTCCCGCTCGCTTTGAAATTTCTCAACGTCCGGAATATATCCGCAAACGAGAAGTGAACGAGACAGTCGCGGCAAAGGATCAGGTCCGCAGCGACTATTGACTCTCGTGAGATGTCGCCGTGGATGAAAGTCCTTCCGCTCGCCGAATGCTCACGGCGGTTGATTTGAATCAGCGCTTCGACGATATCAATTCCCAAATACGATTCGAGCGCGAGTGGAACATCTTTTAGCCAATTAAAATCTCCGCACGGCGCGTCCACGATGCTTGTCACTTGGAGCCTTTGCAATAACGCGTTCAGCTCCTTCCCGAGAGTCAACGCTCTTCCGGACTCGGAACCGGGACCGGAGCGCGACTCGGCGCTTCCCCAGGTGTTGGCCTGAAAGATCTCTGTAAAGATCTGTTCCATAACTCTGTCGTGTCGCTCCTCTGTGACCCCGGCGCTCTCCGCCACTCTCGAACTGGTCTTCTCAGGATTGCCTCCGGAAATGGCGTTGCTGATTCGAGACCGAGAATAGATCAAAATCCGGATTCCGTCCTTTTCCGGTGAGCCGGAGATTGGACTTCTCAATTAAGATCGGAGAATTTAGGGCATTGTTTGGGAGTTGAGTTCTCGGATGGCCTACAAATTACCAGATCACTATCGCTATGCCCTTCGCGCGGCTGAACGTGCCGGATTTACGATGGAGGAGCTCGATCGCGGCGGCGGGTATCTTTTTCGCATTTCGCACAATGGCGTTTCTATTCTTAGCGGTGCAGGCCGCATCTCCGCCTATCCTGTGAATTCATCAACCGCGACCTCGATATCGAAAGACAAAGATTTCACCAATCGCCTGCTCGAGGAGAGGGGAATTCCGACGTTCGGAGGACGGTGTTTTTTTCTCACCGATGAGTTCGTCAAACTTCGGACCTCCGGCTTCGAGGTTGAGGATGCCAGGGAGTATGTGCGAGAGATTGGACTCCCTTGCTTTTGTAAACCGCTGTCAAGCTCTCGGGGCGATCTGGCCGAGGTAATCGAGTCAGCGGCCCAGTTCGAGTCGTATGTTGCTCGGGCCGCCAAGCGACATGATGCAATCATCATTCAGAAAGTTTTCAAGGGTCCGGAGTATCGGGTGTTTGTTATCGACGGTCGCGCGATCTACGCGGTGGACAAGGTCGAGATTAGCATCGTGGGCGACGGAGCTCGGAGCATCGAACAGATTCTCGAAGAGATGAATAAGGGTTTGCGCGGTACCGGCCTCTCACCTCTCGGCGTGGATCAGGAGAGCTTCCTGCGAGACGGAAAAACGGTTCGTCGCGGCTACGTTCCTTTGCGAGATGAACGCATCGTCGTTCCCGGGCGCAGAAATTTCAGCATTAGCGGCGAAGTCGGCGAGATCCTTTCTCCGTGTCCGGCGGAGCTGGAGGAGCTTGCGGCAAGGTCTGCGGCCGCGATCGGTCTTCGCGTCGCCGGGGTCGACATCATGCGGACGGAAGACGGACTGCGTGTCATCGAGGTGAACGGAAATCCGGGAATTCACGCGCTTGAGTCGGGAGGTCGGTTCGACCTCATTGAGGCAATTTGGATCGAAGTCTTGGAGAAGGCTTTTCTTGAGGCGAGATCGAGAGCGGGAGGACTCTGACCAGACCGGCCGGGGTCGCTTTTCCCTGCGGTTTCTGTTACATCGGTTCCTGATAAGTCTCCGGGTAAATAATCTTTTTCACACATCTTTTCGGTTCTCCGACATAATATAATTCTTCATAGGGGCCATGGTAAAATCAGATCGCTGGATTCGAGCATGGGGGCGGGACGGCGGCTCAAAGCCGTTTAACGATGAACATGTAAATCCGGCGAGCTACGATATTACGATTGGCGACCATTGGATCTGCCCGACGAGAGAGCCTGAAGAGTTTAGCGCCTCTGAATTGATTCTGTTCCCCGGCGAGGTCGTGTTGGCCACGACGCGCGAGCACATCAAGATGCCGCGAGATGTCGTCGGTGACTTAAAGCTGAAGAGCTCGCTCGGACGTCTCTGGCTGAACCACAGTCTCAGCGGATGGATCGACTGCAATTTTCAGGGGCAGGTAACTTTGGAATTGCAAAACCTCGGGCCTTATCCGAGAAAGTTAGTCTCGGGGATGCGGGTTGCCCAGATTGTATTCTTCCAAATGGAAGAGCCCCCCGAAGTCGCCTACGGAGAATCCGGCGCAAGCCATTATCAAGGACAGACTGGCACGACTCGGTCTTGGACAGAAAATTTCTTCGAGATCACCGGCGCTGAACGGGAGATCAAGAAGGGGGAGAAAAAGTAGAAATGCCAGATCAGTATCCGCCGCATCACGTTCCGTTGAGAACGAGCATTCCGCTGCAATTCCGGAAGGTCTTCAAGAAGACTTTGGGAGGCGTGATTCAGCTTACCATCGGCTGGATGATTTTGACGTTTCCGGTTTGGGGGATCCTTTGGGGTGGTTGGATGAAGAACCCCGAGATTCTTGGAAATCCAACGTTGCTGATGGTGGCTTGGGTTGGCCTCTACATCATGCTGATCACGGCGAGATGCTTGTATCAGTTCCTTTACTACGTGACCTATTTCTATGACGTAGATGACAAGAACCTAATCATTCGGAAGGGAGTGATCACGAAGCGCGAAATGATTCTTCCGTTTTCGAAGATTACGGACGTCTCGGTTGATCAGGATGGTATGGACGTCTTGCTTGCCATCTTCGACGTGCATTTCTCGACGCCCACCGTGGACTCTGGGCTCTTTGCGCATATCGACGGCGTGAACAAGCGAGGCGCGCAGCAGATCCGGCAGCTTGTTCTGGATGCGATCAATGCGGCGCACGAGAATGAGAGGAAATGAGTCGCGTTCTCGTTACGAATGACGATGGAGCTCAGTCTCCGTTACTCCACGCATTTCTTTCCGAGCTGACTTCCTCGCCATGGTGCTCGGAAGTGAGAGCAGTAATCCCAAAGGACGAACAGAGCTGGGTTGCACAATCGGTGACGCGATTTCGGCAGCTGCAAGTAGTTCAGCAACCGATAGGCGCTGTGAACGGGTACGTCGTAGATGGCAGCCCCGCCGATTGCGCCTCGTTAGGAATCACGGAACTTTATCCGGAGCGTCCTCAGCTTCTCATATCGGGAATAAATTTCGGCACCAACGAAACACTTGCTTTCTACCTCAACTCGGGAACCGTCGGCGGGGCACGGCAGGGGATCGTTTTTGGAGTGAGAGCGATTGCTGTCTCCCTGAAACTTCCTCGCGATCTGTTCGAGAAGTGGCGGAACTTCGATCTTGAAGCGATTCATGCCAAGGCGGAGGATTGGAAACGAGCTTCGACCGTTGCTTGCAACGTTGTCTCGCGTTTACTGGACGATGAGTGTTGGAATGGCGTGGATCTCTACACGATTAACATGCCTTGGTCGGCGACCGAGGACACCCCGGTACGCATCACTCAGCTTGCCCGCGTAACGTATCCTTCAATTTTTCACTCGTTTCAAAACGGCATGTTTCGTCATCGCCTCGAGTCTCTCCAAAAGGTCGAGAACCACGGTTTTGGTGTCGCCGGCGTTTTGAATGACGCTGATGTCATCGACCAAGGTCTCATCTCCCTCTCGCCTATCGCCTACGACCTGTTCCCGAGGAGCGAGAGTCTGAAGAGTGCTTTGCAGTCCCGTTTCCCTTAGTTCCCCACCCTCAGAAATCTCCGATTGGAGGGGCCTGCTTGGATGAGCTTTAAGATCCGTGCTATCGATTTCACGTTCCCACGGTCTTTCCTTGAATTAAGTTTCCTTGAAGTTTGCCGTACCTTGCCCAGCCGGAGCTCCGCTCGTTTCACGAGACCTTCCGACTCTGTCCAAGGTGCAGGCACCACTCAATAGGTTCCTGCATCCCACCTCAGCCGACTGTTTCGGCAACTCCCTCGGTCTTCACTCCCAACGTGAGGTATACACCCATGGTAGCAAGAAGGGCCTCTCCTCGGCGGCTCGATGCACATCTCCGGACCGCCTACGGAGATGTCGATCGGTTTCTCGCTGCGAGTCCCCTGAACGCAAAATCCCTGAACCGTGCCAACCTCGTGACGGTCCTCGGTATCATCGTCGATCCGCTCGAGGCGGCCGATCTCCGGCTCGCAGCCTCTCGCGCTGCAATCGGAAACGACGGCACCGTCGATGCGGAGTTCGAGTTCGGGAAGCTGCTTGCGGTCACCGGAGATCGAACGGCTGACGCCCGGCTCCGGGTAAACTGCGCGCTCATCCTTCTGGCTCGTGGGAACGAGTACAAATCGACGGTCGTGGATGATCTCGGCAGCATCCCGGATGGTGCCGACCCGTGGGCCATCGCGCTCGCCCAGGTCATCGTGATCCGCGAAACTGCGACGGAAGCCGGGATCGTCTCCGCCCTGCTCGCTCTGCTCGCGGACCCGAACGACCTCGTCCGAGCCGCGGCGATGTATCTCATGCAGAAGGAGAAAAAGGACGCGGTGGTCTTGGAAGCGGCGTATCTGCAGCTCGGCTCGGCGAACGTGCGTGTCCGCGTCGCCGCCGCGCGGCTCGCGGCGCTCGCGTCGGTGGCCGTCGCGGCACAGCTCGGGCGCAGGCTCCGGGAGGCGCTCCTTCCCCTCGCCGATTCTGATGATCCCCACAGCCGATCGCAGGCGGCGCTTCTCCGGCAGCTCTTCGCCCGTGGGGAGGCCTCGCTTGCGCCGCTCGACAAGCTGGAATCCGATCCGGTGGATTGGGTAGCGGAGCTCGCGCGGCTTCGGGCCGGCTCCCAAGCGTTGATGTTGTTCCCGAGTGACTGAAGTCTGAGACGCGTATGCCGCGCAGGGTCACTCGGATTCGTTTCCGAGTGGGCCTGCTCCGCATACGAACTTCTCAAATTGAGATACTGGAAGAGTCGACCTGAGGCCTCAATCGACAAAGTTTGGGAGGTGACCTGAAATCTTGTGGCTCCTGCAGGACCGATGCCTCGACCGGCTGCCAACAGCATGTCCTACGCGGCTCAATGTTCTAAGCGGTGCCGTGTTTTAGTCGGCACAGTTTTCTAACGCACGTGTTCTAAGGCGCAGTGTTCTAAGCTGCAGTGTTCTAAGCTGCGCTGCCCCCTTTGAGAGTCGAGCACAGCAGGAGAACAACCGCGCACAGGAACCAGCCGCTTAGACAAAACCACGTGCGACCAAACCCAAACGGTCGGAGCACTAAGCCGCTAGCTTTTCCACCATCTTTGTCTTCCGGCGGATCTCTTGGACAAATCCCAAGAGCCGTTCTCCGACATCAATCATCGCGCGTTGACCCGTTCCCTCTGCTCGAGAAGAGAAGGTCTTTTCGTCGACGTATTGCCGAACACGTTTTTCCAGCTGCTCGGCCGAGATTGCCGGCTCCTCGATCAAGAGCATTCGAACATAGGCAGATGCCTTTTTCAGCTCAACGAGGAACCGACTCGCATGCTTTGCTTCGGGAGTCGATGGCGAACGAAACCGTTCACCCCGGTCGAAAATCGCCGCATGGTAGCCGATGAGATGGTTGACGTTTTCTGAAAGTTGAACAAGCTCTGGACTAACGGAAGTGGACGGAAAAGAGGCAGTAATATCCTTCATGTACTCCTATCAGCCTATTAGGCGCGTAAAGCACAAACCACATTCTCCTTACTCAGATGCGCCCGATTCTAAATTGGTGCAAGTGGAATTTCCGATAATTTTTTCCTAACGAAATGCGCGTCATATCGTAATTCCGAGCTGGGGGATGAGTGTTCCTCCAGCAGAAACGAGAGGTTGTTTCCGGCGGAAAGGCTGAGCATCGAATCTCAGCCAATTCCGCCGGAATCGTTGGGGAGTCTTGTCACGTCGCTTGGGGCTTGAACCGACCGATGCGGAAGCCGGAGGGGACGTCCGTCGGCTTCGCTTCCTTCGTTCCGTAGATCACCAAGCCGATCGACTCCGTACCGTCCTCCTCCGCCGTGAAGCTGGCGCAGGCCTCCGTCAGCCCGGCCTGATCAACGTCGTCGATGACGAACACGTGAACCTCGTACGGGCGGTCGCCGAAGAGGTCCGGCTCGGGTACGATGCCCTTCGCGTGCACTCCGAAGTGATGCACCAGACGGCCGCCGATCATCAGCGTCTCGATCCAGCGCGCGGCCCAGTCGGTCCCGGACTGAAACGCGGCGGCCACGTTCACCGCGAATTCGTTCACCTGACCCGACTTCGTGTCCGCCTCCTCGAGCAGCTCCGCGGGCGGCTTCGGGAGGGTCGCGGCATCCATGGCCTCGACGTTGGGGCCGGGCTTCTGTTCTCGCTTGACGCCGTAGAAGAACAGTTCGTCCTTGTTGTCGCCGCCGAAGGCAGCGACGACGACCGAGATGCGGGGATCGTCTTCGTCTGACTGGATGAGCACGGGGGCGTAGCGGTAGCCCTGCTCTTCGAGCGTCGCCTTCGCGAGCGCGGTCTTGGTTCCGGCGGCGCTGAGCCGCCAAGCGCGAGCCACTTTCATGGTAGGTCCTCGATTACAAGTCTCTGCTCAGTGGTGATGGGAGCAGTGTCCGCTAAAGCGCGGCCGAAGAGGGCCGGTTAGCGGACACTGCGCGCCAAATTATCGGGATCAAAGCTCCCAATCAGGACTTGAAAAATCGAAATGGAGGCAAAAGCAAGTTCTTAGAAAACCTTCTTGCTGAACCGAACTCTCGTTTCTGCTTTCGGGCCGATTCGTATCCGCCGAAAAGCAGGTTCGTACTTCTTCTCAACTCTCGTTCGGCCCTGAGCTAAAAGAACTGCGGTGAGGGCTTGAGCGACTCGTGGTGCTCTTCTGGTCGCGACACTAGCACCGGTGTCTGCAATTATAAACGCTGTTTTGCATGAAATAGGACGCCCAGAGAAGCTAGGGAACTACGGTTTTCCGGGAGGCGTCGAGTGCGAATCGAACTCGATCGGGCACTCCGACGCCTCGACGCCAATTTGCAATCAGGAAGATGCCGGGATTCTTCCGCTCGAAGTTTGCTGCGGCCTCCTCGATCCGAAAATGTCCGGTGGGGAAATTTGGGATGGCGGCTTCATGATAAACTGCCGATATGACTCGCGGCTTTTCCGTAAGTCCGATGAAACCGGACAGCTCTTCGATGATCTCTGCCTGTCTCTCCATCGATCGAACGTCCGCTGCGGCCGCGTTCCGAAGCCCTCCCGCGAAACAGGTGAGGAGGACGTCACCTTGCGGTGCGCGGTGCGGAAATAGAGTCGATGCAAAAATGACTCCAAGGATCTTGCGTCCGGTTCCTTCTGGTACAAGAAATCCAAAACCATCTAACGGGTGTTGTATCGAGTCTCTCTTTGCGGCGAGATGAAGGAGGCCGAGCGGTGCATGAGGGATACCTTCTACTTTTGAGGCAAGCTCAGAATCCAAGTCGTGGAGGATTCGACAGGATTCTTTGGCGGGCACGGTGAGGTACACTTCATCGAATTCGCCGAGTGAAGCTCCAAGCTCTCGGCCTTCTGCGCCGGTGAGCCGGTAGCGACGCCCGTCGTTTCCCTTCGTTACGGAAACGACGCCGGTCGAGATGCGAATCTCGTGAGATTCGAATCGTGCGGCGAGCGACTCGATCAGCCTCTCCAGTCCTCCGTCGAAGCTTACGATTGATTTTCTTCCCTTCCGGCTTGCGGACCGCTTTTTCTTCAGAAGCATCCCGCGAAAAATCGATCCGTAACTTCGTTCAAGCTCAAAGACGCTGGGAAGCGCACTTCGAATCGACAACCGCGACGAATCGGCAGCGTAGATTCCTCCGACGACGGCAGAGACGAGAGTCGCGACTTCGCGTCCGAATCTTCGAGTGAAAAATTCGCGGACGCTCTCGTCTTCGGCTCGCGAAGCGGGAACGAATAGCTCACCGAGAAGTCGTATCTTTCCCGCGATGGAGAGGAGGGGAGTTCCGACCGCACCGAGAACACTTCGAGGCGCCGCAAGGAGCGTTCTTCCGTCAGACGGCGAAAGCACAAACCTATTCTTGGCATCGGGGGATGGAAAAACGAGCTTCGAAGAAATCCCCAGGTCTTCTACGAGCGTCTCGAGTTCCGGTGAAAGGATGACCGTGTTCGGTCCGTGTTCAAGCAAAAATCCGTTCTTATATTCCGATCGGATCCAACCGCCGAGTCGATTTGCGCTTTCGAGGATTCGTACGGAGTCGCCCTGCTTCTTCTTTTCGAGCGCAAGAACGAGACCGGTTATGCCTCCTCCGATTATCGCAACATCCCGGCCGCGCTTCGTCATGGATGGGTGTTCGCCAAATTGCCTTGTTGCATGGGAGCGTTCACCCAGCCAGCCTTCACCGCTTCGATGAATACCCGGACACTTTCGCGCGGCGTCGACTGCAGCACGCCGTGACCGAGGTTCGCGATGTAATTACGTTGATCGGGAACCGCCGCGATCATCTCGCGGGTTCGCGAATATACTTCGTCGCCCTGCAGGAAAAGATCGGTTGGATCGAGATTCCCTTGGATGGCCACGTTTTTGCCGACGACCGAGTAGGCGGCTGCAAGCGGAGTCCTCGAGTCGACGCTCAGACATGAAGCACCGGATTCAGTCATCGCGTGGAGGAGGTGAGATGAACCGTTTACATACAGAATCACCGGAACACCGCGGCGAGCGAGTGACGTGATGATCCGTTCGCACGAAGGCAGAGCGTAGCGGCGATAATCATCGAGCGAGAGTATCCCGCCCCACGATTCAAAGAGCTGAACGACGTCAGCACCGCCTTCGACCTGGGCGAGCAGATATTCTTCGGTGAGACGCGAAATCGTTTCCAAAAAGAACGCGAAGGCTTTGGGGTGCTCCTTCGCGAAAATGGCTGTCTGTTCGAAGTGCTTATACGGACCTTGGTCGATGAGGTAACAGGCCATCGTCCAAGGTGCGCCCGCAAAACCGATCACGGCCTTTCGTTGACCTTCTTCTTGTTCCAGCGCATTTCGAATCGCCGTCAGCGCTTCGGGAACGAATGACAGAACACGGGCAGGGCTTTCTATTCGGAGGTCGCGAATGTCTGCCACCCCTCGAATTGGATTCGTTACCTTCGGACCGGGGGCGAACGTCACGTCGATCCCGAGGCACTGCGCCGGAAGGAGAATGTCCGCGAACACAATCGCGGCGTCTGGCTGGAAGAAGCGGATTGGTTGCATGCTCACCTCAAAAGCGAGCTCCGGGTTCCGGCACATCTCCAGGAAGCTATTTTTCGATTTCAGCGCCCGGTACTCTTCAAGGTATCTTCCCGCCTGCCGCATAAGCCAAACCGGGGGGCGTTCAATTGCCTCGCCGCGAAGCGCGCGAACTAAGAGGGGGGTTTTCATGTCTAATAGACCTGAGAAAGGTTAATGCAATTCTTGCCGGGGTTGGTATATCAGATCGGAGCCGAGTTCCCGAAATAATTTGTAATATAATCCGAGTGGCGGAACGAGGCGAGCCTCGCTGAAAAAACGTCTAGATGCAGAGGGTTTCATGAAATTCCGACCGAGGTCTTCCCTGATTCTCGCGCTTTTCGCGGTGCTTTGCTTTTCCTCGCTAAGCAAAGCTGACGAAGTGTCGAATGTCTACGTCCCGGAAGCGCTCAAGCCTTGGGTCCGTTGGGTCGTTGACCGGGACCCCGATATTTTTTGCCCTTTGCTTGGCGACGGTCGCCAATGCGCTTGGCCCGGAGTGGCCAACCTGGAGGTCACGAATACCGGCGCGACGTTTACGCAGACGGTGAGTCTCTCGCGAGAAGCACGCGTGACGCTCGTGGGTGGCGGTGAAATATTTCCGTTGGATATCTCGGTGGCAGAGTCGGGCAGCGGCGCGAAGCGTGCGGCAGCGGTGTTCACCACTGATACCCGCCCGGTGATCGAACTTCCCGCAGGGAAATATGTCGTGTCGGGCCGCTTCGCCTGGCCTTCGCTTCCAGAGTCGGTATTGCTTCCACCGAATCTTGGGCTGGTAAGCTTGAAATTAAACGGGACTTTAATCGATCAGCCGAGGGTGAACGAAAACGGCGAGCTGTGGCTTCACGATTCCTCGGACGGAGTTGATGCGGAGGAAGACGTTCTGCGAATCTCCGTCTCGCGGAAAATGACCGATGGAGTCCCATTTAAACTGCTCACGCACATCGAGCTTCGAGTTGCAGGGAAAGCAAGAGAGGCGGTTCTCGGGAAAATACTTCCCGCTGATTTCGTTCAAGTGAGTTCGGAGAGCGGCCTCGTTCACGCCTTCGATCAAGAAGGCTCGCTAAAAGTTCAGATCCGTCCCGGTATTCACACCCTGCGAGTTGAAGCGGTGCGCGCTGCTCCGCCAACGGAACTCAGTCCGCCGGTTCCTGCCGGGCAAGATTGGCCGAGCGACGAGACCTGGAGCTGGGAAGCCGATGAGGCGCTGAGATCGGTGACACTGGACGGCGCGCCCGGTATCGAGCCGCAGAGGACTTCGATTCCAGAGGACTGGAAAAGATTTCCGGCGTACACTCTCTCGCGCGGAGCAAAAATGTCTTTTGCGGAGCGGAGACGGGGCGAACAAGATCTTCCTCCCAATCAGCTTCGGCTCCACCGAAAGTTTTGGCTCGATCTCGACGGCAGCGGGTACACTATTGAGGACCGCCTGAGCGGAAAGATGTTCCAGGAGTGGCGTGTGAACATGACTTCGCCGACCATCCTCAGCCGGGTGGAAGTAAGCGGCCAGCCTCAGCTCATCACGAAAGATGCGCGGAGCGGAGGAAAGGAAGCGTCTGGTGTCGAGCTCCGCTCACCGGACGTAGAGATTCGAGCGGTTTCAAGAATCGAGGAAGGAAAGTCCGAGTTCCCTGCCGTCGGCTGGAACCATGACGTCACGGGACTCTCTGCCGAATTGCTCCTTCCTCCCGGATGGGATGTGGTTGAAATTTTCGGAACAGACAACAATCCGAACACATGGCTTTCGAGTTGGAGCCTGTGGAATATCTTCTTCTTGTTCCTTGTCGCTCTGGTTGTGTTTCGATTGAAAGGAGCGCCCTTAGGCATCGTCACCTTCCTTGCCCTCGGACTTTCGCATCGCATCCCTGGTGCCCCGCACTATGTGTGGCTACATGTCATAGCGTCCTTCGCGCTTTTTCAAGCGATCCCGGATGGCAGGGCGAAGAAATGGGCGCACGGATATTTCGTCGCCGCATGCGTGCTGGTCGCGATCCTGCTTCTTTGCTTCTCGATCGACCAGCTCCGGAACGGCCTCTTTCCGCAGCTCGGCCTGCCGCCGCTCGTTGATTCACGAATGCTCTGGGAACTCTTCTGCGGAATTCTTCTTGTCGGCGGTGGATTAGGACTATGTGCGCTCGGCGTTGCCGGGCTGATCTATCTCTTCAAAGGACAGTTCAAAAAGTTCTTTCGGGCGCTCCTCATCAGCTTCGTCGTGCTCATCGCGATGGGTATTGTCGCATCTGCCTTTTTTAGCGGTGCCTACAGTCCTAATCGGCGTTATCAGGAATCGGGTTTCGACACTGCCTCGGCTGGGGCGGGCGCCGGCATGGTTCTTCCTCAGGCGGCGGCACCGGAACCTCAAATTTTCAATGATGAGCGTTTTGAACTGGACAATGTTCCGGCAGAGCAATCGGCTCCGGCGCGAAAGTCACTTTCCGACTATCGAAAATCTGGGCCGTATCAGGCGAAGAAGCAGGCGCTCTTACAGGTCGATCAAAAGGCCGTCGTGCAAACCGGGGTTGGTGTTCCTGGATGGAGCGGGAGGAAGTCGTGGAACTTGTCATGGAGCGGGCCGGTGGAGAAGGGACGAAATGTTGAACTCATTTTGATCAGTCCACGCATGAACCTCGTCCTCTCGATCGCGAGAATTTTCCTATTCGTTCTTTTGCTGCTGGCGTTTGCGAAAGACTCGCTCAAAGGATTTTCTTGGAAAATGCCGGGAAGTGTCGCGGCCGCGCTGACTTTGTTCGCACTTTTTGGATCGGTCTCGCCCGTGCGTGCCGAAGATGTTCCAAACGAGGAGTTGCTGAAGGAGCTGCAAGGGCGCTTGGCGGGTCAGGTCTGCGCCTCTGACTGCGTTTCGACGAACAGCATAAAAATCTCGTCAGGAACTGTGGCTGCTGGTGCGCAGCAAGCAGCGAAAGTCGCGCTGACACTTGAAGCAACCGCAAGTAGCGACGGCTGGTCTGCCTGGCCAGTTCCGGGACCGCTCAGTGAATATTTGGTCACGAGTGTTTCGCTGGACGGCATCGCCACCCAGGATCTTCGCCGGGAGAGCGGCGGGATGGTGTGGGTTCGGGTCCCAGCGGGAGTTCATAAAATTCGGGTCGATGGTGTTCTCACGCGACGGAACTCTGCGACGTTGCAATTCGGAATCATTCCACAGCACGTTGAAGTCGACATGACGGGATGGTCGGTAGACGGTCTTTCTGCAAACGGTTCGACAGGGGAGAGCATTCAACTTATCCGGCGGGATGTTCCGGGTGAGAAATCCGATGCTCAGACAGACGCCCAGGCCGATGTTCCGCTCCCGGATTGGTTCCGCGTCGTCCGTGAAGTTACGTTGGGTCAACCTTGGACAGTAAGCACCACCGTCCATCGGCTCGGCAATTTTAACCGTGCGCAGATCATGAAGTTGCCCGTTCTGCCCGGTGAATCCATCACCGAGGAGAATATCAAAGTCGAAGGCGGGTCGGCCCAAGTCCAATTTCCGCGCGGACAATCGTCGGTCAGCTGGACGGCGACGCTCAGTGAAGAGCCCGAGCTCAATCTCCAATCACCCGCCGGCGGCAACGTCACCGAAGAATGGCAGGTTCGCTGCGCGAGTATTTGGCGATGTTCATTCGAGGGGATTCAGCCGGTTCATACGATCGTCGGAAACGAGCATCTCGTTCTGTGGCGTCCGTGGCCTGGGGACAAGGTAAAGGTTCAAATTTCGAAACCGCTCGGGATCGCCGGGGTGACGGAGACGCTGAGCAACGCCACGCTCGCGTGGGAGCCTGGTTCGGGTCTCATTCGTGGAACGTTGAGTCTTACCTTGACATCCAGCCAGGGCGGATTCCGGAAAATTACGCTTCCTGAAGGAGCGCTCGTGCAGCAGGTGACGCTACGCGGAGCGCAGACGAATATTATGCCGAAGGGCAGAGTGCTGGAGATCCCGCTTCAGCCTGGCGAGCAGAAGGTGTCAGTGAATTGGCAGCAACCTTGGCAACAATCACTTGTAAGCCGGCTCCCTGAAGTCGACGTCGGTGGCGACGCGTACAACGTCGCGGTGTCCACAAAGGTCGCACAAAAACGCTGGCTCCTCTGGGCGTCTGGTCCCGCGTGGGGTCCGGCAATTCTATTCTGGGGCGGCCTGGGGATTGTAATTCTTTTCGGCGTGCTGGTCGGACGCGCCGGAGTTCCTCCACTCTCTATGCCTGAGTGGATTTTTCTCGGTCTCGGTACCGCGACATTGCATCCGGTCGTGCTGCTCATTCCTGTTGCTTGGAGTTGGATGCTTGAGCGACGGCGCACGAACCCCTTTAAGAAGGATGGATGGTTTAACGCCGCACAGATTTTTCTCGCTGTCGTCAGTCTCGGCGTCGTGCTCATTCTGTTCATTTCGCTTTATCACGGACTCATATTCGCGCCCGACATGAATGTCATCGGGGCAAATTCAACGAACACGTTCCTTCGGTGGTATGTCGATAGAAGTACCAGCGCGCTCCCGGTTCCTGTTGTTTTCACCTTGCCGATCTGGAGCTACCGGGCGTTCATGCTGCTCTGGTCGACCTGGCTGGTCTTCCTCGTCTTGCGATGGGTGAGATGGGGATGGAATTCTTTGAGCGATGGCGGATGGTGGAAGTGAGTCGGTGGATGAGGGAACGGTTGGGGGCTCGAGGTGAGCCCCTTAAGCGAACTTCGTTTAACCAATGCACACCCCCTGAGCGGCCGGTGTTTCTTCCTTCGACGAGACTGCTCCGTTTGACCTGTGATCCGGATGCCGGCTCACGCCGAAATCCGTGTCCGTTCACGACGCGGCGTCGTTGTGGACGCGACCATGCTCCGGAACATGGCCGACAATGCCTCTCCCGGGAATGAGAACACGCAGGTTCTGCGATCCCCGTCCTCCGTGATGATCACGACGGCGACGTCGTCGCCGCAATCCTCCGTCGCCCCGAGATTCCGATGCTCCACGGGTGCGCCGCCAAGCGAACCCGCGAGACCGAGTAAGGTCCGTCCAGTCATTTCTTCTCCCCCAAAAGGTTCGAACGCTGTTGAAGCTCACTGCCCGGATGCTTTAGCACACCCCAAATCGGGCGGAAGCTTCGTGAAAGAGGGATTCTTGACTTTTCTTTGGAGATTATGTAAGGTCCTGGAATAACTTGCGCCTGAAGAGCCGGGCTTCTCTCTAGAAGTAGTCCCAGAGTATCCCAAGCGATATCCCAAAGTGACAATCAGTGACTGATGAGATTCCGCGAACGCTGTTCGTCGGCACCTGCATCAGAACTCGTCACGTTGGGTTAGAACAGCCGGCGGGAAACCGTCTGGCAGGAATAAATCGCTCGAATATCAAGTAGCGGTGTTTCTTGCAGAATTGCGAGAACCTGTCCGTGTATTGAATCCCTCTTTGTGCGCCATATCAACATTAGTCACCCGTATTGGGTGAGGGACGCATAAAAGTTCCCAAATGCCGTGATCCGTCTGATTGAAAGCGGTTCCGGCTCGGGATTTAAGGACAATCGTGACATTTGAATCATTCGACTTTTCGCCGAAATTGCGAAAAACCATAACTGAAGCCGGCTACACCACTCCAACCCCTATCCAAGCCAAAGCCATCCCGGAAGTGCTGTCGGGCCGGGACGTGATCGGCCTTGCACAAACCGGAACCGGGAAAACTGCGGCATTCGTGCTGCCGATTCTCCAGCGTATGATTGCCGAACGCGAACAGCGCGGGCCGGAGAATCAGACGCGGAGAGATAAAAATCCGAGCGCTCTCGTTCTCGCTCCGACGAGAGAGCTTGCGGAACAGATCAACGACGTTATCAAGCAGCTCGGTCGCGGCACCGGCATCCGATCCACCGTCATCATCGGAGGAGTTTCTCAGCGGCCTCAAATCGAGGCGTTGAAGCAGGGACTGGATATCGTCGTCGCCTGCCCGGGGAGATTAATCGATCTCGTCGAGCAGCGGTTCTGCAATCTTTCTCAGATTCGCTTCCTCGTCCTCGATGAAGCAGATCAGATGTTCGACATGGGATTTTTCCCGAGTCTCAGAAGAATCCTGGGATGGTTGCCGAAAAGCCGCCAGAGCCTTTTCTTCTCGGCGACGATGCCGTCGGAGATTTCCGGACTTGCGAATGAGGTCCTTAATAAGCCGGCCAAGGTCGAAGCTTCGTTTGCCTCGCCCGTTTCGACCGTTACCCACGCGATTTTCAACGTTGGTTCTGAGAAAAAAGCGGACTTACTGACTCGCATTCTTCCAGAGCTCGGTGAAGGGTCTGTGCTCATTTTCACACGAACAAAGCATCGGGCGAAGAAGCTCGGACAGCAACTCGATAAGCTCGGATACCGTGCGACCTCTCTGCAGGGAAATCTGTCCCAGAATCGCCGCAAAGAAGCGATGGACGGTTTCCGGAAGGGCGCCTATCAGATCATGGTTGCCACCGACATTGCAGCCCGCGGCATCGACATTTCGAGCGTGACCCACGTCATTAACTTTGATGTTCCCGAAACTCCTGAAGCGTATACTCACCGCATTGGCCGGACCGGTCGGGCGGCGAGAACCGGCGATGCATTTACCTTCGTTACTTCAGAGGATCTTTCCATGATTCGCGCCATCGAGCGGCGACTTGGAAAGCCAATTGAACGACGCGAGCTCGAAGGTTTCGATCACTCGCTCCCGAAGGAGATTGCAGATCCGCAAGACTTCCGGAACCGGAGAGGCGGACGTGGCGATCGCCGCGGCCGAGACTTCCGAGGTGCTGCCGGTGGGTCGAACCAACGCGGCGGAAACGGACGGAGCGGTCAGAATCAAGGCGAGCGGCGGCAACCCCGAAGCGACGCGCCTCAAGCCGGCGCAGGTCGCGCTCAGTCCAGTGCTGCGCCTCAGCGGAATGGAAATAGTGCGCAGGGACGGCAAGATGGCTCGCAACGGGGAAACGGCGAAAGCCGCCGGGACAACAACCGCGGCCGCGATCCTCAGGGCCGCGATAGCCAAGCACGGGACTTTGAGCCGCGAGCTCCGCGGCCGATGAACCTTCCGGTAAACGGCTACTAAGTCGGTTCTCCGAAGAAATTGCTTATGGGCTGCTCATCCGGGACCCAAATAAAACAGCCCGAATAAGCAGGGCCAAAACAAAAAAGCGCGGTGTTGAACCGCGCTTTTTTTTTACCAGCGTTCTGAGTTGACGCTATATCTTCAGGGAGTTGTTCTTTCTGAGGAGAGTGCGAACCGGAGCCTGTTGCATCCGGACGCCAGTGGCGACGGCACGAACTCCGGCCTGCATAAGACTCACGACCGTAGATTGGCGTTTCTTCCGCTTCGGTATGCCGGACTCAGTTGCCCGAGTGGATGCGCGAGATACTTCCCGTCCAATCTGCTGAAGGTGATTTTCAATCACATCCTTCCAGTTCCGATATTTCGGATACCTGCGGACGTAGCTCCCATCGAACTTCCGCACCATCTCCTCACTGATCACGAAATCATCGCGCAGAAGGCGCTCGGCCTCGTTGTAGGCCGAGAGATCTCGGGTTTCGATAAGCTCTTGAACCTCATCGGCCAGATTTCGGCCGGCGCTGATAAGCTCCTTCACTTCGTAAAGGGCCTTACTTCCGTCTTGAGTGAGCGAATTCATGTAGTC
The DNA here is from genome assembly GCA_964509425.1 of uncultured Bdellovibrionales bacterium. Lineage (GTDB taxonomy): Bacteria > Bdellovibrionota_C > UBA2361 > SZUA-149 > CAZDWZ01 > CAZDWZ01. The sequence continues at coordinate 208,496 of CAZDWZ010000002.1, read as the reverse complement.
GAGGGCGTGAGTCTCGATTGACAGCAAACGTCCTTCGAAGCCGTTTATGACTTCATCAAGCACGTTCAGGCGTTCACGGAGTTGCTTGGCCTTCCGTCGCTGTTGGATTCCATACGCGATGGTAAACAGCAGCACCGGGATACAGGCGACCCCTAATAAAATCAACGGTGCGTAGTCTTTCGGCATCACAACGAATTGCCTCGTTTAAGAATCTCAACCCAGACCTAGGAGCTGTTTCGGGCTCCGACGGGAACCCTCAATTCCAATATCGGATAATATCGTGAGAAACTTAATTCCCCTTATATCCTACCCCAATATTTAGGCTTCTTTTTGAGCATTTCGCGATTCCGTCTCCTATTTTGCACTAGGAGAATCTCCGAGCGCTCTTTTAGGCATCGCGAATTACCCGCGAAAATTCCAAATACCTACAGCCCGAAGTATCAGACGGAGCCCCCGGATGATCCTTAAACTCCGACAGCGAGTTTAATCGGAAAGCGCGGCATAGGTGATGGCAACTATTTCGACCTCTTTTGGACCTTTGGGCATGCGGACCGTGACCCAGTCGCCAACCCGGCCCTTGAAGAGTGCCGAGGCGAGCGGGGAGATCCAGCTGATGCGTCGCTTATCGACGTCAATCTCGTCGACGCCCACGATGGTATAGGTTTTTTCGATGTCATCTTCATCGCGGAAGGTAACGGTCGCCCCGAAGAGCACCTGGTCGGATTTAATCTTCTCAATCTCGACGATTTCAGCGGCTTCGATTCGTTTCGTCAGAAAGCGAATTCTCCGGTCAATCTCTCGCAGTTTGCGTTTCCCGTAGTGATAGTCGGCATTTTCCGAGCGATCGCCGTTGGAAGCCGCCCAAGCGACGACTTCGGTCACCTTCGGCCTCTCGTCGGTGCGCAGATAGGCGAGCTCGTCGACGAGGCGTTTGTAACCGAGAGGGGTAATATAGTTCTTTCCGCCCGGGGTGACGGGTGCCGGCTCGTCGGCCTCGAGATCGTCTTCCGGCTCCTCACCCTCTTTTACAAACGCTTTGCTCATCTCGACCAAAAACTCCGGCTCAGTTGTGAAATTTCCGATTGTCCCTCGGGTGTTGCCTGCTCTGGTGTTCCCGATTTAACCAGGTATTATACTTGAATTTCTTATTCAACTATAATACATGACAGGGCTAGTGCGTTACCCAAGAGAATCTCCTGATCAAGCGGATAAAGCCAGTTTGTTTCTGGTGGGTAAAGCGCGAGATTTTGCTGGCTTGGCTTTGCCGAGCATTCCGCAATCGATGCCGTGACTGGCGATGCCGTGACTGGCGAGGCTGCAACTGGCAAATCTGCGGACCGGCGAATTTGCGGACGAGCCGCTAATTCGAACGGGAAGCACTAGGATATACTCCGGAATCCCAAAGACTAGAACTGCCGAAGGATGTTTATGAGTTCGGATCTCGAAACTCTCGAGAACGTTACGAGCCAAGAGTATAAGTGGGGCTTTTACACGGATATCGAATCTGATTCCGTTCCCCCGGGTCTTAACGAGGAGACGATTCGCATCATCTCCGCAAAGAAAAACGAGCCGCCGTTTATGCTCGAATGGCGCCTCAAGGCTTACAACCGATGGCTCACGATGAAGGAGCCGAATTGGGCTTTCGTCAATTACCCCCCGATCGACTATCAGGACACAGTCTACTACTCAGCGCCGAAGAAAAAGCCGCAGCTCCAAAGCATCGAAGAAGTCGATCCGGAGCTCCTTCGCGCATACGAAAAGCTCGGGATTCCGCTCGAGGAGCAAAAGCGCCTGGCGGGTGTTGCCGTTGATGCGGTGTTTGACAGCGTGTCGGTGGCGACGACCTACAAAAAGGAGTTGGAGGAACACGGGATTATCTTTTGCGCCTTTTCGGAGGCGGTTCAAAATCATCCAGACCTTGTGCAAAAGTATCTCGGCTCGGTCGTCCCTCATTCAGATAACTTTTTTGCATGTCTGAACTCTGCAGTCTTCACCGACGGATCGTTCGTCTACATTCCGAAGGGCGTGCGCTGCCCGCTCGAGCTCTCGACATATTTTCGAATCAACGCCGAAAAGACCGGCCAGTTTGAGAGAACGCTCATCATCGCCGATGAAGGCAGCTACGTGAGTTACATGGAAGGGTGCACGGCGCCGATGCGGGATGAGAATCAGCTTCACGCCGCGGTCGTCGAGCTGGTCGCGCTGAAGGGTGCGACCATCAAATATTCGACGGTGCAGAACTGGTATCCGGGCGACAAGGATGGCAAGGGCGGAATTTATAATTTCGTAACAAAGCGCGGCATCTGTGCAGGCGAGAACGCGAAGATTTCGTGGACTCAGGTTGAGACCGGTTCGGCAATCACCTGGAAATATCCGAGTGTCATTTTGAAGGGTGATAACTCCGTCGGAGAGTTCTATTCCGTCGCTTTGACGAATAATCTGCAACAGGCGGATACCGGCACGAAGATGATCCACATCGGAAAGAACACGACGAGCACGATCGTCTCGAAGGGAATCTCGGCCGGACGTGGACAAAATTCGTATCGCGGCTTGGTGAAGATTATGAAATCCGCGGAGAATGCGCGGAACTTCTCTCAATGCGACTCGATGCTGATGGGAGATAAGTGCGGAGCGCATACGTTCCCGTACATCGAGATTCAGAATCCTACGGCGAAGGTCGAGCACGAAGCGTCGACGTCAAAGATAGGCGAGGATCAGATCTTCTATTGCAATCAGCGTGGGATCTCGACGGAAGATGCCGTTTCCATGATCGTTCATGGCTTTTGCAAAGAAGTATTCAAAGAATTACCGATGGAGTTTGCAATTGAAGCACGACAGCTCCTTTCCATCAGTCTGGAAGGAAGCGTCGGATAAAAATTCTCTGTGCCTCTGTGTCTCTGTGGTTTTTTTTTAATGTAACCACAGAGACACAGAGGCACAGAGGTAAGATTTATAGGGGAAAGCGATGTTAGAAGTAAAAAATTTGCAAGTCCGGATTGAAGATACCGGCACAGAAATCTTGAAGGGATTGAACCTCCACGTGAAGCCGGGTGAAGTGCACGCCATCATGGGCGTAAACGGCTCCGGAAAGAGCACGCTCGCGAATGTTCTGAGCGGGCGCGAGGGATATGAAGTGACCGGCGGTTCCGTATCATTTCTCGGGAAGGATCTTCTTGAGATGGACCCCGAGGAACGTGCGCAAGAAGGACTCTTTCTCGCGTTTCAATACCCCGTTGAACTCCCCGGCGTGAATATGACCTACTTCCTCCGCACGGCACTAAACGCCAAGCGCGAGCATCAGGGGCTTCCGGCGTTGGGTGTAAAGGAATTTTCCGATCTGATGAAGGAGAAGGCAAAGCTTCTCGATTTTTCACCGGCGATGCTCACCCGCGCAGTAAACGAAGGGTTCTCAGGCGGCGAGAAGAAGCGGAACGAAATTCTTCAGATGGCGGTTCTTGAGCCGAAGCTCGCCATTCTGGATGAAACGGATTCGGGCCTCGATATCGACGCGCTTCAGATCGTCGCGGGCGGAGTAAACAGTCTCCGGAACAGCGAGACGGGAATGGTCGTCATCACTCACTATCAACGTCTGCTCAATTACATTGTTCCGGACTTCGTCCACGTGATGATCGACGGAATTATCGTAAAGAGCGGCGGGAAAGAGCTCGCTTTTGAGCTTGAAGAAAAGGGTTACAATTGGGTACGTGAGAACGGCTCGGCAACCGCCGCGACGTCCGCTGCGAGGTAGGAATGAGCGACGTAAAGACTGAACAAACTGGCGTGTCGCCTTTCACCGAAATTTTTCGTGAGGTGCAGGGCGCTGAAAAGGACCAAGCAGCTTCCGCTCGGCGAGCGAAGGCGTTTGAGCAATTCACGACCCTCGGGATCCCAACTCCGAAGAACGAGGATTGGAAGTACACCAATCTTCAAACGCTCACGAAGTCTACCTTCCGCCCGGTAAAGAAAGATCCTCAATCAGCCAAAGTGCTGGTTGCTGAGCTCGCGCGATATGTTCCGGCATTGACCGGTACTCGCCTCGTGTATGTGAACGGGATTTTCCAAGATTCCATATCGGACCTCTCAGGGCTCGAAATCTCACCTCTCCCGGCGGCAAGTGTTGATGACGAAGCCACCGCGTTTGTTTCGCTCAATGCGGCTCTCTCGACCGAGGGGCGAATGATTCGCATCCCGGAAGGTAAGGCCGTCCCGAACCTGATTCAAATTATTCACGTCGTCTCGCCGGACGGAGAGGGGATGCTCCTTCCGGAACGCATTTGTATCGTGGCCGAGAAGCGTTCCGAAGCTCGTGTTGCTGAGTATTTCATCGCGCTTGGCGCGAAACGATATTTCTCTTCCGTCTACACCGAAGTGATCTGCAAAGAAGAATCGATTGTCGAGCACACGAAGATTCAGTGCGAAGGTGAACAAGCCTTCCATCTCGCGAACCTGGTTGTACAACAGGAAGAGAAGAGCCGTTTCACATCGAACGTCTTCACGTTTGGTGGCGGGGTGGTCCGGAATGAGATCCATCCTGTCTTAAACGGAGAGAGAATCGAGAGCTACTTAAACGGGCTCACCGTGATTCGTGGTCATCAGCATGTCGACAACTCCACGCTGATTGATCACGCAAAGCCGAACTGTTTCAGCCGCGAATTGTATAAAGGTATCTACGACGAGAGCGCGCGCGGTGTTTTTAGCGGTACCATCGTCGTTCGCCCCGATGCACAAAAGACGAACGCCATTCAGTCGAATCAGTCCATATTGCTTTCCACTGATGCCTCGATTGAGACTCGCCCCCAGCTAAAAATCTGGGCCGACGATGTAAAGTGCACGCATGGTGCGACCGTTGGACAGCTCGATGAGGATGCCAGATTTTATCTGAGGTCACGCGGCATCCCCGAGGCGATTGCCAAAAGCATGCTGCTTCATGCATTCGCCGGCGACATTATCGGGCACGTCTCGGTGTCTGAACTCCGGGAGAAGTTAGAAGAGCTGCTTCTGAAGGCTCTTCGTGAGGAGCCGGCGGAGTAGATTCTCCGGCCGGCTTTGTGCCACTGGTTTCCGGCGATTACCTGCTCAGGTGGTCTGCTTTGTTTTTGTTGTCGAGTGGTCGAAGCCCTTTGCGGGTATTCTTGATCTAACAACCTAATAACATTCAGTCTCTTTCGCGCCTCATCGTGATTCTCCGAGGACGATCGCAATCCATAACCCCAAATAACAAATATTACAGTTGCCTCAGAAGTCACTCCTTTTATCGCACACTGCACAATGTTTATAGGAAGGCGCACGGGTGGGACCAGTTTGCGCCGCCAATTTTAGGATGTTGAGGTTAGACCGATGGGAGAGGTCGTAATCCAACCTGGCACCGGCCGCATGAGAGAGGCGGAGAACCAATATCCCCTCGCGGCGGATCAGGAACGGAAGAGAAAAGACGCTTACGACACGATTAACTACTACCCTTCTTCAGGTGGTGTTCAATACGAGCGTTATTTTCGCGTCGATTCTTCGAACGTTCTTCAAGAATGGAGAAATGTTGACGGCAAAGACCAGTGGGTGAACGCCACCGGAATCAAACGCTATTACTACGTCGACGGACGAATATACTCAGAAAGCGGCACCCTTATCGGCTCGTTCGGAATCAACGGCGACGCGAAGCAAGAAGATCTCGTGAATCGCCGCTTTCTTGAAACGTACGGCACCTTGATGGACACTCGTGGGCGCCTCATTGACTACTACGGGAAGAATCTGGAATTCGGAAGTGAGACCGCAATTATTCAACTCGGTCCGCCACCCGGACTCGTTCCGGTCTACAAAAAAACAGTCAATCACGTGATGGTCGATGCGGAAGACTATGTTCCCGGATATTCGATGGCGAAGTTCCGCGGCGTTGACAACGACAAGGGATACGAAAAGCTCTGGGTCACTGCGGCCGAGGCGAGAAAGTATACCGACACGGTATGGACTGAGGCGGAAGTCCAGGAACTCGCCAAAAAAACAAAACCTCGCGACGGTTACTACTATTCCGAAGACGGTCGCATTCGATTTAAGATCGTAAAACACGGTCCGGAGACCGAGATCATCGCCGAACGACGGATGCATCATACGACGAACTGGCGAGGATCAAACGGGCTTGAACAAGCGACCGTCGCGTGGGTTCGGGACGATGCGGTGGTGTCTCCCCAATCCGGAATATTGCCGGGAGGTCTTGTCGATGGCGGTACCGGCTCTCAGGAACGGGGCTCCGGAAGAGGATCGAAACAGGAAAAGAAGGATCTTCCGAAACTCCCGACGGTGGTAAAGGGAGGTGAGCGGAAGGAAGAGCCTTCGGGCAGCGATGTGAAAGTTCAACCGCTCCCGCTTACGCTCCAACCGCCGGTGGTCGCCAAAAAGGTAGACCGGAAGGAGCCGAAGAAGGAACCGGCGAAGGAACCCGAAGCCGTCGTTGAAGTCGCGCGTCCCGAGCCGCTTCCCATGCCGACTCCAGTAGTTGTTCCCAAGGGAAAAGGTGATGACGCTGTCGTCCAAGGCGGAAAGGAAAAGAAAGTCGACGACAAGCAGGTCGTAAAAATAGTCGAGCCGGTCGTGATTCCTCCTGTCGACGAAACAAAAATTCCTCCGACGAAAATTGACGATCCGCTGCCCGTCCAGGAGCCGGTGGTTCAGGAGGACAAGACTCCAGTCGTGGCAAACGTGCGAGAACAGCTGAATGCGTTGGCCATCCTCCGGACGTTTGAAACCGGGGTACGGTTGACGGAGCTGACAGATGACTTGGGATTTCAGCTCGGGCTCCCGGGATTTGGCGGGATGCCGCAGCCCCAAGGGCAACCACAAGGACAGCCTCAGCCCTTACCGCAGCCGCAACCCTTCCCCCAACCCTTGCCGCAGCCCCAGCCGGTGCCGCAGCCTCAGCCGTTTCCGGTAATGCCAAATCCCGTCGTGCAGCAGCCGCCGCAACAGCCGCTTCCGCGCGTGGATGATGAGGACCGGAAGATGACGGGGCAGGTGCTCGAGCACCGATACGAAATGATCGTCGTCGAGCCAATCTTTCAGTGGGCGACGGCAATGCGGGCAAACAAAGTAGATAAGGGTGCAGACGCTTCTCCGGCACTCCTCGGTGCTCTCGGCTGCTCGGACGAGCTTCGAAAGATTGTGCCTGACGTAAAAGACAATCAAATGAAAGCTCCGAATGCCCATCTCACTGATGCGCACGGAAAGATCATGGAACAGACTTCCAAGGTGATTGGAGCGTACCAGGTCGCCACTCTTCCTTATCGCGGTCCGGGAGGGGAGGCGGAACGAACACGTCTCATCAAGATCATCGAGCAGCACATGGCGGATTGGACCGGTGATCCCGCCGAGCTTGCGCGATGGCGGAGAGTGTTGCCGCTCCTCAAGCGTGACCTTGGAATGCCGCCTGGAGGACCGATGGGGCAACCTATCCCAAATCCGGCTGGACAGATGAAGCGCCCGTTGATGGTTCGGGGATTCGCGGCTCCCGACCTCGTAGGCCCCGATCCGGTCGAGCCGGGATAAGCGTGCCCCGCAGCGACCAGAATCGCGGCCCCATTTCTTGATAAAGCGTAGTTTTTCAGTCAAGAAATCGGAGCGCCTCTGCGTATGCCCGATAACCACCAGAAACGACTTCTAAAAATACATTCCGCCATGTGGATCAAGATTGAGCTTCCGGCAGATAAGAGTATAATGCCGCGTGTTTTCCGGCAGTTCCGTGTGAAGCGTCGTTTTTGAAGAGGGGCCGTGTAGGAGAGGCTGGTGGTAGGTAAGAGGCTCGCATATCCCTGGTTAGCGCAGATGTCCGGAACCCGCGGAAGCGGGCTCCTCCTCGTCGTTGTTTTTCTTCTCGGAATCTTCTTCGGCATTTCAGCAGCCCGAGCCGACGAGCTCGAAGGCGCAAAATTCATTTCAGTCTATGCGAAGGTCGTTCGGCATCCGGGCGAGACGAATGAGCACGCCGTAAAGCGCGTTCTCCGAGTGATCGGAGAGGCGGACCGGTATGCGCTCGCTAAAGTTGTTCGCGTTGAAGTTGATCATGTTGAGGTGCTCGACGCTGCTCCTGTCGGCACAATGTTTACGATCTTGCGGGATCTGGTTGATAATTCGCAGGCGCTTTTTGGCGCCGGAAACGACCGCAGAGCTGTTTTTCTCTTCACGAACGGTGCTGTGGCGGGTCAAGAGGGACTCGCCTTGCTTGGCTCAGCGTGCACGAATTTCGCGGCGGGCGTCGTAGCAAGCAAAGGATACTCGGCGGATCAGATAGTTTCTGCCGGTCGCGCTTTCGCCCACGAGTTGCTCCATATTCTCGGGGCTTCGCATTACGATTTATTCGAGAGTCACTCAGACGGTTCAACGAAACCGACGTTGATGCATACGTTTGCGCTTGGTTCGTTTGATATCGCGCAACACTCGTTGGATCAGGTGAGGAACTACATCACCTCCATCCCGCCGGAGTCATATTGCTTCAGGAATACCGGGCGTCCATCGAATCCTCCAGCGGCTGCGCTTTCAGTGCCCATAGAAATGTACGAAAGTGAGGTTCGATCAACGACGATCGGCGTCCCCGGAGCAGCTCCGGATTATCGGACTTGCTCTCTTGACGTTGATTGGGGAAATGTTCCTCCTGCCTTCGTGCAGCTTGTTGATGCGGTCGAAGGGAACGTCGCTTTTCAATTTTCCTTAGACACCGTTGTTGAACGTCTCGGCGTTAAGACCTTTACGTGGAAAAACATTCTCCACTGTGCCAGTGAGACGGTCGAACAAACTCAGGTCGTTCGTGTGCACGATTTCGATTTCTCGCCGCTCATTATCGCGCCGCAAACAGTCTTCGCAACGACGGCCGGGCGATCGGTACGGGTTAATTTTTGGGTGGCCAATTTTCCGTTCATTCCTGGGACACCCACCGTGCGATGCACGGGCCTTCCGCGAGGCGCACGTGTCACGCTGAGAAACATGGTGGCGAGCTTCAGCTATGCTCCGCGAGCAACTTCGACGGTATCATGCACTGCCGGGAACGCATTCGGCACGAGCACCGCTAACTTTACGTTTCTCGTCTCAAAGCCGGCGCGGCGTCCGCGCTAATAACTTCCATTAATGAGAAAGAAGGCCGTCGAGGCGCAGTTCGCCTTTTGATCGGCGAGCTCCGCGTCCCGACATCCTCCTTTAGCGTTCTCGCGGGTCGTAGCTGCAGGTGGTCACCGGCGGCCGCGACTTCGATCCAAAGAAGTGCTTCTCGAGGGCCGTCGCGGCCGACTTCACGCGCGAGCCCTCAGGCATGTCCCGCCCCACATTCATGAAGCAGAGCATGGAGAACGCGATGAGGCTGAACACGAGCATCGCGTCGGCGAACGCGTCGAACAGAGTCGCTTTCATGACTTTCTCCTGGAATCGGGATGCGGCTCAGACTTTCCCCGCGGACATTGCCGTGCGGAAAGTCTGAGCCGCGTTGCGGAGCTAAAAAAAGCTGAGAAAAACCAAATGCGCCCAGACGGCCAGAACGGGAGACTTTTTCCCTCTCTTCAAGATATGTCGCCGATCGAGGCTAAACCGCTGATCTCAGAAAACCGTGACCGAAGACGGAGGAATTTGGGACGATCCCTCGTACCTCCCGGGGGGAAATGGATGATTTCCGAGTGATTATTTCGGGTCAGCTACGTTGTCGTGAAACCAAATTTTTAAGTGGGCATCTTAGCCAGATGAACATCGGTTTCCTGAGGATTGGTTATGAATACTGTTGATAAAATTCACGATATCTCACTTTGCCTTGAGCACATGCACCAAGCCGGTGACTGGCTTTCCCGCAGTCTCGTGCACAAGGATGCCACCGCATCACACACGGGCACACTGATCACAGTGCTGGTTGAGGATATCCGTGAAAAGATTCTTTCACTCGTTGCCGAGTTGGAAACTCAGATCATTTCAAATCGCCGCGAGCTTGAAAGCTCGATGCACTGAGTCTGTCAACTCACCGCGCGGGAGCAATACCGCAGACTGGAAACCTGAGTTCTTCAGGTACCGCGCAGGCGAAAGAAAATGAAGCCGGTGGTGCTTCGCTTAGCGAAGTCCCGCCGGTTTTTTTTGTCCGAAGACTTTTTGTCCGAAAGCATGAGAAGAAATTGAAGACGTCGAAGACGATCCGCTCGCAGAGCGGGAGAAGCCGGCGTCGGCAAGAATTATCGCTAATCCGAACAACAACAGGATAGCGATCTTTAGTTCGAAGCTAAGGCGTTTCGTCTTCATAAACACCTGACTCTCTAGAAATGACGCTGCCTACCTATCACTATCGTGAATGAGAGTCTGCAATTTTTGCTGCGAAATTCTCGCCTAGCGCGCTCAAATTTCGGACTTCTGGATTAACTTTTCATTACGTTTCATTGGTCGCCCAAATACTACTATTAATCACACCGAAGGTTCGATGCCGGGTGAAGTTCGCCCATCACCATCAGCAGCGTTTCGGAAAAGGAACATGTAAATCCTGCGTGGCGATCGAGCGTGGTTCCAAGCGCTATCGATCACGATCCGTTCGCGAGTGAGTGGTGAATTTCTCGCTCATGCCGATTGAGAATACGTTTCGTTTTTGGCCAACAACTCAGGCGTGAATCGTGCTTCGCTGAAACGAACGCGCTGAGATAACAAGCGCTGAGACAACACACTGTGCGTGAGACACTGAAACGAAAGGCTCGGGTGGTGTGCGAAGGCGGTCGTTGTGTCTGGTACTGGTCATCGCTCGGCTCGAACTGCAATACGGGACTCCAAATGATGACAAGCAACGAATATGGAGGGCTGGCCGGACATCCGCCCGGAGCGGAATTCGGGGAGCGAGGGCCGCTTTATGCAGGCGGTTCCGAAATTCGTCGCAGAAAAAAACTCTCCTCGAATTTGTGGCAATACCTTGACGAGATCCCCTGAAATTCGTAAATACCGCTTCAGGTTCTTTACATCTGACTTATCTTAATTCCCTCAATACTTTCGAGTTCGTGAGTCTTCCTTTCGACCGCCTCTCGAAAAAAGCAGGTGGCCCCTCGAGGCCCTAAGGGGAGAGAAACGAAAAGAGAGTCAAACGGGCGGGTAGAAGAAGCGCTGTATACTTTTCTACTAAAATCGCGTGGTGAAATTCCTTGCGTTTTGGTCCAGAGGGTGCAGTTAAGTCGCCGTTCAATTTCCCATTCTCGAATTTAAATCTTCTCGTTTCATAGTCTGGAGCTCGATGTGCTTGGTCAGACCCCTTAGGGTTCGGACTGTTCGAGCGTAGACACGCTGTGAAAGGCACGCTGTGTCAATCAAGCATGAGAGAACCGACCCGCTTACGCAAATTGATTTCGCGCTGTAGAAGGCCCTGATTTTGGAATCGGAGTCTCTGCCGTTCTCCGTCACGCAGCTTTGTCGAGCAGCTTCTCCGAGTCGGCCTTTAATACTCATGCTGCTTGGAAAACCTTTCTCGCGGCATAGTTCGCATTGCGCCGTTCTCGTGGGCTCACCAGCGGGAGAGCCAACTCCTCCACTCCAGTTTCTCGCGTCCGCGGAAAGGACGCTCCCGAACCCTTGGCGTCTAGCGCTTACATCTTGCTTGAGCAGTCGCATTGACTATGTTTCGTTTCGCACAAAGCGATTTGCGCCGGGCGTTATCCGTGATTTCGGGAACTTGCATTCCCAGTCGCGTCGCACCGGAGGAAGGGCTCCTCGATCTCTGACTATAGATCTTCTCAGCCCAGTTTAACGGGAGAGGGGCATTGAGCGGCAGGCTGCGTCAGTTTTTTTAAGGTTCTTATTTTACGAAGCATAGTTCATCCCGACATCACTCTTCGTTTGGTCATCGCGATTTCGGACATTTTCGCCTGAAGGGGTCCTCGAACCCTTGCGGGCGGATATGTCCTGAATTCTGGCCAATTCTCCGGCCATTCGGCTGGAGCACACACGAGGAGTTACGTCATGACCCGGAAAGAGCATCTGCCCCGCGAAGTCGGTCGCACCCGCATCAGCGACGTCCCGACCGTCTACCACGAGCCGAAGTACCCGCTGGCCAAGGAGGTCGGGTTCTCGGCCCCGTGCCGCTTGGGCGACCTCACGGAGGCGTTCCTGCTCGCGGCGGCCGTCGATGCGGCCGTCGGTGGGAACGCGGCGACCCAGTTCGCGACCGAGGTGGAGGGGCACTTGAACCGCGGAATCTTCGCCGCGAACAACCCGATCTCGCCCCCGGACTCGGCCCCGCGGGAGTGGTTGTGGGTGGGTCTCCTGTGCTTCGTCACCGCCTGCAGCCGCCGCGTCGGGCCGTTCACCCTGTTCTACGAAGGGGGACACTTGCGCGTGGCGAACGTCGGCCGCGACCTCGCCGTGAAGATCGTGCGAACGCTCCGCCCCGAGGCCAAACCCGTCCCGGTGTTGCAGGCGGCGTCCTGATCGAACAGAACGTGCCGTGATGTCGTGTCGGGCGAGGGGCTGCGTTGTAGGTTCGGACACCAACAACGCAGCCTCTCGCTCGATACTTTATTTCCTCTCTCAGCGCTTCTTCACGCCCCCAATCAGGGTAGTGGAAATTTCCGTTCATCCATCAACTCCCGGAGCCGAAGCTCCGGTGGTTCAAGGATGAGCGGCTGCGATGCTCAGCGTTAATCAAGTTTTCTCTGGTTCATGGAAGGTTACAAACTCGGACTGGGTATCGGAACTCTAATTACTATTCTCATTTCTTTCGAGCGATTGCTCGACCGCCTCCTCGTGCTCGTGTGAGCAGGGGGAGTCGGTCGAGACCACTCGCGCGCTAGCCTCGGACGAGGAGCGTGGAAACCTGGGACTACCGCACACAAGGGGATCGTCATGCTGAATTTGTTCGTCTGGCTGGGTCAGGTCGCGTCGGAACTGCGCCGCGGGCACCTCTTCCTCCCGAAGAGCTTCGCCACGGGGGAGAGCGCCGACCTGCTGTGGAAGTTCAAGGACGCCTGCCGCCGCGTCCGCCGCCACCCGCTGTTCCCGATCGTCGTCTCGGACTACCGTCCGGGCGATCAGGCGGCCGCGAAGGTCGTGCAGGCGCTCTGGGCCTGCATCGAGCGGGCGAAGCTCAAGATCGGGCACCTGAGCGAAGTGACCGTGCCGGAACTCGAGACGTACCCGTGCGGGTGGTCGGCGCTCATGCAGATCGGGACGTTCGACCACCTCATCCCGCTGGGGGCGGTGGGCTACTTGAATGTGGCCCCGATTTACAAACATGGGGAGCGGAACGGCCACCACCGCTTTTACGCGACGCTCCTCAAGAACGGGCGGATCGTGTTCTCGCCCAACGCCGGCCACAGCCTCACCGCTCTCCTGCCCCACATCGTCGCGATCGCCGAGCTGGAGACGGGCCAGGAGGGCCTGCAGTTCAGGTCGTGGCAGTGCTTCCCGCAGGCCGTCGCCCGGTTCCTCTCCGGCGACTTCAGCGGCGTCGTGAACGTGTACGATGTGAACGGCGATCACCAGATCCCGGCCACCGCCCCGACCGTCGTCGCCGACAAGGACAACTTCGGGAACGTCCGACTGAACGTCAGCAATCAGGAGGCGCTGCGCCGCGGCTGGCGGGAGGGGGATCAGCTCGAACTCCGGAACGGCCGGCTCCTCCTCACCGGCTACTACTTGTCGCCGCCGCCGCAGCAGCAGGACCGCCACGACGTGGTCACGGTGCGCGCGGGCAGCAACATCGTCGTCATGGGGGGCGAGCGGTTCGACTACCTCGATGCGTTCGTCACCGGTGGCAGCGCTCTCGATCAGATGGGCGGCTGGACGCGGGACGCCGAGATCGAGGTCGTGAACGTGAGCCGCACACCGGACGCGTGATCACCGTTCCTGAAATGAAAATGGGCTAAAGAAAGGAGTTTTGATACTTCTGCCCGAGGACGCATCGCCGCCGCGCGTCCTCAAACTATTCTCGCGCTTCTACAGAAGCACTTCCTCTTCGAGAACTTCGAAAACTTTTGATAAAAGAATTGAAGCGGGAAATACCTCTCTCCGTACGACCGCGTTTTTCGATCTCAGATATCCCACGAACCGATCGTATTCGGGAACTTCGGCGGTCGAGACGAGAACGAGTGCGGGAATGACGGGTGCTGAATGCTCTGAGATGTCGAGGGAGTCAATCGAACTCAGGAACTCGGCACTGAGTTTATCGGCCAACATTCCGGGAGATTTTTCTCTTTGCTGCTTCGTTGAACCGAGCCAAGAGAGCCATCGGCGAGCCGGCTTTTCCGAATATCTGTTCGCGAACTCGTGTCCTTTTAAAACGGGGTTGATCAGCACCAGAAGGGGACACTCCAAGTTTTCTGATCCGGCAAGAAATGCAAAGAGACCTCCCAACCCAATTCCCAGAATCGCGGATTTTTCTAGTCCGGCCTCTTTTCGGAGCTCGCTCGCCGCTCGATTGACATCCGACCTCCAGCTCTCGGCAGACGGTGTGCCCTCCGATTCTCCCATCCCGCGAAAATCAAAATATAAACTTGGGATCCCGCGCTCGGCGAGTTTCCTTGCCAAAGTTTCCACGAAAGAACGATCTTCGGCGGTTTCGCCGGCAGAGCAGATGACGACTCCTTGATCGCAGAAAAGATCGGGCCGATGGGCCGAAGCAGGTGTGAAAACGCCTGCGAGCTTCTCGCCCGGCGCGCCCTCGATAAAGATATTCCGGCTCGGCGTTGACGGAGGATTCAATTCTTACTTGGTTCAGGTAAAAGAAAATTCAAATCTTCGAAGCGAATGACGTGGGGCGTACCTCGCGATTCCAGAATGAAGCTGTCGAACATCGTGTAGACGATTTTCCCTTTGAGGACAGCGCCGGTGGATAACAAGCCGACTTCGACCTCGTGGCCAGAAAGCTTCAACACGTCGCGAAACCAGCGTTGATCGCCCACTTCCGCTCCCGCCTGCCCGCTGATGTATTTCGTGTCGCTCATTCGGCCCCTGTTCCAAACCGGCTCTGCTTCAAGCTTCGTCAGAGATGTTTCGGTTATTTCTTAAATAAATCGTCGAGACGTTTCAAGGCCGCGGCGGCGGCATCCTGACTCTCCTTCACTCCGGCGCCCAGGCGGAAATAGTCGCAGGTGTTCGATTTCTCCTTGTCAACGACGCGCTCGGCCATAGGCTCCCGGCACTCGTTATAGCTATTTATGTCGTAATGGACACAGTTTTTGCAGACTTTGACGTCAAACCCGCACTTTGAGCAAGACTCTCTCCGTCCGATAGGCACCGGAAGGTCATCAAGACTATTTCCGCAGCGATAGCAACTGGCCGCCATTTTCTCCACTCCCGAAACGTGCCACTAAATATACTTTCCCAGGCAGCATGAGTATAGTTTAAAGTTCGTCTATGAAATCACAAACCTTTCACAAAGAGCAGTTCGCAAACGGTGTGACACTCATCGGCGAGCAAATCGATGCGGTCTCGTCGGCCGCTATCTCTCTCTTAGTTCCCTGCGGCGTTGCTCGCGACCTTCCGCATCAGATCGGCTGCTCCACTTTGCTTGCCGAAATGCTCCAGCGTGGGGCAGGGCAATATGATTCGAAACAGCTCAGCGATCAGTTTGAAAGCATCGGAGTGCACCGAAGTCAAAGCGCTGGGATTGAGGTAACGGCGTGTTCGGCTGCGATGCTCGCTGAACACTTGCCGCGCGCAATTGAGTTGTTCGCGACGATGTTGCTCGAACCGCACCTTCCTGAAGAGGAACTCGAGAATTCGCGAGAGCTCGCTATTCAGGATATTGCAGCGCTCGAAGACGAGCCCGCGAACAAAATCATGACGGTCCTCGCTCGGAACTTTTATCCTGATCCATTTGGGCGCTCTCATCTTGGAACCGAAGACGGACTTCGCTCCGTGACGCTCAAGAGTCTTCGCGAGCATTACCACGATCAGTTTCTCAAGCAGGGAGTCATCCTCGCCGTCGCCGGAAAATACAATTGGGATGAGATCCGGCGACAGGTCGAAAAATGTTTCAAAAATTGGAAAGGAACTACCAGCGTCATCGCGGTGCCGAAGCTCGGCGAGAAGGCGCGTACTTTTCACGAGCAAAAGGAATCGGCACAGGTGCAGATTGCTTTTGCATATCCCAGCGTGTCGTTTGATCACGCCGACTATTATACCTGCAAGGTAGGACTCGCCGTGCTTTCTGGTGGCATGGCTGGGCGTCTCTTTGTCGAGGTGCGTGAAAAGCGCGGGCTGGTCTATCGAGTCGGTGCGATGCACAGTGCTGCTCGAGGACGCGCAGCAATCTTTGCTTCGGCGGGAACGACTCCTGGAAACCTCGACGAGACGCTTCAGGTAATGTTTTCCGAAATGAGCAAAATATCAGAGGGCGTAACGACGGAGGAGCTTGAGCGCGCTCGTGTCGAGATGAAAGCGTCGCTTATCATGCAAAGCGAGTCCAGCTCTTCTCGGGCGTCGGCGCTCGTCAACGACTGGTGGAATCTCGGCAGGCTTCGAACTCTGAGCGAAATTCGTCAGGGTATTGAAAGCGTGACCAACGAAGACATCAAGCGTCACTTTTCTAATTATCCTGTGCGGCCGGTAACACTTGTTACTCTCGGCCCGAAAGCGGCCGACCTTTCGAACGTCGCCGGCGCAGCTGAAGCCTCTCCTCGGTAGAATCTTTTCCGCAGCATCTCTTCCGTAAACGGTGTGAAATGAAATTCAATAAAGCGAAACTTTCAAACGGTCTGACTCTCATCGGCGAACAGCGAGATAGTGCCGTCAGTGCGGCAATCGGTTTCTTCGTTCGCACCGGTGCGCGCGACGAAACACCGGAGGTCTCCGGCGTCTCGCACTTTCTTGAGCACATGATGTTCAAGGGGACCGATAGGAGAACGGCGCTGGACATCAACTACGAGCTCGGGTCGATGGGAGCGCAATCGAATGCGTTTACTTCGGAAGAGAACACCGTTTACTACGCGATGGTGCTGCCGGAATATTTCGAGAAGGCGCAAGATTTGCTGAGCGATATGCTCCGCCCGAAGCTCAATGTCGAAGACTTCGACATGGAGAAGAAGGTGATCTTGGACGAAATCGCTTTGTACAAGGATCGTCCCGCCCACGTTCTTTTCGAGTCCTCGATGCGAGAGCATTTCGTGAACCACCCTGCGGGAAACTCTGTGCTCGGTACCACCGATTCAATCAGCGCGCTTTCGCAGACGCAGATGAAAGAATACTTTGATGTCCGTTACTCACCGAATAACATCACTCTCGCTGCTGCCGGAAATTTCGACTGGGAGTTGTTCGTCAAGCAAGCGGAAAAGCTTTGCGGGCATTGGGAACCCAAAGTTGTAAATCGCGAACGCCCCGTATATCGGGGAGAGATTCGGAAAAAAGAGCTGCGGAAGCCGGCACTCCACAAAGCCCATGTTTGTCTGATTGCAAATGGACCGTCAGCCATGGACGAAGAACGATACGAGGCTCAAGTCCTCTCCTGCATACTGGGTGATGGTTCTGGCTCACGACTCTACTGGGATCTGATCGACAAGGGGTTGGCCGACGCCGCATCAATCGATAACGAAGAAATGGATGGTGTGGGTCTCGTCTACGGTTATGTTAGCGCTCCTCCCGAACGGATCGAGCAAGTGACTGAAATTTTGAAGCACATCATGGAGTCGCCTCTCGAGTTCCAAGCGGAAGATTTAGAGCGTGCGAAGACAAAGATCAGAACGCGGCTCGTGCTTCAAGGTGAAAGCTCTCTGCGGAGGTTGCTCTCGATCGGCTTGGAGTGGGGGTACTGCCAAGATTATCTCCCGCTCGAGGACGAAGTGAAGCGATTCGAGAAGGTGACCCGGCAGTCAATCGAGAAGATGTTGGAGAAATATTCCTTCCGTCCGGAGACCCACGTACAGCTCTTGAGTTCATAAGACCGGGGTAAACACGGGTCACTGCTTCACCTCGCTCAGATTCGTGCTGCTCTCGTTCCGTGTATCTGGAGTTTTCTCGTTGTCGGGTTTTTACTCATTTGAGTTTCCGGGCGCAGCGCCACCGTCAACGACATCGGGTGGTGAATCCAGAATTTCGAATGGTTTTCTGCCGCGCTGGCGCTTTGTGTAGAGCCCAAAAAACTTATCAACAACCCGCTCCATGAGAAAATTCGAGACGACCAGGTTTCTCGCCGCCTTGCCGAGCCGGAGTGCCTCGGCTTGTTCTCCGAGAATTCGCTTCATCGCGTTTGCGAGTTCGTCCGGGTTCTCCGGAGGAACCAGATATCCGGTTTCATCCTTCCGTATTACCTCGGAAACGCCGCCGACGTTCGTTGAGAGGAGCACCAATTCATAAAGTGCAGCTTCGAGAACGACCATCGGGAGGGCCTCGGAGCGCGAGGTCAGCACGAATCCGTCCGCAGCCGACAAATACACTCCCACCTCATCCGAGAATCCGAGCCAACGGACGTGCTGCTGAATCCCAAGCTCGTGCGCGAGAGTATACAGTGGTTCTTTTTCCGGGCCGTCCCCGACGATCGCAAGCGTTTGTTGAACTCGTGCTTGGCGCAGAGATTTCGCAAACCCCCGCAAGAGGGTTCCTTGGTCCTTCACCTTTCTAAAATTTGCGACATGAATCCACAGCCAATGCTCATTCCGTTCGGTCAAAATCCCCAGTCGCTTCCGTGTGGCCGTGCGCTGAGGACTATAGTCGAAGCGCGGGAGGGCGAGCGGATTGCCGACGATCGAGATCTTCTTTCTTCGAACACTGTGGCGATAGAGATGGCCGGCTGTGTATCGAGAGACCGCCGTGAATTCCGAGCCGAGCCGATCCGCTAGGAACATCTTCAATTTCGCAAAGCGCTTTCGCTTTGTGTGATGAGTGTCTCCATGTTCGGTGGCGATGTGTCTGCATCGCGCAAAAAAACATGCCGCGGCCGCATAAAAATTCGAATCCAAGAGATGAGAATGCACCACGCGGACATTCTCGCGCCGAATAAGATCCCGAAGAGATTTGATGAGTACGAAATCGAACGAGTCACCGGAAGAATCCAGGAGCGTGTGCTTGATTCGCCGAACTGCAAGCTGATCGGTGAACCAACCTCGGCGGATCGTCGCGACGATCACAGGAAAGCCGAGACGCTGATATTCTTCCGCAAGCGAAAGCACGACGCGCTCGGCTCCACCCGGGCCGCCCGACTCAATGAAAAAAAGAATTTTACCTGACGAGGTCTCTGACATAGCTGATTATTTCATACACGAAGGGAAGGGGATCGTTAAAGCGGAAGGTTTCATGGCGAGTCGAAGCCGGACGAGAGAATATTCGAAGAGCATTTTCAGTGAAAATCGCCTTGACCGCATCGCGACCTTCATTTTTTAGCCGAATAAGCGCGTGATCGATAGTGCCAAGGTCCCAGCGAAGCCGGTTCCCGGTGGTAAACGGCTGTAACTGACCCTTCAAGGAGTCTGCCGATTCCCCGGCGAGGAAGCGGTAGTACAAAGCCGGGAAATCGCGGCCTGAGTCGATCGCGAGCTGAAGTGAACCCCAGAATCGGGGGTTTATTTCCATGAGGAAGAACTCCCCCGTCGACGATCGTTTGAATTCTACCATCGCGACGCCGTTCCACCGCAGGGCTTTAAGAAGGCTAAGCGACTCCTTCACGGGTGCGTTGCTCTCCGGGATGCTTTCACAGAGAACGCTCGGTCCCCCCGAAGGAGGCTTTTCGAGAAGGCGTTCGTGGCAGAAAACGGCGATCGGGTCACCTGCATTGCAGAGCGCAAAGACCCCGACGCCTGCACCGTGAATCTGTTGTTGTAACAAACACCGGACTCCACTGTAAACGGGACTGCGGAGCAGTTCAAAAACTTCATCGGGCGACGACAGATATTTTGGCGCAGGTTTTTTGTAGACCCCTTCGATCTGCTGCTCGCTCGATTCCGGCTTCAATACTGCTGGATACGCGAATTTCTCGATGGCGTCCCGAGCGCCATCTGGAAGTTCGTATCGACCCACTACGACTTCACTCCGCGGAACGAGCAATCCCAACTCGCTTGCGGCTTTCAGCAGCCTCGATTTGTCTGATGCGGAGCGGAAGGTGCTCTCGTCCATTTTCGGGAGCAGAGAGCGGGCCGGGAAATTTGGATCACTTCGGAGCAACAAGTCCCAGCTCAAATCACTCACCGGAAGGAGGAGATTCGGCTGCAGCTCATCGACGATCTCGTTTAACCGGGACAAAAATTCCGCGCTTCCTTGCCGAGGATTCGGATGTTTTCTGAACGTCCTCACGTAGCGGCTTGCAATCGTCGGACACAACCCGTCACATGACGCCGCCGCAACTCTGATGCCACGACTGCCGAGCGAGCGAACGACGGCTAAGGCCGCACGAGTTTCGCCGTCGAGGACGAGAACATCGATTGAGGGTTGAGAACCGTTCGTCAAATTCGATCTCCGTCCATCTACGGAATACTCTTCGACAACCACGCGCCAAGGCGATTTGCGACCGGAAGCGGCAAATGCTTCCAGCAACGAACCATCAGCTCGTATTTGGGATTGTTGGGGTTCACGTCAGGCATCTCGCCTTGGAATATCCTGTAGTACCAGTGGAGCTTGTTGGGTTCCGCTCCCCACTGTGCTTTGAATTTATAGGGCCCGGAATCGGGAGAAGAACGGCCGAAGTCGTACATTCCGTATCCGTCGATGCAGGCCGTCTTCATCGCTTCCCAATAGAGAAGCATATTTGGAGAATCTTTGTTCCAACGTCTCAGTGACGACGCCCAGGGAATTTCCGTTCCCGAGATTCTTGAAGCGCCTTCCACGGTCTCCTTATCGGTCCACGGTGCTCCGATGGTGAGTCCCGCCGCCACCGCTTCATTGCCTTTCCAGACCGTGAGAATTCGGCATCGATCGCGGAATTGATTCTGTACGAGCGCGTACAATCGCTTCGGATACGTCGGAGTACCGAGGTCACGCATGTGTTCCGAGAATACTGAATAAAAGCTCGAGACGGATTCCTCGTTTGAAAGATGAATTCCAGATGCCTGGGCGAACAAACCGGCCTTTGAGGGTCGCCGGATCTGGCTCCGGAGCTTCGGAACGAACGACGAGAACAGGCGCTCTGGGTCGGAGGTGAGCGGCAACTTCATCGAGACTTTGTGAGTGCGGACCGGCAACTCTGAACCGAAACCTTCACACTGGCCAACGTGCCGGAGCTCGACGTAACGGACACCCAGTTCTTTTCCAAGCTCGGTCACTTTCGACAGCAACGCGAGACGGGCGGCCTCGTCGCACGTCAGAATGCCCCCGGAGTTAAGATAGGGGACGGAGATGAGCGCTTGCCCGAAGAGGAGGCTTTTTACGTGATAAAGAGGACAGATTCCCAGAATGGTTTGAGAATCGCCAGTGCCCTGCACAGCCATCAGCATGTACGGGCGGTGGCCGAATATCTCCGGAATGATTCTCGACCAACACCAGGAGAATGCGTGGTGAGGCTCGCGGCTATCGGTTAGAAATTTTTCCCAGCTTGAGGCATGGTTCTCGTTCGCAAGCACTACCTCAATCATTTTCTTCCCGCTCTCCTCTGAACAGAATTGCCGCCAAGCCTGATTCACTGGAGGGCGGGTCTCATTTTAGGTTCATACTTGATTAAGAGACGAAACGCAGTACCCGGTAGATTCTCCGCCGTTGTGTCGAAGCTCCGCGGTTGAAAGGGCTTCACGGGAAGCGTTTAACTACGGTTGATCCGACTCTTGGTGTCGGGCGTCCGATCCGTCGGACTCTGAAGCGCCTTCCCCAGATAGTGCGTAGCAGCCTTGGATCGAGTCGAACGTGAAATTCTTAAGAAAGTATTCGACGGTCGAGGAATAGTTCGAAAGACCTTTGTAGTGCCGGATCTTCGTGAGAACGGGTAGTTCCTGGAACCGCGGCTGATCGGGATCGATCTCCCATGGATGAAAATAACAGATAAACGGCGTATCGGTGGTGCGGTTTATGCTCTGCAGACCTCGCAATATGATGTTGCGAGGGAAAAACCGCCAATAGGCCCCTCCGGCGACCGGCAGTCGAAAATCCTTGCCCAAGATCCGGAAAGGACTGACCGCGAGCGGAAGCACCAAGAGAGAGCCTTCCTCGCGTCTGATGAAAAATGGTAGCAAAGGCTTTTCGCGATTTCCGTATCGCGGGTGTCGAATCGGATAGAGGCTTGAATCGTAGCGGTACCCGGCGCGAATCAACTCATCGTGCGCCCACGGATTTTGATCGTTGATCGAGAAGCTCGGCGCTCTATACCCGATCACTCGCGCGCCGCAGATGTCTTCGAGGAGTAGCTTCGAGCGAGAAATGTCACGAGCGAACTGCTTGGGCGTCTGCTCATACGCAATTCGGTGCGCATACCCGTGTGATGCGATCTCATGCCCGCGAGAGGCGATCTCTCGGACCAGAGACGGATTTCGTCGCGCGACATAACCCAGGACGAAAAAGGTTCCTTTTGCCTGGAGGCGATCGAATAGGTTCAGAATCTTGTGGGTTGAGCTCTCTACCCTCGAAGGAAACTTGTGCCATTTGGCGGGACCCGCGACGGGGTCAAGACTCGCAGCATGAAAGTATTCTTCGACGTCGACGGAGATCGCATTTCGCATACGCCCTAATTGTGCCTGAATTGCCCTTCTGCCGCTAGAGCGACAATCGTCCGGGAGCTTTGTGCGAGAGTGGCCGGCGATGGGATTTTGATTGGAAACTCTAAGGTTGGACTCGAAAATATTCTCTGATGAACTCATTTTTTCGTTAAATTTTTCGGTTGGAGTCGAAGGAGCTTCACACGGCGGAAATCTGCCAAATGGTAGTCTTACCGGACTGAATGAGGTATGAGCTGCCGCATCCTCCGCATCGGTCCCGGTTGACGTCACGCGGAAGGTGTTCAAGGATTATTTCATGTCCAGGCTGCCGATTCGAATGCTTGCCCCTGCCGGCGGATTTCCTAGCCCCTTGGCGGTGGGGAATTCGCTTTATCGTTATCGGCTGCTGAAAGCGAGACCCACCGTTCACACCGAAGAACAGCTTTGCGCCGTCTTAAGAAACACCTTTAATTCTGCTTCTGTATTTCTGACGAACAGCGGCAAATCTGCACTCACCGCCGTGCTCTCAGCGCATCGCCGACGCACCAAAAAGCCACATTGCATCGTCTCTGCGTACACTTGTCCGGATGTCGCTGTCGCCGTTATTCGCGCCGGATTTACCGTGGTGCTTGCCGATGTCGATCCGGGGACTTTGCAGCTCAGGCGAGAAAGTATACCAAGCGAGCTTTTTGAATCGTCGGCAGGTGTGGTGCTTTCAAACCTTTACGGACTTCCCGATTCGTTGAACCCATGGAGACGGCTCGATCAAGACGGATTCTTCATAATTGATGACGCATGTCAGTCGTTTCAATCTTCCGAGGAGGGAACGCGGATCGGTCTCCGGTCCGGAACGACCGGGGTGCTGAGCTTTGGTCGTGGGAAAGCGGTTTGTGGAATCGGTGGCGGTGCGGTCATCTCCGGGGCTCTCAGATCGGGTGGCGTCGACGCCGGAGTTTTTTCGGCGCCTGAGCGCTCACTTGTGTCAAAACGAATGGATGACCTTTGGGAGCTCCTTCTTTCGGCCGGCGCCTGGATGCTTGAGCGTCCATCGCTCTATGCGTTGCCGAGCTTGCTTCCCGGGCTCAAGCTTGGTGAAACGCATGTGCCTCTCGATTTCCCCTGCTCGCGAATTTCGTTCGGGCAGTCGCTGATTGCGCTCACGGCGCTCGGGAGCTTTTCGAAGGACGTCGCAATTCGAGAGTCGCATTCATCCGAACTTGAGGTGCTGCTTCAGGGTATTCAGGGAGTCGGTATTCCGTCTTTAGAGCGGAAACGCAGCTCCAATTCTGGAATCAGTCTTCTTCGCTTTCCCATTGTTTTTGCAAACGCTGAACAGCGAGAAAGGGCATTAAGAGCCCTGAAAACTGAGGGTTTGGGGGCTAACGCATCCTATCCGGGCACGCTTGAATCTTATAGTGAACTGCAGGAAAAGGTCTTTTTCGGCGATCTCTCGGGTGCTCATAGCGTCGCGTCCGGCATCCTAACTCTGCCGCTGCACCGGTACGTGACTTCGGCCGATCGGCAACGGATGCGGAATTTGATCGCCGAGGCGGTTTTGTGATGAGTGAAGAACAATTTTCGCGGTAGGTACCGCTGTGTTTTGTTTTCGGAGCCTATGGAATTTCTCGTCTGTTTGAGTCTATTCGGTGCCTTCTACGCGTATCTGGGGTATCCGCTTCTTCTCCGTTGGCTCATTCAGCGGCGCATCGTCGACCATCCCGAGCCTTCAGTAGATCGCGCAGAACCGGGGGATCAACGGCTTCGGGTTACCGTCGTGGTTACCGTTCGGAACGAAGCCTCGGTGATTCGCCAAAAAATCGAGAACACTCTGGCCTTAAAATACTCTGGGGGTGCCGCCGATGATTCGGGGATTCAGGTGATTATTGCGTCTGACGCGAGCGATGATGGAACCGACGCCGTCGTTGGAGAATATGCGTCTCGAGGGGTTGAACTCGTAAGGCTCCCGGAACGCGGCGGCAAGGAGACCGCCCAGCGCGCGGCAATTGAAAAAGCTCACGGTGAGGTGATCATTTTCACAGATGCAAAGATCAATCTTCAACCTGATGCCGCCGAGCGGTTTGCCGCGTATTTTCGCGATCCTCATATTGGTGCAGTAAGCAGTATCGACCGCATCGAAGATTCTCCTAGTGGGGGAAGTGGGGAGGGATTCTACATCCGCTACGAGATGTGGCTTCGCGGATTGGAGTCTCAGTTCCAAACATTGGTGGGCCTCAGTGGCTCCTGTTTCGCCGTGCGGCGGCAGGTTTGCCAGAACATTCGCACAGACATTCCAAGCGATTTTGCCTTGTTGATCGAGGCGAGGAGGCAGGGACTTCGCGGAATTCATGCCCCAGACATCGTGGCTACCTACCGCGCCGTAAGCACGAGCCAAGAGGAGTTTGATCGTAAAGTCCGAACGGTGTTGAGAGGTATTACGACTCTCTTCGCGAGCCAGGAAGTCATGAATCCTGTGAAGTTCGGGACTTTCTCGTGGCAAATCATCAGCCACAAATTATTTCGTTGGCTCGTCCCGATCTTCCTCGTCACGGCCTTCGTGTTCTCTTTTATACTTTCGTTCTCAAGTCCATTTTATGGTTTGCTTTGCTTTGGAATGCTGATGTTCGGAATCTTGGGATTTCTGGGACATTTGAGTCCCAAGCTCCGTGAAAGCTCGGCATTTCGGGCGCCGCTTTTTTTCATCATCGTGAACGCGGCGATATCGGTGGCTTGGTGGAGGTATCTCTCAGGCAAACGCTCGGTTCAATGGACGCCATCAGCTCGCGCGAACTAGCATTTTTCGCAACCCATCCGACGCTCTGAGCAATATTCTCGAGCTGTTTGGACTTCATTTGTGATTTGCGATCTGCAGAACGTTCGCAGTGTTGTCGCGTTACGAGAGTTTGTTCCGTAGAACGGGAAACAAGAAAACGAATCGCGGAAAGCGATTTTTATAAGAAATGTGCGTTGAGAAGAAAACAGGGCGTCCGCCCTGTTTTATTTCTTTGCAGCCGGCTTTTTCTTCACGGCACCACGAGCAGCGGTCGGCTTCTTTGTAGCAGACTTCTTCCGTCTCGACTTCGGGCGCGCAATCCCGTAGGTCCCTGCAGAAATTTTCCCACGGCGGCTTCGACGATCTCCCTTTCCCATACTCTCCTCAGTAGTTTCCCAAAGTGACTTTATGAATATCTATCTCAAATTCGATGTGCTCGAAGAGCGCGAAAGCTATTCCGGAACTGCAGTAAAACGCAAGCGAGCACCGACCACGCTAGTCTCGAAAGTTCACAAACTGCAGATCGATGTTCTTCACCTCTTCTTTTAGCGCGGCTATCACCGACTGAAGGTCGTCTCGTTTCGGACCCGTGACTCTGACCTGGTCGTCTTGAATCTGAGCTTGAACCTTCTTTTGCGGAAGATTCTTTATGATTTTAATAATGCTTTTCCCGTCTTCTTGAGAAATTCCCTGCTTAATGAGGACCGTCTGCCGGATGATTCCACCGGTGCCTTTGTCGGGTTCTTTGTAGTCCAAAGCTCGTACGCCGACTCCGCGCTTGACGATTTTCTGGTTGAGCATGTCGGTAATGGCCTTCAGCTTCATGTCGTCGTCGGCGTGGAGAACGATCTGCTCCTTATCGAATTCGATTTTGCTCTTGCTTCCGCGAAAATCGTAGCGAGTCTCGATCTCTTTTCGAGTTTGGTTCACCGCGTTATCGACTTCTTGCATGTCGACCTTCGACACAACATCAAAGCTTGGCATGAATGTTCCCAGGTAAATGGAGGTTTCTCATACTCGCGGACACCCAGTGTTCCGCACCCCGTCTTTTGCAGCGCGCGAAGCGGAGCAAGCGGCAATCCGCCGGAGAAAACAATTCGAGGAAACGATTGTTTCAGTTTGCTCGCATCGAGAGGTATGTTAGTAGCAGCAGCGACCTAAATTATCAATCGAAGCAAGAAGTTAATGACCAGTTTCCTTCAAAGTCGGCCTGCCCCGGGCTATAAACCTCATCACATCGAAGCAATGAAGCGCCGGGAATCAAGACCGGTGCCTGAGCAGCAGGAAAAGCTGTCCGCAGCGCTTTCGGCAAAATTCGGTTCGACAATCACGAATTTGGAGCCGCACGCCTGGGAGTTCGGACTTACCGTCGGTGTTTCACCCGAAGCCGCGTTAGAATTTTTCAAGACTCTAAAGGAAGATCCGAAGTTTGCGTTTAATCTTCTCATCGATGTTACCGCAGTAGATTGGCTCGATCGCATCGAACCGAGATTTCAAATTGTTTATCAGCTTCTCAGTCTCAGTCACCTGACCCGGCTCTGCGTGAAGATCGCGGTAGGAGAAGATTCACCCGAGGTGGATTCGGTGCGCGGTCTTTGGCCCGCGGCAAATTTCCTTGAGCGGGAAGTGTGGGACATGTACGGCATTCGATTTCGCGGTCACGGGGATCTGCGGCGAGTGTTGCTTTACGACGAGTTTGTCGGACATCCGCTTCGCAAAGACTATCCGCTTCGCGGAAAACAGCCGCGTATCGCGATGAGAGTTCCCGAGTTGCGAAACACTTCGGATGACTTGAATCGTGGGGAATTGGTGTCATTGCCGACGCGCCGTGGATATTCAACGAGCGGCGGCACGAAAAACGGCGACACCTCGAGGTAAGATAACTATGGCAGAGGTTAGCAACGACTGGGTGCCCGAGGAGCTCGACGACGCTCTTCGCAGCAAGACCATGATTCTCAACATGGGCCCCGCGCATCCGTGCACGCACGGAACGGTGCGGATCATCATCGAACTTGATGGCGAGCGAATCGAACGGGCCGACGTCGACGTCGGATACCTGCATCGCGGCTTTGAAAAGCAGTGCGAAAACGTCGATTACAATCAGGTCATCCCGTACACGGATCGCTTGAATTATGTCTCTCCGATCATCAATAACGTCGGCTACTGCATCGCCATCGAAAAAATGTTCGGTGTCGAAGTTCCCGAGCGGAGCGAGTACATCCGTGTGATCTTGAGCGAGCTCTCAAGAATCTGCGATCACCTCACTTGCGACGGAGCCTGTGCGATGGAGCTTGGTGCATTCACCGTGATGCTCTACTTCATGCAGGCCCGGGAAGAGTTATACGATTTGATCGAAATGGTGACCGGAGCACGCCTCACAATTTCTTACACGCGAGTTGGCGGAGTGAAGGATGATCTGCCTCCAGGATTCAGGGAAGAAGTCCTCCGCAGATTTGAAAAGGTCAAAGGCCATATTCGTGACGGCGAAAACCTTCTTGGCAACAACCGAATCTTTGCGGATCGGATGTGCGATGTGGGAGTCATCTCCGCTGAGGAAGCGGTTGGCTACGGCCTCACCGGTCCGCTGCTTCGAGCGTCAGGCGTAAATTATGATGTTCGGAAGGCGTTCCCTTACAGCGGCTACGAGAAGTTCGACTTTGAAGTTCCAATCGGAAGGAAGGGAGATAACTTCGATCGCTTCAATTGTCGGCTCCAAGAGATCTTTCAAAGTATGAAGATCGTCGAGCAGGCGCTAAAGAAGATTCCTGAGGGCCCCGTTTCTGTTGACGATCCGTTTATCATCATGCCGCCGAAGGACGAGGTCTACGGATCGATTGAAGGGATGATCTCGCAGTTCGAGATGGTCTTTCGCGGCTGTCAGCCGCCTCCGGGCGATGTGTATTTCGCGTGTGAAGGTGGAAACGGGGAGCTTGGATTTTACATTGTCTCTGATGGCAGCGGACAACCGTATCGTGTTCGGGTGCGGCCGCCTTGCTTCGTTGCCATGGGCATCGTCGGCCCATTGCTCGAAGGGCATGTTATCGCAGACATAGTCCCGACGTTCGGGATGATGAACATGATTGGTGGTGAGTGCGACCGGTAAGATTGGAGCGGTCGCCGGATTGAATGAATCTTCGGGAGTGGAAGTATGGCCGATTCATCAAGAGTTTTTGCACCGTATCAACGAGCCGATGCGGATCTCGTTGAAATAGGCGGGCGAAAGTCAGTTGCGATCCCGCAGCTTTCGGAGGCTGCAGAAAAGCGCGTGAAAGAAGCCCTCGAGCGGTATCCAAACAAAAAGTCCGCGGTGATGCCCGCGCTTTACATCGCGCAAGAGGAGTTGGGGTGGCTGCGGCCGGAGGCTATTCGTTGGGTCGCCGACCGAGTGAATCTTCCGGAGTCCCATGTCGTGGAAGTCGCGAGTTTCTACACGATGTACTACAAGCGGCCAGTCGGAAAGTATCACATTCAAGTCTGCCGAACATTGAGCTGCATGGTCTGCGGCGCCCGGCAGCTAACCGACGCGATAAAAACCCGTCTCAAAGTGGCTCCTCAGGAGATTACTTCGGACGGAATGTGGAGTTACGAAGAGGTCGAGTGCCTCGGAAGCTGCGGGACGGCTCCGATGGTGGAAATCAATGACGTGTTTTTCGAAAACCTCACCCCCGAGAAGTTACTCAGTCTGATGACGAAGATTGAATCCGATAAGCCCGACCTCCGCTTTTCTGAAGTGCGGAAGAGCCTCGGCGGCGGACTTCCGGACCATCCTCGTTCGGAAGCATGGCTGCCGGGCAACAATTAGCGGGTGGACGGGAATAAGCGAGAACGATGAAAGCACATACCAAAATTCTTACCGTCAATCTGAATCATAAAGATCAGCGGGAGATCACCGCGTATGAGAATCGCGGGGGATACAAATCCGTAAGAAAGGCTCTCGGCATGGCGCCGGAAGCAATTGTTGCGGAGGTGAAAGCGTCTGGACTTCGGGGCCGGGGCGGCGCTGGATTTCCGACGGGTGTTAAATGGGGTTTTGTCCCGAAGAATACCGGAAAGCCTGTCTACCTGCTGAATAACGCCGACGAAAGCGAGCCCGGAACTTTCAAAGATCGTGTCCTGATGGAGAGAGATCCTCATCTCTGCATTGAAGGCACGATGATCGGAGCTATAGCGCTCGGCTCTCACTGGGCCTGCATTTACATTCGAGGAGAATACTCCTATCCCGCGGTCTGTATCGATAGAGCGCTTGAGCAAGCGTACGCAAAGGGCTATCTCGGCAAAAATATCTTCGGCAGCGGTTATGACCTCGACATCGTGGTGCACCGTGGGGCAGGCGCATACATTTGCGGAGAAGAAACGGGACTCATCGAGTCGCTTGAAGGCAACAAAGGTCAGCCGAGAATCAAGCCGCCTTTTCCAGCGTCTTTCGGTGTCTACGGATGCCCTACGATCGTGAACAACACCGAGACGCTGGCCGCGCTGCCCTGGATTCTCGAGCATGGGGCTGCCGCATATACTGCGATTGGAACGGAAAAATCTCCGGGAACGAAGCTCTTTAGCGCATCAGGTCACATCAATAAACCCGGTGTATACGAAGTTGATCTGGGGTACCCGGTTCTCGATTTTATTGAGAACGAATGCGGCGGCATGCGCGGTGGAAAAAAGTTGAAGGCCGTAATCCCGGGAGGGTCGTCGGTTCCGGTGATGCGTGCTGACGAGCTGAAGGGAGTGAACCTCGATTACGAGTCGCTCAAGAACGCCGGGACCATGCTCGGTTCGGGAGGCTTTATCGTGATGGACGAGACCACCGATATGGTGGACGCTTGTCTCAACCTCCAGCATTTTTACACGCACGAATCTTGCGGGCAGTGCACCCCCTGCCGTGAGGGCGCGCACTGGGTCGAGAAAATAGTTGATCGAGTGCTCACCGGACGCGGAACTTCCGCTGACCTGCTTCTCGTGGATGACGTCTGCCGGCAAATCGCAGGCCACACGATCTGTCCGTTCGGAGAAGCGCTTGTTACTCCGGTACAAAGTTTTATGAAAAAATTTCCCGAAGAATTTGAACGGCGGGTCGATGGGATGTCGTCTCAAGCCGGTAGCCGCAGAGAAGAGAGCGGAGGAGTTGCGATATGACGGTTGCGGCAGGAACACCAAGCCCGGCGGCGGAGCTCGTCAACATCACCATCGACGGAAAGCAGCTCCGCGTTCCGAAGGGTACGAACCTCATCGATGCGGCTTTAAACGCCGGGATCGAAATTCCACATTATTGCTATCACCCGCATCTTTCGATCGCCGGGAACTGCCGGATGTGTCAGATCGCGATTCAAGGCCAGCCGAAGCTCGCGATTGCATGTAATACGACCGCGACGGAGGGTCTGAATGTCCAGACTCAGTTCAGCAATCCCGAAGTTGGCGATGCGCAACGCGCCACTCTGGAATTCCTCCTCATCAACCATCCGCTGGATTGCACTGTCTGCGACCAGGCCGGACACTGCAAACTTCAAGACTATCACTACCAATACAATTCGAAGGCCTCGCGCTTTCTTGAAGCCAAGGTCAATAAGGTAAAAGCCGAGCCGCTCGGACCTGAAGTGCGGTACGACGGGGAACGCTGCATCATGTGCACGCGTTGTGTTCGATTTTGCACGGAAGTTACCGAGACCTCCGAGCTGGGAGCGTTTAATCGTGGTGACCGGGGTGTGATCGGAGTGTTCCCTGGCAAGGAGCTTGATAATCCGTTAAGCGGAAGTGTGGTCGACCTCTGCCCGGTCGGCGCGCTGACCCACGAACGCTGGCGTTTCAACAATCGTTACTGGTACGCGAACGAGATGGAATCGGTGTGCCCGGGATGTTCGACGGGTTGTAACGCCAAGATCGCGGTTCGTGACGATCAAATTGTTCAAGTGAAGGGGCGTCTGAACTCCGCAGTCAACAACGAGTGGATGTGCGATGAAGGACGTTACGGTTTCAACCGCTTTCAACCGGAAGTTCGCCTGACGGAGCCCCATATCCGGAGGGGAGAGACATTTGTTCCCGTCTCGCAGCAGGAAGCAATTGCTGAAGCGGCAAAGCTTCGTGGAAGCTCCGGGCAGCCTGCAGAAGCTGACACCGCGGTTTTTCTCTCGCCCTTCCTGACCATGGAAGAGATCTGGCTCGCGATTGAATTCTCCGAACAGTTCCTGGGACTTCCCGCAGGAAGCTCGTCGATCTGCGTGCAGATCGAAGGACGTGAGCTCACT
This sequence comes from uncultured Bdellovibrionales bacterium, assembly GCA_964509425.1. Lineage (GTDB taxonomy): Bacteria > Bdellovibrionota_C > UBA2361 > SZUA-149 > CAZDWZ01 > CAZDWZ01. The sequence goes on along the minus strand of CAZDWZ010000002.1, from coordinate 176,964 downwards.
CCCGTCCAAGCAAAATTGGTGAGTCCGGATTACGCTCCTAATGCGAGAGCAGCGTCTCTGTTCTTCGGCGACCCCGGTGATGCGTCTTGGAGAAGTTCATTGCAGGCCCGATACAAGAAAAACTTGGAGCGGGTTCGAACCGGCGCGCTCCGGCGGATTGTCATGATCGGCGATCTCGCCATCGCAGCGGCCGATCTCGACGAAGCATTTGCGAAGGGCGTCTATGGTGCAGAGCTGAGTCTGGCTATCACCGCCCAGAGTTTTCAGTGGGGCGGCACCTCGAAGGGAACTCCGGCGGCCGGCACGGAACCAGCAACCCCTCAGGGATCGCTTGCACCTCACGGAATTGGTTTCGCCTCCGATTACTTCCGAGTGCTTTTGCCGGGAAGATCAGTAAACGAAAAGAACGGCGTCTTTGTGAATAAAGACATGAGAGTCCAGCGCTTGAAGGCGCTCTTCTCCGCTCCCGTCGGCACACTCCCGGATTGGATGTTTTTGAACAGGATTGCCGCGGCCGGCGGAAAAGCGTTGCTGAAGAGTGAGACCACGGATGACCGCTCTCTCTTCCGCGAGATGATAAGCAGAGTGCCCGATCTCTCTAAGATGACGCTCAGTCGAGTCGGACCGCTCGGAGTACCGCTCGGTGAAATACTCTCTGAGGCAAAGGCGGGTGCTGCGTCTCAGCCAGTTTCCGGTTCAGGGGCAGGTGCGGTGTAGACCGCGGAAATGCCGAGTCGGGTGCAGGCGGAAAATGGAATCGCGTTTAAATTTACGTTGAGGACAGAGTGGAATTCGGAGTTATAGACCTCATCATCGTCATCTTGAAGGCTGCTCTCGTCATGGGCGCCTTGCTTCACATGGCGGCGATGGTTACCTGGGTTGAGCGAAAAGGCTCAGCGCTCATCCAAAACCGCGTGGGTGCAAACCGCGCGGCGATTCTCGGATTCGACTTGGCCGGGATATTCAACACGCTCGTCGCCGATCCGGTGAAGGCTATCACCAAAGAAGACTTTCTGCCGCGAGGTGTCTCGCAGTTCATGCACAGCTTGGCGCCTTTCCTTGCTGTGCTACCGATTATTCTCTCGTTCGCGGTGGTTCCCTTTGGACCTCCGATTGAGATGAAGGGTGGAAACTTTCAACTGCCGCTGATTGGTTGGAATGTTCAGCTTGATCCTCGGACGATTACGATGAGAGTTGCCGATCTTGATGCGGGAATTCTCTTCGTTTTTGCCATGGGATCGCTCGCCGTATACGGCGTCGTGCTCGCGGGATGGGTCTCGAGCAACAAATTCTCACTCTTCGGAAGTCTCCGCGCGACCGCGCAAATGATCTCCTACGAAGTTACGATGGGGCTCAGCTTGATCGGTGTTCTGGTCGCGTATCAAACCCTCGACCTGGCAAGCATCGTTTCGCAACAGACGGGGACGGTGCTTGGGTTCCTTCCTCGCTGGGGGATTTTTCTCTGTCCGTTCAACGTCATTGCTTTTTTTGTGTTTTTTACCTCGATGATGGCGGAAACAAAACGCGCACCGTTTGACCTTCCCGAAAGCGAATCCGAGTTGGCGGCTGGCTATTTTACCGAATACTCCGGCATGAAGTTTTTGCTCTTCTGGCTGGGGGAGTTTGCGGAAATCACCGTTGCGTCGGCCATCTTCGTCGTCCTGTTTTTCGGCGGATGGCATCTGCCCTGGGTGGATATGACGACCTGGGGCGCTGTGCCGCTTCCGTTCGGACTACCGCATCTTTTTGAAATTCCGTGGGCCTCGGTCTTGGGCCCCGTCGTCTTCGGCGCCAAGGTTAGCTTTTTCTGTGTCTTGCAGGTGGTTATTCGATGGACGCTGCCGCGATTCCGTTACGACCAAGTCATGGATCTTTGTTGGAAACTGATGTTACCGATCTCTCTGGCGAATCTCGTCGCTACCGTTGCTTGGCTTCTCTGGATGAAAGGGTAAACCGATGACCGTTGCTCAACTAATATTCGGGGTGCTCACCGTACTCACCAGCTTCGGAGTGGTATTCTCGCGGCAGACCCTCTACAGCGCGCTCTGGCTTGTCGTCACATTTTTTCTAGTCGGAATTCACTACGGCCTGCTTGGAGCGCACTTCCTCGCGAATCTGCAGATACTCGTGTACGCCGGTGCGATCATGGTGCTTGTTGTCTTCGTGATTCTCCTCCTCGGTCTGAATGAAAAAGGAGAGCCGAAACCTGTTCGGTTCCCCGTATCGCTCTCGGCGCTTCTCGTTGGAGCATTCGTCGGAATCATGGTGGTGGGCGTTGTGCCGTTTGCGACGAGCGGGGGACAAACGTACATCGCGGCGGTGAATCCGGAGCTCGCGGCGAAACCGCTTTCCGGCAGCCCGCAGGAGCTCGGGAGCTCGCTTTTTGGAAAGTTTCTTTTTCCGTTTGAAATCGTTTCGGTGCTCCTCCTGGCCGGAGTAATCGGCGCTGTTCTTCTTGCTTACGAACCCAAGCGTCCGCTCGCAAAGGGCAGGGGTCTCAAGGCGAAGCAGCGTGAGTACGGGCATGTCGTGGACGCGGAGGGTTAGCCGGTGGAACAAACTTCTTTTTATCTGCTGCTGAGCGGGATTTTGTTCGCGATCGGAACCGCAGGGGTTCTCATCCGGAAGAACACAATTGTGATCTTCATGTGCGTCGAGCTGATGCTGAATGCCGTGAATCTCAGCTTCGTGGCACTCTCAAATCACTTCAACCAAATTGATGCGCAAGTATACGTCTTTTTTGTAATGGCGATTGCCGCCGCAGAAGCTGCAGTCGGACTCGCAATTATTCTTTCGGTATTCCGGAATTATCTCTCGGTGAAGGCAGACGACGCGCTGCTCCTGAGAGGATAGGATTGATTTGAGGGCTTCATGACCACGCACGAACCGCACGCGATAGCCGAGCACGCCGTCACTCTCATCGAGGTGTACATGCCTTGGCTGTTTGTCATCCCGCTTTTTCCTCTGTTCGGGGCAGCCTGCCTCGCGCTTACCAGTATGCCGTTTGGACCGAACCACGGAACGAAAGGTAAGGGCCGTTCGAAGTTCGACTGGGCGGCCGGATGGGCGGCGACTCTCTTCTCGGCAGCCGCATTCGGTGTTTCTGTTTCTTGTTTCCTGAAAATTCTTGAGCCGGGCGTGGTGCTCACATACTTGGGTTGGAATTGGTTCTCGGTCGATCAACTCCATGTGGATATGGCGCTTCGGATGGATCATCTCTCCGGCGTGATGACTCTCGTGGTCACCGGAGTGGGAACTCTGATTCACATGTATGCCATCGGCTACATGGAAGAAGACGACAGCCGTCCACGATTCTTCTGTTATTTGAACTTGTTTCTCTTCGCGATGCTGCTTCTCGTCCTTGGCGACAATCTGCTCTTGATGTTCGTCGGATGGGAAGGGGTGGGACTTTGTTCGTATCTCCTTATCGGATTCTGGTTCAAGGACATGCCGAATGCGATCGCGGGTCAGAAGGCTTTCGTGGTCAATCGAATCGGCGACGCCGGCTTTGTGCTCGGTGTGTTCACACTTTTCGTGGCCACCGGTTCCGTCGCATTCTCCGAGCTCTCGCAACTCGTACCCTCGATGTCGAAGACCCTCTGCGAAGTTGCGGCGATGCTGCTCTTCGTCGGAGCGGTAGGGAAGAGCGCTCAGATCCCACTCTATATCTGGCTTCCGGACGCGATGGCTGGCCCCACGCCGGTGTCGGCGCTCATCCACGCGGCAACGATGGTCACGGCCGGAATCTACATGATCGCCAGAATGTTCTTCTTGTTCGAATTGGCCCCGATGACCCTCTCCGTAATATGCGTGGTCGGCACATTGACGGCTTTCCTTGCTGCGACAATCGCCGTTGCGCAGACGGATATTAAGAAGGTGTTGGCCTACTCGACGGTGAGCCAGCTCGGCTTTATGTTCATGGCGCTTGGCGCCGGCGCATTCAGCAACGGAATTTTCCACGTCGTCACGCATGCGTTTTTCAAGGCGAGCCTCTTTATGGCCGCGGGGTCCGTCATCGTCGGTTGCCATCACGAGCAGGACATGCGGCGGTTCGGAGGACTTTGGAAGCTCATGCCGATTACGTTTGCGACCTACCTCGTTGGAACTCTGGCAATCGCCGGCTTCCCGGGTCTCTCCGGCTTTTACTCAAAGGACGCAATTCTCTGGGCAGTATACTCTTCGAAAGTTGAGCTTTTCGGTCGCCCGCTGAACCAGCCACTCTGGTTCATTGGCTGTGTAACAGCCTTGCTCACGGCATTTTACATGACACGAAGTTTGTTCCTGACATTCTTCGGGAAGTATCGAGGCAGTGACGGACACCACGGAGCGCATGCTGGACATCACGATCATGCTGCTGATGCTGGACACGGGCACGATGCGCATGGCCAAGATAGTCATGGACACGGAGCTCATGGACATGGCGGCCTCCCTCACGAGACGTCGTGGGTGATGACCGGTCCTCTGATTCCGCTTCTCATTCTCTCCGCGTTTTTCGGCGCGTTTATGGGAGAGAACCTCATTCATTTCCTTGGCACCTGGACGAGAGCCGATCTCCTAACCGGCGAGCACCATCATATCGATGCCTACCACCACCTCGAGCGACTCTCGATCCTCATGGCGGTCCTTGGTATCGGAGCGGCGGGCGTCCTTTACGGAGCGACTCCGGACATCGTGGCGAAGACGGCGAAGACATTCCCGCTCCTGCATCGAGCGCTGCTCAACAAGTGGTGGGTCGATGAGATTTTTAATGCCCTTATCGTCCGCCCGCTGCAGCTCATTGCTTCTGCTTCGTTTATCGTGATCGACCGCATTCTCGTCGACGGGTCGGTAAATGGTGTCGGCACCGTCGTCGAAGTCGGCCAGGATGTTCTTCGCCGGGTGCACACTGGAAGAATCAGCTTTTATGCCGCGATGATGTTCTTTGGATGTCTCGCGACCACGGCATTTTATTTGCTCTTATAATTTATTGTTCAGGAATTTTAATGTTCCCATCACTCTCACAAATTCCTACCGGCCTCGAGACAGGATGCCTGCTGAGCCTCATGCTATTTTCGCCTCTCCTCGGGGTGATCGGTCTCTGCTTGGTTCCGGCGGAGAAAACGAATCATGCCCGTGCGGTCGCAATAGCATCGACTGTGTTTACGTTCGCGCTCTCGCTGCTTATGTTAAAGCGCTTCGTTCCGGGCGCCGAGTTTCAGATGCTCGAGCATCTTGCTTGGTATCCGACGCTTGGAATTCAGTATGTGCTCGGCGTTGACGGCATCAGTCTCCTTCTCATTCTGCTCACGACATTTCTTTCGATCTTGGTCATGATCGCGTCTCCGAGCATTCATGAAAAATCCCGGGCCTATCTCGCGTGCCTGCTGTGTTTGGAAGTGGGAATGCTTGGAACGTTCCTGGCGCTGGATGTTCTGACATTCTACGTATTCTGGGAACTCATGCTTGTTCCGATGTACATCCTCATCGGTGTTTGGGGCGGAAAGCGGCGGATTTACGCCGCGCTGAAGTTCTTCCTCTACACCGCTGCCGGCAGTTTGTTGATGCTCGTCGCCATCGCCTACCTGGCCTACACGCACAGCCAGCAGTTCGGAGTGCCGAGCTTCTACCTCGGTCATTGGATGAATCTCCGGCTGAGCATTGCGGAGGAGCTTTGGCTTTTCGCCGCGTTTGCTCTCGCGTTCGCGATAAAGATACCACTCTTTCCGCTCCACACCTGGCTTCCCGATGCGCACGTTGAGGCGCCGACCGGGGGTTCCGTCATCCTGGCAGGAGTGCTCCTCAAAATGGGACTCTACGGCCTCATCCGAATTTGTCTTCCTGTTTTCCCTCTCGCCACCGTGGTGTATGCGCCGGTTTTTGCGATCCTCGGCGTCGTGGGTATCATTTTCGGTGCGCTGGTCGCCTGGGTCCAGACCGACATGAAAAAGCTCGTCGCCTATTCTTCGGTAAGCCACCTCGGGTTTTGCGTTCTGGGATACGCAGCGCTTAATCCACAGGGTTTCGACGGTGCCGTGCTCCAGATGCTTAATCACGGCGTTTCAACCGCGGCCCTCTTCTTCTTGGTCGGCGTTTTGTACGATCGGAAACACACCCGGCTTATATCCGACTACGGTGGATTGGCTGCGAAGCTTCCGGCATTTTGTTTTGTGTTCCTCGTATTCACGCTTAGCTCTATCGGCCTGCCGCTCACAAACGGCTTCGTTGGCGAGTTCCTCATTTTGCTCGGTGGTTTCAAGTATAATGTCGTGCTCGGAGCGCTCGCGGTGTCAGGCGTGGTACTCGGCGCGATATACATGCTGAGTCTCTACCGTCGAGTCTCCTTTGGGGCTTTCGATGAATCTCTGAACGGCGATCTCGAAGACCTTCTGCCGAGAGAAAAGCTCGTCTTTGCCCCGCTCCTCGTTCTCGTATTCGTGATGGGCATTTATCCGCAGCCGTTCCTTGAGCTCATTCGTCCCGTCTCTCAGCAGATGCTTCTTAGTCTGAAAGATAAGCCTTCCGGAGAGGCAACGGATGCTCGATTCAAAAATGCGATGGAAGACGGAACAAACGTTCAAGCAGTTCCCGGGCATAAAGTCCGCCTGGTGACTACGAATTCTAAGGATGTGGGAATCTAAGATGATTCAAACGGATCTCGATAAACTGATGTGCCTGCCGTTTTTGGGTCTCGTCGGCTGCGCGATAGCCGCGCTTTTACTCGACCTCTTCGGACGGCAGCTTCCCAGGCTCTTGTTTACCTCGGCGGCCCTGATTCTGCCGATGGGCTCGCTCCTTCCGTGTTTTATCTATCGGAATACGGTGTTTGGCGGAATGCTCTTCATCGACCCATTCACTGGTTTTTTTGCCGAGCTGATTCTGATCGGCGCTCTGCTGTGTCTCTTTCTTTCTCATGAGCAGCTTGAACGTCAGAACGTGAAAGATTCCGTCGACGTCGACGTGCTCATGTTATTTGCGACGGTCGGCGGAATCACGATGGTTGCAGCAGCAAATCTGATGATGTTCTTTGTCGGATTCGAACTGTTGTCGCTTTGTGTTTACGTTCTCGCGGGGATCTCACGCCGGGAGCCGGTCTCATCCGAAGCGGCGATGAAATACTTCATTCTCGGCGCATTCAGCTCCGCATTTTTGCTGTACGGAATTGCGCTGATCTACGGTGTGACCGGGACAGCCGACATCGTCGGAATATCGAACGCGCTTGCGGCAAAGGGCGGACTCGCTGCGGTGAATCCGATGCTTCTGATAGGCCTTGGCTTCCTGCTCTTCGGATTCTGCTTCAAGCTTGGCGCCGTGCCGTTTCATTTCTGGGCACCTGATGTGTATCAAGGCTCTCCAGTCTCCGTAACCGCATTCATGGCTGTGGTCGTTAAGGTCGCTGCCTTCGGCGGATTTCTTCGCGTGATGCACGGAGCTTTCGGCGGCATTGGTCCGGTCTGGGAAGGTTTTGTCTGGACAATTTCCGCGGTCACGATGACCGTTGGAAACGTCATGGCAGTCCGTCAGAAGAGCATGAAGCGGATGCTGGCATACTCGAGTATCGCCCATGCAGGCTATGCGCTGATGGGATTCCTGGTCGTCGGTTCCTATCAGGGGATCCAGGCAGTTTCGTTCTACCTGTTGGCATACACCTTCATGTCGATTGTCGCATTCGGCGTCGTGCTTCTCGTGAGCGGTGGAACCGAAGAGCAATACTCGAAAGATTCTATCGAATCTTATCGAGGGCTCGGTTGGTCAAATCCAATTCTCGGAATCTTGCTCTCTATTGCGATGCTTGCTCTCGCCGGAATGCCGCCACTTGCCGGCTTCATGGGGAAGCTCATGCTTTTTACTTCGGCGATACGAGCTGGCTTTGTAGGGCTCGCAGTGATTGCGGCAATTAACTCCGCGATATCGCTCTACTACTATCTCAACATCCTGGTCGTGATGTATTTCACACCCAAAGAACCGGTCGAAAAACATCCTCAGGTCGAAGGAAAGGAAATGCCTTTCATGCCCGCATTTGCCGTCTCTCTTGCTGCCATCGCCATAATCTACTTTGGAATTTCGGCAGACTCTTGGACTCTGTTCCTGGAGCTGGCCTCGCGCTCGCTGTTAGCGTAACGCCTTGCTTTAGGAAGCTCTTCGGCCTCCAACTATCCGGCCGGTGGTCTGCTCGTATTCGATTGAATTCTCGATCGAGGAATTATGCTGCGGATTTGCTCTGTTTTAGCCCTCGCCTTTCTGATGTCCCTCGCTCCTGCATCGGCAGAGCCAAAATCTGAGACGGCGCAAAGCGCCAACACACTTGTGGAGGCGGAGGAGTTTAACGACCGCCTGACGGACATTCGCGGAGCGTTGACAAGCTTCCGAAGTCTCACAGAGTTACTTCGGAAAAATGCAAAATCCAAAGACGATCCGAATTCTGCGTTCAGCACTCCTGGAACTCCCCGAACGGCGAGATACCGGATTTGTGAAGACGCGTTGGATTTGCTTTCGGTTGGTAACCTTGACTGGGATATTCAAACGATAGGTTTTTCGAATTGGACTGATCTTCTTCAGCTTCATCATAAGCAGGCGGAACTGGAAACGGCGAGGCTTCGCTTGGAAATCGCGACACTCCGAAAGCAGGCCAAGGAAAAGCAGAAATATCAGGACCAAGTGAGAGTTTTTGAGAAGGAGCTCGATGTGCTCCTCAGTCGTGAAGCGGCGAAAGTCGAATAGCTCGTCCGCTTGTTTCCAGTCTATGCGATTTCTAAATTTCGCGAACCTCTCTCGATTCTAGCCAATCGAAGCTGTCCGAACTTTGTAAGATTGGATATTTCCCAGAGAATGTGATAGGGAGCGCGCGTCCGTTTTCGCTCATTCTCAGGACGGGCCGGTAGATTCGAATGGCATCGTGTTGTTAACAGACGTTTGATAAGGCTGGTCACCGCTCGCGCACTAAGCAGCGCGGCAGGAACTAATACATCAAGTGATTTTCTGTTACGGAGCACGGTGCTCTGGTTTTCTGACGCGAGGAAGCTTTATCGCGTCCCCGTAGTATTCATGGGATCAGCTTGAGGGTTTCCCCTCGACCGCCCATGGGTTCGACTCGGAGGGTTTTGGGTTGAAGTCGTTCATCCTCAGGGAGTTCCCGTTCGCGCAAGCGGCGGAACTCTTGGCTCGCACGGTGCGCCGCCTCGGCGGAGAAGCCCGTACGGCGATGTCATCCATCCTGGCTCGTCTGCTCATCGCGACGGCCATCGAATTCGTCGCTCCCCCGACCGCTGACGACGACGAGGCGGTGCGCGAGGCGATGCCGCCGCGCAATCCCACGCACGACAACGGCCTGGTCATTCACGGCCGAGATCTGATCGACGCGGCGCTGCTGCTGCGCGAGGAGGGCTGCAACGACGAACTGCGTGCCATGGAGGACATGCTCGCTACCACGTACGGCAACGTCGCCTGCCAGATGCTCCTCCAGATGGCGCTGGAAGGAGGGTACCGCGGCTCGGTCGCACGCCACTACCTCGCCGGCGTGATGTCGTCGCTCCAGAAGGATGGGGCCGCCGACGGCAGGGAGCCGACGCTGCACCAGGCGCATCTGCTCTACGAGCGGCTGGACCACGGTCTCGGGGAGAGCGGCCGCGATGATCTCACGGCGTTCCGCGACGACTTCGCGCTGCTCTGGGAGCTGCGTCCGGAGATGGCGAGCAACTTCTGACGTCCCGCTAAACCTCCGCTGACGGTCAACCAGCGGAGCACGACCCATAGGGTTTTGTTTGCCACGACCGGCAAACCGTGCTCCGCTAACTTTTAATTTTTATTATTTCGCTATGCTTGTTTGATCCGCAGCTCGGGCCGCTTGGCTGTCACGACACTGCCGGGAGGGATGCTCTCCACAACGAGCGCAGCGCTTCCGATTACGGAGCCTTTGCCGATAACCGTATCGCCACCAAGCACAACTGCATTCGAGTAGATAATCACATCGTCTTCTAGCGTCGGATGACGTTTCACCTGCTTCTTCGGGTGTCCGTTCTCATCGAGCTCGAAACTTTTCGTTCCAAGGGTCACGCCCTGATAAATTCGAACATTTTTCCCGATAATTGCCGTCTCACCGATCACGACACCGGTCCCGTGATCCACAAAAAATCCCGCAGCGATCTGAGCGCCGGGATGGATATCGATCCCGGTTTGTGTATGCGTCCATTCACTCATAATCCGGGGAACAATTGGCACATTCAACTTGTAGAGCTCGTGAGCCAATCGATGCGAGATGACGGCGAGCGTTCCAGGGTAGGCGATCTTTATCTCGGCATAGCTCATGGCCGCGGGATCGCCCTCGTACGCGGCGCGAATATCTTCGATCAATGTCTGGCGGATGCCAGGAAGTTGTTCGAAGAACCGCTCCAGAACGGTCTCAGAAGTATTTCGAAAGGTTTCCCGTGGAGGAGTTCTGTCCTTCGACGCTGCGCCTCTCCATCGAAACGGAATGGCTCGCTCGAGCTCCGTACCGAGAATTCTCCCGGCGAACATAAGGCGCTCTTCGAGAAATGGAAGCAGCTCGGCGGGAGAGGAGACTCCGGATGAGGTTTTGCCGGGAAACATCACGTCGATGAGAACTTTCAGAGCTTCGATCACTCGATCCGGGTTCGGATACGAGCTGATGACTTCCTCGGGTTGATCGACTCCGTCGAATGAATAGAGCTGGTGAAGCAAAAACGAGGTTCTCGCCACAATCGTCGCTCGCTGCTTGTTCTCCAGCAGACTTCTTCTTCCGATGTTTCTCAACTCCAGCCGGGCAATATCTCCGGCCAAGACCTCTGAACTACAGCTCATTTCAAACCCCAACTTCCGAAACGGTTCTCCGCGAATCTCGATAATCTCTAGTCGTTAAGTCGACATTAAGAGGACGCCTAACATAGAACGTTTCCCATGGGAAGACGGGGCACAATTTTCACCTTCTATCAGGCTCAGAACCGCCCAACAGTTGCGCCGGATCAAATGGTTCGCACGAGTCAGGTCGTGACAGAAGCCCCACTTTCAAACGACCTCAAGCATCCTCGACTGCAAGCGTTCATGCGTCTTGCCCCGCCGAAATTGCTTCGACCGACCGGGCCGTCCATGCCCATCAGCACGCCGTAAAAGGGAGGAAGCTTCCAACGCCATCCCGAAACATCGCCGAACCCGCAACCCTCATTCAAGACCAACAACCCGAAAAATCATAATCCGGACTCGCCCCATCCCAACTCACAGAAATAGAAAGCCGATGCACAATCTCCGAACACGACACCCCTTTCGTGCGTCTACCTTCCTGACTCGACGCAAGCATCCATAAATCCCTTAGGAAACACTTCATAAGCAGCACGCAAATTGTGTGCGGCACAAAGCGTTCGCAAGTTCCCCGACCTGGACTCTCCGCCGGCAGCAAACGGCACGATGTGATCCACCTCAAGATTCCTCCGGCTGCCACACCTCACGCCCACCTCGCTCTCAAACGTGCAACAGCACCCATCACGAACCAGCACCGCATCTCGCATCGCGGCAGGAATATAACGGCTTGGAGTCTCCTTCAGCGCATTTCCGCCCGCAGCCTCAGCAACGGGCGTTTCGACGATAGTCGCGGCAGTCTCGGTAACACCTACAGAAGTCTCTCCCGAAATAAGCTCCAGCGCGGCCTTCGCAGCGGCTCTCCGCTCCCGCCTCGCCTTCTGGGCATTTCGTCGCGCTTCTCGCTCCTTCGGGCATCTGCGCTGCAAATACTCACCAAGCGCTTTCCCCAACACATTCTGCAGCGCGAGGCCGTCCTTGTTCCCTTGAAAGCTCAACTCGTTCGCCCGCTCTAGCTGCTTCATGAACTCTTCATTCGCAGCAAATGAAACATGGTACAACTTCTCCGCTGCCGGAGTTTCGCTCTCTCCCTTTGAGTTTACTTCCGATCGGAACCAAGTAGTTTTCTCGGAAACCTCGTTGCTCGAACCTAAACTCGCTTGTCGCGGATCCGTTTCAGGCGCTTTCACCGACACCACCTTAATCCTGTCTCGAATCTCGCTCTGAGCAACGGGGTTCAGCAGAGCAGCAATCTCCTCTGCCTCCTGTGCCGTCTTTCCCTTGAACTGTTCAACAAGACCCGATGCTTCATGCATCTTCATCAAGGGAGCAAACTTCTCGATGGTCGAGAGATTCAACTCTCCCTTCTCCAAACACTCAAACACCTCAGGAGCCTGCAGCCCGACGCGAGCGGCATTGATTCGTCTCATCGCCGCTGCATTCGAATACCCAAGGCCCCGCGTCACATAGTCAAACAGGTTTCCATACCCAAGTTCCAAGTACAGTCGCCTCCGCTCAACCTCGGCAAAGTGTCGAACAATCTTTTCCGTGATCTCCTTTTCAGTTTTCACCAACTGCGAAAGCTGAGCGATAACTTCGTTATCAGAAAGGCTTGAAAGAACTTCGACCATAACTCGACTCCAACGAGAGAATATTTTCTACTCGAAGAGTCTAACACGCAGGAAAAACGGCCCTCGCAATCGCCTCAGATGAGAACCTGAGATGTCACCGACACCTGATCAGCCGAAGCAAGTACGTCGGCTCACGGAGATCAATTCTGTTCACGAGAGCACCCTTCTCGCAGGTGCATTCCAGAATGGCTGATGTCACCTCGAAAAGTCGTCAACACCTATCTTCACTTTTTTTCACTTAACCGTAATCTTTTTCGCGGCCGCGCACGCACGGGCACCGCCACACACCACGGAACGACCATCACTCCTTTCCTGCCTGAAATACTTCGCGAACGACGCCGGGCCTTCGCCTTTTTTTTGTTATTCTTCCCCCACCACCGGAGTTTACAACAGCTAGCGCTCTCCTCAGGGTCGAGTGACAGTCTCGACCTTGAGAGCGCTAGCTATTGAAAACTCCCCCCCCGCCTGTTTTTTTGTTTGAGTTGTGCCCTGTGGGGATCTTGCGGTTGTTTCAAGAGGTCCCCTTCACCGCGGAAGAGTCGCCAGAGGACCAGTCGTGTGACGGAGTGAGGTCGATTCACGCCGGGTCGAGGACGCCATCGTCCTGGACCCGGCTTCGGATTTAGCTGTGGGCGCGCACTAGACGTCGTCTCGCCGCCATCGCGAGGACAGGGGAGGAACCTGTTTGGTAGACGAGATTGCGTTGCGGGACGAGGATCAGCGTTCGTGGCCGAGCAGACTCACGGCCGATGCCCGCGTTGTGGCAAACGACACTCCCTGGAAGTTGTTGCGTGGAAGCCGACGGGCTCTTTCGAGCATTTTGGCAAGCGAGCCAAGGTTCTCAAGTACTGCGAAGTGGCCAAACTTTGCCCTGGTCAGGGCAGCTATCGACCAGCGATTGAGACAGAATTGGATGCGCGAGCGGCCCCGGATTGGTGGAATCTTCGCAGCCACTCGGCCTGTTCGGTGCGATCTCGTTCGCCAGAATCAGTGAGACATGGCGGCGAGCTCCGCGAGTCCGGCTACGGTCCACCCGGCCCTCACCTCGGCGTACATCGCAGGCAGCACCTTCGCCAACGCTAGGTCCCTCATCCCGGCCAGCAACCTAACCGGCACGGCGTCCAGGCCGGTGCCGGGACGTTCTAAAGCAAGTCTTTCAGCTTCGTTTTTTCAAGCTTCGTAGACACGAGGTCTCGAACCTCTTTGAAAAGCTTGACGAGGCTCCGTTCCACCTCTATCGGACTCTCGCTGTAGAAGTAGCGGCTCACCGAGGTCGTTGGAGCGATGGGACCTTCGAAAAGTCTCACAATCTCAGCGACACTTATCTTGCCTGGAGAAAGAGCGAGCGTGTAACCGCCGGCTTTCCCTCGCGTGCTCTTCACGTAGCCACCGCGCTTCAGAATGAGGAGAATCTGCTCCAAGTATTTTCTCGGAATTTTCTGCGTCGAAGCAATGACCTCGATCGGCACGATCCGCCCGGACTCGCGTGCAAGATGGAGCAATGCTAAAAGAGCGTACTCGCCTCGGTAGGTCAGCTTCATAGGGGAAACTTACTGCGGCACAGCTCAGAAATACAGAGGTATGGAGGCGCTTGATTAAATATTTTCGTCAGATCGGCTGGGCTGAGGGCCTCTCGCTGCTTCTCCTGCTCGGGGTTGCCATGCCGCTCAAGTATATCGCCGGGATCCCAGAAGCGACGAAAGTCATTGGGGCCATCCATGGCGGCCTCTTTCTCCTCTATAATTACGTGGCCGTTCAGCTCACGGCCGAGGAAAACTGGCGCCCGCAAAAGATGCTTTGGGCATTTGTGCTTTCGTGCGTCCCGTTCGGGACGTTTATTTTCGAGCGCAAGTTTCTAACTCCCGTGACAAGCTAAGGGCGGCCGGTTCGTTCCCGTCTCATTTTTCGAGAAGCTGCGCCCGACCCTCTTTCACCGTCTGCATCTCAAATTTGAGGCCGGTAACGTTGCCGTTTTCATCCAGCCGATAGGGTGTAAGAAGTCCATCAGTAACTTGTTTCCCGAGTAAAAACTCTTCGGTCGGTTTACCGCTTTGGATTGCTAGGTCCATCATTCGGAATGCTTCCATCGTCGTTGGCACGACCGGAAATCCAGATTGTGGCTCGCCGAATCGGCGCTTAAATTCTTCTATGAGGGGCTTAGCTCTCTCGGAGACAAGTCCGCTGAGCGGCGGAAGATTACTAAAAATCAGTCCCTCACACTCTTTCCCAACCGCCTTCAACACCGAAGCCGAGGCCCCAAGATAGACTGTATATCGGGGTTTCTCGAAGTGGATAGCGGAGAGTTGCTTGATGATGGTGATAAACGAAGTGTCGGAGTCCGCATTGATAAACAATGCTTCGGAAGGCGAGTTTTTTATCCTCGTCAGAATCGTTCGGAAGTCGGCATCGCCATGCTTGAAGAAGTCGCTGGAAAGAGTGAGTGGATTCCCTGCTTCCTTATTCAAACGATGAAATGACCGATCCATCATTTCTGCATATTCCGTTTGCTCAGAAAGCAAAGCCACTTTCTTGTGTTTTCCCCTAACAAACGCAAACAGTCTTTCGGCCCCGAAAAGGTCGGACGGAAAGAAGCGGAAGTTTCGCTTTCCGAGCGAGGGGATATCTCCGCTCGTCCCGGAGCCGGAAAACACAGCAACACCGGCTCGATCGTAAACAGGTGCGGTTGAGACCAGCGTCTGATTGCACATGAAGCCGATAACATATTTTACCTTTTCGACATCAATGAACTTTCGGGCGATCGCAAGAGCATCCGTGTTTGAGCAGCGATCGTCTTGGAAGAGGAGCTCGTATCTCCCGTTTCCAAACTTTTCATTCATTAATGTGAGCGCGTTTCTTTGATCGATGCCGCCTTGTGCGAGGTCCCCAGTCAATGCCAAGGGAACACCGATTTTAATCGGCGGCTCGCCCAGTGCTATTCCCGGAAGGAGGAAGGCAAAGGCGAACAAACTCGCTGACGCCAATTTCTGCCAATTTTTGGCGCAATGCCGAAGACTCGAGTTTGGGAGCGAGGAGTTTTGCATCCGCGCAATTTATCGGCTATCCGAATTCGCTGCAAACCCGCCTCCGCGGGCGGCGTCTTGAAGGCGGAACGAGTCAGGCCGCCGCCTGTTCTTTCGTAATCACGATCAGGTTATCAGCGCTTCGCTGACGGGTTTTCTCTTCGGGAAACCGCGCGCCGTATTGCTGCATGAGCCATATCTCCGGGAGAATCTCAGAAATGAGCTCGCCGTTGTCGTAGACCCGGACCATCGCACTCTCCGAAACCACGATTGCGACCGCTTGAGTGGCCTTCGTTATTGAAGCTGCCGCCATGTGACGGCTTCCGAGGCCGAGTGAGACCGATACTCCTCGAGAGGAAACATCGATGTACCGGGCTGCGGATACGACGACCCCATCAGGAGAGATAACGAATGCGCCGTCCAGTTGTGAGAGCTCTTTCACCGACTCGCGCATATCCGCATCTTGAATTCGCTTTTTGTCATCAGGATGCCCGAAGAGCGGGTCGAGGATGAGTGGGCGAGACATCTCGAGAACCTGCGAAGTATCTCCGACGACAAAAATTGTTCCGACCTTTCGTCCCTCACGACCTTCGCGAGCAAGCTCGACGGCGAGGTAGAGAATTGATTCCAGCAACTCCGGGGTGACGCCGCGCTTTTCCAGGCAACAAATGTCTGCAAACACGTCGCTCTTTTTCGTATGTTTCATGGATCTCTCCTGTTAAAGCTTTCTGATGATTTCGAGAAGTTCCGCGATCGTTTCTTCTCGCTGCTCCGCGTTTCCACTTCGCATTGCATGCTGAACACAGTGGCCGAGGTGCCGCTGTAAGAGTGAGGACTGAAGCGAACTTAGAGCCGTTTTCGCCGCGCCGATCTGAATGAGAATTTCCGGACAATACTTCCGCTCCTCGATCATCCGCTGCACGGCCTTTACCTGGCCGGCGATGCGGTTAATTCTCCGAAGCTCAGCGTCGTGGAAATCGGACGCGTCGCCGGGTTGCATTTTCTTAACAACTTTTTGTTCTCGCTTCGCCATACTTCCTGCCGGTTCAACTGGAGCCATTATACCCCCCAGGGGTATTGTGGCGCAAGCGGTTCATGGGGGGGAGAAATGCGTATTGCGTTCGGCGAAATCGAGTGAGATGTTCCGGGCACTTACTTGGAATTTTTCATGATCGAATTCTCTCTGCTCTCCAGCGGTAGCCGGGCAAATTGCATTTTTATCGCGTCGCAGACGACGAGCGTTTTGCTCGATTGTGGCCTCAGCGCGAGACAGACCCTGGCGCGGTTGACGTCGCTTGGTCGGAGCATCGGTGAAGTCTCGGCCATCGTCGTTTCACATGAACATTCCGATCACATCCGGGGCCTGAGCGGAATCCTTAAAAAACGTGCCATTCCGGTTTGGGTGAACCAGGGAACATCCTCAGGTCTCATACCGATTACAGAACCGCACGTTCATCCGAATCTTCAGCTTTTTTCCTCATCGAGGTCTTTCTGGGTGGGAGATATTGAAATTGAGTCGTTTCCAGTTTCGCACGATGCGAACGAACCGGTGATGTTTCGTATCAGTGCTGGCGGATGTTCGCTCGCAGTGGTTACAGACCTCGGTCACGTCACGACTGTTGTCAAAGACTCGGTTCGGCACATCGATGCGCTGATCATCGAAGCCAACCACGATCCTGTGATGCTCTATGATGGGCCGTATCCTTGGGCGCTGAAACAGAGAATTCGTGGACGAAACGGTCACCTCAGCAACGAGGAGGCGGGTAAATTGCTCATCGAACTCGGTGAGGTGCAAGCGCTCGATGGTTTCGGACGCCGACTGCAGTGCGTCGTGGCAGCTCACATTAGCGAGACGAACAACACTCCTGAGAAAGCGCTTACGGCACTTATTGATGCTTGGGCGAATTTGAGGGCCACTCACCAACCGGATTTCCTCGCAGCCGGTGCCTTTAATCCTACTCCACTCTTGCGGATTCTGCCGAGCGTCGAAACGTCGGTACCTTTGTCCGGTCAGGAAAACTCCGGAATCCCGGTCTTAGCGGCTCAGTTTGCCGGATATTAGGCAAATTTCATTTTTTCGCTTGATATTGGACCGGTTTCTTCCGATTTCAACATGCTGGAACCGGCTGACGAAGTGTTACTTTTTTTGTCGCAAATCGCCTGGAAGACGAGTACAATTTTCTGGAGCTTCACGACGAAAGGCATGACAAACGAAGGGTAAGCCGATATATGAACTGGACTTTTCGGCGGGGTCGGGCGACCAACGTTTCAGAGTTGGTAAAGAGTCTGTGCCGCTAAGCTGAGAGATGACGATATTCGATGTTCAATTGCCTGAGGGACTTGACGGCTGTTTATGAATAAGAAGGACAAAGACAAACTCCGCTCGTTGTTGCTTGAAGAGAAGAGAAAAATTCTTGAGCATCTGATGCAGCGAGAAGTTGATTCGGATATCGCCCTTGCAGAACTGAAAGGAGACGAGACGGATCTGGCATCAATCGGAATTTCTCAAGCTTCGATCACCAAGCTCGGCGACCGGGAACGCAAGTATCTCAACAAGGTCGAATACGCCTTGAAGAAATTTGAAGAAGGAACGTACGGAATCTGCGAACTCACTGGAGAAGAGATCCCAATCGCGCGACTTCTTGCTCGGCCCGTGGCGAGATACACCGTTGAAGCGCAAGAGGAGCTCGAGCGTCAGGAGAAAGGTTTCCGTGATGCTGATGAGGTCGACGAAGATCTTCTTTTCTCGACTTCTGAAGACGAGTCTGAGTAATTCAGGCGCGGGTGGGCATGCCGTTCTTAAGATTTTGTCTTTGGTGCGCAGCCGCAGTACAGCTCATCCATATTCTTGCGTTGCCTTTTGTTGCGGTGCCTAATCCAGATGGATCGGGCATCGGCAGCGAGGTGTTCGTCGCCGGCAGTTCATTTCCCAGCGCGATCGGTGCGGCGTCTCCTATCTATGATGTCTTTATAGGTTTCGGTGACTGGCTCGTGGACGGTAGGGTCGAAGCGATTCTGCTCGTCAACGTCTGCCTCGCCGTTCTGACGTTTGCCTGTCTCGGCCGTGTGATCGCGAAGCTTGCCGGCGGGCTTTCCGCGGCACTCGCGGTAGTGCTTCTGTCTATTCTGCCGCTTTTTGTTGCCTCCCAGCATGTCTACACGGGAGAGATCGCAACGGTGTGTATGGTGTCGCTTGTTGCGCTTCTCAGTTTGAACTTTTTCAATTCCCTGAGACTTCCGGAACTTGCTGTCCTCTGTATTGTCTCAAGTTTGGCCTATTACGTTCACCCGGCTTTATTCTTCCTCGGGCCTTGTGTCAGTCTGCTACTCTTTCTCACCCTTTTTTCCGGCCGACATGCCGATCCGCGAGATTTCGATGAAGGTTCCCGGCCGCTCTACACCTTGGTTGCATCGGTTGTGCTGACTGTGGTTCCGCTTGCGGTGTCGTTTCCCTGGAGCGGGTTTTCCAGTCCTCCCATGTCTTCAATTGCCACGCCTCAGTCCAGTGTAATCGAATCTCCGCAGTTGCTTTCGGCTTCACCGATTTCATCGATTGCCCGATATGTGCCGGTTACGGGGAATCGAGATCTAATTCGCGGGGTCTTCCGTGCCCGACTTCCAGGAGAGGCCGGTGCTGAGAGGAAACTTGATTCCGCGTTCGTAGACTTCGAACGCGGTCTGTTCGTCATTAACATGTCCTCGTGGCTGTTCTTCGCGGCGAACGGAATGCTTGGAGTGCTCCTTCTGTTCTCGTTGCTCCGGCGCGATCCCGGTCTCGCCATACTTCCCAGTTTTGTGCTTGTACTCTATGTGGCAGATACGGTCCTAATGGGGGGTGCCCGCGGTCTAATGGTGCCTGCGCAGATTCTTTTGTTTGCGGGCGCGGTTCTATTCTTTGGGCGAGCTTTAGGCTGGATGTTTCTGCCGGTCTTTTCGAAAGCCCATCCGCTCACGGATCGTCACGAGCGTATCCGCGAGGTTATTGCCACCCGACTACTGGAAGATGCGCTCGACGAGCCTCGAGGATTGTCGTTCCCACGTCGAGCAAATCGTTAAACAAACGGTGTTTGTCCAAATCTGGTTCGAGCGGCTTGTGATCCAGACCGTCTCATCATCACCAATTGGATCTGGTGCCGTCGGCGAGTGTCATCTTCTCATCCCGCCAAGATGATCCGCTTTCTGCGGCTCGAAGAACTTCCTTCCAGTTTACTTCAAGCCCCAGGCCCGGAGTTTGTGGTACGGTCAAATGTCCTTCGGCATCGAGCGCGAAGGCCGGCCAGTTGCTTTCGTCGATGTAGCGCATCCATGGGTCGCTGTTCCCAGTAGCTCCAGAAGCATTGTAATGAATTCCCTTCGACCACTCGAGAATCCATCCGGCCCGGCTTCCGACGACAACTTGGAGACACGCCATAAAGGCAATTGGAGAGAGCGGGCAATGTGGTGCGAGAGCAATCCCGTTTGCCTCGGCCATCGATGCGACTTCGCTCGTGTTCATAATTCCGCCGACATGGACGAGATCCGGCTGAAGGATGTGGATGCCTTTATTTGCAATCGCATCTGAAAACTCCGCCGGCGTGAACATTCTTTCCCCGGAGGCGATCGGAACATGAGTCACGGCCGCTATTTCGGGGAGCCAGCGGTTGTAATCAGGGCGAACAGGCTCTTCGTAGAAAAGCGGATTGCAAAACTCCAACTCCTTCGCGAGACGACGCGCCATAGGAACGTTGGCCCGGCCGTGAAAATCAAAGGCTATGTCGACATTGGGTCCCACGGCTTCGCGGACCAGCTTGGCTCTTTCAACCGCCGTTCGGATGCCGGCATAGGTGTCGATCGCTGCGAGCGGCGGGCAGGCGTTCATCTTGATCGCGCGCGCTCCCTCGGAAACCACTTTTGCGGCTTCCTCGGCTGCAGCTCCCGGAGCGTTGTTGTTTCCTCCGGCCCATCGATAGACCTTAACTTTGTCGCGAACTTTTCCACCGAGAAGATCGTAAATGGGGAGGCCCGACATTTTGCCCTTGATGTCCCAGAGAGCAATCTCGATGCCTCCGAGGGCACTCATGAAGTGCGGGCCGCCATGATAGAAGCACTGGTCATAGCACCCGCGGACAAGCGCTTTTATCTGTGTGGCGTCCTGGTTCAAGAAATACTCAGAGAGTTCATGCACGCAGGCTCTCGCCCCGTCGTGCTGTCCCTCGACGGTGAATTCGCCGTAGCCGAATATACCCTCCGAGGTGTGAATCCTCAGCAGCCCCCAGCGTGGAGGCACAATCGCCGTTTCGATCTTGAGAATCGTATTCGTGCTTTTCATGTGTTCTCCTTTGTCGAAGCAGTAGGGGAGCGAGCCGAATCTATGATCTCGGAGGACGAGAATCAAGAATCCGAGCCGCGGGAATCATTCGGTTTCACTTTCCAGAAAGAGGCGGAATTCTCTCCTATGGCGACTCCCCGTTTGAGCAGCCTGGTGAGGTATCGTTCGGGAAAGAGATGCGAAAGCAGATCGACCGGAGCAGCGGCCGCCTCACCGAAGATTTCTGCAGAAATGATTTCTGCGGAAAGGTGAGCTGAAATGAGTCCTCGGGAGCCATGGCCCACACTCACGTATAAACCGGGGTGAAACTCGGGGCGAAACGTTTCTTTCCAAGAAGTGACACCCTCATAACTTCGCAAATCCGGAACGGGTCCGAGAAGAGGCAGGCGATCTCTGCTCATTGAGCGGAAGCTTACTCGAGCTCCCAACGTGCCGGCCGGATCCCAGCGCAGATCCGGAAGTGCCAAGTGAGCTCGGTTAAGCAGCGCCCCAGACTGGGAGTCGTCGACTTCGCAACGGTCGTCTTGATGATCGTAGGTGGCACCGATGGCGTGTTGGCCACTCCGCTCGGGTAGAATGTATCCGTCGAAACAAACGACCCGATTGAGTCGCTGGGAATCCTGCGTCGCGGCTTGGCTGATTATTTGGCCGCGAACAGGCTCTAAAGGAAACCAACCGCAGGGCCGGAAGTTTACGCTGGCGTTTGAGTTCGCGATGATAATGTTCTCCGCAGAGACCTCGTCGCCAGAATCTGAAACCAGCTTCCAGAGCTCGTTCGAGCGAATTATCGATCGCACTTTGAAGCCGGTTTTTACCGTGACCAGAGAACTCCTCTCGAGAGGAACTTTGGTGAAGGCACGAGGATCTACCCAGCCTCCTTGAGGAAATAGGAGGCCCGGCAACTCGCATCGTACCCCGCAAATATCCGGGGTCTCTTCAACACCTACTCGCGCGGCAAATCCTTCGCGATCGAGTCCGGTCTCTGAGATGAGCTGAAAGAGAGTTCGCAATCTCTCGCTCGATGCAAGCCTCAAAACTCCGCAAAGATCAAACGGAATTTCGCCGTATCGCTCGGAAAACTGCGTGAGAGTTCTCAGGGCGTGGAGAAACCCCGCGATGTAGAATCGGCTCATCGGGTCAGGGTCGAGCGAGATATGCGGCATCAAAATTCCGGCAGGATTTCCGGAAGCACCGTCCGCGAGAGAGTGCTGCGCCTCGAGCAAGAAGACCTTCTCTCCGCGGCTCTCGATGCTGTTTGCAACCGCTGAACCGGCTATTCCGCCACCGATAACTGCGAATCCAGTGTGGGAACGCTTTCCCGGCGGCGACGTCTTGGCTTCCGGGCTTCGTGAGCCCGTGAGAAATTCTGCCTTGGAAGGATGTCCAGCATT
Source organism: uncultured Bdellovibrionales bacterium (assembly GCA_964509425.1). Classification (GTDB taxonomy): domain Bacteria; phylum Bdellovibrionota_C; class UBA2361; order SZUA-149; family CAZDWZ01; genus CAZDWZ01. The sequence continues at coordinate 154,829 of CAZDWZ010000002.1, read as the reverse complement.
CTTTGAGATATGCCATCCAAGCCGAGAGAGATTGTCTCGAACCTGTCGTGCAACGGAATATGTCGCGAGTGACCCGCCGCGATCGGTACGCTCTGTCAGAGCGGAGAGGAGAGGGTACTCCCAGAGCTCGGGATTCTTGACCGGTGAGAATCCGTCTAGAAACCAGCAGTCTGCAGTAAGCCGGGTTTGAGGGAGCGATTCGCGTGCATCGCCGATAACAAGATTCAACACGATTCCAGGAAACATCGTGAGCCGATGATGTCCGGTGAGCGGCAATGGATAAAACCGGAGGAGCGTTTCAATCCAATCGGTATGCTCCGGCCAACGGGAGTGTACCTGCCGGATGGAGTCCGGGGCGAGTGGTGCAGCCTCAAATGAGAAATAGTCGAGCGTCGATGACGGAGGTGCGGACTCTCGCCAAAGTTTACAAGTCAGTAAAAAGCTGAGCCCCGATCCGAAGCCAAGCTCACCGATGCAGAAGCGCTTTTTACCATGCCAGCGCAGAGGCAGGCCGTTGCCTTGAAGAAAAACCGTGCTTCGTTCCGCGAGCGGGTCGCGAGAGCTGAAGTAGGTCTCGGAGTAAGCCAGGGATCGAGGCGATCCAAGCGGATCCCATTCGACCGACGCATATGGTAACCCCTGTTTTTTCCGCTCCATGTGTATCCTTCACTTCGCCCCTGAAGATACACAATCAAAGGGGTCATGGCACTCTTACAAACGCGCCGTCTTTAACGGTCTTGAGAGTGAACTTCCGCTCCCCGGCGCGATTTTTTGCTATCGAGAAGACCCCGCTTGCCCCATCGTATGCCTGAACATTTGACAAACGCTCCAATACGCACTCCTGCCGTTTTTCACACGCGGAGAGCGATTTGCCGAGAATGATTGCGGCATCGTACGCGTTCGACGCGAGAATTCGCGGCTCGTATCCGAATCGAGACTTGAATCGATCACGGAAAGCGATTCTCACAACAGAATCCGCTTCCGGCTCCGGTGCGAAGAAGTGTATTCCTTCAGCCGCTGACTTTGCCTCTTCGATCACCGAAGGGTCTTCTGCTTCGTACACAGAGACCACAGGAATTTTGGTATCAATCTGTCGGAGCTGCTTCAGTACCGTTCCTAGATGATTGCCAAAATACGCAGCCAGCAGAATATCCGGCTTGGCTTTTTTCACTCGAAGAAGTTCTGCTCGATAGTCTGCGGTTCCGAGTGCACTCATTTCCTCCACGAGAATCGTCCCTCCGCCTTCGACGAAGTTCTTTCGGAAATGCTGCGCATATCCCTCTCCGAACGGTGTTCCAACGAACAGTATCGCGGCGGTTTTTGCATGCAGCGTGTTTTTTGCAAAATCGGACAAGAGACGAGCCTCTTCGGCGATAGTCCCGTTCGTTGTAAAGATGTATTTTCCGGAGGCGAGGATGAGATCATCGGCAATCGCGGTATGGAGCGCAGGAATTCGTGATGCCGTGAGCAGAGGAGACATGGCAGGCATGTTTCCGTTGTAAAAATTCGCAGCGAGCCCGTCGATTTTATCTCGGCTGGTCATTTTCTGAAGCGCGGTGATCGCCGGCTGCCCCGGAAGCGGGACATCCTCAAGGATGAGCTCAATCGGTATGCCACCCGACCTCAGATCGTCTGCTGCAAGTTCGAGACCATCGCGAATAAGCTTTCCGTAAGTGGCGGCGTTCCCAGTGAGCGGAATCGTCGCGCCGAGCTTAATGGGTTCCGGGGGAGCGGCGTTTGCTCTTGAGTGAATCAAGAAGGCGCAGATGCCGAAAAAAATTCGAAGGAAAGAAGAAGTGGAGCTGAGGGCCGAACCGGTAAATGCAGTATTCATTGACCTCCAATTACTAGCCACTTGTGGCTAGCCGGATGCGGATAGTATAGTAAATGAACGCCAATATCAAATACGAGACCAAGCGGTTCGTGCAGGGGGGTATGAAGAAGGGAAAAATGCTGGAAGAGCAGCGAATTGGCCGGTTACTGCAGGAACAGCGGCTGGCGAAGCAATTGACCCAGGAACAGCTCGCCGTGAAGGCGGGGATACCTTATTCCTCGTTAATTAAGATTGAGTCCGGAGCGATTCGGAACCCGTCGGCGCAATCCATTTCGAAGCTCGCACACGCGCTCTCAATCTCTTCGGACGTGCTGTTTGCACCGAAAACCTTTCTTGGTGCGAGCAGTATCTCTGCCATTTTCCAGGACGTCCTCGCTACTCTCAGTGAAAGCGGCGGCACGATGTATATCAACGGAGTTGAGGAGTCGAGATATCTTCGGCATAGTTCACAGGAGCTGCTCGGCTTTGTCGATGCTTTGAAAAACCGAGGAATACGACAAAAACTTCTTTCGAAAGAAGGGGATAAAAACTTCCTTGAAGGGGATCATTTGGAATATCGTTGGATAGCAAGAAAATATTTCTCGCCGGTTCCCACTTATGTCTACGGAAATAAAGTGAGCGTTGTTCTCTGGGGCCCCCCTCAGCAATCAATAATTCTTGAAAATGCCATGGTAGCTGAAGCATTCAGGCGCCAGTTTTTATTCATCTGGGAACGAGCAAAAAAGGTAACTCGATCCCCGGCAGCTCCGGTTCGGGGAAAAGAACGGCGTAAGGAGAATCGAAAGAGTGAGTGAGGCGGAGGGAGAGTCGGAGGCTCTTGAGATTCTTAGGACGAATCCGAGTCAGCGAGTAACCGATGAGTCTCAGCTCGATTACGTACGATCGGGTATCGTTCCCATTCTCGCCGCGTCATTTCTATGGGCATTCGTCTATTTTTTCCGGAAAACGGTGCTCTACGGGATCTCGGCTGTGCTGCTCGTTTTCGCGAATGCGATGATTGGCGCTATCGGCCTTTTCTTGCTCTGTCGGCTCGATATTAGGGAATCATGGAAAATTTTCCGCTCCGCTCCCCTGAAATTCCTTGCTCTGGGATTTACCGGCGTCAGCATCGGAACGACGTTGATGACCGTCGGACTCGATCATCTTGATCTCAGCGTGGCTTTGGTCCTCGAGAAACTCCAGCCGATATTCACTTTATTCTTGGCTGCGATTTTCCTCGGCGAGCGGACGCGCCGTAGCGAAGTCCCCTGGGTGGTAATTGCGCTAGTCAGCTCTTATTTTGTAACGGCGAAGGAGCCGCAGCTGCTCCAGTTGAAAAAGAGCGACATCATCGGAGTCTCGGCGATTTGCGGGGCCGCGTTTGTCTGGGGAGTTTCCGGAGTGATAGGACGCTCTCTCGCGAAGAATGCGCACGATTTTCGCCAGCTGGCATTTCTCAGGTTAGTGATCGGCGGAATAATATTGCTTCCTGTGGTGTGTCTGACTCCGGCGATCGATCTTCGGTTTCAACCAGACGTGTACATCGTTTCTGTTATCGTGCTTTCCTCAATCTTCGGTTCGGCGGGGGGGTACATGCTTTATTACCAAGGTTTGCGACACGTGCCTGCCGCAGTGGCGAGTTTCCTGGAGCTCGTCACGCCGCTGGTTGGGATCGTGCTCGGAATCGCGTTCCTCGGAGAACGGCTCCAACTCTCTCAACAAATTGCGATTCCGGTGATGCTGTTTGCTGTCTACCGCCTTTCTCGGCGGAAACCCTAAGCTCGCTTCGAGTAATAGTCGAAAAGTTAGTGAATTACTTTTCGCTTGAGAAGTTTCGACGCAGGCCAGCAGAGCAGGAAAAACCAAAAAATTAGACCCAGAAAAGATATCAGCGCCTTGCCTCCCATATCCGGGAGGGGAGTTCGAAGGAGCTCAAGAAGTGCGGTGAGCGGGATATACCGGGAAGGAATTTCAATGACTGGCGGAAGAACCTCCCGCGGAAAATAGGCTCCGCCGAAGAGTGGCATGGGAATCACGAGGAGAAATGCCGGAACGTTTATCTCGTCGATTGAACGAACGAGGCCCGAGGCGAGCATTCCAAGTGCCGAGAAGACCAACGCTCCGATCACAATCACCGGGAGATGGGTGATCAGCGAGGAGATCGAGAGTATTCCCCAAAGGACCGCAACAAGGCCGGTAAGAAAGCCCGTGAGCACACCTTTTGTGGTGGCCCACAAGAGGTCGCCGAGGAAAACGTCACCAAAGGACAACGGCGCCGTAAGCATCGCTTGCCACACACCCTGAAATCGCATGCGAATGAAAGTTCCATACACCGCTTCGAAGAAGGATTGAAACAGAATGCCGGCGCCGATCATCCCAGGCGCCAGGAATTCAAGGTACGGGATCGATGTGCCATTTACCGAAACTTGGGAGACGAGTGGTGCGAAGCCAAGTCCGAAGCCGAGCAAATATATGATCGGCTCTGAAACCGGAGGTATCAAATTAGTCATCCAAGTTTTTCGATACAGCACGAGATGCCTTCTCCAAATGGAGAACACCGACCGAACACTGACTTCGCGGAAATTTTGAAGAAACATAATCTATGACAGTGATGAGCCGGTGATGAGCAGAAATACATCGTCGAGAGTTGCCGCACGCCGAGCGACTCGTAGCTTCCGGTTGTGTCCGGAGAGGAGGCTGGTCACCTCGTGCCAGAGAGCTTCGTCCGTGAGTCCGATGAAGAAACCATCGGCGAATCGCCGGCACCAAGTCTGGTATTTTCCGGCGAGAGCCTCAAGGTGCTCCTTTTCAAGTCCCGCGATTTCGATGACTTCAGAGCCACAGTGCCGTAGGATAAGCTCTTCCGGCCTTCCTTGATCCACCTGTTTCCCGTTTTGCAGAAGGATAATCCGGTCGCATAAGCGCTCCGCCTCCTCCATATAATGGGTCGTGAGCAGCACCCCACGACCCTGAGCACGCAATGCAATTACGTCGCGCCAGAACTCCTGGCGCGCATCGGGGTCAAGTCCGGTGGTTGGTTCATCCAGAAAAACAATCGACGGCTTGCTGAGAAGCGCGCGTGCAAGGGCCAGACGGCGCTTCAACCCGCCCGAAAGGGCGTCGATATTCTTTCGTTGATGCTCCGTGAGGTGAAAGCGGTCAAGCAGCTCGGTTATGCGAGTTTCAGATTCAGCCTTCGACAGGTTATGATAATGGCAAAATGCGAGAAGACTCCCGCGCACCGAGAGGTCAGCGTCGAGATTGTCGCCCTGCGGAACGACCCCTAAATGTTTGCGAGCACGCTTTCCTTGAGTGAGCACATCGAATCCGCAGAGTGTCGCTCGGCCTGACGTGGGGATAACTGCGCCGTAGAGCATACCCACCGTGGTTGATTTGCCGGCTCCGTTCGGACCCAGTAAACCCAGAACTTCTCCCTGGCCGAGAGAGAATGTCGCGTCGCTCACGACGTAATCGTCGGCGAACTTTTTCGAGAGGTTTTCGGCTTGCAAAAGGATATTGGCTGATGTCATTTGCTCTCAGATTAACCGAAGAATTCCAATTTGCAAGCTCCTTCTATGAAGCAGGCGATCCTCACTCAGGCACTAGAATACCTAGATACGTTCCTCGAGTATCAATTCGAAACCGCGAATATTCCCGGTTTGGTCGTCACGATCAGCAGGAAGGGGAGGCCGCTCTTCTCTAAAACGCTCGGATACTCCGATACGGAGAAGAAGGTTCGGATGAAACAAAACGCAATCTTCCGTATTGCTTCGCAATCGAAAATGTTTACATCCACAGCGATCTTTCTCCTGCTCGAAAATGAGAAAGTGAAACTCCACGATCCGGTGGCGAAACACCTTCCCTGGTTGCGCGATTCACATGATCGAAGGCTCGGCAAAGTGACAATCTCTCAATTACTCTCCCACACCGCGGGTGTCGTGCGCGATGGTTGGGAGAATGACTTCTGGTGTCTTCTCACGCCGTTTCCCGATAGGGAGGATTTAAAGAGCGACTTCTTGCATCATATACAGCCGAGAGCTTCCAGCGATTCGCGGATGAAATACTCCAATCATGGCTTCGCGCTCCTTGGTCTACTCATCGAAGCCGTGAGTGGCCGAGCGTATGCAGACTTTCTCGCCGAGGAAATCTTCGAACCGCTCTCCCTCGCGGACACTCGGGCCGATTACGACGATTCGCAGAGCAAGAGAATCGCGAAAGGTTACACTCGACATGAGGGAGAACTCCTCCCAATCGAAATCGAAGCCGTTGAAGCAGGGGCGACTGCTCCCGCCGCAGGGATCTGCTCGACTGCAGAAGATCTACACAGATTTCTCTGGAGCCAGTGTTATGGCCGCCAGGGACTGCTCATGGAGTCGTCGAAGCGAAATCAATACCGTCGCAGGGCGAAGGTGGTAGGAGCTCCCGGGAAGCCTTTTTATGGCCTCGGATTCATTTCGGAGAAAATCGGAGCCCGCCAAGTCGTCGGCCACAGCGGCTCTTTCTCCGGACACAATACTTGCGGACTTTTCGACCCCGAGGACGGTCTCGTCGTCTCCGTTCTGACCAACAGTATCTCGAGAACGGCAGCTGCTTTCGCGAAGGGGATCGTTCGACTTCTTCACTTCTTCGAGCAGCATACTCGTCCTGAAATTCGCGGACGACGGTCGGAGAAGTTCAAGGGGAGATTCACGAACATGTGGTTCTCGACGGACTTCGTTCCGCTCGGAGGAGGGAGAGTCGCCGGGATCTCTCCCTCCGCTGGATGGGATGTGTTTCAAAGCATCTCCGAGCATTACGCAGTGATCAACTCGACTGAGCTGAAAATTACGGCTACAGGGAGCATGGGACTTCTCGGCGAGCAAATTGAGTTCCTGCCTGACGATCGAGGCGGCACAGCCGCCGTTCGCTACGGCTCACACCTCTCTGTTCCGCATGAAGAGTATGCGCGATGGATCAAGAGACAAAAGCGCATTTCAATTCGTGGAAATCGTTCGTTCCCCCGTCGGCGTATGGTCACTTCGAAGTAACCACCCCATTCTGTTCAGGGTCGAGTAAACCGACTTGCAGTCCATTGTGCACGAACTCGTTTCGGGTGTAGGTACCCAAAATTGCACTTTCCCAAATTCACAGGAGAAAAAATCGTGAAAACTTTGTTGAATCGAAAACAGAAGTTTGCAGCACTGCTCAGTTTCATGTTGATCGCTTCGAATGCGTACGCCGTCGATTATGCGATTGATGAGTCGCACTCCTCAGCGAATTTTGCCATTCGTCACATGATGGTCAGCAACGTTCGGGGACAGTTCTCAAATATCAAAGGAACCGTCACGTATGATCCGGCGAATCCTGCAAGCTCCAAAGTAGAAGCCACTCTCGACTCGGCCACGATTAATACGCAGAATCAAAAGCGAGACGATCACCTCAAGAGCCCTGATTTCTTCGACGTCGCGAAATTTCCCTCGATAAAGTACGTGAGCAAAAAAGTTGAGCAGGTTTCGCCGGGTAAGCTCAAGGTCACCGGAGACCTCAGCATTCATGGCGTGACAAAGGAAGTCGTTCTCGATGTTGACGGTCCGACCGATGAAGTTATGGATATGCAAGGCAAGCCGCGACGAGGTGCTACAGCAAGCGCGAAGCTGAACCGGAAAGATTTCGGTCTGACTTGGAACAAAGTCCTCGAAGCGGGCGGAGTCGCTGTCGGTGAAGAAGTAACCATCACCATCGATCTCGAGCTGATCAAGAAAAGCTGAGGAATCTAATTTTTAACGGGGAATCTCGAGCGGTCGCAGGAATTCGAGATTCCCCTCTTCGTATCAATTCTTAGACGCGTAGATTGTTTCATCCTGCACGCCGGAGTTGCCGAATGCCTCCCGGCGTTCGACACATGTCCCGCAGCGTCCGCAGTGAAACTCCCGACCTTCGTAACAACTCCACGTCAGACCGAAGGGCACTCCCAACGACGCGCCCAGTCTTACAATATCGGTCTTGGTGAGGTGCATAAACGGCGCGAGCAGCGAAATAGGCTGATGGTCGGCGAGTCCGACGGCGACTTTCATAGCGTCGATAAACTCAGGCCGGCAGTCGGGGTAGATGGCGTGATCGCCTGAATGGGCCGCGAATGCGACAGCACTTGCTCCGATCGAAAGAGCATGCCCTGCAGCTATCGCGAGAAAGATCATGTTGCGATTCGGCACGATAGTCGACTTCATGCTTTCATCTGAGTAGTGACCGTGAGGAACCGGGATCGTGCTGTCCAGAAGCGCTCCGCCGCTGATCACCCGGGCCAGCTCCGAGATCAAAACCGTCTCACAAGGCACTCCAGCGGCCGCGGCGACGGCGTGCGCTGATTGTATCTCGCGTCGATGTCTCTGACCGTAATCGAAAACCAATCCTCTTACAGGATGGCCTTTTTCTCTCAAGTCAAAAAGCAGAGTGGAAGAATCGAGCCCTCCGGAGAGGGCGACTACGGTGGAGGGATGGATGTTGGACAAAGCTGGTCTCCGCAAATTCAGATATGCAGAGAATACTGAAAAATGCCGTCACCGGTCCAGTGCGCCTGTGCTCTCATCAGCCTCCTTTTGGGCTCGGTGGATATCCCCTTGGAAATTTCTCCGGAGCAGTGCTAACTCCTGAAAAGGCCGGGGAGCGTCGGGTTCGACACGTGTTGGAAGACCCTGTTCGGATCGTATCCCATTTGCTGGACGACAGACCGGTAGACTTCCACAATATTTGATTTTGCCGGGAGCCAACCGTGGTTCGTGAGATCGGCGCTGTTCAGGCTCCCGACCAGTTGTCCTTTTACCCGCCCTCCCGTGAGAAAAACGGGTAAGGCACCACCGTGATCAGTTCCTCGAGAATCATTTTCTTTCGTGGTTCTCCCAAACTCGGAGAAGAGGAGAACGATTATCCGCTCCCAGAGACCTTTCCCAATCATATTCGCGATGAAGGTGCCGAGCGCGACGTTTAGCTCCTGGAGGATTGGAACGAGTGTTTCAGTTTGATTCGAATGCGTATCAAGACCCGTGCGCCGGATATACGCGATGTCTGTTCCAAGGCTCGGTGAAGAAAAGAGTACATCCGCATCGCGAAAACTTCGGCCGAGATAGGTCTCGGGATAGTTCTGAACAAAGGTTGCAGCGGTCAATGCCGATCGGACAGAGTCTGCCGTATTCGAAGCTATCTCAATGGCATCTGTAACTTCTTTCTGCTTTGGTTTTGTTTCGTCGAGCTCCCACTGTTGGGAGACCGCATAAATGGAGTCGCGCCGATGACGATTCTCCTGGCTGCTCTGCGTATTGTCTCCGAGAAAATTGAACTGGCTTAGTCCCGAGACTTGGATCCCCGTGTATTGGCCGCCGGCGAATGCGGGATCGGAACCGGTGACACTGACGGCTTGAAGACTCGAGAATTGATATTCGTGACCCAAGCGATTGATAAAGCCTGAGGCTTGTGGGGTCAGTCGGCTAGGCACTCCGCGAGCGAATGCCACCTCTGCGTCGAGATGCGAGCGGCTCATATGCTCGTAACCGACATTCATAATCGTGCCCAATTCACCTTGGTCGAAGAGTTGCTTGAATTGAGTGAGCGCTGGATGAAAACCGAAATGCGATCCCGCTGGCAACAATGCCGATGGATCAGTGCGAAGCGTCGGCCGGAATGAGGTCAACGTGTCATACACCGTGCCGCCGCGAGGTTGAAGAATGCTCAGGCCGTCCCAACCGCCGTTCATGTTGACGAGAAGAAGCTTCGTGCCGTTCCCGGGTAAGGCATAGGCCGGTTTCGCCGAGAACATCGGCATCGAACCCCAGGCGTATACTCCGCAGCCGCAGACCGCCGCTTTTTTTAGAAAGTCTCTCCGGTTCATCTTCATGCGTCTTTCTCTCTTCTACTTTAATGCAAAATTAGTTGTTGAGAACAAGAGGTAGTACAGACCCATTCCCTTTTGCGCTTGGATCGCGGGGCTCAGATTGTTGTACGTTTGGTTTGTGAACTGCCCGTTCCACTGACGAACAGTTTGAAGGTAATTCAGGAGTTGGAGCGCGGCGTCGTCGGAGATGTTTCCAAGTTGCAGGCGGTTCTGAACGAATTGAATCAGCTCCTGTGCTGTCACGGCGCCGACGGGGAGAACGTTTTGAGGGCTCCAGTCCGGTTCCGGTAAGCGGCGTGCGGTCATGTCACCGAGAAGCTGGGCGACGAGATTTGGTTTATCGAGCGTGAATGATGCGCTCGTCCAGCTCGCTGGACTAAACCAGAATACCGACGGTGCAAAGTTGATCGGCATATTGATTCGCATAAAGTTTCTGTCGAGCTCGCCGGGATTATACGCATCCTCCAGACGCAGAGCGCGAATAGCACCGACGGCGAATTCGATGGCGTCTTTCGGCAATGTATCGATATAGGATGGGTGGTAAAACGCCTTCGATTGAAAGAGCACCGCGAGGGCGGGTCGCAAACGAAATCCGTAGCCTTCGATGACAAGCGCAAACTGGTCAACGAGTTGCTGTGGAGGATTCGGGGTGAGATAAAACTGAAGGACCTGTCGTGAGTAATAAGGCGCAGCGTTTGGATGATGCGCGAATATGCCGCGAACGAGATCTTCGTCTGTCTCTCCCGCGAATTGATGATTGGTGCCGGGGAACATGACGTGTGGACCGGGCTCGTGACGGGACGGCACGTATGAGACAACCAAAGCCGGAATGCTCCAGTTCGGCTGAACTCTCCACCCGGTCGTCATCCGTGCGGCTGCGGCGATATCACCGGATCCGTCCGGTCTCGTCTCGGTGTAGTTTGCCGTTCCGAATTTATCTTCCGTCCCGATCGTAAAAAGCTCCATGACTTCGCGTGCGTAGTTTTCATTGGGATTTCCACGAACGTTCAACTCATTGTTCAGGTAGATGAGCATGAGCGGATCACGCCCGAGCTGAACACCCAAATCCGGGAGGTTTGTATCCCCATACGCCGACGTTCGAAGCTTCTCGAAGTAATCCCAGAAGGCGAATCGAAATGTCTCGTCTCCGATGACATCGCCCGAGACCGTCCAGACGCTCAGGAGAAAAATGGCGAGTTTTTCCGCGTATGGATTCCGGGAGTGAGTCCACAGATTGAGGAAGGCAGAGCGCTGACCAGCAGGAGTTTGAGTCGTGTTGTTTCCGACTTGACCGTCTCTAAGATCGAACACCCGGTCCATGAGACCCGCATCTTCACTTCGGGTCGTCATGAACGCCGCCACGAGAGCACTTGCACCTTGAGAAACTCCGATCTGCATGAGATCCGCTTCCCGTTCATAGGCTCCGAAGCCGGCCCGCTCAAAGAGAAGCTGAACCTCAAATGCCGTTAAGTTTCTCCCGACTGGTGAGAGGTCGATTGCATCGCCGCTCACGGGCGGAAGGGGCGGTGGCGCTGGAAATGGCGTTGGTGTTCCATTCGGCGTCGGAGCCGGTGTCGCGGTCGGCGTGGGAGTAGGGTTGGACGGTGGGGGAGGCGTCGGTTGCGGAGGTGGCGCAGGACTTCTGGTTTGTATGCAGAATGTGTAATCGGCAATGAGCTGAAAATATGCGGCGACAAATTGCGCCTCAAGCATACGGATTTGTCGAGCGTTGTTCCGGCGGCGGCGAGCGATGTTCAGCCTCCGATCGATGTCGAGAAGCCTTACGGTGTCAGGCGTGAACATCGAGCGGGTTCCCTTTTTCCCCGAGACAAATGTGGTGAGGTAGGGCGCGCAGGAGACCGTTCTGCGATTCGGCATGCGGTGAGTACTCACCTGCCGGAAATCAACGCGGAACGCTCTGGTCTGAGCGTTGGAGGATTGTGCCGAATAACACAGGCCGAAGGCTAAAAGGACGAGGAAAAACGGAAGCGGAGTTCTCATGGGTTGCTCCAAGTATGACTACTGATGAGCAATCTCCGTGCCGCGCGATTTGTGCGTTACCTCACGTGAAGTTGGTGATGAAAGATCCAACATCGGTGAAATTTGCAGTTTAGAGTGTCAGGAAGTGGTGCGGCACTTACAATTTACGGTCTCCCGGTCCAAAATTGTCTACGCGCCGGGCCGAACCATCCACGGAGGATTGGGTGAGCCGATGCATTCCCGGACGTGCGTGACGGGATCAGGGAGCCAATCGAAGATTTGAAGCCAGCAGGCGATAATGATCGAAAGAATCACCAACAAGGCGGCCGTAACACCCCATTCGTCGAGTTTCGACAGCATCCCGGACTTTCGGACGAGCGTCCGTGGTTTCCCTTCAAAAAGCCATCGATCGAGTGCGATTGCGACTGGTACGTAGAGCAACGCAAATGCTTCTCCGTCTTTTCGGGGTTCATAGATGTTTCCCACGACGAACATCGGAATGAGGACGAGCAAACTCGCAAAACGGAGTCTTCGGAGCTCGAGAGGAATGAAATTCCAGAGTGCACACCAGAGAACCGGCATGAAGCCAAGATTGCTGAGAAAGAGCGGCCAGTGATCGACGTGGAGCAGCCAACAGAAGTTGATCCAAATCCTGGGAGTCATGCCCAGATAAAAATACATCATTGGTCCCTCCCGTCCGGCAATCAGCCAGGCGAGGAAGGCTCTGGTGAGAAGATGAACCGCAAAACCAGCGCCAACGAGGACCAGTCTTCGAGAAAAATTCGAACCGCCGATCGAGAGAAAAAAAGCCGCGAGCGGGATGATGACTGCCGTTTCCCGGTTGAGAGTCGCGAAGATGATGAGCGTCAAAAAGAGCAGCGTCCGGTGCTGTAAAAAGGCGTAGGTTCCAGCCAATGCAAAAGCGATTGCTGGAGTGTCATAAGGATAAAAGACCGGCCAGCGAAACCGAAACAAAAAGAGGAACGGGAGGAGAAAAAGAAAGAGGAGGGAAAAGAAATACGCCCGTCGTTCGGGAACGAATCGGCGCACGAATTTGTAAATAACAAAACAGCATACGCAAGATGCCGTAAATTCAGTCACGCCGAAGGCGAGAATGGGTGAGAGCCCCGTGCAACCAATGATGAGTGAGGCGATCCAAGGCAGCAGTACGCGAGACGCAAACGGATGAGGAGAGGTGAGGGCGATCAATTCGTCCCATGGTGCACCGCTGAACTCGAAGTTAAGCTTGAGCCGAAGCACCGCATACGTCAGACAGAAAATTGCGCCAATCAGAAGGTAGGGCCGCAGCCGATGCTCGCAGAACAGGTCGCCTTCATCCGTCGGTGAAGGCGCGCCCTCTTCTGAACCGGATTTTGTCGCCTCGACCTCCGTCAAAATACCCCACTATTTAATTTCTGGATCAGGCGTTCACAACTCTCGTTTCCGCGGAGGTCCGAGGTTGGTCGATCCGGCGGATTGCAGAGGCCGGATCTTCGCCCCGATCGATTGCGGCAACGAGCTCGGCAGCCTTGTCTGCCTCCTGGATGAGACCAGGAATACACTGGCGGAGCGTGCTGCGCATCATTTCCCGCTCAGCCCATCCACCAAGGATGTGCTTCGATACTGTCTCAGCCGAGAAGTCATTGAAAGAGAGAACGAATCGTTCGAGCCCAAGCCGCTTATAATAACTCGTGACTTTCTTCTGGAAGGCCAGCGCAATCGACGGAGTAAACGCCGAAGATGCCAAGATGTTTGCGTGCAGGCGCATCGCAAACAACAGGCTTGCGCGGCTGAGGACACCTTTTATGTCGTGATGTCCGTACTTTTCATTGGTGAAAAGTGCCGTCTTGATTCCGGCCGGAAGCCGGTCCATGATTTTTCGAGTGATCGTGATGTCACTATGTTGCGTGCAGACGAAGAGGAGGGGGACATTCAGCTCCTTCACGGCCTTCACCAATCCCTCACTGTAGATAGCGGCGAATACATCGGGCGTCATCGCCTCCTGGCCGGTTCCCGCCCAGGAGTTTAGGTAGGTATTCACGTTTACGGCGAGAAATTCTTTCTCCTCTTGGAAACCAAGCGACGCCAGGATGGAGTTCACTCGCTCCGGTGAGGAGGGAGTCAGGCCGATCGCAGCGTCTGCAGTCAGCATGACGTTCTTATTGGTCACACCTATCTCCCGAAGGAGATTCAGTGAATCCTCATCGCGGACGGTGATGAAGTCCATCATATTGCCGATCTCTTTCAGCATCTTAATTCCTTGAGGGGTCGTGACCGGACCGGCTCCAATATTGTAGCAACCGAGGATTTTTCCTGCCCGTTTCGCGAAAGGAAGCATTAACCAAGCGGTCGACATATAATTGAATAGGGGGTTATAGAGCTTCTTGTCGAACAGCATGGCGTCATAAATAAGCGTCATATTTGTTCTGTAGAGCGATCGAGCAGTCGGAACCCCCAACATTCCAGCAGTCGCCGCCCAGGGCAGCATGCTAATCGGCCGCACACGATTTTCGTAACTTCTCCAGATGAACTCTGGTCTGAGAGTTGGAATTTCGAATAACAGCCTTCGACCGCAAGCGCGATCGACCGATGCCATGATACCGGCAATCAAGGCGGCGTCGCCCGCATTTCGCCCGGACGAAGAACCAAGGAGGCTGATGGATTCCAACATTTGATACACCTTATGAATCTGAGGTCAGTCGATAGGAGAATTCGCCGTTCGGTGAGCGAATTATTACTTCGTTCCCGCTCCTGCCGTCTTCCACATGTCCGACCGCTTTTGCGTCAACGTTGAAACTTTTAGAGATCTCGATCACTCTCGCCGCCTTGCTCTCCGGGACATACAGCTCCATGCGATGTCCCATATTGAAGACCTGATACATCTCTCTCCAGGAGACCTTGCCAGCCGATTGAATTGCCTGAAACAGCGGAGGAGCAGTAAACAGCGAGTCTTTCACGTAGCGCTTGTTCTCTCCGAACCGTAGCACCTTTGTCTGGCCTCCCCCCGAGCAGTGAATGATGCCGTGGACATCGCTGCCGAGCTCATTGAGGGCCGTGGAAAGTATGGGAGCATACGTCCGAGTTGGAGACAGAAGCGCCTCACCGACGGAAAATTTGGTGCCGGGAAGCTGGTCGGTAACCGAGTATGGTCCGGTCCATCGCTCACTGCGGTCGCCGCCGATTTCGGGATAGGCCCGAACGCTCTCGGCGGAAAGCAGCGCATGCCGCGCGAGCGTGAAACCATTCGAGCCGATTCCAGAGTTTTCGACCGACTCATAGGACGCGGTCCCAGTGCTCGAGAGCCCTACAATGATATCGCCGACTTGTATGCGCTTGGTATCGACGGCGCGCGTCTTCCGCAGTCGCCCAGCGACGACAGCATCCAACACCACGGTATTAACCAAATCTCCACAGTCGGCAGTTTCCCCGCCGCCCAGAGAGATCGGAATGCCGAGCTTTTGGTAAGAATCACAAAGCAGAGCATAGGAGCGGATGAGCACGCCAAGCGCGTCGTCCGAGAATCGTTCCTTGTTCCGGTTGACGATATTACTGAGCACGATGACTTCCGGCACACCGACGCAGTACACGTCGTCCAGGTTCATGACGAGCGCGTCTTGGGCAAGGCCGGCATAGACCTCGGCGTTCCCGGTGGCTTTGTGAAGAAGGTAGGCAACAATGCTCTTTGTTCCGGCTCCGTCACAATGAACGAAGGAGAAGTAGTCATCGGAACCAGCAAGGTCAGGGACCAGGTTGCAGAAGTATCCGGAGCTGCTTTCCAGCCCGGCTTTTTCGAGCACCCGGTGTAGTGCCTCCTTATTCGCCGAAGCGCCCAGGGATTCGTAGAGATTGCCCATAAAAATAATCGCCAAATTCTTGAGGAGGGGGAAGTTAGTAAGATTTATCCGACAATACAAGGGGGATATCGTAAGAGATTTTGGGAACCCGGGAAGGGAGAATTTCCTTTGCCCGGCCCGGCGGTTCCTCCGATATAATAGTGTTACCGGATTCCCCGGTGAAAGCGGCGGCAATCAGATTCCTCCCGAGTATCCACTCCCCAAACTAGGGCCGGGCGGGCAGGATTCTCCAGATGGGCAGATCACAGAGGTTCGATGGAAAAGCAGGCAAGTGTCGGTAAAACTTTCTTCCTTGGAAGAATTCTCGAAGAAAACGTCTTTCCGTTTCCTCCGGTTGCAGAGAGCGAGCGCGAGACATTGAGAATGGTCGTCGACTCCGTTCAAAAGTTTCTCGAGTCGCAAACCGCGAATAACAAAAAATACGACGAGATTGGAGCTCAGCCGCCGGAATATGTGCAAGCGCTGAAAGACCTCGGGCTGTTCTCGCTCGTCATTCCAGAAGACTTCGGTGGGATCGGATTTTCGAGTCGGGCGTATGCGCGCGTGGTTGAGCAAATGGCGAGACACGATGGTTCGACGACGCTTACCGTTGCCGCTCATAGCTCCATCGGGATGAAGGGGTTGTTGCTCTACGGGAGCGAAGAACAGAAGGCTCGCTACTTGCCGAAGCTTGCTTCAGGCGAAATGATCGCGGCCTTTTGCTTAACCGAATCCGGAGCAGGTTCGGATGCCGCGTCGATCAAAACGAGCGCAGTGAAGCAATCGGACGGGAGCTGGTTGTTAAACGGAGAAAAGATCTGGATCACCAACGGGCCGATTGCGGATTTCTTCACGGTGTTCGCGAAGACGGAGAGCGAGCGCGGGAAAATCACGGCGTTTCTCGTGGAGAAGAGCTTTTCGGGGGTATCGACCGGGCCGAAGGAGGATAAACTCGGTATTCGAGCCTCCGCGACCAGCACCGTCTCCTTCAACAATGTAAGGATTGCGCCGGAGAATGTCCTCGGAGAGGAAGGTCTCGGGTTCAAGGTCGCCATGAGCATCCTGAATAACGGCCGAACCGGACTCGGCGGGGGCACCGTTGGCGCGATGAAGGCGTGCATAGACTTTGCGACCACGCAGGCAATTTCGCGCAAGCAATTTGGCAAGAGCATTTCCGAGTATGGGCTCATCCAGGAAAAACTGGCGCGGATGACAATGAATTGTTTCGTCGCCGAAAGCTTGGTTTCGATGGTCGGGCATTTCATCGACTCGGGTGTGGAAGACTATTCCCTCGAGGCCGCAATCTGCAAAGTTTATAATTCCGAAGCCCTCTGGTCGGTCGTCAATGATGCTTTGCAGATCGCCGGAGGAAACGGGTTCATGAAGGAATTCCCATACGAAATTATTCTTCGCGATTCGCGAATTAATTTAATCTTCGAAGGGACGAACGAAATCCTTCGTCTCTACATCGCGCTTTCGGGTTTGAAGGGTGCGGGTGAGTATCTGAAGGAGATCAGTTCAAGCATCGGGAAAATTTTTAACGATCCGATCAAAGGATTCGGGCTGCTCTCGAGCTACGCCGGGAAGCGCTTCACCGAAATCACGAAAATCGGAGGCGACCGCCTGGAGAGACTGCATCCTCAACTTTCCGAACTTGCACCGGTATACGAACGCGGAGTGTTGCAGCTTGCAAACGGCGCAAATTCGTTGTTGAAACGCCATGGAAAGAATATCGTGGACCGGCAGTTCGGACAGCAGCGCCTTGCCGATGTGACGATAGATTTGTTTGCGGGCCTGTGCACGTTATCACGAGTTTCGTCGATGCTGGAGAAGGGCGGTGGCGAGGATGAAATCCTAATCGCCAAGCTCTTCACTGAACAGGCACGGCTGAGAATTGCGGAGAATCTTCGAGGTGTGGAGCGTGATGAAGATGAGTGGGTTCAGAAGATCGCAAAATCAGCGATCGCTTCGAACCGCTATCGCTGGGACGTTTTATAGCTCGGGAATCTCTCGCGGGCCGAGACTTTGTCCATGAGCGAGAATCCGCCGCGGCCCATCATCCACGTTCTGTCCGGTGATCTCTGGGGGGGCAAAGAAGCCCAGCTCGCACTCCAACTGCCGATGCTGCGATCGATGGGCACAGACGTGCGAGTACTCGCGCTTAATGACGGCGAGGTCACCCGCAGGCTTGTAGCGCTCGGGATTCCAACGCTCTATGCGGAAGAACGGCGCGGCCTTTTCTCCTGCTTCAAAACTTTCCGGCGCCATCTTCGTGACGTCCGCCCCGTAGTCATAGTCAGTCACGGTTACAAAGAGAATATTCTTGCTGCCTGTGCGTCAGTTCTGCATGGGATTCCATGGGTGCCGGTGTTTCACGGTTTTTCGGAGAAGCTCTCGGGGGTCCAGGGGACGAAAGCGGATGTCTACAATTCAGTATCACGGTTCCTCTCGCGGGTACGTGCAGCGCGAGTGATGACGGTCTCAACACAATTGGCGGTCGATCTCGGTTTTTCTCACGACGATCGCCTGCGCGTCGTCCGGAATGTCGTCCACGCAGCGACCTCCGGAGCGCGTCCCTCGGGTCTGGAATCTCTACTTCCCGCAGGCGCTCGAGCGGCCATCGCAATCGGACGCCTCGCACCAGTCAAGCGAATTGATCTGCTTCTTCAAGCCTTTGCTCGAGCGGTTCAGAGCAGTGAGCTTCCTCCGGACGCCTGTTTGCTTATCGCGGGAGATGGACCGGAGCGCGCTGGCCTAGAGTCGGAATCAAGTCGGCTTGGGCTTGGTGGCCGGTGTTTTTTTCTCGGATTTCGAAATGACGTAATCTCTTTGCTCTCGGGCTCAGAGGTTTTTGTTCTTTGCTCGGACAGCGAAGGTATTCCGACCGCACTTCTGGAGGCCCTTTCGCTCGAAAAGAAAATCGTCGTCACGCGCGTCGGAGGAATTCCCGAAGTTTTGGCGATGTTTCCAGGTTATCCGGCCGAAGTGGTAGCTCCAGGAGACGAAGCCGAGCTGGGGAGCGCGATCGTCCGGGCCTTTCTTCGAAGTGAAAGCGCACCTTCCGAGACTGCTGAAATACTCCAAAAATCTTTCTCGCCCGAGGTGGCCGCCGCAGTTCATGTCGCCATGTATAAGGAGCTGAGCGGTGTCACCTGATGGGAACAGCCAATCGCGGACTCGAGGAGCGTTGTTTGTAGCGCTTGGAATCTTTTTGAGCCGCATCTTGGGGCTCGTTCGGGAGCGAGTGTTTGCGCATTATCTCGGAAACTCGCTGGCCGCAGACGCCTATAAAGGTGCTGTTCGAATACCCAATCTCCTCCAAAATCTTCTCGGAGAAGGTGTACTCTCGGCCTCGTTTATTCCTGTGTACAGCGGAATGCTGGCACGAGGCTCTCACGAACAGGCCAAAGAACTTGCTTGGCGAGTCCTTCGAACACTCACGGCTCTTGTGACGGTCGTGTCTGCGATCGGAGTGCTCTTGAGCCCTTTGCTCGTGGATCTTATTGCGCCGGGATTTGAGGGAGAAAAACGTGAGCTTACAATCACATTGACGCGGATTTTATTTCCCGGTTCGGGTGTCCTGGTTCTCTCCGCGTGGTGTCTCGGAGTTTCAAATAGTCACCATCGCTTTTTTCTCCCCTATGTCGCTCCTGTTGTGTGGAATATTGTTCTGATTTCAACCTTGATTTTCTTCGGCGCGTCTTCCGATGGCCCGCAGCTTGTTCAGATTGTTGCGTGGGGTGCCATCGTCGCAAGTCTTGCCCAGCTCCTCATTCAAACCCCGCAAGTCTTTGCGCTGCTCTCTTCGCTGAAAGGAAATGGCGGTGGTGACGAAGAGCCGGAGACTGTTGACGCGGCGTTTAACAAAGTTGTGAAGAACCTCATCCCTGTGACCTTCGGGCGTGGGGTGGTTCAGATCAGTGCGTATGTAGACAGTATGATAGCAAGTCTCCTCGGCGGTGGCGCCGTTGCAGCGCTTTCGTACGCACAAACCATTTATCTTTTGCCCATCAGCTTGTTCGGGATGTCCGTCTCAGCCGCCGAGCTTCCCGCGATGTCTCGCATCGTCGGGGGGCGAGATGAAGATTCGGAGCGTTTACTCGCGGAAAGGCTTCGAGCCGGATCGAGGCAGATCGCGTTTTTTATCGTTCCGTCAATGGTAGCCTTCATCGTCCTCGGCCCGGCTTTGGTAGGCGCTGTATTTCAAACTGGGGAGTTCCGAAAGGACGATACGCTACTCGTGTGTTCACTTCTTTCAGCGATGGCACTCGGTCTTCTTCCGGGCACCCTAGGAAGGCTTTATTCCTCCACTTACTACGCCCTTCACGACACAAAGACTCCGGTTCGGTTCGCGATCATTCGAGTTGGTTTATCCGTCTCTCTCGCTTTTCTTTTTGCAATCTTTATTCCACGATATCTCGGGCTTCCGGAGAAGAGTGGACTACGAGGGATCGGTTACGCCTCTGCGATAGGCGCGTTAGTGGAGTTCTTACTTCTTCGACGCGGATTGCAACGCAAGCTTCCACGGACCGAGAATCTGACGGGCTATATCGTAAGACTCTTCGTGTGTGCTGGACTGGCTGCAGCAGCCTCAGTTGGGGCGAGTTTGCTGGTCGTGGACCACGTGTCACCGCACCCTATAGTCGAAGGATTCTCGGCCGCATGCACATTCGGAATTGTATATTTTGGAGCGGCGGCGGCTCTGGGAGTTCCGGAATTTCAGAAGCTCTTCCGTCGGGTACGGAGAGCGTAACTTTCGCGGCTCTTCTAAATTGGAAACCAACGGTGAAGAGAAACGCAGCAAAGAAAAATTCTGTGAGAAAGAATGCTGCGAAGATAAAGAAATAACTTGTGCGAAAAGAGAAGCGATTAGTCGCCTCGTGAATACCGGTCGGAGTAGGTGCGGTGAACTTCGTGCTTGTCGTACGACAAGCCACCATTCCTCCGAGCATCCTGCATGCCGTGGAAGAGATTATCGTAATCGTGCTGCTTCATTGCGCCGAAGATGAAGGGCACGACCCAGTAGCAGAAGATAAACAGAGTAAGAATTCCAGCAAATACCTTCATCGCACGAGTGCTCCATCCACAAGGTTCCGGGACCACAGGGGTGGGAGTAAATATTCACCCACATTGATCGTATTGCCCATGTTATGCCCAGGTTCATTTTAAATGTGACGTTTCCAGCAATTCTAAATTTGGCCTGATACTTCGTTGCAAAAAGTCAAAAAATGCTCGACGACCAGCAGGTCGACTCCGCTTTTTTGCCTTCTTGCGCCTCGTCTCAGGCCAAATTTAGAATTGCTGACGTTGCCGGCGCCGGGGGAATCCGGTAGCCTCACGCTTTCACCGGGGATTTGCCCGGGATGGGCCGTCCGGCTTGAAAGAACACAGTAAATTCCATGCAGATAAAGCGAGAAACGTTAAAAATTGTCCTGTTCGAAAAGGTTCATCCCGCCGCTGAGCAATGCTTCAACGAGGCTGGTTTACAAGTCACTGTTGTCCCCGACGCACCATCGGACGAACAGCTCAGCGAGTATATCGCAGACGCTCACGTCATCGGCCTTCGGTCGAGAACGAAGATCCGCGAGCACCATCTCAGAGCCGCTAAAAATCTTCTCGCCATCGGTTGCTTTAGTGTCGGAGTCGACGCGGTCGACATCGACGTAGCTCGTTCGAACGGTGTCGCAGTCTTTAATGCGCCTCACAGCAGCACTCGTAGTGTCGCCGAACTTGCGCTTGGAAATATTATTGGGCTCGCTCGCCGTTCATTTGAAAAGAGTGCGAAGCTTCACAACGGAGTTTGGGACAAGAGCCTCGCAGAAGCGATTGAGATCCGAGACAAGGTCGTCGGGTTGGTCGGATACGGCCATATCGGACAGCAAGTCGGCCTTCTCGCGGAAGCAATCGGCATGAACGTCGTGTTCTACGATACGTTAAAAAAGCTCCCGCTCGGACGAGCACGACCGGTTTCATCGCTTAAGGATCTTCTGCAGGTTGCGGACTTTGTCAGTCTGCATGTTCCGGGGGGCGTTGAGACTCGAATGATGATGGGAAAATCTCAGCTTGCCGTGATGAAGAAGGGCAGCTTTCTGATCAATCTCAGCCGTGGAACTGTTCTCGATGTCGAAGCTTTGGTGTCGGCCCTTAATTCCAAGCACCTTGCGGGTGCTGCGATCGACGTCTATCCGGATGAGCCAGCAAAAGTTGTTTCAGAGTTTGCGTCCCCGCTGATCGGCCTTGAGAACGTGATTCTTACCCCGCACATCGGGGGGAGCACGGAAGAGGCTCAGCGAAATATCGGGAGGGAGGTGGCAAAGGCGATAATCAGCTATATCGACTTTGGTTCGACCCAGGGTGCCGTAAATTTTCCCCAAGTTCATCTTGCGCCATTTCCGAGCGCCCAGCGCATTTTGAACATACATCAGAATTTACCTGGGGCACTCAGTGAATTAAACGCAGTAATTTCGGACAGCGGTGCCAATATTGATGCGCAGCATCTAAGCACCTATAGTGACGTTGGTTACCTTATCGTTGATTTTCGCGGAGGGGTCTCCAATTCAATGATAAAGAGAATCGAAGATCTGCCAAAGAGTATTAGAACCCGTTTGTTATCATCCGTGCCGAATGACGAAGAAAGCCACCGAGACACTTCCCAAGCTTGAAAGCGGACTCCTGCAGGCGATGCAGGCGCTCGACAACCAGATTGCCCGAGCGATGGAGCGAAGCCCGTCCGAGCTCGAGGTTTCCGGCGTTCAGAAATGGAAGCCTTATGCGGAGCGTGTCGAAGCTGTATCCACGTTTCTTCTTGAGTCGTTTGGCGGCGAAGAGATAAATCTCGATTCGCTCCTGGTCTTGTCTCAGGTCTTTCCCAAAGTCATTTCCATACTGAGCGATGAGCTCGGACGTGAGGGGCTTGGGGAGCTCCGATCGAGCTATGTCCTTTCCGTTCTTGAAGGACTCGAACGCGAAGCCGGACGAGCCATACGAAATTTCAAAGAAGTCGGTTCCGAGCTCATGTAGTCTTATTGGCTCCGACCGAAAGGAGCTTTGTCGAGCGCTCGCCGACTCCACCACACCCACGCAGGAAACTTTTCCTGGGCACTGCCGATTCATTGTCCATACGCACTTTTGTGGTGACTCACGCAACTTGCCGCTCGGGCAATCCGTGTCCGCCACTTCAGTGGAATTTATGAGGAGAAGACCATGAACGAGATTCAACCATTAGTGAGCATTCAAGTCGGCGCTGCCTCCCCAGGACAGACGTCCGGCGCGCTTGGGATATATCTGGGAGATCCACAGGCCGCCGGCATTTGGTCTCCAGGGAACGTGAATAGCAACGAAAACATTTCGACTCTGGGCGGGAGTTTCGCGCAAACTCAATCAAGTCCCGAGATGAAGAATGTCGCCGCAGAGTTCGTGAGAATTCTGGATCAAATGCTGACAGCCTTTCGAGGGTTTCTTGAAAAGCTCCTTGAGCGAATTCCGGCGCCTGCACCGGGCTCAACGAGCGGAACTACGCCGAGCACAGGCACGACGACTTCGACGGGAGGTGGAACCACGCCGACTTCACCAACATCGGGATCCACCACCTCTTCCGGAACAACAGGGAGTTCTGGAACGACAGCGAGCTCTGGTACTACAGGCTCTTCAGGAACGACGGGCGGAACAACCTCTCCGCCCGCTTCAACTTCTGGCAGCACCACTTCAACGCCGACGAGCACTGGGTCAGCGAGCGGGTCTTCGACGTCTCCGACGACTACGACTCCCGCTCCGACGACTCCTGCCCCCGGCACGGCAAATTGTTCTTGCCCACCGGCATCCACTCCTCCCGTTGGGACGACTCCGGCAAAGCTGCCGAAGACCGGCCAGCTCCTGTGGAAACCGAAGGCAGACAAAGATGGAAAGCTTGTCGTCCTCTTGCCGAAGCGGTACGGCCGCGCAAAATCGGTTCGTGTACTATCTTCCGATGGAAAATCGGTCTTAGCATCAGGCAGGTTTTCGGGGATTGCGAATGGCGATCGTGCTCATTACCGGTTTGGAAAAGCTGGAGACGAATTCCCGAAAGGCTCGATCTTACAGGTAACGACATCTGACAATAAAATCTTCCAACTTCCTGTGCCCGATACGAGCCAGCGATTCGTCTACTAGTCGAGAATCAACCGCCGGAGCACGATGTGGTCCGGCGGTGCTGGGGACTTTCAACTGCGGCAATACACGCGCTGTTAAAATAACGGTACCGGGCTATCCCGATCGACCAGCTGAAGGACCACTGGCGGTGCCCTCCGGCCACGTCTGATTACTTGCGGACGGAGTGTTGGAGTTTGTATGCGGAACCCGCCACCGTTTAGCGAGAGCGTATACAGGGTGCGATTCGACGGTCGGTATACGGAAAGGGCGGCTCCGTCTCCGAAATAATTCGTGATCGAAGGAGAATCTCCGAACAGTCCCCATTGAAAGAAACTCTGGATGCCTGAAGAACCCCGAACATACCAAGCGCCGGCACGGTACACGATCAGATCACTGCGACCGTCCCGATCGATGTCGTAGGCAAGAGGGATATCGCCCGGAAGTCCCCAGTCCACCGTCCAGCTTCCTCCGTTTCCACGCCCGCCGAGAATGTACCAGCGGCCATTTCGAAAGACTGCAGGGTCATGTACCCCGTCACCGTCGTAATCGAGCTTATCGACTGGCATGTCGCCGGAGAGTCCCCAGGAGAAGGCTCGAACCCCTCCGCTGAGAAGGCTGCTGATTGAGAACCAAGCACCGTTCCGGAAGACCGTGATGTCCCCTTTTCCATCGCCGTCAAAGTCTCCGCCGAGCGGAATATCTCCGGCCTGACCCCATCCAACAGTTTCGATGGCACCCGTAGCTCGAGTGATGCTCCAGAGTCCGCGTGAGAAGACGCCAAGGTCGATCGCTCCGTCACCGTCACGATCGGTCCGCAAGATGTAGCCTCCGACTGGTGCCGTGAGTGCTCTCCAACTCGAGCCGAGGATGGAAAGATTATACAGTGTCTGAGATGCCGAATCGAAGAGCGGTACCGTGCTCGGAGCGACAAGTGCGCCAGGGTTTTGCTCTCCGAGATGCCGAAGGGCGTAGAATAACGCTGCTGAGAAAACAGGATAATCTGTGTCGAGTCCTAACTGCACGACGTCGACCGCACCGCTTTCGCGGAGGATGTGCCAGGTTCCTGACGCGATCTTATACACCACGTACTCGAGTCTTCCGTCGCCATCGGTGTCGAATGGGGTCGGGATGTCTCCGGGACTGCCATGCGCGATTTTGCCGATTCCCGCGACGTTGAAACCTCCGGTGTCAGGTTCCCAAACAGCAAGATTGCAATTTGCTTGAGGACCGTATCGTCCCGGCATCGGAATATCGAGCGGACGTCCGAACGTGGCGCCAGTGACCAATCCCGTGCTGGTGTTGTGAACGTACCAGGCCGCAGTGGAAGGTCTGAAGACTCCAGGATCGCTTTTTCCGTCACCGTCGAAATCGCAAACAACCGGAATATCGCCGACTGCTCCGAGGACATACATGGCCGTGGTTTGATTTGAGGATAGTCGAACATACCAACGACCGGATGTCGGGCGATACACCATGAGATCATCGACCCCGTCCCCGTCGACATCGCCCGTGCTCGGCAGATCGCCGTAGAGTCCGAATTGCTCGAAATCGAGATTGCCGTTTGCGGCACGCGCGTACCACATCCCCGATTCGGGCCTCCAAACGAGCGGCCTCAAAACTCCATCGCCGTAGTAGTTGCCGGCGAGAGGAACGTCGAAGATGAGACCATGCTGCGTTGGTGATGGAGAACCAATGTACCAAAGTCCTCCTGCAGGCCGGTAAACGGTCGGTACGAGGAGTGAAGCTGCAGGTGGGCTGCTCAGCGTGTCGTTCACGGTGATCGTGATCGAAACCGAATTCGATGCTCCTGCCGAATCGAAAACTTGGAACGTAATCGGGTGACTTCCCGACTGATTCCATCTCGGTGTCCATCGGAAGGAACCGGTGGTCCGGTTCAAATACGCTCCGTAGGGCAGTGAGACGGCCGCAAATCGGATTGGATCGTTATCAGGATCTCCAGCACTCAACGTAAAGCTGAGGGCAGTTCCTTCGTTCACGTTCTGGTTTCCGGGTGAGTTAATGACGGGATTCCGATTCGTATTTTGGACCGTTATCGTGACCGACACATTGCTCGAAGCACCGCGAGAATCTGTTGCGGTGATTTGAACGACCTTGTTCTGACTGGCTGCACCGCCCGTTACCGCGTTGAAGTTTGGGGCATAAAAGGCATTCAACCCCGAGAGAGAGAACCCTTCGAGCGGGGTCGAAGTGAGAGTAATCCCATCGCCATCCGGATCCGTAACCGGAATTCCAAACGAAATGTTGCTGCCTTCGGCAACCGATTTTGGCGGTATCGACCCGAACACCGGAGGATTGTTCGTCGGACCTCCTGACGTCGGCTGGATACAACTGCCGCTCGACGCCACAAATTGGCTAATAGTTTGCTTCGACAGATCGGAGAATATAGTCGAGGTGCTCACCACCGGACACATGACGTAGACCGGTCCGCCATTCGGGCAGTTGTCGTGGCCCGCTGCGAGGTTATGGCCAATTTCATGGGCGGTCAGAACCGCGGCGTAGGTGAGGGATATGTCGCTCGAAATTCCGTAGCCGCTGAAGCCGCTGCAAACCACCGCGATATACGCAATTCCAGCTACCGAACCTTCCATATCCCGACCGGTGAAGAGATGCGCAACATCTCTTTGTACCGAACTGAAATTGTTGTTCCAGTAGTTTCTGTATTCGGCAAGAAAGTTGCTTGAGTTCGTGACGTTTGAGTACGGGTCGTTGGGAGAAGTGTTTACGTGCTGGTAGACAATCTCGACGTCGAGTCCGAGCTGAACGCGGTAGATTCCCCCGATCTGGACAAAGATGCTTTCGATTCGAAGGTTCGAGTTATTGCCGTGAATGGCGAAATATTCGTAATCCGTGTCGGTGGCAATTTGGATCGTCGGATATTCCGAGAGCCCCGTTGGCGGTTCACCGGCATTCGAGCTGCCTCCTCCTTCTTCATTTCCGATTCCCTGCGCAGCATTCGATTCGGCGACAGAGCGCTTCAATCGAGAGATTATTGATGCCGACTGGGACTCTTCTGCGTGGGCGGTTCCGCATTGAGCGACCAAGTCATGAACTTCCGGTGTCGAGAGAGCAGTCACATCAAGCGTGAGCGATGTGCCCGTTTTGTTCTTGAACTGGTAAAAGACGCCTTCAACTCGACTGAGTCCTTCGATGATTTCTTCACCAGTTGTTGCCGACCGATATATCGAGAGCCGGGTGAACTCACCGGGATTTGCCCCATTTTCTCTGAATGCAAAGAGTTGTCCGGTGTCCTCTCTCTTCGTTTTTCCATCGTCGAATTCAGCACGGAAATTTTTTGCTCGTATCTGCATAGGCACGAGCGAAAATGCCTTCGGACCGTTTTTCGTATTCAGCGAAAACGATACCCCTTTGATGCTCAGATCATGGGGCGGTGAATTTGCCGCGCTTGCTCCGAGAGCCCGTAGCTCGGAGAGCGTGTTTGCATTCAGCGTGGTGGTGTACTTGAGCCCGCTATCGGCGAATGTCGAATCAGGGCGACAGCAGATGGAGAGGAGGCATACGACGACGATGCGAAATAAAAACTTTCTCACCGAGTAACTCTCTTTCGGTTAAGGGCGGATTGACACGTTTAGATGCAGGAGGCCGGCCGCGCTGAGCGGCAGATTTCGACTCTGTTAGATCCATCGGGTCCGAATCGCCGGGGCTTGAGTGGGAGTACTGGAGTCTCTTAGTGAAAAATATCGAATGACATACCGCTAAGAGACTGGATTGATTGAGAAAGCATAGAGAAAGTGCGGCGGGAGGCTAGATCGGTCTTTAAAAGGACAAAACTTTTGAGAATCACTCTCGGGAAGCTCGGGTCCAGTCTCATCCTCGGGAAGCTCGGGTCCAGTCTCATCTTTCTCTGGTGCTCCGGTACTCTGTGGTTCAATTTAAAAAGATCGAAGATATGAACCACAGAGCACCGGAGCACCAGAGAAAGTTGATCAGACCTTCCCTAGAAAAGACCGGAGTAGAGGCTCGAGACGAAGGGCAGCCCGTCTCCGATGTGAGCCATGGTGTCGTTATATCCCAGCTCAATAAGGGCCTCCGTGTAATCCGGATGCAGCGCGACGTAGGACATGACCTCATAGGCCAGTTCTTCGCCCATCTTGTGCTTTAGGATCCGGAAGATCGGCCATGTCGGCCCAAGCGCGGTGATGAAATCTTTCGTCGATCGCCCGACGGTATTTTTAAGGACCATGCCAAGACCCGTTTTCGTAACGAGCTCGAGACTTTGCTGCGGCATCAGGCAGTAGCTTTGGTTTTTCGCCGGAAGCTCCCACTCCGGACGACTGTCGTGCGGTTCGCCGTAGCGGTCGAACCACCATCGCCGACCGGAAACATCGATGAGGATCGTTCGATGTGCACCGAGTCGGACCACGGGATCCACTGGAATATTATCGCTAATCCCGCCGTCGACGAGACGAACATTTTGCTCGGTGGCATTTAGCTCTACAGGAGGAAGCACAGATGGAAGGGCCGCGGAGGCGAGTCCGTGAGACGCAAGGAGCTTTGGAACGTAGGACACCGTGAATGAAGCTCCGTGGAACCAATCCTCCGGCAGTCCACCGCGCGACGAACGCACAAACAGCAATGGCTTTCGCGTCTCGCCCTCTACGGTCACCATCACGGCAGCAGCGAGCAGGCGCGGAGAATCTTCCGTTGCGGCCGCGCCGGCTTCAGCAATGACAGAATCAATTCGGTTCCGAAGCGGCGAAGGATCGAAAATAGACAGAGATGTGGCAACCGGCCCCGGAGACGAGTAGCGGATGCTTGCCACTTGGATGGTGCGAAGAAAAGCGCGACTTGGATGTCCGGCGAATGTATTTCTGAAGGTACGCTCTTTCCAGAGTGTCGCCATCGCATCGACTGACGCTTCCAATCCGAGATGAAATGTCCCGTCGAGCACGATGCTGTTTACGGCGCCGATACTGCTTCCGGCAGCGATATGGAGCTCAAGTCCATGCTCTCGGAGCCGCGGAGCGAGGGCCTGGAGAGCGCCAATCTGATACGCGGCGCGAGAACCTCCACCGGACAACACCAGCCCCAGAATCTGAGAGCTGCCGCCGGCGAGACTTGCACCGGAGTTGGTGGTCGGTGGTTGGCTCATTTCGAACCCGCTTTATTCCTGGGCCGCCGGTTTGTCGGTCGGAGGAGCGGCTTCCGCCGCAGGTTCGCCCTTTCCGGAAGAGGAATCACCAGACGGCTCCTTCGTGACCAAAGGACGGCGATGGTAGTTATAGAACTGACGGATGCCGTCGTGTCCCATATACCGTTCCAACAGTCGAGGTTCTGTTTCGAGCAGATCCACATAGATGAGCCCATCGAGTACGTCACCGAAGCTTGGGTCCAGATTAAATCCTATGAGCCGCCCTCCGAGCTTAAGATACTGCTTGAGGAGAACGGGAACCGACGCTTGCCGAGATTCTATCTCCTTCAAAAGTTCGGATACTTCGTTCAAATCCTTAACCACCACGGAGGTCGTCTCGGGATTTAGGCCTAATATTCTGCTTCTGGGCATCGGATTTCGCGGCCGGATGAGCCTGGCGACGTTCGGGAGACAATTATTAGCCTTCAGGAAGGAGGTAATGAGCTGTCTTGAAATCGAGTCATAGTCACTATTTATGCTGACCGGCCCGAAAAGAATCCGGCACTTTGGATGGTTCACGACAAAAGTCCCGATACCTCTCCAAAGAAGCAACAGCGGAGTATAGCTCCGTTGATACTCTTGCCGCACGAACGAGCGTCCAACTTCAAGCGCGGGCCCGATTTGTTCGAGGAGCTGCGGACGGTAGGAAAAGAGCGTGCTCGTGTAGAGCCCGTTTCGCCCAAAGTGACGAAGAATCTGATCGCTTCTTCCAAGTCTGTAGGCGCCGACGACTTCTCTTCGATTACGGTTCCAGATGAACAGGTGTTGGTAGTACGAATCGAATCGGTCGACATCACAGGCTTTTCCGGTGCCCTCCTGAACCGCTCGAAACGTAACTTCGCGCAGCCTACCGATTTCAAGCACGACATTCGGAACCTGTTTTGCCCGTGCGCAGAACACTTGCATCTCGCCCGAATCGACCAAGAGATGTCTCTTATCGAGAGCGTTGATCTCTTTCTCTAAAACATCCGGCGATATCGGATCGGCGATTGGTTCGAAATCCCTTTCTTCCGCTTCAGTCGCGGAAGCCTTAGGCGTCGCAGGAGGTGGCTCAACCTTCTTCTTCGCAATTGTCGCTTCCGTTTCATCCTCTTCAAGATCGCGAGAGAGCTGCTTTGAAACGTGGCTGGTGTTTCCCAAGATGTAGGTCCGCAGACGGAGATAGGTCATCATCTCTTCGTCGCTCGAGAACCCCTCGAGCTTCTCGTACGGAACCGGGTTTCCAAACACCACGTTAATCTGCTTCCCCTTTTTATTGAGATATTCCCGGGGAATCAGCGCGGTGCGGAGCATCGGATGGAGCATACCGGCAACTTGGAAGGGCCAGTTATTTTGTCCGCGAATAAAGACGGGCACGACGGGGCACTGAGTTTTTTTAATTATTCGCCCTACAGTCGGGCTCCAGACCGGATCGGTGACCTCACGATTCTTGAAGCTCCAATGACTCACCGTTCCCGAGGGGAAAATGCAGAGCAGACCGCCGTGTCGGACCCAGTTAATGCTCTCGCGCATTGGTTGAAGGTTACTGCGCGCGGACTGTGTTCTCGAAAACGGATCGACATAAATGCAAAACTCTTCCGTCTCCGGAATCCGGCGGAGAATGAAGTTGGAGAGAAAACGAATGTCGGGCCGGATGCTGAGAAAAATCTCCAAGAGAATGGTTGCTTCAACGCCTCCAAACGGGTGATTTGCCAAGAGAATCGCCGGTCCTTCCTTGGGAATCCGGGCGAGCGACTCTCCGTGCACGCTCCACGATAAGCCCAACGTGCTATGGAGCTTTCGTACAACTTCTAGCGTTGAGATCGAACCAGTTTCACCCGGCAGTGGTGGAGTTGCATGAAAGTCCTCGTAGATTTCCTTTCGAAGTTTTTGGAACTTCGACAAGCCGAAGAGACTCTCCAGAGGCCGGGCGATGGCCTTTCCAAGTGTCTGCAAATAGGCCGGGCGTTCTTTTCCGACGAGGGTCAGTGAAAACGGGTTGTATTTGTCTCCATCCGTCATCGATAATATAGCCAAATAAGCTCCGGTGCTCGCTTCATAATTCGCGTTTCCACGTCCGGCCGAACGTCAATTTCAAATAAGAACCATCAACCAGCACTTCGACAAGTAAATAACAGGCAGATTTTCAGCCTGCGGAACAGTACATCCAAATATCGGAGTACCTGATTCTGTCGGCTCGGCGGCGGCCAAGCGATGCCGAGTCAAGTCATAGGCATGCACCTCACACTTAACTCCTTCGGCACTAGAACAATTAGTCTATTAGCCGTTCAGTATACAAGTGCCACAACTCATTCAGGAATGCCTGAAGCATCCCCGAGTATAAGATTATTTGTTGAAAATGCCGATAGTTAAAGAACGGGCCACCAGGTGCGCGTAGAGTCACAAACTCGCTGAGTTGATTAACGACTAAGCGACCGGGTACACTGGAGGAAAGGTTTTTAGGGGTTCAAATATGAATAGCATGGATTTTATCCCCGTTTCAGTTCAGCTCGATCGCTCAGGATTACTTTGGGAGCCGGAGATAGGCGACGAAGTAACAGAACGAGGCTCGTTTGAGAGAGTCGCCATTTTGGTCGATCCTCAAGGGTTGTCGCCCTCGGAGTTGCGGGATTCCTTCGTCTGGCTTCCGACGGTTGAGCAGCTTGTTGATCAGATCGAAAGCCGACAGGGCCTCATTTATCACCTTGGGATTTCGGAATCGGCTGGATACGAGGCCGTGGTGAAGTCACCAGCGGCGATCGTCGAAGTCTGCTGTCCGAATCTTCGAATCGCACTTGGGCAGGCGCTTTACCACCTGCTGCAGTGCCAGCAAAAAGAGCTTATTCACTAAGCTCGCTCGACGTCCCGACGGATGATGGCGCCGCAGGTTGAGCGGTTCCTTGAGCCGCCGCCGCGAGAGCCCGCCGCTTTCGCTTTTGCCGCTTCACATAGAAGCGAATACCAAAACACAGCAAAAATATTCCGGTGAAAATCGCAATATAGTAGTGCGACCGGTGGATGAGGTGACTGATCACTTCCGGAGTAAGTTGCCCCCCGAGGACATGCCCGATTGCGACGACAATCGATACAGAGACGAGTGCCGCGATCGCATCGGCTGCGAGGAACTCCAAAAAGGGAATCCGAAGCGCGCCGGCAATGAGAAATGTCGCGGTTCTCACGGGAAAGAGGTGCCGGCCGATGAAGATGTAGGTCAGGCGCTTCTTCCGAAGACCCTCACGGATTATCTCCACTCGTTCTTCTGTGATCGTTGGAAGAAGCGGTGAGCTTGTTCCGGCCTTCAGTACGCGCTGACCGAAAAAATACCCGAAAGCGAACACGATCTGATCAGCGGCAAGAACACCGATGTAGCAGGTGATCATGATGGCTTGAGGTGAGACCAGATGTTTCTGAGTCGCAACACCCGCAAGAATCAGAGGAATATCTTCCGGAATTGGAAACCCGAATCCACCAAGGAGTAAGAGCGAAAGCACCGTGACATGCACATTGAATCCGTTGTCGACCGACAACCAATCCACCATGTGAGATTGAACTAAATTTGACTGCAGGAAATGTACTTGCACCGGCTCTGTCCTTAATCTTCCTCAACTCCGGTGAAGTTCGCACGAAGTGATACTGCGAACGATTATCCCCGCGAATTCAGCGCCACAGCGAATTCATAAACACAGTGAATTCAGAACTGCAGCGACTTCCGTCTACCGCCGTCGAGCGTCGCATCATGATGACGAATGATTTCCGCGATGAAAATCGGTCGCTCAAGTGAAAAACGCTCTCCGGAAAGTAACACGCCGGAATTTCGTCCCGGAGCTGGAGTATCGCGGCACTTTCGAGCTTCACGAGAAGAGGGCAGCTCTATGAACGACATCCACCTAAGCTGTCAATAGTTCTCCCCGCAAACCCTCGCGATTTACTCCCGTGACCTGCCCATCCTCATTCTTCCACGATCGACGCTCGCAACTCTGCTTCAATCAGCAGGTCGGTTAGTCGACGGCGATATACCGATTCATTACGCCTCGTTGATCGCCGGTGATCAGGTTTTGCCGAACCGGCTGGCCATTCGTGCCGATGACGGGGGCAGGGAACATGAAGTTTCCAATCAGAGAGGCATTTGCCAAGCAGTCGCTTCGGCTGTCGCAAGTCGCGGTATCTCCCAATGGATCGACGCCCCTGACGGAGCTTCCTGAGAGTTCAATCGGGTGAAAAAGCCCGAGGAAGTGCGCAATCTCATGGGCGATAGTTTCCGCCAGGATCAGAATATCCGATTGTGAGAAAACTCCGTCTTGATCGGCCGAGTTTACCAGAGAGATTGCAACTCCACTTCGCGCCGTTGGAACCGGCGCTCCCGGAATGCTTCCCGCGATTCCAAGGACTCCGGCGCCGAGTCCGCCGATATCTCCAGCAACGATCAAGTTTACCGCAGGTGAGGGCGCCGAGTTCGCTGCGTTCAAATAGAGGGCGTCACCTGAGAACGGATCGGGGACAACGTTCGGCCCGTCGATTGAAGAGCGGCGAATATTCACTGAAATGCCAGCGCCCGACTGATAAATTCTTGTGAACTCCTCAAGCGCGGCATTTACTGCCTGCTGCGAAGCGCTTCTCGCAGCCACTTCGCCGACGAAGAAGACATTGACGTTCAGTCGGCCGTTGTTCAAATCACCGTCGACCTTGGATATCACGCGGACTGCACTTCGTGCGCCGGACAACGCTTCGCCGCTTCCGATAGCCCGCGCTCGGAGAGTCGCGCTGAATCCATTCGTGCGAAGCGACGGATCAACTCCACGAGAAGGAACCGAGGCGTGGCTGACGAATGACTGGAAACCATCAGCAAAGGAAATGGACTCGCCATTTGGGTTTAGATAGTCGCGTCCGCCATCGTCGATGATTTCGTCGTAACGTAGTTCCGCATTCGTCGAAGATGTGCCGGTTAATCCCAACTTGGTCGTTCCCGCAGGCACGGTGAAATCAAAAACACTGACCCCCGAGGAGTCAGCGGTCCCGGTAACCGTAAAATCCGCGGTTCCGCCCGAGCTGCTGGAAGAACTCGTAGAGCTGGAGCTGCTTGAATCATCGCCATCATCGTCGTCTCCGGCTTTGCAACCGAGCCCGACGACAATCGCCACGCAGAGAAGCGTCCAGACGAAAGACTTCGTTCGCGGGTTTGAGGCGAAACGGCTTTGGATTTTAGGCTGAGGCGAACTGGAAATCATATGCAGCGTCCCATACGAGAAAGGTTGACGGGAGACGCTAACCCGTCCGCGATAATTCTGCCACTAGGTTTGTGGGCAGCGATTCGAGATTTACGATTGAAATTCTTCGCTTGGTTTCGAGACGGGGCGTCGAGCGATTCCATATCGCCGAAATGGTGAGCCGAAGCGGCTTTCTGTCTCGGATTCGAAAGGCTGGAGGCTACTCGGAAGACGACTGATGTTCCCGCGCGGCTTTATCGAGGAGCATTGAAATGGCTCTCAAGCTTTCGACTCTGCCGGGGGAATCGGCATTCGGACGCGATTCGGCGTAGATGACGCCCAGGCGGTGTTTCCCAGAACCGATTGGGATACCGACTCCCCAACCGGCCCCGCCATAAGGCGAAGTCTGAGAAGTCACCATCCGCCCCTCCTGAAAAGCGCGGACATCGGGCGATAGATCGGGCCTGCTGGCGTCCATCGGGCGCTCAATGTCTTCCGCCCGCTTTGGAAAAGGCTTTCCGAGGCTCATCTTCCCTTGGAGCTTGGTTGCGCGACGGTTCGGATAAAGCAGAAGCACTCGATCGCAGCGTTCGCCGAAGACGAGTGCTTCCATCGCCGTCGTGAGAATGGTCGTGAGCGATTCTTGTTGTTCGACTGCGCGCTCGAGTTGTTGAACATACGCCGTCATGAGCCGCGTCGACACCATTGGGTCAGAAGCGGGGCGATTCATCTTTCCACTTGGTTTTCGCATTGAAGCAAGCTGTTCTGAGCGGCTCGATTCGGTAATTCCGAGCGCCGAAATGCGTTTTGCCGCGTTCTCCGTAATGGCCACGAGCAGCTGTTCGACACGATCTGTCGAGAACCCGGCGCGCCGGCCCAACTCCTGCACACGGTTTTCAATCGTTCCCGTGGAATTTGGATTGCAAATTCCCTCCACGACTTGTGAAGCCGTCGTGACTACCGGAACGAGCCAGTGGGTCTGTTTATCGATCCGCGCACGGCCTCTATCGGTGTTCACCGCTTGCGCGGCCTGCCGGAGTCCGGTTCTGTAGTATTCCGGAATCGAGAGATGTTGCAGCACGGTGACGCTTAGTCCTATCGGGGAGATTCCGACCACTTCGAAGATTCCTTGCGACAGTTGCCGTTTCCGAAGACGCGCGCGATCTTGTGCGGCTTGGAGCGCCTTCGGAAAATAATAGGCGAGCACCACGGGGCCTACCGAATACAGAAGCCCGGCGATGTAGGCGTCATCCCGTCCATCGGAACTTCCCGCCTGCTGAGCCAGTTGTTCGCTGAGAGTTGCGACCATGATAGAGCGGCGAAGTGCGTCTACAAAGTGCCCGGATGAAATGAGTCCGTCGCCGTAACGATGAATCAAAATGTGACGGCTACAGAGGTCCGCAAGCGACCGCATGCCAAGATGCATTATCGCTTGTGCGAGGGTGAAGCGATGAGCTCGATCGTTTTCGTTAAGGCTGTTTGATGCGTGGATCACTCGAGCGGTGAGAGTTGGGTCGCAGCGTATTACATCCACCAATCGTTCGATCGGACTATCGGCTGTCTCGGTCAAACGAATTACCTCGGCATGAATCAACGCAGAGATAGGAAAGTCGCCGCCGGGCAAGAGAGCGCGCTCCAAGCGAGTAACGATGGGGTTTGCCGATTGTGTCCCCGAATTTTGTTGAAGGTCTCTCATTCAGCGTGTCCTGGCCATCTCCTAGAAAGATTTTTTTGAAAGCAGTGAGTTCAATGTCGCTTCGCGAATCCCTGAAACGATCTCGTCCGGCGCAAAAGGTTTCGATATAAAACTTGTCGCGCCTCGTTCGTATGCGCGCTGTTTGTCCTCGTCGAATACGCACGCGCTCACGACGAGAAGCGGCATTTGCATATACTGCGGATTGGCGTGACTTCGGAAATATTGCAGAAGCTCAAGTCCTGATTCCCCGGGAAGCGCCAAGTCGACGAGAGACACGTCCATAAGTATCTTCGTTGACATTTGTTTCGCCTGTGAAACCGAGTTCGCGATATATGGAGTTCCCTTCGCGGATCGCACGATTGCCGAGAGAACTTCAGCGGTTGCGGGGTGATCCTCGAGGATGAGAATATTGAGGCCTTCGAGGAGCGGAACTCCGAGCCCCTTGTCCTCTTCGTGCACGATCGTTTCGCCCGGCGCTGAAGGGGCGCTCGGGAGGAGGACTCTGAACGTTGAGCCCAGACCGGTCTTACTCGCGACAGAGATTGCACCGCCGTTCAGTTCGAGGAGTTGCTTTGTAATGACCAACCCGATTCCGGTTCCGGTCTGGCTTCGAGCGTAGTCATTCTCGAGCCGCTCATATCGTTCGAAGAGGCGGTCGACCTGTTCCGGCGAAATTCCAACCCCGGAGTCGGCCACTTCGATCTGAATCTTATCCGCAATTCGCGTTGCCTGGAGATTCACGTGACCTCCGGGCGGAGTATACTTCACCGCGTTCGAAAGCAAATTGATTAACACCTGCCGCACGTGCCGAGGGTCGACCCAGAGAGCCGCATTCCTGAGGTCGGGTCCGACCGGCAGACAGCGAAGCCGAACATTTTTGTTTGACGCTGTTTGCGTCATCAGCTTGGTGACCTGATCGAGAAGCGGCGCAAGCATGACCGATTCCGGCGCCACGTCTTCTTTCCCCGCCTCGATTTTCGATACGTTCAGGACGTTATCGATAAGTTCGCGAAGATGTTCCGCAGCTTTGGTTACCGCTTCGAGCGCTTGTTTTTGCTCGCTCGTTACCGTTCCAAAGAGTCCATCCGAAACGATTCGTGAGTATCCTACAATCGCGGTGAGTGGAGTTCGAAACTCATGGCTCAAGTTCGCAACGAATTCGCTCTTAGCGCGGTTTGCCGCGTCTGCCCGTGCCATCTGAATCGCAAGATCGGCAGTTCGGGCTTCGACGAGTTGCTCCAACTTGCTCGCATAGGTGGAGAGAGTGTCCCGTGACTCGGCGTTAAGAAGGGCAACGCCGGCCGCTTGGAGACACTCGGTGAGGAGTGCCATGTTCTCGGTAGAGAGAGCAGACCGGCTTCTCAATCCAAGTAAAACAAGCCCCAGCACCTGTTGATCGATCGTTACGGCGCTGCAGTGCACCCCGACAATCCCGGGCCGGAGGAGAAACGATAGATTCGGGTCCTGACGAACTGCGGAATCAGGAAGCGAAATCATCGTTCCGAGCGACATTACCTGTTCGAGGAGACTGCCCTGAATCTGTATTTCTTGCTGCGAAGTTTCTGCAGGTAAGCCATAGCTTCCCGCCGCAATAAGGGCTCCCTTGATGTTATCGGCGCGCGACACAAAAACGTATTCGACTTTCAGTCGGAACGCCATTTCGCGTGCCAGTGATTGGCAAATTTTCTCGACGCCAGCGCCGCCGGCGATCAGCTTCGTGAGCTCGCTGAGGATCTCAAGACGGCTTTCGCACTGATTGATGTGCGCACCGAGTCGCACACGCTCCGCGGTGATAGCGGCGTAGTAAGAGAGCTCGGTGAGACACGCTTCAGTTTTCGGAGAGAGCTGGCCCTTCGTGTGAATGGCGAGCCATCCAACTCTCATTCCCAGCGAGAAAACGGAAAAGTAACGATACGCGGGTGCTTCAATCGTCGCGTCGCCGCCTCCGGCGGGCATTCTGATCTGGGAGACGGCGGCGGACATGGGCGAACCCGGCGGTGGCACCTCCGGAATATTCGTTGTCGCCATCAGTTGCAGGCTTGTGAGCGTCGCGTCTTTTCCCATGTCGAGATATAAAGACGCCGCACGGACTTCGCGCTGCTGTCCCGCGAGCTCGACGATCGTATTGCAGAGCTCAGTCGCCGAATCGTCTCCAGATTCAAGCAGCGGAACGATGCGCGCAGCGAACTCAGCACGAACGGCACGCGGCGTGTCCTTCGAGAATCCAGCAGCAGCCGGAGCCTTGAAGAGACTCACCACATCAACGTTCTTCTTTGTTTCGCCAGACATAGCAACGAAATTACGGGTTTACCCCATAAGAATCGGCATTTTCTCGGCTTTTCCGTTGGGAAATCCTGGGATTTCTAAATAATTCTTTCTCCGCCCGGGGGCGAAATGACTCGCGTCCGAAGCTCGCAAATAAAGCTATAGAATCCAGAGGGTTATAAAGCGCCCTTAATTCCGAAGCATCGCCGGATTGTCCTTGCCTCACCGGATAGGCTCGCATAGAAGCGCTTGAGAACGTTGTTTCCGTCTGAATTCCTTCCGTATTGCAGGAGAAAGTTATGGGCTCTCAGCTCTTTGCTCGAAAACCGTTAGCGGCAATTATGGCGGAAGCCGAGCAGGGGAAGAGTGGCTTCCACCGGACACTCTCTGCACGTAACCTTGTTCTCCTCGGAGTCGGCGGGATCATCGGGGCTGGTATCTTCGTCCTCACTGGGCAGGCTGCCGCGGCATACGCCGGTCCGGCGATTGTCATTTCCTTCATTCTCTCGGGGGTCGCCTGCGCATTCGCAGCACTCTGTTATTGCGAGTTTGCCGCGATGATCCCAATCGCGGGCAGTGCTTACACATATGCGTATGCGACGCTCGGACAACTGCTCGCGTGGATCATCGGATGGGATCTCATTCTGGAGTATCTCTTCGGAGCGTCGACGGTGGCGGTGGGTTGGTCCGGGTATGTGGTGAGCTTTCTCAAAGATCTCGGCGTTACGTTCCCCGCAGTGCTCTGTAACGCGCCGTTCAAACACACCGAGGCGGCTGGCTGGGAGGCGACGGGGGCAATCATCAATCTGCCGGCCGTGTTCATTGTGGCGGCAATGACCTACATCCTCTATCGGGGTATCCGAGAGTCTGCGATCTTTAACGACATCATCGTGGTCATGAAGGTTGGTGTGCTGATTTTGTTTATCGTCTTCGGGGCGAAATATATTGCGCCGGAGAATTGGACTCCCTTCATTCCAGAGAATACCGGAAAGTTCGGTGAATACGGATGGAGCGGAATTTTCCGCGGCGCGGGTGTGATATTCTTCGCCTATATTGGCTTTGATGGTCTTTCGACCCTGGCGCAGGAAGCCAAAAATCCGCAACGAGACATGCCGATAGGAATTCTCGGAGCGCTCGTGATCTGCACCGTCTTTTATATCGCGGTCTCATTGGTGCTGACAGGGATTGTCAAATACCCGCTCTTGAACGTTGCCGATCCGATCGCGGTAGCAGTGAATGCCGCTGGTTCTGGAATGCAGTGGCTCCGGCCGATAATCAAGCTCGGCGCGATCGCAGGACTAAGTTCAGTCGTACTGTCCCTGATAATGGCGCAGCCGAGAATTTTCTATACGATGGCAAACGATGGAATGCTTCCCAAAGTGTTTGCGACCATGCATCCAAAATACGGGACGCCGTCCGTTACCACGATTCTCTCGGGACTTCTCGCCGGTGTGATCGCAGGACTTTTTCCAATCGGGCTCCTCGGGGAGCTCGTGTCGATCGGAACGCTGTTCGCTTTCGTTATCGTCTGCACTGGCGTGCTCGTGCTTCGATACACCGCACCGGATGTGCATCGTCCATTCAGGACGCCGTGGGCGCCGTTCGTTTGTGTGATGGGCGCATTGAGCGCGCTCGCGCAGATGATGGCGTTGCCGTTTGACACGTGGTTGAGACTGCTGATTTGGATGGCGCTCGGCTTGGTGATTTATTTCTGCTACAGCCGGAAGCACGCACACATTAAGTAGTCAGGCGGAATTCCTCACGGAGCTGGAACTGCTGGCTCCGTGAGAAAATTGCGAAGCGGCGGAAAGATTAAGTCGATGCCGACGGAGCGAAGCCCCGCCGGAGCGTGTTTTCGGTGACGGCTCGCGGAATCACAAACTGCAGCAGATAATCCGGACCTCCGGCTTTTGAGCCGATACCGGACATTTTGGCTCCACCGAACGGTTGACGCATTACGAGAGCGCCGGTGCAACCTCGATTGAGATACAAGTTTCCGACGCGAAAGTTTCTCCTCGCGTAGTCGATGTTCCTTGGATTTCTGCTGAACACGCCCCCGGTCAAACCGTATTCGCTGTCGTTTGCCATGGCGATCGCCGAGTCGAAGTCGTCGGCCTGAACGAGCGCAAGTACCGGACCGAAGATCTCTGCGGTCAGAATCTTGTGACCTTTTGGAACTCCGGCCACGACCGTCGGAGGAATAAAATACCCTTCGGAAGCATCGAAATCTTCACCGCCCTGTATCACGAACTTACAATCGGTTCGCGCCTCATCGATGACGCGATTAATCCGGTCGTAGGCATCCTGGTCGATCACCGGGCCCAAGAAGGCGCTTGAATCGGTCGCGGGTGCGAGGCGAACATCTTTTACCGCCTCGCCGATGCGTTCGAGCAGGCGATCATAGGTAACCCCGACGGCTATCGCGCGCGAGCAGGCACTACATTTTTGACCGGCGTACCCGAAAGCCGAATGCAAGATGCCTTTTATGGCTTCGTCGAGATCGGCGTCGTCATCGATCACGATGGCATTTTTCCCACCCATTTCAGCGATGACTCGCTTCACGTGACTTGAGCCGTCTGAACTCTCGGCTCCGGTCCGGAGTATTTCCATGCCGACATTTTTCGACCCGGTAAACACGATGGTGGGCACGAGGGGATGTTTGACGAGCACGGGACCGACGACCTCACCAACGGCTGGCAGAAACGCCGCGGCACGTGCGGGCAATCCGGCGTCGAGAAAACAATCGAAGAGAAGTCGCGCAATCCAAGAAGTTTGTTCAGCGGGTTTCAAAACCGCTGTGTTCCCGGTGACGAGTGCAGCGGCGAACATTCCGCAGGGAATTGCCAAGGGGAAATTCCAAGGTGCGATCACCGCGCACACTCCACGAGGTTCGTAAAAATAGCTGTTGTCTTCTCCGACCATCTGGCCGGGGTGCTGGGTAACGAGAATTCTTTCTGCCTCGAGTGCGTAGTAGTTCAAAAAATCGATTGCTTCAGCCACATCGCCATCGGCCTCGGCCCATGGCTTTCCGGCTTCGAGGATAATGGCGGCGGTGAACATCGTTCGTCGCTCTTCCATCAAACTTGCTGTCGCACGGAGCAGACTTGCTCGTTGATGAACGGAAGTCTCTCTCCACGCTGGAAAAAAGCCGGCGAGATCATCAATTGCTCGTCGAGCCAAATTCTCATCGGCAAGCTCCACCCGCGCTATCTGAAAAGTCGCATTTTCGGGAGCTACGCTTGAAATGCATTGGAGAACAGGAACATCTTCTCCGGCGACGAATGGGCGAACAATCGCCGGTGCGGTCATGAGCTTCGCCGTCATTTCATCGAGCGCCTTGGAGAGATTCGCTCGCTCGTGAGCTTCGCTGAAGTCGCAAAGCGGAATGTTCCGAAATTCAAATTGGTTTGTGATTGCGCAATGCTCGACTCCGGTGTCGGATGGATCAAACACCGGAGGCCGGAGAAGAGTTCCAGTTTCTTCCTCGTCGTGAAAACTCAACCGGAGGAATCCTTCGTTTGATGTGTTCTCGAGGAGTCGGCGGACAAAGTAGGCCATGCCGGGGAGAAGCTCGCCGATTGGAGAATATTCACGAACGAGATAACCGCGTTCCGCAAATGCCCGCTTAATTGGATCGCCCATGCCGTACAACGTTTGAATCTCGAAGTCGGTATTGGGCACCCCCATATTTTCGGCGAGCTTTACGGCATGCGAGAGCGACCGTACGTTGTGCGAGGCGAATGCCGGAAGTATTGTATCCGAACTCTCAAGAAGGA
The DNA here is from genome assembly GCA_964509425.1 of uncultured Bdellovibrionales bacterium. Classification (GTDB taxonomy): domain Bacteria; phylum Bdellovibrionota_C; class UBA2361; order SZUA-149; family CAZDWZ01; genus CAZDWZ01. Next base: position 113,122 of record CAZDWZ010000002.1, on the reverse strand, counting down.
TTCGAGAGAGCTTTTCGTAATTGGCGTCTGAATTCTCCTTCTTCTGCCAGACCGGGACCGGCCAACCGTTCAACTTCGCTACGATACTTTCAGAGTCCCAATAGGCGCCTTTCACCAAACGGACTGCCGTTCGTGCACCGCGTTTTTTACTCCATTCGATCAGGTCGCAGAGGTCCTTTTCGGTGCGACGTAAATACGCTTGAAGCACGATTCCGCACCGATCGTAGGATTTGAACTCATTACTGGAAAGGAGATTGCGGAAAGCATCGATCGTAATGGACGTCATCGAACAATCTTCCATATCGACGTAAACGAATGCGCCGAGCGAGACTGCCTTTTTGAGAATCGTTCCAAGACGTTCTTCGAGTATTTTCACTGAACGTCGCGTGTTGAGCGGCTTCGCCTGGGAGTACAGTGCAGAAAGCTTCACAGAGATGTTAATGGGCGCCTCTTCGCCACGATGTCCGGGAACGATTGGCTCACTTTCTTTCCACCCCGGCATGTTCTTTCCCAGCGTGTCGAGAAGCTCGATGTAACGATCGAGGTACTCCTTCGATTCGACCTCGCTGACGCAAGCTTCGCCGAGTAGGTCGGCAGTGAAGGCGTAGCCGTCACGACGCATCTTCCGGAGCGGTTTCAAGGCAGATTGCGGCGTTGCTCCGACAATAAACAGGTGAGCCATTCGCTCGACTTGATCTCGGATCAAATTCCCGAGAACCGACGCCGTAAGCGACCCTGGCCGGAGATCGATGACGCCGCGGAGAAGTCCTGGGATCCGATCCCGATGCTCCTGGAAGTATTCATTCACATGGCGGATGACCGAAGCCGCATTCGGCAGAGAGGGGAGCACATCTACGAATCGGAAGAGGCTGATTTTGAACTCTTCGTCCTCCATGCCCCAGCTGAGGAGTTTTTCAGTGTAAAACCGTGCATCAAAATATCCAGGACTATTCTTCTGCAAAGATGCGAAGATTTCCTTGCCGAAGGCTTCAATCTCGTTTTCTAGTGCTCTGTTCACAAACTACCCAAGCAAAGTTGATTCTCGTTCATATTCCGGTTCGAAATAGAACCTGGCTCTTGAGGGCTCGGCTCCGACTCGCGTTCCTCACAATCAAACTACCTTTGGTGGTTTATTTGCGGAACTCGGCATTAGTTTCGGTGCCAACAGGTCATCGGTCATGGCACGTTGGGGTCTGATTTGCGCCGAAGGACTTCAACATGAAGGACAAAGTGTTGCAAGCTCAGGGGAGTTTGCGATACAGCCACCCTATGACCCTAGAAGAAGTAGCATACGGCTCGAAGCGGCGGCGGAAGGAATACGCCCCGCCGGTGATAGCTGCCGATGTCGTTGGAATATCCGTGATCATCGTCTCCACTGTGGCGATGATTCTTGGAGAGACCACGCATCTCTTTAGTTGGATGAAGGCTACGCATCCTGGCGTGGAATTTATCGTCCGTTATATTGCTGCGCCTTTTTATCCCATCGTGAGGAATTGGCTCCCCGCCGCAGGCGGAGACTGGGTCACGGTCGTGCTTTGGGGCATTGGGATGATGATGCTCTCGGCCTTCTTGTATGCGCTCATCGCCTTTCTCGTTGTTCGAGCGATCACGAAAGCGAAGAAAAGAGCGAAGTTCAAAGAAGAGCAGCAGGAGCGCTTCCGGAGATAGCTCCTCCCGGTTTTTTCTCGTAATTTTTCCACTTTCTTTTGTTCAGTTTGTTCGCTGAACTGGCCGCCGTTCTGTCGTGTCTGTCGTGCGCGCATGCAACCGGGTGCATACGGCTCCACCGAGGAATCATTATTCAGAAGGCTTTTTCGTGCGTTGGAAGAGCTTTTTTATGTCCTCGGCGTACGTGGTCTCGACCAGCTTCCGCTTAATTTTGAAGGTGGGGGTGAGCAAGCCGTTTTCTACCGTGAAGTCTTCCGGAAGTATGAGAAAGTTTTTTACGGTTTCAAAGCTCGCCAATCGCTCGTTCACCTTCCGCAGGTGTTCTTCGATTGCTTTCTCCGCCTCGGCCTGTGTTTCCGGGGTGAATTTGGTGTTTAGGGTGACGAGCGCAACGCAAAACGGCATCCCGTCACCGACCAGGACTGCTTGCGACACCAGCGCATGAGCGCGAATTTCATCCTCGATCGCCTGCGGTGCAATTTTCTTTCCGCCGGAAGTAACAATGATCTCTTTCTTCCGTCCGACAATTTTTAGATATCCGTCCTCGTCGATCGACCCCAGATCGCCGGTATGAAACCAGCCCAGCGAGTCCCAAGAGTTTGCAGTGGCACTCGGCCGCTTCCAATATCCGATGGCTACGTTCGGGCCTCGAAACGAGATTTCTCCATCGGCTTCGAGCCGCTGCTCGACATCTTTTGCGAGCACCGGGCCCACAGTACCAATTTTATTCCGGCCAATTGGATTGAAATTGGTTGCAACACAGGTTTCGGTAAGTCCGTATCCCTCGAGAACGGTTATTTCGAGTGCCTGAAAAAATCGTGCGCTAGACTCCGCAAGTTTTGCTCCGCCCGAGACAGCGAACTGAAAATTTTCACCGAAGAGCGAATTCCGAATTGTGCGCCGCATCGGTGCGGTACTTCGCCACAAAAGTCCCTGAGAGCGCGTCGGAATGAGCAGGGCCATTCGATCTGCGTAATTTCTCTCAGCGACCGAGAGCGCAAGCCGGAGCAGCCGGCCGCCGATCGAGCTGCGTTGCGACCGAGAGCGGATGCTCTCCTCCATTTTTTCCAGAAACCGCGGAACAATCGGAACGACATGAGCACTCATGTTCTTCATGTCGCGGAGGACTGCGCGAGGCTCTAATCGCGAGTGAGCCTTCGAAAAAACAGCCGGAAAGTAAATCGTAACGGGTGTAAGGAAGCCGATGAATCCCATTAATCGAGCGAACGAGTGAGCGAGCGGGAGGAAAAGGAAAACCGTCGAAGACTCTTGAACGATCCCCGCCTGATAGACCTGTCGTATATTCGAAAGATGGTTTCTATGGGTTTGCATTACCCCCTTCGGTGGCCCGGTTGTGCCCGACGTATAAACGAGCGTTGCAAGATCGTTCGGGTTTAATGAAGTGAACTCCGGGCTCAGGGCCTTGGCTGACTCCGACTCCGAGGCCGAAAGAATTTCGTCGAGCTGCATAACGAGCGGATGCGCGTCGACGCTTTCAAGTGCGATGATTTTTTTGATGTGAATCTGCCCCTGGGTGGGTTCTCGATCTTCAGTTCCGGCGATTGGCCAGGACTTCTCGGCAATCCGGAGCAGCTTCCCTACCTGTTCTGCATTCTCGGCAACGACGATCTCGGCGCCGGAATCGTACAGTATATACGCCACTTCGTCTTCCGAGAGTGAATGGTAGACGGCAACCGTGATAGCGCCGAGACTGAGGATGGCCAAATCAAGCTCCATCCATTCGGGGCGTGTGTTCGAGAGGATCGCAACGCGATGCTGCTCTTTTTCGCGGGTGTTGTACTCGACACCGAGCGACTGAAGATATTTCCTCATCGTGAGAACGCGGTTCCCGACCTCACGAAAGGTGCGCTCGAGCGGCTCACCGCCTTCACGTGCTTGATGATAAACGGCCCGTTCCGGCATGCGCTCGGCGATCGAAAAAAAGGCCTCCGGAATGTTCTTGAATCGGTCTACGTGAAACGGCATTTCTTCAAATAACTCAAGGGTTTGAACCTGAAAAGCAAAAATAGAAAAGCACATATCCGGCGTACAGTGGAATAACGCACGTGCAATCTGCCACTAAAATCCCCGTTAACTTGACAAAAGTTCTGTATCTTTTATACTCAAGCATCTTTGCCCCGAATATCTTCGGTATTTCCACGGTGTGTCCGCGAGAGAGACGGCACGTTAGTCGGCACTCACCGGAACCTCGAAGAGGATGCAGTTTTAAATGCAGAGATTCACAGTTCGCTCACTCGTATTCCTGTTAGGCCTCTTGGTGGCCGTCGGGCTTGGGCGTTCCCGGAATCCTGTGGAACGGGGATTACCGATACCCGACCTGATTAGGAGCGAAGCTCCAACCACAGAAAATCTCGCTTCGACGCTTGCGAAGAATGTGGATTCCGAACTGAACAATGAAAATAGCAATAACTCGAAAGCGAGCTCGCAAGGTCTGACGAACGAGAGCGAGGTTCAGGTTTATGCGGGCTCTCGCCCGGACGCAAGAGCCATGCCGGGATTCACACAGGTCGAGCCGAAGAGCCCCTTCGCTGCTTTGAAACAAGACGAGCTGGTTCGGTTGGTTCAAGCAGCCGCTCGGGAAGCAACCTCAAAATCTTTGGAGAGGCTGCAACGAGACGCGCTCAAAACTGTTCCAAACTATCAAAACGAGATTCTCCCCGTGCTCAAAAAGGAGTCTCTGCTCGTGCTGTTGCGACGATTCTCAGACTCTGATTGGACTGATTGGCCGCGAGCTTCATTTATACTCGAAGGAAATCCCACTCCCGCGAGGACGTATGTGAATGATGTTTTCATCGTGAACGAGGATCTCGGCCGATTCCTCGAAACTGCCGCGTTGCTCTTCTATATTACCTACGCTTCGGGTTCCGAGGGAAAAATCATTTCCCCCGAACAGGCGTTGGAGAGGGTATTTGCGCAATCGAATCGGCTTCTCGCGTATCGCGCACCGAAAGCCATTCCGCCTCGCGACATGCTCGACCCGGAAATACTGAGCTTGTCGTTCGTAAGAGAGCGATTCAAGCAACTTCAAAATAGTCTTGTGTTGCGTTTCATCCGCAATCACCCAGGCGAGTATCAACTCCATTTCGAGCTTCTTTCGGGCCTGAGCGACGATGCAGTCAATGCCGAGACGAATGAAGTGTTGGCAGAGCTGCTGCAGCGTTTCTCTCTTGAAGCCAGTCCAAAGTTTCGTGAAGAAATTCTGAAGCGGGTGCGCTCAGGGCAAGCGCTGTCCGAGAGCGTTCGGACTAATTCCCGGGTCGCTCGAGCTTTGGCGCATTTATTCCTCGTGGGGACTCTTGATGCGCTCGATGCAGGTGAACCGCGAAAGGCTTCGCTCTATCTTGACGAATCGTATGCTTACGATCCGAGACTCCCTTCCCAAGAAGTTGTCGCGAGTGCCCTTCGCCAAGCACATGCGCAGCTCTTACAAAAGAAGAAAGGCCAAGCTCAGCAACCACCGGTTGAAAAAGGATCGGCGAAGTCGCAAAAAAATGCGCCGGGCGGTGACGAAGCTGATTCGCTTCAGCTCCTCTCAGATAATTCGTCTAATTCGTCCCGAAAGTCCGAGACGCAGGCCTATTCGAGTTTCATTGACAAAGGAGTCATGATTCTCATTTACTTGCTCTTCGGAATTCTTATCCTCGGTGGCGGCTTTATCCTTCACCTCTATCGACAGCGCATCAATATGCCCAGCACGCCGGTTGAAGACCTGGAGCCGAAAATAGATACAACTCCCAGTGTCGACGTGATGCCTGCAAATGGTGCACACTTCAACTCTGATAAAACAACCAGTATTACAAGTGGAAGTGCTGCCCAGCGTTCGCATCTCCGTGCAGCCTCAAGCGGCGGTTGATCTCGTGGGCCTCGGATCAACCTCGCCGGTTCGACTTAATTTCCTTACACGCACCTACTCCTCATTCTCGCCCGGATCCGCTTTCCAGCAAGCATTCGAAGCTTGGCCGAGCTGCCCGGAATCGGCCGACGCGGAACAGCTGCAGCTTTCGGTCTGCGAAGGGATAGCGCCACTCCGATTTCTTTCAGCCTTACATGAAGCTCAGGAATCACTCCTGCTCTTGTCGCTCGAGGATTCGCCGCAAGATGCGCTCTACGAGCGGTTGTCGCGACTTTGGCCGAGCATCGTACTTTTTCATGATCTGAATTTTAGCGCTTCGGTACTCGCGAGGTTCGCGCTTGGATCGTATCCCGAGCCGCTCTACACCGAACTCGAGGAGCGCTTCGGAAGCGGAATGGATGTGATTGCAGATTCGCATGTGCGGGGTTGGGGCTCGCAAATATTCGAACGTTCAATGCGTTGGAAACTTCCAGTGGAGGATGTCTCGGTATTGCCGATTGTTACGAGCAGGTCCTTGATCCGGCAATTGCCGGGGGCAAGGTTCTGCCCCATTCCCGTGGAGGTTTCCCATCACGCCGAACGGCGAAGGGCGTTTCGCGAGCAGAACAATATTCCGGAAAAGTGCCTCCTCATAGGCCACGCTCCCCGGCTTGCGCTGCAGGAGCGGCGGCAGTTGATCGAGGCCGTGGTCGCAACCAAGCAGAACGAAAACCGTCAAGTCAGGCTCCTGACCATCAACGAAGACCTCACGAACACTGAACTCACGAGCGCCCTTGATGCATGTGACGTTTTTATCGGGCTGAAGGTCGACGAGACTCGCGGCGTCTCGTATCCACTCCTTCTTGCTCTGGGGCTCGGCACTCCATGCATTATATCTGCTGCCGCGCCCTGCTCGGAGATTCCAGGAGACTGTGCGCTTGCCGTGAGACCGGGATTCGGAGAGGAGGCAGAGTTGAGTCTTGCGCTCGAGGCTCTTCTTGAATCGGAGGAGCTTCGCAACCGACTTCGGCACACCTCAGAAAAATTCATTCTTGAGGAGCATTCTTCAGCCCGCTCAATCGGTACCTTGATAACCATTGTTTCCGAAAAAATTCCAGACCTTCTACGTCATGCCGAAGCTCGGCGAGCCGCCGCCGCTGCCGGTCGAGAGAAGCTGCTCTTCGGTCCATCGCGTTCGATGAACGACCAAAACAGGCGTCTTCACCGCAAGGCCTCCGTGGATTTTGGCTGGTAGCGACTCCCCGTTTGCCGAAATCGATTAATTGCGGAAGAATATCCCTTTCTCGAGACAGAGTGAGTCAGATGTCCGATTCGACGCCAACAGAACTTCGTTCTCTCGCAGTTGTGCTCCCGCGCTACGGGGCAGAGCTTGGCGGGGGAGCTGAAACACTGATCAGGGACCTCATTTGCGAGACCTTTGCTCGAAATTACCATCGCGACCAACTGCCGATACTCTCCGGGATTTCGAGGATTGAGATTTGGACTACGTGTGCCAAAGATCATCGCACGTGGGAGAATTTTTACCCGGCGGGAATAACAGAGGACGACGGATTTCCGGTTCAACGATTCCCTGTCGACGAGCGGGACCTTGAGACCTTTATCGGCCGTGAGATCGACATCGCCTCGGGACGGCTCCTGCATCCCGATGAGCAGCTCGATTGGCTGCAGTCCGGAGTGAATTCCAAGAAACTCTATGCGCACATCGCCGCGCAAGCCAAGACTTTCGACGCAATCCTCTTCGGTCCGTATCTTTTCCCGACGACATTCTGGGGCGGACTGATCGCTCCGGAGAAAACTCTTCTTCTTCCTTGCCTCCACAACGAGCGCTACGCCTATCAAGATGTATTTTCAGTTCTCTTTCGCTCGGCCAGGGGCATCGTGTGTAATGCCGCCGCCGAAGCAACGTTGATTGCCGAAATCTACGGCGAATCTGTATTCGAGAAGACCGCAGTCGTGGGAAAGGGATTCGAAATTCCGCCGGAGCCGAAGCCGCGTGAGAAGGGAAGGTACCTTCTCTACTCCGGACGGAAGGAAGAAGGGAAAAATCTGCATCGCTTGATCGAGTGGTTTGCACCCATTCACCGCTCGTTTCCAGACGTGGAGCTGCTCCTTATTGGATCTGGCGAAATTCAATTCCTCAAAGAAATGCCCACCGGAGTTCGCGATCTTGGATTTGTCTCCGCGGAGGAGAAGCATGAACTCATGGGCAGGGCGATTGCTCTGTGTCAGCCATCGGTAAACGAATCGTTTTCGATAGTGCTCATGGAAGCGTGGTTGGAAAAAACACCGGTGCTCGTTCACGGAGAATGTCCAGTTACACGAGATCACGCGGTCACCTCACAAGGCGGCTTGTATTTCAGCAACCGGCTGGAGTTCATCGCGGTCGTGGAAAAACTGCTTCGGGAGCCTTCTCTCGTCGGCGAGCTCGGCCAAAATGGTTACGAATATGTTCAACGGGAATATAGCTGGCCGGCGGTACTCAATCGGTTCGAGATGGCGCTCGCAAAGTTCAACTATCGACCATTTCAAAACCCGTCGGATACTTCACCTGCACCTTTCCAAACGAGTTACGCGTGATCAAGAAGTCAACGGTGCAGGAGCGGATTGGCGAACTGAGGAGCGAGATCGGCCGCGCGAATGAAGCATATTATTATTCTTCGTCGCCGGTCATGTCGGACGCCGAATACGATCGTTTATTTCGAGAGCTTCAGGAACTGGAAGCTGAGCATCCTGAATTTCGATCGGCGGACTCTCCGACGACTAAAGTCGGTGCGTCGTTCGAGCCCTCACTCGCGACTTTCGATCCGATCCGACATCGGGAGCCTATGCTTTCGCTTGCTAATGCGCTCGATGACACCGAATTTCGAGAGTTCCACGATCGAGTGTTGAAGGGTCTTGGTTCTCGTGATGGTGACGTTGAATACGCGGTCGAGTATAAGTACGACGGCCTAGCGCTCGAGATCGTCTATGAAGGTGGAATGCTAAAGACCGCCGCGACACGAGGCGATGGAACAACCGGCGAAAACATTACAGAGAACGTTAAAACCATTCGGAATGTTCCCAAACGATTGCCGGGAAAGATTGCTCAGCGAATCGAGGTTCGCGGAGAGGTTGTCATGCGATCCAAAGAGTTCGCTGCGTTAAACGAGTCGAGAATAAAACACGGCGAGCCTCCATTTGCGAACCCGAGAAATGCCGCGGCGGGAAGTGTTCGGCAGCTTGACTCCACGATCACCGCTTCTCGACCGCTCGACTTCTTTGCTTATTCGCTCGCGTCCCCGGAGCCGCTGACTTTCGGCGGAAGGACGGTGGACTCGATTACGACCATGAACAAGGCGATGCGAGAATTGGGGTTCGAAGCGGGTGGGGAATTCAAATCCACCAAAAGCGTGGACGATATCTTCGAGGTTCACCGAGAGCTCGCTGAGAAACGCGACGATTTGCCGTTTGAGATTGATGGACTGGTGATAAAAGTCGACTCATTTGCAGAGCAGAGGGAGCTTGGTGCGAGATCGAGAACTCCCCGTTGGGCCGTGGCGTTGAAATTCCCTGCGCGTGAAGAGTATACGAAGCTTCTCGATATCACCGTCCAAGTCGGTCGAACCGGAGTGCTCACTCCAGTCGCGGAGCTCGAGCCTGTAAAAATCGGCGGCGTGACCGTGAAGCGGGCCACACTTCACAATCAGGATGAAATCGACCGGAAGGACATACGAATTGGCGATACGGTAGTCGTGCGTCGCCAGGGAGATGTCATTCCGGCGGTGGTCGCCGTCGTGACAGAAAAGCGGGATGGGAGTGAGCGCACATATCGACTGCCCGAGATCTGTCCGGAATGCGGCGGGAGTGTCGTGAAGGAAGCGGAAGACGACACCGCGGTTCGATGCTCGAATCCAGGCTGTCCGGCGCAGCTCTTGAACCGTCTCCGACATTTTGTTGCGCGAAAGGCTTTTGACATTGACAGCCTCGGCGAGAAGCTGCTCGAACAACTATTGGAAAAGCGTGTCATTAAATCGTCCGCTGATTTGTTTCTCCTGAAAGAGGAGGATCTTTTACCGCTCGAACGTATGGGCGAGAAGTCGGTAAAGAATATCCTCTCGGCGATCGATCACAGTCGGAAGATATCCTTTGCTCGATTCTTGTTCGCACTCGGTATGCGACATGTCGGCGAGCAGACGGCTCAGGCGCTTGCAGACGCCGCCGGAGATCTCGCGACACTTCGGCAAATGACCCCTGAAATGCTGGAGGAGATCAACGATGTCGGTTCGAAGGTGGCGCAAAGCATTTATGAGTTCTTCCACGATGAAGCTGAGATTTCGATCGTTGACGCCCTTCTGAAGAATGGAGTTGAAATCGAAGCGCCCAAACCGAGAATCTCCAAAGGAGATCGATTTAAAGGCGAGATAGTCGTATTGACCGGCACGCTCCACGAGATGTCACGTGATTCCGCCGCGGAGAAAATCAAGGAGCAAGGAGGCACCGTTGCTTCCAGCATTTCCTCAAAGACAACCATTCTCGTGGCTGGTGAGAAGGCAGGTTCCAAACTGGCGAAAGCGGAGAGTTTGGGGGTACAAATTATCGACGAGGCCGAATTCCTCCGCCGAATCGGCTCCTAGGGCTCCGGCACCCCAAAGAGAGAACTGCTTCCGTCCAGTTTATTAAGAACGAAGCGGTCGGATGTATCAAGAACGAAACGGTCGGAGCACTAGCAAAGCGTATGACGACTCGAATTGATATCCACGAGTTCAAGAAGAATTTCCCTCGTCAGCAGGGAAAGATCTGTTTCAATCACTGCCGAATCTCTCCCCTCTACCGGCTTGCCGCCGAAAGAGAGGCCGAGTGTGCGAAGCGTTGGGCCGACGAAGGAATCGATGCATTTTTTGGACTTCGCCACGAGGTCCCGGCGCTACATACCGCTGCGGCGCAGTTTATAGGGACAGAAGCCGGAAACATTTCATTCACGAGGAGTTGCGCCGAGGGTATCAACTTAATCGCGCAAGGCTTCCGCTTTCAGAATGAGGATGAGGTCGTTAGTTACGTTTTCGAGTTTCCCTCGAATCATCATCCTTGGCGTTCAGCGGAGCGTTTCCGATCAATCGATCTCAAGTTGCTCCCGAACGTGAATCCACTTTCGTCGAAGTTCGATGGTTTACCGTGTGCCTGGAGCATGGATGATCTCGACTCGCTGGTTTCGTCGAAAACACGAATCATTGCCGTGAGCCATGTGCAATTTACCAGCGGATTCGCTGCTGATCTGCACGCGCTTGGGAGCTACTGCCGAGACCGGGGAATATTTTTGGTTGTCGATGCCGCGCAAAGTCTCGGGTGTATCCCAATCGACGTGAAGCAGATGAACATCTCCGCGTTGGTCTCGTCCGGGTGGAAATGGTTGTTGGGGCCTTATGGCGGTAGTTTGCTGTTCACCACCCCCGAGTTTCGAGAACACGTTAATTTGATTTTCCCTGGGCCGGCGTCAATGAAGCCGAAAGCGAGCTATCTCGATCTCGATTGGGATCCCTTGGAAACGGGCGGAAAGTTTGAGTATAGCGCGGTGCCGCTCTCGCTCACGGCGGCGCTCAGGGTTTGTTTTAGCGATATCTTTGTGCCGCTCGGCCGAGACGCAATCTGGAAAGAAGTTTGTCGGCTCCAATCACTCCTGTTCGACGAACTGAAAGGTGTTCCGGCGGAGCGTGCTGCATTCCCCGAGGCTCACCGTTCCGGCATATGTTCTTTCCTCACTGAGAAGGCTCCGGCGACGGTGGTCGCTGAACTCGGGAAGCGAAATGTGGTGGTTTCGGAGCGAGATGGATATGTCAGACTCGCTCCCCACTTCTACAACACTGACGAGGAGGTACGGTTCGTGGCCGGTGCCTTCGCGGAAGTGCTGTCCGAGTAGTGAGGGTCGGACTGCCAGTACAGAGCTAGGTATTAAGCGTATATGCAACAAATGTTACAGTTCGCGCACAATTCTCTTAGCGGGAGATAATATACATTCTTGAGGAAGTATGAATTTAGTTACCAGTGGGGTGACTCCGGGAGTCGTTTTGCCGGAGCCATCCGTAAGCGCAGAACTCGGAGATGCGGCCCCAGTCGTTGCGGCAGTCTTTGCTAATCCGAGTCAACCACTTTTCACTGAAGTAGAAAGCATTCGGTATTCCACGGACGGAATCCGTGGAGCGGTAAGCGCTCCGAAGGACTGGAAATGCGGAAACTACGTTACGTTTTCCGAGTATTCGAGCGCCACAAAAGCTTCTGTTCCCGTGTACTACAACGTTTCCGGGACCGGACCGAACGGAGAGTATATTCCACCCCACAGCGTGGATCATGAGGGAAAGATACTTCCCGGAAATAACGCTGCGCGAGATTTTCGAGTCTACGAAGAGCAGAAGATGATCAAGCTTCTCGACCTCAAACTCGTTGGGAGCGATGAAGAAGGGCGTCAATATTACAGGAGAGAAGGGTTCGAGGGACGATATTATCTTCAACACGAGGAACCGAGAGGAGAAATTACGGTTCACTACACCGGCGGAACACACGTCTCAGGTGTGCGGCTCCCACCTCAGACATTTGTTAATGGGAGCTGGGATCTGAAACGGAAAGAAGGCTACGGAGAATCAAGGCAGCCGCCCACTCTCGCGTTGACGTTGCCATCACGTAGGCGAGTCTAAGGTTAGGCTGAGATATTTTCCAACGCCTCGGCCACTCCGTTTTCGTCATTGGTCGCCACGACGAGACGTGCCACCTCTTTCGCCTCTTCCACGGCATTTCCGACGGCGACTCCGAAGCCGACTGCACGGATCATCTCAACGTCATTGTACCCGTCGCCGATCGCCATGATATGTTCAAGCTTAATATCGAGGCGGTTCGCGACCGCGCGAAGGGCAGAAAGTTTTGATGTCCTTTTGCTTATCACTTCAATGTATCCAAGTCGGGTGCGGAGAATCGCGAGATCTTCTCCGGCATGTCCGGAGTAATACGCCGCAATTGCCGACTCGTGCTCTTCGAGCCAATCCGGTTCGGTCGACTCGTTTAGTCGAGGTTCGTAGATAAAGAATTTCTCAAATTCGCAGTCAGGGATGGCCTCGAGGGAGTGAATGAAACGAAACTTTGCCTTTGTTCGTTCGGCATAAGCCTCGAGGACGGCGTCGATTGTATTCCCCACGGCGAGGGGGAAGACGGAGTTGCCAGAGAAAAAAACGAGATTGTGCCCCATCGAATAGGCGTGGTCGGCGATTCGCTTCAGCGCTTCTCTCGGAATCGGAGTGTTGTGGACGAGTTCATCGTTTGCGACAGAGGTGGCCCGAGCTCCGTTATAAGAGATCAGAAACGGCACCTTTCCTTCCAGCTCGTCTGCAATCATTTTCACTGCCGAGGGCATCCTGCCCGATGCCAGCACCACCACTATCCCTTGGGACGCCACTCGAAGGATAGCGTTTCGGTTCACGGGTGAAAGCCGCCAATACGAGTCGAGCAGCGTGTGATCGAGATCGAGAGCGAGGAGTCGAATGGAGCCCGGAGCCGGATTGAATGTCATTGAGAATTCGATTTGAGGAAGCGTGAATAAGCATGAGTTCTAACCTCCAAAGTCGCCCTGCGCAAACTGCTAAGTCCGCCATCTGACGAGATTTATGAGCCAACCCCTCAAAAGTCTTGCCGTGATTATTAACTACAGTTCGGACGATTCGCTGCATAACGAATTAAGCTCGCCCGCCTCACTGCGCGGGAACTCGCGATATCGTGACGGATAAACGGAAACACGGAGAATATAGTGGAAAACAAGAAGAATATTTTGATCGGACTGGCACTTGCGTGCATCCCGATTCCTGTCGTTCTTCACGGCAGCGTAATCGACATATCTCAGCAGTCCTTCTTCGGATTGGTCATGACCAATTTGATCTTGATGGGAGTTCCGGCGCTTTTCCTGTTGTTTGGATACCAGCAAACATTGAAGACTCGCCGTTTCACTAGAACGTCGTTTCTCAAGGCCTCGGCTGTCGTGGGAATCGCGCTTGGACTGTTTGTGATTATCCCGCTCGCCCTCCCGCTGATCTATTATCGAGGAACCGGAGTTCCAGCGCACTTGCCGGTGTCGCAACTCGTCGGGATTCTCTCTTTACTGACTTTTTGGAGCATTCTCTGCGCAGCGATTTTTTGGGGTGTGGCGATTAGCCCACACCTCACGCAGCAGGGAAGTGAAGGAAGCGAAGCGAAGGCTTAGAAGTCGGTCGCCGTTACCGGGTTGACTATGTGCCCGGTACATCTGTCTTGCTCCTTCGCTTTAGTAGGCCAACAGCTTCCGCAGACCTTGCTCTATCCAACTTGTCTGCGGGAGCGCGGCTTCTTCGAGGATCGGTGAATGCGGAATAGGAGCGAATTTTCCTCCGACTCTGATTACCGGTGCGTCAAGGAATTCGAATACACTCTCTGATACGTCCGCAGCAATCTCAGCGCCGAATCCCATAAAAAGAACGTCTTCGTGTGCGATGAGAAGGCGATTTGTCTTCTTCACGCTCTCAAAAATCGAATCCATATCAAGGGGTACAATCGTTCGGAGGTCGATGACCTCGATATCCCAGCCTTCGCGAGCGAGTGCTTCTGCCGCAACGAGTGATTTCTGCACTATTGCTCCCCAAGTGACGATCGTCGCGTGAGTGCCCTGTCGAACAACTCTCGCCCTGCCAAATGGGATGATGTCATCAGGCCCACCTTTTGGACCTTTGGCGTAAACTTGCCGGTACAGTCCCTTATGCTCGAGGAACAGCACTGGGTTCGAGCTCCTGATGGCGGCCTTCAGGAGGCCTTTCGCATCCCAGGCATTTGAAGGCAGCGCGATATGAAGCCCTGGAAAGTGTGCAAAGGTGCTCTCGATGTTTTGCGAATGATAAAGTCCGCCGTGAATATATCCGCCGATTGGCACTCGAACGACTACAGGGCATGTAAAGTGGCCATCGGAACGATAGCTCATCATGGCCAGCTCATTGCGAAGATCGTTCATCGCCGGCCAAATGTAATCTCCAAACTGAATCTCGACGACGGGACGTAATCCGAATGTTGCCATGCCGATTGCCGTACCGATGATAGAGGCTTCGGCGAGAGGGGAGTTGAACACCCGACGGTCACTGTGCTTCGCGGTGAGGTTTGCGGTCGCAGTGAACACTCCACCCTTCCCATAGGCGACATCCTCACCGTAAACCACGACATCCGGATTTCGCTGCATCTCCTCGTCGATTGCCGCGTTTACTGCGTCGACAAGAAAGAGGGAATGCGCGTCTTCATTTTGTGGGCGATCGGCTTCCTCGGCATCAAGCGCTGGATCCGGGAGTGTGATGACGTGCCGTTCGACGCTGTCCGGCGCAGGCGGAAGCTGAGCTTCTGCCCAGACTGCGGCATCCTCCACCTCTCGGGCTACTTCGGCGTTAATCGCTTCAAGCTCCTCCTGCGAAAGAATCTTTTTACTGAGCAGCTGCTTAGCAAGTAACGGCAGCGGATCACGTTTAGTATCCGCCTTTAGTTCTTCCTGAGAGCGATACTTGAGGTGATTGTCTGAAATCGAATGGCTTTGCAACCGAACCACATAAGAGACGAGGAGACTCGGTCCCTTGCCCGATCGCGCACGTCGCACGGCTTTATTCATCGCGAGGTAAGACGCGGTGAAGTTGACCCCATCTACCTCTTCAACATGAAGACCTTTGAAACCAGATGCTATATCATGGACGCTTCCGCCGGCGATTTGATCTTGTACGGGAACGGATATCGCGTACTGATTATCCTCGATGACGAACACCACCGGGAGAAGTTTTCTCGCGGCCCAGTTCAGCGCCTCATAGTAACAACCTTGCGCCGTTGTTCCCTCGCCGGAGGATACGTAGACGATTTCGTCGTTCCCACGATATTGGGCCGCGTGTGCGACTCCTACGGCTTGGAGAAACTGTGTTCCGGTAGGAGAGCTTTGCTGAACGATCCGGAGACCCTTATGGCCGTAGTGATTCGGCATCATCCGGCCACCCGAGGCGGGATCGTCGGCCTTGTTGAGGATCGCGAGGAACAGCTCTTTTGCCGATACGCCGAAACCGGTGCAGAAACCCATGTCGCGATAATATGGGAATGCCCAGTCCCGTCCGGGCCGCATCGCGAGCGCGGCGGCAGTGGTAATTGCTTCGTGGCCGGCGCAACCGATCTGAAAGTGGCACTTATTTTGCTTGTAGAGGACGATGGCCTTTTCGTCGACCTTCCGTGCGAGAAGCATCGCACGATACGCCATTCGGAGTTTATCCTTAGTGAGCTCGCCTTCTTTCGATTGCCGCGTTCGTGTCATGTGCATATCAATAGCCTAACCAAGTGCCGTGGCCACTCAGTAGAAGGCGAAGGCCTTTCACTGAGTTCGGCACTGCTCGGCTCAGCCGTGCCAGCGAAACTGCTCGGCATAGCCGAGCCGGCAATCTAGTACTTCGACATTTAGATAGACGGGCCGAAGACTCAAATTATAACCAACATTCACTAGTCGACGCACTAGGTTAGATGACGGGTCCGTATGAAACTTTTCAAATACTCCAGAACGAGTATTCAAATGAGGAATATGAATGGATCCGAGAGTGTATCCGGCGCGCGACGAACGTGGACGAGTTCGGCTGGTCACCGCGGTTGATGCTGCGTGGATGGGCAACTCTTCAGCGGATCAAGTCACCCATAAGAAAGATAAAGACAAGCGTAGCAGTCGCACAGCGTGCGTCCGGATGCTTCGAATTCAGTTCTTCGGACGATGATACGTTTTCGGTTTGCCGAGTTCTCGTTCTCCGAGGGTATCGAGCCATTCTCCGAGAGCCTTGCTGCTACTCGAGAGCCAGATGTTCGACGACCACGTCGTGGTCTCAGCTCTTCCGTGGAGCTTCCCATTCTCAATCGCTTCCTTATAGGCGGAGTACGCGGGCAGAAAGACACGCAGAGTTTCACCGGACACTTCGTATCGAACCGGGAAATACGACGCTTCGCCGAGTTTGCGTTTATCCTCTTTGACGGATGGGGTCTTCAGTGCCGCGAAACGTGAATTCTTTCCGCGACAAACGATAAGTTCGAAATGATTGGCGTCGATACGCGGAGGAGACCCGAGCTCATGACCTGTGAGAAAAACGGTTTGCCGGGTTCCGTCCTCCTGGAACACAACCAGCTCTCCTGCCGGCGAATCTGCCTTAATCCAGCGTCCCAGTAGCTCTTGATCGACTGAGCTCTCTCCAAGGCGGCACGGCGGGTGCTCGGATTCGAGGCAGGCGGATAAACCAAATGTCCCGATGAGGACTAAGAAGGTTGAGATGAGTGAATGCATAGAGAGGTGCCCCCCGGCACAAATGGTTGTCAAGCTTCGGGGAGTAACTCTAATGAACTAAAGTGAAGCGATGATGAATGAACCGAGAAAAACGGACGAAAAAGACGAGTCACCATTGAAATAGAATTCGGAGCAGAAAGTCGCTGACAACGATCCAGCTCACCACATTGACCATACCGTACGTGAGCTGCTTGCGGATTGGGATATTCGACATATCTCGAACTCCCCAGAGGAAATAAAAAACGGATATGACACCCGCGAGCGAGAACGCGCTTAATCCCGGTAGTAAGAGCAAGGATCCGAACACGAAGTAGGGAATGAGGGAATATATGACGAGCTTCGCCGCACGCTCGTAGCCGATAGTGCCGTCAAACATCGGCGCCGTTTTCTCGGCGACAAGGACCGCTGCATAGAAGAAGCCGATGCTCATGAAATATCCAATTACGGCGCGGAGAAGTGCGAGGCCTATCCCCGTGTAACCAAATAACCCGTGTCCGATGAATCCGGCGAGCGACGGAATCGCCGCCAAGAAGAAAACATAATGCTCGAACACTTCGGTGAAGGACTTCCGGTCGTATTTGATTACTTGCCAACACGCCTTGGGTCCCAATGCGAGTGCTCGTACCGTCTCCTCCAATTCAACCAGTGAGAACTTGGGCCGAATTTTCGCAGGATCGTCGAGTCCCGGTAAACTTCTGATTACGGTCGACGGAAGACTTGATTTCATAAGTTCGTTCCCGATTGAGCTCCCCTAACAGCCGTCATTTTCTCTTTATTCCAGACCTGAGCCATTCGGTGACAATCATTCTCCCTTAGCTCGAGCTTTATGCCGGTTGATTTTCGGCAGTTGCGGATGCAGACTGCCAATCCCAGAGGACCAAGAGGCCGAATGCAAACAATTTTGATTGATCCCCGTCGAATTGCCGAGATCTACGAGACTCTGGACACCATTGGTTGTCTCGGCGAGCCTCGAAAGGACGGTTTCTTGCGATCTTCTTGGTCGGAGGAGGAAGACGCCGCGATGGCCCTCATCAGGGGAATCGCTGAGAAGAGTGGACTCTCCGCCCGCTACGACAGCGTAGGAAACCTTTTCCTTGAATGGCCGGGGACGAGCCCTGAGTTCGTTGAGACTGGTTCGCACGTCGACACTGTTCCGCGCGGCGGAAACTTTGACGGTGCGGCAGGTGTTGTTGCCGGAGTATGCGCGATCGAGTCCATTCTCAAATTGGAAAAACCGAAGCGCGGACTTCGGCTGAGAATTTGGAGAGGAGAGGAGGGAAGCACGTTTGCTCTCGCCTGTAAGGGAAGCCGTGCGGCGTTTGCTTGTTTTCCGAAGCCCGCGTTAAACGAAAAATTTCAGGGACAAACTCTTGCGGAGGCAATCCGGGGCAGAGGATTCAGCACAGATATAATCGATCAAGGGGTACCGAGCATTTCTCAATCAGAGATCGACGGCATCGCGGCCCACATCGAGTTGCATATCGAGCAAGCGAACTATCTTGAAGTCTCGAAGTCCGACATCGGGATCGTGACGAGCATTCGCGGGCCGATTCGGTTCAGGATCTTTCTCGAGGGAAGTTTTGATCATTCGGGTGGTACCCCGATGGGGGTTGAATATCGGCGAGATGCGAATCTTGCCTTCTGCCACATCGGAGTGGCGCTCGATCGCCTTGCCGATGAAGCGCGACGGGCGGGGGGCGATCTCGTGCAGACGATCGGAGTGATAAACTCCGATCAAAGTGTCAATCAAGGCGAGCCGCGTGTCTATCAAAATGGAACCGCAAAGGTGAGTGGTTTCTGTTATTTCCATCTGGATATCCGGAGTAATCAAACGGAGTTCCGTGCGAGATATGTCAAGCAGGCACTTGATTGCGTGGCGAGCACTGCTCGGCAATTTGGGGTTATGTGCCGGATCACAGAGTTGGGAGATACGAAGCCTCTCGAAACCTTATCGCCGAGAATTCAAAAGGCATTGTCTGATTCATCCGCGCGGCTTCAATATCCTGCGGTCTTGATGCCGTCTGGTGCTTTGCACGATTGTCTCTACGTCTCGAATCCCGCGAAGTCAGATGGAACCCATCCCGAAATCGGAATGATTTTTATCCCCTGTCTGAACGGGAAGAGTCATTCGCCCGAGGAGTACACGAGTGTAGAAGCGATTGCGAAAGGCGCCAGCGTCCTTGCGACATCGATGCTTGAGCTGGCGAATGCCTAGATAAAACCGCTTGTGCAGCTGCTTCCCCGGCGCGGAGTGAGACCAAGGCTTCATTCATTGAGAGTAATAATCGGCCGAGACCATTCGGATTTTCTGTGTTCGGAGAAATGCATTTCCCTCACGAATATGGTAAAACTTGCCGCCAAAAGTCGAGAGCGAACCGACAGAAGCTTCCATGAAACCGATTTATCTTGATGCAAACGCTGGGTCACTTTCACGATCTTCTCTCGATCGTGCGGCCGAGCTATTGGCTGATGCCGGGAATCCGTCGAGCGTGCATCGGGCTGGGCAACGGGCAAAATTTCTGCTCCGTGAATCGAGACGACATATCTGCCGGATGATCGGTATGACCGGCGTGGAGAAGGATGCGTTGCTCAGCTTCACGTCGGGAGGAACCGAAGCATGCAATCAGATGATCTATGGATTTTTGGGGCCGGTTCATCTCCTTGCAAAGTTCCCTGGCCGAATTGTCTCGACTTCAATTGAACATCCTTGTGTACTCGAAACTCTTGAGCGGCTTCGCAAAGTAGGGTGGGAGATTGTCCTCGTTCCCCCAGAGAGGAGCGGGGCAATCGATCCGGAGAAATTTGCTGCGACGGTGACGAGTGAAACGGCTCTCGTCACCATGATGACGGCAAACAACGAGACGGGAGTGCTGCAGCCCGTCGAATCCATGGTTCGCATTTTGCGAAAAAATAATTACAACGGACCAATCGTGTCTGACGCCGTTCAGTCGTTTGGAAAGGTGTCGCTTGATGCTCGCCAGCTTTTTGACGCCGGCTTGGATGCGCTCTCGCTTTCGGGGCACAAAGCCGGCGCTCCCGCGGGGATCGGTGCGATCGTGATGAGTAGCCGGGCGGGAGACTCATGCCGCGTATTTTCGCCGCTCCTCAGTGGAGGCAATCAGGAAGGCGGCTTCCGTCCGGGCACTGAAAACTTGCTTGGTATTGTTGCTTGGGGAGAAGCAGCAAAGGACCTTCTTACAATTCGTGAAGCAAGGTGTCTTGAACTCGGGCAACTTCGAAGCCAACTTTGGAAGCGCTTGTCTGGGATCGAGCGGGTCGAATGGATTGGAAGTTCGGCCGCATCGGGAATTCTTCCGAACACACTCATGGTACGTTTTGAAGGATGTCGTGCGGATGATCTCGTGGTCGCCCTGGATGTGGCCGGGGTGATGGCCTCGACCGGGTCGGCATGCAGCTCCGGAAAACAGAGTGCCTCGCATGTCGTCCGATCCATGGGCTACAACGACATCGAGGCGAAAGAGGCAGTCAGATTTAGCCTCGATTGGAACTGCTCAGAGGATGAAATCAACCGGGCTGCGGAGATCATTCGGGATGCCGTTGCGAGAGCCCGGCTTTCCAAGAGCGAAACGACTTTTGAAAAGTCTCTCGCCGAGACGAGGATGGCTGTGCCGTGAACCAGGAAGTAGAGAGCACCCCGAGCGTTTCCGAGACAGTTGTCGTCGCAATGAGCGGCGGAGTTGATTCTTGCGCCTCCGCATTGATGCTCGCGGAAGCGGGGAACTCGGTCATCGGCGTTGCGATGCAAGTCTGGGATTACCGGAAAAACGGCGGAAACGCGGAGCGGGCGACGTGCTGCGCGCCTTCGGATTTCGAAGACGCGCGTGAAATCGCAGATAGCCGAAATTTTCCATTCTATGTTTTCGATTTTGAGGAGAGCTTTCACGCATCGGTAATTAAGCCTTTCATCGACGATTATCTGCAGGGGAAGACTCCAAACCCATGTCTCGACTGTAACCGCAAGGTGAAGTTTCGGGAACTCCGGCGCCGCGCCGCCCAACTTGGAGCCACGAAAGTTGCCACTGGACACTACGCGCAGATTCGGCCGGTCGCGGATGGAAAGCTCGGACTTTTCACGTCGAAGGATCTCGCAAAGGATCAGAGCTATTTCCTCTACGAGCTTTCCCAAGCCGATTTGCACAGCACTCTTTTCCCGGTGGGGCACCTCACAAAACCAGAAGTTCGCAATTTCCTGAGTGAACGAGGGTTTCACATCGCCAGCAAGGAAGAGAGTCAGGACATCTGCTTTGTCGGGACCACGGTCCCTGACTTTATTGAGCAAGAAACGAACGGAATCGATCTCTCTGGTAAAATTGTTCGCACCGACGGGCGGGTAGTGGGGGAGCACGAAGGGATTTACCGCTTTACGGTCGGTCAGCGACGGGGATTGAGAGTCAGTGATACTGAGCCTCTTTATGTCTTGAATATCAGTTCGAGAGATAATCTCGTGACGATCGGAAGGAAAGAAGAGCTTGCGAGTGAGGGCTTTCGCATTCAGAAAATGAATTGGATTTCGGGGGAAATACCCAAGGGACCGGTACGCGCTCTCGTAAAACTGCGATATCGCCATCCCGGTGTGCTTTGCGATGTTTGGGCGAATTCAGACGGCGAGGCCGAGGCAAAATTTATCGATAAGTGGACCGCCGTGAGCCCCGGACAGGCGGCAGTGTTGTACTCGCCGGATCTCGACCCCGATGGTGCGAGGCAAGTGTTCGGTGGCGGGCGGATAGCTAAAATCTGAGGGCTTAGCCGGTGTTTCCGCTCCGAGTCGCATTCCATACTTTCGGCTGCCGGAGCAATTACGCGGACACGGTTGATCTCGAAACGGCGCTCGCGGAAAACGGTGTCATCGCCTGCGAGTTTCACGCTGAGGCGGACGTCTACGTCGTCAATACTTGCACGGTTACGGATGATGCGGACAAATCCGCCCTCCGACTCATCCGGAAGGCGAAGGAAAAATCGCCGCATGCGAAGATCGTTGTCACCGGTTGTATGGCCGAGGTGAATTCGGAAGCCATCGAGTCTTTGAAGGCAGCGGATGTGATTGTCGGCCCCGGCCGAAAGAACGAAGTGGTCGAGAGCATTCTCGGGATGTTCGGCCAAAGGTCGTTCGAAGCCAAGGTGACGAACCGTTCGCTGTCGATGGTGACCCCTGGGCCCGGTGAATTGCTCGGCGAGGTAAAAAGCCGATCGCGCTTTCACTTGAGGGTACAGGAGGGCTGTGAGAACTCCTGCACGTTTTGCATCATTCCTCGAGCTCGAGGTTCGCTCTCCTCTGTTCCTCCGCAGAAAATACTCGAAGACCTCAAATTACTCGCGGAAAAGGGCTACCGAGAGGTGGTTCTCACGGGAACACACCTTGGCGGTTACGGAGAAGACTCAGGGAGCAGTTTGCTCGAACTTGTTGAAATGCTTGCTGAAAAGTCGCCAATTCAGCGAATTCGCCTCAGTTCGCTCGATCCCAACGACGTGTCCAAAAACCTGATAGAAGCCCTCGCTTTTAGCCACGTTTTCTGTAATCATCTCCATATCTGTATTCAGGCTTTCTCGAACTCGACTCTGAAGCGCATGAATAGGCGCTACAGGATGAAGGATGTGTTCGAGTTATTCGAATATTTGAAGGAGACTTGGCCGGGATGCGCCGTGGGTTCGGACCTCATCGTGGGGTTCCCAGGGGAGAGTAGGCAAGATGTAGATCAAGGAATCGAAACTTTCCTTGGCCTACCTATTTCCTATCTTCACGTATTTCCCTACTCGGAGCGAAGCGGCACACCTGCCGCTGAGTTCGGAGCTACACATCTCGGCGGTGTGATTGAGATTGAGGAGCGTCGGCGGCGAGCCGCGCGTTTCCGCTCTCTCTCCGAACGTCGCCGGATCGACTTCTACCGCACGCTTATCGGAAGCACGCTGGAGATTGTCGTCGAAGCACGAGACTCGGATTCACATTCGTCGCGAGACGCGGATGATATTTGCGGCACGAGCAGAGAGTTTGCCGCCGTCCGTGTGATTCGCGGAGAACGACCCTCCTCGAATATCGAAGCGAAACCCGGTTCGCTGCTAACCGTCCGGGCCGAATCGGTAGACGAGACAGGAGGAGAAATTTTATGCAGCTTCTTAGACCAGGGAAAATAAAGCTTCGGCTAAAAGACTCGCCGGTTATCGGCAAAAAGCCGTACGCCCCGTCGCAGCAGGATCCCACGAAGCAGCGCAATATCTGGGACGATTACAGTCCGCAGAAAAACACCAAGAAAAAAGAATACGAGATGGGCAGCGGGAATCGAATGATTCCAAAGTCGCAGCCCCAGAAGGATGATGCGAAACGCGAGGGCGAAGAATTCTCGCTCGGCGAAGGTGAGTCTGAGCGAAGTGAGCGGCATCAGCCGCGTTCCGACTACGAATTCATCGAAGAACAGCTTGGATTCCAATTTACCGACCGGTCGTTGCTCTCTCGTGCGCTGACGCACCGATCCGCTCTCGGTATTAAGGAGCGAGCGGATTACGAACGGCTCGAATTTTTGGGTGATGCGGTTCTCGATTTGAGCGTTGCGCACCTTTTGAGCGATCTTCATCCTGACGCCCGAGAAGGTGAGCTTTCAAAAATGCGGGCGGCGCTCGTGAATACCCAAGCTCTTGCGCTCGTCGCAAAGCGTCTGGAGCTCGGACCGTTTATCCGACTCGGAAGAGGTGAGCTCTCAAGCGGCGGATATGAACGCCCCTCGATTCTTGCCGACGTAATGGAAGCGGTCATCGGAGCGGTGTATCGGGATTCAACCTACGAGCATGCGCTGAAGCTCATCGAACGGATCTTTGGCGAGACACTGAAGCAAGTTACTCCGTTCGATCCAAAAACCGAGCTGCAGGAAGTGCTTCATGCCGCTGGTAGCGAGCCGCCGAATTACCTCCTGGAGCTTGTGGAAGGTCCGGAGCATGCCCCGACGTTCGTCACCGTCGTCGTCATCGACGGTGAAGTTGCCGGCCGCGGACGAGGTCCGACGAAGAAAGCCGCTCAGCAGCTTGCGGCGGCTGAAGCTCTCGAAAGAATGCTCTCTGACGGTCAGGCAATCGAGCTCGTCGAAGGGCAGACTTTCTTTCTTCCCGATCTCTTTTTGGTCCGCCGTGCTTCGGAGAACCCGAACGGCGGTCTCGGACTTTTCCTTCAGTTAGATTCCGGGGCCGACCTCAGTCATGAACAATTCTCCGAGTAAAAATATGCATCGCGCTGGATTTGTTGCACTCATCGGTGAGGCGAACGCGGGGAAGTCCACCCTGCTAAACGCAATTCTGGGAAGGAAGATCAGCATCGTTACGGCAAAGCCGCACACGACCCGCCACCGGATTCTCGGCATCAAGCGCCTTCCGGATGTCGAGATGGTATTTGTCGACACGCCTGGGTTTCCTCCTGTGGGGGGCAAATCGCGGGTTGTTCGTGGAGAGCTTGGCCGATTTCTCAGTCGAACGCTTCAAGACGCTGCTTCTGAAGTCGATATCCGGGTGTTGGTCGTTGATGCCGCGAAAGTCATCGGCAAATCCGCCTCGCAGGATGACGTGAGAAAACGAGGCCAGGCACTTATTGCTTCAATGAAGGAGCGTCATCTCGAACTTCCTGATGTGCTCGTGTTGAACAAAGTCGATACGGTGAGAAAAGATCAGCTTTTGCCGGTTATTGCGGAGATGCACCAGCTCTTCTCGAAGGAAAGAGGTGAAAAGCCGTTTGAAATTTTCCCGCTTTCGGCGCTTCGGTCAGATGGAGTCGACAATCTCATCTCGGTTTTGTCTCGTATGCTTCCCGAAGGTGAGTCGATGTTCCCGGCTGACGTCGAGACTGATCAGAGCGAGCAGTTTTTTGCCTCCGAGATTATTCGAGAGAAGCTATTTCTCAATCTTCATGAAGAGCTTCCGCAAGGAGTGGCCGTCCAGATCGAGAACTGGGCGGATGAGGGCGAGCGTCTTTTCATTGATGCATTAGTGACTGTTGAGCGTGAGTCACACAAGCCGATGGTCCTCGGAAAGGGCGGACAGATGATCAAGAAGATCGGAGAAACCGCGCGGCTCGAGCTCGGGAGCCGGTTCGATGTCGAGGTAGTCCTTAAACTTCACGTCCGAGTCGAGGAGAACTGGAGCCGAAACGCCCGGGGCCTTGAAAAGACCGGGTATGGAGAGAATTTCTGACGTCGCTTGTGTCGCGTCGCAGAGTCTCGCGCGTGAACTTCGGAACACGAGTTATTTGTATTCAATTTTAATTTTATCTTTACCTAAGAAAACGCTCCTATGGCTCTGAGAATTCCCAATATTGCAATCGTCGGACGACCGAATGTCGGTAAGTCCACAATGTTTAATCGTTTACTCGGAGAGCGGAAGGCGATCGTCGAAGATATGCCTGGAGTGACTCGAGATCGGAATTACGCGCTGGTGGAGCGTTATTCCGTACCGTTTCTTCTCGTGGATACCGGCGGGTTCACGGACGAACCGGAAGATGAAATGGAAAAGGAAGTTGTTGCCCAAACGACACTTGCCGCAGAAGAAGCTGATGTCGTGCTGTGCTTATTTGACGGAGCGGCCGGCTATCAAGATTCCGATCGCGCCGTCGTCGATATGCTTCGACGACGTGGGAAGCCGGTGACGTATGCCGTCAATAAGTGTGACGGACTTGAGCAGTACGGGCGAATTGCGGATTTCTATCAGTTGGGAGTTGATGAGCTCCATGACGTGAGCGCGCTTCACGGACGGAAAGTGGAGGAACTCATCGAGGGGGTTCTCCGGGGGCTTCCGGAGTATGACGCTCTGAAAGCACGAGAGCGAGACCGCGAAGCTCGAATTCGCGATGCTCAGGAGGCTGCGCGTAACATTCCGGAAGTTGATGATGAGGAATACGCCTCGGCAGCAGACACGGCATACGACGAGGAGGAACTGGAGGAAGAAACAATTCCTAATTTCGCGCCTGTGTATCTCCCTGATGACGAAAATCTCTCTGAGACCGACTACGATCGTCTGCATGGAACGCTTTCGCTCGAGGAAAGTAAATCCTCGGCGCCGAGAATCGATAAAGACTGGGTGAACGAATACGAGTTGGAGGCGGAAGGAGATCCGGAAGAAGTCTCGCTCGAGTCGATTCAGATTGCCATTGTCGGCCGTCCGAACGTTGGAAAATCGACTCTGCTCAACACTCTCATTGGAGAGCGTCGGGCTATCACATCTCCGGTAGCCGGAACCACCCGTGATACTCTCGATGTCGAGGTGAAAAGAGATGGGCAGAAATTCGTTATCGTCGACACCGCAGGCCTCCGAAAACGCGGGAAAATCGAAGAAAACACGGTTGAACGATACAGCGCGCTTCGATCGCTTGGCGCTCTCTCCGCATGCGATGTCGCCGTTGTCGTGCTCGATGCGACGCAAGAGCCGACCGATCAAGACGAAAAAATCGCCGGTCTCGCTCACGAGCAAGGAAAAGGCTTGGTGATTGCGGTGAACAAATGGGATCTCGTCGAGAAGGATCACACGACGGTTCATCAGTTCACAAAGAAAGTACGGGAGAGCTTCAAATTTGCGCCATATGCGCCGCTTGTTTTTCTGTCGGCGCTCTCGGGACGAAGGTGCCCCAAGATTCTTGATGAAGCGCTGCACATCGCGAAGGAAAGAGTGAAGCGAGTGCCGACCAACCGTTTGAATCAAGTTCTCGAACGAGCCATCAGGCGAAAGGCTCTCCCGATTTATCGTGGCCGGCCGGTAAAGCTCTATTATGCCGTTCAGGTTGATGCGGCTCCTCCTCGCTTCGCGATGTTCTTCAACTATCCGAAGGAAGTTCACTTCTCTTACATGCGATACTTAAAGAACGCGCTTCGCGAAGAGTTTCAATTCGAAGGCACGGACATGAAGCTCATTCCGCGCAAGCGCTAACCTGAGGATCGGTCGTTTGGCGCCTCTTGGAGGAGCCGAACGGCCAGCATTCTAACAAAGCGCCGGCGTACTTTTCGAATTGTCATGAAGTTATAATCTTCGAAAAGTTATCAACAGTTTAGAGCCCTCCTAACCTCCGATTTTCCTCCTGGAAATGTTACGTTTTCCTGAAGTCGTTTCGAACCGAAAGGGGATGACGTAGGCTGAGCACCGGAGGACTTCACCTCCAAATGTGTCTTCAGTCTGTTGTCCCTGCGAAGCAGTGCCGTTCGCAGGGACGGTTTTTCTTCGACCAGGAACGAGTTCCCGGCGCTCGAAAATCTGGAGACAACACCATGTGGATTAGGAAATTATCTGAGCTCTCCCTCGCTGATCGCCAAAGAGCCGGTGGTAAGGCCGCGCAGCTGGGGGCGATGTTCGGCTTTAATGTTCCTGTGCCGAAAGGTTTCGTTTTGACGACTGACTTGTTCGATGAGGTGATCCTAAAGTCTGGATTGTCTAGTGTTATTGTTCACGCTCTCTCTCAGCTGGATGAGAACGATACTGAGCGCCTGCTCGACGTTTCTGAATCACTCAAGGCTGCGATACGGAATCTCTCTCTTGGAGACGCCGTCATTGCCGAAATCTTGTCCTCATTCGACGCGTTAGATGTTGAATCAGTTGCAGTCCGATCAAGCGCTCCCGAAGAAGACAGTGAAGCGCATTCTTGGGCCGGACAATTCGATACGGTGCTTGGCGTCAATCGGGGGACGTTGATTGCCGCGATCAAGGAGTGTTGGTCATCATTATTTGGTGTTGCGGCGCTTCGATACCGTCGTGATTCAAAGTCGCCGGTGATGCCTTCCATCGCAGTCATTATTCAAGAAGTAGTTGATTCGGAAATATCCGGTGTTTGTTTTTCGGCCGACCCGGTGGGTGGCGCAACTGATCGGATGATTATCGAATGTGTACTCGGATTCGGAGAGGGCCTTGTCTCGGGAACTTTGACCCCCTCGCGCTATAGCCTTGAGAACCGAACGGGCATGTTGATGTCCCGAAGCGAAGTGAGCCAGTCAAAAGCGATGACAATCGATTCTCGAGGAGAGGTGAGCTGGTGTGAACTCTCGGCTCCCCAGACGGTTCAGCTTGCTGATGCTCTTTTGACGGAGCTGTATTCATATGTTCGGCACCTCGAAACGCAATTTGCGCATCCGGTCGACGTTGAGTGGGCCGTACAGCGGGGGCGACTCTTTCTCCTCCAAGCACGGCCGATTACGGCAAAAGGAATACCGGGCTCTTCTGCCGGTTCGAGCAGGCGATTGGAGAGCTATGAATTTTATTGGGCAGAAACGAGAACGATATTTACGGTCGAGAGTGAGTTCGAAACCTATCTCCATCACCGATCCGTTCCGGCAAATGAATGCGAACATGCATTTTGTTTCGTTGAGAACGGATATGCAACGATGTATTTTTGCCGAGAAGATCTTCCGGCGGCGAAACGCGAGGTCGAACGCTTCTTAAGTGAAGAGAGGCAATTCTCTGAGTATCTCGAGAGCTCGCGACGAACTCGTGAGCGATACTTCAGTCTCCACGACGAACTCCTGCATCGTCCTCCGCTTCAGACAAGTGAGTCACAAGCCGACTTTTTGAAGCGTTTTCTCGAAATTTATGATCAGGTGCGGGCTTTGTACAAGCTCAGCCAACCCGCGTACACCGACGTTTTAGCCGCTTGTTTGCGCGCAGCTTTGCTCAAGGGGGGAGTGCCGAAGAACGAGCTCGAGCAAGTCTTCCTCGTTGCAACCCGAACGACGGAGTTGGATATCGTTCAAGAAGAAGAAATCGCCGCGCTTGAACTCTCGCTTCTTGATTTCGTTACCACAGGTCATATTCGCCAGCACTGTGAGGCTTTTCCATGGTTGTTTCTGGGGTCGTTCGACCGGCTTATGGCCGAGCAATTCGTCACAGACAAAATTCAAGGGCTCCGGCGCGAAAGCATAATCGAACGTGAGGTGCGACTGGAGCGGATCCGAGAAGATCTCACCTCCGGCAGGATGGAGAGGGAAGTTCTATTCTTGAGGCTCGACAATGCAGAGATTCGGTATCTCGGAGAGATGCTCGCGACTCTCTCAGTCGATCGATTACGGCTGAAGTCCTGCTGGGCCGGCGTCGAACTTCTCTTCTTCAAGTTCTTCTCGGAGCTCGCTGCGCTCGCCGCGCTTGATGTCGAGGAATTTTTGAATACCTACCGTCGCGAGGAAATGTTCAAATTGGTGGAAACGGGCGCTCGTCTGCCGGACAGCATACGGGCCGGTCGCACGAATTCCTATGCTCTTCACCTTTCCGGTGGAAGCTATTGCTGGCTCGAAGGCGAAGAGGCAAGAGCGGCAAAAGCATCGTTTGTTCAACCAGCGGTAAACTCTCTCCCCGGCCAATCGCTTCGAGGTACCATTGCGAATCTCGGGCATGCAATAGGGAGAGCGAGAGTCATCAGAGTCGAAGGCTTGAAGACGCTGATGGCGGACATGAAGCGGTTCCAGGCGGGAGAGATCATGGTTACCACGATGACGCAACCGACCATGGTTGCGCTTGCGAAGAGCGCCGCTGCGATTGTGACCAACGAGGGCGGAGTGACCTCGCATGCGTCAGTGATAGCGAGAGAACTCGGGATTCCTTGCATCGTTGGGACCAAGCACGCCACGGAAATGATCAAGGACGGAGACCTTGTTGAGGTCGATGCGTATCGAGGATACGTCCGGAAACTTTCTGGGGAAGAGGGGCTACAGGGATTCCCACCCGGCGGAGAAAGCCAGTCCTGCCCGATGGACTGAGCAGAGGGCTAAGTGGCTTTCTAACGACCATCCGAAACTTGCCCGGAGCGGGGGTTTCTGTTAGATATGCCCATGGTCCTACCTATTCTCGATAATATTTTATCCGACCATCTCGAAGTTCTGACTCGCGCTGCTTCACCGGCTGGCGTGTGCTGTTGTTCCACGAATTTGTGTTCTGTGGATGTTGTTCAGCAACCGCGGCATTCGTCTTCCGCATCCGTCCCCTGGAGGCATGCGAGGCGGGAATCAGGGCTCAGCTTCAAAACTACCAATCATCTATTTGTTCTCGCATCTTCTCGCGAGAAAAGGAGAGCTTATCATGATTAGAAAATACGAAGACATTCAGCAGGCGCTAACCTTCGATGACGTGTTGTTAAAGCCCGCTCTTTCCGAGATCCTCCCGAAAGACGTCGATGTCTCCTCCTCATTGACGGAGAAGGTCCGATTGAGCGTGCCGCTTCTGAGTTCAGCCATGGATACGGTCACCGAGTCGGAAATGGCGATCGCTATGGCGCAGGAAGGCGGGATCGGTGTCATTCACAAGAACATGACACCCGAGATGCAAGCGCTTGAGGTGACCAAGGTAAAGAAATCCGAGAGCGGAATGATTATCGACCCGATTACCGTGGGACCCGATCAGCCGATTTCGGATGCCCTCAGCATCATGGCGGAGTTCCGGATTTCTGGACTTCCGGTAACTCGCGGCGATGGGAAGGTGGTGGGAATCGTGACGAACCGTGATTTGCGGTTCGTCACGAATTTTGGCCGCCCGATTTCAGAAGTCATGACCAGCAAATCATTGGTCTCGGTCCTTCCTGGCACGAACCTGGAAAGGGCTAAGCTGCTTCTCCACGAACATCGGATCGAGAAGCTGCTCGTCGTCGATGAGAATGGTACACTTCGTGGGCTCATCACGATTAAGGATATTGAGAAGACCAGGCGTTTTCCATATTCCTCCAAAGACGAACTCGGCCGACTTAGAGTAAGCGCGGCGATTGGAGTTTCGAATGACCTGGAGGAACGCACGGAGATGCTCATCAAGGCCGGCGTTGATGTCCTTACCCTTGATAGTGCGCACGGACATTCCAAAGGAATCATCGACGCGGTAAAGTGGCTCAAGAGAACCTATCCGGCCGTTCCTGTCGTGGCTGGAAATGTCGCTACGGAAGAGGGGACTGCGGCACTGGTGAAAGCCGGAGCCGACGCGGTGAAGGTGGGAATTGGGCCGGGCTCTATCTGCACCACACGGGTAATATCGGGCGTCGGTGTGCCTCAAATTTCAGCGATTTTTGAGTCCGCGAAAGCGACGAAAGGCACTCCAGTCAAGCTCATCGCCGACGGGGGGATCAAATACTCGGGCGATATCGTTAAGGCACTCGCCGCAGGTGCTGATGTGGTCATGATCGGATCGCTCTTCGCAGGAACATCGGAGTCGCCAGGTGAAACGATCCTGTATCAAGGACGCACCTACAAGTTGTATCGTGGCATGGGCTCACTCGGGGCTATGAAAAAGGGATCAAAAGACCGTTATTTTCAAGGCGACGAAGAGGAAGGTGCCAAGCTGGTTCCGGAAGGAATCGAGGGCCGCGTTCCGTTCAAAGGACCGCTTTCAAACCTTATCTTCCAGATGGTTGGAGGACTTCGTGCCGGGATGGGATATTGCGGCGTGAAGAACATTTCCGAACTCCAGACGAAAGCCACCTTTATCCGAATCACGACGGCCGGGCTTGGCGAAAGCCACGTTCATGACGTCTACATCACCGAAGAAGCCCCCAACTACAGCGCCCGCTAGGGAAACGTTAAAGGCTCCCGCATGCCTTCGTTGGAAATCGGAAAAAAATCCTCATGTGCAGGGAGTACACTCCGGTTTTTTTCCGATTTCCGCCTCGGCTTGCAGAAGCCTTTAACGTTTCCTCCAACAGCCCCTGTCCACGAATGAACCCGTCGGGGTCGAGGATATTCCGCCTCGGCCTGCAGAAGCCTCTAACGCTTCCTCCAACAGCCCCTGTCCACGAATAAGCCCGTAATTCGAGGGGATTAGCGGATGTCAGCGGTTGTACCTCCTAATCTTGCAGAAGCGCGTCGCTACTGTATCGCTACATTTCTGCGGCATTTCGTCAGAATTCCTCAATAACACCCATGAGGGGCAGAGAACTTCCTTGAACAGGAGGTTCCCATGAAACGGATTTCTTTGGTCCCAGTCGCACTGACTTTCCTCGTCCTTGCGGGCTGTAAGAGCGCCCCAAGTCACTTGGATAAACAGGTGTCGATGTACCACGATGGCGGGTTCGATAAAGACGACGGGCCGCTCGGGGCTCAGTCGCAGAACAAAAACCGGCGGCAAGATTCCACGGCGCGGTCTGGTGTTACCGATCGAGAGCTGCTCGAAGCGGTTCTCGATGTCACCGAACGCGGTCTCGCGGAATCAGTCGCTAACCGGCGCAGGCCCCCCGGCGTGAAACACGACGCAAACGACGAAGTGGAGGCGATTCTCTACTCAGTCGCTGCGAGGTTCGTGATTCGCTCCATCCGGGAGGTTCTGATCGGGAGTCGTTAAGGTAGTTGTCGGATGTTCGGATTTCCAGGGCAATAGGATCGGAAGTTCCTCTGCCCCCTCAATTTGAGCCAGTGAAATCGGCTGAAATGTGAGAAAAGTCGCGCTTGCGAACGAATGACTTTCGGCGTGTTAAGTCTTATACCGGCCTCAGCTCCTTCACATTGCGAAAAGAGAGATGGTTCAGTCCGCTGGGTAAACGGGAACCCCAGGTGGAATTCAAAGGTGTCACGAGAGCCGCGCACGCAAGCACGGTTCGCAGACTCGCAAGGGGGCTTTATGGACAAGAACTGGGCTGTGGTTAGGGCGATCGGTGGTCTCTTTCTGTTCGCGGCGCTCATCGGTGCGGCCATCTGGGTCGTCTGCGGGGTCAGCGCGACGGTCAGTGTCCCGGTCGATCCGCTCCACAAGGCGCTGAACGGCAAAAAGCAGTAGAAGCGACTTGACGACGAAAGACTCGCTCTTCGTCAGGTCCTGGCCGTCCTTCCCCTCGTTTTAGGTTTTGGAACAGGAAGTTCCCTCACCTAGCGGCCTGAACCATTTCCTTTCGAAGCGCGTCCCGAAATTGCGGTCTGAGCGCTACCGAAACTTGTGTGATTTTTTTCCTCATGTCAATTTAGGTCATGAACGCACAAATCTTTATCCTCGATTACGGCTCCCAATATACTCAACTCATAGCCCGCACGGTTCGCGAGCTCGGTCTCTATTGTGAGATCGTGCCGGGCACTGCGGATGTCTCGCGTGTAAAGGATGCCAAGGCCATTATCCTCTCCGGCGGTCCATCGTCGGTCAGAACGGAGGGCGCGCCGCTTGCGAAGAAAGCAGTGCTCGAGCTCGGAGTTCCTATCCTTGGCATCTGCTACGGCATGCAAATTCTCGCGAAGGAACTCGGAGGTGAAGTGAGTGGCTGGGGTTGGGATGCCGTCTCCGGAAAAGTCGCCGGAGCCTCCGGTGACGGAATGCGTGAGTTTGGCCCTGCAAAAGTTAAAATTGAAAACGGACTTGGTGCGTTCGCGTGCTTTAAGGCGGGTGACGAGCTCGATGTCTGGATGAGTCACGGAGATAAGGTCACAAAGTGCCCTCCGGGATTCTCTCCGGTCGCAACCTCAGCGGGCTCGCCGATTGCGGCGTTTGCTGATGATAAGCGCAAGATGTACGGAGTTCAATTCCATCCCGAGGTTCATCATACGCCTCGCGGCAAAGATTTGATCTCTCAATTTCTCTTCCAGGTAGCGGGGCTCGAGAAGGACTGGAACCCGGCAGGTTTTGCCGCGGAGACCATCGAACGAATCAAGCGAGAAGTTCCGACCGGGAACGTCGTTTGCGGGCTGAGCGGCGGTGTTGATTCCACCGTTGCCGCATTCCTTGTTCACAAAGCGATCGGCAAGCGTCTTCACTGCATCTTCGTGGACAACGGGTTGCTTCGAGAAAATGAATCGTCGGAAGTCATGAAAGGCTTTGAAGGCCTTGGGCTGCAAGTGCATTTGGTTGATGCCGGCGAGCGTTTTCTCTCTGAGCTCAAGGGAGTTACGGACCCGGAGAAGAAGCGGAAGATCATCGGCCGGGTTTTCATCGAGGTCTTCGAAGACGAAGCTCACCGAATCGCAGATGTAGAACATCTTGTTCAGGGAACTCTCTACCCAGACGTGATTGAAAGTGTGTCCGTTGTCGGCCAGTCGGCCGTCATCAAGAGTCACCACAACGTCGGTGGTCTGATTGAAGACATGAAGCTCGACCTGATCGAGCCCTTGCGGGAGCTTTTCAAAGATGAAGTGCGGCAAATCGGCCGCGAAATGGGAATTCCAGAACGTCTCGTGCAGCGCCAACCGTTTCCCGGCCCGGGTCTCGCTATTCGATGTGTCGGAGAAATCAACGAAGAGCGGTTAAAGAAGC
The DNA here is from genome assembly GCA_964509425.1 of uncultured Bdellovibrionales bacterium. GTDB lineage: Bacteria > Bdellovibrionota_C > UBA2361 > SZUA-149 > CAZDWZ01 > CAZDWZ01. The sequence goes on along the minus strand of CAZDWZ010000002.1, from coordinate 79,097 downwards.
TGCGGAAAGCGGATCGAATTGTGCGAGAAGAAGTTCACGCTTCGGGATGGGAGACGAAAATCTGGCAGTCTTTCGCGGTGCTTCTCCCGGTCTACAGTGTCGGGGTCATGGGCGACGGACGGACGTATGACGAGTGCGTCGGCATTCGTGCCGTGACCTCACGAGACGGAATGACCGCCGATTGGGTATACTTCCCCGAAGAGCTTCTCCGGAAAATCTCCAATCGCATCGTGAATGAAACGGTAGGTGTGAATCGAGTCGTGCTCGATATCTCGACGAAGCCTCCGGCGACGATTGAGTGGGAATGATTCACTTGTCGAATGAGTCTTCAGAGATAGAGAGCCGGCTCGTGAACGAACGGATGTGTCCGACGGGCGAGACGTAACCAACTTTTTCGACGTTCGAGATGTCCTTGTTAACGAGCCAGACTGTCGAGCTTTCCATCTACCGTTCCGGTTCAGTCAGCGTGCTCCGTGCCGCGCAAGAGACTGTCTGCCCAAACGAATACGTGGTCATGTATGAAATCGTGCAAGACTGCGTGAATGGGGAGCGGTCAGTAGCGCATCAACTACCGTTGCTGCATATATCAGCGAGGCTCACCCGACGATCTCCGGTCAGTATGCCTTCTCGATCCTCGGACAGCCGCAGATGGATACCAATAGCTCTGTGGAAGTGCATGCCGTGTATTGTTCTTGAAGGGAGATGACGCATCCTGAGTGCCCAATGAAAATTCAACCTGTCCTGCTAAAGTTTCGCGATAAAATTATCTTCCTGCGTGCGATTTTTGTGCTTACCGCCGCCACCTTTTTCACGCTTTTGCTGCTCACCGATCTTGCGTGGACTCAACCGCTCCTCTTTGCGATGATCGCTTCCGCGGTTTCCGCCATACTCTCTGGAATGATGCTCATCTTTGTCGACTGCCCGGCGTGCCGGCAATTTCATTACGTCGCGCAGGGCGAGCCGATCAAAATCCAGAAGCTCGTTCAACGAGCTCTGCTTCAGAATACCTGCGTCCAATGCGGAAAGGACTATAAAGACGCCGCCAACTAGCGCGGTTCTCAGAAGTATTAATTAAGTTTGATTTTGGTGAAGGACGAGGAGCGGGAAATTAAAAAGCCGAGTTTACTTTGGAGTAAATGAACTTTTTTAACTTCCCGCGACGAAGTATTTCGCCAAGAGCGAACTTAGTTCAGGACGGGAGTGACTTCGACGGTTCGAGTGTTATTAGACCGAAGTCCAGTGCGCAATTTCATCTCGACCAGTTTTCCCGGCTCGACTTTCATGAGCGCGTCCAAAGCCTCTGCGCGATTGCGAATCGGCTTTCCATTGATCTCGATAATAAAATCCGACCGGTTGAAGTCCGTCACATATCCTACCAGCGATCCTCTTCTTACGAGTTTTCTTGCTCCTACGATGTTAGCTTCCTCCGCTGGACTTGCCGGTTGAACGTAGAGAATGGCAGGCCCGGCGTCCGTGTCGACAACGACAACGCCGATTCTGGGGCGAAGGACTTTCCCGTATTTTATGAGCTGAGGGATTACGGTCAGCAACGAGTTCACAGGAATCGCAAATCCAATCCCTGAACTCTGGCCCGTGCGGCTAAGAATGGCGGTGTTGATTCCGATGACTCTCCCCGCAGTATCGAGGAGCGGACCGCCGGAGTTTCCGGGATTGATCGCGGCATCGGTCTGAATGATGTTTTCGATTACCCGGCCGTTCTCACTTCGGATCGTGCGATCAAGGCTCGAGATGATACCAGTCGTGAGAGTTCGTGTGAGTCCAAATGGATTTCCAATCGCTATGACGCGTTGCCCCACCTCCAACTGGGTGGAATCGCCGAATTCTGCCGCAACGAGTTTCGGCGGGGGCGAGACGAGTTGAAGGAGAGCGAGATCATTATCTGGATCCTCCCCGATCAACCGCACTTCATAACTCTGGCCGTCGGCGAGCGTGACCATCACCTGGTTAGCGCCGTTTAAGACGTGAGCATTGGTCACCACCAGTGCGTTCTTCGGATCGACGATGACTCCGGAACCGGAGCCTTCCTGCCCCTGATATCCGTAGATGTCCGCAATCTCCGCACGCGTGCTGATGTTTACGACCGCCTCATTCGTGCGTTTGTAGGCGTCGATGATTTGTTGTTCGCTCTCCGTTCTCGGAGCAAGTCCGACAGGTTTTCGAACAATCGCAGGGGGGTCTTGCGCTTCCGCGCGAGTCGCCAAAGCGAGAGTGGCGGTGAAGAGCATTCCTACGCAGAGGCAAGTAAAGTCCACACAGAAGTAAGCAAAGGCAGCTGAGAGGCGGACCTTTGCGTTCACGAAGGGGAACCTGATAAACATGGGATGCCTGCAAATCCTAAATTCAGACGACCGAGTTAATACAAGGTCGGGAGTATAGCGTAAACCATGCCATCCCAGAACCGAAATACCTCCCCAGCCGATGTGATCAATCGAATTGCCGCGCGAAAGGCCGCCGGTGATAAAGTCGTTTTCACGAACGGCTGCTTCGATATCTTGCACGTGGGTCACGTTCGATACCTCGAGCAGGCCAGATCTCTCGGCGATTTGCTCGTGATCGGCTTAAATTCGGACGATTCCGTTAAAAAACTGAAAGGCGATTCGAGGCCGGTCATTCCCCAGGACGAACGAAGGGAAGTTCTCCTCGCGCTAAAGCCGGTGGACGAAGTGATTATCTTCGGAGAGGAGACTCCACTTCGTCTTATCACCGAGCTGAAACCGAATGTCCTCGTAAAAGGAGGAGACTGGAGCGTCGACCAAATTGTCGGGGGAGATGTGGTTTCCGCCGCGGGCGGAACGGTACAGTCGCTTCCGTATGTGCCCGGAAAGTCGACCACCGAGATCATCAAGCGAATTGAAAAACTGTAGTTGATGAACACTCTTGCAAAATCAAGTGAGCCGCTCTCTCGCGATGCCGAGAGAAAAGTCAGAATTCTCGACGATGTGGTGGTAAACCAAATCGCGGCGGGAGAGGTCGTTGAACGACCTTCCTCGGTTGTGAAGGAGTTGATTGAAAACTCGATAGACGCCGGCGCGACGGAAATCTCAATTGCTGTCACGAACGGCGGAAAGACGAGTATTGAGATTTCTGACAACGGATGCGGCATGAGCCGAGAGAATGCGTTGTTTGCCGTCGAGCGATTCGGAACTTCCAAGATTCAAACCGTTGGCGATTTGGAAAGGATCGCGAGTCACGGGTTTCGAGGCGAAGCTCTACCGTCGATTGCGTCCGTTTCGCGCTTTTCACTTGAAACGAAGCCCTGGGGGGATGATTCGTCAGGGACCGAGATTCTAATCGATGGCGGAAAGCTCATCGAGGCTCGAACCAAGCCCATTGCGCCAGGCACGAGAATCACGGTGAGGAACCTTTTCTACAATGTTCCTGCCAGGAAGAAGTTTCTCCGTTCAGAGAACACCGAAGAAGGACTCATTCGGAGTCTGCTCATCGACTTCGCATCCGCCTATCCGCACCTTCGATTGAGATTTGCGAGCGATGGGGTAGAGCGCTCCGTGCTTCTTCCGGGCGAAAATTTCTTTGTGAAGGCGAAGGAGCTAAAAATTGCCGGTGAAAAACCAATTCTTGTGGATTACCAGCAGGCCACGGCGGCAGGTCCGGTGGTCGTTCATGCGGTGCTGAGTCAACCCATCGAGTGTGTTTCTCAAAGCGGTCGACTGAGACTTCTCGTCAACCGCCGTTCAGTAAGAGACAAGCTTTTGTTGAAGGCGATACGCGACGGCTACGGTGCCTACCTCCGGCCTGGTCGTTACCCGATGGGCGTAATTTCAATCGAGCTGCCGCCGGAAGATGTCGACGTGAACGTGCATCCGCAAAAAACAGAGGTGCGATTTCGTCGGCCCGAAGTGATTTTTCAAACGATTGTCGGCGGATTGAAATCAGCCCTCGGCGCGTCAAGCGCACTCTCTCCGGCGGCTTTGCACTCTTCGAACTCAGATTCAATTGGTTATCAACGACCTCCGATAAATTCCGGTTCGTTTACTTCGGAGGTGCGTTTCTTCTCCGGAGATGCGGAATCAACTCCTTCGAATGCTGAGACGATAACGCTGTTTTCACGGCCGCCGATACTACTTTCGCCTCGCTCAGATCACGCAGAAGTCGGAGTGCCCTCCTCGCAGGAGCTCAGAGCCTCTCAGAATTCGCAGTATGCTGTCATCCCTTCTTCCCAAACCGGAGCGCGCGGCAACGAGAAATCGATTCGACATATGCGATTTGTCGGGCAAGTGCTCGCCTGTTACCTTATTTTTGAAGGCGGCGAATCGGTCGCCATTATGGACATGCACGCCGCGCACGAGCGGGTGATGTTTTTTCGCTTGAAGCAGCAGTTTGTCGGCGGCAACATTCATTCACAGCAGCTTCTCATTCCTGAGGTTGTAGAACTCGGTGGATCGGTGTGCGAATTCGTCGAAAAGAATCTTGAGAGCTTGCAGAAAATCGGTTTCGAGCTGGATCGATTGAATGCGGGAGCCGTCTCATTGCGAGCGCTCCCGTCTATGCTTTCGGCGGGATCCGGCCGGGCGCTCCTGCATGACCTCCTTTCCGAGCCCGATTTTACAGACTGGCTCACCGTCCTTGGTGAACGTGTCGATGCGGTTCTCGCGCGGATGGCTTGCCATCGGTCTGTTCGATCGGGACGAATCTTGAACGGGGAGGAGGCATACGCCCTTGTTGAGGCGCTCGACGACGCTGAAATATCCGGGCTCTGTCCTCATGGGCGCCCCACGGTGCGCTTCCTCAGCAAGAACGATTTCGAGGAGATGTTCGGACGTGTCTTGTGAGACCCTTCTCATTGTGACGGGTCCGACGGCGAGTGGGAAAACCGCCCTCGCGGTGGAGCTCGCGGAAGCTCTAAACGGAGAGGTGATCAATGCAGACTCCGTCCAAGTTTATCGAGGTTTCTCGATCGGAGCCGGTGCACCGTCGAATGAAGAGTTCTCTCGAGTTCCTCATCACCTTTTTGGAGTCGTGCCTCCAAATGGGGAATGGAATGCCGGACTCTTCTCAGCGCAGGCCGGTAAGTTAGTGGAGGAAATTGTACAGCGGGGACGAGTTCCGGTCATCGCCGGTGGCACCGGATTATATTTGAGCGCTCTGCTTGGAGGTCTCGTTGATGCTGAGGTGTCCGAGGAAGCGAAGTCTCGCGTAGCCGAGCTCGAAGTGAGTTTCTCGTTGCGAGGTCTCTCGGCGAGCGAACGTACGGCCGAATTTCACAAACTTCTCTCCGAGGTTGATCCGGAAAGCGGATTGGCGATCCTCAAAACCGATACGCTGCGCATAAAACGGGCGTTGTTGGTTGCGCTGAGCTCGGGAACATCGCTTGCCGAACTCCGAAAAGAACACAAACATAACTTTCGGAGCTATTCGGCTTTGGTCTGCTGTCTGCTTCCTCCTCGAGCGGAGCTGTATTCGCGTATCGACCTTCGAGTTGAAAAAATGATTGAGGAAGGTCTCATGGAGGAAGTGAAGAAACTTCGCACCGAATACCCAAGCGACTCGAAGCCGCTTCAATCGATCGGCTACAAGCAGGCGTGTCGGCATCTAGACGGCGAGCTGACGTTCGAGGAGTTCCGAGAATCCACGAAGCAAGAAACTCGGCGCTTTGCAAAACGCCAGGAGACTTGGTGGAGGCATCAGCCGAGCAAATTAGGCTGGAGAGCGGGCGCCGAAAAGCTCGCTCCGAATGTTTCCACCCTCGCGCCGCTTTTCAGAGCGTTTCAATTGGACTCCCGAACCTCCCCGGACATCCTATTTTATGCGGTTACTGGATCCGGTCATTAGGAAGGTTTCGGCCCGATTTCCCGCCTTGTGCGGTCTTTCGTACTTTTGCGGATTGGTAACACCTCGAATTGTAGACAGAAAAGCACTATATGCTTTCTCGAAAAGTTGGGGTAAGGTGCCTCCCGCCTTTTGACGGCACCCCTGAATCGGGAGCCGAGTCCGCAATGTCCGAACTGATAACCCTCGAAGTCCTCGATTTCTTGGACCAGAGGCAGTTTTCACGAAAACGAGATGTTGCTGACCCGAAAGGAAATTAATCTTGAATAATTTCCTCGTAAATTGTAATTATGGTGGATGATTTCGAGCGCCCGGTGGTTGAGGCTGAGGATGAGTTGCAGCGGCTTCGCGCACTCGTAGAGGCCGGGGATCTAAGCAGGGCTGCGGAAGTTGAAAAGCTGGAAAAGCGCCTGGACAAGCTCCGGAGCGACGTCTACGGAAATCTGACTGCATATCAAAGAGTTTTACTCTCCCGGCATTCGGAACGTCCGTTCACGTTAGATTATGTGCATCATCTCATCGATGATTTCGTAGAACTAAAGGGTGACCGAGTATTCGGAGATGACCCGGCCATCGTCGCGGGCATGGGACGTTTGAGCGGTCAGCGAGTTCTGATTATCGGCCATCAACGTGGTCGCACGACCCAGGAGAGACTGCTCCGAAATTTTGGGATGGCCAGGCCGGAAGGCCACCGGAAGGCTCAGCGGTTCTTCGCCATGGCTGAGAAATTCGGCTTGCCGCTGATTTTGTTTATTGATACGCCCGGTGCGTTCCCGGGGATTGAAGCGGAAGAGCGGGGACAAGCCGAATCGATCGCGCGAAATTTGCTGATCTTATGCGGACTTAAGACCCCGATAATTTCGGTGGTCATTGGAGAGGGTGGTAGTGGAGGAGCTTTAGCTCTCGGCATTTGTGACCGATTACTAATGCTGGAGAACTCCACCTATTCTGTAATCAGTGCCGAAGGCTGCGCTTCGATACTCTGGGGAAAGTCCGGAGGAGACAATATCCAAGAGTACGCAAAGCTCGCGGCTGAATCGCTGAAATTGACGGCCAAGTCTCTCGCAGAAACCGGTGTGATCGACGAAGTCATCAAGGAGCCCGTCGGAGGGGCCCATCGCGATCACCATCAGGCAGCGGAGTTCGTCGGAACTGCAATCGCCAAGCATCTTGCTGAGATCGTTTCCTTCGGCACCGAAGAATTGCTGGAGCGGCGATACCAGAAGTTTAGAAAGATCGGGCCGCTCTAAGAGTTATCTCCCGTACCGAAATTTTCCCCGATAGGAGATTGTTTCGAATCGCTCGACGGGAGTTTAGTGCGCATCGAGACACTGCGAAGTACGCAAGTGAAGCGCCGGTGCCCAGTGTGAGCATCGGGAAAGTAAGCGCCCAATTTACGCCGCGAGTTTCACACGATGTGATTTTTACATTTGGAATTACTGCATGAGAATTATTGCACAACGAAGGAGTAGGACTTCATGAAGCGAGGAAAAGATAACGGATTCTCCGAAAAAGGAGGACCCCCGGGCTATGTGCCGTTGACATTGCATCAGCTCGGTATCGGCCTTACTTATTACGATGAGCAACGCCCGCCCTCACGTGGTAGGAGCAATGACTCCCGACGCCACGATGGAAACGGCCGCTTCGAGGGGACTCCCAACGGTACTCCAGCGGGCGCAGACGGAGCGGAAGGAGCTGAAAATGCAGACGGCATAATGGACGAAGGTCTTTCGCAGGAAGCTGCTCTCGATCAAATGCATAATGGAAACGGCCATCGTTCGGGAGGCCATCATCGGCATTCCGACGGCGGCGGAAACGGCCGGCGAAATCATCATGGCGGCGGCGGTGGCGGATCTCGGAGATCTCGTCACGGAGGCGGCGGTGGTGGTGGAAACGGTGGCGGACGACGTGGCGGCAACGGCCCGATGAGAGGCGGAATTGCCCACGGCGGCGGAAAACGCCGTGATGACGGCGCTGATTTTAATGGTAACGGAGCTGATTCTGGAAACTCGTCGCAAGCGCATCAATCCAACACCGCTCCTCGCGGTGATGGTGGGCGTGGTGAGTGGTCGGGCGGCGAGACTGAGGAATAGTATGGGTAAAGACGATAACCTCGAGCTAAACGGAGTCGTGAAGGAGTGTTTTCCGAACACGACTTTCCGTGTTGCCTGTGAGAATGGGCATGAGCTCCTCGCATACCTCGCTGGAAAGCTGAGGAAGCATTACATCCGGGTCTTGCCCGGTGATCATGTGCGCATACAAATCTCACCGTACGACCTTACGCGAGGACGTATTGTGCGGAGATTCACGAAGCCGCCTCGGCCGGATGGCTCTGACGGCACGGAAGAAGCGGGCGGAAGCGCATAGCATTGGGCTGGCGCTCCGTTCTTTCACTCGAGACGTGTTGATTTTGGCTGTTGGGGAGGTGGCATGAATAGTAGCATCGCATCGCTCTCGTTCAGTTACCCGATTGCTGAGATTCGCATTCATCGAGAGGCGACCCTCAATGTTTTGAACGGCGAAGTGCTTACCGCCGTTTCTGAATGCATAATTGAGCTCTCGCGAGTTCTCGCCTCGCCGGCGGGATTTCAAAAAGCACGAGTGCTCGTCATTTCAACCGACGGAGCGAAGGCATTTGTCGCAGGTGCTGACATTAAGCTCATGCAAAATGCTACACCCGTCGCGTTTCAGAGCTACGTTCTACTTGGTCAGCGCGTTATGCGGCAGCTCGAGCTATTGCCGATACCGGTGATTGCGCGCACGCAGGGCCACACTCTTGGCGGTGGGTTAGAGCTAGCGCTTGCCTGTGACTTCATCGCCGCGAGCGAGAACGCGAATTTTGGTCAGCCCGAAGTAAATCTCGGCCTCATTCCTGGCTTTGGAGGCTCTCAGCGGCTTGCCGCTCGAATTGGGCGAGCGAAGACCAAACGGATCGTATTCTCGGGTGAAATCCTTCCCGCCGCGAAGGCGCTCGAGCTGGGAGTGATCGATTATCTCTCTCCACTTGCAAATCTCGACGAGACGATTTCAAGCGTGGCCGCGACTTTCGCATCGAAATCTCCAGTAGCGCTCGCTGCTGCCAAACGTGCCGTGGATAGGTTTTTCACACCCGCGCTTGAAGCCGGGCTTCTCAATGAAATGGAAGAATTTCTCGCGACTTCGTTAAGCAACGACGCGAAAGAGGGTCTGACGGCTTTCGTCGAGAAACGGCCGGCGCAGTTTTCCGGATCGTAGTCAGAAATTATCCTCATCGCCAAACCAGATCCCTCGCGGTATAATGTCGGATATGGACGACATCGATTTTGTCCTCACTCCGGATCAAAGACTTGTGCGGGAAACCGTGCGCGATTTTGCCGTTGGCGAGGTGCTCCCACTCGCGGCGAAAATTGATCACGAACATTACTTCCCTGAGCCGCTGATCCCCAAATTGAGTCAGCTCGGATTTTTGGGAACGAATGTCCCCGAACAGTACGGCGGTTCCGAACTGGATTTCGTCTCTTACGGACTTATCATCGAGGAACTCGCGCGTGTCTGCGCGTCGACGAGCGTGATCGTGAGCGCTCACAATTCGCTCTGCATCTGGCCGATTCTGAATTTCGGAACTGAAGAACAGAAGCAAAAGTATCTTCCAAGGCTTGCCTCCGGAGAGTTGCTTGGTTGTTTCGCGTTGAGCGAACCGGGGACAGGCAGTGATGCGGCACGGCAAACGTGTATGAGCCGGAAAGATGGTGACGGTTGGATAATCGACGGGGTGAAAAACTGGATCACGAACGGACCGGTGGCGGGAATTTGCGTTCTTATCGCCATGGAAAAGCCCGAGCTGGCCTATAAGGGCATCAACTGCTTCATCGTGGAGTTGAAGAACACTCCTGGAGTCTCAATCGGTAAGAAAGAAGATAAGCTTGGCATTTGTGGATCGCCGACCTCGAGCCTAATTTTCGACGGCGTGCGAGTAAGCGACGATCAACTGCTTGGGAAACCGGGAGAGGGATTCAAGATCGCGATGAAAATTCTCGACGGAGGGAGAATTGGGATCGCATCGCAAGCGGTGGGGATTGCACAAGCCTCTCTTGATGCTTCTCTGAAATATTCGAAAGAACGAAAAACGTTCGGAAAGCTGATTAGTGAGCATCAAAGTATACAGAACTATCTGGCAGATATGTCTTGTCAGGTGCAGTCTTCGAGATTGCTTGCCATCCATGCGGCGAGGCTGAAAGATGCCGGGATGCCTTATTCAAGACAGGCCGCTCAAGCAAAACTGTTCGCCTCAGAAGCTGCGATGTACTGCGCGAATAAAGCAATTCAGATCCATGGGGGATACGGTTACGTAAAAGACTTTCCCGTCGAGCGATATTATCGCGACGCAAAGATTACAGAAATTTACGAAGGGACGAGTGAGATCCAGCGCCAGGTGATTGCCGGACAATTATTGAAGGAAGATTAATTGGCTGGTGCCCGCGGTGTCTCGAGCGGAAGTCGGTTGTGAACGCATGTCGGAGAAGAGCAAAAATAAGAAAGAGTGGCTTTCTAAGTCATACGGCTCACAGAAGGAACTGAAGGAACGCTTCTCTTCCGTGAGCGACATGGAGATGCTGCCGCTCGGGAGCCCCGAGGATCTGGGTTCTTGGTCGCATGACAAGGATCTCGGTTATCCGGGAGAGTTTCCATACACGCGCGGTGTCCAGCCGAGCATGTACCGCGGCCGTATCTGGACCATGCGCCAGTTTGCTGGATTCGGAACGCCCGAAGATACCAACAATCGATTTCACTATCTACTCAATTGTGGGCAGACTGGACTTTCCACGGCTTTCGATATGCCGACCTTGATGGGATACGATCCTGATCATCCCCTGTCTGTCGGCGAAGTCGGGCGTGAGGGAGTCAGCGTCTCTACGATTGATGACATGGAGCGACTCTTCAAAGGTATTCACCTGGAAGAAGTCACAACTTCCATGACAATCAACTGTTCTGCCACGCCGGTATTGGCGATGTATTTTGCCCTCGGGAAGCGGCGAGGCGATAATCTTCAGAAGCTCGGCGGCACGATACAAAACGACATTCTTAAAGAATACATCGCCCAAAAGGAGTGGATCTGTCCGCCCGCTGCCGGTGTTCGTTTGACTTGCGATATCATCCAGTATTGCAGTGAGCATGCGAAGAAATTCAACCCCGTGAGTATATCCGGGTATCACATCCGAGAGGCCGGTGCGACTGCAGTTCAGGAGCTGGCATTTACCATTTACGATGGGATTGCATACGTCGAAGAATGTCTCGGCCGGGGGATGGACATCGATTCCTTTGCTCCGCGACTGTCGTTTTTCTGGGATGTGCACAACGATTTCTTTGAAGAGGTCGCAAAATTCCGTGCGGCCAGGAGAATGTGGGCGCATCTGATGCGCGACCGATTCCACGCCAAGCTCAGTGCGTCGATGAAGCTCCGCACTCATGCGCAAACCGCTGGAGTTTCGTTAACGGCGCAACAACCTCTGAATAACGTAGCACGCGTAGCCCTCCAGGCCCTCGCAGCCGTACTCGGCGGGACACAATCGCTGCATACGAACTCCCTCGACGAGACATTGGCTTTGCCCACGGAAGAGGCCGTGACCGTGGCGCTTCGCACTCAACAGATCATCGCCGAAGAGAGCGGGGTTGCGAATACGATAGATCCGCTGGCCGGCTCCTATTTCGTGGAAGAGCTGACGAATCGTATTGAAGCCGCGGCGCTCGAGTACATCCAAAAGCTCGACGATATGGGTGGAATGCTCCGCGCGATTGAGGCGGGCTACCCTCAAAAGGAAATTGCCGAATCGGCGTATCAGTTCCAGAAACAGCTCGACTCAGGTGAGAAGGTCATTGTGGGAGTGAATCGTTACAACGATGGGGGCGCGGTCAATGTGCCGACGTTGAAGATTGATTCTAATATTGAACGTGATCAGCTCGAACGATGTCTGGCGTTCAAGGCGAATCGAGAGCCGGAAACGGTGAAGAGTTGGCTGCAAAAGCTTCGGGAATGTTGCAACGCCGGGCAAAACGTCATGCCCGTCCTCGTAGAAGCCGTCCATGCTGGTGTTACCATTGGTGAAGTTTCAGATATCTATCGCGAAGTTTTTGGCGTGTACACCGATCCGGGGTTGATATGAGCAAGCGAATTCGAGTGTTGATTGGAAAGCCTGGGCTCGACGGACATGATCGAGGTGCAAAAGTCATCGCTCGCGCGCTTCGTGACGCGGGGATGGAGGTGATCTACTCCGGCCTTCATCAGACCGCCGAAGCGATTGTTCGAAGCGCCATCCAAGAAGACGTCGATGCAATCGGTCTCAGCATTTTATCAGGAGCCCATATGACTGCCTTTCCAGCCGTGTTGGATCTCTTGAAGAAACAGAACGCGGAAGAAATTGTGGTTTTCGGCGGCGGAATCATTCCCGACGAAGACATCGAAAAGCTCTATGCTCTCGGAGTAAAGAAGATCTTCACGCCCGGCGCGCCGATGGACGGAATCGTCGCTTGGTTGCAGCAGGCAATAGTCTAGCCAGCTTATTTCACGCGTGAAGGTCGAGAGATTTCCAGGAACGACTTCGACGTTCTCGGGTAATCTTGCGCGGGAGTTTTGTCCGCGCCAAAAAATCAGTAGGAAAGTGTTCTCCGCTTCCCGGATAGACGAGGCTCAGGAACGGGAGTTGTTGAACCACGGAAGACCGCGCAACCAAGTTGGCCTTCGCTGCTGCTCACCCTGCTGAATGAGCTTCCTAATATTTTCGGATTCCGAGAGAAGCAACATCTGCTCTCGCTCGGACCTCGTCTCCAGCTTCTCAACGCGGGCTCTCAGCCAATCGCGTTCTTCCCTGAGGATTTCCAACTGTTCACGCAGCCCTTTGTTAATCTCGACCATGTAATCTGCCGAGAGTGACGAGGGAACGGGGAGGAGCTTCTCGGACTCCGAATCGGTGGCTGTCTCCGACTTCAACTCGGTGGGCGATGCTCCCGTCTCTGGATTCGGCGACCCGGTTTCCGAAGGAACCACAGATTTCACCTGCGTCGAATCCGCCACCGGACTGGTTTGGCTCGACGAAATACTTTGAACAGCAGGACCCGATTGCAACGCCTGTGTCGATGCTGAGTCCAGCGGCGCAGGCGCCGGAGGCGCGCTGAGCGTTCCTGCTCCGTTGCGTTGAGGTTTCGCGGCTTCATGAGCTGCGATATCGACCGCGCTGTCGGTGCTTGATGCGACGTCGTTTGACTTCGTTCGAGAGTAGAAAAGTGTCTTGATGTCGATTTCCCGGAAGCGCTCGACTCCGTCTTCTTTCACCGGGTCAAGAAGTCCGCAGCCACGAAACTGCCGGATGGTCTCGATGCTCACACCGGCGATAGAAGCGCTTTCAACTTCACTGAGAAGACGGGAACTACCTGACATGTTAACTCCACTCGACGAAAACTCGTGCTCTGTAAATCAATCCCAAACCTGTGCAAAATCAACAGACGCCGTTCTCTTTTTACGGCACGGGTGGCAAGACAATAGTCAGTTTCCCACGCGCCCCGCAACCATCCTCTTCCGAATCAAAAAATATATCTTTCCAAGAGTTTACTGCTGATTATAATCTTCGAGTTGTTGGATTGACGCAAAAAGTCAAGAGCCAGGTCAACAAATATATGTCGGCGAGAAACAAGGGGCATCAAGGCGCGATGAAACAAGCACAGTCTAATGAGTTGTTTGCCAACGTTCGGACCGAGTCTCAGAGAGCGAACGAGAAGCGGGCGCAGTCGACACCTATCGGTCCTCTGGCCCGCCAGGTTAGTCCTTCGTCGCGAGTGAGTGAGGAATACTCAGCCTCTGAAGTGCGAGTGCTGTTGCAACAGCTCTTCCCGACGAGACGCCTGGTCCTTTCTCAGTTCACACTTTTTGGCCATATCGGTGTTGCACGTCCGACCGGGCTCACTTTCCGCCGCAAGCGCCGGTGCTTCCGCTTGGCCGATTTGCTGCCGATCGCCTGCGTGCTTGCATTAAAAGAGCAGGGCATTCCGCTCAAGAACATTCAAAATCTCCCCTCATTAATTCAGCAGCACGCGCAGCGGATTTTCGAGCTCGGAAGCGGCTGCCGAGTGAGCGGTGGCCCCGATGGGATTCATCTCTCGTTGCGCGGTGAAGCTTGCGGGTCGAATGAACCGCTCGAAGACCTTCTTTCAGGAAAGCTGATGGGAAGTATATTCTGGGGTTTTGACATCGGCGCGCTTGCTGAGCAGTTGTATGCCTGTGCTGCAAACCACTCGTTAGCTACGGGATTTGTCGAACCAGCCCGCCGCGTCGCATAGCGATAGTTCCGGCGAATTTTGGCCTCCGTTAGCAGCGCGATCTAAAGACCCCGGCACATCTATCGCAGAAGCGTATCAAGGTCGTTCCGAAGTCGGTTTACGGTGGGCGCCGAAGGCTTGTTTACAGGTCTCGCCGGAATCTAAAACATTAATATATCCAGTGTCTTGCGTATTGTTATTGAGCTGTATTGCAATCGCTGGAAATGCCGGTTAACGCTCATGATACTCGCTCGCATAACTATTCTATGGGAGAAGGGGCGAGAGCCCGCTAGAAAAAGGAGATTCCGGTGTCTTGGTTCGGCGATGATGATTCCTCTTGGGGATGGAAAGTAGGCGGAAGCTCCGGCAGCTCCTCCGATTGGGCCTTCTCGACTGGCTCGAACAATAGTGGCTCTTCGTGGGGATTCTCTAATAACTCCGATAGCGGGTCCGGAAACTCTTGGGCCTACTCATCGACTTTCACCCACGGATACGATCCCATCAAAAACTGGGGAGAATATCCGATCGATAACAGCGCTTACGGTCCGCACTATCTCACCGAGGCATTCAAATCAGCGTCCGGCGCAGCCGGCTGGGCTCCACTGGCAAAGGTCTGGGAAGCGCTCCCAGGCAAAGGAAAGAAGGATCCGTTTTCTCACGAGCATCCCCCGGAAGGCGGCGGCGGCAAAGGAAAGGCCGACGATGGATCTTGGACTCCAATGAAAGATTACTGGGGCAGAATTCCACTTCGAGGGGGCAATCCGAAGGAGCCTGCGATTCCCGCAGCACCGCCTCCGCTTCCGAATACGAATTTTGGAGTGTTTGATACCAACTCGAATGCTCTTCCTCGTCCTTGGAACCAAGCGGCCGGAGGAAGCGGTTTTGCAAACCCTTCTTCTGCCTCTCCGCAAACCTATTACGGAAGCCAACCGAGCTTCTCTCCGACTAATCCTCTGAAGAAGTAATTCTCTTCGTTTCTGTTGGTAAGGTGACTTTCGGTCCATCGATTGCCGAGTTTTCGATTCTCACCGTCTTCATTGTCACGAAGAGCGCGGCAGGCTAGAGTCATCGCGAATTTTCTAATTCTGCTGCCGGAGGGACTTTGCCGTGTTTGGTTTAGGAGTGGGTGAGCTCGTCATCATCCTCGTTATCATCCTGATAATGTTTGGGGCCGGCCGGTTACCGGAGCTTGGCACTTCGCTCGGCGAAGGGATCAAGAACTTCAAAAAAGGGTATCGCGACTCTAAGAGCATCGACGTCACACCTGAAGAACAAAATCGTTCGGATGAGCAAAATCCGGCCTCCGCGCAGAACGGTCCGCAAGGAAGTGCCAGCAGCGGAAACGGAAACCAGAGCGGTTCCGGAAAAAAGTAAGAATCGACAATCACTCGGCCGGTGGACTCTTTGGCGAATCTCTCTAAGCTTGTCTCTCCTAAGCGGCTCGCCATTGTGCTCATTTTTTCGCTCGCACTCAGTGTTGTGTTGAGTGCTATCATTGACAAGAAAAGTGTCGGGATGGTTCGTCGAGGAGATTTTCCGGCGTTCTACTCCGCGGCCGTGCTTGCCGCGCAGGGTCAGGGCACCCAACTCTACAGCCGCCATCTTCAACAAGAAATTGAGAATGCAAATTGGCCGAGTCTCGACGGACGGTATTATGCTTTCGCCTATCCGCCGTTTCTCGCCTTTTTCCTAAAGCCGCTTGCGAGCTTTGCGCCGCTACCGGCAAAGACGATCTTTTTCATCGTGCAGCTCCTCTTCTTCACACTTGCCTGTCTGCTCCTCCGTGAGCGGGAAAGGCTGCTTCGCGATCGCCCGATTGAGTCGATGGCAATTCTTGTTTCGTTTGCCCCGCTCTTCGTTGGGATCGTCGCGGGGCAGGGGGCGGCATTGAACTTATTGTTTCTCCTAACGGCAATGGCGCTCCTCTCGAAAAGTGCGAGATGGGAAACGGATGCCGTGCTCGGGTTTTTGCTGGGTCTCTGGCTCCTCAAGCCGCAACTCGCGTTGATTGCATTTCTTGTGTCGCTTTTCGTTTGTCGGCCGCTCGCGATCTTCTCGGGATGGTTGGCAGGAGCGGCGGTATTTTATGCCGTCGGGGCATCGGTATCCGGGCTCCTCTGGCCGATAACTTGGCTCAACCAGACACTTGCCTTCGGGACCGAAGACTTTGCGGCAAACGGATTTCAGATGATTTCTCTTTTCGCAGCGTCCGGAGAACTTTTTCATTCTCTAGGTTATTCTCGAGCTCTCGGGCAAATCGCAGGCCAAGCGGTAGCTATGCTTTTGTTCGTAATCTCACTTTTCCTCCTCCTTCGCTCCGACGACGGAAGGAAATCTGCCGCTCTCCTTCTTGGACCGTTACTGCTCCTCTGCGGCGGTCATGTGCTCTTCTACGAGTGTGGTCTCCTGCTTCCCGCCCTATTTTTTCTGTCCCGCGGCGACAAACAAATAGGAGTTCTCGCGGTTGTAAATCTCCTGGTCTTTTTCTTCTGCGTGCTCCGCGAGTCCATTCCGGTGCAACCGCTGTGCCTGCTTGTGTTGTGCGTACTTGTCGCCTCAATCTCTTCGATGTTGCGCAAGAAAACCGCTGAACTTTAAGTAGTTTGAACTTCCGGAAAAATTCTGGTACTCTCCGGTGCCGAAGCGAGGCGGGGCTTTGCGATTTCCGATCAATTCCTCGCCTCTTAAACTGAATAAAAATTTTTGTAATCGGGAACGGTTACTGAGTTGCAACGAAAAAAGTTTCTGCGTCTGACGCAGCCGGGCCTACAAGTTATCTAGGGCTCCGACACCACAAAGGAAAACCGCGTCGGTGATTCTGAGCGCGAATTAATTTGTCGGGACCTCCTCCTGATGCTTGCGGCTCGCAGTGTCGGCTAAAGAGCCGGGAACGTTTGGAATTTAGATTCCGAAGATTGGCTCCTGCCGCGTTTGTATAGGCAGATGGAGTCTGTTAGAACGGGGCCTGCTTTTTTTGGGATTTGATCGCTCGAAGAAAGGAGAGTGATCGCCGGATCGAAACTTCTTTTCAAGAATTTTTTGAGAAGGCTTATCTTCAGTTTGATGTTGCAGTATAAGTTTTAGCGTTCGCGTGATTCTGACGTCGCCAGCGAAAGCGAAAGAGAAAGGTGTTCATGGGCAAGCGGAAAAAACGAAAGCAACGCGAACAGCAAAATCGGGGAGCGGTAAGCTCAACACTTCTCACACCGACCTCTCTTACACTGACGCCGACGGAATATATTCCTCATTCAGATCCGGTTTTAAACGGCGAAACTGATTCGATCGCGACTGCTTCGAACGCGATAAACGGCGAGCAACAAACGACGAAGCACGAGGCTGAAATCGCTAGCGTGATCAGTGACGAAACCTTGGCGTTATTCGATCCTCCGGCTGAAGCCGAATTAGACTCGGAGAGTATTGACGCGGCTTCTCCGGAAGCGAATGAAGAAAATCTCAAGATCGAAATTACTCAAATCGAAATTTCTGATATCGATGTTTCTGAAGGGGAAGCAACGGCCGCCGAAGCGTTCGCACTCACGGGTGAGAAACACCAAAACGTTGCGAATCGGGACATCGAGAATGGAGAAGTTCACGGTGTGGCCGGAAGCGATGAAGATTCATCGATTCGAGTTACGAGCGTGAGAGTAGTAGACACCAATAGAGAGGAGAATGTTCGGATGGCCGGGTATCCTGAAGACAAGCGTGGTGCTGACGGACAGCGAGGCGATAATAACCGGGATTTTGCAGTGGAGCCTATGGGAGCACGAATTAAAGTTATAGGAATCGGCGGTGGCGGAAACAATGCGGTCAACAACATGATCCGCTCCGGGCTCAAAGGAGTTGAGTTCATCGCCGCAAACACAGACGCTCAGGCTCTCCGCTCATCTGATGCTGGCGTCCGGCTTCAGCTCGGACAGAACCTCACGAAGGGTCTTGGAGCCGGCGCAAACCCTGAAGTTGGTGAAGCAGCTGCTCGCGAAAGCGCGGAAGAAATCCGTGAAGTGCTCGAAGGCGCCGACATGGTGTTCGTCACGGCCGGAATGGGCGGCGGAACGGGAAGCGGTGGAATATCGGTCGTAGCGCAAGTCGCACGTGAGTTGGGCGCTCTCACCGTCGGTGTGGTCACCAAGCCATTCCTGTTTGAAGGAAAGCGCCGAATGACAAACGCTGAGCTTGGCGTTGACGTTCTCAAGCGAAGTGTTGATACGCTCATCACCATCCCGAACCAAAGACTGCTTTCGATCGCCGGACGAAACACCACATTGTTGGACACTTTCCGGAAAGCCGACGACGTGCTCTTCCAAGCGGTAAAGGGAATCAGCGATCTCATTTTGTTTGAAGGACTCGTAAACGTCGACTTTGCAGACGTTAAAGCCGTCATGAGTGAGATGGGAATGGCGATGATGGGCTCGGGCGAAGGCTCTGGAGAGAACCGTGCCATCGAAGCTGCGGAGAAGGCGATATCGAGTCCACTCCTCGAAGACGTTTCGATCCACGGCGCCCGCGGCGTTCTCATCAACGTCACTGCAGGACCGGACGTTACGCTGCAGGAAATCAACGAAGCTGCAGAGCTCATTCACGCCGAAGCGCACGACGATGCGAACATCATCTGGGGTATGGTCATTGATCCGACGCTGGGCGACCTCGTCCGCGTCACCGTCATTGCGACAGGCTTCGGAGACAAGGCCGAGCGAGGACTTGCGATACCGACGGCCTCGACTCAGGCACCGAAGATCGATGCTTCCGGCTATGAAAAGCGTCTCGAGATTCCGACCTTCGCGCGAAACAAGCAGAAGGACGCAGTTGCCGAGACTGTGAAACTGAAGAAGATTTCAGTGATGTCTGGCGGTGAAGAGGAAGATAAGTACGAAATTCCGACCTTCTTGCGCCGTCAGGCCGACTAGTGCCGCGGCCACTGAGTGATAGGCGGTTAGCCTATTACTCACTTTGGCACGGTTTCAGGAATATTTGATTTTTCAAGTCTTCTTGAACCAGTCTGGATCTTACGAGAATCGGTGGATTCGGAGGGAAGCTCCTCCTGAATCCACCGATTTTTTTTGCCCAATTCTTTTTCGCGCCAAGATGTTCTATAAGACGGCGCATGAAACGAATCATTGCTGTTGCAAGTGGAAAGGGTGGAGTCGGAAAGTCGACGGTCGCCGCTAATCTCGCGGTCGCTCTCGCAAATCCGACCGGAGGGTCAGCACGAAACGTCGCGCTGATAGATGTCGATTTTTACGGTCCCAGCATTCCTACGCTTATGGGCGGAGGAGAGCTCAAAGTGGACCACCAGGAGAAGTTCATCCCAGCGATGCGTTGGGGAGTGAAGTACATCTCCATCGCCTTCTTTCTCAAGAATGCCGACGACCCGGTCATCTGGCGGGGACCAATGTTTGGGAAAGCCATTACCCAACTCTTTCAAGATGTGAACTGGGGAGATCCCGATATCGTTATCGTGGACATGCCGCCTGGGACCGGTGACGCGCAAATTTCGCTGTCGCAACTCGTGAAGGTCATGGGAGCCGTGGTGGTGACGACTCCACAGGAAGTCGCACTCGCAGATGTCCGCCGCGCGGTAAACATGTTCCGCAAAGTCGAGATTCCTATCCTCGGCGTTGTCGAGAACATGTCGGGTTTTATCACTCCGTCCGGGGAGAAGGTCGATATCTTCGGAGTCGGCGGAGGAGAGGCGCTTGCCGAACAATATGGACTTTCGTTTTTCGGTTCATTGCCGATCGACATCGCGGTCCGGGAAGGTGGAGACAAGGGTGAACCGATTGCCATGCGACCAGATACGGTCGTGGGGAGAAAATTTCACGAGATCGCAGAAAATCTCTACAATGCCGTTCTTCAGCAGGAGGCCGTTCACGTCCCGCTCGCCGTGGTCAACTAGTATCTCGACAGGCGAATAATTGAGCCTTCGGTATTGTTTTTCAAAACGCCGGAGCACTCGCATTCTCTGACACGGTTGCTCTCGGACCAGTGAGACATTGTGATTTGTCTACCACTGGAAAAACGGCGCGAAGCTCAGGTATGTTAGAAACCGTCTGGAGAGAGCCCTTGAGGGAGCTATGAGAGTCAGCGAAAGATTGGCAAATGCGTGGAAAAAATCATCGTCACTTCTCTGTGTTGGGCTCGATCCGGACCAGACGAAGTTTCCGAAGCATCTTGCCTCTCATCCACAGGCGATTTTCGAGTTCAACAAGGCGATCATTGATTCCACAGCGGAATATGTCTGCTGCTTCAAACCCCAAATTGCATTCTACTCCGCGGCTAAGGCTGAAGATCAGCTTGAAGCGACTTGCCGCTACATCCGGGAGAATCATCCTCACATCTTCCTGATCTTAGATTCGAAGCGCGGCGATATCGGAAACACCGCCGAGATGTACGCCAAAGAAGCATTCGAAAGATTTCATACAGACGTCGTCACCGTGAATCCGTATCTCGGCGGGGATTCGTTGGTGCCATTCTTGAAAAATCCGGAGCACGGAGCCGTGATTCTCTGCCGAACCTCGAACCCCGGCGCGAAAGATCTGCAAGACCTCCAAGTTGAAGGGAAGCCATTATTTCAGGTTGTCGCCGAGAAAGCGGCTCGGGAATGGAACTCTAATAAAAACGTTCTGCTCGTTGTCGGGGCCACATATCCCGGCGAGATGGGCGCGATTCGCGAGCTAGTCGGGGATGTTCCATTTCTCGTCCCCGGAATTGGTGCACAAGGCGGAGATATTCGCGCGGTGATGGAGAATGGGAAATTGCAAGATGGAACCGGGCTCATCATCAGTGCCTCCCGCTCCGTCTTGTATGCTTCTCAGGGTGTAGATTTTGCAGAAGCAGCCGGAATGGAAGCGAAACGCCTGCGAGATGAGATCAATCAGTACCGTTAGAACGAACTCTTCGCTCGACTTCAAAGCGGGAGCGGAACGTATGTCGTCAACTGAGAATACTGAACCGGCGATCCAGTCGCTATTACGTCGAATCGATGCGATTGAAGCGCGCAATCACCGGGTTGAAAAAGCCAAAGCTTGGGAGACGAGTCTCGCCCGAAAAGTGAGCATCCTTGTCTTAACGTATGCGGTGATGTGCTTGACATTTTGGTCTCTGGGGAATCATCCGTTTTGGGCGAACGCGATCGTCCCGACGCTCGGCTTTTTCCTGTCGACTCTCTCGTTGCCGCTCATTCGTAACCATTGGACTGGTGGTCAATAGCGGTGGAGCGGAGGGCAGTGGTGAGTGCCAGTGGAAGCCGATGCTGACGAGAGCTTCTGAATTCCTGAAGAGTAACTGGTTCTTCGTCGGCCTTTCTGCCGTCGTATTTCTCGGAACAACATTTCCTTGGATGGGAGAGGCGATCAAACCTTGGATCACCTACCTGATCTCATTCAGCCTCATCCTCATCGGATTCCGGTTTGAGACCCGTGAGCTTCGGTTTTCGAAGCGGCAACTGGGCGCGGTAGTATTGACGTGTTTTTGCAGTTTCGCATTCATGCCGCTTCTCAGCTACGGGCTCGGGAAATGGCTTTTCTCGGCAGACCGAGAAATGTTCATCGGCATCGTTCTTGCGGGATCAGTGCCGACAACGCAGGCATCCTCAGTCATATGGACTGACCTTTCGGGCGGAAATCATTCCCTCGCATTGATACTGATGACGGTGATCAATATTCTCGGGGTTTTCCTGTCGCCATGGCTTCTTCATTGGGGACTCGGTTCCACCATAACTGTGCCGGTCTGGGACATGTTGAGAACACTGGTGCTCTTCGTGCTTGCTCCAGTCTTTGTCGGCGTGTTTGTCAGAGGATGGATCGGATCTCTCCCGTCATATGTGAAGTCCGGTTCCAGGATTCTTAATCTCGTGCTCATCTGGATTACCGTGATGACGGCGCTTTCGAGTGGGCGACTTTCCGAGGTCCCGCTTGCTTTGGTGCTTTTTGCCGTCGCTGTTCAGTATGTGTTGACGGCCCTCCTCAGCTATCAGGGTGCTCGATTTTTGGGACTGACAAATGAGGATGCGCTCGCGGTAATGTTCTGCAGCGCGCAGGTCACGATCACGTTTGCCGCTATAGTGGGGTTCACCTATTTCACTCCGCGGAGTATTATTTACGTTGTGGTCTACCACCTCTTTCAACAATTCATGGGCCAAGTGACGGCGAAGTTGGTGAAAGCTAAGATGCACTGCTCCGCGGATGCGCGTTAGATCTCAGCGAGGACCGCTCCGGCGGAGCAGGAGTTACGATAGGAATGTGAGACGACGAAATGAGAGTCCCCACTGAGATAACTTCCGAAAGACTCATTCTGCGAATTCCGCGCCGGGGCGACGGGAAGCTGATTAACGAAGCAGTGCTCGAAACATTTGAGCTGCTGCATCAATGGATGCCTTGGGCAACAAAGGCTCCGACAATCGAAGAAAGCGAGCAGGTCCAATCCAACTTTGCTTCCGACTTCCACGAGAAGAAGTCATTCAATATGCTTCTGTTCGATAAGTCGTCGGGCATGCTCGTCGGCTCGTGCGGGATTCCGCGGCTTGACTGGTCGGTACCAAAATTCGAGATTGGATATTGGATCAGGAAGTCTGCAGCCGGTCGTGGATTCACCACCGAGGCAGTTGTCCGAGTTACCGACTTTGCGTACGAAACCCTCAAGGCAAGACGTACAGAAATAATTTGCGATGCGCGGAACGAGCGCAGTTGCCGGGTGGCGGAGCGGGCAGGGTATCACCTCGAAGCTCAGCTGAAAAACGACAGAGTCGGACGTGATGGTCTCGTCAGTGATACGAGAATTTATGCCTGTGTGAGGGAGCGCCGGGTATCATAACCCTGGCCGGGCAGATACACTTCGAATTGTAGTTCCAAGATTATTGCAGTCGTGTTGATAGGCCCCCTTTTTTAGGGGGCAACGGAACCTTGTTCTTTGTCGACTGAACATGATCGGATTTTCAACCGGTCGTTTTCTAAACGGCTTGTGAGTGAGTGGATGCCTGAAATGGGGTGGCACGTAAATGCTGCCCTTTCCGATAGGTATAAGGAGCTACTATGCACCGAGAAGGCGAAGAGCGGGTTCGTCTGGCACGACGCCGGACCGCGATTCGAGCCTTTATCGCTGCTTCCAACTGGGTGGCCGAACTTTCCCCCGACTCCTGTCTGGTCCAACCTCCGGCGTCGTTCGCGGAGATTCGCGACCTGCGGAGGGACATGTGTCTCAACGTCGCGATGCGGGTGATCGGACAGGTGGCCGGCGGGAGTGAAGAAACCACCCTCGCTGACCGCAGTGCGCTCGTCGACCTCGAACACGCGCCTCCCGATCACATCCTCGAACGCGCATTGATTTGCGTAATGGCGATAGCGAGAAGAGTTCGAAGCAGCACCCGGCGGATTTCAACGGGTGAAATCCTGCCGTGGAACGAGAGTGTGAACATTAACCTGACAGAAGAATACGGCGAGTCGGGGGCTCGTCAGTTGGTCAGGCGATACGAGTCGGCGCTCTTGAAGCGCACGGCCGAAGGCGACCGAGGTAGCAGGCGAGAGCGGCGGCGTCCGGCGGACGAACCGTCGAAGCCCCGCACAGAGCCCGTCGGTCCGCCGACAATCGTCGATATGATCCAAGAACACCGTCGCGAGGTAGAAGAACGAGAAAGGAGGAAAGGAAATCTGGAACCAAAACCCGGATGGGTGGGGAAAACTGTCGTGACCGTGCTTGTCGTCGTGATTCTCGCGCTCCTCTTCGGGGGGATTGCGCTGATGCTGTTCTGGTAGGGCGAGGGGGGTTCGTGACGTGCACGAATCCCCTCGAGCGGTGGAACGGCAAAACGTGACGAGGTGAGCGAGTAGGCCTCCGAAAGGAGAAATCAGAGGTTGGTATCCACTCCCTCACCCCGGGGATCAGTT
Source organism: uncultured Bdellovibrionales bacterium (assembly GCA_964509425.1). GTDB lineage: Bacteria > Bdellovibrionota_C > UBA2361 > SZUA-149 > CAZDWZ01 > CAZDWZ01. The sequence continues at coordinate 55,125 of CAZDWZ010000002.1, read as the reverse complement.
CATTCAGTTTAGGCGATTCAAGTTCGAATTCCCAAGAAACCGAGCATGGTTTCGTTTACCTCGTTCGCGTGAGTCGAGGTAAATCCGTGCGGCCCGCCTTTGATGATGGAAATTTTACAATCCTTGATCTGCTTCTGAGTTTGCTGTCCGCTGATGTCCAAGGGAACAATTCGGTCATCGTCGCCGTGAATAACCAGACACGGCACGTCAATCTTTTGCAAGTCTTCTCTGAAATCCGTTAACCAGGCGCGCACACAGTCATGGCAGGCGATCGGAGAAGCCATGCTCGCAATGTTCCAGCACATGCGGATGGTTTCGCTGCTGATTTGCTTCCCTTCGAACTTATCGGCGTTGAAGAAATTACTTAAAAACTGTGTGAGGAAAGCAGGCCTGTCTTTTCGGATCCCCGCTTGGATGTCGTCGAAGACTTTTCCATCGATGCCCTGTGGGTTATCGGCGGTTTTCAAAAGAAAAGGCGGAATGGCGCCTAAAAAAATTGCCGAGCGGACTCTTCCGCTTCCGTAAGTCGAAAGATACCGGGCGACTTCGCCTCCACCCATCGAGAACCCCGCCAGCGTTACATCTTTTAGATCGAGCTTGGAAAGCAACGTGTGGAGGTCCTTCGCCAACGTGTCGTATTCGTATCCGGTTGAGGGTTTGCTCGATTCGCCAAATCCGCGGCGATCGTAGGTAATGACGCGATGTCCCTCGTGAAGGAGCGCTGACAACTGGCCCTCCCAAGCCCGTCCGCTGAGCGGCCAGCCGTGAATAAGAACCACCGGATTCTTTTCCGACGCGGTCCCGTGATCCTCGTAATAAATTTCAACGGAGGTGGAATTTTCTTTATCGACGGTCAGGTGAGCCATAGTCTCCTCAACAAGTTAGAAATCCCGCCGCGAAGTAGAGCACTTTTTATTATTCGTTCCCAGGAAAAACGCCATTATACTGCCCGATCTCATCCGGCAGTTTACCGTTCCTCCTCTCCGGGTTATTCTCAGACTACTATGAAGACGATTATTTCCGACGAAAATCTACGACCGTTCTTAACGACAGCACTCGAGCGAACGGAATTTACGAATCTTGGCGAACGCTACGAAGGAAAAGTCCGCGATGTATACTCGCAAGGTGCGCAAAGCATTCTCGTTGCGACGGACCGTCAGTCGGCGTTCGATATCTCATGGTGCACGATTCCGCTCAAAGGTCAGACGCTGAATCAAATAAGCGCATGGTGGTTCACTCAGGTGACCGACATCATGCCCACACATGTGATCGCCGTTCCTGATGAGAACGCGATGGTCGTGAAGAAACTGAAGATGCTGAAGGTAGAAATCGTTGTCCGCGCGTATCTGGCGGGGTCAACCGGGACTTCTGCCTGGGTGAATTATTCAAAGGGCGTCAGAAACTTTTGTGGGAATCAACTCCCCGAGGGGATGGTTAAGAATCAGAAGTTTGCAAAACCGATTATTACGCCGACAACGAAAGGCGAGCATGATGATCTCATCGATACCGCCGGGATTATCGAGCGGGGTCTCGCATCGAAATCGGAATGGGAAGAAATCTCTGAAAAGGCACTCGCGCTCTTCGCGAGAGGACAAAAGCTCTCTGCCGATCGCGGGCTGATCTTGGTCGACACCAAATACGAGATGGGATTCGACGAAGCCGGTCGGCTGACTCTCGCCGACGAGGTCCATACTCCCGATTCGTCCCGATATTGGGTTGCCGAGACTTATGAAGCGCGGATGCGTGAAGGGAAGGAGCCGGAGAGCCTTGATAAAGAGTTTTTCCGACTCTGGTTGCGTGAGCAAGGATTCGATTACGGAAAGCCCAAGCCGCAGATCTCCGATGAGGTCCGCCTCATGCTCGCGCGAAAGTTCTTTGATCTGTATTACCGAATCACGGGAATGGAGTTCAAAATTCCGGCGGACGATCGCATTTCTGCCCGGATTGAGAACAACCTGGCGAAGTATCGAGTGAGTTAATATTTACTGAGGCGAGTCCGATGTCAGACACGATTTTTCATAAGATCATCCGCAAGGAAATTCCGACGAAGTTAATCCACGAAGATGAATATTGTATTGCCTTTAACGATATTCAGCCTGTAGCCCCGACACATGTTCTTATTGTTCCGAAGAAGACCTTGGTTTCATTAGCGGAAGTAACCGCGGATGATAAACAGCTCCTCGGACACATGTTGTGCGTCGCTTCCGAGCTCGCTCGAAAACTAGAAATTGCCGAAGACGGATATCGAGTCGTGATGAACACCGGCAAGTTCGGCGGGCAGACCGTGTTTCAAATGCACATGCATGTGATGGGCGGCCGGGAGTTTGTTTGGCCGCCGGGGTGAGGGTGCGGGTTTCGGCTGAGTCCGAGCTGCTGAGCGATGGTTGAAATGAAGGCGGTGGGCCCGTGCGATTGATTTGGCGTGCGGCCGCCACTTTGCGGATGCCCGGCGTCGTTCGCAGGTATTTCAGGCGGTGAGGGAGTGAAGGGGACGAGGGGCGCGCGCGGGATGCGGCGCCGTGCACCGCTTTGGTGTACTGCGAAAAAACTTTCCCGAGTCAGAGGCGAATTGCGCGGACTGATTTCCCCCCATGTGAGAGTGCTCTTGAGAGAAACTCAGGAGAGAAAACTTCATGGACGGACCACTCGCATCGCTCACGAATGAAGATGTTGTTATCGGGCTTGATAGTCAGGTTCGCGCTGAAAAAGCGGAGACGGAACAAGTTATTCGCCATCTCGCCGAAGTGGAGGCGCGAAAGCTCTACGCAGAGCTAGGATATGCATCCTCATTTCTCTATCTTACGGAGGCGTGCGGGTTTCATGCTGCTAGCGCCATGCGTTAATGCGGCACGCGCTGCCATAAAAATTCCTCAGCGGGCCAACGCAGCGCGGCGTCCTTGGGCGCAGACAAGCGCCCATCTTTCTCACCACTCCTTCACTGCCTGAAATACCTGCGAACGACGCCGGGCAGTCGGTGAATGTTGCTGCGAGAGAGTAAGACTCGCGCAAGCAAGGTGGATGCGCTACTTGCGGAGCGGAGGTCAGCTGAAAGGTGTAAAGCGCGGCCGACGTCGTCTAGAAAATGGCCTGAAGCGCCATGCACATGAAGAGCACGACAACGATGAGCGTGACGAAGATTTGCAATCGTTTGCTTGGATCGGTTCCCGTCATCTCCGGTATCCCTTGATAGAAAGCATATACTCCTGCGAGTCCTGCCAAGAGCGGGATGAAGACAAGGAGGGGAACTGGAATGACCATGACTGCGGAAGCGAACATCACCGGCAGTCCCGATACGAAAAGGAGCTTCATGCAGTTTTCTAGGGTGGCGTTGCCGCCGAACTGCGTCGCCAACGCCTTCACAACGAGCGCATAGATGTAAAACGTCACGAGCTGAATGGCATACATCGCGATCGACTTGAAGAATCCGGAGACAACCGGTAACGGGCCAAGAATATTCAGTCCGATGTACATGGCGACAATCGGAATCGCCAGAAGCGGCATGTAGTATTTCTTGTAGATGTCGGAAACCGTCCATGGTTTTTCCTTCACCTCTTTCCACATTCCTACGGGATTTGAGATCACTTGCTTCGCAAGTTCGAAGCCTTCAGTGGCCGCCTTCATGAAGCATTCTTGAGCGCTGCATGCAGGGCCTGAGGCGGCGTATGCCGATGATTGACCGGTTGTTGAACCCGTGGTGGAGTCGCCGGCCGATCCAGAACTCTCGGCAGCTGCGGCGCTTCCCGGAGGAACGTCCTGAACGACGGACTTGACGGCTTCGGATTGAACCTGGGCCTCTACCGGAGTCGTGCCGGTCCCCATGACACCGTTTGCTTCGTTTGTATCGGACGGAGCGCTTCCAGTTGGGTTCTCTTCAGGCGCCATATAATTCCTCGTTAGGTAGAGCAGTGATTTTGGAACACTAGTGGATGCTCCTTTGAAAGTCTAGGATTCTGCCTGGGAAAAGTGTTTTGTGTTTTCCGAGATTAAGGCAAAATGGCCCCGCGATTAACGATGTTTAAGGTGAACGATGAAAGTGCTCGTGCCCATTAAAAGGGTTCCCGACTATGAGGTGAAGATCAAAATCCGTCCCGACAGCCAGGGAATTGTTACGGATAATATCAAGTGGGTGGTGAACCCGTTTGATGAGATTGCAGTTGAAGAAGCGGTCCGCATCAAGGAGCAACGCGCCGGAGTGGAAGTTGTGGTCGTGAGCATCGGACCGGCTGCTGTGGTTGAGCAAGTCAGAGCGGCTCTTGCGCTTGGAGCCGATCGAGCGATCGTGGTGGTTACGGAAGCAAGCATTGATTCGGATGCTGTGAGTCGAGCGCTCGTGAAGATTTACGAAAAAGAGTCGCCGCAACTCGTGATCATGGGCAAGCAGTCCGTTGATTCGGATGCCAACCAGACAGGCCAGCTCCTTGCTGCCAGGCTCAATCTGCCGCAGGCGACCTTTGCTTCGAAGGTGGTCATCAACGCAGATGGCAGCCGTGTCGACGTTACTCGTGAGGTTGACGGAGGTCTCGAGACCATCTCGCTCGCGACCCCAGCGGTTATCACAACAGATCTGCGTCTGAACGAGCCTCGATATCTCTCGCTCCCGGCAATTGTTAAAGCGAAGAAAAAGCCTGTGGAAGAAATTTCGTTCGATTCGCTGGGTGTTGCCGCGAAGGCCGTTGTGCGAATTAAATCGCTGCAATATCCCGCGGGAAGAAAGGCGGGCGTGAAAGTTGCCTCGGTCCCGGAACTGGTTCAAAAGCTTGCAAATGAAGTGAAGGTGATTCGGTGATTGTTGTTCTGCTTGAAAGTGTGAGTGGTGCGCTTGCGAAGACCTCTCTGCCCGCGATCACAGCGGCGTTGGAGCTGAAGAAGCGAGAAAATGCGTCGAAAGTTATCGGTCTCGTATGCGGCGGCAGCGCAGCTTCTGGAGCTGCATCTGAAGCGGCTCAGTTCGGGTTGGATGAGGTTGTCTTTGCCAACTCAGAAGTGCTCAGTAACTACCTGGCGTTGAATTTCGAAACCGCGTGTTTGCAAATACTCTCCGAACTAAAGCCGACGTTTATTCTCGCCGCTTCTTCGGCAATGGGAAAAGACCTCCTCCCGCGGCTTGCCGTAAAGTTTGAAGCGGCTCAAGCGAGCGATATCGTCGCGGTCCTTTCAGCCGGTGGGTTTCGGAGGCTCATGTTTGCGGGAAATATAATCGCTGACGTCGAGCTTGACTCTGCGGTTCAGGTCGTTTCGGTGAGGCCGTCGGCCTTCTCGGCCCCTATTTCAGCAGCCGCGTGTCCGGTGCGCGAAGTCCCGCTGTCAATTGCAGCCGATCCGCGTCAGACTTTTGTCTCCTTTGAAAGTGTAAAGAGTGAACGGCCGGATCTTGCCACGGCTCGAGTGGTCGTCAGCGGCGGACGGGCGATGGCATCGGCTGAAAACTTCGAAAAGTATATCGCTCCTCTCGCCGACGTGCTGGGCGCCGCTGTGGGCGCAAGTCGAGCTGCAGTTGATTCCGGGTTTGCACCGAACGATTGGCAGGTCGGACAAACCGGGAAGGTCGTTGCCCCCGAGTTGTACGTTGCGATCGGAATCTCGGGAGCAATTCAGCACCTCGCCGGAATGAAAGATTCAAAAGTCATTGTGGCGGTGAACAAAGATCCGGAAGCTCCGATCTTTGAAGTTGCGGACTACGGGCTCGTCGCCGATCTCTTTCAAGCCGTCCCAGAGCTCACCAACGAGATCAAGAAAGTGAAAGGATGAACGTCCCGTATCGACACCTCTTCGTACTTGTTGCGTGCCTTTATTTTGCTGGCGGCTGTTCTCGCGGCCGGACTGCCGAGGTAAGCTTCGTGAAGAGCGACGGCACTCAAGTAGCGGCGTTTTCTGCCGAGATCGCATCCACTCCCTCGCAGCGGGAGATTGGATTGATGTACCGAAAGGAAATGAAAAATGAAGAGGCGATGCTCTTCATTTTTCCGAAAGAGGAAGAGCGCAGCTTCTGGATGAAGAACACCTATCTCGAGCTCGACATGATTTTTGTGGACTCGGGCTTGAAAGTCGTCTCGATCGTCGAGCGTGCGGTGCCGCTTACGGAATCGCCTCGTCGAAGTGCCGGACCCGCTGTCTACGTTCTTGAAGTCAGAGGCGGACGGAGCAAGGCGCTCGGAATCCAAGCCGGGATGCTTATGAAGATTTCCGGAGAGCTTCCAGCCGCCTCGTAGCCTGGTGAGAACAGTTCACAGTTGGTTGCGTTTTGGTTTCGGTCGGACTGCTCTTCCAGGCCCGCGATTCTAGTGCGTGGACTCTAAATTCCCGTCAGGCGGCGTTCCCGGCGCAGGCTCTGAAGTCGTCAATCGAGTTGCAGAGAACTCGGTATCGGACATGCTCGACCGAGCTTTCGGCGTGCCGGAAGAGCTTATTGAACTGCTTGTTCCCAGGTTTTCGGCAGGTTTCGATGCCTCAGCTCCGCATTGAACGTCGCACTCTTCCACTCCGCTTCCAAGCCCCGATACCGGCATCCCCGTTGGGGGCATCGCTGTGACCGGCATCGCTGTGACGGGCATCGCTGTGACCGGCATCGCGGAGATTGGTGTCGATATCGCGGGATGATCTTCTGGGCGCTTCGCGTTCGCCGGTGCAGAATGCAGACTTAGCTCTCCGTTTGAGCTTCCGGTGAAATAGGCGGCAGCCGCACCGAGAGCGGCTGCAGTGAGAGACAGAGCAACGAAATTAACAACTTTCGATCCCAAGACACCCCCGGGGAGCCCAGAAAGACTGCGTTCGCCTCTGTTTCCTAAAACGAGAAACAAGGCGAACGGGTTATCGAGACCCTACTGGAACGTATGATCGCTTCTTCTCGCCGTTGTATATCTGTCTCGGCCGGTCGATTCTGCTCTCTGGATCGCTGATCATTTCTCTCCACTGGGCAATCCAGCCTGGGAGGCGGCCGAGGGCGAACATTGCTGTAAAGCCGTTTACCGGAATATCCAGCGCGCTGTAGATGATGCCGCTGTAGAAATCCACGTTCGGATACAGCTTTCGCTCTACGAAGTAGCTGTCCTTCAGCGCGATCTCTTCGAGCTGCTGAGCCACGTCAAAAAGCGGGTCCTGAAGCGGAACCTTCTTCAGCACTTTATGACACGCTTCCTTCAGAATCTTCGCGCGAGGATCGTAGTTCTTGTAGACTCGGTGACCGAATCCCATCAGACGGTTCTTCGAATCTTTTGACTTCGCTTGCTCGACGAACTTTTTCACATCGCCGCCTTCTGCGACGATCTCTTGGAGCATCTCGATGACCTTCTGATTCGCTCCACCGTGCCGGATCCCCCACAACGCACCAATCCCTGCAGCGATGCAGGCATATAACGAGGAGAGGCTGCTCCCAACCATGCGCACAGTTGAGGTCGAGCAATTCTGTTCGTGGTCTGCATGAAGAATCAAAAGCAGATCGAGTGCACGGACGATATCCGGATCGGGCTCGTAGGGCTCTGCCGGAGTTGCGAACATCATTCGAAGAAAATTCGAGCAGTAACTGAGCTTATTGTCGGGATAGATGAAAGGATGACCGATGGCTTTTTTGTAGGCAAAGGCCGCCATCGTCGGCAGCTTCGAGAGGAGACGGATGATATGAAGCTCTTGCTTCTCCGCATCTCGCGGCTCGTCCCAGTCCTGATAGAATGCATAGCTCGCGGAGACCACCGAAGACAAGATCGCCATAGGATGCGCGTCTCGAGGAAAACCGTCGTAGAAGCGCTTCATGTCCTCATGAATGAGGGTATGCCGAGTGAGCTTCCGTTCCCACTTCTCGAGCTGTGTTTTATTCGGCAGCTCACCGTAAATAAGGAGATAAGCCGTTTCGACGAAGCTGGATTTTTCGGCGAGCTCTTCGATGGGATAACCGCGATATCGAAGAATGCCTTGCTCGCCGTCGAGGAAGGTAATCGAGCTCAAGCAAGCGCCGGTGTTTCCGTATCCGCTGTCGAGTGTGATGTAGCCCGTCTCTGCCCTGAGTTTCGTGATGTCGATGGCCTTCTCCGATTCCGTGCCGACTATCACCGGCAGTTTACAAATTCTGCCATCCGGTAACTTGAGTTCTGCAGTCTCGGAATTTCCTCCAGCCATTTCTCCCCCAAAGCGCAATTTTTACGAAGGTTCGCCTTCCACGTTACTAAACCGTCCAGGTCGCTAAACTTTCCACTATGATTCCGTCCACGCCAATCGGGATTCCAACGATCCGCCCGGGCACGAGTCCTCATAATTTCAAAATAACAAGCCCGTCTCGCTCGCGAGTAAGGCGACTGAACTTCAATTACACAAATGCCGCGCTTCGACAACAAACGCCGCGCAGTGGTGGGCACTTTTGATGGAAATGAGAATGTTGTTGTAAAGGGGTATATTCGTCAGAAATGGACCAGGCCGTCTTCCGCAAGCGATGCGGCGATTCTTTCAGAAGCGTCAAAATCAACGGCATCGCTACCGCCGCCAAAATCAAATCCACCACCGCTCAGACCCGCACCGTAGTCTGCGTATGCGGGCTCGCCTCCGAAGTAGTATTTGAGCAACCCGGCGATGGAGTTCACGAACGAATCGCTGAGCTCTTGAACTCGACGCGTGAGACGCTCAGGTGAGCCACTGGAACCCCCGTATCCCGAGAATCCGGACAACGCAGAGGAGAACGATTGTCCGGTGGAAAACGAAGGTGGAGCGTAGCGCGAGACGCGAAGCGGGAGTCGAGCTTGACCGTACGGCATCACGGAAGGTGTGTCCGGATAGCCGGCGCTGTCACCCGCGATAGAGTCTGGAAGGAAGTCGATCGCATATTCTTTCAATTCGTCCCACATCGACTGCGTAAACGAAGGCCTGGCCGCTCCGTACCGGCGGCCGGCATATCGCGGAGAGGCGCTGCCGCGCGAAGCATAATTGCGATCACGAGCCGCGTCGTAAGCGACACGTGGATCGTATTGTGGATCAAGGCAGGGACATGGTGCGGGCGGCGCTTCGAACCCGAATCTGTAGGACGACAGTTCACTGTTACGTGAATAGTAACGTCCGGTCGGGGAATCCAGAGAGTCAGCAAGCGCCACATCAGCGAGAGCAGCCGTAGCAAACAAGACAGCCAATTTAATCGCCGCCTGAAATCGAGCGGCGAAAAAACTGCTTCTCGAGCACTGATGGTTTGGGTGTCTCACACGCCTCGATGCCCCCTAAAACGAAGGCGAATCTACAGATAATTATGCCGAAAAACAATGTCTATTTGTGTCAAAATCTCTCATGAATCGGGGAAATTAATACTGCGTTTAGAGCGGCTGAAGGCTGATCACCAACATCAGGCGGACTAATAGAGCTATAATTTCCCGGTTTCGATGACGAAATCGATGAGATCTTTGGCGGGCTTTGGGAGCAGCCGACCCTTTCGCAACACAATACCGGTTTCAGCCTGACCGAAGTATTCGGTGACGTCGGAGACAAACAAATGGTCCCGGTCCTGCTGAGTCAAGTAGTATTCGTTAATGATCGAAAGACCCAGGTTCATGCTGACGTACGTCTTGATTGCCGTTCGCCCGACGACCTCCATCGCGACTTCCGGCTTTACTCCGTGCTGCTGAAATAAATTGTCGATGAGCCGCCTCGTGGTTGAATCCTGCGCCGGGAGAATGAGAGGGTATTTTGCAATATCCTGAACCGTGACCTGCTTGAGCTTGCTTATGGGATGATCCTTGGTCGCGATAAGGATTCGGTTGAACCGGGAGAAGACTCTGTAGTCGATTGTACTTGGAGCATGACTGATCGACGTGATTCCAACGTCAATCTCACCGGCCTCGAGCATTTTGATCATTTCGTCGCGATTCCGGTTGAGAATCGTGAGATGACAGGTCGGATACACCGACTTGAATTTTTGAATGATCGGCGGAAGGAGGTAGACCATCACTGAAGTGTGGGTCGCAACTGCCACCCGGCTCGAGCTGTAGTTTCCGAGCGCCTCCCGGAACCGGCTTTCGAGCGAGTCCACGTCCTGCAGAATTGACGCGGTGAGCTCAAGGAGGATTTTCCCCTCCGGGGTCACGGTAACTCGGCGTGGACCAAGCCGCTCGAACAACTTCACACCAAGTTCATCTTCCAGTGCTTTCACCTGGAGACTAATGGTGGGCTGTGTTCTCTGCGTTTTCTGCGCGGCTACCGTAAAGTTCTTGTACTTGGCAACCGCATGAAATCCTCGTAACTGTTGAATCTCCATGTGAAGAGCATAGACAAATCAGGGAGGAAACGAAAGCGATGAAGGTGCTGAGCAAGTTTGTGGCCGTTGCATCTTGTGCAATTGTTTTGCTGGTCTCCTCCCTTTTCGCCGGCGGATGCGGTCCAGTTCGCCGGGCTCTCGTCCCTCCGCCGAATCCTGCGGAAGTCGGGCCGGCCGTTATCCGCTCGCGCACGATGCTCAGACGCGAAGGCGGGGATTCGATCTCGATAAAGTCAATCGATGGGATGAACCCGACTCTACTCGAATACAAGTGGGTCGTACCGCCGGGCGAGCATCGACTTGAAGTCGAGCTTGAGTTTTACGAAGACAGCGGAGCGGTGAAGGATCGAACCTACGTGACCAAGGTCAAGAGGAATGTAGAGATGTACGCCGCTCCGAATCAGAACTATATTCTCGATGCGAGAAAAGTAGGTGAAAACGTGTACGTCTGGCTATCGGAGCGAGATTCTGGGCGCGTAGTCGCAGGCGAGTCGCCACATGGAAACACGCTTCCGGGGTTTGACCGGAATCTGAATCAATAACTTCAACGGTATTCATTATTCACTCCGGAATTTGTATCCCGGGGTCGCACAGGAAAGGAGAACGAGATGGCTGGAAAACCGCTCACACATGCGGACGCTGAACTGATTCTGAAAGTTTACGACACTCGAAGAGAGCCTGTGATGCGAGAAGCACGACAGGCCCTCAATCAAAATTTCTGGCCAAAGTCTTTTGGCGACGTGATGGAAGTTGCGAGCTCACCCCAGCATCCGCTGAACTCGGCGTTTCGCCAGTGCGGGACCTATTGGGAAATGGTCTACAGCTTCGGGAAACACGGAATCGTCGACCCTTGCTTTCTGATAGAGAGTAACGGCGAAGGGCTGTTTCTCTTTGGGAAAGTATTTCCGTACTTAAAAGATATTCGCGAACAGCTCGCGGCCACCGCGTTCCAGAATGCTGAATGGATGGTGCAGAACAGCCCGGAAGCCGCGAAGCGGTTCGAGCTTACTCGGACCCGCCTCCAGAAAATGATGGCGCAAAAGTAGGCTCTTCTTATCACTCTGCTCCTATCACTCTGTGCCTCTGTGTCTCTGTGGTTCAATAGGATGGCGAATCGCCGCGTCGTTGCGACCTGGATGAAGAAGCCTGTTGAACCACAGAGGCACAGTGGCTCAGAGGCACAGTGGCACAGTGGCACAGTGGCACAGTGGCACAGAGATTACACAGAGAAAGAGTTTAAACGTTAGATAGCGATTTGAAGGCCGTCGTACGCGAGTTCGATGAGCGGTCCTGTTTCTGCGTTCGAAACTGTCGCGAGTCTCGCGTTCTCAGAACTGTAGTCGACGTCGTGGGAGAGGTGAATCAAATACGCGCGTTTCGGAGCAAGCGAAAGAATCTCTCGGCACGCCTCGTCCAGAGATAAATGTGTTGGATGTGGGCGGCTCCGCAGTCCTGAAAGGCAAAGCACGTCGAGACCCTGAAGTGCGGACTTCGTATCAACCGGAATTGCCGAGCAGTCGGTAAGGTAGGCAAAAGAGCCGATTCGAAAGCCGAGAATTTCCAGCTTGCCGTGCAGAACAGGAAGCGGAACGACGGGCACACCAAAAAGTTCAAAGGCCGAGTAGGCTTGAATCACTTTGAGATCGATTTTAGGAGGAGCGCCGCCTAAATACTCCGGATCGGGATCGAAGATATACGGGAAATATTGTTTGAGCTCCTTGGTGTTTGCTTCGGAAGTGTAGGCGAGGATCGGATAGCCCTGGCTAAAGCAGATGCCACGCAGATCGTCGATGCCGAAGATGTGATCTGCATGGGTGTGAGTGTAGAGGACAGCGTCGACACTCCGAACGTCTTCCCGGAGTAATTGAAAACGAAGGTCGGGGCCAGTATCGATCAGCACTCGGCAGAGCACACGTTCGGGGTCGGCAGATTCCTGTCTGAGCGGCGAGAGTATTGGCGAGTTTTCAGGAAGGTCTTTTTCCTGGAGCTCAATCAACGCCGAAGTTCTTAACCGAGTATTCTTCGGCTCGATCGAAGTGCAGACTTCACACTGACATCCCGGAACGGGAACTCCAGTAGACGTGCCGCATCCGAGAATTTTAATCCTCACCCTTGACTCACTCCTCCCAACTTATACCCCTCTAGATCAAGCGTGACGAAGTGGAAACCGATATCTCGGAGCGTCTTGCAGAGGTGGCCGCTCTCCACAATTGAGAATGCTGCTAATTCCGACTTGGCGATTTCTATCCGCGCGAGGTTCTTCGGCTCCGGACCTGGGAGGACATGAAGCCTGACGCGAACTCCTGAAAATCCGGCCGCGCGAATCGCCTCTTCTGCTCGTTCAATAAGTGAGAGCCGTTCGGGGTTTACTTGTGTGCCGATCGGAATTCGAGAGGAGAGGCAGGCCATCGCCGGCTTGTTCCAGTTCGAAAGGCCGGCTTCTTTTGCAATCTCCCGTGCCTCGCTCTTCCTGATGTCGCATTCGACCAAGGGGTGACGTACGCCCGCCTCTTCCGCTGCTCGCCTTCCGGGCCGCACGTCCCTCAAATCATCAAGATTGAGTCCGTCGACTACGATGGAGTCTTCGATACGGCAGCCGACAGCGAAGAGGGCCGCTGTGACCTCTGCTGATTTTAAATTGGTGAAGAGCGACCGATACAGCTCCGATTTGCAGAAGTAACAACGTGATCCCTCGTTCGCCCGGTAGTCGGGGTTTTGGAGCTCATGCGTTTGAAGTACGAGTTGCCGGGCGCCGATTTCTTCGACCAGCAATTTCGTGAGGGCGAGTTCGCTCCTCGGAAGCGAAGCGGAATCTGCAGTCACTGCGAGCACCCGTTCTGATCCCACCGCGGCTACGGCGGCCTTGAGAACGAGGGTAGAATCCACCCCGCCGGAGAACGCCACGAGATAAAAATGATCTCGCTGAAACCAGCGACAGAGCCGATCCCAATTTGAGCCGGTCTCATGCGGCGTGCTCAGATCTTGACCGATGTTCCCTGGATTTACCTCGGATATCACGGAAATGGCTCAAATTTTTTTCCCAGCACTCCGTTCTATGCTAATCGCTCCTCCTTATCTAGTAGTCCGTGGTGCGATCGCTCTCGTCAGTCAGTCTGGTTTGACGAATTGGAGCGGCGGATACTGCCGGGAATTCAGCTTGAGGGTGTATCATGCCGGAAAAAGGGAAGGAGAGTTCGGAGTTTCGAGTCGTCGACAAACGGCGATTCGACGAGAGCGGGAAGACGCGTGATGACGCGGTTAATAACGAAGCCGCCCGGTCGACCGAAACATTCCGATCGCCCGGAAAAAGTTCTATCGACAAGCCTGTGTCTCCGCCGCCCTCTAGGGGAGCTGCAGAGGCGGCCCCGCGGCGAGGTGAGCGAGCTGACGAAGATTTCCAGCGGAACGAGCAAGGCCCCGGATCGGTGGATTTTTCTTCTTTGATTATGAGTCTTGCGACTCAGGCCTTGGTCATGATGGGAGAGATTCCATCGGAACAAATGCAGGGCACTCGTAATCTCGAGGGCGCTCAGCAGACGATTGATATTATCTCGATGCTAGTCGAGAAAACTCGAGGTAACCTCTCCGGTGAAGAAAACCGGCTAGTTACCGAGGTGCTTGCACAACTTCGGCTCGCATTCGTCAATAGTATTGGAAAGTAAATCGCCGGAAGGCCTCCGTCTGCTCAAAGCACAGCGGGGGCATCGGCGCGGTGAGGCCGGAACCGGCTTAATTTTGTTAAGGGAAAATTCAAAAGTTATGAATTGGGCGAAGGCGATACAAAGACATAGCGGATTGAGAGCTCGCGGAGTTTCACGGAAATTGATCATTGGGACGATGCTCGTCGCCGGTTTCTTGGGAACGATTCCCGGAGCGAATATTAAGCCGGCGCAGGCGCAGGATAAGCAGCTTTGGATTGAAGGGTCCGGTTCGGAATCGGCCTACGATCTGAAATTGCCCAGCCTTTCACCGATCATTGAAAAAGTCGGGAAAGCGGTCGTGAACATCTCCATTGAGGGGACGGAAAAAGTATCAGCACCATTCGGTCGGCGAGGTAAGTCAGATCCGTTTTCAGGCGGCGGAGATCCGAACGCCGCGCCTCAGAATCCGTTTGATTTCTTCTTCCAATTCCCTCCAGATTCGCAAGGCGGAAAGCGAAAGTTCAGCAGTCTCGGAAGCGGATTCGTGATCAACCCTGATGGATATATCGTTACGAACCAACACGTCGTCGACAAGGCGACGAAAATCTTGGTCTCGTTCCGGGACGACAAGAAGACCTATGAGGCAAAAGTAGTCGGGGGTGATTCGAAGACCGATCTCGCCCTTCTCAAAGTGGAGACACCTGAGAAATTAAACGCTGTTCCGCTCGGTGACTCTGACGCCATCAGCCCGGGTGATTGGGTTATCGCAATTGGAAATCCGTTCCGGCTCGGACACACGGCGACCTTGGGAATCGTTTCGGCGAAGTCTCGCCGGGTTCCACAAGAAGGTCGGCCGTATGACAGTTTCATTCAAACAGACGCCTCGATCAATCCCGGAAACTCCGGTGGACCTCTCATAAACATTCGCGGCGAAGTAATCGGAATAAACACCGCGATCTTCAGCCCCGGACGGATCGGCGCATCCGGATTCAATATCGGAATCGGTTTTGCCACTCCGATCAATCTGGTGAAGTCGATTATCCCGCAGCTTCGAACCGTTGGTAAGGTCACTCGAGGTTGGCTCGGGGTGCTCATTCAACCGGTCAATGAAGACGTGGCATCTGCATTGAAGCTCGGTTCGGCAAGTGGTGCGCTTGTCGCTGATGTTCTCCCGAATAGTCCTGCTGAGAAGGCCGGGTTCAAGCGCGGCGACGTGATCATCTCTTACGACGGAAGTAAGGTTGAAGAAAACGACCAACTACCGTTGATGGTTGCGCAGACGGATCTCGGGAAAACCGTGAACATCGAAATTCTTCGAGAAGGGAAAGAGAAAACTATCAAGGCAAAAATCGAAGAGCTGAAGGACGAAGAGGCTGAGCCGGAAGAGCCGCAGGAGTCGGAAGAAACGACTCTGGGCTTAGCGGTCCAGGATCTCACCGTCGAGATAGCGAAGAGTTTGGGCATCGAAGACACAAAGGGTGTCGTCGTAAGCGGCGTGCTTCCTGATACACCGGCTGGAGAAGCGGGGTTGAAACGCGGAGACATCATCCTCGAAGCGGATTCGCGTGCCCTCACGAGCGCGAAGGACTTCAGAAAGATTACAAAGTCCCTCGAGAAGAATCGTCCTCTGCTGCTTCTGGTTCGAAGAGGCGAGAACACGGTGTTCCTCACATTAAAGGTCGAGTAGTGCCGCGAAAGGTCCTTCTTCTCTTCTCCTGTGCGCTGGTATTCTGGTGCTGTGGTTGCTTCTTCGATGATGCAACCACAGACGCCGGAACCGAAGATGCAAAGCGCGAGGCGTGGTATAACTCTTCGCTTCGCGGCAGCATTTTTGGTTCCGTTTCGGAAGAAGAAATCTCCGATGCGTTACCGAAGGCGCTCCCATCGGCGGGACCGTCCTCCGACCGCGGGATGATTCATGAGCTGCATGAAAGAGGACGATACCTCTCGCAAGCTGCGGCCTGCGGATCTTGTCATGGAGCGAAACCTGCGGATCCTGCGTCGCCATTGACCGGTGGCCGACTCATGGAGGATCGGTTCGGTTCGGTTTACGCCCCAAATCTTACTCCCGTAAGCCCTGGTCTCGGCGATTGGACGATCAAGGAAATCGGCTCGGCGATTCGTGCGTCACTCGGAAAGGGGGGGGGCCCTCTATCTCTCGACGCTCATGCGCAATTTCGCTGGATGGCGGATAGCGATGCCATCGCGCTCGCGGTGTATCTGAAGTCCTTAAAGAAAGAGCGTCACGATGTAGAACGCCGGGAGCTTGGCCGGTTCGAAAGAAAATCCATGGGGTTGGTGACGAGGCATCAGGCGATTTTCGGGTTTGTGCCGCAGCCGGGCACGAACAGTCCTATCGAATCGGGACGTTATCTCGTCAAAGCGGTCACCGGATGCGGAAACTGTCACACACCGGATCCGAGCACGTTCTCGACCGCCGAGCCACTGTCGGGTCGCGACGAAACAGACGATCCGGCGGAGTATCCTCAGGGCGGACCCGATATTCGCGGGAAATCCGGTGCGTTGAAGGCATGGCGCAATTCGGATATCGTTTCCTATCTTGATTCTGGCGTGAAGCCGGATGGGAGGAAATCAAACGGCAATCTCTGTCCTTGGCCGTTTTTTCAGAGCCTGACAAAGCGGGATAAGCAATCCATCGCGGAATATATTAAGACGCAGTAGTGCTGCCTGCTACACGGGTTTGATGCACTGCCTTCTCTGTGTCTCTCTGCCTCTGTGGTTAATTTGGATGGCGAATTACCGCGTCGCCACGACCTGGCTCGCGACGCCTGTTTAACCACAGAGGGACAGAGACACAGAGGGGTTTCTGAAGTTTGTGGGGACTACAGGGGAAAATGCTTCTTGCGATCGAGACGAGTTGTGATGAGTCGGCGATTGCGCTTTTTGACGGCGCAGGAAAGCTCGTGCTCGATCTCGTTTCCAGTCAAGTTCAGCTACATCGCCCTTACGGCGGCGTCGTTCCAGAACTAGCTGCGCGGGCGCATCTTGAAAACCTCCCGGCTCTTGTCGATGAGCTTCATCGGCAATTCCCGAATGCGTTACAGAATCTTCGCGCTGTCGCGGTGACTCAGGGGCCCGGTCTTAAAGGCTGCCTCTTGGTTGGTTTGTGCTTTGCGAAGGCACTCGCGTTTCGGCGAGGTCTTCCCATTTTTCCTATCAATCACTTAGAGGGGCATATTCTCGCCGGGGGCCTTCTTGAGGAGGAGCTGCAACCGAAGTTTCCATTTCTGGCGCTCCTCGTATCCGGCGGTCATACGTCACTTGTCTCCGTGCGAGGCGTCAGAGAATATGAGGTGATTGCGGAGACGATGGACGACGCTGTCGGCGAAGCCTTCGACAAATGCGCCACCTTGCTCGGACTTCCGTATCCCGGAGGTCCGACTTTGTCCCGACTCGCTGCGACAGGAGACGCGACGCAATTTCAATTTCCGGTCGGTGTTCCTCAAGACGGTAAAAGCTTCAGCTTTAGTGGAGTGAAGACCGCATTCGCGCGTGAAATCTCACGGCAGAATTCTGCAGCCTCAGAACCGGCCGTACGCGCAAATCTGGCGGCAGCGATCGAGAAAACCTTGGTCGACTCTTTGCTCCCGAAAACAATCAAGGCGGCCGGTGAGCTCGGCGTTCAGGATGTTCTCCTAACGGGCGGCGTCGCTGCGAATTTACGGCTGAGAAAGGAGCTGAGCGAGGCGCTTACTTCGATAGGCGTTCGAACGGTGATTCTTCCGCCGAAATGGTGTGGCGATAACGCCGCCATGATCGGAGAGGCTGCTCTGCAAGCAAGCGGGAAAGGTATGGGAGAGTGCCGGTCGTTTGAGTCTATTGATGTCCTTCCCAGATTTCCCTTGAGTGACGTGAGTAATGGGCCGGCGGTCTGACATTCAAGAAGAGCTTCGAGCCCTCGGAGTGACGCCCAGTAAGGCGAGAGGGCAGAATTTTCTTTTCGATCCGAAGGGAGTCGAAACCGTACTGCGATTCGCCGCAGTGGCAGCTGGGTCGAATATCTGTGAAATCGGACCAGGGCTCGGAGCGATTAGCCTGCCGCTCGCGGAGTCTGCCAACAGTTACCTAGCGATTGAGATTGAAGAAAAGTTTGCCGATCGACTTCGGCGTGAGCTGGCAGCTTTCCCACAAGCTGAAGTGCTCTGCGCCGATGTTCGAGAAGTGAAATTGCCTGAGCGCCGGTGGACGGTTGTGAGCAACGTACCGTATTCAATCTCTTCGCAAGTGATCCTTTGGCTGCTCGAGCAGAGTCAATTCCTCGAATCGGCGACGTTACTTCTGCAAAGAGAATTCTCCGAACGAGTGGGGGCCCCGCCGGGAGGAAAGGACTATGGATCTCTGAGTGTGCAGTCTCAGCTTGTCGCGGATGTGAAACTCGGGCCACGGCTCGGGGGACAACTGTTCTATCCGCCGGCCGAAGTCGAATCGAGGTTGGTTCGCTTAGATTTCCTCGGACAGCCGCGATTCGACGTGAAGAACCACGAGCGATTCCGAGCGGTCGTACGCGCGGGCTTTGGAAAGCGACGGAAAACGCTTCTCAACGCTCTCGGGGCCGCCGATCTCTTCGAGACACATGTCGATGGGGAATCGATGCTTCGCTCTCTCGGCATCGATCCGAAACGCCGAGCCGAAACGCTCAGCGTTCACGAATTCGTGATCATCGCGAATGCGCTCGAAGACGAGCGTTAGCTAACGTGCTCGTCGGCAAGCGAATCGTCGTCAATCTCAGAATCTTTGTTCTTGAAGAACTCTTCCGGAATTGGGCCGATCAGATTTTCGACCGAGTCGCGTCGAATCCGCCAGTCAGCGCCGAGTTTGAATCCATCAATTGCGCCGTCTCGGATCAGCTCGTATACTTTCGGTCGTTGAACACGAAGTAGTCGAGCGACCTCACGAACCGTGAGAAGAAGGGGCGCGGCTAGTTTTTTTTCCATTCTGCTTACTCCTAAAACAACGCCTCGCTTCGCAGAGCCACCGGGAAATCTCAGAAAACACCCAATCCGAGCTTCTGAAATCCATCCTACACAGATAAGCATGGGCAGACGTATCAAGGAGTCCAGGAAAAGCGGGTAGGCATTCCTCGCAAAGATTCGTGCGAGATTCTCCCAGTCGGGCGTAGAGGAAGTGATTGGATACGGCGCAAAGCCCGAAAGATGTCCGAAAAGCGAAGGGTTACGGATTCTCTCCCGAGCGCTCGTCTTCTTCGCGAAGGGCGCGCTTATGGAGTCGATCGATGTCGAAGTCGAACAAGACCGGTTCGCGTTCTCGATATTTATTGAGAACGGTAAGTGCTTCTTGAATGCGGTTCTTTGATTCGTACCACTGGGCTAGCCCGCGCAGCTTGTAGTTCACGAGCTCATCTGAAACTTTCTCCTGAAGAGCTCGCTCGTATGCTGCTTCTGCTTCAAGGGGCTTCCCTGCTTCGAGGTAAACATCGCCAATCAGCAGCTCATAAAAAGCCGGATTTTCATCCGCCGGTCGATACTTGGATTTTTCCCGTTCGCGGCGGTGGATACGATACTCTTCAATAGCCTCGTCGTACTTTCCTTCTTTTCTCAGCTCGATGGCTCGGGTCGCATGTGACGGACCGAAGTCTGCAAAACACGCGGAGAGCGAGAGCAGCAGCCCTGATAATACAACGAATCTCACGCAGCTCATGCCGCAACCTTCTCCCGGAGCCACTCGACGTAAATACTCGTTTCTCGGAGAAGCTCCGGATTTCTCCGGTAGTCGACTCCGGGCTCTCTTCTCCATCGGCGATGCCACCACAGCCACTGATCGGGGTATTCAAGTATCAATGCCTCAAGGCGGCGATGATACTCGGTAAGGACCTTGGTTTCTGCGTCTGGGTCTTTCCGGTCATAGTTGATGATACCGGTGAAAACTCTATGTTCGAGCCGATTCAGTCGGATAATGAACGAACTGACGATCAGCACCCCCATCCGAACCGAAAGTCTCACGGGACCGACTGGACAGGCGGCGGGAATCCCGAAAAACGGAGGGAAAACACTATCGAGACTCGTGTCTTGATCGGGGAGAACACCGACGAAGTGTCCAGTGCGGATTGCGCGAATCAGTTTTTTCGCTGCGCCGGGCTCATCTCTCCAAATGGTTTCAGCCCCGTAGTTCTTTCGGAGGTCCTCAAGGATGCTGCTGATCCCGGAATAATTGGGACGGCGCCCGATGACAGTGAGTGGCATACGCCGATGCGCATGCGAAGCCGCGAGAAGCTCGAAATTGCCAATATGTCCACTGAGCACCAGAACTCCCTGTCCTGTACGGGAATGGTGATTCAGAATCTCGGATTCATCGCCGTGTTTGACTCTGCCTCGAGCAATAAGCTTGGGGATGATGAACACCTCTGCCATTGATTCCGCAGCGTGAGCGATACAATCTCGCGCAACGTTGTCTCGCGCCGCTCTCCCGTCGACTCCGGCAAATGCAAGTTGTGCGTCCATAATCTCCCGCTCACGAAAGCCGGGTAAGAAATTACTGAGCCCGCGTCCAATGATCGCGAAAAATGCAACGTAGAGGCGCTCCGGGAGGAACATCGCCACTCTGCGAGAAGATCTAAGTATGAGCCCCGCGAAGCGAATTCGCAGCGGCTCTTGGTACGTTGTAGTTTCCATGACTCAGGCGAATCTGCCTGGGGCGTCACGATTTGTCGAGAACTCTGATAGACTTTCGTGTTCTCCAGTGTCGTGTTACTCGAATCCGGTCACGAATTGAAAAATCCTTATGAAACGAAATGACATTATCCAGTTAGTTTTGGCGTTCCTTCTCACGGTAATTTTCTCCGGATGCAAGTCCGAGGAACCCGCGTCTACCTCAGGGCCGGCGGCGGCTTTGGGAGTAAAGGGTGAACAGACCGGTGGAGACAACGCACCGGCCGCGGACGAACATTTCGTCGAGGGCGTTGATGCTCCGGAGTTCAACTTGCCGAATCTTCAGGGCGAGCAACGATCGCTCAAGGATTTTCGCGGGAAGGTGGTGCTTCTTAATTTCTGGGCCACCTGGTGTGTACCGTGTGTCACGGAGATGCAGTCTCTCGACAGGCTCGCGAAGACGCTCGGGGACAAGGGATTGGTTGTCATCGGCATTAACGTGGACGACGAAGAGCGCGAAAAGGATGTGAAGCGGTTCGTGGAAGAAAAAGGTCTCGGGTTCCCAATTCTCCGCGACAAAACGTTTTCCGTCCCCGAACAATACAAGCTGACGGGCTTTCCAGAGACTTTTTGTATCGGGCCGGACGGCAAGTTTACCGGAATGAAAGATTCTGGAAACGCCAATCGAACGGTGCTGCGGGTGGTGGGAGATAGAGCCTGGGATTCCAAAGAATACACCAAAGCCATCGAGGACGTTCTTACGAGAAAAATCAAGAAATGATTCCGACTCTTCTCAAGCTCGGTCCTCTCCCGATTCACAGCTTCGGACTGATGATGGTGCTCGCGTTTTTCGCGGCATGGCGAATTCTTTGGCTCGAACTCGTCGAGGGCGGCGCGAGAGGCGAGCTTGCGGAGAGAATGATCACGTGGGCTGCGATCGGCGGAATCGTCGGGGCCAGGATGGGTTTTCTCCTGAGCTTTCCGGGTGAGTTCTTGAAAGACCCCTTGGGCACCATCTTCGGAGGGGCAGGCTTTGTGTTTCTTTGGGGATTTGTCGGAGGTGCGCTTGCGGTGTGCTTCCTGCTTCGTCGTGAAGGTCTCACCCTTCTCCGGTTTGCGGATATGACAGCGCCGTCCCTGTGCATCGGATATGCCGTCGGACGGATTGGCTGTCAGCTTTCAGGCGATGGAGACTACGGGATGATGTCATCGCTGCCTTGGGCGATGGGCTATCCAAAGGGCGTTGTCCCAACTCCGCCCGGAATTCTGGTGCATCCGACACCCGTCTACGAGACGTTTATGGCGCTCGCCATCGCCTGGTTCCTCCTCACCGCAGCGAAGCGCTTCCCGTTGGGAAGCGGCGTGCGTTTCGGAATTTATCTGATTCTGTCCTCGCTCGCGCGCTTTGTCGTTGAGTTCGTTCGCATCGAACCGCTTTGGGGCTTCGGCCTCACACAAGCTCAACTCGTGAGTATATTACTCTCGACCGCGGGGATAATCATGATAATTCGATACAAGAGACGCGGGGCGCTCGACTCCGGCACTACTCCAGGGACTCCCAGTTAATATCCAATCTCAGACTGAAGTCGTCGGCGTAGGCATCCGGCGAGAGAAAATACTTTGAGGCGTTTGTCGCACTCGAGTCACGGAAGACATACCCAGGTCCGGCATCAAACAGCGGAAAGAGCTGATGGATAAAAAGAAATCGAACGGCGTCCGAGTATGACTTCAGCTCCCCATTGTTGTTCCGGAGGAGCTTTGGCGAACTGATCGAGTCTTGATGGATCCAATAAAATTCTGGAGGGCCGCCCGCTGAAACGGCAGGTTTGTAAAGGAGAGCTCCAAAGCCGTCTCCAACTTCCGTGTAGAGAATAACCGATTTCCGAAGAAGCTCTTGAGTGTCCTTTGAGAGCTCGAGCAGTCTTTCCGTGGGGGTTTCCCAGACCTGCACCATTTGATCAAAGGAATTAAAAAGCGACTCGGCCTTCATGAAGTGCGAGTCCGCGATGATCACGACGCCAAGCTTCTGCAGGAGATCCCTGTGCTCGGGAGGGAGGGAGAATCCGAGTCGTTTCTCGGCATCGCGAATAGACTCGGCCGATTGTTTCTCGTCAAACTCGATGCTCACCGGCGAATCAAAAATCTCTGAGTGCGTTTTCTCAAAGTCATTCTTGGCCTGCAGAAAGGTCGAGACTCGATCGGGCATACTGCGCTGGGTGTCCCGAAGCGGAATGACAAGCGGCGCGACATCGAGAACCGTCCACTTCTGTTCTCCGCGTTCAGGCCTGCTGAACCAGGATCTTTTCTTCGAATACTCTCCGCTTCCGGCTATTGAGGTTTCTGCTGGCCAGTTGAGAACCGGGGAGTTGGAGTATGTGTCGAGGCCGCTCAACAGAAAGGTATGCACTGGTTTTCCATCGAGACGAAGCTCGATTCTACCGGATGAGGATTTATGATCGAACATCTGCACTTCGATCGGACTTCCGTCGGCAGAGATTGGGAAGACGCTCATTGCCATAACGATGCCCGCAAAAAGAAGAAAACTTGTCTTCATCATAAAAAATATTACTTTTCTTCGATGCGAGCGAAAGGGGGTTTCAGACTTAGACCTCAGAGGAAGCGCAACTTTTTGGCGGTGGGGAACGCGGAATGGGCGGTCTTTTAGGGCATTCTGTGATTCGCCATAGCCGGCCTTCTGAGATTTCTCCGGCGATTTCCATTTCGTATCGCTCCCTAATGACAAAAAGACGACGACCTTGTCAGAAAGCTGGAAAGTTCTGCGTAAGTGTGTTTCAAAGACGAAGTCCGTTCTGTGCGGCTGATTGCGCACGTTGAAATCTCCATCTGTAGTAGAAATCCCGGAAACCGTTCGACCGTTTGTTACGAATTCATCGTGGTTTCCGGAGAGAGGAAGGCCTGCCCTGTCGCAGCGATAGGTCAGGCTTCCTTTACCTAGGCGGTTAGGTTTGAACCGTTAGGTTAGGGAGCCCGCAGCCCGTTCGCCCTTCTTTCCCTATGGAGAACGCGTCATGAGCGCTCGGAAACTGTTCCGGTTACGGTTAACGTTGTACCGCGGCCAAGAGGTGTCCCCCGATTTGTGCTACCTCCTTGGAGGGATCATGCACAACGCGGTGTTCGAACCGCCCTGGCTGTACCGCACGTGGCCTCTGGGTCACAAAGACGTGGAGCCGGGGACCAGCACGGCGGTCGGCTACATGAAACTCTGCCAGCTTCACAACGGTCACTTCCTCGTGCTCACACACGAGGAGGAAGACGGAAAGTCCCGACCGGTCGGAGTCTGGGCAGGTCTCCCCGTCTCACCGGAACTGATCCCGGTGCTGCACCTCGACCACGGCATCGAGGCGAAAGCGGTGACGGCCGCGAACCAAGCGGGTGTGCCGCTCTTCGGAGGGCGCACATACTACCACCTCATCATCGCGATCGATGGGTCTACCGGCGCACAAGACTGTCCGCTGGAGAGTCACCGCGGCATGATGCTGAACGGTAAGAAGGCGGCGCGAGTCATGGTCGAGCACATGCCAGCCGTGCTCGCTGCTGAAGGGTACGATCACCTCGTCACGAAGACGCATCCTAAACAGGAGAAAATGGTCGGGCTGTTCGAGAAGGTTGGGTTCGTGCCGATCGGCCGGCAAGTCGCCACTCACGGGGCATCGAGCGCAGAGCGCACGATCTTCTTCTGTTCGCCGAAGCAGCTCCCGGTGCCGGACAATTCTGGGCATCTCCTGAGCGAATGGATGTGAAACCGTGACCGCGAAGCAATGCTGTCGCGAGAAGACACAAACGAGGGAGGCGGATTCTCTGAGCTTCCGCCCGGATCATTAGAGGACTTACTTGGGTAAAGGGGGCCCAAACGCTCTTTCGGATTCGCCGACAACGAGAGAGCGAGTAAACGGCATGCTCTTTCGTTGCCGGGCCAGTCGTGAAACTCTGTGCATGGCCGAGTTCGGTGCGCTAGTTACGCGAGCAGTCCACCTCGACGGTGGTATCTCGCCCATCAAGAGTTCCCGTTCCGGTCACTTCAACATTCTGCAACGTCGATCCGCTCAAAGTTCCACTGCCTTCAACTTCCGTCGAGAACGAGCTCGGGAGAATCGTGGCGGAACCATCGACTTCTCCGGTACTTGAGATCGTAAGGTCTGCGGAGAACGAAACGCGCTGACTCTCCTTGCAAATACTTTCAATCTGACACGTGGCGGCTCCTGTCTTCTCAGACGCCGAAACACGAAATACCGACGAAGACGTTTGAGTCACACTCACCGGAACTCCTGTCAGCGTTACTCGTTCTTGAGGCAGGCCAGTGGTGTCGCCCGAGGACTCCGAAGCCGCAGCTGTGACAGTGAGATCACACTTAGCAAGACTGTTATCTTGCGAGCGAATCGTGATGAGTGGGGTCATCGTAGAGTTACCAGCACGATCGGACGCGATGAGTCTAAAGCTGATGGGGAGGCCATCGACAAAATTCGTAACTCGAAGAAGTGACTCGTCGATCTTCACCGATGCGGGGAATCCGAGGAATGAAGTCAAAAGCTGTCCGACAGAAAATCCGGCAGCTGCGGCACCGCTCCGATAGATCCAAAACTCAGTTTTGATATCGAGCGGATCGGCGATGTCGTCCTCACAGTTCCATTTGATGAAAAATGCCTCCTGCGAAGCAGTCGGATAGCTCACCTGACACTTCGGCGGAGTGTGGTCGCCGGAACCTTTGTATTTTTCGTTATCACCGCCGAAATCAAGAGTCTCTGCCTGCGCTGCGACAGCGGCGACGAGAGAGAAAGCGGCAAATGTCAGGGAACCGAGACGGATAATGGGGGAAAGTTTATGAGCCATCGCCTTGTTGATTTTTGAGGGATATCATGCGGAGCTATAACATTCCGGATTCGGAGCCGAAATGGGGAATTTCGCGTTCGTGCTGTGGCGTAGCATCCTTGTCCTAACCATGGCATCAACATACAGTTCAGATTCCTCCAAAAATACTGAAATCAGCATGGAAACACCTCAGGAAGGCCAGTTCGTTTCATTCGACGGAACCTCGCTGTTTTATCGATCGTGGATTCCGAAGGGAGAGATCACCGGGGCGATATTCCTCTTCCATCGGGGGCACGAGCACTCAGGCCGCCTCATCGAATTTGTCGAGAAGCTGGACCTGCCGAATTTCGCGATCTTTGCATGGGATGCCCGCGGACATGGAAAGTCACCGGGGGAGCGCGGTTACGCGAGGCATTTTACTGACATCGCCCGTGACATGGATTCCTTCGTCCGTGCAATGTGCACTGAGCACAAGATCCGAATGGAAAATACGGTCGTTCTCGGTCACAGCGTCGCGGCTGTTGCCGTCGCCCTCTGGGTTCACGACTACGCACCAAGAGTTCGGGCGATGATCCTCGCGACACCGGCATTCCGTGTGAAGCTCTATGTTCCCGGCGCACTCACCGGGCTTCGAGTACTTCGGTTCCTTGGAAAACAGTTCGGCTGGCCGGAGCGTTACATTCAAAGTTACGTGAAGGGCAAGATGCTCACTCACGATCCTGTGCAGGCCGAAGGATACAATTCAGATCCGCTGATTTCAAAGCAGATTGCATCGGGAGTGCTGATCGATCTTTTTGATGTTTCGAAACGCCTCATAGACGATGCGGGCGCAATCACCGCGAGGACTCTCCTTCTTTCGGCACGTGCTGACTGGGTTGTGAAAAACAAGCCTCAGAGACTTTTTTTCAACAGGCTCTCCTCGTCGTGGAAGGAAGTGGAGGTGTTGAAAGATTTCTTCCATGCAATCTTTCACGAGAAGGACCGAGATGTCCCGATCGCTGCGGTTCGACGTTTTGTGCTCGAAGTTTTTGCAAAACCCTTCACTCAGCCTGATCTCACGACTGCAGACAAGCGCGGATATACGAAGGAAGAATATCAGTGGCTCGCGGCCGGACTTCCTATGATAAGCGCGAAGCGCCTCATGTATCGCGCACAACGCTATCTTATGAGCACATTAGGGAAGCAGAGCGAAGGAATTCGCATTGGTTGGGATCATGGATTCGATTCCGGCCAGAGCCTTGACTATGTTTATCGTAATAAACCTACCGGTACGAACGAGCTCGGGAGGTTGATGGATAAGTCCTACCTCGACTCCGTCGGGTGGAGAGGGATTCGCACCAGACGCGTTCACCTCGAGGCGGCGGTAGAAGAAGCATTGCTTCGTGCCAAGAAAGAGCGTGATGTCGGCCCGGATGCTCCGCTGAAGTTCTTCGATATCGCCGGAGGACCAGGGAGATACGTACTGAACATCGCCCAAAAATTGAGCGCCACGGCACCAGTTGAAGCTATGGTTCGGGACTGGAGCGAGCACGGGTTGGAAGAAGGCCGGAAAATCGCCTTGGAAATGGGGGTCACGAACGTGACGCATCTCCGCGGCGATGCATTTGACTCGGAGTCACTCGCGCAACTTCCGAAATCATCTGACGTGGGAATCGTCTCGGGACTGTATGAGCTTTTCCCCGATAACGGTATGGTGCTTCGTTCACTTGCGGGCGTTAAAGACGCCCTACGGCCACACGGGTTTCTCATCTACACGAATCAACCTTGGCATCCACAATTGGAAATGATCGCCGAGGTCCTCTTGAATCGCGACGGGAAGCCGTGGGTCATGCGGCGCCGGACTCAGATCGAAATGGATCAGCTCGTTGAACGTGCGGGTTTTGTGAAGGAGCGGACCTTCGTCGATGATGATGGGATCTTTACCGTGAGCGTCGCCCGTCGTGTCTGAAGCGGAGCAATCGGTGGCGAGCCTCAAAGAGCGATTTTTAATCGCTATCGGACTCTCGATATGGTTTGTCGTCATCTACACGGGCTCCAATTACATCACCTCACTCCGCAGTGACCTCGGAGAAGCGTATTTCGATTGGGAGCTCGGGATGCCTTTCGTCCCGATTCTCATTATTCCGTATTGGTCTGTTGACGCATTTTTCTTTTGTGCGGCGATCGTAAGCTCGCGCAGAGAGGCGTTGTATCTTTTTGCGAAGCGGATGCTGCTGGCCATAGGACTTGCGGGAATCTGCTTCCTGCTTTTTCCGCTTCGGCTCGCGTTCGTACGTCCGCCCGTCGAGGGCTTTCTCGGGACTCTCTTCGGCTCGCTTGAGACGATGTATAACTTCTATAATCTCTCGCCTTCGCTTCACATCGCAATCCGCTGCATATTGTGGACCGTCTACATTCCGTTGGTATCCGGATTCCTCCGGCGATTTCTTCAGGTCTGGTTCATTCTCATCGGAGTCTCGACTCTCCTTTGTTGGCAACATCACGTGATTGATGTTTTCACGGGCCAGCTCTTGGGTTTGTTCGCGATTCATATTCTTCCGGAGCGCTCCGCTGCTCCATTGTGCGGAAATCGACTGACCGGAGAGAACGCCAACAGCCGCCTCGCGGTGTATTATTTTTCCGGAGCTGTTCTTTTCGCGGCACTTGCCTGGGTCCTTCCTCTCTGGGGCATTCTGTTTCTTTGGCCCGCAGTGTCGTTGCTCGTTATCGCCGCGGCCTACATTGGACGTGGTCCTGCAATCTTTCGAAAACAGCATGGGAGAACTCCGAACGGGACGAAGCTACTCTTCTCACCGTATTATCTGGGACTCTGGTTGAGTTTTCGTCACTACACTTCTGGGAGAAGCTCTCTTGATTCCGTGCTGCCACACGTATTTTTGGGACGAATCCCCAAGAGCGAAGAAGTCTCCAAATTGATCGAGGCTGGGGTCGACGAAGTGCTGGATCTGACGGCCGAGTGGGAAGAGGCGCGTCCGATTCGAGGCCTTCGCTATCACAACATCCCGATACTCGACCTTACACTTCCGAGCCGACAGCAGTTCGAAGAGGCTCGAGTCATTCTTCGTGCCGCGCGAGAATCCGGGAGAAAGGTGCTCGTCCATTGCTCGCTCGGCTGGGGTCGTGGCGCTGCCATAATTGCGTATTACATGGTGGCCGAAGGGCTGGCCGGAACGCTCAACGAGGCGATCGAAAGCATCGAAAAAGCCAGGCCCGGAATCATCATCGGAGATTCGAAGCGGCAGCACTTGGAATCAATCTTCGGTTGAGCTTGCGATGCGCAATTACGATTGCTTTCGCTGTGCGGCCCGAGCGTCCCACCGCGCTGGAGAGGGATGACGGAGCGGGGAATTTTTTCTCCCAGGGTGGGAAGGAGCCCCTCCCTGTCGCGCGCGCTCGTGGCGAGTCGCTTCAATAGGTATGCGTTCACTCGAATCTTCGGCGTCCTCGCTGTTTTCAACTCCGCTTAAAACCCGGCCCGCAGTTCGATGCACTTTTAGCGACGCGATCCACTCGAGGTAGTCCGCAGTTCCCCGTAGCTGATACGGATCGGCGTTGTAGTCGACCCCTGGCTCACGACGCCATCGCCGATGCCACCAAACCCATTGCGAAGGATATTGGATCAGCAATCGTTCAAGTCGTTCATGAAAAATGGTGAGGATCTTCGTTTCTGCTTCCGGATCGTCCGGGGAATAGACCAGTTCCTTTGTTATCACGCGGTGCTGCAATCTGTCGGTGCGAACAATAAAGGTAGTCACCATCGGGATCCGCATTCTCACCGCCAGTCGTACAGGGGCCACGGGGCAAGCCGCCGGAACTCCGAAAAGAGGAGTGAAGCAGTTCTCCAAATTAGTATCTTGGTCGAGGAGGACTGCGAGGACGCGGCCGGATCGTAGTGTCTGGACGATTCTCCGTCCTGAACCTGATTCGTTCCGCCAAACCGTGTCTACGCCGTAGTCATTTCGCAGCTTCGCGAGCGAGGCACTGATCTCACTGTAGTTCGGTCGACGCCCGACAACTGTGACCGGAACTGCCCGGGCTGCATGCGAAGCCGCGAGTAGCTCGAAGTTTCCGAGATGTCCGCTGAGCGCAAGAACGCCTCTACCTTCGTTAATCATCTCGTGGAAACGCGCTTCGTCACCGGTGTGAGTCACGCTTTTTTCACGAACGACTTTTCTCAAGATGACAAGCTCTGCGAAAGATTCGCCCGCATGAGCAAAGCATGATGAAGACACGGCTTGAATTGCCGCTTGTTCCTGCTCCGGAGTTGAAGTTGTGGAAATGTCTGAACCGAGAAGTGACGGGCTTCTGGAAGCTGCCATCGCAAGTTGCGCGGCCATGATTTCCAGATCGCGCGTTAAAAGGTATCCAACCCAGGAACCAATCTGATGTCCGCTGGTCACCAGAATCCTGGAGGGTACAAGCGCGACACATTTCGCTAGAGAGCGATAAATAAAAGCCGCGACGCGAAGCGAGCGGCGGGCGATATTCCGCGAACCGGTCATAGACCTGATGAGCTTGCCTCGGGCAGTGAAATTTGTCGAGAGTCACCGCGGTGTCCCGCGAAGTTTTTTCTTAGCTCGCCGGGAAATGTCGGAAGCGATGTAAGCTGCCAATTTCACACGGATCTCCCAGCGCCGCCGGTCTTTGTCGTCGAACGAAGAATTCGCGAATGCTCTCGGTAAGCGCTCATTACCTGCTACCCCGGGTGGGGAAGGACCGGATTTAAGCTTCGGCACCGCCTGTGGAGCGTTTGCTTGCCGAAGCGGTTCCGGTTTTCACACGTCAGTCGAGAATTGAAACTGTGAGCTGGTCACCTCATTCGCGTAAGTGAAGCGGAGGTAACAGAACACCGACTCGGAGTTTCCTCTCGAGTTCCAGGAATGAGCTTCTCAGAAGCAACTTCACAGAAGCAAATTCACAGTCCCGGACTTACTCGGTGTTATCCGCGCATGTTCCCTGGGAGGATCGTCTTTCTAAGACGAATGCTCTTCGGCGTGACTTCGACAAGCTCGTCATCGCGGATAAATTCGATGGCCTTTTCAAGCGTCATCGGAACGACCGGAGTGAGAAGGATGTTTTCGTCTTTCCCGGCGGCACGGATGTTCGTGAGCTTTTTCTCCCGGCAGACGTTGACGTTCAGGTCATTGTCGCGGTTGTGCTCACCGACAACCATTCCCTCATAGACGGCATCGCCGGGCAGCACGAACAAGTTTCCTCTCGGTTCCAGATGGAAGAGCCCGTACGCGACCGCTTCTCCTTGGCGATCCGCGACGAGAGAACCGGTGGTCCGTGCGACGATCTCACCTCGATGAGACTCATATCCCTGGAGATACGAGTTCATGATCCCCGTTCCGCGAGTGTCGGTGAGAAATTCGTTCCGGTATCCGATAAGTCCTCTCGAGGGCACTGAAAACTCAATTCGCACCCGGCCGCTGCCGTGATTTACGAGATTCACCATGCGACCCTTCCGATGCGCGAGCTTCTCGGTCACGATTCCGGTAAACTTCTCTTCGCAGTCGATGAAGAGATGTTCGATAGGCTCCATTTGGACGCCGTCGATTTCCTTGAAGATGATCTGAGGGCGGCCCACGGTGAGTTCGAATCCCTCACGGCGCATGGTCTCGATGACGATCGCCATCTGAAATTCACCGCGACCCTTAACCACGAAAGATTCGCGATCTTCTGCAAAGTCGACACGAATCGCGACGTTGTGGAGAATTTCCTTTTCGAGACGTTCTTGAATCTTCGTCGATTGGACGAATTTCCCTTCGCGGCCCGAGAACGGAGAATTATTCGTCGTAAACCGCATCGAGATAGTCGGCTCATCGACCGAAATCCGCTTGAGGGCCTTAGGCCTTTCCTTTACGGAAATCGTATCTCCAATCATCACCTCTTCAATTCCGGAGAGAATGATGATGTCACCGGGTTCAACAACTTCTGCGTCCGCAAAGTTGACGCCGCTGTAGACTTGTAGCTTCGTTGCCCGCAGCGACTTTGGAGTGCCGTCTTCGCCGATGCATACGAGTTGATCGCTCTTTTTTACCGTGCCGTTGAAAACACGGCCTATCGCCAGACGTCCGAGATAGTCTGAGTATCCAAGGTTCGAGACGAGCATTTGAAACGGCTCTCCGTCGCAGTACGACGGCGGAGGAATCTCGGCGACGATCGTATCCAGAAGAAGCCCGATGTCTCCATCCGGATCGGAGAGCTGCTTCTTCGCGATACCGCTCCGGCCAACAGCATAAATCACCGGGAATTCAATTTGCTCCTCGGTCGCATCGAGGTCGATGAAGAGATCGTAAATTTCGTTCAGCACTTCGGCGGGCCGTGCGTCGTGGCGATCGATTTTGTTGACCACAACGATGATTTGCTTTTTTGCTTCAAGTGCTTTTTTGAGGACGAAACGTGTTTGCGGGAGAGGTCCTTCGGACGCATCAACGAGCAGCACCGCTCCATCGACCATCGCGAGCGCTCGCTCTACCTCTCCGCCGAAGTCGGCGTGTCCCGGAGTGTCGAGAATGTTGATCTTGGTTCCCTTCCACTCAACCGCGCAGTTCTTTGCGGCGATGGTGATCCCTCTCTCTCGTTCGAGGTCCATGCTGTCCATGACCCGATCCTCCACCGCCTCTCCGACGCGAAAAACGCCGGAATGACGAAAGAGCTGATCAACCAGGGTGGTCTTCCCGTGGTCGACGTGAGCGATGATGGCAATGTTCCTAAGACGCGGGTTCTGTGAGTTCGATTTCATGCTAAGTTTTCAATCACTAATTCGGCAATGTCTCTGACTTCGATATCTTCGCGGGAGCGGAGCTTGAGTCCGTCTTCGAGCATGTGCATACAGAACGGACAGCCCGTGGCGATTGTATTCGCCCCGATCTCTTCCGCCTCTTTGACTCGGAGAACGTTGACCCTCTCACCGATTTTGAGGTCCATCCAGAAGTGTCCGCCGCCTGCGCCGCAACACATGCCTTTCTCACGGTGGGAGGGCATTTCTTTCGGCCCGTCCCAGCCCGTTCGGCTATTTTTTCCTATCTGGTAAACCACCTCGCGAGGGGCGTCATAGTTATCGTTATAACGCCCTAAATAGCAAGGGTCATGGAAGGTTATTAGCTTTTCGGAGCCGGATTTTACGGTAATTCGGCCGTTTGCGAGGAGTTCCTGGAGGAGCTCGCTGTGATGAACGACCGAGAACGAGCGCCCGGTAAGCTGGCAATACTCGTTCTTCAGAGTGTTGAAGCAATGCGGACAATGCGCCACGATCCGTTTGAAGCTTAGTTTGCTGAGCGTCTCGAGGTTGGTTTTCGCTGACGTTTGGAAGAGGTTCTCTTCCCCGAGACGGCGAGCAGGGTCACCCGTGCAGCGCTCTTTATTTCCCAAAATGCCCCAGCTCAGACCCGACCGGTTCAATATTTCAACCATGGCTCGAGCAATCTTTTGCTTGCGCCGATCGTAGGCCGAAATGCACCCGACCCAATAGAGCAAGTCGACGTCGGCACCTGCCTCCAGAATAGGAACATTGAGTCCCTCGGTCCAAGATGTTCTCGCCTCTGGGGGTCCGAACGGATTTCCTCTAGTTTCGATGGCGCGCAAGCTCGCTTGTGCTTCACCGGGCATTTCTCCCTTCAGGAGGGTGAGGTTTCTCCTCACATCCATGATGAGGTCCACATGTTCGATCCCGACCGGGCAGACCTCCATGCATGCGCGGCAGCTTGTGCAGGACCAGAAGACGTTCTCGTCCATCACATCGACGGCCAGCTCATGTTCGTAAGCAACTCCGATGTTTCGTGCGGCGTTTTCAACCAGCTCGTTTTTTGCGCGGCGGTATCCGTCTCGCGCGGCATGAGACTTAAGAAGAAGGGAGGAGAGCATGCCTCGATCAAAATTCTCTGCGGCACCGAGCACCGATTGAGGGGGAGAGCCGGCGCCCACTTTCTGATTACCGCTCGCATAAAGCCCGAGCATGTGATCTCTCGTATCCAAGATCAGCCATTTTGGAGAAAGCGGCTTCCCGGAATTATACGCAGGACAAACTTCCTGACATCGTCCGCACGAAGTGCACGCATCGAGATCCAGCCTTTGTTTCCAGCTCAGGTCACCTATCGTCGAAACGCCGATGCCGAGCGCAGATTCGTCACCGGTCTCGGCGGCGACTTCGAGAATCGCTTCCATGTCTCCCGGAAATCGAAGTGCGCCCTTTGGCCGGCCGTGTTCGGAGAAATAAATATTCCCAATGCTCGCCAGGATGTGCAGAAACTTGGTGTATGGAAGCACGGCGATCACCGCGAACACCGTCACGGTATGAAACCACCAGATAATGAAATGGATCGATCGAGCAGCTCCCACAGAAAGCGGCCAAAAAACGAGGCTCACTACGTAGCCGACCGGTGAATAAAACCGCCAGGGATCACCGGTGGCATGGATGCGAAGTGCTTCGAGGAGAAATCCTTGGATCACGAGGAGTCCAAGCACGATGAGAAGAAGCGCGTCGCTCGCTGTGGAATGCAGCTTGTCCGGGCGATTTATGTAGCGCCGGTGCCACGCGAGTACGAGCCCATAGAACAATCCGAGTCCGAAAAGATCACTCAAGACCGTCACCGCGAGGTAAAACTGTCCACGATATATCTGAATGCCCAAATCGTGATCCAGGAAGACCATCGTCGTGGTGAAGAGCAGGACCAAAAATCCGTAAAAAATCAGAGAATGAAACTTTCCGGCGTCCTTCGCGCGATTCACCGAACGTTGCTCGATGCCGTACGTCCAGAGCGCGGTAATCCGCTGGATGGGATGAGTCAGGCGAGAACCATCCGGCTTTCCTGCCGACCACAGACGGAACCTTTGGAAAAGCCCGAATCCGCAAATGACGAGTGAGATCGCGAAGAGCAGATACATCACCGCCGGATTTACCGGGTCGGAGACATTCCAAAGAACTTGGCGCGACGGAACGGAGGACGGAGAGGATATCATGGTCGGAAATAATAGCCCTTCGATCCCCGAATGGTCCAATGAAAATACGGGATTCGACCCGTGTGTTCGCCTAGGAGGAAGGTCCGCGAATGCCGCGCGATGTTATTCTAAACGGCTCGCGTTTTGCCGGGGAATTAGAAGGAGGACTCGGGCGCTGCGCCTCTGCAGAGGTTTGCTCTCGCGGTCCGCGACTCGTTCGCGCCGGTGGAGCGTCGGAAACGCGAACCTCATCGAGTGATTCTGCGCAGGCAAAGCCGGAGCCGAACAGGCGGCCATTTAGGAGGGTAAGGTATTCGTCGTCCGACGCCGGGAGACGCGATTCGAGCTGAAGTGTGGGCTTGTCGCCGTCTTGGGTTTTTTTGTTCTCCCACCAAAGCGCGAGTCCGAACTGTTCATACGCGCTCACAGTGGACGGCGGGCGCCCAAGTTGAACGAGCAGCTCCCTCCTACCGTTTTCGTCCAACGCCTTCAGAGTGGCGGCCGCCTCCGATTCACTTCGTCCACTGTCCGCAAGGAGCAATCCAAGCGTTCGAGAGAGGAAATTGCGCTGAGCGACTTTTCGCTGCCAAAAGAAATAATCCAATACGCGACTGTCATTTGGAAGCTCAGCAAGGCGTGTGTGGAAAACGGCCGGTTTCCCAAACGCTTGAAGGAAGGCGAGCGAAGCGGTGCTCGAAGCGAGCGAGATGAGGCGGCTCTTTCGCCGGGCGTTATTGCTCTCCGATTCATCGAGCAAGAGGGAGACCTCGTCGCCGTGCATATAGGCGAAGACAGTCTTCAGGCCGCAGGCCATCATGATCTTGGCGGTTTCGGTAAGGGCGCCGATGAACTTCGTCCCGAACGGATACTCGGCGTCCGGCTCATCGTTCCATGAGGGGCCGAACCGGTGAGCATCGCCCCGCAGCACGAGCCGGACATCGGGCAGCGTCAGCGGGTCTTGAGAGGTCTCGAAGACCTCCATGGAGCGCTGATACTCGCCTAAAGTCCGTATGAGGTATTTTTCGGGAGAACCCATATAATTGCCGATTTTCTCAGATTTGGAGTAGGGAACGGATCACATGGTTTCAAAAAATATCTTGCCGATTTAGATACTTAGGTCTTTACTTCGCTGCTTTCCCTGAATCGGACTCATAACTTATGGTATCCTACTTCGTAGCTCCCCAGGCAAACGACTATCGTGCCGGGTGGCATCATCTACCGGGAACTCCCGAGAAAGGGAGCCCTCTCAACTGGAGAATAATGACGGTGAGCGAGCCTCCACAAGCGTCTTTAAGTCCTGCTGATAAAGATTCTCTCGCAGCTAGTGATCGATGTGGTGCGTCGCTTTCCGGCGGAATCTGCCTGAACGAGGTCGATTTTCGACCCGCCGCCCGTCTCCGTGTGCTCACTGCGTCCATTCAACATTGCTGATTCCAATCCATGGTAGACGGTTTCCTGAATAATTTTCTTTTTTTGCTTTCATTGGTGTTCGTGAATGGCCTTTTCGTGGCTGCCGAATTCGCGATTGCCCGAAGCAATCCGCAACGGTTCCGGGGACCGGAAGCCAGGAGACGCTTCGGGTCGACCACCGCCTTGCGGCTCATCGAAGATGGGGAGACGACCCTGGCCGGCACCCAGCTCGGCATCTCCGCGACCAGTCTCCTGCTCGGATGGTGGGCGGAGAGAACGTTCTTCGGGCCGCTCACGGTTCTGAACCGCTGGCTCGGCGTGAATCAAGCTGATCCTGAAGTTGTATTTCTCGTTCAGGGGAGCATGGTCATTTCCGCCCTGCTTATTGCCATTTATCTAAACGTCGTATTCGCGGAGTTGTTCGCGAAATCAATTGCGCTGCGGTACCCCGAAGGCACGCTCCGGATCCTTGGCGGGCCGCTGTTTCTCTATTCGCAAGTCTGCAGACCGGCGATCTTTCTCTTGAATACGAGCGCTCGCGTGCTCCTTCGAATATTTGGGATCCCTCGAATGGACCCGCTTGGCAGAGTTCAGTCGCTCGCTGAGCTTTCACTCCTCGTCGCGAAGAGCACCGAGGACGGCGCCATTGAGAAGGAAGAAGGTGAGATGCTCAGGGGAGTATTCAGTCTCTCCGACACCGTGGCACGAGAAATCATGACACCGAGAACTGACTTGGTGACCATCGACACCGAAGCGACGCTCGAAGAAGTATTGTTGACGGTTCGTGAATCAGGTCTCTCACGATTTCCGGTTGTCGGTGAGAGCATCGACGATGTGCTCGGAGTCCTCTTGACGAGAGATCTTCTCAATTTCGTTCTGCCTCAATACTTGCCTCCGAGGAATCGTGAAGGGGAGGTTATCCCGATTCGTCCTGGGGGAGGGAAGACCGAAGAGTTCAGTGTCCGGAAACTGATGCGAGAGGCGTATTTTATTCCTGGAACGAAGGCGATTGACGATCTGTTAGCCGAGTTCAAAAAGCGCAAATTCCATTTGGCAATCGTCCTCGACGAGCACGGCGGAGTAGACGGCGTTGTAACTCTGGAAGACCTCATCGAAGAGATAGTCGGTGATATATTCGACGAATCCGATATTCCGCAGCGATCGGTTGTTATCCAAGACAACGGCCAGATATTCATAGACGGCGGCCAATTGGTCGCGGATGTTAATTCCCAATTTGGACTCGAAATTCCCGAGGGCGATTACGATACTATTGCCGGGTTCATCTTTACCCAGCTCGGGCGGATGCCACGGCCCGGCGACAGCTTGACGGTTGAGATCGCATCCCAGAAAAGCGACGACACGGTGGAGCTGAACCTCAAAAATGGCGATGGGCACTCCGGTGACACGCTCGAGTTGAACGGCCATGACGTTCAACAAAACGGCGGCCATCCGCCGCGACCCCAGGCGCGTATCGTGGTTGAGCGGGTTCAAAGCTACCGAATCGAGAGCGTCAGGCTCGAACACCCGTCCTTCCAAAGGCGAGAAATTGAATCGCCTTCTCCCGAGGTGGCATCTCAATCCCAGCAACCTCTGCAGGTAGGGATGCCGGCCCTCGGCAAACGCGTCGGGCAATAGGCCAAGTCCCTCTAACAAAAAAGAATTTCAGCAAGGTTGTACTTCCGTCTGCCCGATCTCTGCGGCGGACCGGTACTTTTTTGGATTTTAAGGTTGAAGCTATGAGAACCTCGAAAGAAGTAAGCAAGAGCTCGTCGAAGAAAACACAAGCCGCAGGCGCGGCTGCTTCGAAAGCAAAGCCGACCAAAACCGTTGAGGTTCGCCTCACGAAGGCGCAGTCCGTGAAGACAGAGAAGGTCGAGAAACCCGAGGCGAAGGCGCTCGTTCTCACTCGCGACCTCGTCGTCAATCCTCCTGAAAAGGTACTCAAGCCGT
Organism: uncultured Bdellovibrionales bacterium; assembly: GCA_964509425.1. Lineage (GTDB taxonomy): Bacteria > Bdellovibrionota_C > UBA2361 > SZUA-149 > CAZDWZ01 > CAZDWZ01. Next base: position 17,506 of record CAZDWZ010000002.1, on the reverse strand, counting down.
TTCGCGAGGCCGCGAAGCGAAATCGCACTCTGCTGAAGGCGCAAGCTCAGAAGGTTCAAAAGGGCAAAGCGTTTCTCGCGAAACAGCCCACTAAGGGCAAGAAATATTCAATGGACCTTCGCGTCCACGCTCCGAACACGGTTGGTTATTTTCACGCAGGCGGAATGCCTCCAGGGGCGTGTCTCGCAAGGCTCGCGGCCGCAAAGGGTGTCGATCTGATTGGCGTCGCAGATTATTACAACGCTCAATACATAGACATCGTCCAGCAAACGCTGGGCAAAGAAGACTTTAGAATTCTTCCGGGAATGGTCGTTTGCTGTCAGCTCGGAAGCTGCCAAGAAGTCTTTCTTTTGACGCTGTTCCGAGACGGCACTCCTGCATCGGAACTCTATTCGCTTCTCGATGCACTCGACGTCCCCTCTGCGGCGTATGGAAATCGCGAGTATCGCCTCTCCAAAAGTCTTTCAGAAACTATTTCAATAATCGAAGCGCGAGGCGGCGTGATTATCCCCAGCCGGTGTGATAAGACGCCTTACCGGCAGATGGCGCTGCCGACGCTCATCGACGAGTTTGGGTTTCATACGTTCGACCTCGCACATCCGGATAGTCCGGAGATATTCCGTGGTCGCTGGCCGAACGGCGAATTCACGTTCGTATCATTTTCATCTGCAACGGCGCTCGGCCAAATCGGAAATCGGGTTGCAAAAGTCCGACTTCCAGAAGGTGGCTTCGAGGGCATCAAGCAACTCGTAGCCCGAAGAAAATAACGAATTTCGGTCAAACCTCGTTCTCTGGGACAGTGAGTGGTTGCAGGTCTGCGACCCTCGATCGTATAAACTGGGCATGTCCCGGTTTGTTCATCTCCACCTCCATACGCAATACAGTGTCCTCGACGGCGCGATCAAAATCGAGAATCTGATTTCGCACACGAAGTCGCTCGGCCACCCCGCGGTCGCAATCACTGATCATGGAAACATGCATGGGGTGATCGAATTTTATCAAGCTGCGAAAGCCGCACAGGTCAAACCGATCATCGGCTGTGAAGTCTACTTCACCGCGGGAAGCCGCCACGACCGAACGCCAAGAGCACAAGGGGGGCATCAGACTCATCACCTGACGCTGCTCGCGACGAATCACCAAGGTTATAAAAATTTATGCCGGCTCGTTACAGCCGGATACCTCGAGGGCTTTTACCACAAGCCTCGAATCGATTACGAACTCCTCTCTTCGTGTCACGACGGACTTATCTGTCTGAGCGGATGTATGGCGTGCGAGCTTGCCGCGTATTCCCGAATGGAGGATATCGACGGCGCCGAAACCTGTGCTCGTCGATATCGAGATTTGTTTGGCGAGCGTTTTTTTCTAGAAGTTCAACCGCATCAGTTCCCTGAGCAGCAGCGACACAACAAAATGATGCTCGAGTTGGGCGGAAAGCTCGGTATCCCACTCGTCGCCACCAACGATTGCCACTATTTGTCGCCCGAAGATCACTACGCACAAGAAGTGCTGATGTGTATTTCGACGGGGAAGATGATTACCGACGAGGATCGAATCCGGCATGATCACTCACGGCTTCACTTCAAGACGGAAGATGAAATGATCGCCGGGATGCCCGGTTTCGAAGAGGCGGTTCGGCATTCAGGTTTGATTGCGGACATGTGCAATCTCTCTTTCGACTTTTCGAAGCACCACATGCCGCATTTTGAGCCGCCTCCTGATAAGTCTTTGGAGGATCTCTTCGCCGAGCAGGCGAGAGAAGGTCTGGAGGATCGATTCTCGCGCCTTCGCGCGAGCAAGGCTGAATATCTCACCGATGAAGTAATTCGCAGTTATCATGATCGTCTTGAACTCGAGATTAAGCTCATTACCAAGATGGGGTTCGTCGGGTACTTTCTTGTCGTGTCCGATTTTATCCGATGGGCGAAGCGGAACAGCATTCCAGTCGGCCCGGGTCGAGGAAGCGCTGCAGGATCTCTCGTCGCGTATGCAATGGCCATCACGGAAGTAGATCCCATCCCACACAAACTTCTTTTCGAGCGATTTCTGAACCCTGATCGAGTCAGCCTTCCCGATATCGATATCGATTTTTGCATTTACGGCCGCGAAAAAGTCATCGAGTACGTTTGCGATAAATACGGCCGCGATCGAGTTGCTCAAATTTGCACCTTTGGAACTCTCAAAGCGAAGGCCGCCATTAAAGACGTTGGTCGTGCCCTCGGACGGAGCTACGCCGAGACGGACCGAATCGCCAAGCTGATGCCGGCTCCCCGGCAGGGCTTCGATTATCCGCTTGCCGAAGCCCTGAAGATGGAAAAACGTCTTCGTGAATACGCTGATTCCGATGAAGGTCGTGAGCTGATTGAGCTCGCGATGAAGCTCGAAGGTCTTTCCCGTCACACGTCGACTCACGCGGCAGGAATCGTCATCGGCGACAAACCCATCGTCGAGCACTTGCCGCTGATGATGGATAAAGAGGGCCAAGTTGTGACTCAGCTCTCCATGAGCTGGGTAGAGAAAATCGGCCTCGTGAAGTTCGACTTCCTTGGACTGAAGACGCTGACCGTTCTCTACGACGCGGTTCGGATGATCAAAGAGGCGCGAAATAAAGACATCGAGTTGAATGATCTTCCGCTCGATGATCCGAGAACGCTGAAGCTGATTGCCTCCGGCCGCACCATCGGCGTGTTTCAGCTCGAGTCGACGGGTATCACCGAAATGGTGAGCCGATTGAAGCCGAGCAACTTTGAAGATCTCGTCGCTATTCTCGCACTCTATCGTCCAGGTCCGCTCGATGCGGGGATGGTTGATCACTATATCAACCGGAAGCATGGGAGAGAGCGGGTGACCTACTCTCATCCGCTCCTCGAACCGGTGCTGAGCGACACATACGGGATCATTCTGTATCAAGAGCAAATCATGCAGATTGCCCGGGATATGGCTGGCTACTCACTCGCAGAAGCCGACATGCTCCGCCGGGCGATGGGGAAAAAGAAACCCGAAGAGATGGCGAAGCAACGCGACTTCTTCATGAGCGGCGCGAAGGCGAGAAATATCCCTGATTCCACCGCCGGCGATGTCTTCGACCAAATGGAGACATTTGCGCGGTACGGATTTAACCGAAGTCACTCGGTTGCCTACGCCATGATCTCGTACCAAACGGGATATCTGAAGGCGCACTTCCCACGGCAATTCATGGCGGCGCTCATGACGTCTGAAATGGGAGATACCGACAAGACACTGAAGAACATCAACGAATGCCGCGAAATGGGCATCTCGGTGCTTCCACCTGATATTAATCGGGGAGAGGTTGGATTCAGTGTGAGCGGCAGTGACATCGTGTTTGGACTCGCGGCGATCAAGGGAGTGGGGGAGAAGGCTGTTCAAATGCTGGCCCAAGAACGCGTGCAGAACGGAGCGTTCAAGTCGTTTCATGATTTTTGTGCCCGCTGTGACGCTTCGCTGCTCAACCGCCGAGTACTTGAAAACTTTATTCAAGCTGGAGCATTTGATTGGTCGGGGAGATCTCGGGCCCACTTGTTTCAAAATCTAGACGACGTTCTCAAACGCATTTCCCGTGAACGTGAAGAGAAGGCGAATAATCAGATTAGTCTTTTTGGAGGGCAAGCATCGTTTGCTGCCCCACCCGAGAATGGAAACGGGAAGGGTCTGCCGGAGTGGCCGACTACGGAGAAACTTGCGCGGGAAAAGGAAGCACTGGGCTTTTATCTAAGCGGTCACCCTCTCGAACGCTTCCGCCAAGATCTTTCTCGAGTCGGCGCCTCGACCATTCGGGAAGTGAAAGGACTCTCCAACGATGCGACCGTGAATGTCGCCGGAGTCATCACCTTCCTCAAGTTGAAGAACACGAAAAAGGGTGAACGATATGCGTCGTTCATCTTGGAAGACCTCCTCGACACTATGGAGGTTCTCGTTTGGCCGGATACGTACAACCAGGTCCAGACCATTCTCTCGAGCGACGATCCTGTCGTCGTAAGCGCAAAGTTGGAAGTGGGAGACGAGCGAAGGATCTTGTTTGCTTCAAACGTGAAATCGATCATTGAGCTTCGTGATCAGTCGGCGAAAGAGGCAGTTATCCATATTGATTCAACTCGCGTCGACAGCGGTAAGCTGACCGAGCTTCGAAAGCTGATTACACTTCATCAAGGCGATTGCCGGGTCCGGCTGGTAATGCGGCGGCAGAATCACAGCGACACCATACTCTCGCTTCCTGCGGGTGCGGGCGTCGCTCCGTCCGAGGAATTTTGTAACTCAGTCGAGAGATTGCTCGGTGAGCCCGCGGTAACATTCAGATAGCCCTGGGAGGCTCTTCATGACGAGTGAAGTTGAAGCGACGGTTGAATATCTGAAGCGACTCATCGCTGCCAACCGGAAGACCGTTTTCTGGGGATTATTCACGATCACGCTTTTCTGGCTCATCAACGAGATGAAGGAAGTCACGCTCCTTCTCTTCGTCTCTTACGCTATCGCCCTCCTCATCGATCCGTTGGTCACGAAGCTCGAGCGAAAGGGCATACGAAGAGGATTGTCGGTGGTTTTGCTCGCGACCTTCATTTTTATCGTCATCGCGGTGTTCCTCGGGGTCGCGATTCCGCAGGTGATCGCTGAATATTCAATCCTCGCAAAAAACTTTCCACACTATGTAGAGAGTCTTCGTGAATGGCTCGCCGCCAAAACTTCCGTGAATCTGAAGGTTCAGGAGTTCTTTGCGAAGGAACAATTTTGGTCGAATATAAAGTCCTACGCCTCGTATCTTGGTGAAGAACGAATTGCGAGCTGGTTGAAGACTCTCGGGGAGACCCTGTTGTCGGGCTATTCCCTTGCGCTCACATTGCTCAATTTGATTCTCCTCCCGTTTTTTATTTACTACATCGCGTGTGATCTCCACGCTATTCACCGGGTGATAGGCGGCTATCTCTCCGCCGGAGTGAGATCCAAAGTCGCCGAGATAGGTGGTGAGATCGTCGACCACACGGCGGTCTTCTTTCGCGGGCAGATGCTCGTCGCATTGATCCTTGCCTGTCTCTACGTGTTTGGCCTCTTTATTGTCGGATTGCCTTCGGCGCTGTTCGTCGGAGTAACGGCCGGATTCCTCGGTATCGTCCCGTATTTGGGAATTTGCGTAGGCGTGTTTCTCGCGACGCTCATCACCATTGTGAACGATCCGAGCTGGACGCAGCTTTTCGCCGTGTGGACAGTATTTGCCGTCGTCCAAGGACTCGAGGGAACGATCATCACACCGAAGATAGTAGGCGAACGGCTTGGCATCCATCCGCTCGGCGTTATGTTGGCGATTATCGTCGGCGGTCAGCTTTTGGGTTTGCTTGGAGTTTTCATTGCGATTCCAGCAGCCGCGGCGGTGCGAGTTCTTTTTCGGCATGCGATGACCGCCGTCGAGAAATCCGAAGGCTCGGAGATCATTATCGACCCTTCAAAGCTCTCTGCGGCCGATCGTCCGGTTCTCCCTTCGTAAACGATAAGCTGCAGGCGCTGGATTTCGACCAAGGCAGCGACTTCAGGAATTTGAACTCAAGAGTGTAGGCGAATCACGCATCGCAATTTGTGGATTCTCCTGCCTGCGATACAATCTTCAAGAAAAGAACCCGCGCGACAGACTGCCCAAAGGGTTGTCGACCGAAGTCTCCGGGCTGATCGGCCGACAACCTTGCTTGCGTCTTAGGCTATCCCAAAGCCCAATGCCCGCGCTTGCTCCACCTTGGAGGGGCATGAGTCCGCGTACAGAGACACCGAGCCGTCGCGATCCACACGGTAGCGCGCGTTGCCGCCTCTTCCGTAGATCAGCGCACCTGCGAAGTCAGCGCCCTGTGCGGCGGCAATCGCGCCTGGAAGGCTTAGCGGGCCTCCGTGTTTAAAGCGCGGGTTCTCCGGTTCGTAGTCTCCGAGCGCGATAAACGCTTGGAGAACTGCTTCCGGATCGACTTTGATGTTCACTTCATTTTCCTTTCGTAATCAGGAGACTTGGTCGACAACGAAAGGTTATTCGCGGATCAATTCGGAATTGGCTTCGCGCCTCGGTAAAAAGCAAAGAACGTTTCGGACCGTTAGTGGATCGTGACAAGAAGCTGTCATCTCGCAAGCCCGTGTCGCGAAAAGTTCGCTGGGGTGCCTATTGGTGTCTGTTTTCTCGCCTTGCGGCGAAAGCGTTCATTTTTTCAACGTCAGCTCGACAGCTTTGGCGATTTCTTCGTCAGTCCGCTCAGTATACCGCATGGTTGTTCTCACGTCGCTGTGACCGAGAGCTTGTGCCACGAGTCGGATATCTTTCGAGCTGTCGAGAAGTCCATGGGCGAAGGTGTGTCGAAGCTTATGAGGATGGAGCTTTGCTTCATTACCGGGATGAAACTTCGTTGCGTGAATGCTGAAGTCGGAGATAATTCTCCAAATCGTCTTGGGATTCAGGGCAAAGCTCTCTGGCAGGTCGAGGTTCGCACCTCGGAGACTTATCAGGAGCGGAAAACGTTTCTGTTCAGCAAGTGGTGCTTCGAAAAATTCTGGATAAGACCCGCGAATTTCTTTTTCTCGAAGCGAGAGATATTCTTCGGTCAGGAAGCGGAGCGCAGAGGAAAGATAGACGTTCCTGTACTTTCTTCCTTTTGTCTTGATATTCTTGAACCAGCCGCCGTCTTCGCCGAGCTGTCCAACGGTGACGAGACGAACTTCGTCTGCTCGAAGTCCCGTGCCGAGGAGGAGCTCGAGTAAATAGCGATTTCGCACGAGGATGAAGTTGTCTTTTGCGCCTTTCGCGGCGATTGATTGCTCAGCGGCGCTTCTCAGCATCTCAATTTCGTCAGGTGCCAGCCCTTCGGGGCGTGCCGGCGCAGCCGTCGGTGCTCGGGCCTCGCGCGCCGGATTGATGTAGCCCGGCAGCCGCTCGGCGATGGTTCGGCCGAAATGCTTGAGCGTCGCCAACCGTCTGGAGACGGTCGCAGGTGATTCTCCGTGATGAAGCCTGTCGTCGATGAAGTCGTTGGTAGACTGAAGAGTCCAGTCGGACATCAGGACGTTTGCCGGTCCGCCGCGGGTGAATCCCAAAAATCCGAGAAAGTGTTCCAAGTCGTAACGCTTGGCGCGCGCCGTATGTCCGTCACCGTCGGCATAGTAGCTGATGTATTGAGCCATTACGTCCTGCAGCCGCTTTGTTTCGAAAAACTCCGCTTTGGTTCTTTGTCCGGTGCTACCCGGGAGAAACTCCTCGTTGAGGACGAGCTGAAATGCCGGATTAGTGGGTTCGTCGCGAAGTTGCTTTCCCATGACTCTATACCGCTCAGGTCCAATTCAGCCGATCTGAGCTCGTTTTTCGCTCGATTATGCCCGATAACCCTACTTATCAAATAGAAGTTCGGTGCAGCATGCCCGATAACAAAGGTTATCGGGCATGACATGGTCGGCGAGCAAGGGAAAAGTAACAGGAACGCGTGCGAGCTTGGAAGGAGCTTTGCATGGCATCAGATTTCTTGAAGTTTCCCGATGACGTTCGTGTCGTCCCCTGGAACGAGATTATTGAAGCGTGCGCTGAGCACAAGCTGCAAATCCTCGTCGCCTCCGACGATGTCTGCGAAAACCAATTCCATTACCAACTAGAGGGAGAATCCCCAGTCGGTCCATTCGAGTATCCCGACGCGTGTTACGCGCACGCATATTTCCACGCCATTTCACCCAGAAACCAGGAGGCCAAATGAGCCGAACTAACCCCTTGCCCGACGATGTAGGTCTTAAGCCCGTGCTGAGCGGAACGTTTATTGGTCCGCTCAAAAACGTGAAGTTCGAACGACGCGAGAAGTTCGAACAGCCCGAGATCATGGAACCCAATCTCGTGTTCGTCTTTTTCCTTGAAGACGATGACGGTGAGATTGTCGAAGTTACGAAGTACTGCACCATCAAGACCGGGAGTAAAAGCAATCTCTCCATCCTGTTGAAAAGCATGGCTGGGAAAAGCTTCGATCCGAAGTCGGTTTACGAAAACCGGGACACACTTTGGGAATTCGTTCGAGCGCTCATTGGCAAGAATTATTCCTGTGTCTGTCAGGAGTCTGATTCCGGCACATACACGAAAATCATTTCAGCAACGCCCGTTCGAGCGCAAGCCGCTGCGGCAGCTGCGCCCGCACCGTCACGCAAGCAATCAACTGCCGAGCAAAGCTTCAGCGACGACGACGTCGACGAAGTGAATCAGAGCAAGCCGCAACCATCTGCGCGAACGCCTCGACGTGAGTTGCCGCAGGGTAAGCCACCACTTCAACAGGCAAGCATAGGCCCGTCCATTTCCTACGACGATGACGACATCCCCTTCTAACCCTTAGCGCGGTCAACTTTAGAGAGCTTGAGGAAAGGCAAGATGGAACGAGCAGAGCGAATTCAACGGTCAACGGTGTTACGCCTTCACGGATGGGAAGGTATCGGAGTGCTTGGGGAGGTGCGTGAGCAGATCGCGAACTCCCCTACTCGCTCTATCGCTGACGCCGATTTGGAAACTTTGGCCTTTGAGATGCACTTGAAGGCGGAGTCGCTGAGAGCGATCATCAATTCGTGTGTTGAAATCGGTGTGCTAGCTCGTGACAAGGGCGGGATTATCGATACGGCGCTCATGATTGTGAAGCCTAAACGGACTCGAAAGCGAACCGTCCTTATCAAGCTCGTAGAACCCGGACGCGAAACTGAGGTCCAAAAGGTTGAAGTAAATTCCGCCGAAGAGGAAGCGCCGCAACCTCTCAAAGCCAAGCCTGAGCCGTTGCCGACCTCACGTGTTGCCGCGCCTCCGAAGGCGTTGCGTGACCCTTCCGAACTCGTCTTCCCAATCGAGTGCACGGATGAGGAGTGCAAAAACGTTTGGGAAGAATGGATTGTTTACCGGCGCAAGAAGAGGTGCAGCTACGCAGGCCCTCAATATGAGCAGTACGGCCTGAACAAAGCGAGCGAGCACGGACGTGACGCGCTCCTCTGGGCCATTAAGCACAGCATGTCGAACGGCTACACAGGCTTGTTTCCTGAAAAGTACCCCGGCCTAAGAACAAGAAAGGATTTCGCAGCCGAAAGACTTGATGCGCGTAAGCAACGCGAGAGCGAAGCCGTGTCTCGTCTTGAGGATCGCTACGGCTCGAACCCACTTATCGGAATCCCTGACGGAGAGTTTGGCAGCGAAGAAGAAGGCGCAAATGAAAGCGACGAGGAGGACACATGAACGCGAAGCAAACAGCCACTATCGCAAAGATTGCATTCGGTCCCTGGCCTCACATCGAACTAACGGACGCGATTCTTGAAGCCTACCACATCTCGCTTCATGACCTGCGCTTCGACGACGCCATGGAAGGTTTAAAGGTTGCGCTCCGTGACGCGGGTTTCCCGCCTCCGCCGAAAGCGATTCGCTCGGGCGCTCACGTTGTCGCCCGCAATCGTCTTGAGCTTGTGAAGCAAGACCGTGAGGCAGAGCGGCGCAAGGAGTTGCGTGAAGACGCGGAGGTTTCTCCGGAGAAGGTCGAGGAGTTCCTGCGTCAGCTAAGAGAAATTGCGGAGGGTAAGAAGATCGCATGATCGGTTCAAAGATCTCATTCCAGCGCCGACTTCGCATTGTCATGGCGGAGCAAGGAATTAGCGTGCCGGAGCTGGCGAAGCGTCTCGAGGTCTCGGCGGCGTCTGTCTATGCGCTTCTCGGTCGCTCAGCGGTGAAGCGTCAGCGCGTGCGAACCGACACGGTCGGACGTTACGCGAAGGCGCTCGGTGTCTCAGTCGAAAGTCTCGAAGGTGAGTAGTTAGGTTAAACGCAGAACATATGTAGGAGCATATGAAAAGCAAGATGATGAAAGTTGTTCGCACGGCAAATGCGATTCGGAAGAGTAAGGTTGTATATTTTGCACTCCTTTGTGTCGGGCTACAGGTCGGCGCGACGATTTGGCTTGAGGTGACTGACTACCTTTTCGGCCAAGCTTCGGTTGCTGTCGCGAAAGTGACGGATGGAGCGGTGCGGAGTATCGGTTACGTCAAGGCCGAACCGGAGGATGATCTCACCGACAATATTCTTTACGCCGAGCGTGAATGCATCCGCTACGGCTTGAATCCCGGCCTTTGCGTTGCGCTTTTGAACGTCGAGAGTTCGAAGCAGGAAGACGCGATTAGCCACAAAGGTGCCCGCGGCTTGATGCAGGTGATGCCTGCAAATGCTGCGCGCTGCGGTCTCAAGAAGTGGGAACTCTTTGTTCCGAAAAAGAATATTTCGTGCGGCGTGAAGATATTCGCCGAGGACATGAAGGCGACTGACGGAAACGTCACACACGCTATCTGGCGGTATAACGGCGGGCCCGTCGCTGTCGAGACGCTTCTCAAATGCGGACACAATACGGTCTGCATGGGCGGCTACAAAGAGAGCTATCAGCACGCCAACAAAGTCTTAAACAAACTAGCCAAACGGATCGCTTAATCACCGTGTCGTGTTGTCTGTGACAGCACGACACGAACGTAAACGCTTCTATCGAATAAGGAGGAACGCCAAAGCAAGATTTGCTCGTGTTCAGAATACAGGAGGATGACATGGAGTTAGCAGCAGTATCGCGCTCCGTTGATTTTGCGAGCATCGCAGAGGCGACGAAAGCGTATATGGAACGTCACGGTAGAGAAAACATTCACACCGCTCGTGCGAAGAAACAGGATCTAGAGCACTGGATGATTTTCCTCGCCGAGGAGAAGGTACAGACACCGCGAGATGTAAGATCGATTCACGTCGAAACGTTCATCGCTACGCGGCGGAGGTTAGGCGAGGCGCCAAGAACGGTTAACCGACGCTTGGCGACCGTCAAACATTGGTGCTCATTCATCGTCTGGATTGACCGAGGGTTCATCAACCCCTGTTACGGTATGAAGGGCGTGGACATTCCGCGCTTGAAACCGAAGTCGATCAGCTTAAAGGTCGGGGAGGCAGCGCGGGCGGAGATCTCCGACCCGCTCAATCGTGTGGTCTTTGAGTTGATGTATCGCGGGGGCCTTCGTACTGACGAAGTATCGAGGCTCACTTACGGTCAGCTTGACCTTGTCTCCTATTACATTCGCGACGTACGCCGAAAAGCTAAGCGGGTCATGGACATTCCGCTGAACGATTCGATGCTTGCCGCAATCTGGGCCTATCTGCCCGTTCGTAAGCGAGTACTTATCGACAAAGTGCCGGGCTTCGAGCGTGCTCCGAATCATGATGAGTATCCGCTAATCGTCAGCGCACGTAAGGCAACGCCGGGGAATCCTGCATCGTTCCGCATGTGGGCGGAGACTATACGGCGCCGCGTAAGTCCAGAGGCTAGGAAGCATGCCGGCGAAGGCTTCGTGCTGCACCATCTGCGTCACTCGTTTTGTTCTCATCTCTATGACGCAACGCGAGATTTGAAGCTGGTGCAGCAAGCGGCTGGGCATAAGGAGACGCGGACGACGGAGATATATACCGTCAAGCCGGATGATGAAGTAGCGGCAGAAGTGAGGAGGCTTAACTAACGTGAAGCTCCTCTACTCTCTTGACCTTGTCCCGATGGGCGCCGTTCGCATGACCGGCCGTGGAGCTCATGTCCGCGAGAACGCCAAGCGCTATCTTGCCTATAAGGGTGACGTCATTTGGTCGATGAGGAGAAGAAACGCTGATCACCAGTTGGGGGATCGCTTGGTGTTTCGCCTGCCGATTGCGACAAGTCGGCAGAGCGATATTCAGCCCGGCGATCCGCATCTCTATACGCCTGACCTCGACAACCTTGTTAAGGCGTTCTTTGACGCCTGGTATCAGAAGGATTCGCACATCTATGAACTAAACGCCGGGAAGTATTGGGCGCTTCAAGGTGCAATTGAAATCTGGGGGGTAAGATGAAAGCCTTCCAGAACTTGCCCTTCTTTGACCCGAGTAACTACGAGATATCAGGTCCAGCCACTGCAAAAGCAAAGCGCTGGCTCATGCCGCGCCCAGAAATCTTTGCGGCGGGCAACTGGAATCTTTGCGGCGGGCCAAACGGTTCGGCTGGGAAGCCTATCTCTCACGGCGAGATTCTCCGTTACCTCGCCTTAAACCCGCTTACGAACAAGCATCGCTTAGAGCGCGTGACGCTCAGCCCGGGTGTGTTTCACCTCGTCTGCAAGATTCGACAGTCGGGCGGCATGTGGCTCGAACGCATGGACGCAAGTTTTACTCGTGGCATCACGGATCCAGAGGATTCCGAGTTGCTTTTTACTAACCCGCACCAGGAGGAAACGACCATGGGCAAAAGCAAAGGTAAGGGAAAGCCCGGCGGCAAGAAGTGCTGACCGGAATTTGATTCGTAAAAGTCCCTCCCGGTCAATCGAAAGTTACCGTTGGAACACTCGGCCCCGAAGTGTGGAGGAAATCGGGTTAACGATTTGAGGTCAGATGAAAAACGAAAAGGGCGAACAGCCGAACGAAGCGAGCATGATGCTGGATGACGCGATCACCGTCGTTATCTGGGCCGTCGTATTCCTCGTCTTCCTCATCGTCGCCGTTTCTCAAGAAGAGCTTAGAGAGAGGAGAGCAAATTTATGGACTCAGGTTCAGGAAAAGTGAAGCGCGGCTTTGGCGCAATGTCTCCCGAGGTGCGGAAGGCAATCGCGTCGAAGGGCGGGAAGGCGGCGCATGCGAGAGGCACCGCTCATGAGTGGACGTCTGCCGAAGCCGCCGCAGCGGGTCGCAAGGGCGGACGCGGGAAGCCGAAGACGGCGCCTGTGGGTGTTGAGACGGACGAACCGGTAGACGGGCAATTTTAAGGAGCGAGCGAGAGAGATGAGCCGAAGCTACACACGAGAAGAGCTAGCGACTATCATTGCCGATAATCGGAAATGGTATTTAGGAGAACCGGGAGGTTCTCGCGCAGACCTGCAAGGCGCAGACCTGCAAGGCGCATACCTGCGAGGCGCAGACCTGCAAGGCGCAGACCTGCAAGGCGCAGACCTGCAAGGCGCATACCTGCGAGGCGCAGACCTGCAAGGCGCAGACCTGCAAGG
>CAZDWZ010000002.1:0-4392 GCA_964509425.1 uncultured Bdellovibrionales bacterium | reverse complement strand
GCGAGGCGCAGACCTGCAAGGCGCAGACCTGCAAGGCGCATACCTGCAAGGCGCATACCTGCGAGGCGCAGACCTGCAAGGCGCAGACCTGCAAGGCGCATACCTGCAAGGCGCAGACCTGCAAGGCGCAGACCTGCAAGGCGCAGACCTGGATCAGAAAGATATCGATCGGCTCAATTACTTCATTCTTCCCGAAGAAGGTTCATTCATCGGATGGAAAGCCGTTCGTTCCATGCAGAACCGTCGACCGGTCATTCTCAAACTTCAGATTCCCGAAGACGCTGAGCGCGCTTGCTCATTCATTGGTCGTAAGTGCCGTGTCAGCGCAGCGACCCCTGTTGCCGCTTTCGAGAAAGGCGGAGCTCCGTGCGATGAAACCGAATTCTTCTCAGACTGGAGCGATAGCTTTCGCTGGAAGATTGGCGAGGTCCATAAGCCGGATGCATTTGACCCAGATCCGCGCGTTGAATGCTCGAACGGCCTTCATCTCTTCATCACCCGCAAGGAAGCGGCGAACTATTTCTAGTAGCGAACCGGAATATCAAGGAAGTCATGGAAAACAAAACAAAAATCACGCTCTCGAAGGCGCAAAACGGTTACGTCGTCGGCGATTCAGACGCCTGGGGTAACTTCAGCAATCCCTTAATCTTCAATTCGTTTGAAGAGGCGATTGCACACGTGGCCGTGCAATTTCGAGAAAAGGAATTCGCATCAACTATCCGTGAATCGCAAGCCATGGCGAAGGCACTAGCGAATTTCTGCGGAGCTGCGGTTGCGCCCAAGTTGAACGCGATTGAAGCGAAGATAAACCCTGGGATCGAAAACGTAGTCGCCGTCGAGAAGTCAGACGACATCCCCTTCTAGGAGCGAACCATGACGAATCCAATTGCAGAACGCTTGTGGGGCGCAGGACAGCGCCAGCTTCAGCGAGCCGAGTCAGCGCCGGTAAAGGGTCGCTTCTACCTGATGGGCGTAGCCGAAGGCCTATTTCGCGCCTCTCTTATCGTTGAAGCGACGTGCGAAACCGGTATCGGCACCGTCGAGATGACGATGGAGCAGGCGCAAGCGTTTTGCAAAACGAGCGGCCGTAACAAGGTCGAGGACAAGGACGGCAACGTTGTCTGCACGGTCGGGCATGTTGGCTACTGGAATGGCGAATACACGTCGCGGCCGTTCAACAAGCAAGCCGAGCCTTACAGGGTGTCTGAGGGACGGCGATGAATCAAACCGAGTTTAACTTCTTTTGGATAGGCCTCAATATTGGCGCGGTTGCATTCGCTCTCTACCTGAACGTCCCGATCGCTGCGATCTGTGGATTCATCGCAATCGGGTGTTCCCTAGCTGGTATTGTCGCCGAGAAGAGGTCGCGATGAGCAGAATTAACCTCAGCGAGTGTCAAGTTGTTCCTCCGGGCTCAGTTACCGTCGACGGCGTCGAGTTCGAGCGTATGCGAAGCTGGATGCGGCGTGCGGTATTGGCAACGAGAATTATCGAAGAGTTTGAGTCCGATATCCATGCTCCGGGATGTCAATGCGCCTTCTGCGATCTGTTCAGACTCCTCCACGATGTCCTGGAGTCGATCGCGAAAGACAAGCAACGCGAGATGATTCGGTGTTCGCAGGAAATTCTTGAACTCGAAAGGCTCGCCGACTGGGTGCGCTACAGCGGGCACACTATTCCTGAAGACATCAAGTCGATTCTTAACAACCGTATCTGGCGCGCGTATTGCTTGCGCTAGCAACCGCCCCACAAGGGGTAATGAGGAGGGGTATGAAAATTACACTAACCGAGGAAGACGCAAGAGGCTTAGCCTTCGACGATCATCCAGACTTCGAAGTGGTGGACGAAATTGCGGGAGAACCTCGACGATGGTCTGCCACCGTGACGACCATTCTTAAGCACAGCGCTAGCGGCAAGCACTACGCGTATCAGTGGCAAAAAGGGAACACTGAATACCAAGAGCACGAATTTCCGTCGGGAGAAATCGACCTGCCCGAGATGGTTCAAACGGAAGTCGTTGTCAAGGAGTGGAAAGCGGCGTAGCGCCGCTGAAATCAGAGGAGAGATATGATCGACGAATACAATGAAGCACGCGATTTGAAGGATGTCCTAATCGTGGACTCCGCCGGCGCCGCCATCCAGCACTTCGATGCGCATGACTTCAGGGTTTACAGCGAAGAATACGTAAAGCGTCCGAGCGTTGTGCGTGCGCTTTGTCTCGAAGTGCAAGTGGACATCGTGACCCCGGAAGGCACGATGCGCGGGAACGTTGGCGATTACCTTGTGCAAGGCATCAAGGGCGAGTTCTACCCTTGCAAGGCGCATATCTTCGAGGAGCTTCACGACAAGAAGAAGTAATCGATGAGCGAGCACGACCCAGTAAACCACCCGAAGCACTACACCAACCACCCGTCGGGCGTGGAGTGCATTCAGATCACCGAGCACATGGGCTTCAACCTTGGCAACGCCATCAAATACATTTGGCGGGCCGACTTGAAGAACGGGATCGAGGATCTGCGCAAGGCCGCGTGGTACGTGCAGCGGGAGATCGAGAAGCGGGAGAGGATTCAGCCATGACCGCCAAACCAGACACCGAGAGGCTGCGGGAGCTGCTTGCAAAGGATTGTCGCTGCGAACACGGCTTGGGTGGTCGTGTCACATGCCAAGACTGCGATGAGATTCTGAAGCTCGTTCCAGCGGCGATGGCCGAACTCGAAACCCGGCGGGCGCATGTGGTCCCGCGGGCTTGGTGGGAGGAGCTGCGGAAGCGAGCGAATCAGGGCACCGGGGTGCGTGCCGTCGTGAGTGACTACACGCAAGCATACGCATGTGCGTGGCGAGACGTGTTGAATTTTATGGCCCGCATCGAGGAGGGGAAAGAGTGATGGACTTCGAAAAAATCGAGAACGCTGGACGAGTCGACGGTCTGCTAAGGCGAGCCGATTCGCTTCAGTTTCAAATTAAGAAAGAAGTCGAGGATCTTTCAAAGTGGGACCAGAGAATGACAACTCGCTGGTTCAATTTCAGCGTGAACATTCCAAAGATCGAAGCGAAGCTTGAAGAGCTGACCGCAATTCTCCACCGTGTGCGAGAACTCGAACAGCTTTGCGAGGAGGCGAAGTGAAGAGCTTCACAGCAAAAACATCCTTGGATTTCGAAATCACAGCGGCCCAAGAAGTCTACAGATATCTCGTGGAAAGAAGTGAGCACATCGTCGCGATTGATGCCGAAGTGTTCGCTAGGCGATGCGTCTCAGCGGCATTCGGAGAGCATATCGCCAAACAGCTTAAGCAGGAGAAGATAAAATGACTATCACGTTTTCCTGGTGGGCCATCCCCTTGATTCTCTCAACGGGAATGTTTGTGTGGATGTCTCGCCCGTATCAGAGAAGTGGCGACTATGATTTTGGCGTCGTGTTCAGATTGTTCTGGCTGCTTCCGATTATGTTTGTTTGGCTCATTTACTTCGTCATATTTTAAGGAGGCCCCATGATCGACATCCCCGCCGCCCGCGCGATTTGCGAGGCGGCCACGAAAGGACCGTGGCTGCATATCCAAGCTGGTGATGTGCAGCTTGACGAACTGTTTTTGCACTTCGGCGAGAAGGACGAAGACCGTTACTACAATGTGAAGGCCTTCACCGCGGAAGACATGACTTTTGCACGTCAGGCCCGCACCCTCCTTCCCGCCGCCCTGGACGAGATCGAGGCGCTGAGGGCGGAGCGCGAAGAACTGCTGAGGCTTCTGCGGTGGATGCGCGTAACATTCTATTGGCAAGAAAATGATGGCTATAGAGCTGCGGGCGACTGTCCGGAGAAGCGAAGAATTGAGGAGCTACTTAGATGGAAAACTTCCTAGGCATCTGCGCCGGCACCTTCCTGTATCTCTCGGTCGCCAGCTATCTGATTTACGCGAACCGCGTCGAGGTTCTGAAAGTGCTCCTCGATGCAATGATGGACGCAATGCGTGAGGTCGGCGTTAAGACCATGCGCATTAGCGATGTGAGAGAACGGGGCTGCAAGCCCGAAGATGGAGAGTGAGATGGAAACACCAGTCGGAACAGTTAGTGAAGAAGGAAAGATAGTCCCAGATCCGGCGGAACGGGATATCGTCGAAACGAAGGAATTTCGGGTTGCTCTCGATGTTGTTTTGTCTCGCTTGAAGGATGCGCCGCGAAAGAGTCGCGAACGCAGTATCGCCGTGACGAAACTACAGGAGGCGATCATGTGGCTGGGCATGGACCTTAAGGACATGGGCAACGCGAACCCGTATCCGAACAGCTACAATCCAGCAAATACGATCGTAGATCCGACAGCTGATAATTTGAGACTCTAGTCTCTCCACCACCCGGCGCTTACCAGGTCAGAACTTGGGGGCATAGACCGGGGACGAG
>CAZDWZ010000001.1:162704-575143 GCA_964509425.1 uncultured Bdellovibrionales bacterium | reverse complement strand
ATTTACGGGTAGTAAACTCCGCTCCTCGCCGCTCTTTCGCCTCGATCTCCACCAAAATACCCCGCTCCACCGGGTCCCGGGTATTTCGGATCGAGCTCTCCAATTTTACTTTCCGTCTTGTCCGACCACCATTGGATCGACAAGCGCTTCTCAGTCTCAGTCTCAGTCTCAAATCTCAGCCTCAGTCTTGGCCTTGGTCTTGGTCTCAACTCTCAGTCCCACTCTAACTTCTCAACCCGGAGCTTCAGCCTCCATCTCCTTCGCGTTAAACACTCTGCTCCGCCAAAAATCTCCATCTTTCCACCTCTTTCCCCCCAATCTCCCAACAACCCATCTCTCCCTCCCCCGCAAAACCCCACCGAGTTGTATTCTCCAAGAGAAAGGTTTATCCTTCCGGCACCTTATATCCCGTTTCGAAGGCTCATTCATGCCGTTAGGACATCTCGATAAGTTTCACGAGGAGTGCGCGGTTTTTGGTGTAATCGGTTCCCCGGAAGCAGCCAAATACGCTTATCTCGGTCTCTATGCGCTTCAGCATCGAGGTCAGGAGGGGGCGGGTATCGTCTCGATCGACAAGAAGGAAGCGTATGTCTACCGGGACATGGGGCTTGTCGCTGAAGTTTTTACCCCTGAAGTTCTTGCTGGATTGCTTGGCGATACGGCCGTTGGCCACACGCGATATGCGACCTTCGGCAGCAAAGACCGTCAAAATCTGCAGCCTTTTATGGCGAGTTATGCAGATGATTTCCTCATCGTCGCGCACAACGGCAACCTAATAAACGCGACTGAGTTGCGCCGCGAGCTCGAAGGGCAGGGTGCGCTTTTCTCCTCGACATCGGACACGGAAGTCATTCTTCATCTTGCGGCGCGTGAGGATCGGAACCTTCCGTGGATTGAGAGGCTTGCGCGTGCTCTTGCTCGAGTGAAGGGAGCTTATTCGCTCGTCATCGCGACTCGGGGGAATCTTTTTGCGGTCCGTGATCCGGCGGGGGTTCGTCCGCTTTCTCTCGGGAAGATGGGAAACACCTACCTAATTGCGTCTGAAACCTGTGCGCTCGATCTCGTCGGTGCGCAGTTTGTTCGCGACATCGAGCCTGGTGAAATTCTCCAAATCAGTGAAAGCGGCGAGCATCATCAGAGCTTCAAACTTCGAGAGATTTGGAATCAGGATGGGCATAAGGATCCGGCATTCTGCGTCTTCGAGCATATCTATTTCGCGCGCCCCGATTCGACCATAGACGGCGTAAACGTTTACCTCGCGAGAAAGCGGTTCGGCGAGGAGCTTGCCAAAGATCATCCTGCTTCAGAAGCGGATTTAGTTATTCCGGTTCCTGACTCCGGCGTTCCGGCGGCGATCGGTTATGCTCAGGCGAGTGGGCTCCCATGCGAATTCGGTCTCATCCGAAACCACTATGTGGGGCGAACGTTTATCGAGCCACAGCAGTCGATCCGTGATTTCGGAGTGAAAGTGAAGCTGAACGCGAACCCGAAGCTTCTCGCGGGGAAGAAGGTCGTCGTTGTCGACGATTCTGTCGTTCGAGGCACGACCTGCAAGAAAATCGTGAAGATGCTTCGAACGGCGGGGGCCGCCGAGGTGCATTTCCGGATTTCTTCTCCGCCGACGACCGGGCCTTGTTACTACGGGATTGATACTCCCTCATACGATGAGCTGATTGCTTCCCGTCACAGCATTCAAGAAATCAAAGAATATATCGGTGCGGATTCTCTCGGCTATTTGAGCTACGAGGGGATGTATCGTGCTTTGCAGAAACCTCCGGCCGGATTTTGTGATGCCTGCTTCAGCGGCAACTACCGACTTGGAAAGGTCCCAGGCGCGAACGGCGGTGGTTGCGGGACTGCCCGTAAGTAGTTTATTCCTTTTCCGCTCTCGGACTGCGTATTTTGTAGCTGCCGAGAAGTAGCACAGACCTCAGAAATGATGGGTGACGAAAGTTCTCGTGGTCCGACACAGAAAGTGCTGTGCCGAAGGCTCGGACTTTGTTGCAAGATTTATTGGGCGAAGCAGTACTATGAAAAAAATTCCACATTTCTCTCGATTTTCCCTTTATTGCGTTTCCATGTTTTTTGCATCGGTGACGCTCGTTGCCTGTTCGCGTCCGGTGCAGGTCAAACCTCAAGGGGTTGAAGGAACCGCCCAGATCTCCGCAGTGCCCGAGGTCTTTCAGAACAATTTAGTCGTGATGGTGCAAAAGAAGGGAGAAACCCTCTACTCGATTTCGAAAACATATACGGGGAACGGGAAGAACTGGAAAAAGATCGCAAAAGCCAACAATGAGATGAATCCACAGAAGCTCCATGTCGGGCAGAAGGTCGTTATTCCCCAATCGTTAGTCTCCTCGAAGTTCGCGGCTCGAATTGACAAGCCAGAAAAGAAGGCGAAGAAGCTGGAAGTCGCGGCCGCGACTCCGGTGACCGAAGCGTCGTCGGTGTCTGAAGAGCCGATCGTGGTTGCAGCGCCGCCGGTGGTTGCAGCTCCGGTAGCTGCAGTGCCTCCAGTGGCACCCGCGCCGAAGATCCGGGTAGCGTCTCTCGAGACGGAGGCAGAATCTTCAAATCCTCCGATTCGAACTCAACGCGCCCAACTTCAGCCGGTCCTCGCCGAGAGTGAAGAAAGGCCGGTGGTCAAGGTTGCTCCGAAACCTCAGCTTCCTCCCAAGGAGGCCAAGGTCGTGGCGGTTGAGAAAGTAAAGCCGGTCTCAAAAAAGAACGCCTCCGGCGCTAAATCGCCCATGGCAAAATCAGCCCGTTACCGGGTTATTTCGTCCTCGGGATATGGGTCGCTGAACCGCGAGGTTTCAAGGCTGGACGCCGAGCTTGCCAAAGCTGAGGCGTTGGCGGAAAAAGCTAGAACACAGCCCTCGCAATTGGTCGTAAAGCCGGTTGCCGCCCCGGTAAGTCAGGAAAAGAAAGTCTTCTCCTGCAGCAAAAATAAATGCTCGGGGCAGTAGTAGTGCAAGAGTAATACTTCCGGGCAGCATTTCATTTCCTGTAAGACTTCGCGTGAGACCCTCTGCGAAATTCCTTGCGGTGAAAGCAGAGCCGGAAGTCGTGGAGGCAAGCTTCGATCAGCGAACTCCGCCAGCTTACTTTTTACGTTGGTCAGTGACTTAGGACACTCAATCAGTTTTTTTTCGCGAAAGGAATCCATGGCATCACATCACGCAACTTCCGACGACCCTTGCAAGGAGTTCGGCCCCACTCAGAAATGGGCGCTCGTCTGGTTCTTCTCCGTCATCCTGATAGGCTGTGCGGTTGTTTACAACTTCGCGCGAATCGACCGGTTTATGTACGATTCGAATGCAGAGTATTACAACTATCAGTCGTATCACGAGAACCGTCTCTCTCAGTCTACCATCAGAGGGGATTCCGTCGATCCTCGGTCTCACGGGGATTCGGTGTCGGTGGTCCGGCGGGGAGCGTCTGGAGGCCTTGCGCATTCCGGTGAAGCTGCGCGACACGAGACGGAGGGTGGGCACGGTGAATAAGACGCGAGAAGAAGCTTTTGCTCTCCTCTGTGAGTACACCGAGAGTGACAGTCTCAGAAAGCACGCCCTCAGCGTAGAGGCTGCCATGCGTTGGTATGCTCAACTCTGGAACGAGGACGTGGAGCTTTGGGGGAACACGGGCCTTCTTCATGATTTTGACTACGAGCGCTTCCCTACCTATTCGATGGACGGGCCTCAGCCGACCGGACATCCGTTTGAAGGAGCGAAGATTCTCGAAAGTCAGGGATACCCACCCGAGATGATCCAAGCGATCCTGGGGCATGCGCAGTATTCCGGGGTCCCGAGAGATACGAAGCTCGCGAAAGCGCTTTTTGCGTGTGATGAGTTATGCGGATTGGTGACCGCCTCGGTCTTGGTTCGGCCGGATAAATCGGTGCATCAGCTCGAAATGAAATCCGTAAAAAAGAAGCTGAAGGACAAGACCTTCGCGAAAGGCTGCAACCGGGACGATATTGAGCAAGGTGCCGGAGAAATCGGGATTCCGCTTGAGATACATATCGAGAATGTTATCTCAGGAATGCGGCAAGCCGCCGGGAATCTCGGGCTCGCGGGGCTCTAACAGGGTCGCTCTCTACTTCCCATTCAACAGAGAAATATCGTGCCGCGAAGTAAACTTCCTCCGGTCTACGAAAACCTCCGCCTTGCAATCTATGATCTGGGATTCCACTCGAGTGCGGCCCGGGAGAATTACATTCGGCGTCGCCTGCGGTTGTGTCCAAAATGGATCGACGGGCACACTGTTCTCGCCGAGACAATCGTTCGCCGGGGGATAAAGGGCGAGCGGCCGCTCGATACTAAGGAACTTTCGAGCTTACGAATCTCCTGCGAGGCCGCGAAGACCTTGCTTGGGGCAGATGCTCAAGCACTTCCACAACAAGGAGCGGAAAGAGGGAGGAAGCTGGAGGAGGCCGAGCTCTGGTCTGCGTTTCTCGAATTTTTCCAACGCCGACACTCCGAGGCTTTGTTTCGTTTTCAGGTAGTGCTGGAGGAAAAAAACGTCGTTCATCTCAGCCGGGATCATCATCATCTAGCGCTTGAATACGGCGCTGCCGCGGCGGTTGCACTTGGAAAGGATCCAGAGGCAAAGAAGTTTCTCGCCGACATCCCCGAAAAATTCCGAACCCGCGACGTAAAATTGATGTGCGAGGCTTTCTCGCGCGGTTGACCTTCTGAATTCAACGAAAGAGCAGAAAGCAGACGGCGGCGACCGCGGTGCAGGGAACAGCTGCCAAGAAGAGCTTTCGCACGCCGATACTGCCCTGGAGAATGTTTTTCAACAACGTGTATCCGGCCGGGTTTGGCGCATTGGCAATCAATCAGATGCCACCCTAGTGACTGCTCCTGCGACGAGAAGGTACTTCGATCCCGCTCCAAGGTCGAGAATCAACGTCGCGAGATAGGTGATGGCGGCGTTATCAATAACGGCTGTGAGCGCCTTGCCTCCTCAGAACAGACCGAATTGTGGTGAGCATGGACTGCCAGGTTAGAAGTCGGAAGGGTGCCCAAGTTGAATAACCTGGGGCACCACCGACGTCACTGAGACGCTTTACGGCTTCCACTTCTTGAGAATCTCGGAAGTCGGGGACACCGCGATTTCCTTTCCGAGGAGGCGATCTCGGAGCAGAGTCTCCCATTGCAGCTCGAGCGCCGTCCAGATCGCAAAATGCGTGTCATCGACGGCGCGGTAGAGCGCGCTATTCGCCTCTCTTCTGGTCTCCGGAGTGAGGTTTCGACCGCACTCCTCGAGCGCATGCCTCAGGCGGGCATCTGAAGCTTTACCCGCCGCCGTCCACCTTTCAAGAGTTTTCTCACCTCCCGTGATGTATTCATTGAGACGCCTGATGAAGTACGCTTTCTGATAGGCAGAGAGGTCTTCGAAGGACCGAACGCGAATCGCCGAGATCTTCTGGTCTCGTGCTTCGCTCAATCGTCGAACTTCAGCTTCGAGCGAATCCGGAAATGCCTCGAGGACTCGGCGGTCCTCCTTTGGAAACTCCGGCAGGTGGTCGGGAAAGATCCGGCGGAATTCGGCGAGCCGCTCATACGGGGCGATCGATGCGACAGGTCGATCGAGAGTCTCGAAGCTCTTGCGAATCTCCCACTCGAGACTGATGACGTGATCTGCCGCGATCCGATCAGCTTTCGCCTCTGCCTCGAAATCTCTCGTGAGGTGGAGGATGACGGCCACGACGATGACGAGGGCGGCGCACGAGAGACCTGCGAGCACCCGCGGGTGCAGTCGAAATCCGGCCATGAGAGCGTACTCCTTGCGACATTGGAATCACACAGCCGATACGCCGACTGTTTTCGGACAAGCAGAGAACCGATTGTGTGATTCCAGAAAGAACCTCTTAACGAGGGCAACCCAGATGGAGTTTTTTCAAAGAAGGGAAACGAGGCCTTATCTCAACCGCCGAAGTGCAGGCGATTGACTGTCCGATCGTTTATGCGAGTTTACGACTTTCGAAACAACGACTTAGTAAAACTTAATGTTCGAGAAACCTCTCCGTTGTCTCTTCATGGTCCATCCGAATGGTGACAGGAGTGATCGACGAGCAGATGAGAGAAGGGAAGGGCGCCCGCGTTCCGTGGAACCGAGTGCGCGCGGTCGTCAGCGGTGACGCTGGCCGATCCACGGAGCGAGGCCCTTCCAGGTTTGCCTCCTGCTTTCGGTTAGTACTTCAGGGTGCGTTTCTCGAGGATTTTCGCGGAGGGAATCGGCTTCACCTCCTGTCCTGCGAGCAGGCCGTCGAACATCGTGATCCAGTCGAGACGCAGGTCGCATTGAACGAGCATCGACCCCTTCTCGACCGCGACCTCAAAGAGCGACAGGCATTCCTTCGCGATTGCGTCGTCGGGCTTCGCGGCGTGCTCCTTCAACTTTCGGAAAAGCTTGAGATCGGCCGCAGCCGACTCCTGCTCAAGACGCTTCCGATCGTCTGAGAGCTTACGCTTCTGTTCTTCAAGCTCGGCGCGAAGTGCCGCTTTGTCCGCCGCCGCCTCGAGCTTTCTGCCAGCGAACGTCTGGAGAACGATGCCGACGATCATGTCGCGTTCTGCCGAGAGACGATTGAGAGATCCGGGAATGTCCTTCCCGGCCTCAATCACCTGTTTCTCGATGTCGGTTTTCCCCTCGGGGTCGGCGTCCCCGAGCTTGAAACCCGGGAACACTTTCGTGAACTCCACGGCGCGCTCATAGGCCTTGATCTGTGCGAGCACGACGTCCTGTTCCGTCGCGGTTTCGAGGGGTTCTTCTTCCGCGCGAACCGGCTGGCGGACTTCCGGTTTCTCGCTGCCCTCGGGTTGCACGACGCCGGGGAATTTGAAGCGCGGGAGAACGTACAGCGTGGCGACAGCGACGACGCCCACAAGGACGGCCGCGACAGCGAGTCTTCCGATGATGCGGATAACGCACCTCCTGACTGGTTAGGGCGAGATTGTGATTGGCGATTGGACGGTTGAAGAGTGAAAAGCTGCCTCAACCGTACAATCGCCGTGAAAACCTTAGGAACGTGAGCTACCCGAAGCGCAATTTGGAAAAGACTTCGGGTTTATTCTCCGGCACAGCAGACTGGTGCCTTTTGCTGTCGGCGACTCGAATGAATGGAAAGGCTTAATTGGTGAGGCGGGCCGTTTGCTCAACGAAAGCGAGTTTTTTCGAGATTCGCTCGGCACGGTCCAGCGAGTTTGTCCGCTTATATCTCTCGCCGAGATAACGGTATTTCTGAGCGAGCTCGCCATAGCTGCTCATGGTTTGACGGAGCGGATACGCGACAATTCGGCTGTTTGCCTGATTGAGCCTGATTGCGGAGTCGAGAGCCGCGGAAAGATGAGAGTCGGCCTTGTTCAGCGACTGCTCATACTCGTCGACGAGGCACGGCCGGGCGCCCTCCGTGATGAAGCGCTTATTGAGAGCTCGCGCCTCTTCTTTGTCGGAGAGAACAACCTGGTACCGAGAATCCCACTCTTGGTAGAGCGCCTCGGACTGCGCACTTTCGACCTGCTCGTCTGTTGCTGAGAGCCCGGCGTCGTGCGCCGAAGCGGAGCAGCCGGAGAGCGAGGAACACACGATAAGTGCGCTTACGAGAGAACCAAAGAGAAAAGCGCTGGGAGTCGAGTGCTTGAGATGGTGCGGTCTGTTCAACATAGGAGTCGAGTTACATAAAACACTCGACGACGCAAGGATCGGGGCGAAGTGGAAAAACTTCAGTACGAAATTTCTCCAGTGCTCTGGTGCTCCGTGGTTCGCTTTCAATAAGAAAATGAACCACAGAGCACCAAAGCACCGGAGAAAAGGCAAAAAAGTCCCAAATTCAAACTCAGACACCATCGGCGAAGTGCTAAAAATACCCCAATAATGTATAAAACGGCTCTTTTTCCAGGTTACCTTCGAGAGCTGAGACTATGTCGGATTCCGTGCTTCCTAAACTTCAAGCGTCGCTTCCTGCCGAAATCGAGTCGGCTTATGGGGCGGATCTTTACCGCGCGATTTTTCGGTCAGAAAATCCCGAGTATGTTGTTCGCGCCCTTCCCGCGCAGCGGCTGTACTTAGCGCTTCTTGGAATCGGCCTCGAAAGTGGAGCCGATCTGATCGACATGCTGCCCCAACGGCATTATCGGGTCGCACTTGACCTGCACCTTTGGGAGAAAGACGGTGTGTCTGCAAGTGGATTCTGGCAGTGGCTGGAAGTGATCGATGATGCGGAATCTTTGGAGCCGCTCCGTAAGTTTCTCCAGGCTGTCGATCCAAAACTCCTTGCAGTCTTATTCTCGCGGCACATTCACTCGATAATCGGCGAGGAGCGGACAGACGTTCCTCCAGCCGAAGGGTATTACACTCCCGATCAGGGCTATACTTGGGTGGAAATTCAAATTGAAGATCCGACGAAGCTTCGATTGTTCGCGCGGCTTATTGCCATGTTGTATCAAACCGATTCTCCGTTGTTCTATCAGCTGCTCAATGAATCTTCGGCCGCGAGCATGTCGGAATTGGAGGAAGAGTCTTTTCAAGACAAGAGCCGGCGACTTTCGGACGAAGGTCTGCCAGATCTTGAAACGAGTGCGAAGATCAACTCGGCCACCACCATTGAGCAGTTTCTCGTCACGTTGAGTAAAGCGTCCCGGCAGCCCACCGCCGGAAACCATGCATTCTCAGGTATGGTCAAGAGAGGGGACAGACTTGAACCGCTCTCGAGCCTTCTTGAAGAAGTTTCGAAAGACGAAGCGATACGTGGAGAAATCGAGTCTGAGCTTTCATTGATCGTCAATGCCGCGATATTCAGTTTTCTCAGTGTTTTGTCCGACGCCTCGGCACTGGAGAAGCAAGTTGCTCACGTTCGGGGAACGCTCAATATTGGACTTGAGCGCGCGTGTGTTGAATCGAAGCTGAGTCCGCTCGAGGTCGTGCGAGCCACTGGTTTGCAACCGATTTACCGACTCGGCCTCGGTGAGCTTCGCGCACTTCGCCGTCAAATTCGAGAGATTCTCTCCCGTCAATCGGAGGAAATCAGCGATGCTGGTTTACGTAGTATTGCGGCGCACATCGTCGATGGCGATTTTCCAAGTTTCCCGATGAAGCCGTTTGAAAAGGACGGCGAGCTGAAAATTTCTCAGGACGATTCTGAGTTTCGAGAGTTTCAAAGTCTCGCGGAGCTTTCGCTCGTCCGGGAGACCTTCCGCGAAAAGTTATCACACTAGTTCTCTCTGTGTTTTCTCTGCGCCTCTGTGTCTCTGTGGTTCAATAGATGTTTCGAGTCTATTAAACCACAGAGACACAGCGGCACAGAGTCAACACAGAGGCCCTGAATGAGTTTGACGAACTAGGGGCCTCGGCGCTAGAGCTGCATGGTTGATGCCACCACCGGAAGGGGGAAATATGAGAGTTATTGAAAGCATGAATGCTGCGGTGGAGAAGCACAGTCTTCTTCAAAGTAAGTTTTATCAAGCCTGGTCTGCCGGAACGCTTCCGGTCTCCGCTCTAAAGACTTATGCGCGAGAATATGGAGCGTATATCTCTCTCGTGCCGGCCGGTTGGAAGGTGCACGGCGATGTTGAAACTGCCGAGGTAGAAATCGGACACATTGAGCTCTGGCGGCGATTCGCGGAAGGACTCGGCACCGATATCGGTGAAGCCGGCCACGCGGATGTCGCGGCACTCGTGAACTACTCTCAGGAAGCGTTCTCCTCCCCGGCGAAAGCTTTGGGAGCGCTCTATGCCTTCGAGCTTCAGCAACCGGACACCGCAAAGTCAAAGCTCGAAGGACTAAGGGCTCATTACAATCTTCCTGAAGCATCGGCTCTCTATTTCAAGGTTCATACCGACGACGTCGAGGAAGTGGCTCTGCTTCGGGAACGGATTGAGCGTCTCAGTGAGACGGATAAACTTGTTGCGAAGGAATCATGCGAAGCCGCATGTATTGCGCTTCGACGTGCGCTTGACGGGCTGTATGAGACGGAAGCCGGGGACGCGAATAAGGCAGAATGTCTGATGTAACCTTCGATACCGGGGAGTCGAGTAGATCACTCCCCGGTATTATCGATGCCCATCTCCATATGGTGGGAAACGGCTCCGATGGAAGCGGGTGTTGGGTAAAGCTCAACACCCGCTTTCGCCTTCAAGCGGCGGTGTTAATGCGCTCGCTGAGGCTGCCGCAAAGCGCGCTCCATGGGCCGCTCGAATCTCTGTATATTGAAAGGATAATGCAGTATCTTCGGAGCTCTTCCGTGCGTGCGGCCGTGCTCCTCGCACATGAAGTCACGCGAGATGAGAATGGCATCCCCATACCGGGCTTCGGGACGATGTATATTCCGAACGAAGCCGTCATCGGTGTTTCGAAGAAAAATCCCGGAATATTTCCTGGAGTCTCAATTCATCCCGCCAGACCCGACGCACTGGAGGAGCTCGAGCGTTGTTTGACGGAAGAGGCGGTGCTGATGAAGTGCCTTCCGAACTGTCAAAACATTGACTTGAGCGACCGGCGTTTTATTCCCTTTTTCGAGAGAATGGCCGAAGCGGGTTTGCCGTTGTTGGCTCACACGGGCGGCGAGTTGAGCCTCCCAGTTTACAACAAACATCTTGCGTCGCCGGAGCGGCTCATACTCCCGCTCGAATGTGGTGTGAAAGTGATCGCAGCTCACTGCGGAACGAGCAGCTTGCTGTTCGACAAAGATTACAGCGACCTCTTCGCGAAGATGCTTCAGAAATATCCGAACCTGTACGGGGATAATAGCGGGATGATGACGCCGGTCCGCTGCCGACACCTTCGGAGAGTTTTGCAGCCTCCCGTAATTAATCGAGTCGTGTACGGCAGCGATATCCCGATTCCGATCTCCAGCGTCTGGCCGCGAATGTGGGGATTGATCTCCGGCGAAGAACGCCGAGCGCTCGCACGAATCAAAAATCCGATTGAGCTAGATTTTCAGATCAAACGCGCCATGGGATTTTCCGACGCGAGTTTCCGCCGAGGCGCAGATGTGCTTCGACTCTCATCGCGTCAAAGAATGTTTGTCGATTCGCCGCAGCCGCCGATCTGAGATCCGCAGAATTCACGCGGCGTCGAGTTCAAGAATAAAAGCGAAGGGAATTGGAAGCGTTTGATGCTATTCGGCGCCTTGTCCCCGCATCCGTTCGACGTGCCGGACGCCGTCTACCTTTCGAAGCCGTGCGAGAACAGACTCCAAGTGCGAGCTGCTCTCGACGGACACTTCGAAGGAGACGAGGAACCTGCCGTCTTTACTGGTGGTCGCTTGGGCGGAGACGATGTTTGCGCGTGCGTCGGCAACGGTCTGGGTGAGCGCCGCGAGAAGCCCCAATTTATCTTTTGCTTCAACTTGAATTCGCACTTGCCGCAACGCCTTTGTGGTTTCATCCCAGGAGACGGAGATGAGGCGATGCGGATCAAAGCTTAGGGTCTGCGGGCATCCTCTTGCGTGAACTGCTACCCCACGTCCACGAGTAACATATCCTACCAGCTCGTCACCGGGAAGTGGCTCGCAGCATCGGGCGAACCGGAATACCATGTCGTCGAGGCCGTGAACCTTAACGCCGGTCTTATCCCGAGTGGCACGGGCCGCGCTTTGAAAGATTCTTTGGAGCGCCGTGTCCGGCTTTTTCAGCTTCTCGTCGAGGTTTGCTTCATCTGGGGCAATGATCTTCAGCACTTGGCCGGTGCTGATCTTTCCGTAGCCGATCTCGGCAAAAAGAATATCGATCTCTTTTACCCCGAGCTCGCCGGACGCGCGCAGGAGCGACCCGTCTTTCGTGACAGACTGGACGGTGCGTTTTACCTTCCGGAGGTCTTTTGCGAGCAGTTCCTTTCCTACAGCCACCGAACGAGTGCGCTCCTCGCCCTTTAGCCATTGCCGAATCCGTTGCTTCGCTTTGTTGGTCGCGACGATGTTCAGCCAGTCCTTACTCGGAACTTGATTGGCGGAGGTGATAATCTCGATCGTGGAACCGTTTCGAAGCCGGTGGGAGAGCGGCACTTGTTGGCCGTTTACCCGAGCGCCCGAACAGTGGTGACCGACGTCGGAGTGAATCGAGTAGGCAAAGTCTATCGGAGTGGCACCTCGCGCAAGGGCGATGAGATCGCCCTTTGGTGAGAAGACGAAAACTTCGTGCGAAAATAGGTCGTCCTTGACGGTGGAAAGAAATTCGTGGGGATCACGATGCAGACGTTCGGATTCGATGAGGTCTTTCATCCAAGGGAATTGGAGTCCGTCTTTCGGGGTGCTTTTTCGCCCGTCATCGGATTCTTTATAGATCCAGTGTGCGGCAATTCCGCGTTCGGCGATTTCGTGCATCTCCGGAGTTCGAATCTGAATTTCAATCCGCGAGCCTTTGGGGCCGATGACAGTGGTGTGAAGCGATTGGTACCCGTTTTGTTTGGGCATCGCGATGAAATCTTTGAATCGGCCGGGAATCGGTTTCCAAGCAGAATGGACGAGGCCGAGCGCCGTGTAACAATCCCGCTGCGTCGGAACAATGATCCGGAAGGCGGTGAGATCATGAATTTCGGTAAAAACTATGCTGTCACGTTCCATCTTCTCGAAAATCGAGAAGAAACTTTTAGGGCGGCCCGTGACCGTGCCCGAGATGCCGTTCTGCTCCAACTCTCGAGAGATAAGTTGTTGCACGTCCCGGATATACGATTCCCGTTCCTTTTTGGTCTCCGTGATTTGCTTCTTGAGGTTTTCGTACGCGACGGGCTTGAGGAATCTGAGGCTCAGATCTTCCAGCTCAGATTTCATCCAATAGATGCCGAGACGGTGGGCGAGCGGGGCGTAAATATCAAGCGTCTCTTGCGCGATTCGCGTTCGTCGGCCTTCCGAAAGAAACTCCAAGGTTCGCATGTTGTGTAGGCGATCGCAGAGCTTAATGAGAAGGACGCGAATGTCCCGAGACATTGCGAGCAGCATCTTCCGGAAATTTTCGGCCTGCGCTTCGACGCGGGAGCTGAAGTTCACTTGACCGATCTTCGTCACCCCATCGACCAAGTTCGCTACTTCCTGGCCGAAAATTTGGGCAATCTCCGGAACGGTCGTCGAAGTGTCCTCGACCGAATCATGAAGTAAGGCGGTAACTACTGATGAGATATCGAGCCGAAGCTTCGCGGCAAGAAGCGCCACCTCTTGAACATGAGAGATGTAGGGCTCGCCTGATGCTCTCGTTTGGCCTTGATGACGTTCACGAACGAAGCTGTGCGCTCGGCGCACCAGCTCAAAATCCGGATTGGGATGATACTCCTGGATGGTAGCGATGATATCTTGGAGCGTCACAAAGCGATCTTATCCCCTGTGCCCTGTTTCCCCGCTCCCGCTCTCCCCAAGCCCGTGAGGGCCGGGCAAACGCATTCACGCCTCAGCGTGCCGAACGGCGTGTTCCTTTGAACCTCGTCACCCATAACCCCTTACGCAATGACCTCCCAATGCCACAAACGCCGAAAGCCGGAACCGGATTCGGTCCGGAACCGGTGAACAGAGGTTGGTTAAGAACGCCAGGATTCCAAACCCGAAAACACTTTGATCGGTCTGAAATCCACTCTGAAGCGGCGATACCCCCCAGATGATTAGGATTTCAATCCGAGGTCAGTGGTTTCCGTTTTGCAGATGAGTCGAGGCGTTTTCCTCTTCCGGGCTATCGTTCGGGGGAATGAAACGGACCTTTCCGTCCGCGATTTCCCGGAGAGCCGAAACAACGGCGCGGTTTCCCTTCGTATCCGTGACCGGCGTTTCGCCAGCCAACAGTTGCTTCGCGCGGCGCGCGGCGAGACGCACCAAGGCAAAACGATTTCTTTCTCGATCTAGACAATCCTCAACAGTTATCCGCGCCATCAGCAGACCTCAGACAAAATTCGCTATTTGCGATAATTAAAGTAGGAAAAGACGTTCAATCAGAGAGTCTAACACAATGTCAAGCAAAAAAGGATAGAAGATGCTACAGACGCTAGGAGTTTTTCTAAACATTCGTCCCGGGCTGATCGCAAATTCTTCTCTCGCAACCATTTTCGCGAAGAATTTTAAGCTCACGGCGGTTTCAGATTCGCCGTGCGGGCGTATGCTTGTTTGGATATTTTCTTAATTACTGAGTTCTTTCGGGTGTTTTGGAGCAAAGATAGCCATGGCTGAGTCTGACGACGTTGGGAGCATCCGGAGAAATGCGGAGCTTCATCCCACCCACACCGAGGCAGATGAGGTGACCACGCGGAGATCGGATAAGCACAAATCTCGCCGTCTCTTTTTGGCGCGTGGCCCGAACTACGTTCGAGACAAACTACACGGGCGCCTCTTTCTAATCCCGAGCTGTATTACGGTCGTAGGAATGTTTTGCGGCTTCTTGGCCATCATGAGCGCCATCAAGGGGAACTTCGATTACGCTGCCCGATGCATCATGCTGGCTATCGTCCTTGATGGGCTCGACGGCCGGGTCGCACGAAGCCTTAATGCGACGAGCGCTTTCGGCCGGGAGTTCGATTCCCTGAGCGATCTGGTTGCTTTCGGTGTTGCACCCGCGGTCATCATGTATTCCTGGGCGTTTTCAAGCATCGCCGATGAGTTTGGAGTTCTCGTGGGATTCGTCTTCGTGGTCTGCAGCGCGACGAGGCTCGCGCGGTTTAACGTCATGACGAGCGAAGATTCGAAATCGGGCTTTGTCGGTATGCCGACCCCCGGCGCTGCTGCGGGGATCGTCTGTCTTTCCTATGCTTCTCCGCAGCCCCTCGACCAGGTGTTTGTGGTGGGGCTCGTTTCCGCTTACATGTTTCTGATTTCATTTTTGATGGTAAGCACGCTGCCTTTTGCGAGCGTCAAGAAGATCAAGTTAAAGCGTGAAAACCAGCTGATGATTTTGCTGGTCCTCGCAATACTTGTTTCATTCGCCTGGAAATACAGCAGAATTGTTTTCTTTACGGGTTCCACGGCCTATGCGATGAGCGGAATTGCGATTTGGATATCGAAATTCTATCGCCGTGATCGAGAAACGCTTCCGCCGGAGACTCGGTCGGCGTAGTGCGTCGGCCGTTGAGTTCTCGTCTCCAAGCGGAGGTGAATTTTCATTTTTGTCGAAGCACTAGGAAACCGGTCGCCACGAATTGGGTGCAGCAAGGGAGGGGACATGAGAGATCATTTTGGATTTGTTTGCCGGCTTCTTGCCGTGTTGTTGCTGATTGCCGGGGTTGCCGCTTGTAAGTCCAGTTCTGAACGGATTGACGAGCAGTCGAAGAAGGAAAATGTCCTCACCAACTACGTGAAGGAGCCCCAAGACAAAGCAAAAAACGTGAAGAACCAGCTCGAGTCGGCGCAGAACAGCGTCGCGAAACAAGCTGAGCAAATTTCGCAAGGCGAATGATCGCCCCTTCGGGCCGGTGTCCATTTTCTTGGGGGCTATGAAGCGGCGGTGATGGCAGCGGTTTTCGGGATACTGACATTCCTTTTCTTTATTCCGCTTGCATTTTCGGTCGGATGGTTTGCGCTCCGCTCTCTGTTCCGCCTCTGCTCTTCGACGGAAGCAGACTCAAGCGACTTGCTCCTCTCTTCGGAAGGTCTGCTCCAGTCTTATGTTTTCGGCCTCCTGATCGTTCTTTCTTTGCAATTCTTTTTCCTCTCGCTCGGGGTGAGTTGGAATATCGTCATGGCCGGGCTGCTTTTCGTCTGCGGTGGCGCACTCCGTTACTCTTGGGGCGCGTTTGAATTCGGTGTCCGCCGTGCCTCGAAGGCGGCCGCAACGGTGAACTTCGGGCTCTGGACTCTGGTTGTGGTGTTCCTCGGTGTAACGCTTCTCTACTGGTCGAAGGGAATATCCACCTCGTGGGTTAATAACTATGGAGATCTCACCTGGCATCTCGGGATGATCTCCTCGTTTGCGCTGGGAGAGAACTTTCCGCCCGAGTATCACATTTTCCCGGGTGTGCGGCTCTCCTATCCGTTCTTCGTAAACATGTGGACGGCGTCTTTCTGGTGGTTTGCTCCGAGCTGGTGGTTCCTCGGCGTTTTGTTTTTGCTCCAGTGGGTAGTCTGCTGGATGATTTTGTATGTCGCACTTCGAGGGAACGAGAACCGGATTTTGCCGTGGACGGTGCTGTTCGGCGGTGGCGCAGGGATCCTTCTCTTCCGTGTTCATCCACTTTTAAAATCTTTTCGAGACGCGGGTGGCCAGGCTCATAATCTCATCGAACAGGGCTTTCCCTGGGCACCGTTTCTGACGACCATTTGGGTGACCCAGCGTCCCGCACTTTTCGGGACCGCCGTGGTGCTTTCATGCCTGGCCGTCTTCCATCGCTTTGTGCTCCCTGATCGCACGCGGAAATCCCGCGAGCTCGGCCTGTTGGTCGCCGGCTTGCCGCTTGCGTTTGGAGTACTGGCGCATACTCATCTTTTCCTGGTTGCGGTCCTGTATATCGGGACAAGCTTGCTCTCCGGACTCTTGTTTCGCGTCATTCATTTCCGGCGAGACGGGCGCGGTCCGATTTTATCTGAGCTCCGGCTACTTTTCGTCCTTGGAGTCTCGATGCTCCCTGCATTGATGTTTGTCCCAGCCATTTGGGGGAAGCGCAGTATACTTGCGCTTATCCCGGGGTGGATGCCCTGGAAATGGGGGATGACGCCCGGAACGAAACTTGCGGCTTTGGTGAATGCCTCCGCCATGTGGACGACAAATGCAGGTGCCTGGCTTCTTTGCTTCATCGTGCTTTTTGCCTTCGTTCCCCGGAGGCGCGAGCTCATTTCCCTCGCCGTGGTCTTTCTCTTTGGAAATTTGGTCAAGATGTCCTTCTGGGAATGGGACCAGATGAAATTTTTCCTTGGTGTTTATCTCGCGTTCATCAGCTTCTGGGCGTATGCCGGCGACATCGTTCCGGGAGTAGGCGCCGTCACACGCCGACTGCAGTTCGTGTGCATCTGCTTGCTTCTTCCGGCGCTTTCGGAGTTCTCGGTTGCGTTCTTCCTCCGGCAATCAGTGTTCCCTGTTTATTCTGAGAGCGATGTCCGCGTGTCGTTGTCGATTCGTCACCTGACGCCTCCTCAGGCGATCATTCTCGCCGCCCCTGATCACAATAATCCCGTCACTCTTTCAGGTCGGAGAATATTCTCAGGCTATGCCGGTACGCTTTCGTCCCATGGTTTGTCCTACATCTCACGCGAGAAGTTTCAAAAATCTCTGGACGCAGCGCTCAAGTGCCGCGTCTCGCCGCCGCCGGAGACGGACCCGCGATATTGTCCTCAGTTTTTATTGTGGACTGATCGAGAGCGGCGATTCTGGCCGGGGATCGATCCGGCAACACTCCCTCAGCTTAAGAAGACGGCGGCGCAGGAGCTTTGGGAAATTGTCGAGCCTCCGCCAGAGAGCGCGCAGCCGGTTCAGACCGTGGATCCCGCTGCTGCCGTTCCGACTTTCGAGCCGACTCAGGGCTAGGCCATCCTCTACCGGTGACTCAAGCGTTGTGTTTTCGTATCGGCTCTGCGCTTCCGGACTCGAGCGCGGGTGCTGGTACCGATGTCGAATCGATGCTTGCCTTCAGCTTTTTCCTGAGGAGCGGGCAGGCAATCCCGAAGAGAATCAACGCGCAGCCGGCCATTTGCGTGAACGTCATTACCTCCGACAGAAACAAAGCGCCGAGAAGCGCCGCACACACCGGTTCGAAGAGATAGATAAGCGCGGATTCGGTGGGGTCCACAAATCGCTGAATGAAGGCTTGAATCGCAAATCGTAATCCCGTGCCGACCGCGCCGAGGTAGAGACAAGCAAGCCACGGAAAAAGCGATCCCGGAACCTGAAGTTCACCAAAACAAATGGAGAGCAGGCCGGTGACCACCAACGCTGCGCTCATTTGCGAAAGACTGAGCGCGAAAGGGTGATTTCGTTTCGTTACGCGATCGAGCGCTAACAGCCACAACGCAAACATGATTGCCGAGGCAATTCCCGCGATGCTGCCCTCGCGAAAAGTGAATCCGTTTTGCAGCGAAAGAAGTCCGAGCCCGGGGATGGCGAATGCTACGCCGGCAATCGTTTGCCATGGTGGCAGGATTCGAAACAGAAAAAGCGAAAATACGGGAACAAAAGCAGCGTCGGAGCTCACAAAAAACGCGGCTTCACCCGAGCCCGCACGCTGCATTGCGAGCGCGAGGAGGATCATTGCTGCTCCGAGCAATGATCCCGGGATTGCGCCGTCCCGCCAAACAGATCCCGAGACTCGAAACTTTACTCGAGGTTGAATTGCGACCAAAAAAACGATCGCAAACAAAAACCGCCAGACGATGAGAGAGTAGGGGGAGATTTCTTTTACCGCGATTTTCATCACGGGATAGTTCGTGCTCGTAAACCCAGCCAATGCAAGCAGCGAGAGTCGAGCTTTCCATGGAGTCATTCGGACTCCGTGGATTCATTTTTTATAGTAAGTATTTGTCTCGGCATAGTCGCTCAGACGATAATACCGCTTCTCCCATTCAGGGTCGGGAAACTGCACGGTTTGATCGACGATGATGACATCGTATTGCTCTTTCCACGCCTTCGGCTCGGCTGTTTTGAGATAGGCAAGTTTTCCCGCGTTGCTTCGAAGATAATACGGCAAAGGAAAATATCCGTTTACCCCGATGAGAACCTTGGCTTCAGGGTGAGTCTTCCAATACTCAAAAAGATCGTGAACGAGCGTCAATGTCCCCGGAGACGTATGCACGTAGCTGTAAGGATTATGTTCTCCGTACGGAGTGTGGGCCTCAATCTGGAGGAGCGCGTCGGTGTCGCCGAGAGATTTGGCATAACAGAGCTCTGAGGTTCGTTTGAACGTAAATACTGCCAACTCCAGCAGCAGAACAGCTGCCAAAACCCTCGAAGCCTTGAGACGCGCTTGGAGGAGCTCCCCGAGAATCGCACCGATCAAGAGTATGGGGGGCAGAGTCAGATTGATGATCAGCCAGGGAGTCTTGTAGGAAATTGCCGAGTATACGAGAGCAGTCGCGGCAGTCCATCCAAAGAGGAAGCGGATGAACGCGATCCGCACCTGAGTATTTGACGTGGATTTCAGAAATCTCGGGGCAAAAAACGCGAGAGCGAGAAACGCCGGAGCGATCAGCGTTATGACGATGAGCTGCGGCTCCGCCGGCCAGATCAGTTTCTCG
The DNA here is from genome assembly GCA_964509425.1 of uncultured Bdellovibrionales bacterium. Classification (GTDB taxonomy): domain Bacteria; phylum Bdellovibrionota_C; class UBA2361; order SZUA-149; family CAZDWZ01; genus CAZDWZ01. The sequence continues at coordinate 556,007 of CAZDWZ010000001.1, read as the reverse complement.
ACGTAGTAATTCCAAGGCTTGAAATGTCCAACATCGCTTTCTCCACGGCCGACCCATTGAGGAATAGCAAGCAAGAGCTCGCGAACGCCGTTTCCGGTTTGAAGACCGTTCGTGAAGTTGAGAAGCACTATCAGGAGACACAACAGGAAACCAACCAACAGAGACTCTCGGAGCTGGATCACCAGCCGAAGTCTTTGAAAGGGCTGCCCGACGAGCAGCAACCCGAAAGCGACCGCCGCGGCGGTGATGACCCAGGTTTCCTTCGTCGAGATCATCATTCCCAATGCGATCCCGATACTCACCACTGAAGACCCGTCAAATTTTGTCCACAAGTTAAAAGCGCTGGCGGCAAACCACAGCGAGGCGGCGAGGAGGAGAGTCTCATGGATCGCGTATCTCGAATGAAAGACAAAGCTCGGCGACAGAGACAGCAGGAGCGCGGAGCTCAGCACAAAAGGCCAGCCGGTTGTCTTCCGGAGCGGCAAGAGCGCGAACAGTAGGAGAAGACTTGAAAAAATGCTGGCTGCACGAACTCCGCCGGTGCCGTCTCCGAAAATCTTGATCCCAAGCCCCATCAGATAAAAATACAGAGGTCCGTGATAGTTCTCGTGGGAATAGGGATATGTCCCGTCGCGAAACAGGCCCTCGATAAAGAGAAAGTTGACGGACTCATCGCTGTGGAGAGGCCGGGCATCGATGTCGAAAATGCGGAGAAACGCCGCAGCGGCAACGATGATGAGAAATGCGGCCCACGGCAAGGGGTGGAGCCATGCCGGAGTCTCTCTCGGTTCGGTTTCTGAAGTGACAGCCTTCATCGTGAGGACATTTGCGAGACCGCGTTATTCAGAGGAAGGATTCCGTTCGGAAGCAGCTTTTCGGGCAAGCCTTTTCGTGAGCGAGGCCAACGAAGGATACGGTGAAAATGTCGGATGACGGACCGCTCCGGTCGCCAGCATCACAGGCACAAACTGTGGTGCTTCCGCTATCTCGCCCGACGGTTCGACTTTCGACACCAGAAGTTGGAAGTCGCTTTTGCCGGCGGTGGCCTCTTGAACGCAAAAAAGGAATTTGCCATCCGGCGAAAATCGCGGGTCTGCATATTTTGGACCGGGAGCGGTGAGTCTCACGGCGTCCTGGCTGCCGCGTGCAGCCATCCAAAGTCCCACGTTTGATCCTACGGCATGCGCGAAGACAAAACGTCCGCCGAGCGGATGCCAGCTTGGGAGAAGAAACGACCCTGCGCCTTTGGTTAAGATCGAGGCCTTCTTCGTCGGCTGATCGTAGAGGTAGATATCCCAACCGGGCCAATCCTGGTTTGACGCGAAGAGGATCTCACCACCTCGTGGCGAGATCCGGGGGTTCGTGTTCTTTTGAGAATTCTTGAAGATAGTCTGCGGTTTGCTTCCGTCCGCGTTAACAAGGATCAAGTCCGCACCGTTGCCGTTTGCGGACTGATAGATCACTTGTTTACCGTCCGGCGACCACGATGGGTTTTCGTTGTTCACCGCGGTGTTTGAAATCTTCTGGCCGTGGGTCCCGTCGGCATCTGCGACATAGATCTGCATGAGGCCTTTTACTTCCGACGCGTAGACAATCTTCTTCCCATCGGGCGAGAACTCCGGGGTCTCTTCCTTCGCGGGGGTCTGGATTAAGGGGCGGGTTTCAAGAGTGCCAAAATCGATCACGTAGATGTCCCGGGCTTCGCCCTTGACATACGAGAACGCAAGCTGCCCTTCGGTGAAATCAAAGAACTTGATCTGAAATTCCTCCTCGGCCGCCGCCGCAGGGGAAAGCAAAACGCCCGGGCTTGCGAAAAGCGAGAGCCAGACGAATATGACGTGAGCGAAAGCACGGGCCGGACGAGCGGCAGAATTGATACGAATGGGTTGTTCCATAGATGGTCCTATCGTTGTATAGGATCGATGTTTCCTGCAACATTTTCCTGTCTCTGCGTCACGTATACTCGATCTGCGGCGCGAAGACCGGATGAGTCGATTTTGCCCTTGGGATGTTCGTATCTGTCCGAATTTGACGAAAAGTTCATGCATTTCGGCAGCGTTTTTACCGGGCAGCGTTAATACCGGGCTGGGTTGTTCGTTGGCTGCTTGGTGAGTGGCCTGGCTTATTAGTCGGCGGCGTTTTTATTGGTTCGGGCATCAGGGAAGAGTGGCATACTGTATCGACCCAACGAAATGAACCATACGGAAAGACCATCACGGACCCGCAGTCCGAACGAAATGAGTTTTAGGCGGAATATGCGCCAGATTTTTTTGATCCTGTTTTCTTTTCTCCTATTGGACGTTCTCGCCGTCGATTCGTTCGCCTCTCCCCTAGCCGACTTGAAGGTTGCGGCGGCGCGAGTGCAACTCCACCGGGCGGAGCCCGGTTCCTATAAGCTCATCGTGCTCCCCCTCACCAAGCCCGGCGCGGTTCCGAAACCCGGAAAGCCGGGGAAGGAAGAGGCGGAAGGGGTGAAAGTTTTTCAGGCAAGTAAACCGTCGCGGCTCGTGGTGGATTATTACGGCCTTGCCGGCCGGGGCTCAAAAAACGTTTCACTAAACGATAAGATGCTGAAGGCGATTCGAATCGGCGATAACGTCGATCGCACTCGAGTCGTGGTCGATGTGAGAGGAGATTCAGTCATCACGTTCTCCGCGCCACTCCGTCTTGGAACAGGTGATGCGTATCGGGTTGATTTTTTCGTGACCTCGGGAAAAGCCGTGCGTGAAGCCGCGGCAAAGCAGACCGCGACACCGGCGCCTACCAGAACAGCGAGCCCGACTCCGACGTTGGCCGCGAGCGTAACGTTGACTCCCGATCCGGCGAATGTCGTCCGTCCTACGCCGGAAGCAACTCTACTCCCTCCGCCTATCCCGGCCGAAACGGTCCCGTTGATTGTTGTCTCTCCCACGCCCGCTCGGACCCCGGCTGACACGAGCACTCCCGAGCGCTCACCGGCAGCTATCGAGAGTGCGTTTCCGCTTCCTCTCGAAACTCCGGTGGCAGAGGACGCTATTCCTCCGGCAAATACGCCCCTGCCTGAAGGAATTCGACCGGATAGTACCCCCGCCTCGACGCCGACGATCGATACCCCACTGGAGATTCCAGACGGGCCTCTTCCCACGGCGACACCCGAAGAATCAATTCGGCCTTCTGCCACCGAGACGCCGAGGCCAGAGCCTCTTGAACTCCCGACGCTGAACACCGGATCGGCGGGACGTCCGGTTTTTTCGGACATCGGATTCGAGCGATTAAAAGATTCTCGCGCTTCTGCGGTCTCGTTCGTGGTCGATGGATTGAAGAATTACTCCCTGCAGAAGCGACGGGATGATCTCTACGAATTGAATATCGACGGAGGAATTCTCAGCCAACCTGGACTCACTTTGCCTCGGTTCGCACCGGAAGGGATTCAAGGCTTTGAACTCGTTGTCGCGCGACAAGAACAGGGCTACGTGGCGGTCCGGATCTTCGTAAACGAAGGTGTGCGCCTCTTCCCCTTCGTTGCCGACGGGAAGCTTTGGGTGAAGGCGTTGAGCCCCGGAGCCTCAGAGCGGCCGTAACCCTCCAGAACTGAACATTTCTTTCCTCGTAACTGCCACTCGGGGAATCCCCTACATTTTGCTCATGGTTCTGCCAGCGACTGCCGACTACCAGAACAGGCCGGGTATGTGTGTTGCGGGGTGGTCCCGCCGGAACGTTATTGTCTATGAATCGATATTTTCGCGGTCTTCGTCTTCTGGTCACAGGGTGCCTCGTCATCCTCTGTTCAGTTTTTCCTGCAAAAGCCGACGCCTCATCAGAAACAGCCGCGGTCCGACGAGTCTCGAAGAACTCTCCGAGCGACGTGTTGCAGGCACGTTTTTATCAAGTGCTGCAGCTCATTTTCCAGGAGCGGTATGCAGAGGCGGGAGACGAGATTCGTGCGCTGGCCGACAAAGGTCGGGACAGCGGCTACCGGAGCTTCCCCGAGTTCTCGATGATTTTCTTTCGAGAAGCTGACTCCATCCGAAACAAAAATCCAGAGCTCGCCGCGTTTTATGTTCGTCACGCAATTCAATTGAGCCCGAACGATCTCTCAGTTGCCCTCAGCAGTTTTGACTATGTGGATCTGGTCGATCGAGCGAATCTTTGGAAGCATGCCAGGGAAACTTTCTGGGCGACGCTGTGGAGACCAGCCGTTCTCGTCCCAATCCTGCTGAATGCATTTATGCTTCTGCTGAGCGCCATGACCATCGCAGCGCTCATCGGAGCATTTGTTCAGCTTTTGCGGCATGGTGATCTCGTCTTTCGATATGTGACACGATTTATTCCGAAGAACTGGAGAGGTCTCTTCGGTCCGCTTGCGGTGCTGTGCGTCATTGCTCTCCCGCTCACTCTTGGTCCGGCAGTCGCGGTGGCGGCTTGGGCGGTGATCTTGAGCCGGAGCGTCCGGCACTGCCGTTGGTTCACCGTTCTCGTTGCCTGCGTCCTCATCGGCTGGGCGGGAATGATGCACTTTGCTATCCCGATGAAGAGCATCGTGGACTCCGAGATTACGAAGGTGGTTGATCAACTAAACTCTAGTGCCCTCGCGATCAATGCGGAGAAAATTCTCCAAACCGGGATCGAGAAGGACGGGAAAAACGCGCTCCTCACATTTTCTCTCGCACGTCTATACGCGTTCGAGGGGCGGTACGAGGACGCATCACAACTCTTTCGACTTTCAGACGGACTTGGAGAAGGGGGAGAAATTTCCCGGGCGTCTCGCCTCAATCTTGCCGTTCTCGCGATGCGAGCACAGAACTGGGATGAGGCTCGTACACTTCTTGAGCAGGACGAAGCAAAGGGAAGCGCGCGATTTGAGGTCATCTACAACCTCGCGCTCGTTCACCTCGCGCAGCTCGGTATTGAAAAATATCGAGCGTATTATACTCAAGCGCAGGACCTCGATCCGCTCGAATGGCAGCGACTCGACTCGGAACAAGGCGAACAGCACTTACCGGCGTGGAGCAACGTGAGAACGATGGGATTTTGGGGTGCGTTTCTCGCGCTTCCGTATGAAACATCTGAAGCCGCATTCCCCAAAGTCGTGGAAGGCCGCAACAGGCTTGCGACCTCACTCGTCGGAAACTCTTCATACGCGTCGATCGGACTTCTTGGAGCGGCCCTCCTACTCGTCTCAAGTCTGCGCCGGAGCCGGACAGGTAAACAGTGGATCGATCAGCAGCGTGAAATGGTCGAATTTTCGAACGTTCCGAAGGACTCATCGCTGCTCTGGTCGCTTCTTCCTGGAGGAGTGTTTCTCGCGGGACGACGCCCCGTGGCCGGAGTGTTCTTCGCGGCAATCTGCTTTTCGGTTGTGTTTGTGATGACCGGTTGGCCGTTACATTTTATACCACTCAGCGTGCATCCGCTCTCGGTAGAGAAGTATGCGTTTTCTTCGTTTCTCATTGCTTATGGACTCGGATTCATCGTCCCGGTCTGTCTTTCCATGGTGACAAAAGATCGTGTTGAAGGAGCGACCGCATGATCACCGCGCTACTCTACGACCAGCTTTCTTCGGCCTCGCAAAAGTATAAAACCGGCGTGCTCAAAGTCTCGGGCGGTGGTGAGACATGGGAAATGGTGCTTTTGAACGGACGCATCATCGATGTTCACCGTTCCGAGGAAAAGGAACGGCTCGAGCTCATGGATCGCCTCGTGTCCGTCGGCGCTCTGAGCAAGCAGGACTACATGAAGTTGGTCTCTCGCAGAGCATCGATTGACGACCTGGAAGCCTTCCTCATCGACAAGAAAGATGTTCCTCAAGATGTTCTTGCGCAGACGCGCGCGAACATCGCACTCGACGCGCTCTACGAAATTGGACGTATGCCCGACCTTGACTGCGAGTTCTCTTTTCAAGCGATCCGGGATCAACGCGGTGCCGGAATTGATATTAATTTTGGACAGTTCATGCTCGATGTCGTGGAATTCGGCGTCGATGAAGATCGCGCGAGCCGAATATTTGCGACGCTGAGAAAGGGGAACTCGCTTGTTCTCCGCGGCGAACGTCCCGAACGTCCGCTTCCGTTCGAGGAGAAGCTGCTGAACTCTTTAGAATTCCCGTGTTCTTTTGACGACCTCATTCAAGCGCCGCTTTCGCGCTATGAGCTGGTGGAGAGCCTTCTCTCGCTAATCGACCAAGGCGTAATTGCTTGTGATCAACCTTTCGACGACGAGCCGGAAAAGGTGCAAGTTGTCCGGAAGCAGGAAGAATCGAAGCCGGCGGTTCGAGCACCGGAAGTGGTTGCTGCCCAGCCCGCGCCGCAGCCTGAGGTTCTTCCGCAAATTTCCCCGGAGTCCCCGGAAAAACCTACGAAAAAGCGGAGCGCCAGTGGGCGCCGATTCATCCACCGTCCGGTGGTCGATAAGCTGCTTAGTTGGAATTTCCGGATGTTGGAGGAGAATGATCTGCAGAAGATCATTCTTTTTACGAACGAACTCTTTCTGCTCGCCGTTCTCCTGGCTTGCCTCGCGGGGCCGCAAATTCTTGACACTTGGTTCCAAGGTCTCTCTGAATTCACTTCCGCACTCGTTTCGGTTCATGGTACACTGCGGTAAAGCTTAAAGGATGAGACCTATGTCCGGTGAGCAGCGCCCGCCCAACGTGGGCCACCCATCTCCAATATCGCAACGAGTCGGTCGACTGAAATCGTCGGCTTTCCGAGTTTCGCAGAAACGCGCCAAGGTGCCGCATCCGCTCTTTTGGTCGTTGCTGCACTCGGAGGTTGGAGAAATTAAACGCATGAAGGCAAAAGCGCGACTGGAAAGAGAGGCATGGCTTCGCGGCGATTCGTCTGCCGAAAGTGAGGCCGCCCAAAACGTAACCCATGAAGCAACGGGTCACGGCACCGATTCCCGGGAATCGGAGTAGGGCTTTTGGTGGTGGAGCACTTTGACTCCATGACCGGGCTTTCTCTTTTGTTGTCTGAGCCTCAGCAGCATGTTAGGGCGAAAGGGTGAGCTCGCAGTTTATCGAGAAATATGAAGTCCTTGAGACCCTTGGAAAGGGGTCCATGGGAGTTGTGTACAAAGCCAAAGATCCGGAGATCGGCCGGATGGTGGCTATCAAGACGTTGAAGTCCGTATTTCTCTCCGACGACGCCGTCGGGAACGAAGCGCTGAAGCGATTCCGGCAGGAGTCCCGATCAGCCGGCCGGCTTCATCACCCAAACATCGTGACGATCTTCGAAGCGGGGAGGGCGCAGAACGGCTCGCCCTATATCGTCATGGAATACATCGAGGGAAAGAGCCTCGAGACCATCATTCGAGATGCGGGAGCGGTAGAGCCTCTTGAATGCTTTCATTATCTTGCGCAGATTGCGAGCGCGATTGACTACGCGCTCAGTCAGAACATCATTCACCGCGACATAAAGCCGAGCAATATCATTGTTGACGGTCAATACCGACCATTTTTACTCGATTTCGGGGTGGCGAAGCTGAGCGATACTTCCCTTACTCCCGCTGGAACCGTCGTGGGCACCCCGAGCTACATGTCGCCGGAGCAAATCCGCGGGGAGCCGCTCGACGGCCGTTCGGATCTGTTTTCTTTCGCGGTCGTTACATACGAGATGATCACCGGAAAACGCCCATTCCCAGGAAACGATTTCACCTCGGTCGTCACGAGCATTTTGCAAAAGCCGCCTTTGCCTTTCTCCGAGATCGGTTGTTCGCTTCCCAATCATCTCGAAGGGGTTCTCGTGCAGGGACTTTCGCGGGATCGCGAAAAGCGTTTCAGCTCGGCCACGTCCTTCATCGATGCGGCCGCGCAGACCCTGGGAATCTCGGTGGACAACACCGGTCTCATCGGCGGGTATCGTCCCGGAATGAAGCTGTCCGAGCTCGCAAGTCGCGAGCAAGGCGGAAGAGTTCGCGCTCCGACTTTATATCAAGGACTTCCTTCGGCCGCCGGTTCTGCACAAGCGGGCGCCAGCCTGCCGCCGAACAATCCGTCGGGTGGTTTTGTTTCTCTCGGCAGCGGGATTATGTCCGGGCTCGGGGATCCGGCCGACGGCGGTGAAACAAGGTTGATCTCGCCTGGACAAAGTTTATTTCAAGAGCAAGACCGAATAGACGCCGCGAAAGCTGCTGAAAAAGCAGCGCTGATGAAAAAAGTGGGGGACAAGCCCAAAGAGGGCTTGAGCGGAGGAATGTTCGATGGCCGTTTCGAATCGGCCCAGAATGCGTCCTCGTCGACACAAGGCCGTCTTTCCACCGTGCGTCCCACGAGCGGAGGATTTCCTTGGCTCTACGCCATGCTTGCGATCATCAGCGGAATGGCGCTCTCCGGAATTGTCTACCTTCAGTTTTTCCGAACTCCGACAGAGCAGCCGAAGGACGAGCAAGTTGCGTCGAATTCCAGCGAAACGCGCACTGCAATTGATCGCAGTGACCCCGCTCACACGGCAACGCCAGCCGATGTTTCAACCTCCTCGGGCCAGGCAAATATTCTCCCGGCCGGAACAGGTGGAACTGCCGGCGTAAACAGCAACACCAGTCCCGGCGAGCTTCAGAATCTCGGTGGAACGGCCGGCCCAGGGACCACCGGAGGCACCGCGCCGGTTCCTGAGCGTGATTTCCTCCCCATTAAGCCCCAGATTCCTGCGGAAGGGTTTACTTCGACTTCATTGAAGCAGCTCCGCGATGAGGAACTCGCTTGGCTGCTCTCCGAGGAGCAGGCCGATGCAAAACTTCTCAGATTGGTGACGGCAGAAGTGGGAAATCGAAACCGATGGGAGTTGATTCTGCGTCTAATGCCGGTGTCAATGCATCAGGATTATACAGTCCGAATCGATGTGATAAAGGCACTTAGCAGGTCCGACTTCCGTTCCAACGCTGAGGTAATGCCGCTTATTATCGCCGCCCTTTCGGATTCGGAGTTTTTGGTGCGAGGCTTTGCCGCGAAAACTTTGGCAGCCATCGGAACTCCGGAGGCGGTGAAAGCTTTGGAGAAGCGAATCTCTGAAGAGAAAGAGCCCGTTGTTCTGAAAGTCATTCAGGATGCGATTCAGTCCTTGAAGAAGGACCAGCCTCCAGCGAACTAGTGGTTTGCGTGGGAGAAATTGCTGTATACGAGAGCGCCACTGAGCTGGGCAGTTTTTTCGAGTTCTTATTTTTGCAGTTGATTTTGGTTTTTTGTTTTTGAGTTTGTTCCAAATTATGCCGCTTGCATTCCAAGCCGGCGAGAGAGTGTTTGAAGATTCCGGCCGCTTCCGATGGAGCCGAGAGTCAAGATCGATTTTAACAAGGAGAGAGGGTTTATGATCAGAGAAACTGCAACACAGCGCCAAACGCTCGGCCGGGCCGGTCGACGTGCCGGACTCGTTATCGCCGCCGGCGCTTTCCTCGTTGTGGGTGCTACGGGTTGTGCCGAGCGATCCGCTCCAAAGGTTGCTCCGCAGCGTGTCGAAGCTCCCCCTGTTCCGGATGATTTCGAGCATCGTGTGGGACCCGGAGAGACGCTCGCCGCGATCGCCACCTGGTATACCGGGAAGCCGACAAACTGGGCGCAGATCAAGGCCGCAAATCCGGGATTGAATCCTCACCGGCTTCGGCTCGGACAAGTCATCGTCATTCCAGGCAACATGGTAACTCGACGTGAACCGATGCCTCGCTCTTTCATGAAGGCGGCGTCTAAGGCTGGAAGCACCTCTAACCGCAAGCCGCCGGAGTCGGTCCGTCTCGACGACAATACCGGGAGGGGAATGGGTGAAGTCATCGAAAAGCCGATTGACTTGGACCAAGCAAAGCCGGAAGTAGATGTCGGCGATGTTCAGGATTTCAAACGGGACGAGGTGGCGTTTCCTCCTCCTCCTTCGACTCCGGACGTCCCAACTGCAAGAGACGTGGTCGTGGATTCACTTCCGCCGCCATCAACCGGAACTCCGAAGGCGGATGCACCGAAGGCGGGAAATGGATCTGATGCAGAGCGTGAAAAACTTCTCGATGAGCTGCTTTCCCAATAGGTGACTATTTGAGCGGCCGAAGAATCGGGCATGGAGAATCTTGGTGTGAGTTCAGGGTTTAATGTCGCACCGGGAGATGTCGTCGCAGGCCGTTACGAGCTGCATGAACGTCTTGGAGCCGGTGGGATGGGCATGGTGTTCCGTGCCACCGACCGGGAGCTGGACGGCGAAGTAGTTGCGCTGAAGCTGCTGCTTCCGCATCTCGTCCATGATGAGAATGTTTTTCGTCGATTTCGAAACGAAGTTCTTGTTGCCCGCGCGCTCACGCACCCAAATATTGTCCGCACTCATGACATGGGGAAAGCCGGTGACGGCTATTCCTACATCTCGATGGAGTTCATCGATGGGCATAGTCTTCGGGATCGCCTGCTCGCGTCATCCGAGCAGAGCCCGAATGGGCAGAAACTCGGAAAGGCGCTTCCTTTCGAGGAAGCGCTCAGCGTGCTCTATCAAATCATTTGTGGAGTGTCTTACGCGCACGGTCGTGGTGTCATTCATCGCGATCTAAAACCAGCAAACGTTCTCCTCAGCCTTCGGAACGAAGTGAAGCTTGCCGACTTCGGCACCGCAAGAATGGTCGGAGCGGACACCAGTCTCACGCAAACAGGTCAGGTCATCGGAACCCCCGATTACATGTCGCCCGAGCAAATTCGAGGCGAAGAGCTGGATGTGAGTTGCGATATCTATGCACTCGGCATTCTCGCGTTTGAGCTCGTGTCCGGCCGACGTCCGTTCATGGCCGACAGTGCTGTTGCCGTTGCTTTCAAACATCTGAACGAGCCGCTGCCGACGCTGGTCACCCCGGGATCGAGAGTGCCGGTATGGTTCGATGAAATCGTGCGGAAAGCCGCGGCGAAGAAAAAGACCGATCGATTCGCCTCCGTGAACGATCTTGCTGGGGCAATCCTCGACTTCGCTCCGCAGCTGAGCGGGCAATCCACCGTATTTTCCGTGGATCGTGCCGGCCGTCAGAACGTGGGCGGAACCGTCCGGGCTTCGGCAGTTCGCGGATCGGATACCGGAAAAACCGAGCTTGATGCGCTTGGCACGGGATCGGGGAAGGATCCTTCGTATGAGTTCGGAACTCCTGCCCGAGCCGGTGAGGATCTCGGCGGATGGAAGCTCGGTGCGGTGACTTTTTCGGATGATGATTCTCATCCGTATCGTTCGGCGCCGAAGCCGAAGAGAGCGGCGCCCCTTTGGGTGATCACGACGCTGCTGCTCGCCGCGGTTGTCGCGCTCCCGGCCAGACTCCATACAGGTTTGAACGCTAAACTTCGCCCGATTCTTTTCCCGCCTGACGCGGACACCAGTGTTATGTCGGCAGTTCTCGGCGCCGCACTTGGCGTTCAGCCTCTCGAGAAAACGGCGACGATCAAAATTATTCGTCCGCCGACAAAAAGCGGGGCCGCGGGAGTGAAGCTCACGGACGAGCAAATTGAGCGAGCACGGCTTGAGCGTGAATTAAGCGGCGAACCGAACGAGCAGAAGACGAACGACGCGCCAAATGCGGCGCCGAGTATCTCGCCGGTTGGTGTTTCTCTCGGGACCGTGAACACCGCTTCATCAGGAAGCGCCGCGACCGGAACGCCATCGACGGGCGGTGAGGTCACCGGGCAAACAGCAAAAAACGTCGACCCTGCACCCCACTCGTCGCCGGGACCGGTTGCGGCAGCGTCGAGCACTCCCGTTCCTCCGGTCGAAACTCCCGCTCCGAAGCCGCCCGTATCCGAGAAGATTACGGGAATGTTGGCGCTCAAGGAGAGCGGTGTCACGCTTCGCGAAGCCTCAGTCTCCGTGGACCGGCTCGCTCACCTCACGTGGTCGATCGAGCTTTCTGGCTTCGACTCGAAGGACGACATTCCGCTTGAAGCCAAGGCACGAGAGGGGCTGTTGGTGGAAGTGTTTGATCTCAGGAGAGGGCAAGTTGTCGCCACTCTGAAGCCGGAACAATTTCACTCAGGGAAGAAGGGAGAAGGTATCGCCCGTGCAAACGGAAGCTTCAATGCATTGCGTTCCACTCAGCCGAGCTCTGGAAGTTTCAAAGTGCAGGCTTCGTATAAGGGGAACGAGCTCGCCGTAAAGGATCTCGTCTTGTATCGAGCTCACGTGACGACGACGCCGGGACCTCAAGACGAAAAGATAAATGTGGTGCGTGGAGCGACGGCAACGGGTTCCGCGGGTGGAACAACGTTTACGCTGGTTGAGCCCTCGCCAGGTTCGGGTGCCACCGCCGTCCCGACAGGAAAGCCCACTCCGGAGGCGACTCCTCGTGTTGCCGCCACGGCTCAGCCATCAGCCACATCGATGAACGGAGCAGGCGGGCAGGTGATCGTACAGGAGGATATCATTACGCCTCCGAACGGTGCGGGTACCACCAATCCTGGGCTTCCGAAAGCCAAGGGACATGACCAAGGAATGATTCCACAGCCGCCGCCGGTCGAAACTCCGGGAGCGCAGATACAGACTGAGCAACCGCAAGCGCCGTCTATCCAAGAGCAATATTCCGGAACACTCATCCCGAATGAAGAGGGTGCGCAGCAGATCGCCATCGATCTAAAGCTCGATATCTCCGGTGAAAAACTTACCGGTTCTGCCGTCGTGAGCGGCATCGGGGAACTCGCTGTATCCGGAAAGGTGCTTGCGCGAGGAATGGAGATAGAGCTTCGGAACGACGCGTATTGGTTCCGACTTAGCTCCGGTGTGCGCAGTCAGATGATTCGGGGACGATACACCTGTCCTGCGCTTCAGCAGAATGGACGCTTCGAAGTGCGCCGACGGTAATCGCCTTACGCGGAATCAAAAAATTCTGGGAAAGTTCAGGCGATTGTTTTCGCCACGTGATCAAGAAACATCTTGTGGATGATTCCAGCTTTTGGAGAGAGCTCGGGATGAAACGTTGCACCGAAGCGGTTTCCCTGGCGAACTAATACCGGCTCCGGTTCTGCATCCGGTGGCTTATGTTCGAGAAGGACGGTAGCGAGCTTCCCGATATTTGTGATTTTTGGGGCGCGTATGAAAACTCCCTCAACAGGACCGGGAGACGCGTAAGATGCCAACAGCTCCTCTTTTCCGGCCTTCGTCCAATGAAGATGCGGGGTGATGAACGACTCCGCCTGCCTTCCGTAGGCGTTCCGTTTGACCTCGACGTCGATGAGTCCCAGGGATTCCTGCTCCGGATTCACCACGCATCGGGCCAATAAAATCAACCCCGCGCAGGTAGCGAGAACCGGGATTCCGGAGTGGATCAACCGCCGGAGCTCCTCTCGGAACTCCACGCTGCTGAGTTTGAGGAAGGTGCTTGATTCACCGCCCGGGACGACGAGGCCCACGGTTGAATGAAGATCCGGTATGCTCGCTACGCGGATCGACTCGCACTCAAACTCTGCGAGCCTCTTTTCATGTAGTGAAAACCCTCCTTGGAGAGCGAGCACCCCAATCTTCATTCGCGATTATCCCTTCACTCCGAGACGCGCTTCAAGCTGGAAGCGCTGAGATGAGACGATTACCAGCCTCGATGTTGAAGCCGTTCTTCGTCGCTGATTTTGTGAATGTCCAGACCGGGCATCGCCGCGCTGAGGTCTCGAGAGACTTCAAGGAGAACCGCTGGATCGCGAAAATGAGTTACCGCGCGAACAATCGCCCGGGCACGTGCTGGTGGATCCTCCGACTTGAAAATGCCGGAGCCGACGAAGACCGTCTCTGCTCCGAGTTGCATCATCAGGGCAGCGTCTGCAGGGGTTGCAAGCCCTCCGGCCGCGAAATTTGGAACCGGGAGTTTTCCTTCACGTGCAATCTGCCGGATGAGCTCCAGGGAGCACCCGTGCTCTTTCGCCGTCGTGACGAGCTCTTCATTGCCAAGTGTCGTCAGCCGCCGGATTTCGGACATCATCGTTCGCATGTGACGAACTGCTTCAACAACGTTTCCGGTTCCGGCTTCGCCTTTCGTTCGGATCATTGCGGCACCTTCGGAGATTCGCCGGATGGCTTCTCCGAGATTCGTTGCTCCGCAGACGAACGGCACTTGAAAACTATATTTGTCGATGTGGTAACGCTCATCCGCGGGGGTAAGCACCTCGCTCTCGTCGATGAAGTCGACGCCAAGCGCTTGAAGGATCTGGGCTTCAGCGAAATGGCCGATTCGCACCTTTGCCATGACCGGGATATTTACGGCGTCCATGATGCTCTGGACGATGTCGATCGAGCACATTCGGGCGACTCCGCCGTCCCGGCGGATATCCGATGGCACCCTTTCTAAAGCCATCACGGCAGCCGCCCCGGCATCCTCCGCGATGTGCGCCTGCTCGGCATTTACGACATCCATGATGACGCCGCCTTTTAGCATCTCAGCAAGACCAACCTTCAGTCGCATACTTTCGTCCGCCATAACCCGGTTTTCGTTCATAGTGCCTCGTCAAGCGTAGAGCGTTGTTTAACCCGGAAATCCCAGGAATCCGCTTATAAATAAAGAAATGCCGGCCCGTCGTCAATAAAGGCCGAAGGGTCTAAGCACCGGAACCCCTTGTAGAGCGTGGGACTTTCTGCTTATTCACTGCTTGCCAAGGCTCGATCTTCCGATGTCGGGGCAATCTTTCCAAGCACAGGTGTGAATCATGATTGAGACTGATAATTTAGTCCGGCTGTTCGGGTCGATACGCGCGGTAGACGGAATTTCGTTCAAAGTTCAAAAGGGCGAGGTTCTTGGGTTTCTTGGACCGAACGGTGCCGGCAAATCCACCACGATGAAATTGATAACCGGGTTTCTCAGCCCCAGCACCGGAACGGCCCGCGTCGGCGGTTACGATGTTCAGACCCATCCCCGGGAGGTTCGTTCGATGATCGGATACCTTCCAGAAAACGCGCCGCTTTATGGCGAGATGGAAGTCGGCGACTTCCTGTCGTTTGTCGCGGAAGTCCGTTCACTCGATAAGCAGCAAGTGAAGTCCGCCGTGGAGCGGGTGATTACACTTACGAACCTCGAGTCTGTCGTCGATCAGCGAATAGAGACGCTTTCAAAGGGATTCAAACGGCGGGTCGGGCTTGCCCAATCTCTCATTCACGATCCTGAAGTTCTCATTCTCGACGAGCCTACGGACGGGCTCGATCCCAATCAAAAGCATGATGTCCGGAACTTAATTCGCGGGATGGCGAAGGACAAATGTATCGTCCTCTCGACTCACATCCTCGAGGAGGTCGACGAGGTGTGCACGAGGGCGGTGATTGTTACCCGAGGGCGGGTCGTCGCCGACGGAACTCCGGACGAGCTAAGAGGCCGCAAGGGTCCGGATGGATCGGGGCCCCGCTCACTCGCTGAAGTATTTCGAGAGCTGACCCAGTAAGTTTCGACCGTAAAGTTTTTGGTAGGGGGCATTGTGAACACACGAACATTTCGCGCGGTCTTTCGAAGAGAGCTGGCGTCTTATTTCGCCACTCCGATCGCGATTATTTTTCTCTGCGTATTTCTTATTCTTTCCGGCTTCTTTACGTTTAAGCTCGGAGGATTTTATGAACAGGGTCAAGCCGACCTGCGAAGCTTCTTCATGTGGCATCCCTGGCTTTACCTTTTCATTGTTCCGGCCATCTCCATGCGGCTCTGGGCCGAAGAGCGCAAAAGCGGAACCATCGAATTCCTGCTGACGCTTCCAGTGAGCTTGTTCGAAGCGAGTCTCGCGAAATTTCTCGCCGCCTGGATATTCCTCGGCCTGTCGCTTCTTCTGACCTTCCCGATTGTGTTCACCGTTGGATTCTTGGGAAGTCCTGACTATGGCGTCATCGTGGCGAGTTACATCGGAAGCTTTCTTATGGCAGGAGCTTTTCTCGCCATTGGATGCGCGGTCTCGGCGCTTACCGACAGCCAAGTAATCAGCTTCGTGATCTCGACGAGCATCTGCCTGGTCTTCATCCTGCTCGGATTCGATCCCATAATCGCAATGATGTTGGACATCTTTCCGCCGCGGATCGTGGAGCAGCTCACGGCGCTCAGCTTTCCTGCACATTTTGAAAGCATTCAGCGAGGAGTTCTCGAGGTTTCCGACCTCGTCTATTTCTTTTCGTTGATTCTCTATTCGCTCTACGCAGGAATGATCATCATCGAGCGGAAAAAAGCTGACTAATCTGGCCGCATATATATTCACTTTTTCTTAGGAGGCAGCGGTGCAACGCTCAATTATCTCATTCGGCAGCATCATCGTTCTCGGTCTGATTGTGCTGTTCGGTAACAGTCTCGTCTCGTTGGTTCTCGGCAAGATGTCGGTTGATCTCACGGACGAGGGGCTCTACACGCTTTCACAGGGGAGCCGGAACGTCGTGAAGAAGCTCGACACCCCGGTTACCCTGAAGCTCTACATCAGCCGCACGGATGGTGCGAAGTATCCTGTTGTGAAGATCTACGGAGATCGCGTTCAGCACCTCCTCCGCGAGTATCAACGAGCTTCAAAAGGAAAGATCCACATAGAAGTCTACGATCCGCGTCCCGACAGTGAGGAAGAGAGCTGGGCGCAGAAATACGGCCTAACGCCGCTCGCGCTTCCGAACGGAGATCGAATTTTCTTCGGACTAGCAGCAGTAAGCGCGACCGGAAAAGAGGAATCAATCCCTGTCGTCGATCTCAATCGTCAGGAATACCTTGAATACGACATCACTCGCTTGCTGTTTACGCTTGCGACGACGGAGAAGCTTGGAATTGGAGTGATTTCCTCGCTGAAGATTCAGGGCGATACCCAAGCTCGCATGCCGGGAATGATGCAGCAGGAGCAGCAAGACCCATGGGTGATGGTGAGCCAAATCTCAAACCTCGGGGACGTGAAGTTCATCGACAACGGGGTCAGCGAAATCGATCCCGGAATCAAGGTGCTGATGGTCATTCACCCGAAGGGTCTGACGCCTTCGACGCTCTACGCGATCGATCAGTTTGTGATGCGGGGAGGCAATTTGTTCGTGGCGATCGATCCCTACAATAACGCTGATCAGCCGCAAGATCCTTCGAACCCTCAAGCCGCTATGTTCGCCGACAGGAGCTCCAATCTCAAGGAGATTCTGTCGGCCTGGGGCGTCGAGATGATCGAAAAGAAGGCAGTGGGAGATCTCGCATTGGCCACGAAGGTAGCCGTGTCACAAACATCTCCGCCGGAGGATTTTCTGCTCTGGCTTTCGCTTACGCGCGCCGGCAGCAATAAAGTCGACGTCATCAATTCAAAGGACATGGCGACGAGCAAGCTCGAGAACATACTTTTGCCTTGGGCAGGTGCCCTAAAAATCACCCCGGTGGAAGGTGTTACGGTAGAACCGCTTCTACGAAGCACGTCTCAGTCCCAACTCTTCGAAGAGTCCGATTATCGCTACGGGGGAGGTTCACCGGACAACATCCGCACGAAGTTTATGCCGGGCAACGAATCATACGTGCTGGCCGCCCGTATAAGCGGGAAATTGAAGTCCTCACAGAAATCGAAGCCTGAAGGATTGACCGGCGCGGCTGCCACGGCCGAGCAGAAAATGCAGGCAACGGAGACGGGGTATGTGGTTGTAGTCGCTGACGCAGACTTTTTGACCGATATGGCTTCTGCTCGAGCGCAGAATCTTTTCGGAACAAAGCTCGTCAGTCTGTTAAACGACAACTTACCGTTTCTCGGGAATACGATTGAGAACCTGCTGGGCTCGAACGATTTGATTAGTCTTCGTTCGCGAGGACAGTTCGCGAGGCCGTTTACGAAGGTCGAAGAGATTGAAAAAAATGCGGCGGAACGCTGGCGGAAAGAAGAATTGACCTTCCAATCAGCGCTGAACGCTGCGAACTCGCGGCTCAGTGAGCTGCAAGAGGGGACAAAACCTGGGACGGAGCAAGTGATGAACAAAGCGATTCTCGACGAAGTAAAGAAGCTCCGTGACGAACGACAACAGGCACAGGAACGTCTTCGTGAGGTTCGGAGAAATCTTCGTCAAGACAAGGAGAGCCTAGGAGGTTGGCTCTTCGTGATCAATACATTCCTGGTCCCGCTCATTCTCATCTTGGGCGTGATTTTCACTCCGCGAAAGCGAAAGAAAGCGACGGCATAGTACATCGAGGTTGAGAAATGGGTCAGAAACAGTTTTTCGTATTGATTCTTATCGCGGTGGCTATGGGCGCCGCATACTTTTTCGCGGACTCCTCTGAGACGCGCCGTGCGGCGCCGGGTCAGGTTCGCCTGTTCGACGACATGACGGGAGAAAACATCGCGAAAGTTGTGATCGAACAGGGGAAGGAAAAGCTCGAGCTGAATTCGAAAGATGGAGGCTGGGTGATTGCTTCGCGCGGGAACTATCCCGCCGATCCGAATAAGATCAGATCGCTGCTGCTTAAGGTGTTTGATCTGTCCGTCTCACAGCGGGTGCCGGTTTCTCCTGGGACCGAGGGTCTTTCGCAGCTCGAAAAGCTCGGTCTCGCGGATTCGTCGGTTGAGAAAGGGCAATCGAAGCTCTCCTTCCTCGACGCGGCCGGAAAGCTTCTCGGCGGACTTCGGATAGGGGTTCCGCTTCAGGCGAAAAAATCAACCGTGTTTAGCGGTGGCGGGCAATACATTCGACGCGAAGGTCAGGACGCCGTCTATGCGATCGCGCTTCCGATTGAAGCGACGCCGAAGCTTGCGTCTTGGCTTGAGGGCGACGTGGTCGCGGTTCTCCAAAGCACGCTTTTCCAAGTTGTTCAGGGCAGAGAATCAGCGGAATCAAGCGGCGGCGAATTTTCGCTTGCTCCCGGGTCACTTCGGGATGCGGTTCTCGGGCGGGCGAAGGACATCGAGTTTCAAGGGAAAGTTCCCGAAGGAAAGCAGCTGGATTCTTCCGGTGTGAATCAGATCGCCGGAGCGCTTGAAAGCCTGCGCGCATCTGATGTCTGGCCTGCGGATCATGCCGATGTGAAAGATCTGAAGTTTGATTTTGTTTCGACCTACAAGACCCTTTCAGGATTGGTGTACACGGTTCGCACCGCGCAGAAGGGCGACGTGAGTTACGCCAAGATTGAAGTCAAGTTCGACCCGTCAATCGTCGAAAAAGTTAAGGCGGAGTTCGATGCGGGTATGCAGGAGTTAAGTAAAGCAAGCCCAACTCCTTCGCCGAGTCCGCAGCCTTCTCCGTCGGCCGTACCTTCGCCCGTGCCTTCAGAAAGCGCTTCGCCACTCGGAACACCGACCACGACTCCGACTCCGGTTCCAACTCCGGAAGCTCCAAAGGTCTCGTCCAAGGACGAAGCAGACAAACTAAACGCGAAGTTCAAGCCCTGGGTATACGCCGTTCCACAGTATCAAGGGTCGGCGTTACGTAAGACGGCAGATTCACTGTTCGTTGTTCCTGCCAAGGAAGAAGCCAATCCCAATTTACCACCAGGTGCGATTCCGATGAACATACAATGAAGCGACTGATGTTCGTTCTCCTTCTGCTGCCTGAGGCCGTTCTGTCTCAGGCACCGAGGGAGATTCGAATCGGCTTCCTTCCGGCTCTCACAGGGCCGTTTGCAGACCTCGGTGAAGACTGTCGGCGAGGTACTCAGGCCTCCCGTTCAGTTTTCGGTGACGGCGCTGCGGGTGCATATCGAATCTCCTTTTTGACCGGCGACTCTCAGGCCGATCCGAAGGTCGGTGTGAGCGAGTTCAATCGGCTTGTACGATCTCAAAAGATTCTTGCGTTGCTGACGATGCGGAGCAACGTCGGAATGGCCCTGAACCCTCTCTCCAAGAATCAGAAGCTCTCCTTGATCGGCATGGTGGGCCATCACCGGTTTGTTCCTGAGAATGAATATGCGTTTCAGTTTTGGCCTTCGGTTGATGAAGAGGGTGGAATTTTGGCGAGATATCTCGTCCAGCAGGGTCAACTCACGGCTGGCATGATCACGGCTGAGGACGAATGGAATCTATCGCTTTCGGCGAAATTCAAAGAAGCATACGAGCGGCAAGGCGGACGCGTATTGGTTGAAGAAAACGTGCCTTCAGGTGAGACGGATGTGAGCCCGCTCCTTGCAAAGCTCCGCAATAAATCTCTCCAAGCCCTATTCGTTAATCTCGGACTTTATCCCGGAGCGGCGGCCGTGCGGCGAATTCGAGAACAGCAAATTCAATTTCCGCTGTATTCGAACTATTGGATTGCGGATGATGCCGCGATTCGCGCCGCTGGAGACGGGGCCACCGAAGGGGTTTTATTTCCGGAATCCCGTCTCGACTATCCTCGGTTCGAAGCCGCGCTGGGAAAGCTGGGCATCGGAAAGCGAACCTCCGGGATGACCTTTGCGTGTTACGCCGCTTACGCCGCGCTTGTGCGGGTGTTACAATCAGATGCAGGGATCCAAACGACGGAAGAGTTTTATCGGGCGCTTTCTGCGCTCTCGACGCTGGATGTGATCGACGCAGAGCTCCCGCTCTCGGACCGAAGGTTACGATTTGACCTCACGATGAAGCAGATTCGAGGCGGAAAGGTTTTGCCCGCCTCCCTGAAGGAACGTTAGAGCGGTTCTCGACAGTTTGGCCGACTTTGTATTGGGAAGCCTCCGGCTTCGCAGCTCTTTTCTCTAACAAAAACCGCTCTGTGTCTGCTGGTCACGCCTCCGGGACTCCGTCGAGAGTGACTCTCAAGAGGACAAAACTCTTGAGAATGGCTCTAATCGTCCGAAAAGACTTGAAATTGGCCTTGATTAACTCGGGGGGTGCAGAAAAAATGAAGCACTGAGGCCAACTCTCCCGATTTGAGGGTGGGGCCATGCCATTTGTGTTTGCTTTGGTTTTGGGCGGTTTTTAAGGAATTTCCAGATGTTAGCTATTCTGCAGGGCGCAGGAATTATTCTTCGGCGAGTGGTCTACGCGACTCTGGTTCTTGCTCTGTTTTTGGGAAGTGCCGTCGTTGGAGCGGCGTATCGCGATTCTTCCCCGGAGCTCGATTCTCGGATCCGTCTCCTCCATGCCGTTAAACAATCACCCCGTCACCTCGTTCAAACGGTCAGCGAGATTAGGCATTTTGTTCCGAATTTTGCTTCGTTGAGAGGACTTGGCGGAGATATCACTCAGCTTGCGAAGGATATCGATGTCGGAGCTGGAGACGCCCACATCGGATCCCGCAAACCCGAAGTGCGTTCCGACGAAAGGGAAAGCTCGCCCCAAATGCTACCGGCGTCCGCGAAACATCTTCCAGACCGCTCGGGCCAACCTGACCTTTCACTCGAAAAGCCGATCATTGCTACATTGCGGCACGACGGAGTAGCCGATCCGCTCAGCTGGCTCTCGGACTCGACTGACTGTCAGGGGATCCGAAACGGAATGAATCGCCGCTACGGTCCGGTGCGGACCGAAACCGATATCGTCGATATGATCGATCGCGAAGAGTTCCGTCATGTCGCCGATGAAACCTGCGGCAACGCCGCTTTTGCAGAATGCGGTTTTGAGTGGTGCGGCACGAAAACTGCTCGGAGTTCGGCGAGCGGAATCGAGACAGAACCCTCTCTCGGATCGACTCCCACTTCGGAAAATCTTTACGAATCAGAAGCCCGCTCGCTTGGCGTCGCCCGAGCGCGACTTACGGATGTAGAAAGCTCGGATGGAAAGTCGGCGCGACCTAAACCCGAAGCAAAGAAAGAAGCTCCCGACAAGCGTCAGCCAGCAACGAGAATCATTACTCAGCCGAAGAAGGAGAACCTTCCGGTGGTCGTTGCCAAGACGAAGAAGCCTCGTCGAGAGCCGAGCGACGCGGCGCTCGCAAAAACCGAAGTTCCGAACCCGATGCTCGGGCGCTATGAATTCCCTGAAGATTCGGGAGATGAACCGGACGACTACCGGCTCATCTTGCGAAAGGGGAATGCCGGAGGCCGTGCGGTCCAGCGATCTCAAGGCTACTGAGATCTCAGGCTCCTGGGGGAATTCCAAACCTATTTGGCGGCTTGTGCTTTCATCGACGCGATGCCGATCTGCTGCTGGATAGTGGGCATTACATCTGACATATAGTCGCCCATCTTACGCATCACGCTCTTTCCGGCGGCGGTGCTGTAAAAATTACTGAGTGCTTGTATCTCGGCGAGAGTGAATCTCTTCACCATGCTGTTTTGCATTGCCTCTTCCAGCGCTTTCACATCGAAGGACTCTTTCATCAGCGTTTTGAACATCTGCGCCTGCGTGGGCTGCATCTGAGCGGCCATTTTCGTGCTGATATCGTCGAGGAGATCGGAGACGGGCACGATCTTCAAATATACTTGAACGGCGGCTCGCCGAGTCTCTTCGGTGTCAGGAGCTCCCGGGTCAATCGCGGCTGAGGCTGATGCAGCTGAGCCGGCTGAAGGTGCCGATGTCGGCGCTTTCTCCTTCTCGCAAGCGGCGAGACCGAGGGCGATGAATCCAAGAACGGCAACCAGTTGGATGATTTTCATAATTTATTTCTCCGTCAGACCCGGGTTGGATTTATAGTTTGTTTTGCCGCGTTCGGCGATGTTATTCTCGTCCGTCGCTCTCCTCCGAACCCAACCTTTTGGATTCCCGGGCATCTTTTTCGCGGGAACGATTCCGAAGCCGGACTCTGCTCACACCCCCTTGCATGAGACCGGAGCTTCCGTTACAGGACTTCGACGCCATAGGACCCGGCAAACACCGGCCTTTAGACGGTTTGGCTCTCGATTCACAGCCGAAGAGCTATCAACCCTGAAGATACTCATTAAATTTCGTAAATGAACTTGAGTCGTTATGGCGAACTTTGGCTTTCGAGATCGAACGGGAGAATCGTGTGGCAATCGTAGATGTTGAACTCGCGAAAGAGTCGGAAGAGAGATACCTCACCTATGCGCTCAGTGTCGTCAGCAGTCGAGCGCTCCCGGATGTGCGCGACGGTTTAAAGCCCGTCCAGCGCCGCATACTCTACGCCATGATGCACGACCTCAGTCTCGCTCCGGAGAAGGCGCACCGTAAGTCCGCGACCGTGATCGGAGAGGTGCTCGGGAGTTATCACCCTCACGGTGACTCGGCTTGTTATGAAGCCTTGGTCCGCATGGCGCAAGATTTCAGTCTGCGGTACCCGCTCATCGATGGGCAGGGAAACTTTGGCTCGCTCGACGGAGACGCGGCGGCGGCTTATCGTTACACGGAGGCCAGATTGAGTCCGATCGCGCTTGAAGTCATCGGCGATGTCGGACAGGAGACGGTTGCCGAGCGAGACAATTTTGACCAAACGAAGCGCGAGCCGGTCGTGCTCCCATCACGTGTTCCGAATCTGTTGATTAACGGGGCATCCGGAATCGCTGTCGGAATGGCGACGGCCATCCCGCCGCACAACCTGCGAGAAGTTGTTAAAGCGCTCGTTCTGCTTCTTGAGTCGGATGAAGTTTCTGATGCCAAGCTGTGCCAGCAGATCAAGGGGCCGGATTTCCCGACTGGCTGTCAAATTCTGAATACGACGCAGGAGATGCGTGAAATCTATTCGACCGGCCGCGGAACGGTGCGCATGCGCTCGACGCATAAGTTGGAAGATCAGAAGGGGAAACAAAAGATCATCATCACGTCGATCCCGTATGCTGTTGATAAATCGAATCTCGTCGAAAAAATTGCGGACTTGATAATTGCGCGAAAGGTGCCGCAGCTCGTCGATGTGCGCGATGAGTCAACCGACGAGATTCGCGTCGTGCTGGAGCTCGCACCGAGCGCTTCCGCGGAAAAAGCGCTCGCGTATCTCTACAAAAATACACCGTTGCAGCAGAATTTCTACGTGAACCTCACGGCTCTGGTCCCGACGAGTAATCCGATGACTCCTCGTCCGGCGCTTCTCCCGCTCCGCGATATTCTTAACCATTTCGTCCGGTTTCGAATCGACGTAACTCGATGCAAGTTGTTGTTCGAAAAGCGAAAGCTGGAGGAGCGCATCCATCTCCTCGACGGCTTGGTGCAGATTTACGACGTCCTCGATGAAGTCATTAAGATCGTGAGAAAGAGCGAGGGGCGGGCGGACGCGGCTTCGAAGCTCTGCCAGCGCTTCAAACTTACCGAGGTTCAGGCGCTTTTCATCGTGGACCTGCGAATCTATCAACTGTCGAAGACGTCGATCGAGGACGTTGAAGGCGAGCTGAAGGAAAAGAAAGCACGGGTCGCGGTAATCAATAAAATTGTCTCGTCCGAAGCAAATCTAAAAATCGAAGTGGCGACTGATCTGAAGAGAATTTCCGAGGAATATGGCGATGACCGCCGCTCGACGATAGTCTCCGAGTTCGAGGAATTGGAGATCGATCACGAAGAATACATGCAACATGAGGAAGTATTCGTCGTCGTCACGAAGGACGGTTGGCTGAAGCGAATTCGTTCTTCAAACGATCCGGAAACCACGCGAATTCGGGAAGGCGATGCCATCTTCTTTTTGGGGAAAGCAGACACCCGGGACACGCTCCTCGTTTTTTCAACTCTCGGGAACTTGTACACGAGCTCGGTTTACGAAGTAACGGCAACGAGTGGCTTCGGGGATCCGGTGCAGAAGCTTTTCCGGTTCGAAGACGGGGAGCAGATTGCAAGCTGCCTCATTGTCGCGCGTGAAGAATCCGGAAGCCCGGATAAGCAGGTGCTGCTCTATTCCAGGCGAGGACTCGGCTTCCGGTTGTCTTTCGAGAATCTTGTCAGCAGCAAGAAGGGCGGAAAACGCCTGATGAAGCTGGCTGACGGAGATACTCTCTCCGGAGTCTGCCGCGTTCAGGAGAAGATGCTGCTCCTGCTGTCGGCCCAAGGTTATGCCGTCTATCTCGCCGTTCCGGAAGTTCCTGTTTTATCAGGAGCGAGCAAAGGTGTGATTCTGCAAAAGCTTCCGAAAGACGACGAGCTTCTTCTTGCAAAGACATTCGCGAAGGGAGCGTTGGTAAAGGTGCGGACGGAACAGGGGCCGCCCAAGGAGATTCCAACGAAGGGGCTTGGCATCATGAACCGGGCGACCCGAGGGTTGAAGCTCATTAAGCGCGGGCTGCCGATTGAGTTCGTGAGCGATGCGCCGCCGTCAGGTGAATCGCCCGACTCTGGGAAGGGAGTTCAGCTTCGACTCGTGTAGCGGGGGCGGGACGGAAGATCGGATCTGAATTGACAACAGAGTTGTTTAGAAAACATGGCACAACCAAAGAAATCATATAGCGCGGCGGATATCGAAGTTCTCGAAGGTCTCGAGCCGGTTCGGAAGCGCCCGGGGATGTATATCGCCGGGACAGATACCCCGGCGGGACTGCATCAACTGCTTTTTGAGATACTTGATAACAGCGTCGATGAGGCGATGAACGGACACGCCGACTGGATCGAGGTCGTGCTTCATGCCGACGGCTGCAGCGCCACGGTGTCCGACAACGGCCGCGGTATCCCGGTCGAGCCGCATCCGGTTCACAAGCGTCCAGCGCTCGAGCTCATTCTGACGACGCTTCATGCCGGCGGAAAGTTTTCGGATAAGAATTACAAAACGGCCGGCGGACTCCATGGCGTCGGAAGCTCCGTCGTGAATGCGCTCAGCGAAGAGCTCATCGCGACCGTCCTTCGTGACGGGAAGGAATATGTGCAGTCGTTTGCCCGTGGCGTGCCTCAAGGCGGGATGAAGAGCAGCAAACGGAGCGGGAATCAGACCGGGACGAGTATCTTCTTCCGGCCCGACACTGAGATATTCCCGAGCACGAATTTCTCCGCGAGCACGATCAAACAAACCATTCGAAGCCGGGCGTACCTAAACCCCGGATTAAAATTGGTCTTCCGGAACGAGGTCGCCGACGAGACCGAAGAATATTTTTACCCAGATGGCGTCCGGGCATATTTTCAGCAGCTTCTGACAGAGGGCGATCAGCAGCTGGTTGCCGATGAAATATTTGTTCTTGAGCGGCGAGACGACCTGGAGATCACACTCGTTTTCGGTTGGACGGAATCGACGAAGGAGGAATTCCTTGCCTATGCAAACGGGATTCACACTCCAGACGGCGGTTCTCACGAGATCGGCGCGAAGTCTGGAATCGTCAAAGCCATCCGAAACTACATCACCGTGCACGATATCTCGCTCAAGGGGATAAAGCTCGGCGCGGAGGATATTCGAGAAGGATTGTTTTGCATCGTGGCCGTCAAGCTCCCGGGAGGAAAGTTCCAGGCGCAGTTCCAGGGTCAAACGAAAAGCAAGCTCAATAATCCGGAAGTGAGCCCGCTTGTTGAAAACGTTGCGCGAGGCCTCGAAAACCTTCTGAACGAGAAGCCGACCGTCGCGCAGGCTATTGTGAACCGGGTTGTTCTCGCGGCGAAGGCTCGCGCAGCATCTCGAGATGCGGTGGCCACTGTTCGACGAAAGCTCGGAGTGAACTCGCGGATGACTCTGCCGGGTAAGCTGGCGGATTGTTCAAGCAATAAGTCGGAAGAGACCGAACTGCTCATCGTCGAGGGAGACAGCGCGGGAGGAAGCGCGAAGCAAGGTCGTGACCGTCATCATCAGGCGGTTCTCCCGCTCCGTGGAAAGGTTCTGAACATCATCAACTCGTCCGCGAAGAAAGTTGCAGAAAACAAAGAGCTTTCGAACGTCGTTGCGGCACTTGGAGCGGGAACCGGGAAGGAATTTCGCGTAGACAAGCTCCGCTACGGGCGGGTTATCATCCTGACCGATGCGGACGCCGACGGAATGCACATCGCGACGCTCCTCCTCGCATTCTTTTTTCAGAATATGAGGCCGTTGATCGAGAAAGGCGGCCTGTATATCGGAAAGCCGCCTCTCTACGGAATTTTCACCGGAAGTGAAAAAGCGAAGAAGCCGAAAAAGGCCGCTGCCTCGACGAAGTCTGGAAAAGTCCAGCCGAAGAAGTCGAATCCACAGACGAGCGGCGTCTACTGGGCGTATTCAGATGAGGAGCTGCAGCAGATCATCGCGGCGAATAAGCTCCGAGCACCGAGAATCGTCCGCTATAAGGGGCTCGGCGAAATGAATGCCGAAACGCTCTGGGAAACCACGCTCGACCCATCGCATCGGACTTTGCTTCGAGTCTCCGTCAAAGACGAAGAGCACGTAATACAATCATTCAATAATCTGATGGGAAGCGATCCTTCAGCACGGTACCGTCTCATTTGTGAACGGGCGGCGCATCTTGAAGTGGACGTGTGACGCTTTCGAGAAGCGGGGCGTCTGTTTCTCGCGAATCGAATCTCCGGTCTGGGAGAAACGCC
The DNA here is from genome assembly GCA_964509425.1 of uncultured Bdellovibrionales bacterium. GTDB lineage: Bacteria > Bdellovibrionota_C > UBA2361 > SZUA-149 > CAZDWZ01 > CAZDWZ01. The sequence goes on along the minus strand of CAZDWZ010000001.1, from coordinate 528,886 downwards.
GAATACAGGCAGATCATCGTCATGCTGAAGGGCCAAAGGCCTTCCAGGAAAATCGCTATTCCCAAATGAAGCGTGATTCCGGCTGCCATCGCGGCGTTTCGTGTTGAGGGGAAAATCAGCCCCCAGGGGAGACACAGCTCGATGAGTAATGAGAGATGCTGCGCGCTCACCCAGAATTCATTCGGCACGTAATGTGAGAAAACGATTGTCCGTGAGCTGAGAAACAACCCTCCGACAATCGATCTTAGATGGCGAACGTCATACAGCCAGCCGCCGACTAATAGCTTTCCCATTCCGTTTCCCAAATAAATCGAAAACAGGGTGAGCTGAAGAATCCGTAACGGCCAAGCCGGGATGCTAACTTTGTTTGCTGGATAGGGTGCGAGGCCGAGCACGAGCAACGAAACGAGAAAGAGGTTGTGCGTCGTGTACGTCGACATGAAATCGGTGTCGAAGTGGTAGTAGAGGAGGAGCGCTCCTACAAGCGCAGGCTCTCTTCGGCGAGGGAAAACAAAAAGACAGACGAACGACAAGAGCAGCGCTGAGTAGTAAAGCGGAAAGATGGAGGCAGGCAGGAGAGGGAGCCCGAGCGAACGGTAAAAAATCGCTTGAGCACCAGGAAGGTGAATACCCCTTTCGGTGAGACTCTCGACGAGCAGCGGGTACGAACGCGCGAAGAAGATGAGCAGCGTCACTGCGAGACACCGGCGGAACTTTTCCAAAGCCGCACAGCTCTTCGGACCGAACCAATAATCTTCGGAGGCTGAGAAGAATAGTCGAACCGGAGAGCCTATTCGTCCGCGCATTGTTCGTTCCAACTTAAACTTGAAAGTACTCCGGCCCGTCTCCAGGGCGCTTCCAACTCCAGTCCACTCATATCAACCGGCCGGGTGAGTGGGGGATCGGTGAAAACGGAATATTCATAGACAACAATTCTCACGGCACATATTCGCCGCACCCGTTCGGGATTTTCTTCTAACTTCTCTGCGAGCTGTTGCATGAGGGACTCGAGAATCGGCTGATCTCGAGACTCGGTGCCGTTTAGGGAGAGAAGATAGTTCTCGAGGCGGTTTCCGTTCAGCGGCAATTCCGTTACGAAATATTCCTCGGTGCGAAACGGCACCCAGGGCTCGCCGGGACCCTTACGAATTTCGATTCGATGGAGCCGCCAAGTGGGGATAAAATTGACGAAAAGCGCTCCGGAGCCGTGTCTGAAAATGAAATCTCCAAGCTTGGGAAGATGCTGCTGGGCAATCGAAAAATAGATGTTTGGAATGGTCCAAAAAAAGACGAAGAATAATACAGGGAGTCTCTGTAGGCCCGCGGATCGAGATGGGTGGCCGAGCAATGGGCCGAGTAACGAGAGGGCCAGGAGCACTGAGCTGATTGCCGCGGAAACAACGAGAACATTCGGAATTCCAAAGCCGTCGAACGCATTCGTGAATCTCTCAATGCTCAAACCAATCTCACTCCATTCCACTCAGGGCAAGGCTCGAAGCCGGGGGCTCCGGTCTGGTGATGACAAAGCCGCAGGATGATGTCATAGTCTTATTTGAAGAGCACTAAACGAAGGGCAATGCCATGTCGGAAAAAACTCGAGAAAAGCGGATCCTAACCTGCTTCTTGCTGTTCGTTGTAGGCGTACCACTTTACACATTGAGCACCTCTCCAGAGCATGCTGAAGCAGGCTGAGTAACCTGCAGCTGCCCGGCGACCACAACGCCGAACACGTCGACCGTGAGTCCGACGAACCAAACAGTTTCAGGTCCATTTGTTTCAGGTCCCCAACCGCAAGGCCAACCCATTGCCGGTCAGCCCCAAGGGCAACCGCAGCAGGGCGGCGGTGGCGGCGGTGGGCGCGCTTGGTCACGTTTCCGACGGAAGTCTGCCGAGGGCGGTCCTGCACGAGCCGGCGGCGGCGGCGGTGGTGGTGGCGGCGGCGGGGGCTGTTCCGGAAGTAGTTGCGGCGGGGGCGGTGGAAGTTGCCAGGGCGGTAGCTGCGGCGGCCAAGGCGGAAGCGGTCAGTGCTCCGGCTCGAGCTGTGGCGGACAGGGTCAAGGTGGCGCGACTTCGGGATGCACTGGCACATCCTGTGGTGCGGGGGGTTCGACGAACCCAACCAATCCGACGAACCCGGGCGGTTTCAACTGTTCCGGACCGACTTGCGCCCTTAAACTAGAATAGTTTTGGAGAGAGGCGGCGTCTGATCACGAGACCAGTGATCTCGCCTGCTCTCCTCCGAAGCCTGTCCGTGACTTTCTGCTTTCTTTCCAAATACCCTAAGCTCGCCGTGGGTGTTACTGATTCGTCGCCTATCTTGCATTTGCCTTTCGGGTCTCAGATCCAAACCCCTCCCGATCCTAATCACCTTGTTCTTGATGAAGTAATGTGACATTTGAACCCTCTGCTGGAGTTCCGTCGTCGTGAGATGGAGGCGCCCGTCTTGTTGGCGTTTAAAAATTACTCTGTGAGGAGGTGTTCGACGGCTGGTGCCGTCCTCGGTCTTCAAAACCGTTGTGGGGCCGATAAAGTCCCGGGTGGGTTCGATTCCCATACGCCTCCGCCGAAAGAGGAGAAAATCGCGTGGACGACAAAAACAGAAACGAGCTGCTTCGTCAGCTTCCAAGTGTCAGTGCCTTGCTCGCGAGCAAACGAGGTGAGCAGCTCACCAAACGTTTCGGCCGTGGGGCCGTGACTTTCGCAAGCCGTGCGGAGCTTTCGAGAGCAAGATCTCGACTTCAGAAAATGGACGGCGTGGTCCCCTCGGAAGAGGAAATCTCACGAACGATAGAAAGAAATCTCGTGTCTCTCCTCGACGCTGATGGCCGAAGAGTAATTAACGCGACGGGTATTATTCTTCACACCGGCCTGGGACGGGCTCCGCTTTCAGAAAAAGCCGGAGAGGCGATCCGTCAATGCGCCGGGTATTCGATCGTCGAGGTCGACCGCGAGAGTGGAGACAGGAATCGACGTGAGGAAAACATCGAATCGATGCTCCGTGAACTCACCGGCTGCGAGGCGGCCACGGTTGTGAACAACTGCGCTGCCGCTATCTTCCTTGCGCTCTCCGCGAGCGCGAGCCCTGGTGAGGTGATCCTCAGCCGAAGCGAGCTCGTCGAGATCGGCGGCTCCTTTCGAATGCCGGATGTGATGGAGGCGAGCGGTTGCCGCCTTCGCGAAATCGGCACCACAAATCGAACCAGCCTGGAAGATTATCGGGGGGCGATTACCGATTCGACGACCGCGATCCTCCGTGTGTCTCAGTCGAACTTTCGGATTCGTGGATTCACTTCGTCCCCCACGATCGACGAGATTTGTGCGCTGGGAGTGTCGCGGGGAATTCCTGTGATTTACGATCTTGGGGGAGGTTCGCTCGTCGGCCTTGAGGAGTGGGGATTGTCGCACGAAACGACGGTGCAGGAGGCGATTCGCGCGGGAGTCAGTATTGTTTGCTTCAGCGGCGACAAGTTGATTGGCGGTCCTCAGGCCGGAATCCTTTGCGGCAAAAAGAAAGACATTGAAAAGGCTCGCCGGAATGCATTCTTTCGCATGTTCCGTCCAGATAAGTTGACCGTGGTCGCACTCGAGGCGACGCTCTTATCTTTTTTAAACGGGCAGTTCGCGGAAGAGATACCCGTCTATAGAATGATCGCCTCCACTCGAGAAGAGCTGCATGCAAGAAGCTCACAGCTCAAGGACGTGCTTTCGCCCTTTGATTTTCTGGAGACGAGTATCCATGAAGACTTGGCGTATCTGGGCGGCGGATCGCTTCCTGACGAAGCGTTGCCATCCTCCTCGATTCGGATCGAACATCGCAGCGAAGATGCTCGTCACAAAAATCGCTGGGCAAATACGCTCGTGAAAAATCTCCGGCTTTCTCAGCCCTCTGTTTTCTGTCGGATTGAGGCGGGCGGAGTTGTGCTCAATCTTCGAACAGTTTTTTCCTCTGAAATCGATACGCTCGGCTCTGTGCTCGTCTCTGCGATCAAAGCGACGAAGGAGAAAATGAAAGATTAGCGATGAGTGAAATCGTTTCATTGATGCTCGGCACCGCCGGCCACGTCGACCACGGAAAAACGTCTCTCGTCAGACAGCTCACCGGGTTTAACACCGATCGGCATCCGGAAGAGCGGGAGCGAGGGATGAGCATCGACTTCGCGGTGGCTCCACTCCAACTTCCCGATGGGCGAACGGCGGGAATAATCGATGTGCCGGGTCACGAAGATTTCATCCGGAATATGGTCTCCGGAGCGTCCGCGATAAACCTCCTGCTTCTCGTTGTCGCTGCCGATGACGGAATAATGCCCCAAACGGAAGAGCACCTTCGAATTGCCAAGGCATTCGGGATGTCGGCCCTCATCATCGTTCTTACGAAGGTTGATCTCGTTCCGCCGGAGCTCGTGGATGTCGTCGAGGCCGATGTTCAGAAATTCGTCGAGGGATTCGATTTCCACGATGCTCCGATCGTGAGGGTCTCGAATACAACTTCCGAAGGCATCACCGAACTTCGAGCAGAGATCACAAGCGCTTTCTCGAACGTGAATCCCCCGAACGACAACCGGGCGTTTCGCATGCCGGTCCGGCAGGTGTTCTCTGCGAAAGGACACGGCACCGTTATCACGGGAGTGCCCGAGTCGGGGGCGCTTCGGGTCGACGACCAAGTCGAAATTCTCCCGCTCGGCAAAAATGCTTCGGTACGAGGGATCCAAAACTACAAATATTCAACGACGGAAACACTTTCGAGAAGGAGCACCGCCGTCAATCTCCGGTTTGACTTCGATCCGCAAGAAGTCACGAGAGGAATGGTGCTCGCCGCTCCAGGACTCTACCGCGCCACAACCCAAATCATCGCGTGGTTTCGAAACGACAGTCGGAGCGCTACGCTCCCGCCTCGAGGAGAACTGTTGTTTCATTCCGGAACTTTGAGCGCTCTCGGAAAAGTTCGGTTGATTGATTGTTCCGAGGTCCCGCCGGGTTCGGAGGCGTTCGTGCGGATTCGATTCGCCGAGCCTGTCGCGCTTGCAGCGGGCGACCGTTTTGTCCTTCGGCAGAGCACTTCGCACGTGACGTACGGAGGAGGAAGAATACTTAGCGTTTTTGTCAGCCAAAGTCGAAAACTGAGCGAAGCACTTTTTGAGCGGCTGATTCTCGCGCGAGAGGCTGTCGAGAAATCTGATTATTTTTTGACGGAGCTCCTTGCCGGTTCTCGTTTTTGTTTCACGAGCGAAGATCTTCGAGTTCGCTCGCAGCTTCCCGATTCATCGAGAGGTACCGAAATCTCCCGAATGGTCCATGAGGGGAGCCTCGTCAATCTCGGTCAAGGCAGCTGGCTCGTCTCCGCCCGCAAGAAAGATCTGCGACTGGCAATCCGGAGAGCTGCGGAGCGGTATCATGTGTTGCAGAAGTTCGCCTGGGGTATGAAACCAACGCTCGTGTGCGAGCTTCTTCAACTTCCCGCAACCTGTTTCGACAAGCTGTCCGAAATATTATTTGCTGATGAAACTCTCCAGCTAAAACACGGTCGGGTCGCGCTCTCCGGATTTGCGCCGCAGATCGGAGCAAGGGAAATCCGGATCCGCGAAGATGTTTTTAGACTTATCGAGGACTCGGGCATTCTAAGCATCGCCCGGAGGAGTCTCCTCGAACGGCTGAAGCTCTCCGAACCGGAGCTCAAGTCTGCGTTGAGGTCGCTGGTCGAAGAAGAATTGATTGTCCAACTCGAGAGTAACTTTGTTCTTCGCTCGCACTACGATGATGCCCGCCGGAGACTTCTCGAGATTTTTGCTGTTAAGCCGGTCGTCGAGTTAGCGGATTTTCGAGAAAAGACGGGAGCCAGCCGTAACGTGGCGACCTATATGCTCGACGCTTTCGACGCCGAGGGACTCACGCGCCGCACAGAAGCGGGCAGGGTGCTTTTGAAACCGCCCCCTCCACTACGAAAGACTACCTCGGCTTGAGAAAAATTCCCTGGATTCATTCGCCCGAAGTTGCGTTATAATCCCCGAATGGAAGCACCCTCGAATCAGAACTCCGCAGAGGTCTCTGCGCAGTTTTTTGCGGAAGTAGACCGTCAGCGAAAGGCCTGCGGGCGCGCCTGGCAAACCTTCCTGGTCGGTTTTGTTTTGCTGTTGATCGCCGTTCCATTGGCGTTTGTCGCCACTTGGTGGGCCATTATGCTGAGTCTCGCCGGAGCACTCTGGATTATTATCTCACAAGTTTTTCTGACGCTGACCTTTCCTGAAGTTATTTGCCCCGACTGCAAAAAGTCTTGTTGGGAGCCGAATCCGAAGTGCTGGCGGAAGTATTGCTGTTCGTGTGGCGGGACGAACCACCGGATCAGGTATTTCGAGGGAGGGGCAATCTGCAAGGATTGCGGTGCGGAACGCTCGGGAACAAAGTTTCAAATTCTTCCGCCGACGCCGTGGAAGTTCTGCACGCGCTGTCGTCACGAGCTTCCCACGGGAAACGGATAGGAGGGGGGAGGAATATCGTTTACCTTCCTCCCGTGCCCCCTTAGTTCGCAAGCGCCAAGAATCGGGGCAGAAGCTGCGCAAGCGCCAACTTGCTCCCCCGAATGACGACTTGTCCATACTCGAGGCCTTCTTGGGCTGCCATGGCCACCGCATTATTCCCCATGACACCGATGTCGTGGGTCGTCATGGGGGGCGAATAGCCCGACGCGATCTCGGTGCCGCCCACGATGACGTGAAACTCGGCGGCTTCTTGCAAATCGTAATTGAGGGCGGCGATTTCGGCGATCGTGATAACGCCGAGCAGGTTTGATACGTCGCCGTCGAATAGCTCCCACCAAACTTGAAGCATGCTACCCCTTTCAAGGGTTATAAGCCTCTCGGCTCGTCTCGGATATTGAGACTCGCCATATTTTCAGCACCGCATTCGTTCCACGTTTGCAGAATCAAGGCGGCGCTGAAAAATTTTAAGCTGGGAAAAACCTTGTCGATATTCCTTCCCCGAATTTTCAAGTCGAAAGAACGCAATCGACAAGGATTATGCGGACGCCAAAGGAGTGTCTACCTTAACGATCCCTTAAAAGAATTCTAACAGGTGGGGTATTTTGGCGGATCTCTTCGTAGAGAAAGTCCGACTTCGCCAAGGCTTCGGCGGAAAAGCTCAAGTTGATCGTCGCTGTTCTTGCCGAATTGACTTACGTGATGCTGCCTTCGGGTTTCACGTTCGGGAGGGTTCCCGAGCCGCCGAAGATTGCTCTCAATCGTCTAAAAAGCGCGCGAACTCCCTTCCACAACAGAGGAAGTATAAAGAAGAGCGCCACGACGAAGAAGAAGAGCAGCACGAGAAAGATCCACGGATGGTGGAGCGCCGTCCACAAACCGACGACGACCGCTACGTCTTCGGAGATTGACGCAAACCAGTTGCTGAACGGCTCAGGAGAAGTGTTGATCATTACTCGAGTGCCGGCTTTGGTCGCATGAGTCGTTGCTGCGAGAGTTCCGCCCATCAGGCCGGCGGCAAAGGAGAACGCCGGGTCTACTGATCCCACCGCGTTTGCGGCGAGGAGGGCGCCTGCGGGGATGCGAATGAATGTGTGAATCGCGTCCCAAGCGGAATCGAGCCCAGGAATTTTGTCGGCGAAGAATTCTACGCAATACATGATGACCGCCACGGTGATCACCAGCGGATGAGAGAGCATTGACAGCTCCGACGGGAGCACAATATTCCCAGAAGCCGCGAGGATGCCAAGCGTGGCCACTGCGGCATACAAGTTAATCCCGCTCGCCCACGCCGCTCCGAGGCTCAACGCCAATGTCTGGCTAACAGTATCCACGGTCACTCCTTTCGAATCGAAGTCCCAATTGCACTTCTCAATCTTCCCGCACGGAGCTCGAATCTATCCGCCGGCACGCCCATGGAATTTATCCAAAAATTCCGGTCTTGCATAACCTGTAAGAGGCCCTCGATGTCATTCCGGACGACAAGGCTCTGAAGTTTCTGCCGGGATCTTGGGGTGTAGTCGCCGCGAAACCGGAGGTCGACCAGAACATCTTTGATGGCGGGATGGAGTCGCTCCCACTGAACGGCGCCGTAGCGCTGAACGACATCCGGCTTTTCGCTCAGCCGTCTCGTCTCCCGCTCATACCAGGGGTAAAGCACCTTCTCGAAGAGCCGTTTTTGTTCGAGCGCTCCAAGAAGCGGGAAACGGTGAATGTTCTCATCGACAAATTTCTCTGCGGCCGCTCCGCGTTTCCCCGCCCCGGACGCAAACAGTCGAGAGTGCGAATCGGAAACACCCGCCGCCCGAAGCTCGTTTTCTACCTGTTCGGGAGTTCTGAGACCCATGTCGTATCCGCGGCCGAGGGTCACTCCCGAAGAGGCGCCGGGCGGCTTTGAGATGCGCCGGCTGAAAAATCGCCCCTCCTCGCGGCCTTCCGCATCAAAAGTGAGTTGTCCGTGGCCCACGGAAAAATTAGACCCTAAGATATTCATTGAGGATTCCGCTGGAAATTTGTATCTCGCGCTGCCTGCCTTTGTTTTTCGGCTGAAATCTCCGGGAGTTTCGCGACGAAGCTCTGGTATTTCTCCTCGATTTGTGATTTTTTCCGAGTAGTGAGGTGTGTTTTTATATGGCTAAAATTCTGCTGACCGGCGCGGCCGGATTTATTGGTTCCCATGTGGGCGAGCGGCTCCTCAAGCGGGGCGACGAAGTCGTCGGGATTGACAACTTGAACGATTACTACTCGGTTCAGTTCAAGCGAGAGAATCTGGAAATTCTTTCCAAAAATTCGAATTTTCGTTTTGTCGAGGGAGACATTTGCGATCGAGCGAAGGTCGAGGAGTTATTCCGGAAGGAGCGCTTTACCCACGTGGCGCACATTGCCGCCCGCGCAGGCGTGCGGCCCTCGATTCAGAATCCGTTCATCTACGAAGAGGCGAACGTTCAGGGCACTCTCGTTCTCTTGGAGTGCGCCGCGTCCTCTAAGGTCGAGAACTTTGTGCTTACCTCATCCTCGTCTGTGTATGGGAACTCCACCCAAGTTCCGTTTCGTGAGGACGACTCCGCAACTGACCGGCCCATCTCTCAATATGCGGCGACCAAAAAGGCTTGCGAGCTCCTTGCGTATACCTATCATCAACTTTACGGACTCTCGGTGAATATCGTCCGGCCTTTTACCGTCTACGGACCTCGCGGCCGGCCCGACATGGCGCCGTGGTTGTTCGTGCAGTGGGCGTTTGAGGGGAAGCCGATTCGGAAGTTCGGGGACGGCAGCAGCCGCCGCGATTACACGTTTGTCGGGGATTTTGCGGACGGATTTGTTTCCGCGATCGACAGACCGCTGGGTTATGAGATCTTCAACCTCGGCAACTCCGCTACGGTCTCGCTGAATGAGTTTCTCTCGGTTATTTCGGAGACGACGGGCTGCACCTTGCAAATTGAGCAGTTGCCTATGCAACCCGGCGATGTGAACATCACGTATGCGGATCTCACGAAGGCAAAACAGTTACTCTCCTATAATCCGAAAACTTCGATTCGAGAGGGGATGTCGCAATTCGTCGCTTGGTACCGAACCAGCAGGATGTAAGCAACGGGGACATTATGCACAGCGGACCATCTCAGATACTTCCGTTCCTGTATCTTGGCGGGTATCTCGATGCGCGAGATGCCGACAGCATGCAGCGCCTTGAGATTCGCCGAATTTTGAATGTCTCCGAGTCATTTCGCGCCTCGGATGCCGGTGGGTTTGAATACGCCCATGTGCCGATTTCGGATTACGGAAACACTGATCTCTCTACGCTCCTGGACCAGTGTTACCAGTTCATCGATGCCGCAAAAGCCTCGAACCAGAACATCCTCGTCCATTGCCGCCACGGCCAAAACCGCTCACCCACGGTCGTTCTCGCGTATCTTATGGCGCGGGAGGGTCAAACACTCCGAGACGCCTATACTCTCGTTGCCGAGCGGCGTCCGCAGATTGGTGTGCACGAAGATTATTTTGCGGCACTTCAAACAATTGAGAAAAACCTGCACGGTAAGGTCTCGCTGCAATCTGCCGAAGTCGGACCGAGTATTCAAGACATCGTCCGGCTGTGGCAGCAGGAGAAAGGGAAATAATCACCCTTCGTTCGAGATAGGTCTCGCCGACCTTGGGTGATTACGTCTTCTCTCACGTCTCGGCCTCTCATCTCGGGTTCTCTTGTTGCTGGATCCAAGACTGGGGGACCCTTCATTTCTCTGTGATTCAGGACGGTGTCTGCCATCCTCCCGTCTTCCATTTTCCCCTCGGACGTTTTCGCTGCGAAACTCGATGCAGGAGCTAAGCACGTTTTTATCCGTGATGATGAATACGAGATTGGAGAACCGACGAAATTTTGCGCCGGCCGGCCGCATCCTGACGGGTAGCTTCCTCACGGTGGCGTCGTCGAGGACCTGCGAGCGAATGAATGCCGGAACGAGCTGAGTCATCACCTGAAGGACCGTGTATTTCGGGGGAAGCGGCTTTTTGCTTCGCGGGCTTGAATGAATCCTCATGTATTGGCGGAAAGCGTCGGGGTGCAGCAAAAACGACATCCCGTGATACCAAATCTTTCCAAGATGAAACGATTTCTCCGTTGCGGCGGAGTATCCCCGCACTTTGCTGAGCTCTCCTTGGTTTCCTCCCAACTGAGAGAGCTGCGATCGGATAAACAACGTCTCGCCTCTTCCTTTTAAGTCGTAGAACGAGACCAGCTTCTTCTCTTGGACCACGATGATGAGACTTCTGTATTGGAGAAACTGAAAATTATTACGGTTAAATTCCATCGGAACGAGGAGGGGCTGTTTTCCTGCGTGCGGCCGTGACTTTTCGAGAAGCCGGCGAAGAGGCAGGAGGCAGTCGCGAAGTGATTCCTTCGTCTCGGGGAATTCTTTGAGCAGTGGCGGTGAATGCCGGCAGAACTCGGCGAATCGCTTTATGAGATCCGGGCCGCATTGATACATCGTCCGCTTGGTTTCGAACTGAATGACAATCCCTTCGAGCGAAGTCGTTTTTAGAAATACGCCTTCGAGCTTCGCGAATATCGGATCACGAACGTCCAAGTAAGTATGCGGATCGAACAGTGTCCCGGTATTCGGGATCTGCTTGCCACCTCCCGGCCGTGGAACTGAATTGGGAAGTAGGTATCCGACCAAGCACTTCTTCCCCTCGACCAGATAGAGAAGCGGTAGTGCTTCCGAGCCGAGCAACCGCTTCCGAATTTTCTCGGCGCTAATCGCCTCGCCGTTTTCTCGCACTTTCTTCTGCCACGATTGATAGGCATCGAAGATCACGGGAAGTTCGTCTTTCTCTACGAAGACTCCGCGAGAGGTGAGTCGGATAAAAGGAACTAATTTCTCCCTCGGCACGAACTTCGCGAGCTCATCATAAAAGTGAGGTCGTGCGGGATCGGGCGGAGCGGATTGATTACCTGTGCCTTCCGTCATGCTCTCCTCAGGTGCCACTCTGCTCCGTGCAAAGCTTTTGTAGTTTTTTCAACGATAACTCTACGCGCATTTTCACTGTTTGCGGGTTAACTTCACGCTCTGAAGCGCAGTTCAACCATGCACGTTCAGGTATCGCCATGTAGATTCGCTTCACCGAGTCGCCAAGAAACATTTCGGGCGAAATACCATCTTCGCCTGGATAGAGGAGGTTCACGGCGCGGCTTACTTGTTCCTCGTCGTCAAGCTCGAATGCCTTTGCCGTGAGATACAGGCAACGGAGATTGTTGGTCCCGCGAGCGCGGGTCGTATCATACAGCGTGAGGAATACCTGATGATTCGCTCTGATGTTTTTTGAATGCTCCGCCTCTCGCCACGAGCTCCAATAAAAGCTTAGTTCTTGATCCCAAGGGGCGAACACTGGCGAATTCCACGGAGCCCCGTCGGTCGTGGCCGTCGCGAGATTGGCATATTGAATAGTGGCGAGGAGCTCTTTCGCTCGGGTGAGGAGTTCGGTGTCACTTTCTTGAGTCATTGGTGTTTCAATTCCTCTCGAGGCTAGTCTGGCAGCGAATTCTCCATCGGCTGCGGATCGACCGGAACTGGCTTTCCATGACGGATAACCTTCACGACCGTTGGAAATGCGAAGCTGGTTCCACCACCCGGATCTTTTACGATTCGAATTGCGCCACTTGCGGTTGATTTCGGCAGTGGAGCCTTGATCAGCTCTGCAAGCAGTGAATCCTTGTTCCCGGAGTACACCGGCGCGAAGCTCCTTACAAGTGCAGAGAAATCGTAGGCGTAGGAGGCGAAGGTGATTTGGCTCAAATTGCCGTATCGTTTCATATAGCTGTTCTGAAAGTCCTCGTTGACCGCGTTGTTTGCCAGGTATGCGCCTTCCATGGCTCCCGCTGCCGAAGTTATCTCACTCAAGCTCTCAAATACGTTTGTTCCGAATGTCGGAAGCGTTATTCGCTGCTCGGCAAGCTGTTTGTAAAAAGGCCCGATCTGACCGGAAATCAGAAAAACAGCGACGGTGTCGTATTTCCCTGAGCGAAGTTTTGAGATCGTCGTGCGGAAATCGGTTTGGCCGGTAAGATACCGGTCGAGAAGCTCTATTCTCACGCCGTCAGGAGTCTCGGCACGAAGTGAATCATACATCAGCTCCAGATAGGCATTGTCTGTGAGCACGACTCCAATGTTTTTCCATCTTTCGGATCGAATGAGCTTCCACAATGTCCCGGTATAATCGTGTGACGGGTTCGCGAATCGAACGACGTAGGACTTGTCCTTCGTCACGCTCTGTTGGATGCACTGAGCAACCATCGGCACTTTAAACTTTTCGGCGAGCGGAGCTACGGCTTCACAAAAGATGACTCCCCAAACGTAGAGAAGGTCGATGTCTCCGGTAGTCCGCAGTTTGTTGAATGCATCGACCGCTGACTTCGCGTTGTATTGAGTGTCTTCGAAGATAAACTCGACTCCTGAAGGCGAGTCCGACATGGTTTCAGACTGTAGTTCTATGGCGTTTCGAACAGCGATCCCATAATCCGCAGCGAGCCCACTGAGCGGTGCGAGCACCCCCACACGAAGTTTACCGGAATCTGCGAAGACGGATATCGGTAGGTTAAGAAGAACGAGTAGAACGAGCAATCGATGCGCCATGGTGAGAACACCTATACTTCTGCGTGGGAACGTCTGTCTCGGTTATCTTTTCAAACCGCGGACAAAACCATATAGCCTATCGCACACGCTCTGCACATGTTTCGGCGGCATTTTTGGTGTCGCCGCGCGATCGAAGAGTTTATTTGGTTCATTTGCAATGAAGATACCGGCTGTTTTTCAGCCATTCTTTTTGCGGATAGTAGATGAACAAGAATCGTCCGCCCTTAATCGTGTCAATGAGCGCTTTCGCGACGGAAGTCCTGACAACCGGACATCCCCAGCTCCGGCCGAGTCGACCCTGGTGCTTACCAAATTCCGCGCTGATATAGGGTGCGCCATGAAGGACGATGAGCCGTTCAAGTGCGCGATCATTGAAGCCTGGCTCTAGTCCATGGAGACGCAGAGTGTAGCCATTTTCGCCGATGTAGGTATCGGCCGTGACAAACAAACCCAAGCTGCTCTTTTTGCTTTCTGCTTCGTTCGAAAAATGAACGGCATAGTTTTCGCCGGTGAACTTCCCATGACCGACGAGCTCTTCCATCAAGAGTTTAGAGTGCTTGAGGTCGAACACCCATAACCTGGGCTCCAGTGATGGGCGCCCATAATCGATAACGGTGAGGATATCACTACTCGCTGGATTCGTTTTTGAGGCGCAGCGAATCGCCTTTAGCGCAGCGTCGAGCATCACCGGGTTCGCTCTCGGGGCGAGCTGATTTAGTTCTTTTCCCGTGATCTCTGCGACAGCCGCCTGGCCGTTCGCCATCAGAAGCACGAGTATCAGCACAGTCTTGACCAGCCTTCTGCTCAGGAAGAAAGGCAGCAGAATTCGGCCGATGGGTTGAATCATAGGATCGACTGAAGGAAGCGACGTCCGGAAGTACACGCTCCAATGCTTTCGGCATTTGCCTGATGCATCTACATCGAGTGGGCGGCGAGGGTTATCGAATCCTTGCGTATCTCTCAAGTAACGCACCCATGGTCACGAAACCGTGTTTTAACCGATCGATACCGAAATGTTCATTCGGGGCATGCATATTATCACTGTCGAGACCGTAGCCGAGGAGGATGACCTCGGTTCCTGTCGCCCGAGCAAGCTCCGCGACAACCGGAACAGAGCCGCCACAGAGAATTTTTTGAGTTTTCTTTCCAAGTACGGCGCCGAGAACTTCCGCCGTCGCCTCGACGAGAGGTGAGCTTGCCTCTGTGCGGAGCGCAGCGCCTTCCCCGTGAGACGAAAACGTCATCGTGATTCCGTCCGGGACGCGAGCGCGGAGAAACGCTTCCACTTGTTTGATGATTTTCTGTGGCACTTGGTTCGGAACCAGCCGACAGCTTAGTTTCGCGATCGCCTTCGCTGGAATTACCGTTTTGAATCCTTCACCGCTATATCCGCCGCCTACTCCGTTGATCTCCAACGTTGGCCGCACCCAGGCTGACTCAAGTGGGGAATACGCCTTCTCGCCTCCGGTCGCTTTTGCGCCGATGGTTTGTTCGTAAACCGAAATATCGTGCTCGAATTCGATGGTCTCGCGATCTTTTTCGGTGAGCTCGGCCACGTCGTCGTAGAAGCCAGGTACCGTGACTCTTCCCTCCGAGTCGTAGAGAGCACCGAGCATTTCCACTAACGCCCGATTCGGGTTGTAAACAATCCCGCCGTACACGCCCGAATGGAGGTCGGTGTTCGAACCTTCGAGCTCCATGGTCATCGTCGAAATCCCCCGCAGTCCGAGGGTGAGGGAGGGAATTCCAGGGCCTGGAATTCCCATATCCACCACCATCAAATAATCCGCGCTCATTCGCTTTCCTTTATCCGGAAGAAGTCCCACGAGGCCGCGGCTTCCAGTCTCTTCTTCGCCCTCAACGATGACCTTCACATTGATGGGGAGCTTTCCGTCTCGTTTCAGTAAATGGCGAAGCACCGCCAGCACGGGTATGCACTGACCTTTATTATCTTGCGCACCGCGCGCGTACACCTGGCCGCCTCGAACGGAGGGCTCAAAAGGCGGAGTCTCCCAGAGATTCAGAGGATCGCAAGGCTGCACATCGTAGTGGTTGTAGATGAGAACCGTCGGCTGCGTTGGGCCCGCACCGAGCCACTCCGCGTAGACTGCAGGCTGTCCACTCGTTTCCCATACTTCGACATGGAGGCCGGAGGTCTTCAGGTGGGCGGCTACAAACTCCGCACACGCTCGAGTTTGCGGCTTGCAGCTCGGATCAGCGCTGATACTCTCAAAGCGAAGGAACTGAAAATAATCGTCGATCAGCGCCTTCTCGAGCTCGCCGTATTCAGCGTTCAATGACTTGAGGGCGTCTTGCCAAGATTCGGAAGTATGTTCTTTCATATGTTTACTGTACTCCGGCTGCCCTGGGAGGCGCAAGACACGGCCGGGGCTAATTGATTCTCCCGCGTTGATGGACTCGCGATATCGCTCAGGAAGTTTTCGAACGAACGTTCTTTGCGTAAAGCGTGTGCGGCACTTTTCCTCATAGCGGACTGCCTGCATTCGTCCGGACTGAAGCAGCGCGTCGAGAAGGGGTCCGATATTTTTCGGTTTACGCGGGCGATCTCAGGACGGAGTTACGGATTCCCCGTCGAAGCGATGCTCCCGTGGGATACCGCGAGAGTGTGAAGCGCAGAAAAACTTCCTCAAGCGCCGCGACAACAACGTGTGCGGCGACACAAGCGGCGAGCGATCTCGTGAGAGCAAATAGATATCCGAGAAAACAAAACTCCACTAACTGGACAAAAGTCCAGAGCCAAGCACGCCGACCCGCGTAGAGAAAAACAAATGCCAGCAGCGCATGAAGTGTAATGGCAAGCGGGATGCCCAGAGGCAGCAACGGATTAAGAACATATCCGCGAAAGAAAACCTCCTCGGCTGCAAAGAAAAAGAAAACACCCGTGAATATCCATGGGTCATGAGACGGGAAGCGTGTTCTCAGCTGCCGAAGGGCGCTGAGATGATTCGTCCTCTCGAAGAGAAAACCCATGAGGTGGAGCGTCAGAACGACAAACGAGATGAGAAGACCCGCGAAGAGGCCCTGCACCACTAGCGCTGTCTTTAATCGGAGGAGAGGAGTGGGCGTAATCCAGTAATCAAGAAGAGCGGCGCCGATGCTCATTCCCACAAGAGCAAAAAGCTGACGGCGAAGGGAATGTCTGAGCCAAAGTTCGATCATCGCTTGATGATTCCCGGATGTTGCGAGTCAAATAGTCGAAGGGCTTCCGCGTAGGCGGCGTTTTTGAAACCTCCGTTTCTTGAAGGATCCAGCCGTCCGAGAAACTCACTAGACGTCAGCCATTCGTAGCCCGAGAACTCTGCCGGAGATTTTATGGTGAAGTCAATTTGGGCAGCCGGGTCGAGCCGCACCAGAAAATAGCACTGCTCTTGGCCTCGAAAGGATTTGTGCGCGACTTCTTCAGGCCAATCGTATCGAATCGTTGATTCAAGCCGGCCGATGATCGTGACATTCGCTGTTCCGATCTCTTCATCGAGTTCTCTCAACAGTGCCTCGACTTCCGTCTCGTCTTCTTCAATACCGCCTTGCGGAAGTTGCCACGTGTCCGGGAAATCAATCCGCCGGCACGCCAGGATGTGGCCCGTCTCGTTTAGCACGACAGCCGCCACATTCTTTCGATACGGTCTTTCAAGATACGGAATGCTCATCCCGCGCGGACTCCTGGTTTGGGGGCTAGACCTGAGCTTCTCACAGCCTTGCTGCAAATCCCAACAAATGCACATTGTCATTACGAAGGGCTGTGAGAAGGTCAGGTTATGCTTATTGCCGCCGGAATTTCATTTCAGAAAGCGGCCGGGGAGGATATTACAGTCTCGCGCATTGCCCCGAAAGTATCCCCTTTGGGGTGGTGGGGTCTTTCGCCTGGACCCCCGTTAGAATACCCCATTACCGTAAGCGGTTCGGGTCCTGATTTCGGCTCGCCTGTCATGAAGGTATCATCGGCGGCGTTTCTGCTATCGTGCCGTGCTCGTTTCGAGGAAAACCACCTGATGATTTCATATCTTGGAGACATGCCGGTTGCGGAGGCCGTGTTCCGGGCGGGAGCTTCCGCCGATGCGGGTAACGCTTGGCCTCTCGCCACGTGGCTTTTCCATTTTTTCGGGCCGGGGCTGGTGAGGGTAGGGAGCCTGTGCCTTTCGATTTTGCTGATCGGCATTACGGGCTTCAGGCTGGGGCTCCGGACTTGGGTCGTTCCGTTCTCCACCGGGGTCTTCCTCTTAACTTCCTATCGAGACCTGGGAGCAGGGACCCTCGTTTCCGGGTCTGATCCGTATCTGACCTCGCTCCTTTGGACGATCCTCGTTCTCTCGCTCGCGGCGGCACCTTCATTTCTTTCCGCGATCATCCTGGGGATGACCATACTCGCGTGGCCGGCGCTCGATATCTCTTGGACCGCCGCATTTTTTCTTACCGGTGGTGTGCTGGTCGGGTCGTGTTTTGCCGCACGGGCAAACACGAAGTTTCTGCTCATCGCATTTAGCATGGGGCTTCTCGGTGTTTTGGTGAGCCCACCGGCGCTGGCTGAGCTGAAAAGCTGGACGGCGGCCATGGCAGAGCCAGGTGATTCGATGTTGCGGTTTCTCACCGGTTGGTTCTCACCGAATTTCCAAATGCGGAAGGAGCTCGTTCTCGTGATTTTCGCCGCGGCGTGTTTGGCTCGAGATCGGCGAGCCATCGTGACCGTAATTTTTTTAACGGGAGTGCTGACCGCGCTGCTCAGTGAGTTTGGCTCCCTCGCTCTGTCGCCGATTGTGGCAATCATACTGCTTGAGAGCCGAAAAGCGATGGGGAGCGACGAGCTGCGCAGTCACGGCCTCCAACTCGCCGGAACCGGCATCGCCCTTGTGTTCCTCAGTCTCTCAGGACCGAAGCCGATGGCCTACCAAAGGGGGGTCAAGGCCCTCGTCCCTGGGCTGGTCGAAGCGAAGATCCGCTCGGACGAGAGAAAGGAACCGTTTGTTGTTTTCCACGATTTCCGCATGGCGCCTCAGCTCATTGCGGCAGGCTTTCCATCGTTCCTCGACGCCCGAATCCTTTCCGTTGGAGAGGGCGAGCGCAACCGGAGAATAGAAACCTACGTAACGCTTTCCAAGGTGGCAAACGGGTTTCAAGAAACGCTTTCTCGAGAACAGGTGAACACGATCCTTCTGCCTGACGAGGCACCGCTCGTGAACTTACTCCGCGAGCTCGGCGGGTATTATCAAGCGGCGGAAACTCAGCCGCTTCCATTTTTCTTTCGCGGCAACTTGAGAAATGCGCCGGTGGTTCTCCTCATCAATGGCGGATAATTCTCGTTGCGGGAGTTTTTCAAAGGCTCTAATTTCCCCTCCAATCTTGTCATGGAGGTATCCAATGTCGTGTTCAGTTCCCTTTGTCCGGCGTTCCGTCCGGATGCGCAGTTCCGTTTCGAAATTCATCCTTTCGATCGGTGCGTTTCTGTGCTTCGCCGAAGGGGCGGTGCTGCCTGATTCGGCATCGGCTGACTTGAATGCCAGTAACGGCAAGTACACTGATCGGATCGAGCTGGCATGGGAAAATCTCCCGGAGATAATTTTCGGCTCGGGGGCCCAGCTTCATTCCGTGCAGATCAACGTCCACCGCTCGCTGGTGTTCACCGGCTGTGATTCGTTACTCATCTCCGGTTTGCCGGCGACCACACTCGGCATCGTGGATAATCAGAACATCACTCCGGGACGTGAATATTTCTACTCTCTCGAAGTTCTTCAATCTGACGGCAGTGTGGACTGCACGGAAATTGACTCGGGCTACGCGAAGATCTCACCGCCGACTTCCGTTTCTGCAACGGACGGAACATTTCTCGATCGGGTGCGGGTGACCTGGGCACCGCCCGCGGCGGGAGGTCTCATCGAAGGATATAAATTGTATCGAGGCCAAAATTGCGATGGTGGACAGCTCGGTGGTCTGCTTCCGGTTTCACCCCGGACGTATGACGATTTCGCCGTCGTTCCGGTGACAACCTACAACTACTCCATGAGAACGGTGTCGCAGACCGGAGACAGCGATTGCAGTGCATTTGACCCTGGTTATCCGGGTGCCATCTGCTCAAACGGGGTCGATGACGACGGCGATGGATACGCCGACTACCCGAACGATCCGGGATGTAGCGGACCGGAAGACAACACGGAGACCGACAACACGCATGTCTGCGATGACGGTCTCGACAACGACGGCGACGGCAAGATTGATTTTGCGCTCGACGGTTCGGGCGATCCCGGATGCGAAAGCCCGACGGACGGTGACGAAGACGACGGAGATGCGTTCGTCAGCAGCCCGGCATTTGCAAAGTTCAACACCTATCTCGGGCAATGGAACTTCGCCGAGCTGATCAACCAGGGCACGAAGAACCGAGTTGTTGGAATCACGGTGTATAATCTTCGCGGGCAGGTCATGATTCAACGCGGTGTTGAGGTTCCCGCCGGCGGACAAGTCGACGTCGACGTCAATAACCTCGTGCTCATCGCCTGCAAC
The DNA here is from genome assembly GCA_964509425.1 of uncultured Bdellovibrionales bacterium. Taxonomy (GTDB): domain Bacteria; phylum Bdellovibrionota_C; class UBA2361; order SZUA-149; family CAZDWZ01; genus CAZDWZ01. The sequence goes on along the minus strand of CAZDWZ010000001.1, from coordinate 509,280 downwards.
ATTCTCAATCAGGGTTGCGAAGGTTTCCAGGATTTAAGCACGCTTGGAGCGCCGAACGGTTCGAACACACCGGACGGCTATGTTGATACGTATGGATTCGTTCGCTTCGACTGGGATGATTCGAACTCGAACGAGAAAATTCTCGGCCGGGTGAGCTTCTACAGGCCGAACAAGGAAGGCAGTTTCTCGTTTGCATTTGCTCGTGAGTTCCGGAACCGGACAACCGGGAAATCATACGGGATGTCGAACACCTATGATCCAAAGGGCGGTGGTGATCTAACGCCGAACTGGGTCGAAGTCATCAACTTCGGTGCTCGCGGTGCAAACGGCCAGATCGAGTTCACGCCTCAGACGTACCAGGTGAACCTCTACAATCAAGACGGTGTCTTCAAAGAATCACGCCTCGTGACCCTCCCGGCGCTCGGAGAGTTCGACGTTCACGGCGGCCATGAGTATCTGACCGCGAGCGGCCAGGTAATCCAGGGCGTCTACTTGGTGGAAGTTCTGCCGGTTAATCCGAAGGCGGAGTACTTCCTGTCGGTTGCTCGTTACAGCAGCAATGCTCCGAGAGGAGTGGACCCGGAGACCTACAACTTTGCGCTCGTCTTGGATGGACGAGCCGGAACGGTGGATACTCTCTACTCGTCGGCGGCGAATGTCGTTGAGAACGTTCCGGGACTTTCCGTGTCGCCCATTGTGGACAACTGGATTGAAACCGCTTGTGTCGATACTCTTCCGTGTTTAGTGACTGCGAAGTTCAGAAACCGTTCGGGCGTGGTGCTCGGTGCGGCAAACTCGGTGATTCCGGCGAAGGGGCAATACCACTTCAACGCGTCGGCGGTATTCCCGAACAAGGAGTCGGGTTCGGTTGAGCTCGTGTCGAGTGGACCAATCATCGCGCAAAGTATGTCTTATCTGCACGGGTCAGCCGGAAGTCTCCTTTCGGGATTTGCGTCGATTGCGAAGATCAAGCAACGCGCCTCGCAGATTGGTACGATCAACACCTTCCTCGGAATGGAGAACGTGTTGTCGCTCGTCTCGACGACCTCATCGAATCATCTCGCGTCGTATGTTGTTCGCCCCTACGGCGGCACGCCGAGCTTCGGTTCGCTCGACATCGGAGCCGGAGCGGCTTCAGTTCTTGGGATCAGCAATACTCCAGGAATCAATTTCCCTGTGGAAGCATACGGGACATTCAGCATCGAAACTTCGCAGGAAGGTGTTCTTCTCGGCGAGGTACGGCGAGTGCGGCTCTTTAATAAAGAAGTCGATTTCGTGATGCCGACGACATTGCGGTAGTGACGGGCGATACATTCGGGGGAGCGGTGACAAGGAAGAGCGCGTCACAGCTCCCCCGCACTCGTTATTTTTCTTCCTGATTTCGAAATAGGGAGTCCGCTTGGCGCCTTTTTTGTATGGGAGCGCGAACGGAACCCTTAGTTATCCTTACCGATTTGTTCTATTTGAAAGTTAAGGGAGCCGCACTGGTGCCGTTACTGGCTTATCTCTCCTCATCTCGGCTACTCTCGAAGGAGGGACTGGTTTCCCAGCTGAGGCCCATTCTCTCCCGTGCGTCTCTCCCGAATTTCGTTCGACCTCCGATGCTCTCGCCTCGGGAACGAAAGTTTAGGCGAGATTTTTGGTTATCAAGGTTTGCTTATGGCAACTTACATCCCGCTCAGTACCCAAGTGCCGCGTTCGACCGTTTCCGTGACACCCGACGCATCCTTAGTCCTCCCCGACCCATCGGCTTTGCTCACGCGGGTAGACGCGGATACGGAGTTGCGGTTGCCTACTGTCGCCGGAAGTCCTCAGAGAGCACCGACGAATATGGGCGCGCTCGTCGTTCCCGGTGACCTGCAATCTCGGCAGGGCGCGGATATGGCGCTCCAGAACTCCATGGCAATTAGCCATAACGTAGAATTGCACAACTTTCAGCAGAGTGCCGACGGTCAACGACTCACTCAGTGGCTCGGTGTCGCGTCCGGTAGGCTCAGTACCTTCAGCTATGGTTCAGGCGAAAGCTACTTAAAGTCCTACGTGGCCTACCTGCTCTCCCAAACACATTATGGGGTGAGGATGGGAGGCGGAACGAGGTCGCCGGGCGGTGACCCGCGAGTCCCGTATAGTGATCCTACTCCGAGTATCGGTTCTCCGCCTCGACCGGATTCAATCGACGCCTAACTCTTCCTCTTTTTCTTTTTCCTCCTCATGCACCTGCACCAGAATCCTTCTCCTCACCCTCATCCTTGAATTTGGATCAAGAAGAGGAGGAGGATCTTGGTGCAGGTGCAGGTGCAGGACTAGGAGGAGGCGTGGCGAGACGGGTATCGGCGCTTTCGGCTGCGCTAGCCTCTTGTCGCAATGAAGAGGCTCAGGGCATCAAACAGCATGTGGTAGACAATTACGGGAAAGAGTTTTTCGCCGTTTGCAATGTACCCGATGACAAATCCGAGTCCGAGCCCGGTCAGCGCGAGTGCGGCATAGGGTCCCCAAGTCGGAAAGTGAGCAGCGCCGAAAACCACCGTGCTGACGAAGACGGCAAGAATGTCGCGATGTCGTTGTACTGCAATGACTCTCCATCGCCGAATAGCGCTGACCAAGAACCCCCGATAAATAACTTCCTCTGTGATCGATACCCACGCCGAGATCGCGAGGATCAATAACGTCTTTCCAACGAGTGAGACCTGCTGCTGTGCCGCCTCCGGTTGTCCCGAAGGAATATACTGAGCAAGCGTATCATGCCGATCGGCCAGCAGCGTCGGACTGAGAAAAAAGACGAGGACCGCGGGAATACATCCCAATGCCACTCCCGTATGGGTTAGATCCATCGATCGCTTCCAGGCGTGTCCTGAAAAAAATGGAACGCCCAGTCGGTTTCTCAAGAGAAACGCGAGGAGAGCGCAGACCCCGAATGCCACGGTCGGGAGGATTGACGGCGCGGCGTCCGGCGCGCGGAGATCGTCGACGAGTGTGATGCCGATTGGTGTAAGCGCGAGAGCCACCGCCGCGATGACGGTCATCGTTTCGACCGGAGGTTTCTTCGGAACGGCGGTTTCGTCACGGAGCGCTTGAAACAGGTTCCCCCAGCGCTTTACCCCGATAAATTTTCTGAGCGCTTGAGAGGCCATCGACGTTTGGGATAAGGGGGTGTCTAAAGGGTGGAGAAGCAAAGTCTGAAAGAAACGCGACAGCTCAAATTAATCTGTCGGATCAATAAGTTGTATGCTACCCCAACCGAAAAAATATGAATAACGGCTATTAATAGTTCTGTCCTTTCCGGGAAAGGGGGAATTCTTAGCCATCTTCTGTCCTAAAAGTCGCTCGGCGTCCGCTGACCTGAATTCCCCTCTGCTTACTCTATGAGACAAGCCGTCGGGACGATTCAGGAAATTGAGCGCTGGCGGAGGGAGAGAGTGGTCAAGGCCGATTTTAGGAAAGGTCGATGAAGAGAAAATTTGATGTCTACGGGGTCGGGAATGCGATTATCGACCTTCAACTCAGGGTCTCTGAAGAAGATATAACGAAGCTGAAGCTCGACAAGGGCGGCATGCGCCTGGTCGATACCGAGGAGCAACGGCGGCTATTTTCGTATTTTGGAGCCCGCCTCGATAAACAGGCGAGCGGCGGCTCGGCGGCAAATACCATGATTGCTCTCGGACAGTTAGGGGGCAGCGGGGCCTATGCGTGTATGGTGGGCGAGGATGCTTTCGGGGAGTTTTATCTTGAAGAGATGAAGCAGCTCGGAGTGCAGATCGGCACGAAGCCAAAAGGCGGCTGTCAGACCGGCTCGAGTGTGGTGCTGATTACCCCAGATGCCGAGCGAACCATGAACACGAACCTGGGTGCCAGCGTCGAGCTTAGTCCCGACGATGTGAAGGAAGAACAGATAGCTGCGAGTCAGTGGCTGTATATCGAGGGCTACCTCCTCGCACAAGAAAACGGCCGGGCCGTGGTTGAACGAGCTGTTCAACACGCAAAGCGTCATAACACCAAGGTAGCGCTCACATTCTCGGATGGATTTATAGTCGATATTTTTCGGGAGCCCTTGGAAAAGGTTGTGAAGGAAGCCGATCTTATCTTCGCAAACAAAAATGAAGGGGCGTCATTCACGGGGGTGTCAGCCTCAGGTGATGGTGCGGAGACCGAAATATTTGAACAACTATTAAAACGAGTTCCGAATGTCGTGCTCACCTTAGGAGCAAGAGGAGTACTCTGCGAATACGGGAAAGAGCGACATCGAGTGGCTGCTTATCCCGTCACAGCGGTCGACGACACCGGTGCGGGGGATATGTTTGCGGGAGCGTTTCTTTACGGGATTACACACGACCTTGGCGTCGAGCAATCGGCGCGGCTCGCTTGTTTGTTGTCGAGCAAAGTCGTTTCCCAACTCGGCCCGCGCCTCACGGGAGATGTCCGTCAATATCGGACAGAAAGCTAGCCGGGCAGAATTTGGGGCCGGACAGAGTTTCCAGCCGGACTTCCGGGTAGGTGACGGCTGGATTCAGACCGGAAGTTTGGCCGGAGTTTTACTTCGGCGTGCAGGCTGGAAATTTAGCACCGGCGAAGCCGGGGCGCAGGATTTGCTGAGAGCGTTTTAGAGAGAAGAGGGAATATGAAGCGGAAATCCTCCATTCGACATTTTTTACTGCTCGGCGCGGGCGCCGCGGTGGTGTGTGTTTGTATCCTCAGCTTTCTCTCCGTGCGGCTCGAAGCGCAGTCGCACAACGCTCCCAAGGCCCAGACCGGCAAGCCGGAAGAGTTCGATCCGACGCAGCCTGGCGAAGACGTTCCCCCGAAAGAAGAGGAAGTCTCCGATGACGAACTCACTCCTCCGGAGCGTCCCGGTGCTTCGCCGGTAACGGAAGAGGATGAGGAGACGAAGCCGAAACCAACTCCGACTCCCGACGAAGTTGTCGGAGCGCAGAAGGTCTCTTCGGAAATGGGCTCCGAGCTCCAAAATCTCAGCCACGAGTCTCTGGTCGAAGAACTTCTCCGGCGGCTTGCCACTCCGGAAGAGCGCACTCGACTTGAAGCCGGATTATTGCTTCGAAAGACGGCAAAGCTCTCCGATGTGGAAACTTTGGTCAAAGTCCTCAAGCGCGGAAACAACCGTGACAAGCAAATTGCGATCATCGAGACCTTGGGCGGTCTCCAGGATCGGCGTGCCGGTGAAGCGCTCCGGTTCGAAGTCGAGCACGGAGATGTTGAAACGAGACGAGCCGCGGTGACAGCGCTCGGAGAGTTGAACTTCAACTGGCCGATTCCGGTTCTCGTCCGTGCGGTTCGAAAAACCACTGAAGATGAAGAGCTCAGAAAGCGTGCAGCGTCCGCTCTTGGAAAGATCGGAACGACTCAAGCGGTCTACGCGCTCCGAACGAGCTTGGCGTCGCTGGAAGAAGTCCCCGGAGCGAAGAACGCGGCGTTTTGGGCGCTCGAAAAAGCCAGAGGGGAAATTGACGACGAGTTGGTCGACACGAAGCTGCCGAAGGGGCGCCGTCTCCAACTCTATTACAAAGGAACGCGGTATTACTTCTACCATCCCGCAAACCGACGGGAAGCGAGTGTGACGAAAGTCGGCCTCAGCCCATGGCTGCTCGTCTGCATTCACGACTCCGATCTCCGTGCCGAAGAGCTTTTTAACATTTGCTGGCGGGCGGCGAAAAAGCGCCAAATGGCGGCTTTGGTTCCCGTGATCGACAACATGCGCTTTCCGGACTACGGAACCTTCAACATTCGCGGCCAGCGCTTCGACAAACGACTTCTCGAGCTTATCGAGCACGTCGGGCAGTATGCCGGACTTACGGTTCGTGAATTTTATCTGTTCGGCTACGGGTTTGGCGGTGATTTCGCGCATCGGTTTGCGATGACGAACCCGAGACGGATTGCAAAGCTGGCTTTTGAGGCGAACACCTACACGTCACCGGATCCTGAGCTCATCTTTCCGAAGGGCATCGCGAGAAGCCCGCTCGCACCCGACTTGGCGATCGACATGTATCAATATCTGAAGACCGACCAGATGCAGATCATCCGGAAAAACTCCGAAACCATGAGAAACGGGAAGGAGTTCTTCGCCGCGATGACCCACTATGGGGATATCAACGGTATCAGAAGCCGGGTCTCGATCCGCACCGTCGACGTAAAGTTCGAAATCTGGGCGGAAGCGGAAAAGTTCCTCTTCACATTCGACTAATCGCAATGGATGGGAAGGGCAGGGTAATTTTGATGCCCACATCACCCATTCGCGTTAATTAGAGATCCGAAGTCCGGTATTTCGGATATACGAGTGGGGGTATGAGGAAATTTCTTAAATTCTGCTTCTTCTGTGTGCTGCTTCTTCTCGCCGGAGTTTATTTCGGCGGAGGTTGGGTGCTCACTCATTACTCCCGCAAATTTTTGCCCTCGCTCGAGACCGCGTTTCGCAGCGGTCCGGTTCAGCTCGGCGGCTTCGATTTCGGCTCGGCAGGCTTTCAAGGGGCAAGTGCCATCGGCTGGAAGAATGTCAAATTCCGTGCGCGAATAAAGCTTGGAGAACCGGTCGGGAGAGAGAAAGACTTTGACTTCACCATTGGGAAGTTTTCTTTGTCGCCGGTTCGTTGGGCGGCAACTCCTCTCATTATCGCCATCGAGAACATGACTATCGCGCCTGCCTCTCGCGAAGATGGGGCAATCTCGGAAGCGGTCGCGGCCGATTTCGAGCTTGTTGAGCGTTTGAACATCAACCGGTTGGAGATGATCGTTCCGATTAATATCGATAAGGTGGAAGAGAACATCGGATTCGCCGATGAGATGGTGCGTGAGCTCCTTCAAGAGGGCACCGTGCCTCTCGAATTTGACCTCGAAGGAGAGATCACCGCTCACACGAAGGGGAACGAACGAGTGATTCATCTCCGGTCTGAAAGTCAGGGCGGGAAATACGGAGTCGTGCTCGAACGGAAAGATCTTGAAGCGCTGGCGAACGACTTCGACGATAAGCTTACGAAGACGGAAATTGACATCATCGCCGCACGCCCGATTCAAGCGCCGCTTTTTCTCGGTGTGAGGCACCGGGCCGAGACCAAAGCCAAACAGGCCCACGCCAGAGACGGGAGCGTCCCGTATGATGCGTACCGGTATGTGCTTTGGAGTTATCTCCTGACAAAAACCTTCAATCCCACGCTCGCGAAAACTGTCACTGATGCACACGAAGCGACGACGGACACCTCTCCTGCAGAAACGAAAATGGACATCAATAACGCCGCCGTCGGCCGGGACTGGGCAAAGAAAGGGGTTAAGGAAGACGAGATCCTCGAGAAGGTGAAAGTCGATAAGGCCGTGATCCGGAATCCCTAATCGGGAGTTTACGAACCGGAAATTCTCAAGTCGGTGTTCGGCAACTTGCGGCGCGGACACCCCGGCGCAGAAGCCCCCGGCCCAGAAGTTCAGAGCCCAGGAGTTCAGAGCCGGCGCTGGTTACAGCATCACTCCGCCGAGAATCATCTTTGCGACCGTGAAGTAAATAATGAGTCCCGTGACGTCGACGATCGTCGCGACAAATGGCGCTGATGCGCTCGCGGGATCGAGTCCCAACCGGCGTAATATCAGCGGAAGCATGGAGCCGGCGACAGTGCCCCAGAGAACAATCCCGACAAGACTGAAAGCAATCGTGAACGCGAGAAGGGGGTAGTCGTTTCCATACACGCTGTTTCTTGCCGGCCAGAACATGACGCGGCAGAACCCGATGACGCCGAGAATAATTCCCAGAGCGGCTCCGGCCATCAATTCCCGAACGAGAACGCGAGCCCACTGTCTCGTACGGACTTCGCCGAGTGCGATCGCCCGCACGACCAGAGTTGAAGCCTGCGAACCGGCGTTTCCTCCGCTTGAAATCACGAGCGGAATGAACAAGGCAAGGACCACGGCCCGCGCAATTTCGTGCTCGTAATACGCCATCGCCGTGGCGGTGAACATTTCCCCCACGAACAGCACCGCCAGCCAGCTTGCCCGCTTTTTTACCATCTCGAAGAATCTGACTTCGAGATAGGGAGCCGTCAGGGCTTCGGATCCCCCCATCTTTTGAATGTCCTCTGTGGCCTCTTCACGGAGTGCGTCGATCACGTCATCGACCGTAACGATACCCATGAGACGATTTTTCTCGTCAACGACCGGTATGGCGATGAGATCGTGATTAGCAAAGAGTCTGCTGATCTCTTCTTGGTCGACGTTCTCGCGAATGGAAACGAAATCCGTGATCATGATCTCGCTCACCGATTTTCCGCCCTCTGAGAGGAGGAGATCGCGAAACGACAAGACGCCGAGGAGCGCTTGATCATGGTCGAGGACGTATGCGTAACTGATCGTTTCAATGGGGCGGCGAGCCTGTCGTCTCAGGTAGGCAATCGCCTCGTCCACACTCATCTCGGGTCGCAGGCGGACATAACGCGGGCTCATGAGACCGCCGGCTTCATCTTCGGCGTAGGCGAGAAGCGCCATCACTTCTCGGCGAGTTACTCGGTCGAGAAGCGGCAGGACGGAGTTCCGATCTTCTTCCGACATTTCTTGAATAACGTCGGCAGCGTCGTCCGGCGCAAGTTGCCTGATCCACGACCTGCGGTCTTCGATTTCAATTTGAAGGATTAGGTTCGCCTGCTCTCGCGCGGCGAGTGAGAGGAAGAGTTCTTCGGATTTTGGACGTGCAAGGGCGCGAAAAGCCGAGAGACGAGTCTCAGCGTCGAGTTCTCCCCAACGATCGAAGAGGGAATGGACTTCCTCTCCAGTCTGCTGTTGTTCTCCCGCTTGGGTCTCCATCGCCCATAGCCCTCTCAACGAAGCTTCCCCAGACGACGATTTTTCGGATAGCGCTCAATAGAGAAGAGCCGAAGTAAGTCCGAAAAAAAAGCCCGAAAGTTTTGCCCGGGAAATAGTATTCTAGTGCACCGATGGTAATCGGACACGCTCTAGCTAGCTTCCCATCCGGGAGACGACGCGAACGCCGACCCGGAGAAGCGGCTGGAAAATAGACTGGGGGAGGAGGGAATGCAAGCAATGAAGCAGGATAGCATCCGCACCGACGAAAGTTCGAAGCGGCATTCGCTTCCGGGCAAGCAGCCGGACCACCGCGGCCGTGACTTTATTGGCGGGTGCGCGCTTCGAATCCGGCCTGCCCCGAACCACGTTGAAATAGGCTTTTGCGTCTCTAAAGTAGGGCGAGGACTGAGAAGTGATGTTCTCGAGGTTGTCTCCGAACTTTGTTCTATGACCCCCGGGAAGAACGAGGCCGACCTGAACCCCAAACGGGTGGACCTCGAAGGAAAGCGCCTCGAACAGCCCCTCGAGCGCGAACTTGCTTGCCGCATACAATGAGGTGAAGGGAGGGGAGACGGACCCGAGGATCGACGAAATGGTTAATATCCGGCCGCGTGACTGGCGAAGCAAGGGGAGCGCTTCCCTCGTGAGGAGGGCGGTCCCGAAAAAGTTCACTTCCAACTGCCGGCGGATGAGCTCTGCGGACGCATCTTCAAACGCCCCGTAGATACCAAAGCCGGCGTTATTTATGAGGACGTCGAGCCGGCCTCTCTCCCCGAGTTTGGCGAGGGCCGCCTTCCGATCAGCTTCGCTGGTCACATCCAGCTCGAGGAGCTGAAAGGCGCTCCCGTATTCTCCGGCGATCTCCTTGAAGAGGTCCTTTCGCTGCTCCAGGTTCCGGAGCGACGCAAATACCTCATAGCCCTCGCTGAGGAGGGGGCGGATGAGATCGTAGCCGATACCGGAAGAGCATCCGGTTATGAGGACAACACGTCGGTCTTTCATAAAAAAAGCCCGCTCCGTGTTTATCGGGGCGGGCTCCAACAAGGTTTTGTTAACCTCGCTTACTTAGCGCCGGCGCACTTCTTCTCGCCTGCACATTTCTTTTCGCCAGCGCATTTCTTTTCACCAGCGCACTTCTTCTCTCCAGCGCACTTCTTGTCGCCGCAACAGCCCTTCTCGCCGCCGCACTTCTTGTCAGCGCAGCTTGAGTGGTGAGCGTCCTTATCTCCGTGCATAGAGCAGCCTGCTACGAAGGTTGCTACGGTTGCTGCGGAAAGGGCTTTCACTAATAACTTGGTCTTGCTCATGATCCTCCTGATAAATAGCTAAATGTCGTGAGCTACAAGTCCGATACAGCGAGGACCAGTAGAACTGTCAAAAGACGGAAGTTTAGCTAGCACAATACAAATAGCTCAGGCTAGAGCTTTTCAGACTGATCAAGTGTGCATACGGTAGATGCTTTTACCCGGAATTCGATCTCCTTCGCGAGCGATCGAAAAGCGGCGATTCTCCGCGAGATATTCAAGCACGAGATAGATGCTTTCGGTCTCGGCGGGAACCGAAAGAAGCCGTCCCATTTCCTCCGCGGTGCATCCACCGGGCGTGTCTTTCAGCTTCGAGATGATGAGCTGCTGAAGCTCGATAACTCGCCCTGCGGCCTTCTTTCCTGCTTCAACTCCGGGCTGATGGTAGGCGTTGATTCCGACTAAGTTCGCATAGAATCCGACGGCTCGTTCGTAAAGCGCGATCAACGCTCCGAGTGAAAACGCCGAGAGAACGTTCATTGTAATGGTCATTGATTCTCGCCCCTTTTCCGAAAGGGCGAGTCGAGTTCCCATATAAAAGCCTTGGAGATAGTCACCGGACAGAATCCCCGGATCAACTTCGAGAGGCTTCCGAGGAGTTCGTGTTCCTTCCGAAAAATCTTTCAAGACCCTTATGAATGTGGCGAAGAAATTGGGCACACCATCACGAAGTTGTTGAACATAGGCGTGTTGGTCGGTTGAGCCCTTGTTTCCATAGACCGCGATGCCCTGGTTTACGGTTTCACCTTTGAGATCCTTCTCCTTCCCGATCGACTCCATGACGAGCTGCTGCAGGTATTTGCTAAACAGAACGAGACGATCCTTATAGGGGAGGATTACCATGTCCTTTTTCCCGCGCCCTTCACCCGCGTAAAACCACATGAGGGCGAGAAGCATGGCCGGATTATTCAGCGAGTTGACGTCGGTGTCACGTCGCCGCGTGAGTTCATCCATCTGTTTCGCGCCTTCCAGGAAGGACACGATGTCGATGCCTTGAAGTGCCGCCGGCACCAAGCCGACCGCCGAGAATAAGGAAGTTCGGCCACCGACCCAATCCCACATCGGAAATACTGCGAGCCAGCCTTCTTTTTTTGCCTGAGAATCGAGCTTGCTTCCGTCCGAAGTGACAGCGACCATCTGCTTTTCAGCGGGAAGGCCCCGCTCGCGGAGCGCTGCTTGAACCTCGAGGCATCCATTTCTCGTCTCTATCGTGCCACCGGACTTCGACACGACGACAACGAGCGTCTCGCTCAACTTAGATTCGAGACCAGAAAGCAAACGGGAAATACCGTCCGGATCGGTGTTGTCGCAGAAATGAATCGCCATCTTATCGTCGTCCGTTCCCAGAGCGTCGGCAAGAAGCTGCGGACCGAGTGCCGAGCCGCCAATGCCGACCAGGATGACGTCGGTGAACGGTTTTCCGGAGGGAGCCAAGACCTTCCCCGTATGAACGGATCGGACGAAGTTGATGATGATGGTTTGCGTGTTTCGAATCGTGTTCTGGAGCTGTTGATCAGGAGCGAGTGCTTCGTTCCTCAGCCAATAGTGCCCGACCATTCGCCCCTCGTCGGGGTTGGCAATTGCACCCTTTTCGAGCTCTTCCATCGCCGCGAAGGAGGCTTCAACTTTCTCCATCATCCCGGCAAGAAATCCGGCGGGGAAGTTCATCCGGCTGAAATCGAGAGCGAATCCGACTTCCGGATAGTAGCGGTTGTTGTTCTTAAAGCGTTCCCAAGAAGTGGAACTCGGTGAGGGTTCCATTGAAGAAGTTCCCGAAGGAGTCATGTTATTTTCCTGCTGCCTGCTTAAACGCGGAATAAAGCGATGTCTTCGTAATTATCCCCGAAAGGACAATCGGAGCTTTATCACCCGGCGCAAGAATTACATAGAGTGGAACGCCTTCGGCTCCGTATCGCTTCAAGGCGGCGGTAATCGACTCTTCGCCCGTGGTCCAGTCCGCGCTGAGCGGCTCGACGCCGTATTCCTTCATTTTGGCGGAAGTCTCCTGAGTATTTATGACGAGGAGCTCATTTGTTTTGCATGTGATGCACCAGCTCGCGGTGAAGTCGACGAACACGACCTTTCCCTCTGCTCTAAGACTGCTCACCAGCTGGTCGGAGAATGGTTTCCAGCCCTCCCCAGCAAGAGGACCCTGCGAGGCGCGAGCCGGAAGATTGATGAGCGGGTAGAGTTTAACGAAACAGAAAATTAAGAACACTCCGGCGAGCAGCAAGCGCTTGGCGCTCGGCTGCACTTTGTGCTCTCCGACGCCGCGGATCATCCAAAAGGTGAAAAAGAGAGCAAGAAGGAAGCAGACAGCCCAAAGCGCTCCCATGTTTGTGAGCGCATGGAGAACGAAGAGCAGCCATACGACAGTGCCCATTAACAGGAATCCAAGGAACTGCCGGAAACGAAACATCCATACCCCTGGTTTTGGCAAGAGACCGCTCAACTTCGGGCTGCTTGAGAGAAGCACGTAAGGAAAGGCAAGTCCCACTCCGATCGAAAGAAATACGAGAACGGTCGCCCAAGCCGGCTGCGCAAATGCAAACACGAGTGCCGTTCCGAGAAATGGCGCCGTGCACGGCGTCGAGAGCGCCGTGGCAAGCACTCCATCGAAGAAGCTCCTCGTATTTGGTGAAGTCAACGCACTCGCAAAGCGGTTCGCCTTATTCACTCCCGGGAGTTCGATGGAGTAGAGATCGAAGAAGCTGAGACCGAGCAGAAATACGATAACGCAGAGGGCGAACACGAAACTCGGATATTGAAACTGAAATCCCCATCCGAAGGAAAATCCGAGTGTGCGGAACGCGATGATCACCGCTGCGAGGGACAGTACTGACGCGAGTATTCCCGCGGAGAAAAACAAAGACGAACGAAGTGCCGCGGCTCGAGATTGATGACCCGACTCGACAAAGCCCATGATCTTGATTGAGATGATCGGCAGGACGCATGGCATCAGGTTCAAGATGAGTCCGCCGATAAAAGCCAAAAGCAACGCGGCGAGAATCCCGGTCTGCGGTTGTGCCGTGACAGCCGCTTGCGGTTGGCTTCCTGCCGACTTCGACGGCTCCTCGCTTTCTTCTTTTCCGCTCCGGTCTTCGAGATGATACGAAAGCGTCTTGAATTGAACTGCGTCTTGCACGGCCTTCAATTCGCTGGCGTTTGTGGACTCCACTGCCGCAGGCGTAAGCGAAATCTCAAACGGAAAGGCGACCTCATTCGAGCCTCCGGCCAGCTTCGGTCCTAATGCCGCAATTCCTTTCAGCACTCGTTCATCAGGCGACGGCAAGAACGACACTGGTACCCGAATGAGGGCAAAAGCGTCCTGTCCCTCCTTTGAGGGAACCACCGTGCCGTCAGGGATTCCATTCAAGCGAGCCGGAACTTGGGTGATTGGGAAGAGCTGAATGGATTGGGCAAGCTCTTCGGAGGAAAGTGAAGAGAGTGTTTTCAATCCTCGAATCCTGAGGAGACCGGTCACGGCATTGTCTTTTGAAAGTGCATGACCCTCGAGAGAAATTCCGTCAAGCTGACGAAATTCGGCCAGAGGCTTCGGTGAGAGCGCTTCGTATTTCTCGAAGACGGCATAATCTGCCCCGGTTCCTTCTGCGGTCGAGCCCGAGAAGATTACTTCTTTTTCGACGGACGCCGATCCCGGTACGCACGTCTCCTCACAGACGAGCCAATTGACCTTCGCTTTCAAGACGGACTTCGTATCGCTTTCGGGGACCAGAGTGGGCGCAAACAGGGGAGCGAAGAGAAGAACTTCTTCCGTGTATCCGTAGGTGGTGATGTTTCCCCGTTCCTTAAATCTTTTTGGTACCGGCCATTGGAGCTCCCCCACAGACCAACCCGACGGCAGCGTCCAGTTTACCTTCGTGGGCATGGCGGCTTCACCGCTATTTCTCCAATAGGTGTGCCAACCCTGGCGAATTTTAAGGAGAATCCCGATTCGCCCCACAGGATCGGTCGAACTCTTTCCGGGTTGGAAAACTTGCCTATCGACAATGAGCGAGGCTGCGATTTGATCTCCCGCGTTGGCGTCAACAGAGCTGAAGAGAAACGATAAGAGAAGCGCGAAGCCAAAAGAATAGGTTTTCATATTTGTAATGTAAGCCGCAACCAACCATCCGAAAAGAGTGATTCATCTCGCCTGCGGTCAGAACGTCTGCCATGTTTTGGAAAGCGTTGCGCGCCCCGGACGAACGCATCGGAATCGAGAGAAAGCCTGTTGTTTGGGGTAGCAGTTTGCCGAGGCAATCCCCCGAAATTCCGATGACCTTACTTGGACGAAAGGAATCTGGAGATGCTTACATCGGGTGACACCGCGACTCGCCGGCCAAGCAGTAACTGCCCGAGATCAAAGGCCGCTGCGAATCCCGTCGACATCCCGAAGCCGCCAAATCCCGAGAGCCAATGCAGCCCGTCTTCCCTCGGATCGGGCCCCCAGAGTGGCAGCTGATCTTCCGTGTAGGTCCTAAAACAGAACCAACTTTTCGCGATGACGAGGTCGTCCGCGAAATCAGGGAAGGCAGTGTTTAGAGTTCGCCGCATCAGATTCAGCGGTTCATCGTCCGGTTTGAATTCATCGGGCCGGGCGGCAATCTTATCGCAGAATGAAACGAGACGGGTCGCTTCAGTCCAGCGCCGCATGTACCACTCGTCAACTTCATTCCAGTAGAAGCCGCAATCTCGCTCCGGCATGAATCCAGTCGGCCATCCATCCACAACGAAAAGATATCGGGCGAAAGGCTGGAGCAAACCGTGAATCGATATCTCCTCATCCCGTCCGGAACGAGGGACGATGGACGAAGCCCATGCGCCGCCGGTGATGACAAGTTGACCGCCACTGATGATGTTTTTTTCGGTTTCTATTCGCCAATCACCTTGAGTTTTTGTAATCGAGCGAATTTTTGCCTCAAAGGCGATGCTCCCGCGTCTCGGCGGCAGTAATTCAGCAATCGATCGCACGAAGTTGCCAGAGTCAAGGAGACCATCGGTTGCGCAATAAACGGATTCGAGCTTTCGTTCTCCAAGAGTGACGGTTCGAGCTTCGAACAGCGATTCAGAATGCGGCGGGGGCTTGCGGCCCACAACGTAGGAGCCGGTTTCTGTAAAATGATCATTGCGAGCTGCGACCGGCCATGTTTCGCGCGACTGTTTTGCCCAAGCGGAAAGTTGCGGGTTCCGGTAGAGCTGGCGGAACATTCCCGCGTTTCTGCCCGATGCGTGGACGGCGACAGCTGGTTCCTTTTCGAGGACGATGACTGAAGCCCCCGCATTCGCGAGATGATACGCGAGGGAGACTCCAAGAATTCCAGCACCGACGATGACGACATCCGAACGCATGGGGGGACGATAGCAACAATCGTTTTCGCCGACAAAGTCTTAGCCGGCGACAAAAGGTCCGGTAGGTATGAAAGGGCTTCTCGGGAGATTCTGATTAAGTTCTTTTTTCCTCTGGTCCTGTGGTCCTGTGGTCCTGTGGTCCTCAGGTCCTCTGGTGCTCAGGTGCTCTGTGGTTCATTTCTTAAACTTTTTAAATTAAACCACAGAGCACCGGAGCACCTGAGAGACTTAATCAGAGCTTCCCTAGCTCGCCGGAGCTCCGCCGATCCCACTCGCGGGCGGTGCAATAAGCGAGCGGCTTTCCTTTTCGGGCGGATAGACGCGAACAAGCTCCCGGCTTCCCTGCTGAGGAGAACATTTATACGAAATTATTTCGTGTTTTGCGGTGAGGAGGTCCGGCTTTTCGAAAATTCTTAAGGTCAATCCCTGATTGCCGCCTGTCGTCTCGCAGAGCTTCCCGAAGACGGAGTGAAATACCCGGTACGAATGATAGGGTGGAGAGTTGAAGATATGAAACGACCATTCAAGAAACGGAATGACGGGAGGTGCCGCTTCACGGCGGATCTCCCTCCGGAGCTCGGCCGGAAGGGCGGACTCCGCTTCAGGTTCAACGACAATCTCTGCTTCTCTCGTGTTCCAAGAGTAGAGGCAGTGCGAGAGAAAATCGTCCCAGTACCCCGCATTATTCAGAGCGGGAAGGAGAAGGAACATCGTCATCACCGTTCGGTGAACGAGTTTATCGCCAAATAACTTTCCGCTTCCGAAAAGAATAGACAACCCGCTTCCGCGTGCACGGAAAAAGAGGAGCCAGAGGAAGCAGATCATCGCGACGTTCCAGGACCAGACACTTGGATTCCAGTTCAGCCCTGCCGGACCGAAGATGACCAGAATCGCCACGTGCATGGCTGTCAAAAGGAGGACGCCGAAATTTCGTGTTTTTGAAAAGAAAAGGCAAAGTGCGCCACCCGATTCAACGAGGGGGCTGAGAAAGCTGGTAAGAAGGAGCGGGCCATGAAGTGCCTCCGGGAGAATATCGAGGAACGGTTTCATCATCCAGGGGTAGCCGACGAGCACATATATGGCCCCGATTTTATGGAGACCGCTCCAGAGCCAGATGCTCGCGCAGATTATTCGAAGAGTATTCTTCACTCGCTCGACTTCGCTTGCCTCGTCTCCGTCCGGACGGAAGCTGTACACCGCGAGCAGCATGAAGAAGTATTGATAAAAATACGGCATCCACCGGCTTTGATCCCAGAGACTAAAGGCGAATGAGAAGACGAGAAAGAGACCGAGCGGAAGCCGCTCGAGCTTCGTGACAGAAACCCACACGAGCAACAGAGCGATGATCGTCAGAGCGGCCCAATCGACGGCCGCTGGAAGCTCTCCCAGCGCAGGATGAATGGGAGTGTGCGCGTAAAAGCGTTCGCCGGCGAAGAATCGCCAGACGAACGCTAACGGGATGAGAAACGAGAGGGCGAGGATTCTCCTGAGCCAGGAGATTTGTATCATTTTCTATCGCGAAAAACTGCAATATCAAGTCCACCATTGCCACGGATAGAATCCACGAGTGCGTAGGTTCGCACCTGATCTCCGTCCAATTCCAGAATGTCGGATTCGGCGATGATGTTGAGATCGTCCTTGTTTGTAATTCGCATTACGAAGCGGCCTTCTTCGCTCTCCAGATAATCCGTGATCTTCTCTTTTGAGACGTTTCGGTATGCGGGCTCGGCCGAACCGATATCTACTTCCGGACGAACGATGTAGACGTCGACGCCAGAAGTCACTGAGAGCGAATTTACGAAGCGGATGCGGACACGTCCTTGCCGTGGCTCGGTGTTGTTGTCTTCAACAACAGTGGCTTTGCGCTCGCCGAATGGTCCAAACACAAAAATCGTGTATTGCTTCTGACGTGTGAAGCTGCGGCTCGAGTCTTCGATGGTATTGAAGCTGCCCGAGTCGCGGACCACGAACGTCGAGCTCCCGGCGTTGATCTCGTGGTAGTCGGCGTCTTCAAGATATCCAACTGCTTCCGCAACTGTTCTCCCGCGAATCAGGAGATCGACAGCACTCGAGTCGGGTGAGACGTTCAACAACCGCACGACGGAGTCGCCGGCGTTCCCGGTGTTGTTGTTATTATTGTTATTATTATTGCTGTTGTTCCCACCGCTGCCGCAGCCAAGCGAAGCGCAGCAGAGGAGGAGGGCCATGAGAAAATACGAAAGAGAAAGTGCAACCGGCTTCGAGGCGGTGCCTGCGGGAGTGACGAATCGACGAGCGTTCATAGGCAGAAATCCTTCAAATGATTCCGGAGTCTTAGCATGGATTTGCGGCTCGCCAATAGGAAAAAGCACCCGCAAACCAAACCCTTGTTATGGGTGGGCCTGGTCAAGGGGTGCTCTTTCTCGCCCCTTCCGAGACCTAAAAAAGGAGCCTCATTCCGAGTAAAAAATTCCTGCCTGGAAGCGGTGCGACATCCTTAATGAACGAGACGTGGTTTCTCATCTCTTCGTTTAAAATGTTATCCGCCCGCAGATAAATTTCCGCCGGACGGAATAAATCAACAGGCAATTTTTGACTGAGCCGTGCATTCACGGTCGTATACCCGGCGGTCTCGGTCTCGAATTCGGCAACTCGAGTCTGGCGATAAGCGTGTTGAAGCTCCGCTCGAGCGGAAAAACCGTTTCGTTCGTATTCGACTCCGAATAGTGCACGAAGCGGTGTGATTCGAGGAAGCGGCTGTCCGGAGTCCTCATCTTTCGCCCGCACATAATCCCATTGCATCGTGAGGTCCAATCTATCGACGGCTGCTGCTGCTGGTTTCTCGGTGGAGTCTTTCCCCGCGAGCTTTTCTGGTTTCGAGAGGAGCGAATGATCCTCGTGGTCACCCAGAAGATGAAGGGCCGACTGCAATTCAAACCCCGTGAAAAGTGCATCCACTCCACGGAAATCATAACTCCTGAATTCTTCCACCTCATTCCCATTCGGAAAAAGCGCAATGTAATTGTTGTACCAATTCGCGAACCCGCTCAAAGAACCCGTGACTATCCCGTTCCGTTTGCGAAGCGTGAGATCGGCTCCGATGGATTTTTCAGTATCGAGCGAGGGATCTCCGATTTCGTGAGCACCTGTTGCAACGTGAATACCTCTCGCAAAGAGCTCCTGCCCGACGGGCGCACGTTCCGTGCGAGTCAGGGAAAGCGCGACGGCGTATTTGTCCTCCGGCGTCCAAACGACGGCGTTCGATCCGCTAACAGTGAAAAAATTCTCCTTTCTCCGGGTCGGATCAGCTTCGTCTGATCCCCGGAAAGACGGAGATGAGACGGATTGCGAGTCCAGCCGCACGCCTATCTGATACACAAGCGCGTTCACCAGCTCGAACTCCTCGAAAACGAAGAGCGACCCGACATTCGTTACCGATGGAGGTTGAAACGCCTCTGCTCCAATCGCCTCAAAATCGCCGTATTGATATTGCAGTCCGACAGTTCCAAGCGCGCCGAAGATTTTCTCATGCTCAAGCTCCATTCGTCCCTCGAACGCGTCGTTGTGAAATACTGTCCCCGGCTCGCCGCTTTCGAACTCCGTGTGTTCGTAGTCCACGACACCCAGCCGGTACTCCGCGGATTGAACTCCGTCGAACGGCTCATTGAATCGGCCGCGGGTGTCGAAGCGCCGCTGTTTGAGATTGATGGAGACATCCTCTTCGCCGTTCGGAACTCCGTAGGTGGTATTGAACAAGCTAACCGAAGCACCCATGAAGCTCCCGTTCTCAAAGATATACGAACCACCCGCATTCGCGCCCTCCGCATCTGCGTAAGAAAACGGCAGTCGTCGTCGCGGCTCACCGCCCCCTTCCGCCGGACCCTCCTGCCGGAGCTCGTTTGTTCTCGCGAAATTCGGAATGCGGTAATTGTCGGCGTCGCGAAAGAGTCCGTCCACGTGGAATACGAAGTCTCCGATCGGGGCGTTGACCGCGGCCCCCGTCGAGCCTTGATGGTCGACGGTAGACGCTTTGATAGCGAGTGATCCGGAAGGTTTTTCCGGAAGCTCCTCTGGAATGCGGTTATCGATTACATTCACAACTCCGCCCACGGCGTTGGTTCCATAGAGGAGCGTCGCGGGGCCACGCACAATTTCGATACGCTCGACTTGGGACGGCTCTATGGCGACGGCGTGATCGGGGCTCGCATTGGATGCGTCCATGGTGCCCACTCCGTTTTGGAGCACGCGAACCCTATCTCCTCCCTGTCCTCGGATGACCGGGCGGCTCGCTCCGGCTCCGAAGGACGACGACGCGACTCCCGGCTGAGTGGAGAGTGCGTCTCCGATGGTTGCCTGCGGACTTTGCGAGAGCTCGCTCCCCTCGAGAACGCCGACCGGTTGAGCTTGTTCAAAGAGCGGTCGAGCGAGAGGGGAGGCAGAGATCACCACTTCCGGAATCGTTCCGGTGATGATGGCCTGCTCATCCGCCCCGGCGATTACCGGAACGACAAAGGTTGATATGAGGAAGAAGAGTCCTGAGACTCGATGTGTGCTTTTCATGGAACAAATCCAAAATTGAGATCTCGATTCAAGCTCCGCGACGCGAAAGACTGCACCACGGAAGCGACTCCGCCGAGAGGCGGAATAAAACTGAGGCTGCCGGAACTTTGAGAGCTCGCATTCCTCTGGAGCTGATTCTCTGCAATACGCCTGCTTGATACGCCGGGAGAGCAAAGCTCAGATTCGAACGAGATATGTGGTTCCTAGGCGGCGGTCGTTTCGCTGAGAGGAGGGCCGCGAGGCGACGGCAGCGTTATCGAGAAGGTGTGAAGTGACGGACACGGCAGACTCAGAATTCGGTCAGTCGAGTCCCGCGGAAGCGGAAACTCGAAAATCGGACAGGAGACCGAATTACGAGAGAAGTGCAAACTTTCGCACAGGGAGCACGAACTCGACTCGTGCTCGTGAGCGGCCGTAGCCGGCAGAAACTCAGTCGCGGAGTGCTCTTGAGATAGGCCGATTCCCGCATTGAGATTCGAAAAATCAGGAGTCCACGAGTCCTGACCTTTGCCGGCAGAAACCCGGGCAATTGGTGCCCCAAGAAGCTCTGTACTTCGGAAGGATTTTGCCGGCCCGGTCGCACGTGCCGCCCCGAAAGATTCCAAAGAATGGATTAGCCCGGCCGTCGACTGAAAGAGGAAAAGTCCGACGAGACAGAGGACAAAGATCTCTCGGAGCCCCGCATTCATCCGAAGCAATGTGGAAAAATTTCTGGGGAGATACCCGCGCATGGGGGTATCCATACTGGGCTCCGTTCTGAAACGCAAACACCTAACTCAGCGCGTCCGAACTCGGAGGTTCGAAGGCGCGGCGGCACGCGAAGTGTCCTTGGGGAATGTTTTTTCCTTAGAAAGTCCGCCATCCTTCTTAATTTTTCCTCTTCAGACTTGAGCGAAGAAAAGAGGAGTCGTATAAGCGGACACACTGCCGAAACGCCAACTTAGCTCAGTCGGTAGAGCATCTCATTCGTAATGAGAGGGTCGCCGGTTCGATTCCGGCAGTTGGCTTACCAAACTATTCATTCGCCTTGCTCCGCGGTAATCTCTCATATCTCTGGGCCATATCTCTGGGCTGCGTCGCTTTTCTGCATTGACTGCTCAGGCCTGAACAACGTTTTGGAGCAGTGGCGATCGAAATTGTTGCCGTTTAATTTCCTGCGCCGAAAAAATCCGAATCTGAGTTTTCACGGTGCCGGGTTCTGTTCTCGGCAGGCGATCGGGTCTCTCGACTCAAATCTTCTAAAATTTGTAGTGACTTCGGAATACAACCTCAACCGGTGATCGGCATCATGCCCTTTAGCGCGCAAAGGTGGAATACAATGGTCTCCGCAACATCGACTGAAAGACAAATCACAAATTTTACGTAACGGAGGATGTCATGGCTGAATCAATCAGGAACGGACAAACGATGGACGATGCAAAGGCGGCCGCGGAATCTGCGGCGGCACGGATGGCAGAATCTGGACGAGAAGCGCTTTCCCAAGCGACGAGCAAAGCAAAGGATGTTTTGTGCAACGTCGAGAGTACCGTTGATAAAACACTCTCGGGTGTGGGGAGCCGAGTGAACGCAGCGGCCAGCACCATTCGGAGCAACTCTCCGAAGTTCGCGAGCTCGGCGGCGGACAGTGTCGCGGGAGCGATGGAGACCGGAGGAGAGTATCTGCAAGAGAAGGGAGTGACCGATATCGCTTCAGACGCGAAGTCGTTGGTGAAACGCTACCCTGTGGAGTCGATGATCATCGGCTTCGGGGCAGGGCTGCTTCTCGGCCGAACCCTGCTGAGGAAATAAACCAGGTGAACACCATGTTGGAGCAAGTACGAGAAGATGTCGATCATCGCATCTCTCCGATTCTCTCGGAGATAGTCGATGATCTGGGCACACTGCTCCGGCAGGAAGTGGCTCTCGCGAAAAGCGAGCTCCGAATTCAGGCGTCAAACGCCGGGAAGACGGTACTCGAGTTCGTGGGAGCCGCAGTTCTCTGTTTGATCGGAGGATTGCTGGTATTCGTAGCAGGAGCGCTTTGGATCGTTCAAAACGTCGGCGGTGCTCCAGCCTGGCTTGCGTTTCTTCTGGTCGGACTCGCGAGCGTATTCCTCGCGTTTTTGCTGCTCTTGCATGCAAAGTCCCGCTTGGCAGATCTTACCATCGTTCCGGAAAAAACAATTCAATCTATCTCGGAGACTGTCAATGGCGAGCGTTGAGCAAATAAGCAAGCAAGAGCCTGAGCAGATTCGACAGCAGATTGTTGAAACGCGGACCGCTCTGGTGCAGAAATTGGAGAATCTCGAAAGTGAGGTGAAGGGCACCGTCGAGGTCGCAAAACAATCCGTGCAGGAAAAAGTCGACGACGTAAAGAAGGCCTTTGATGTTCGAGAACGTATTCGCGAACGCCCTCTCACGTTCCTCGGCGCGTCGCTCCTGGTAGGCGCCGGAGCGGCTTTTTTATTCTTCGGTGGTTCGAGAAAGGTCGGCCCCGCCCTGCGGCGACGGCTCAAAGAACGAGCGTCGGCGCTTAGCGTTGATGGGCCCAGCGCGAAGGGCATTCTGACGGGCATTGCCGTGAATATTCTCCAGGATGCCGCTCGCGCGGCGCTTTCCTCAAATCGCGAGGAGAATGAAGGATTTCGGAAAGGACGTCCGAACGATGATGGCGTTTCCGATCCGGACCCGGTCGCCCATGGAGCCCAGCCGCTTAATTCCAAAACTTTCTAAGGAGGCTTCGGTAGACGCCCCAAATGTTCCTCTTCACTAATCCGGCGGTGTCAGATTCGGCATTGGCCGAATGAACCGAAAACTGAGGAACAGACAATGAAAACTGCACTTACGTTTATCGCATTATCGGCGATGGCGTTTATAACCACTGTCGGAGCGCCGGCGAACGCCCAAGCGGATTCTTGGAGAAACCGCTGCGGAACTCCTGGAAGATTTTATTCTTCCGGACAGCCCGGTTACACAACGTATGGTTATAATAATTCCGGCTACAAAAGTTTTAATGGGAATACCCGTCTTAACGGCGCGGTCCAAAACGGTATTCGGAACGGACAGTTGAGCTGGCGGGAAGTGAGAGAAGTACGACGTGACGAACGTGATCTGAGAAGGAAGCAGGCGGCGTATTACTCCGATGGATATCTCAGCCGCGGAGAACGAAGAGATCTGAGAAACGAACGGAAGGATCTCTACAAGGACCTACGACATAATCTCCGCGATGGAGAACGCCGCTGGTAATCAGGGACGACGAATAACAGGCGGAAGCCTGTTATTCGTTAACTGAGAGCATAAAAAAAGGGCGGGATGAAAATTCATCCCGCCCTTTTTTTGTTTTCCCGGCCGAATCAGCCTCACTGGGCTAACCCGGCCGGATTGATGCAATCTCAGCGTTATCGGCTCACACAACCGAGGCCGCTTGGTGTGCGAATATCGCGGCAGCCTCTTGCGCGCTCTTGAGGCGAGCATTTCTGCTCACTCGGAGAGAATCCCGGAGGGCATCGATCATTCTGACGCGGCGGCTGTGGTCTCGGCTGTCCCGCAGGCGGATAAGGGTACGGGTTTGCCGGTGGTTGCCAACGCGGAGGATATTGTTGATTTCTCCGCTGGTCTTCCAGTCTGCGGCGCTCGTCTTCGAGCCGACGGCGCTCATCGTCGAGCCGTCTGTCTTCCCAGCGATCTCGCCGGTCGTCATATCCGCCACCGTAATATCCGCCGCTCGGATAGCTGGAGGGGTAGTTATAGCCTCCACCACCATAGGGATAGGGGTTGTTAATATCGGTACACCCCGTGAGGAAAAGAATCCCGAGGTTTACGAAGAGGAAGGACCTGGCTTTCATAGTCGTCTCCACATTTGAAGCGCGTCGTCTTAGCAGACCGGTTTTCTGTCAGAAGCTGAAAAAAAACAAGGTTTAATTCTGACCCTTGGTCACCCGGATTGGTGGAGGCATCGCGGCTTCCGGACTACGAAGGTGCGAGAATTCACTTTGTGCGGAATACTTCCGGCGAAACTTGAGTTTCCGGAGAGATACAGACTTCTCCGGGGACGACGGGCGGTGGACAAGCTCTCAGGAACTCTCTGGTTGCGCGTGCACGAAGAATTTCTTTGGAGCCCGGTCGAGCACCGGCGGAGCGGAGGACCGATTCTGGTTGAACCGCCCGGAACTCCAATTTGGCGATTCTCCCTCCCTCAACCTCTTCGGGTTGCAATCGAACCGTGGTCCGATAGGTCACCAAGAGCCGCTTCAGGTCGGGATCGACGACGATCGTATCGGCTCTAGCGGGCCCGGGGATCAGTGCGCCGGACTGATAGCGGACGAGCAGATAAGGGAGAAAGTCTTTTGGAATTGTAAAATTCAGTTTCTCGGACTCAATTTGCACGACGAAGGTGTCGCCATCGCTCGGAAAAGGAATTACCACCAGATCATCATTCGAGGATAACATAGGGCATTCATCGTCTCCCGTGACGGCCAAAGTCTTTTTGTTCCATCGCACTCCAACCGATCTTTCCCGAGTTTTTTCACCCGGCCGGAGATACACTTCCGCTTGTGGCCGGAAGGTAACGAAATCGCTCACCTCCGCTGGAACGTCGGGACATTGTTGGCTGCTCACAGTCGCCAGATACAGACCCTCTTGATTCAAATCGTACCGGATGTTTCCGCCTGGGTCGACACTGAATGAGACTTTCAAAACGGCGGTGAGAAAGGTTCCTTCGTCGTTTCGCGAAACGAAAACCTTACCTGGAAAAGGAGTGTGATTGACCGTTTCGGGAAGTAGGCGGGCTTCATCGCGCACCGTGGTCGAAATCGAGCATGCTGAGAGGCTAAAGAGGAGCATAAGCGTGAGAACGGTTCGACAAAGCTTCATACACTTCCTACCGAGTGTGGTTTTACTTTTATGTATCGTGCATACCCGGCCCGTATGTAAACGCACATCCTTCTCGGTCCGTTCTATCCAGGCGGCTCGGCGCCACATGCGTCACGTCATAGCTCGACTAGAGGCCTGGGCGTAGAAGCACGACTGTAGATTTATACGCACCAAATTTGCAAAGGAGACTAAGGAATGAAAACCAGCATGATCGGTATGAGTTTATTTGCGCTCAGTTTAGTTGCTTGTGGTGGAGACGGTGGTGACGGCGACGACACCGTTATTTTCGCATCCGGTAACTGGCGAGGGACTGCTCAGGTCTCATCGAATCCCTGTGCGCTTGCGGTCTCCACCGCGGCTTTCAGCTTCACCCATTCGGTGAACCAGCTCGGCGGCTCTGTGACTGTGAATGACGAGCTCGGGCAGAATTTCACCGGTTCAACTAATGGCGATGATGGCTTCTCGGCTTCGGCTCCGCTTCCGGTAGCCGAGTTCCCGAACGGAGTAACGTGTAACTTTACCCGGACGATTACCTATTCCGGACTTTCCGGGAACTCAGGTGACTCGAACGCGAACACCGCCGATGCGGTGTCATTTACAGATTCGGGCACATGCAGCGGCGGAGGCCTCAGCCAATGCTCGGTCGTCACAACCGGGTCGGGAGCGCGCAGCTAATAGCCGGCCCCCAAAAAAAAACCGGTCGGCGAGGGGTCCTCGCCGACCGGTTTGGGAATCTCAGAAAGCCGTCGCCCTAGAAGCAGGAAGACGTCTTGTTGATGGTTCCGTCACGGCCTGGATTGTCTACACGGTACCAGTTATTTCTTCCTTCGACGAGGAAGGAACCACTACCAGATTGAGCCCGAGCTTGGTTCGAGATCTGGGTTCCCGAATAGTTCGGTCCGCCGCAAGTGCCGGCATAGAATCGTCCGCCGCAGCCGAAAGGCCGGTCGTTCGCATATCGGCAGACACCCAAGGAATTATTGCCGATCTTGAGGTCTTGGCAATTGATGTCCTTCAAGCGGAGACGGTTCTTCCCAGGGTTCGTCGAAGAGAACTGGAACAGCATCGTTCCGCCGCGGCTTCCGTGCTCGTTGATTCCCTTCCAGAGAATGTTCGAGAACGAACGGATGCTCTGAACTGGGAGACCGCCGCAATCGCCGCTTCCTGAAGGAGGTGGATTTTCGCCGCCAGTCGGAGGAAATACTTGGCCATTTCCGCCGATGATGTACTGGTTTGCATTTGCGAACGGAACGTCAACATAGCCGTTGTTCACGACGTTATAGACGCGCACACCGCCGATGGACCGATTATGGCAGGCCATGTGGTTATTTGGCGGGTTGAAGAAGCTCCCGAGGTTTGGCGTCTCTCCTGCCAGACAGGTGAGATGGGTGACCTGAGCGGAGTTCGCTTGGCGAATATAGAGCCGTTGCCGCGTTCCTTCCGTCCGTACCACCGCGAGCTGATTGATGAACAGCGGGATCTCAGGAACGTCACCGTTCAATCCCCACTGCTGGATCTGAGCGAGGGTGTTGGTCAAAGGCGAGAGCAGGAACCATTTGAACACTTCCCCGGTACTCGGACGATTTCTCACAACCCCATAGCGTCCATAGTGATCCGTGAACAACAAATCGCCGGTCTCTCCAAAGAAGACCTCGACGATTTGACCGGTACTCGATTTCTCCCCGTACCAGACGATAGAACCGTTCGGATGATTTCGTCCGACTACTCGGTCGGTGGTCCCGTCTAGGTCAAAGTCCACCTGACGCGGGATGATGTCGCCCGGCAAGCCGAAGAACGATTGTGCGATGTTGCCGAGGAAATCCCGCTTCATCCACAACAGCGGTTGAGTGAGCGAAAGCACTCGAACAACGCCGACTGCATACGTGCCGTTTGCCGAAAGGTGTGTATAAAAGGCGTCACCGCGCATCGGAACAACGTTCTGCATGATCTGGCCGTTCGCCGAACGCCGGATATTGAAGGTCGTGGTGTTTGCCGCGACGTTCGTCTCTACAGAAATAAGATCGGCGAGCCCGTCGCCGTCGAAGTCGTTGTTGGCAGCTCTGGCTTCGCCCAACATTCCAAGGCTGAGAAGCACTCCCGCCAGCCCAGAAATTACAGTGTTTTTAATGTTAAAACTCATATGAAAGTTCCTACCTAATGCTTCCCCAACTTATGTTATGCGATCCAAATCAATGTCCGTCTCTCAGCGTGTAAACACGTTTACTCAGCGTCGCCAGAGTGATTTTTCTCACCTAGTTCAACTAACCTAAAATACTTCTCTTTTCCAATTAAGAATGGTGGGTAAAAAAGTCCGCGATTATCTCGAGCATCCGGCAAAAAAAGAGCCGTCGGGCGCTTTTGCCGAGGTTTTTGCGGTTCCATCCGCCTTCGGGAGCAATAGCTGAGCTCTGGTTTTCAACAGAGGGCTGCTTGCGAACTCAGGCGGAATCAACTTCTCTTTCTTCATCCAACAATAGATAGCCTCGGCGGCGATCCGATGTCCGATCTCATTTGGGTGATAATCCTCGCCCGGCATGACCTGGAGTCGATCGGCCGGAATGCCCTGATAAAACGCCTCCAAATCGAGGTGTTTTACCGCTAGCTTGTCGAGTGTCTCTGCGATGCTTTTATGTATGACCTTAAACGGATACGCATCGTCTAATTTTGACCCGAAGAGTGGGAACACCACAGCGAGCATCGGGACATTTTTTTCATCGGCACTTTTTTTGATTTCCTGAAGAGCGCCGTCGAATTTCGTCATGGCTGACTTATCAGAAAACAGATCTCGAAAGTACTCTTCGTAGGACTTGCCCTGCTTGTAGACATTTACCCGGCCGAAGAGAAAGGCATACAGGCGGGAATGATTCCGCAACCACGAGGCGCTTCCGCCGCTCGTGTCGACGACGATCGCCCCTTGGTCGTTTTTCCGGATCGTGATGCCGTGTGGTTGATACGGCTTCAGCTCCGGATCGTTCAAGGTGATCTGAAGAAGAATCAAATCCGCGCCTTCATCGAGCGCTCGTTTCGCGAGAGGAACCTCATGACTCGTCGAGAAACCGGGCACTCCGTAATTCATCACCTCGACTCGTTTCCCCTGTCCGCCGTCCCCCGGACGGCGGAGATTCAACATCCGCTCCAAGCGAGCTGGAAAGCCGTCGTCGAATTGCATGAACGGAGCGAACGTGAACGAGTCTCCAATCACCGCAATCCGAAATGCTCCGGGGTCTTTTTGCTTTGAGTGAATGTTCCCCTGCAGGTTCTCGGCGTCCTCAGGCAGGTAATAAAAATTCGGACGGTCTTGCCACTGGGCCTTGGACGGGGGAGGGATGACTCGGAGAACGACTTCTCCCAGCAGCGCGCAAAACGCCAGGGAGAAGAGAGTCATTGAAGAATTGACGAGAATATTTCTAAACATGGAATCCGCCATTGCGGAGCCTTTCTCTCGTAAATTCAAGTTGTTGTCGAGAAGGAGACCGTCCTCGAACTTTTCCCTATGGCAGAGAGTCAAATCAGGCGTTACGAACTCAAGCCCGGTTCATCCAAATAAACGACCGGCAAAATAATGAATTCCTACGCTGCCTGCCGTGCCACGAGGTTTTTTTTGAATTAGGGAAGTCTATGCGTTTCTCGAATCAGATATTTTTCCGGGCGGCCTTCGTACTCGGATTACTGTTTTCGTTGATTGCTGCGGCGCCGAATGTCTCCGGCGAAGAGCGGCCAGCGGCAGGGACGCAGCGGCGATTTTTCAGCGACGATATCCTCGTCTACGGCAAAGATTCGTCGGGCCAAGATTTTCTGCTCGATATCATGCTCTGCCGGAAGGAAGATGCAGAAAAATCGAGCTTTATTCACTACCGCTTTGTTTCTCTTCTTTACGGGAGCACGAATAAGCACTTCACCGAGAGCGTTTACGATCCGCGTCTCGAAGAGATTGCCTCGGGCGCCGTGACGAGCTTTGAGAATCGTGGCAGCTCGGATCTTTCAACTCGAGAATCCTATTCGTTTACGGTGGTCGTAAACGGAGAGGCGATCCAAGTGCGAATTCCCGAACTAGAAGGCGACTTCATCATCAAAAATTCTCCTGAATATACAAAATATGTGAGTGAATCGCCGGCGACCGTCCAGATCGGCGGAAAAAGCATCGCTGCCCGAGCGATGGTTGCGAAAATCCACTCTTCGGATTTCAACAAGTATGTCTTCTTCCCGGGTCACGGAAAGACCGATTCAGAAACACATTCGATGATCCTCTGGGACGAGAAAGGGAATTTCTATGCTATCGACTCGTCGCGAGTCCAAAAGGATAATCCTGCCTATCGATCTCATTCATGGGTGTTGTTGAAGGACACAACGACCAAGACGATGAGAAAAGGATTCGACGTGAATGTCTCCCTGAAGGAAGAAAATGGAAAGCCGAAGTCATGGCTCATCATTCTTCCGACGTTGGACGGGCGAAAGATCAGGCTCGATGCGCTCTCGTTTAAGGAAGGAAAAAACGACGAGGGCTTCGCAGCGGGAAACGTCAGCGCCGGAGGATCAGAGACTGGAATACGCGGACTCTTCGTTCATCACATGTATAGAGACGAGTAACGAGATGAAAAAAGTCGCTCGCCTCGCATCCTGCCTCGCCGTCGCTCTTTTCGCTCCGGTGTCTGAAGCCGCGGCGATCCCGCCCCCTGATTTCGTGGTGAATGCAGGGATGCAGCTTGCCCAGGCCATCGGAGTCGCCGCTTTTTTCTGCTCCGCGGCCTTTGCCTACGTATTCCACCGGTTCAAGAGTTTCTTCAATTCTCCTTGGCGGCGGAGGGCCGGTTGGAGCATGCTCGTCGTGGGAGTGGGTGTCGTCGTGGTTGCTGCGCTTTGGTCGTTCTAGTGATTTGACATCAAGGGTGCTGTGCGGAACGCTCCGCTCTTTACGATGAGAGATTTGTCAGACAAACACCCGCTGTCCCCGCGAGAGGGAAAATTCTTTTGCCGCCTGTATTCTATCAATCAGAGATCGCAGCCAGACCGGCCGGGTTCGGCGGAAAGACGCTGAACCTTGTTCGGCTCTCGACTATGGGACTTCCGGTTCCGCGATTCGTTGCCGTTCCCGCGGATCATCTCGCCGCGATTGTCGGTTCCCATTCCTCTGAGGAGATCAGCCCCGCGCTTCTCCAACTTGCCGCTCAGATTGTCGAGAAGCTTGATTGTCGGCTCTACGCCGTCCGTTCGAGCGCGTTGGTCGAGGATCAACGGATTTCTTCGTTTGCCGGGAGATTCCATTCAGAGACAGCGGTTCCCCGAGAAGAGATTCCTCGCGCGTTGTCGCTCGTGATCCGAGAGGCGAGAAGGGTGCTCGGCGATGCCCCGGGGCTCTCGCTGCTTATTCAGGAATACATCGACGCGGAGCTTTCCGGCGTTGCCTTTACCCGCGACCCCGGCGGCGGGCGCGAGCTTGTTATTGAATTCGTCGAAGGTCCGTGCGAGGCGCTGGTTTCTGGAGCCGTCACGCCGCGGCAGGTCCGCGGCTTTCACGGACAACGACTCTCCGCCGAACAAGAGCGATTTGAAAGCGTGATTGAGGATTTTCTTCGAGTCGAAGCAGATTTCGGATTTCCGCAAGACATTGAATGGTGTTTCAGCCGCGGCTCGTGGTGGTTTCTTCAATCGCGGCCGATCTCGACCCTTTCCGACGCGCAGTTCCGGGGGATGAGGAGGCTCGACGAGTACTTCGCTGGAGCAAAACCCAAAGTTCTCGAACGGACCGGAGTTTGTGAAGTGTCACCTCGTCCGTCACCTGCGACTTTTAGTCTTTTGCGTCGTCTCTACGCAGAGGGCGGACCGGTATCTGCCGTGTATCGAAAATATCGTATCGCCTACCACTCTCGTGATTTTCTTGAGCGGGTAGAGGGGGAGCTGTTTTCGAATCGTGAATTGGAGTTTCAAACTCTCTTCCCTGCGTACTCGTTGGGAGCCAACGGTGAGATGCGACTGGCGTCGTTTGCTCCGAGATCCGTTTTTCAGACATTTCAGAACAAAATGAGGCTGCAACTTATCTCCGGTGCGGACACAGAGTTCCTTACAAAGAAATTACACTCACTTCTTCTTTCCGAGCGTTTTGAGAGTGCAGGCACTCTCGAAGCGGAGCTATTCGCCTTTTTGGCCGATTACGAGATCGTCTTCGAGATTAATTTTCTTGCGGGCGCGCTCAAGAGTAAACTGGAGACGTTGTTGAATCGCCTGTTTCCGGGGGATACCTCGCTCTTGACGTCTCTCGTGAGTGCGGCCCCGTTCTCTTTACCAGAATTCCAGATTCCAACTGCTCGCCTCGTTGGGAACTCCCTCGAGTTCCTCGATGAGAGCGAGTTCACCACTGCTGCCCGAAGCACTGAACTCGCACCGGGTGTCGAAGTCCCAGAGCGGGTTCGATCGCTTCCCGAGTGGAAAAGAGAGCCGCTTCTCAAACTCGCAAGCTCCGTATCGATGCTTGTTCAGCTTCGTGAGACGGGCCGATGGCTTGCCATTCTCCATATCAACCGGCTTCGAAAGACCTGTCTCCAGCTCGGAGCTGAGCATGGGCTTCGGGATCCGCGGGACGTCTTTCGATTTTCGCTCGATCACATCTTGTCCGACGGAAATGTTCACGACTTGGCACCGATTGAGGTCGAAGTTGGTTGTTTTGCATTTCCATCCGTCATCGGCTCCGTTCTCACCCCAGTTTCCACCGAAGCACAAACCGGGATCGCGCCAGGAAGCGCGATCGGAAGGTTGCTCAGGGAGGGCGAGCTTGGAGGCGTTCCCGATGGCGAGAGCTGCATTCTGTTCACAGAGATTCTTACGCCGCGACACGCGGAACATCTGGAGAAAATTGCCGGAGTCGTCTCGCTCCGCGGCGGGCTCTTGTCACACTTTGCAATTTTGGCACGCGAGCGGGGAGTTCCGGTCGTCGCGGGCGTGTCTTCCGATCTCATACGCGAATTGCTGGGAACCGTTGTCGTAATCGACGGGACCACCGGTTCCGTCCGGCTGGCATCCGATCGAAAAAGCGAATAATCGCCGCGATTTGTGAAACCTATTCAAATTCTGGCTCGAGACTGCCGATACTAAAAAGGACGTTTCAGAGGAGATTCTCTCATGAGAAAATTTTTGGCTCTCGCTTGTTTATTTGCAGCAATCCTGCCAGCAGAATGTCTTGCGGTGGATAAAGAAATGCTCAACAAAACAAACGTGAGGGTCCTTGGTGACCCTCAAGGGACCTTCCGCCGTTCGCGGGCTCTCACTCTGGTTTTCGTCGAAGTGGAAGCAAGGAATGTCGGCTCGGTGAATGCCGAAAACGTCCAGGTGACGGCTCTCGTTCCAGGAGGACAAAAAGTGGCTTTGAAAGGGCCCGCTGTCCTCGAACCGAACAAAGTCGGCAAATATACCGCAGACGCTAACCATCCTATTGTCTCTACACAAAAGCTAAAGGCGGAAGCGAGCTGCTCAAACTGCTGGTAGAATTGGACCGGGACTCGGTCCGATAACATTCTCCGGATTTTACACGCTTAAACTCCCAGGCTATACCTCTCGAGCCTCGTATCTGAACGCGAGTCTAGCGCCGTGTTCCGAGAAGTCTGCAGCCATGCAAGGAAAAAGCGGAGGAGAATGTTTCCAGCGCCGGAAAGTCCGAACACCCAGAATTCGCCTTTTCGTCCAATTCTCGCAGTCACGATTGGAGACCCCGCGGGCATCGGTCCGGAAATCATTCTCAAAGCACTCCAACAGGACGAAGTTTTTCGGATCTGTCGACCGCTTATTATCGGCGACCAGAATATTCTGCGTCGTGCCGCCGCTTGGGTGGGCGTGAAGTCTCTGCGACTCGAAATCATCGACACACCGGAAAATGGCGAATACGAAAGCGGCACTATCCCTCTCCTTGACCAACGGAACGCCGATCCGCTTCATGTTCCAGTCGGGCAGGTCGGCGCCGTCGCTGGAAAGGCCGCCGTTGACTATGTTTTTCTCGGTTGCGATTTGGCGATGCAAGGAAAGGTCGACGGGCTCGTCACGGGGCCGCTCAATAAAGAAGCGATGCATCTCGGTGGATATGATTTTGCGGGACATACCGAACTTCTCGCTGAGCGAACGGGGTGTGAAAAAGTCAGTATGTTGCTTGTTGGCCCCACGCTTCGAGTGATCCACGTGAGCACCCATGTTGCATTGCGGGAGGCTGTTAAACGCGCGACTCGCCGACGAATCGAAGAAGTTATCGACTTGGGCTTTCAAGCGTGCCGCGCATTCGGAATCAAAAGTCCACGAATAGCCGTCGCTGGTTTGAATCCGCATGCCGGAGAAGGCGGGCTCTTTGGAAATGAGGAATTAACAGAGATTCTGCCGGCCATCGAGGCGGCGAAGGCGAGGGGACTTTTGGTCGATGGGCCGGTGGCGCCTGATACCGTCTTTATCAAAGCCTCGCGGGGGAATTACGATATCGTCATTGCAATGTATCACGACCAGGGACATATCCCGATGAAGCTGCTTAGCTTCGATGATGGGGTGAACGTGAGTTTCGGCCTTCCGATCATCCGGACGTCCGTCGATCACGGAACTGCGTTTGATATCGCCGGGACCGGAACAGCGAATGAGCAAAGTATGTTACAGTCGATTCGAGTGGCGGTTGAAATGTGTACGGCCAAGCGCGACGCGGACCGCTAGTGCCGAGTCCACACAATCGACCACCAAAGGGAGTTTATCGTGGGCGTCACGCAAGGCGGAACCGAGCCAGCAGAATCTCGTGCTCTGTTTCGAATCAGCGAATAATTGAAAATCAATATTGGTTATTCATTTTTGAGCAGAGCACTGATGCCGAGAACGGGAAGGTGAGGGCGCGATGAAGGCAGGTAAACTCTTCGTTGTTGCGGACGATATCACCGGTGCCGCCGATTGCATTTCTCACACAGCATTTCTTGGACGAGAAGCCAGAATTTACCGGAACGCTGCTCCTTCGGAGCTTCCCCCCGGGATCTCGGCTCTCTCCACGGACAGTAGGCATGTTACTCCGGAACATTCCGCCGAACGCGTCGAATCGGCGTTACGCGCGCTGAAGCCTGAGGCCGATACCGTCGTCTTCAAAAAAATTGACTCGCTCCTCCGCGGAAACGTTGCGGAGGAAGTAGAAGCGTTCCGTCGGCATTTTGGCTCGGGGAGCTCAATGCTCCTTTCGTCGGCTCTTCCCGTGTACTCCCGGGTGATCCGTGGCGGGTACCTCGAAGCCGAGCAAATCTCGCCGAAGTCCCTCTACGTGCCGGAGTTTCTCTCGAGCAGAGGAGTGCTCGGCCTCACCACGATTCCGCTTGAGACCGTGAGAGGAAGCTCGGAGGTACTCTGTCAGGTTTTTGCGGCCGCTTGGGAAGCACCGCGCACCTTCGTTCCTGATTCGCTCACGGATGAAGACCTTCTCTCTGTGGTGAATGCCGCGAAGGATTCGGGTGCAAACTTGTTATTCGCCGGAAGCGCCGGACTGCTTAGAGCGCTTTCAAGAGTCATGTTCGAGCAGATTCCGGAAAACCAGAGAGCATCCCGGGCAACGGAGCTCAAGTCCGATCGAGTCCTGTTCGCATTGGGGAGCGGTACGAACGCCTCTCACCGGCAGATTGCACGCCTCGCGAGCGCGGGGAAAATCGAGCCCGTGTTGCTCTCTCCGTATTCTGAGAGTCCGCCACGGCGTGACTTCAATCGAGACACGCTGCTCTTTCTCCCTCAGCCCGATATCGCGTGCGAAGACGAAGCGGCCAGAAATGTGGCGGTTCGTTTTAGCAGAGCCGTCTACGCAGTTGCCGATCGGCTTCAGCCGGAGACTGTCGTGCTCACTGGAGGTTGGACTGCTGAGTGTGTGTTTGAGCGATTTGGAATTCGAGAATTGAGTTTTATTCGGGATGTTCAGCCGGGAATGCCGCTCCTCGGAGCCACGGATCGTTCAGGAATTTATCGTCAGTATATCTTGAAGTCCGGGAGCCACGGCGACGAAGGTTCGCTGCTTAGAATGTATGACGAGTTAAAGCGCTTCGATTGACGAAGGCAAAACTACCGAGGTTCCGTGTGACGGAGCCTCAGTAGTTCTGCCCCCGTCACTCAACCGTTTCTTTTCTCCTACCGGGTCACTTCTTCTTCAGCTTGGCGCGGATGTCGGTGCGCTCTTCGTCGGTGGTGAACTTCTTGACGTTCTCGTCGGCCACCTTCTTCAGCTCGGCGCGGTCCTTGGCGTCGTCGTCGGCCGCCTTCACCATGCCGGTTGCCGCGACGAGTCGGAGCCGCTTGGCGTCGTCGCCGCCGGCGTCCTTCAGCTTGCCGCCGATCTTCGTCAGCGTGTTCGCGGCGCGGATCGCCGTGGCCTCGTCCTTGTGCTGCAGCAGGAGCGTGATCTGTCCGACGGCCTTGCGGCCGTCCACCAGCCCCAGATCCACGGCCTTGTCGACCGTGTTGAGGGCCAGTTTTACCGTTTGCGGGGTGGCGCTGAGCTTCAGCGCCGGGTTCTCCTCCTCGTCCTGAGCGAACAGAGCGGGGGAGAACAGGGCCGCCACGAGGACGGCGAGGGACAAGCGTTGCATGGGGAAGGTGTCCTTTCACACCGGGGTCGGCGAAGCACCTGGTTCAAACCTCGTAGGTCGAACCCTCAGTCTCGGTAGCTTCGCCATCCCGACGGTGGACCGTCGAAGTGGCGGAGCTCGTTTTTCATCTACCCAGGGGAGTTATGCGAAAGACCGCTAGTAGTTGCCGCGAAATCACCAAATTGACGCAATTGCAGGCACTTTTGGAAGTCGTTTGTCGGAAAACGGTGAGGAGCGACGCGATAAAGACCGGGATTTGTTTGGAATTCAGCCCGGATTGGAGTTTAACTGCCTGGCCTTGTCAGGTGGTTTCAATCACCTTTTTTACCAAGGCAACGACTTGTTCCGGAACAAACGGCTTCTGGAGGAAGAAGCTCCAGTCCCGGTGCGGATGGTTTCGCTGGACTTCCATGAGCGGCTGCGCCGACATCGAGATTATCGGCGGCAGCCCCTTCCCAAGCCGCTCCTCCACCTTCTCCATAACTTCCACGCCCGTCATGTCCATTAACTGGAGATCGAGAAAGACGACGTTTGGGAGGGTGTTTGAAGGGATGGCCGCGAGAATCGTTTGGAGGCCTTCATTGCCATTTGTTGCGATCGCGAGATCGACACCTGAATCTCCCGGCGGCAGGAACTGCGCGGAATACCCGTTTAGAAACGCCGACAGAATGTGGCGCACCACGGCATCGTCATCTACGATGAGAATTCGCATTTTCTGTTCCCCCGGGAAATAAACTAGGGCTCATGCTGCCCTTTATTTGTGGAGAGAGTCAAATGCAGAATTCCATCAGCAGGCGGCAATGGCTGAAAGGCGCGGCCGGGCTCGTGATTCTTTCTTGTTCTCAGTCCGAGACCGTGGCCGTGGCGCCCGCCGTGCTCGGACCGGCAGAGAATTTCCCTGAAGGAGATACAGAGTTCAGTGTGCTTCGAGTTCTGCTGCGGAGGAGGGGAAATGAGTTTTCGGCGATGAGTTTGGTCTGCACGCATCAGACATGCCTCCTCGTAAAGAAGAGCGGAGGTTTTTCTTGTCCGTGTCATGGGTCTCAGTTTTCCGATTCGGGTGCGGTGACCGCCGGGCCGGCTACGAAAAATTTGCCCTATTATGAGCTCTCGCTTTCTCCTGCGAAAGAAATTCTCGTCCATCTTTCGAAAACGGTCCCGCCGGATCGCAGGCTCACTCTTCAACCGCGCTGAGCAGCGGCTACGAGCTTACCTTCGCGGCCTCGCCGCAGAAAGTGCTCTCGCTTAGAATCCAAAAAATGGGAAAAAAGAAAAATGCCCTGGGGGCGACTCGAACGCCCACGCCTTGCGACACATGCCCCTCAAACATGCCTGTCTACCAGTTCCAGCACCAGGGCTAGTGGCGCGAAAGATACTACTTCTTCTTCGGCGCTGTTGAGGAGGCAGCGGCCGGGGGAGCATCGGTTACTACATCTTTCACTGGATTGCCAGTGCTAGACAAAGTTTTCGACGGATCCGAGTTTACAATTGGTGAATCCACGAGCGGAGCAGCGACCGGTGGAAGTTGAACCTGTGCGGCGACGGGGTTCGCATCTGACGGAACAACCTGAACAGGAGCAGCTGCCTGATTTCCCGCCGGCACTGGCTCGATAGAACCAGCAACAGGTTGGCTCACCGCTTCTGAAGTTCCGGAGGGAGCTGCGGCCGGCTGAGACGTTGGTTCACCGGAAGGCGCGGCGGCGCCTTGCGTGTTAGAAGCGGGCGCGTCTGTACCCGGAGCAGGAGCTCCACCCGCAGCAGGTGCCGGGGCTGTTATCGGAGTCGTTGCCGGAAGACTGTCGTAGAGAGCTCCGTGAGTCACGGAGCCGCTTTTCAGGCTCGACGACAACACCACGCTTGTAAACATAAACAGAAAAGCCATTACGGTGGTTACGCGGGTGAGGAGGTTGTCCGCACCACCGGCACCGAAAAGTGTATTGCTGCCGCCGCCGAAAGTCGCGCCCATGTCCGCTCCTTTTCCCTGCTGAAGCAAGACAATCAGAATCAGAAGAACGCAAATCGCGATGTGGAAAAACGTAAAAAGTGAAAGATACACAATCTTACCTGGTTAGTGGTCCGCCGACTTCACACCCGGCGGCATTTTCGCCCGCCGTTCGGTGATCGCCCTCGTGAGGGAGTTCGGTGAGCGGAACCGAGTGCACTGTCCGGAAATTTACTTAACAAAATTGATTCGCAGCTATATCCCCGGCCTTCCCGGCGGTCAAGAGAACCGTCTGTCGCGACTCAGGAAAAACACCCCACGGAAAAAACATCGGATGGTTGTTTATGCAGCGGCTGCCCGAGCCTTTGAGATGAGTGACCAGAAGGTCTCCGCCTTCAGGCTCGCCCCACCAATCAATGCCCCGCCGACGGTTGGAACTTTGATGATTTCCTCGATGTTGTCGGGCGAGGTTGAGCCTCCGTAAAGAATACGGAGCTTCTCACCATCGGATTTAAATCTCTCGACGAGTTTGGTGCGAATGAACTCGTGCACGTCGGAGATGATTTGAGGTGTTGCCGCCTTCCCGGTGCCGATTGCCCACACCGGTTCGTAGGCGATGATCGGGATCTTCGACTGCTCTTCAGTGACGAGGCTGAGGGAAGTCGAAAGCTGCGCCGCGAGAACTTCTTTGGTCTTTCCGGCTTCGAATTCGGCAAGCGTTTCACCCACGCAAATTACCGGACGGATTCCATGCCGGAGAGCGGCAGCCGCGCGTTTTGCGACTGCCTCGCTTGTTTCTCCGTAGATCTGTCGGCGTTCGGAGTGACCGACGATCGCGAAGCTCACGCCGAACTCTCTTAGCATTGGTGCAGAAATTTCTCCGGTGTGCGCACCGAAGTCTTCCCAATGAAGGTTTTGGGAGGCGAGGAGGACTCCGGGGAGTCCTCCGACCTGCTCTCTGACCGTTGCGAGTAGCGTAAACGGTGGAGCCAAGACGGTGTCGTCTAAGCCGCTTGCCGCGGGTTGATACAACCTCCGGAATTCAAGAACATACTTTGCCGCATCGCGGGTCAGCATGTTCATCTTCCAGTTTGCTACGAAGAACGGTCGAGCCAACATTACTGCTCCGTCCATTTAATTATCGTACAGTTGATCCTCATAACTCTCCGTTTCTAGCGACGGATCACTACATTTTGCCCACTTGGCCTTTTTGAGTGCGCAGAAAAAAGTCACCTCAACCTAGGCAACAATCTCCAGCAGATCCATCATTCGATAAGAGAAGCCCATCTCATTGTCGTACCATGAGAGAACCTTCACCATTCGTCCGCTCAAAACCATCGTGCTTTGGATATCCACGATTGAAGAGGCTTTGTTCCCCTTGAAATCGGAGCTTACCAATGGTTCATCGCACGTTTCGAGCACACCCTTCAACTGGCCGTTTGCAGCCTTGATCAGAGCTTGATTTACGTCAGCCACCGTAACATCGCGCTCGACTTCACAGACCAAGTCCACAAGCGAAACATTCGGAGTCGGCACACGGACCGCAAGTCCGTCCAGCTTTCCTTTCAGTTCTGGAATGACGAGCGACAGAGCCTTAGCAGCGCCGGTCGAAGTCGGAATCATCGAAAGTCCTGCTGCGCGGGCTCGGCGAAGATCCTTATGCGGAAGATCGAGGATTTGTTGATCGTTCGTATACGAATGCACGGTGGTCATCATCCCTCGGACGATTCCGAAATTCTCGAGGAGAACTTTTGCGACCGGGGCGAGACAATTCGTGGTGCACGAACCGTTCGAGATGACCTTGTGCTTGTTCTTGTCGAAAAGCCCGTGATTCACACCGCAAACCATCGTGAGATCGGCATCCGGCGATGGGGCAGAGATGACGACCGTTTTGGCACCGGCTTCGAGGTGCATTGCGGCTTGCTCGCGCTTCGTGAAAATTCCGGTGCACTCAAATGCGACATCCACCTTCAAGTCTTTCCAAGGCAGCTTCTTTGGATCCTTCTCGGCGTAGACTTTGATCTTCTTTCCGTTGATCGAGAGCCAATCGTCTCCGTGCTCAACTGTACCGGGGAATTTCCCATGAACAGAGTCGTATTTTAGAAGGTGGGCCAGGGTCTTGGAATCGGTAAGGTCATTTACGGCGACAAGCTCGGCCTTTGGATGCTCAAGCGCGGCGCGAACGATATTTCTGCCGATTCGTCCAAAGCCATTGATTGCGAATTTTGCTGTCATAGGGATTCGTTCTCCATTACTACTGGCCGGGAGATAACCCCGGCCGATTTCGGTGCGGCCCTCATCCGTCGCTGCCGATAGGCGGACGGCCCAGAGGGCAAATATATTTTCGGTCTCGGCTGTGTTCGGTTCCAGCGCCGGAAACGGGTTACAGTATTGCAAACATTTTGCCTACTGTATGCCGTGCCCTCTAGTGGCGGTGCCCTGTAGCGACCATGCCGGAGTTCCCTCGGGAGTGGAGTTCCCTCGGGACACGCTCACAACGATGCGCCTTTTTGGGTGCGTCCGGTTGTGTGTGCCCCTATGGGTTACCTCTCCGGGGGAGACTGCCGCTGCCGTTCTCGGGGTTTTCCGTTTCGGCAGACCCGGTTCTTCCAGCCGTAACTGCGACGTGCTGATTGAGCCAACGCCGGAAATATCACAGTTGGGAAACCTTGGCATCTCGGGGATTTCAACGCGGCTCGAAGAAGTTGGTTCGGAGAAGAATTTTTTTGGTTGTGCGTTCTGTCCTCGGTGTCCTGTAGGCACTTTGAGTGCTAGATACGTTTACCAATCTACCGGAATGCTTGGTTCCGTTAGCGATTTCACTTTCAGTATCGGAGGATACGGCGATTTATGGCTTTTGTTTTTCCTAGGTTAGTGATTTCCCGGTCGGCATTCTCCGGATTGCTCTTGTTTTCTGGTTCCGTGATGGCGGGGTTGATGTTGCTGCCGCTCCAGGTCTCGACCGCGTATGCGGTGACGGAGCAGGCAGTCCAATTACCGTCGGTTCCCGCCGCTCCGGATGATACCATGGGGGCGCAGCATTCGGTGCTCGACCTGGTCCTCGGTTCTGGCTTTGTGGTCCAGAGCGTCCTTATTCTTCTCCTCATGATGTCGGTTGTGACTTGGGGAATCGTCATTACGAAGGGCCTGCAGATTCGGCGGGCGAAGTCGCAGAGCACGAAGTTCTCCGATGTCTTCTGGAGCAGCAGGAACCTTGCGCAAATTACGGAAGCCGGCGCGCGTCTCACCGATAGCCCGGTCGCCAAGGTTTATGGGGCAGGCCATCGCGAGCTGGCGCAAGTGGTAAAGGCGCATGAGACCGGCGAGAACAGCGATTTTGGAGATTTGGACAACATCGATCGAGCGTTGAAGCGCGCGAAGGCCGAAGAGATAACAAGACTCGAAGCCGGAACAATCTTCCTTGCGACAACCGCTTCGGCTGCTCCGTTTATCGGACTGTTCGGAACCGTCTGGGGGATCATGAATGCGTTTATCGGTTTGAGCCGCGTGAAGAGCAGCTCGATTCAAGCGGTTGCACCCGGTATCTCCGAAGCGCTCATCGCTACGGCCATCGGACTTGCCGCCGCTATTCCGGCCGCGATCTTCTATAACTACTTCTCACAGCAGATTCGCGTTCTTGGTCGGAGCATGGATATGTTTTCGGCGGAGTTTTTGAACATCGCCCGGAGACACTTTCTTAAGTAGGTAATTTCTCGGAGAGGAGCCCCTGGCCTGCGGAGCTGAGGTAGGAACGAGTGCTCTGCTCCGGACAAAAAATGAGTGGAAATGAGCTTTGCTCGGTTCTTCACGAACGAGGCACGAGCAGAGAGTTCGGATAAAATGATTTATGGCTTTTGACGAGCAAGGCGAAGAAGGCGGGGCAATATCCCAAATCAACGTGACCCCGTTGGTCGACGTCATGTTGGTTCTCCTCGTGATTTTCATGGTTACGGCCCCGATTCTCCAGCAGGGGGTGGAGCTTGAACTTCCGAAGGAGACAATCGCTCCAATAGAGGGAGAAGGAGAGCAGCTCGTTGTCTCCATTGATAAAGATGGGGCGGTATTTATCGGTTCCGGTAACGCGGTTGAGGTAAAGGTCCTCGGCACGAAACTCCTTGCGATACTCGAACGTCGAAAGGACAAGCGGGTGTTCGTAAAGGCCGATCGCCGGGTTCCCTACGGGAACGTCATGGCGGTCATGGGCTCGATGCGTCGAGAGGGAATAACCAAAGTCGGGCTGATCACCGAGCCTTCATAATTACGCCGAGGGCCCGCCGTTCTCAGAGTTCGGACACCAGAGAGCATCGAATTGTAAACGCAGGACTATGACAGAAACAGATACGATTGAATTCGTTCGATTCGGCCACTCTCCCGGCGTCTCGTTTCGAGCCGGCGTTGTTACGTCGTTGCTCCTTCACTTCTTTCTCGGCGCTATTGTAATTTTTGTACTTGAGCGGACCGCCGCTGACGCTTCGGGAGCACAACAAGTGTTTTCGGTGACCCTTGAAGGCGGAATGAATCTTGGCGGTATCTCTCAGGTTCCAAAAGATGGTGGGAAAAAAATACTCACACCGCAACAGAATCGAGAAGTCGAGAAGCCGGATGAGCCGAAAGCAAAAGAAGTGACCAAGAAGTCAGAGCCGCAAGTCAAAGATCCGGTAGAAAAAACGCCTCCGCCGGAAGAGAAACCCCAAAAAGAACTTACTCAGCCGTCTGTCGTCGAAGATCCCGCAAAAATCCTTGCTGAGAAAAAGGCGCTCGAAGAAAAGCAGCGGAAGGAAGAAGAGAAGCAAAAACTGAAAGAAAAGCAGGAAAAGGAAAAGAAGAAAAAAGAGGAAGAGAAGAAGAAAGAAGAGCAAGAGCGGGTCAGCAAGGAAAAAGAACGAGAAGCCAGAGACAAGGCTATCGATCGCGCTGCCCGGAGAGTCCAGAACCAATACGAGGGAGAATCGGCCGCGGCAGGTGGAGACGGGTTCGGTGCTGCGAAGCTCGGCGGTCAAGGCATGGGCGGCGGCACCCTCGGGTCATTGGAAGAGATTGCCTATCGAAACGCGCTCACTTCGCATGTTAAGCGAGGTTGGAGCTGGCTTGGCGGTTCGGACCGGCTTGTTGCAAACGTCCGAGTGCGCATCCTTCAGAACGGCCAGATACAAGACGTGAAAGTTGAGTCTTCGTCCGGAAACCGGAATTTCGATGATTCCGTCGTCCGGGCAGTCTACAAGGCTTCTCCGGTACCTCCTCCGCCACCTGATCTCTATTCCCGTTTCAGCGATGTGCGATTTAACTTTGATTCGAAGGAAGTGAGGCAGTAGACGGACAGAGACTTGAAGCTCGCCTTCAACTTACGTTCCCTTGGCACGGCCCTTTTGTTTCTCGTCGCGAACACCGCAAGAATGCAATCAATCACGGTGCTTTTAGTCACGGATGAGTGGGAACTCGCGTGCGTCGACGATTCCGCGACATCCTAAATCCCTCGCTGCTGCACAGTTTTCCCGAACGAGAACCTAGATTTGCCGGCCTGGACGGACAGAGTGAAGTGGGCGAACCATCAGTTTCCGCTCAAAACTTAGTTGTCAGAGCACTAGTGCCGACCGTAAATTTATTTGCTAGCTTGCCGTCCGAACACGAAGGGAAGTTATTGTGCGGAATTCATTCTCTCACGAATATCGCTGGCAATTTTCCTGCAATTTTTTTGCGAGTCATTCCCGCCGCTGCGTTCCCGAAGAAGCGGCTTCTTTTGAAGAGAGCGGATCACCAAAGGACCTTATGAGAAGAATCACGTCGACGTTATCAATCACTCTCCTCCAAGCGGCGTTTGCCTTTTCGCTGCTCTGCGCATCGAATCAAAACGCGTTGGCGCAGACGGATGTTCCAATCACTGGTCCGGGCACTGGCGGGTTCCCGGTCGCCGTGCCGCGGCTTTGCGATTCGGGCGCCGGAAGCGAAGGGGCGCAGAAGATTGCTGATGTCATTACGCGTGACCTGCAGATCACTGGATTGTTCCGGCTCATTAATCCGTCGAGCTTCGTCGAAGCACCCGGGAAATGCTCCGAGCCGGATAAGGTGGCCTTCTCGGATTGGTCTGTTATCGGTGCAGACGGACTCGTCCGCGGCGACATTCGGCAAACGGGAGAGGGGGTCTCGGTGCGGATGTATCTCTACGACGTTCAGCAACAAAAGCCGGTCGTCGGAAAGCAGTACTCTGCGGCGGCAAACGATCTTCCGGGGATTGCTCATAAGTTCGCGAACGAGATTGTCCGATATTTCACGGGGGAGCCCGGCATCTTCGGAACGAAAATCGCCTTTGTTTCTCGGGTGGGCCGCTTTAAAGAGCTCTTCATGATGGATCTCGACGGCTCGAATATCCGCCAGCTGACCCGGGACAAAGGGCTCGCGCTTTCTCCGTCGTGGAATCCCGCGGGAGATAAGTTGGTCTATACATCCTATGCCTCGCGGAAGCCTGAGCTCTACATCACATCCGTCGACGGAGGGCAGGCGCGTGAAGTGACTCAACGACCAGGCCTCGAGATCGGTGCAAAGTTCACGAAGGATGGCGGACGAATCGTCACTTCCGCGGCGATTGCCGGGGTGTCGAAAATCGCGATTCTCGATCTCAAGGGCAGCTTGATAAAAAAACTGACGAGCGGCGATTCGATCGACGTCTCACCATCTCTCTCGCCTGACGGCCGAAGAGTCGTCTTCTGCTCGAACCGCGCTGGCGGACCCCAGATTTACGTGATGTCGATTGACGGTGAGCCTGCACAGCGAATCAGCTTCACAAATAGCAACTACTGCACTTCTCCTTCGTGGAGTCCGAAAGGAGACAAAATCTCATTTGTTTGCCGTGCGGGTGGAAATCAGATCTTCACTTCGAATGCGGACGGTAGTCAAACCACTCAGCTCACTTTCGCTGGAGACAACGAAGAGCCGAATTGGTCGCCGGACGGCCGATTCCTGGCGTTTAGCTCCAATTTCGGCGGGGGACCGAGGAATATCGCCGTCCTCTCGTTGCTGAACAACGGGGCCTCGGGCCCGGTTCGCATCAC
Source organism: uncultured Bdellovibrionales bacterium (assembly GCA_964509425.1). Lineage (GTDB taxonomy): Bacteria > Bdellovibrionota_C > UBA2361 > SZUA-149 > CAZDWZ01 > CAZDWZ01. The sequence goes on along the minus strand of CAZDWZ010000001.1, from coordinate 464,894 downwards.
GTTTGCGAAGTCCGAGGACAGCGCACCAAGCTGGGGGCCAAAACTTGAGTAGATTGTTCGGATAACCGCGGTGGCCCCGATTCCGCGGCGCCGCCGGGTTCGGGGAGGAGGTGTAGTTGTTCGGGAGCAGCGCCTCCACGAGTGAGAGCTTTCCGAAGTTCAAATAGGAGCTTGACGGAAATTGCCGCTTGCTTCCTGCTGTTTCCTTAAGTATGAAGAGGGCGAGTTTCCCAAAGAATTTTCTTTAATATTTTGCAAATTTACAGCTTATGAACGCTGGAGGAGGATCTGATGCGTAGGGTTCGTATAATGTTTTTGGTAATGCTTAGTATGTCGCTGTTCGCTTGCTCGAGCAGTAAAAAGGGTGGAACAGGAGAGTCCGGTGATCTCGGCGAAGCTGGCGATGGAAACATCCCGATTGCCCGAGCAGGCGGTGAAGTTCCCGATATTCATTTCGACTATGATTCTGCCACTCTATCCTCGGTATCTCAAGGTACCCTCCGGGATAACGCAAAGTTCATGATGGATAATCCTGGTCGTCCGGTTCAGCTCGAAGGACATTGCGACGAGCGTGGAACGAACGAATACAACCTCGCTCTCGGCGAGCGCCGCGCTCGGTCCGCTTATGACTTCCTCCGCACTCTGGGCGTGAAGAAGGAGCAGATGAGCACGATCAGCTACGGGGAAGAAATCCCACTCGATACGGGTCACACCGAGTCAGCTTGGTCGAAGAACCGCCGTGTGCATTTTGCTTTGAAGAAGTAATTACTTCTCGAAAAGCGTAGGCGTGCTGCAGTTCCGCACACGCGAGAGGGAGCAGCCTTTAACCGGGACTGCTCCTTTTTTGATCTCGGGCCTTTTTTTGATCTCGGGCTTTTTTGCGGACGGGTTTTAGTTTGGTCCGGGCCCTTTTGTTCGATGGCTTTTATTTACTTTGCTGGGAAGCGATTACATTCTGCGAGAACTATGGCTCCTTTTGAATATTCGACGAACATGCGACGCCTGGCGTTAATCTCACTCGGAACGGGAGTTGCTGCGGCCTTCACGGCCTGCAGCGACGGCCGGATCACTCAACTCGAGGAAACCACGAGAAAGCTGAAAACTGAGATTGCCGACATCCGCGCACTTCAAGCTGAGCAAACGACATCACTCAGGCAGATCGGCTCCGAGATGCGAAGTCTGACCGGCCGCGTCGAGGAAGTTCAGCACGTCTCGACAGGGAAAACTCAAGAGCTCGAACAAACCATCACGAAGCTGAAATCGCGTGTTCCCCCTCCAGCCGGCGTCCCCGAGGATTTGCTAAACGCTGACGATGAGCGCATCGCCGCAAACTCCGGTCCCGCGGCAGAACAATACAAGCTTGCGCTTCAACAAATCCGCACGGGAGATCTCGAAAGCGCTAATCAAACCCTGACGAGCTTTATTACTTCTAATCCGGGCACGGCATTCACGGATAATGCGCTGTTCTGGTTGGGGATCACCTATCAGAAGCTCGGCAAATACGATCAGGCAGTCGGCGCGTTCAGCGATGTTTTCGGAAAATATCCAGCCGAGGATTTCGTGCCTCCTTCTCTTTTTTATCTCGCCGATACTTTCGTAAAAACCGGAGCAAAGCAGGATGCGGTGCTCACTCTTCAGAAGTTGCTCGACGAGCACCCAAGCTCCATCGTGACACCTCGCGCAAAGGCGCTGTTGTCGGAGTTGCAGCCTCCGCCTCCTCCTCCGCCGCGCAGGAGAAGGTAGTGCTGTTACGCCGGGTTTCGCATGAGGGGTTTCTCGAGCCGGCTATTGCGGATATCGAGGACAGGACTGTCGGAGTTACCATTGGGAATTTCGACGGCCTGCATTTGGGGCACCAGCAGCTTTTTTCCGTTTTAAAGGAGCGGGTGAGGTCGCGTGTCCGGGCGGAGGAAGGCAAGCGATCGCCTTGCCTCGCCGTTCTTACGTTTCATCCACATCCGAGAGCATTTCTCGCAAGAAGCCGGGGCGAGACTGAGAAAGTGCCATTGCCCGTGAGCACCCTTCGTTCAAAAGCCGAACTTGCCGAGAAATTCGGATTCGATCTTTGCGTATCCGCACATTTTACCAAGCACTTTGCGATGCTTTCGGCTGAGGAGTTTGTCGAACGATTTCTCATTCGCGGACTTGGAGCATCGATTGTTGTCGTCGGTCATGACTGGGCGTTCGGGAAAGGTCGGGAGGGAAGTGTCGAAGTACTCGAACGGCTCGGCGCGAAGTTCGGTTTCGAAGTCGGTATCGTTCCTCCGGTCGAGATAGACGGGATGAGAGTCAGCACGACTCTCCTCCGTGAAGCACTTCAGGCCGGTGATATTGCGACGGTCACGACCCTGCTCGGGCGAACATATTCGGTGTCAGGGAGAGTATGTCACGGCGCTGAGCGAGGCGCTTCGCTCGGCTTCCGAACTGCAAATTTAGAGCTCGGTCGTATCTTCCTCCCGAAAAACGGAGTGTATGCGGTGCGGGTGATGATGGCGAACGAGGGCTACGATGCCATCGCGAACCTTGGTGTTCGTCCGACATTCGGCGGAGGTCCGCGGCTTCTCGAAGTTCACGTTCTCGATCGCGACCTCGGCTCGATATACGGGCAGCGCATGGAGGTGATGTTCGCCGGACGAATTCGCGATGAGAGAAACTTCTCCGAAATTGAAGGATTAAAGCGTCAGATTACTCATGACATCGAAGAAGCGCGAAGAATCCTCGCCGCGACGCTTTAGTCTTGTAGTTCCCGCGAGCGGGAAGAGGCTCGATCAAATCGTCACGGAATCGCTCGCCGGAGATGGGTCGCCAACGCGATCTCAGGTTGCCGCGTGGATAGAGGATGGACGAGTCACCGTCGACGGGACCGTTATTACAAAGACCGGATTCCGGCCGAAAGCGGGTGGAACGATATATTTTGATATTCCTCCGCCACGAACTCTCTCTCTGACACCCGACGAGAATATCTCGTTCTCGGTCGTCCACGAAGAGAGCTCCTTTCTCGTCATTAACAAACCTCCCGGACTCGTTGTTCATCCCGGAGCGGGTCGGGACACTTCGACTTTGGTTCACGGTCTGCTTCATCATTTGGGCTCAGACATAAAACCAATTGGCGACGCTTTCCGTCCCGGCCTTGTTCATCGCTTGGACAAGGACACGAGCGGCCTGATGGTAATCGCTAAAACCGAGGAGGCGTTTCGCCATCTCACGAAGCAGCTTAAAGCTCCGAGAACCATGAGCCGCAGATATTTGCTGGTCTCGGCGAACGTTCCGAGATCGAAGAAAGGAAGCATTGTTGCAAAGGATGGACAGTCCGGGGTGATCGAGCTCCCAATCGGCCGGAGTCCGTCCGCCCGCGTGAAGATGTCGGTGGTCGCCGAAGGCGGCCGCGAGGCGAGGACATTTTGGAAAGTTCAAGAGTCATTCGAGCGTGTCGTGTTGTGTGAAGTGGAGCTTGAGACCGGCCGTACGCATCAAATCCGCGTGCACTTTCAGGCCGCCAATGCACCGATACTGGGCGATCCCGTCTACGGCGCGGCCAGCGGCTCCTATTCGCCTCGTCTGCGACGCGTGCTCGTCGACTTTGGTCGGCAAGCACTTCATGCGTATTCTCTGGCGTTTCTTCACCCCATCACCGGTGAGCGGGTGAGCTTTCAAGTGGAGCTGCCGGATGACATGCTTCGGCTAATAGAAGAGTTTCGAAAACGAGAATAATCCGGTAGTGGGTCGTCAAAACACCCCGCTACCAATATTTGGTAAGATATCTCACGCGCTCGAGAGGAGGCGGACATCCGGAGGTCAGTATGAAAGAAGATTTTCAAACCCAGCTCAGCCGTTATGCAGAGCTTCTCATCGTTCATGGTCTGAACATTCAGCCGGGTCAGATTCTCAATATCGCCGCCGAGGCATGTCACCGAGATTTCGTGTGCCTGTTGGCGGAGCATGCCTATGACCGGGGTGCAAAGTTTGTGATGGTCGATCTCGGCGATCCGCGGCTTGCTCGCATCCGGCTGCTGAAAAGCTCGGAAGAAGATCTTTCATTTGTTCCTCGTCATATTCCGGTGAAGTTTGCCGAGCTGCTCGAAGAGACCGGGGCGAATATTCGGATCACGGGAAGTGAGGAACCTGAGATTCTCTCCGACCTCGATCCGAAGAAGGTTAATTCCATGCAACTGCACCAACGGAAAGCGCTGCGCACTTTTTACGAAGAAGGTATCGGAAAGAGTCGAGTACATTGGACGGTTGCCGCCGGTGCTACACCAAAGTGGGGAATGAAAGTTTTTCCGGGAGAGTCGCCGGAGTCGGCGTGTGCAAAGTTATGGCAGGCCATCTTTAAAGCAAGCCGGGCGGATACTCCGGATTGTCTCGAGAAATGGCTCACACATAATGACAACCTGCAACGGCGCGCCTCTTTTCTAACCGCGAAAAAGATTAAGCAGCTTCACTTCACGGGCCCCGGCACGGACTTGCGAGTTCTCCTGTCGGAGAAGGCGATTTTTAAGGGTGGGCGCGATCTCAGTCCACGTGGTGTGGAATTTGAGCCGAACATCCCAACGGAAGAAGTGTTCACGACTCCGGATTGCCGAGGAACGAGTGGAATGGTTCGTGCGACTCGCCCGTTTTTCATTAACGGCAAGCTCATCGAGGGCTTGGAACTGAAGTTTGAAAAAGGTGAGATTTCTGAGTTCACCGCCCGGGAGGGCCGGGAAACTTTTGCGGAATACATCTCAAGCGACCCCGGTGCGAAAAAATTGGGAGAGGTAGCGCTCGTCGGCATCGATTCTCCGATTTTTCAAATGGGGAACATCTTCCAGGAGATCCTATTTGACGAAAACGCGGCGTGCCACATCGCCGTGGGTTTCGCCTACCGTTTCTGTATCGACGGAGGTGCGACGATGACTCCGGAACAGCTCGAGGCTGTTGGCTGTAATGATAGTCATGTTCATACCGATATGATGATCTCTTCCGAGCAAGTCGATGTGAACGCGACGCTGTATGACGGATCAGAGCTCCCGCTGATCGCGAAAGGGAAGTGGCTACTCTAAATTAGAGAGCCTCTGTGTCTCTGTAGTTCAACAGGATTTCGAATTACTGCGTCGATACGACCTGGCCCGCGAAGCGTATTGAACCACAGAGACACAGACGCACAGAGATGAGAAGTGGCTTAGCTTTCGCCCGTTGGAGGCATACGGAAAGATCCGGTCGGGCTTCGTTTTTGGTTCGGCGAAACCTTATTGAAGAGGCGCTCGAGAGTGGATTCCCATTCATGATGTCTCAAGGGCCGGAAGGTTTTCCCGGTCTTCAGATGACACATCGCATCTTCATCGACGATAAGCGGCATTTCAAGAACCTCGAGCACGGTGTTTTCCGTGATCGCCTCTTCCAGCAGGGCATGCGTTTTATCAAATCGCTTTTGCAGTGCGTCGATAATGAGTTGGCTATCCCGGAGCGAGTTCAGTGCTTCAGGAGTCGCTTGTCCGACATTTTCTTGCACCCAGCGTTCCAGTTCCTGCTGTCTTCTCCGGGAGCGGGCGATGAGGGGGCCGAGTTCGTCTTGCCGGTTGCAAAGTTGTTCTCTCAGCTCCGCTTCCGTCAAACGTTTGGACGATGAATTGGACTTGGAGTTTCCGGCTCCGGCCACGGGATTGTTCGACGCCGAAGGGGTTTTCAGTGCCGTTTTTAAAGCTGCAAACTGCTGCTCGCTGAAACTTTTTTGCTCCGTGGGAGTAGGTCTTCTTGATCCGAGCACGGTCGGTGGTGGCGTGACTTTACGGCGTGGTGGAACAGGAATCTCTGATGGCGGAGCGGGCGGCTCCGCTGGAAAAAAGTGGTTCAGTCCGATCCAGGCGCCGACGATGCTCACAGCGGCTATCGCAACGACAAATGCCGTTACGAGATTGCCGAAGATAGCGAGCAGGGCACACGTTAAAAACGCGCCTCCCGCGACGTAGAGTCGGACCTTGGATTCCATACAGTTTTTTGATGCCGGAAAATTAGAAAACGCTCAACAATTTAACCGATCGGCTCTCAGCGGGCAGATAAGCGCATAAATTGAGTATGTTTCTCGGCCGTTTCGTCCGGGAGATGGAGCAGGCGGATGTCTGGAGGCCGGGTTTACTTCCGCAACGACGGCTCACCAAGTTTGATGAAGAAGAAAAATTCGGTCCCGACTCCCACCGCACTTTTTACCTGAATAACGGACCCCTGAAGCTCCACGAGGCGCCTCACGATGGACAGTCCCAATCCACAGGACGAAAGGTTTGCTATCTTTCCGGATTCGCCTTGAAAGAACTTCTCGAAAATTTTTGGAAGCTCGCTTTCCGCGATTCCCGACCCGGTGTCCGAGACTGAGATTCGGGCCCGTTCGCCCTCTCGTGTCGCGCGGACGGTTATGGTGCCTCCTTCCTCCGTGAACTTTAGCGCGTTCTCGACGAGATTATTGAGGATGCGGGTCAGCATCGTGAGATCGATTAAGACCGTCATCTTTTCTTCATCTTCGGCGCGCAGTCTGATTCCCTTGGCCTCCGCCCTCGGTCCATAGCTCAAGGCGAGATCGGTAAAGACGATATCTAGAAGAGTCTCTTCGGGCTCAGGAAGATTCTCCTTGGCCTCGAGCGAGGCGAGCTCGAAAAGCTGCTCCAACAACTCCTCGAGGTCCTTCGAGTTCCGCTGCAAAATCTCGATCGATTCTTGGGCCCGGCCGGTCGAGGAGTCCATTCTCAGGCGCTCAAGGTGAGCGGAAATATTCGTCAGTGGTCCACGAAGGTCATGTGAGATTGTTGCGATGAGGTCTCTTCGGAGCGCGTCTCGATCTTCTAGTTGTGCGATTGAGCCGACAACCTTCTCCGCCATTTCGTCAAATGCCTTTGCCAGATCGCCGAGTTCGTCATTCGAATTTGATCGAATTCTTGCCTGCTTATTCCCAGTCTGAAAATCTCGAATCACGGAGACCGTATGGGACACGCGCCGACTGAAAAAGTAGAACAAAGCGATGCCGAGCGCCACGACGGCGAATCCCGAGCTTGCGGTGGCCAATGAGATGTAAAGAGCCGAGAAGTTTTCGTCATAGAGCTGCTGAGCGAGCCGCCCGCTTCGTCCACGAAGAATGGTATAAAGATACATCTCATCACCGGCAAGTTTGATTCTTGCGGCGGAGAAGACGGCCTTTTCTTGATGCGAATGCGGATCATCACCGTAGAGCGGCGCCAGCTCGGACGCGCTTCCGGAAAGAAATTTCAGAATCGGCGCCACGTCGACCGGGCTCGGCTTCCTTGAATACCCGATTCTTACGTCGCCCTGATTCGATTCGAATACAACCGATCCGTCGGGCCGGAGAAGGAATATCTCGAGCGATGGATTGAGAGTTTGAAATTGTCTGAACTTTTGTTGAAGATTTATTTGATGGATCTCTTCGGGAGGAATCTCTTCGACGATTGCCCCAATAGTTTTTGCGACATCCCAGAGCTGATACTGAATGAAGACATCATCAGAACGAAGGACCGTGAATCGAACGGTGAGGAGTTGTACGAGATTGATGAGAAGGAGGAAGACGATGAGCGCCAGGGAAAGCTGTCCGAAGAGCGTTCGATAAAACGGCCGCTTCGTCTTCGCGGCCGATGTCTGATCTTCGCTATTCGGCCGAGACATCTTCATCCGGGTCGACCAAGCGGTAGCCTATCCCGTATACGGTGAGCAAATACCGAGGGTTTGTAGGATCCGGCTCGATCTTTTTGCGGAGACGGCTCAACTGAGTCGTCACCGTCGCCGCGAATTTGGAACTCGAAACAGCCCAAATTTGTTCCATCAGTTGTTCCCGCGAAAAGGGCGTCCCCTTGTTCTTCGCGAGAAAGTGGAGAATATCAAACTCAATCGCCGAGAGCCGGAGTTCTTCTCCATCGCGGAAAGCGTGACGCCGTCGAGGTTGGACTTGCAGCGCACCGATCGTAATCTCGTCGTTCTCGGCGAGTGGCATCGCGGATTTTCCGGCCTCGGCACGGCGGAGAAGTGCTTTCACTCTGAAAACCAGCTCAACGACACTGAATGGTTTGACCACATAGTCATCAGCACCGGAGATGAATCCGGTGATGCGGTCCGTTTCGGAGGAGCGAGAGGTGAGGAGCAGGATCGGCACTGAGTGGCCTGATTCACGCAAGTTCCGGCACACTTCGAATCCGTCGAGGTCGGGGAGACCCACGTCCAGTACTACCGCGTCTGGAGAACCCGAGATAATCCTCTCGACGGCCTCTTGCCCTCGATTCACAGAGAACACCGCAAAGTTCGCGTCTTCAAGCGCCGGTTTCAATGCACGAATCAAATCGTTGTCGTCGTCGACCAGAATTACTTTTCGTTGCCTCATCTCTCCCCAGCCTGATAAAGATTATCTTGCGGGCCCGCACTCGCCTTACGGTAAAATCTAGCAAGCTCGGCTTCCGGTGTGAAGTAAACACGGTGAAGTCTACATTGTGAAGCCTACATTGCGAAGTGCACTTGGTGATTTTAACCTGCTCAGTTTGTCTCGCGAAGTACATCCTTTCTGAATGCCGGAGCATCCTATGATGCGCGAACTTCATGCCTCGGTTTAGAAATTCCTGCCGAATTGGCTCTCCAGTCTCGGCCCTGGTTTCTTTTGTGGTCGTCCTTTCGACGGCTCGTCGTGTCGCGAGAGCGGCCCTGGGCATCCTATTTCTTTATTCAGGCTCTCTTTCCAGCGCGTTCGCGGATGGTGGTTGCGTTGAGTTACATCCGATTCTGTTTCGACCGGAGATTCGCTGGGACATCAAGTCGAGTCTCGCCGATATCGCCGGCGCGGCCTCCCCGGCGGTTGTCGATCTGGATAATAACGGACGAGACGAGCTGGTTGTAATCACGGCCGAAGGTTCTCTGGCTTCTCTCGAATGGGACGATGCCAACAGATTCCGGAAGCGGGAATTGGGACCCCTCCATTTCAACTCGCCAGGTGTTCGCATTTCTCGCCTACGCCGAATGCCAAATGCGCATGATACGATTTCCGAGCTGCTTGAGCGGCAAGTTGCTATCCGCGAATTCGAGGGTTCGCCGGGTCAGCCCCGAATATTCTCCCAGTTTCAGTTCGTCGGCCCGAGGGAGTTTCTTCAGGATTTATTTGACTGGAAATGTTCGACGTCGGCCGCTTCGTCTTTTGTTGCCCGGCACGGTTCAGATTGCGGAGATGCGTCTGTCGTTTGTTATGAATGCATTGGGGTTGCGCAAGATGGGACGATGTCTCCGGTCGGACATGATGTGATTTCCGCACGACTTTCAGTCGACGGTTTCGGTGATTTCAACGGTGATCATGAAGATGAGCTACTTCTTGCCGATCGGGCTCGTGGTATTTGGTCGCTGAGTTCGTTTCGTCATGTGGAGCGCGTTTGGTCGCAATATCCCGCAGCATTCAATGAGCATCGAGTTAAAGTTGGTGACGTCAACGGTGACGGACTTGCAGACGTCCTCGCATTTGCGGACCAGCTATCAGGCGTCTGGATCGCATACTCACTCGGAATGTCCGCACTCGAAAGCTCTTCATTCTCGCCAATCCCATCCGCAGTCGAATCTGATCAGATCCAGATTGGCGACTTCAACGGCGATTCGACCGCCGATGTGATGTATCTTCCCGAGGCTTCAGCGAAGCAGGAGATTCGAATCGCGTTTTCTGAAAAGCCGGAGTCAGTCGCCGCTTCGGTTGTGGTCATAGTCCTCGAACCTCTTGTCTCGCCTTCAATACTTTTACCCGTTCCACAGTCGGTCGGCCAAATACGCGTCTTTGATATAGAGGAGTCAGCGACCTTTTGTGGATTAGGAACCTCACGATCCCAGGTTCTTTTAATCCCCCGAGAGTTCAGTCCGACGAGCCGAGCAGTGTCGCCGCGAAGCGGTGAAACGGAGAAAATCGTTTTTCTTGCCGGCCTCAAAGCAGATACCCGGCCGGTTGCAGGCAGACCTCTTCCATACAGAGCAGCATCGGATAATGCCTCAATCTGCGTCGGATATTATGAAATGCCATACGCGGGAATGGCGAATGATGTGAAATGGGGATCGCGGCAATCGCTCTGCCCCGCGGGTGCCGGATATTTCGGCGCCGCTGAAGGGGACTCCGCGTATAGGTATCCCCAAGGAGTTTGTTGCCCGCTTCCGAACGACGACGTGCTCACGGACATCTCAAAAATCGAAACGAAAGCGTGTGCTCCGGGATACGTGGTCACAGGTTCTCCACCCGCCTCGGAGAAGTTCCGGTGCACAAAAATAAATGACGAACGGTATCTCCTCGGAGAAGAAACCGACGGTGCCTATTGGGGATCCGGTTTCTCTGGGCGAAGACAAAAGCGAAGAATTCAGTTGGTTGAAATTCCACTCGCCATCCGATTTGGCATTTCTCGAACCGGATTTTCAAATTGGGAGATAGACGGTTGCATCGGTATCCCCTACGGCTCACTTCTCGTCCGGCCAGGCGGAGAGTTTTGTTCTGATAGCAAATACCGGCAGCTTCTCTATAAGGGGGCACCAGGCGATCCGCCGGCGGGAACTCCAGTCAAGATGTTTCCTGACTGCGGAGCACTGGAGAACGTCTATTCACCCCTTGGCGGATGTTTCCCCACGTCCGGCTCGAAGCAAGACTCGAATCGCTAGAGCTGTGCTTTTCACGGAAGCGGACTAGTGCTCCGACAGATTACTCCTCGCTAAAGTGGACTGAAGCAGTGTTCCCTTTATGGTGTCGGAGCACTAGTCACCGAAGAGATTAACGTCGTCCGGCTCCGGGAGTGGCTTTCCGAGAGACGAATCGAAGAAATCATCTCGCTGAGACTTCTCCTCTGATTTCTCATCGTCAAAAAAGTTGGCTCTCGGACGAGAGCCCGGCGAGAGGTTAAATCCGATGCAACGTGGGGCGTCGGCGTTATCGTTACAGAACTTCTGGAGCTCGAGACCGGAACGTTGAGTTTCCCGGATCTCAGCATGTTTACAGCGGGGCTCGTCTTTATGATACAGACAATAATCAGCGCCGAGCCTGGCGCGTTCCTGATGCTCCATTTGTCGAATTCGCCCCGCAATGTCGAGCTCATTCCGGCGATCGCAGCGGGCGTCGTCACCATAGCCACAACGCGCGGGAACTCGCATTTGTGTCGAAGCTGGTGCACGTGAAACAGCGACGGATGATGAGCTTCGAGACGGGAGACGGGAAGGAGTCTGTGCCGAGGTCTCACTCGAGATGACGAGAACGAGAAAACAAATCGTGCTCAATAAAACTCGAAACATAGAATGTCGTTCGGGACGTCGGCGAAAGCAGAAAAAAAGCGAATTGTCCCGAGTTTCGAAAAGCGCTCGTCGCCGATTTTACTCCTGAGAGGATCGACGCTTATACGTGGTTCAAACGAAATTGTCGAACATCGTAGCGGTTTTGAATCGATGAAGTTCCGCCGCATGAATTTTCGCAAAGATTTGAAGGAGTTCGTTTTGGTCATGCCGGCTCAAACCAATCAAAAAGTCGTCGCCAATTGCGAAGCGGAGGAATGATCTTCTCCGCGCAGAGAGCCGTCGTGGGAAAGAGCTTGGCTGAAAGCGCCGAGAGACTCAACCGGTTTGCAAGGAGGTATCTGAGCGAAACGGCGAACGCTCTTAGCTGTTCCGAATGCGAGATGGAGATGGTTGAGTTTCCTGAAATTAACTCCCGATGCACTTCGAGCAATCGCAGCACGTCGCTCTTCGTCATAGACTCATTCATCACGAAAATCAGGAGTTCTGCGAGGTCATGTACGGGTGGACCAAGGGTTGCGAGCTCCCAATCGAAGATACAACTCTCGAGAGTTTGATTCTTGGGCTGCTTGTTGCAACCCAAGCGGAAGAGGATATTTCTCGGCCCAAAATCATTGTGGAGAATCGAGTGGATGAAGGAGTTCCTCTCGTTCGTCCATTCGGGGGCCGCTCGAAGATTCTCGGCAATGATGCCACGGCACTCTTCGCCCCATGCCTTTCCAAATATGTCTCTCGTCAAATCTGCGGCGAGAATCCAAAGGGGAAGGAGGGCCTCGAGATCCTTTGCTTGGATCGCGGGGGAGAGAGGGAGAGTTTCGCCGAGCATCGAGGTGTCGAGTGAAAGTGCATGGACGCGAGCGATATCTCGGACCGCCGTGTCTACGAAGCGGTAATCCCAGGGCGAGCCCGAAGGTGATGCGGCAAAGGTGGAATTTTCGAGATTCTCCATCAGTATTCGAGCTTCTCCCGTGCTTTCATCAAATTCCGAAAGCAGGACGTGCGGAAACACGCGCGTAGCGCGAAGCATTTCCGAGTTATAAAGCGCGGCCTCTCGGCGGCTTCCTCCGATAAGATCGAGTGCGCGGAGCAATGTATCTCCAGACCCCGAAAGAAATGGATGGATTCTTCCGGCGATAAGCGATGCGACCATCGAGAGTGCGGTGTCGCTCGCTTTTCGCTTCACAATCACCGTCTCTTTCTCGTGGATTGAATCGAGGCAAGAGAACTCGTGGAGCCAAATTCCCGTTCGACGGGCACCATTCAAAGCGGCAAATCCCGTGAGAACTCCTAGCTCTCCGCTCCGAATCACGCGATGCCGCTCAAACCCAGCTCGAGCATACTTTTTAGACGCCCGGAGCATCGATTCTGCTTCTTCGAGAAGTTCGGGAAAAAGCGCCGAATCTTCGTCCGTCGATGTGAAGACTAAATTCTGTGTTCGCGATTCCATTCGATGAAGAGGCTCCTTATCTGGTCCCGGTTTTTCATCAGGTCGGTTTCCGTCCAGTCGGCGGTTCCGATTGGCGGTTTGAAATACGTGTGTATGACTCCCGGCTGTGCGTGAAAACCCGCGCCGGGGTTCACGTGCTCAGGAATTGAAATGAATATTGGGTAAATAGGGGCACGAAGATTTGTGCCGAGGTGAAAAGCACCTTTATTAAAATGCCCAACTTCTCCGGTCGTGATTCGTTTTCCTTCTGGGCTTAGAAAAACCGATTCGCCGCTCTTTCGCAAAGTTTTCTCTGCGCTTTGAAAAATGCGCCGCCGCTCTTCCGGGAAAGTTTGCGGAACAGTCCAAAACACGCCCATAAGATAACCGATCACAGCGATCAACGGATTTTTGCGAAGTCCCCCAAAAAGGAAAAATCGAGTTCTCGGGAGGTCGAGGGCGAGCAACAAGAACACATCCAGAGTTGATGTATGGTTCGAGATATAAATCGCTTGCTCGTTCGGAAGTGCGAAGTCCCGGTGAACCATCTGCCGTATGCCCCAGAGGCGCAATATCATCCGAGCACACGGTGTGAGAATTATTCTCCGAAGGAAATGTTTTGTCTGAAAAAGTGTCAGTACCGAGGCCAGGGTCATCAATATCGCTGCGACGGACATCAGGAACAGCGTGCCGGCGACTCGAACGTGGAAGATAAAACGCTGTGTCATGAGTTTACGCGGACTGCCTCGAGGTCGATTTCACCCGAAGCGCGGTCAGGGACCGCAATCACGGTTAGCATCGCCATGTTCAGCTTCTTCTCAAAGAAGAAAAGTGGGGCAGAAAGTATCTGGAAGACGAAATACGGAAGGAGGGCTTTTGCGGTATTGAGACCCCGCCCAGCGAGAATGCGAAAAGAAAATCCTGCGAAGAAATAGAAATACGCCGGGAAGGCTCCATAGGGAAGGGAGTCTAAAACTCGCCATCCGTTTCCGCGGAGAAGAGCGCGGAGTGAGCGCTCTGTGTAGAGCGCGGTGTGTTGAGGAGCTTGAAGCCCCGGCCAGCGATCTCCAAAAACGGAAAAGCTCAAACTGTCGAGACGAGGAACTTCGATCAAGAGAACTCCATCTGGGCGAAGTAGCTTTCGTGCCCTTTGGATCGAGTCGACCGGCGAATAGTCGTGTTCGAGAAAATGCCACATGGTGATGAGATCGAAATTGGATTCCGGGAGATCTATCTCAGGCAACGTTCCGAGGTGGAAAGTTACATCTTGAAAAGCGGGAAGCCCGGACAGATCCTTGAAATCCGTCCCTGCGCATTCACATCCGAATCGCCGGCTCAACACTTCGAGAAATGTTCCTGCTCCGCAACCGACGTCCAAGACCTTGGAGTTGGGGCTCAGGCTGATATATCGTTCGACAAGCGAAATTTTACTGCGATCGAGTTTGCCCATCGCTTTCTCAAAAAGAGGTGTGAATACTCCCCAATTTTTACGACGTCGATGAGCGATATAGTCGCCGTCGTAATACTCCTTGATTTTTTCGAGAGACAGCCGGGGATTTTGATAGCGAAGCCCACAATCTTTGCATGTGACGAAAGAGAATCGCCCGGGCTTGCCTGTGAGATCGTCTTCTGCCTCAATGAAGGGCGTAGACGTATCGTTCCCGCACGAATAACAGCAGACTGATTCGAAATCGGTTTCCTTTGGAGGGGTCGTGGAAGCGGGAGCGATCGCGAGATATTCGGGAAGCAGATCAAACATGAGCAGGATACAATAGGCGAAGCAAGCAAGCGGCCAGGCGTCGAACGGGGTAGAGGATTGAACGGCTGCAATCACAAAAACTGGATATTTGAACAGCACGGCGAAAGTGCGCGACGTTCGATTTTCCCCTGATGCCGAAGCGTAGAATGCCGCGGCAAGGATATTCAGAAGGATGAAAAGTCCAAGCTGCGAAGCGAGGCGGTGAGAAAAAAGTACAAGACCTGCCAACATCCCGAAGAACGCCGCGAGAGCTATGAACGCCGCAGTGTGCTTCAGATTCGGCAAGACTCTCTCAGGATAAAGTTTTCGATCGTGCTCGCGGTCGGCAACATCGTCCCATATGCGAAACTGAAAAATCGCCAGCACGAGGAAGAGAGCGCTCGACACAAAAGCTCCCGAATCGGATTGTTCGCTCCCAAGGAGTGCGAGCATCGTTAAAAAGATCAGCAAACCGCCGACCTTCGCGACGAGGAGCCGGCTGGTGAAATAGGACGTCAATTGTTCAGCGGTGGATTTCAACAATTCCCCTATCTCCGTCGATATGAAGTTTCTCACCGTTCTCCACTTGGCTGGTTACGTCGCGAATTCCTACGACTGCCGGAATTCCGTACTCCCTCGCGATGATTGCACCGTGAGACAACATTCCGCCGCGCTCGATTACCAAACCTTTTACGAGCGGGAACACGCTCGCCCACCCGGGGTCGGTTTGCTGGGTAACCAGGATTTCTCCGGGTTGAAGTTTTCCGCCCTCTGCTGCGGTCTCGAGGACGCGGGCGGGTGCAAACACCGCTCCGCCCGATGCGCCGACCCCCGCGAGCGTGCGTGTCGCATGCGTTGCCTTCTCGGTTTGGGTGATCTGCACCGGAGTTTCGCGGAAGTATTCACCCCAAGAGAGGCACAGTCGTTCGGGTGGGTGCACCGCAAATTGCGCGCGGTGCCGGGATCTCCGCTCCTGAATCATGAATCCCAAGAGATCGGGGAACAGACTTCGGCCTGAGAGATGCTGGTCCACTTCATCGATCGTTAGGAAAAACACGTCATCCGGTTGCAAGAAATCACCGCGACTCGTCAACCGGCGTCCGATCTCAAGAACAACATCGCGAAATCGAACGTAGAGACGCGCCTGCTGAAATCGCGCCCGTTCACGTAGTCGAATTGATCCCTGAGCGCTTCGGAGCACGATGCGAAAGACGAATCGATACAACATCAGGGGAAGGAACTGCGGCCAAACTTCCGGTGGGGCGGCCGTCTCAAACAAGTCTGCCTCAAACTTACGTCGAGAGAGATCATTCTCGGCGACGGAGCTCTCGGGCCCCAGCCCATCGATGGCGACGTAGTGTTTTAGAATCTCAATAGTTGGGAGAACGTTCTCTCTCGGTGAGGGGACCGTCAATAGTAACTCACTTGAGCTGCGGAACCCCCAGCGCTCAAGGAATATTTCAAACTCTCCGGCGAAGTCGGCGAACTCAGGACTGAGAAGGGCTTGTCGAACCGCGTCAGCTTCGAGTGCGAAGAGCGCTCGAAGCTTTGAATCGGCCCGAATCGCTCGTGAGAGCTCGAATAACTCCAGAACAGGTTTATTGCTTGCAATCGAGAGTCCAGTCAGCAGTTTGCCATAGACGAGATCCTGTGAAAGGTGAGGTGTCGCCTTGGGGAGAAGGAGGCGCAGTGCTCCGCAACAGATCATTGTTCCTGTATCAGCGAGAGCGGCATTGTTCCATTTTCGAAAGCGAATCTCGAGGAACCTTCTGAAATGTCGCAGGAGTTCCTCCATGTCGGCATTCACAAGTGCCTGAGGGCAGGATTCGGCGGCAAATTCCTCGGCGAGCCGCTCAAATTGTCGAATTCTCAATTTGATCGGAATATATTGCCGAAGCACGCCAATTGGCAGCGAGAAACACTCCTTCAGCACCTCAGCAAGCGGAAGCTTGCTCTGCGCAACCGTTTCGGGAGCCTCGTTCGCCAAACCGCCCCGGTGACCTATAAATTCGTCGAAGAACCGGCACAATGATCGACCTGCTGGCGCAAGTGCGAGAAATGAGTGAATGCTTGAGAGATTGTAATATAGCCGCCCGGCAAAAGCTCCGACGATGTGATCGAGATGAGTCGCCATGGATGAAATTCGCCGCGGTGAGAATCCAAAGCCGAGAGCCAAATTCCGAAAATATTCGGTGTAGCTTCTCGTGGCGATGGAATAGAGGAGAGGAACCACTGGCTCAGGGTAATTCTCGGACATGTTCGAATTACTCCAGAGAACTTTCCGCATCCGAAGTCGTGTCGTAATCGGGCGGGCTTGCAAGAAGTAGAGCTTTCCTCCCTCGGCGATCGCCCATTCAACGTCCACGGGCATGCCGAAAGCGGCTTCAATCGAGAGAGATTCTCGAACGAGCTGATCGACTGACGTTTCCGTTTCGAGGAGATCAATCTGAGAATGTGATTCGCTCGGGTGAGAGTGTTCGAGGAGTTTCCCTTCTTCCCGAGAGAACGTCATGCGGCCGGGCGTGACTTCTCCCGCGACCAATTTGTCCCCCAGGCCGCTTACGTATTCAAGGAGAATTTCACTCGTCGATTGCGAAGGCGCGGGAGATTCGGTGAACAGCACGCCTGCGAATTTTGCAGGCACCTGCTCTTGGACGACGATGCCCATTCGTATAAGAGTTCGGGAGAATGCATGCTGGTAAGACACCGCTCGTTCGGACCACGCCGAAGACCAGGTACGAATTATGGCGTCGCTCAAGGCTTCCGGAGTGTCGACATTTAAAAACGAATCTAACTGTCCCGCGAAAGAGGAAGAGACTGAGTCCTCGCCGAGTGCTGAGCTGCGAACGGCATATCTGGTTTGGGAGAAATCAAATTTCAGCAGCTGTTGAAGCTGAGGGACAAGCTCCTCGTCGACGGGGCGGGATAAAATCCGCTGTCTGATTTGCGTGGCGAGAGTTTGCCGGCGATCGTCTGACTCCGCGAGCCGGAGCGTTGCGACGAGCGGAGCGGCTCCTGATCTGACGAGATGATCTTGAAATGCGGAGTCGAGAATTACGGCGCCGGGAGGCACGGCAAATCCCAGGCGAATCAACCGGCTGAGGTGGAACGCCTTCCCTCCGCCGTCCACCTCAGCGAATTGTTCGTCTAGGGATGCGATGAGCCGGCGCGACTTCATAATGCTCGCGCTTTCACGCGCAAACGAAAAAGAAGGTAGCTGAAGGTTACGTGTGTGAGGCCCCCAAGAAGAAGCGCCCAGAACCAGGTAGCCGGCACGAGGGGAACGAGACACTGCACCACGAGGAGCGCTCCGACTGCGGAATCGAAGCGATCAAGGAGAAAGCAGAACACGCGGGCAGAAGTTTTGGAGGGCGCCTGACCTGGCGCCACTCCCATCTGTCTCTTCAGGAAAGAATTAGGCAGCTCGGCGAGCATGATCGCGAGCCCCGCCGCAAAACCCAAAAGCGCGTATCGGTGATCAGGAAGGTTCCACATCCCATTTGTGATCCATTCCGGCAGTTTCTCGCGGAATGCGGAGAATACCGCGAACGAAATCATCGATGCCACGGGCAGAACCATCAGGCCTCTCCACATCTTGTTATCTCCGAATACACGTCTGCCCCGATAATACCTTCCGCCGTCGAGAGGCACGGCGAAGGGTCGCGACAAGCTGCTTTTCAACCACGCCACGTGAACGAACAGTGGGGGAAGAAGGGCGGCAATGAGAAATGCTGCGCAGGGGAGTGAAGGTGGCGCGGTCATTACCATGGAAATCCGGTCTGATTTCGGTTGGTGAAGAGAAAGGTGTCCCCCGGAATCTTTCTCATCTCGCGAATCCAAACCCACCACGAAACTTCATGTGCTGGAGGCTGATGGACCTGGTTGAGCTGGTATCCCGGCACATGGACGTATTCGTGGTGGAGCTCGTGTGCGTCAAAGTTGAGAATGAGAAATGAGAACCAGCGTGGAAAACGAAGCGATCGAGTGAACTCGCCTTGCTCCTCTGGAAGAAACGGCAGAACGTCACGGCCCTCGGAGAGGTTCTGAGGAAGGTGAGTGTGTTGACTGAGCAGAATGATGTCCTGTGCAACAAAACTGAGCACAAGCCCGACCCCACAAACTGAAATAAACGGAAGAGGACCGAAAATCAACGCGGTTAACGCATACCCTGCGAGTTGCCATCCGACATTCCGGCGCGCGCGGCTGTATTGGCTCGGCGAGAGGTATTTTTTCATCCTCGGCAAATACCAATAATTGCTCAGTCGATAGATAACAGAGACAAATGGCAAGTATGATCGCCACAAGAGGCGAATGAGAATACGTTCCCAACTTCGAAGCTCACGAGGAACGAGTGAGGCGGTTGTCGCGTCCAAGTCCTGCCAACCCGTCCAGCGGTGATGACGAGTGTGGATGTACCGCCATGAATAAAATGGGATAAGAGAGAAAAAGCCGGCTACTTGACCTGCGACGACATTCCACTTGCGATCCGCAAATAGCGTGTAATGCCCCGCCTCATGGAGAATGATAAACCACTGAAGGAAGACCATCGCGAAGAGGATTTGCGCGACGAACCAGAGCAGAAACCCGGCGGTTGTCGGTCCGAGTGTTGCCGCATCCTGTGCTCGGAAGAGTGAGAGACCGCAAGAGCTGATCGCGAAGGCGAGGGCCGTTGAACCACCGACGAGCAGGAAATAAAGGCTTCCCTTTCCGTTGCTTGGGCGAAGATGTCGAAACGAGGCCGGGCGAGCAATGTCGACAGTCATACTGGATATTCTTCCCGAGATTCCAAGAAGCATAACCGGTTCCACTTTTGGGGCCAAGCGAATTCAGCGCTTCACGCGGCGGGAACGTTGCCCCCAGCCGTTTGCTGCGATAGATGTGAAACAGCCCTTTAAGACCGGTGAGAAAGTTTGGGATCCAAAGACTTAGGACGGCTTCGAATTGAGAACAAAGAGACCGCGTTCAGTGAGGGAGCCTCTCGTAGCTCGTTTCGGCCGCTTGTTCTCGGTGCGGTCTTCGGGATTTTGGCGGGGATAATGCTCGGGCGAAATTCTCTCTCTGGTGAGTCCACCGGAGAGCAAGCCGGCCCCCGCGCTTCCGCTAAAGGCGGCGAACCAGTGTCGACATCCCCCGCAGCCTCCTCCCCCTCCGGTGCGGCGGAGTCGGGCGCTTCCGCTTCTTCGGCGAGTGTTCCGGCGGGAACTGGGAGGCTTGATTCGACCGGATATGTGGTTGCCCAAAGAAAGGCTGCGGTTTCGTCGAAGGCGACCGGAAGACTCGAAACTCTCCTGGTGAAAGAAGGCGACTTCGTCAAAGTCGGTGATGTCATCGGCATTCTCGAGAATGAAGATGCGAAAGCGCTCGTTGCGGAGCGAGAGGCCAGCGTCACAGCGGCGAATTCGCGTGTGTTAAGCTCGGCCGCCGAGCTTGAAGATGCCCGGAAGCAACGAGAAAGAATCAACACGATTAACGACGCTCGCGCCGTATCGCAGACCGATCGAGACAACATCGATGCGAGATTTCGGCGTGCCGCGGCAGATCTCGATGCGAATAAGGCAAATGTCGGAGTGGAAAAGGCCCGCCTTGAGAAAGCAAAAGTTGATTTGGAGTATACGTTTATTCGAGCACCATTCACCGGTACGGTGCTGACAAAAAATGCCGATATCGGAGAGGTAGTCGCGCCGTTCGGCAGTTCCGCCGACGCTCGAGGTGCCGTCGTTACCTTGGCCGATATGGATTCGTTGCAGGTCGAAGCCGATGTCTCGGAGGCGAATCTCGCGAAGGTAAAACTCGGCCAGAAATGTGATGTGACGCTGGATTCGTATCCGGAGAAAATTTACATCGGAGAAGTCGAAAGTATCGTCCCGACGGTCGATCGGGCGAAAGCTACCGTCACGGTGAAGATAAAGTTCCTCAACAAAGACGACCGGGTCATCCCCGAGATGAGCGCCAAAGTGAGCTTCAAATTATGATACGAATCGCGGACGTGAACAAAACATACCGCCGAGGGAGCGAAACGGTGCGAGTGCTCGACGATATCTCACTCGAGATTGCCGAGGGAGAGTTTGTCGCGCTGATGGGTCCATCGGGATCAGGGAAAACCACGCTTCTTAACTTGATTGCGGGTCTTGATCGCGCTGACTCGGGAGATGTCACCGTGTGCGGCGAAACGCTTTCCAAACTCTCCGAAAGTGCTCTCTCTCGTTGGCGGGTGCGGAATATCGGATTTGTGTTTCAGTTTTACAATCTGCTTCCCGTTCTGAGTGCCATCGAGAATGTTGCGCTCCCGTTGTCTTTGCTGAAAATGGGAAAATCAGAACGGTATGACCGAGCGCGTTTCGCCCTCGACGTTGTCGGACTCGGCGACCGCGTTGATCACTTGCCTTCACAGCTTTCAGGCGGTCAGGAACAGAGGGTTGCGATTGCGAGAGCGCTCGTGACAGATCCACGCTTGATTGTCGCCGATGAACCGACCGGAGACCTCGATCGAGTCTCGGCAGAGGAAGTTCTCGGCATCATCCGCGCTCTAAACTCCGAACACGGAAAAACGATCGTGATGGTCACCCACGATCCAGCCGCCGCAGGCTTCGCGGGTCGAACAGTCACATTCGACAAAGGCGCACTGAAGTCCGCTTCCACTGTGTAATCTCAGTGCCGCTGTGTCTCTGTGGTTTTTTCTTAATTGAAACCACAGAGGCACGGAGGCACAGAGTGGTGGAGCGGTCATTCTAGGAATTTTTGCCAAAAAGCCTTATTCTAAAAATTCGCTTGAATATCGGGCGGTTGTGTCGATGGCTCTGATTTCGCCGAAGCTCAACTGTTTTCCCTCAGCTCTTCCATGGAGATTCAGCAAAAGTTCTTCGCCGAATCTCACGAAAAACTTCCTATAGGTCGGGATTTATTGAGGGAAGGAATCTCCAGGATGGGAGGTCTCGAGAATTTATCAGTTCGAGCGAAACTGAACGTGCTCGCTGTGTTCAGCGTCGGGCTTGCGTTGTCGATCGCGGCCTGGTCGCTCCGCTATTCTTCGCGGGCGCAATTCCAAGACAACTTGAAGACGGAGTTGCAGTCACTGGCCATGCTCATTGGCCGTGTCGAGGAGGCGAGCATCGTCGCGAACGAACCTTCCTCGACACAGCGCTTTTTGAACGGGCTGACGGCGAAGCCAAACATCGTTGTCGCCATCGTTCTTGCGCCGGACGATAGACCTCTTGCCACGTATTTTAGACCAAATGTTTCGAATTCTGCCTTTACCGGTTCTCCTCGTGGTTTCGGAATCTGGTGCGGACCGGCGCATTGCACCGCCGTCTATCCTATTGAAATTAAGAAAGCGATTGTCGGGCGTGTCGTGCTCATCTCAGATCTCGAAGGACTAAACCTTGCGCTCCGAGATAACGCGAAGAGTCTGGGCTGGGCTCTTCTCTCCTCGGTCGTGATTGCGCTTCTCATCGCGAATTTCCTCCAAGGATTCATCTCAAGACCGCTCGTCAAACTTGCTGCTCTGCTTCATCAGATATCTTCGAATCAGGATTATTCTCTTCGGTTCGCGAAACCGAATGCAACTGCGGAGAACGAGCGAAAGAACGAGATCGGGAAGCTTGTGGCCGGTTTGAATCACATGCTTGAGGAGATCGAAGCGAAGGACCGGGCTCTGGTCGCCGCCCGAGGAATTGCCGAGGCGGCGATGATGGCTAAATCCCAATTCGTTGCGAATGTCGGGCATGAAATCCGAACGCCGATTAACAACATCGTTGGTTTTTCGGAGATTCTTGCGGGCAAAGTGGAATCGCCGGATGAACGACGCTCGATTGAGATGATTCAACGGTCAGCGGCATCGCTTCTGATTGTGGTCAGCGACGTGCTCGATATCTCTCGAATCGAAGCGGGACGATTTGGCCTCGATGCGTTTTCGAACAATCTCAACCTTCATTTACAAGAGCTGCTCAAGGAATTTCAAGACACCGCTGAACAATCGGATCTTGCGTTCGCTGCTTTCATCGATGAGCGGCTTCCCGAGCTCCTTCATGTCGACTCATTGAGGTTCGGGAAGGTGGTTCGCAGCTTACTAAATAATGCATTGATGTCGACGTCAGTCCCAGGCAAGGTGACCTTCGTTCTCGAAGTCATTCATCTTCGCGAGCGAGAGGTGAAGATTCGAGTGGCCGTCCACGACACCGGAATGAGGAAATCTCCTGTAGAGAGGCTTGAGGGAGTCTTTACTCCGAGCTCACTCGACTGTTCCGGACTCGGGTTTGTGATCAGCCAGAAGGTTGTTTCACTGATGGGCGGCCGGATTCACTTCGAGAATGAAGGCGCCACCGGCTCGACGTATTCGTTCCAACTCCGGATTCCCATTTCTGATTGTTCGAAGGCAAAGATCGCCGCCGGTGAGTTTAGTGCCAAACTGACGAACCAGGCATTTTTGAGATCACCTGAGCGCGGGGATTCGTTCCGGGTCCTGGTCGTTGAAGACAATCCCATGAGCCGGGAGATCACGGTTCACCGACTCACCCGGCTTGGACTGACGGTTCTCGCGGCAGAGAGCGGAGAGGAGGCTATCGTTATCGCCGGACGGGAACGTTTGGATCTCATCTTGATGGATTGTCAGATGCCGACCATGAACGGCTTCGAAGCGACCGCTCAAATACGGGCGGAAGAAGTCGTGGGGGGTGAACGGGTGCCGATCGTGGCGCTCAGCGCTCACCCGGTCGAGGGATACCGCCAGCTCTGCCTTGACGCCGGCATGGACGAATACTTCGCGAAGCCGATTCACGAAGCTCAGCTGCTGGAATACCTGGCTCAGCTTCCCTCTGCACGTCGCTTTTTCAGGGTAAATGACTCGGAAAAATCCGGCCATCATGTTTCTGTCTAAAGCGAGAGGCGTTTTTCTCCTTTTGGAATCTAAATGATTGCCGGAGAGAGTTGTTCTCCCGAGCGTCTTTCGTGTGTTTCAAACCGTTTTGAACCGAAGCGTGCTGAAACAGTCGATCGAATAAAGCACGGCTCTAGGAATAGAGGATCGCGTTTGTTATTCTGTATGTTCCGGCCTCGGAGGTTTCGGGAGTTGTCGTGATCGACGAGCCCCGGCGATGAAGTTTTTCATGTTCCGTTTTTTTGGGTTTTGGAGGCTCTGCGGTGGATAATATATTGCCGGTTGGTACTCTCCTCGGGGGAAGGTATCTTCTCGGTGAAGTTTGCGGCCGCAGTCGAATTGGAGCGGTTTACGCGGCGACTGACACCAAGCCCGAACCGGATTCTTCTCCAGCAAGTTCCGAGAATGTGATCGTTAAGATTCTCTCCGGACGGTTTATTCCGGGCGAACGCTCAATAACATTTCTTGCTTCGGAGCTCGAGAAACGCCGCGCGTTTATCCATCCCAACCTCATTCGAGTCCTCAATGTGCTTCGCATTCCGGTCGAAGGTCAAAAGGAGAGTCTCGCCGTCGTGTTGCAGAAGACCGCGGCGCGGCCGTACGTTGAACTGATCGCGAAACGCGAGAACGGAGCCAGCAACCTTTTTGATATCCTTCGTGTCCTTTCCGGCGTGCTGAATGGGATGATTTATCAGCACGAGTGCGGAGTCGAGGCCGTTCCCCTGCATCCTCGGCGGGTTTTTGTGGATTTGAGCGAAACGGCGCGCGAGGTGAAAATCCCGAGTTTTGCGTATTTTACAAGCGCGGAATGGACCAGGGACGGCTCGAGATGGGGATGCACTACGGGAATCGATTACCGATACGTTGCGCCTGAGATGCTTTCCGAGGGGAGTTTTCTCGGGGGCGGAGCAAAGTCAGATATCTATCTCTTTGGACTATTTGCTTTCGAGGCAATTGCCGGCACACCCCCCTACGAGGCAAATCGTGAGACGCTCATTCAGCTGCATCGGACCGAGCCGATTCCGGAGCAGCTGCTTCCGGCAAACTTGCCGCCGTGGATCACAAAACTTTTGCGATCTTGTCTCGCCAAAGATCCGGCGAATCGTCCTTCGCTCAAAGAAGTGCTCGACGCGATCAGCTTCGAGCTCGGCGTTAATTCGGGTCCACTTTCAAACGTGATTCTTCCGCGTGAGCACGCGTTAAAGCGGGTGTTGTTCGTCGGCGATAATCGACTCGACCAACTCTCCGTCGCGCGAATGGCAAAAAGCGATCATTTTCCATTTCTCTACCGAATCGCGCAGTCGATCGAAAAAGCGGAGGAGATTCTCGAACATCGCGAAGTCGATATTGTCGTCACCGACCATTTTCTTCCGGACGGCACGAGTTTCGACCTCCTGAAATCGGAATCGGGAATTCCCGTAATTGTGATTACTGGAAGCGATAAAAGCGATGTGCGCGACGCCCTACTTCGGGCCGGGGCATTCGCCTGTGTGACGAAGGATATTCGGCAGGCACACTTAAAATCGCTCCCAGAGCTTTTAGCGAAAGCTTTGCGGGCAAGCATCTCAGGTGGTTCGAAAGGATCGTAATAGGACGAGCAAGGAGAGATTATGTTTGGGTGGAGCAAAGTAATCGATAAGAAGGCATTTCTGGAAACCGTCGGAGGTGACCCTGCCCTCATCGACACTCTCATCGAACTTTTCCAGAAGCAATCGAAAGAAAACGTTCAAGCGCTTCAAGCAGCGGCGAAGAAGGGTGATAACAGGGCCTATCAACAGGCCGTCCACGATCTAAAAAATATCGGGCGAAATATTGCTTCGCCGAAACTTTTGAAGCATTCAGAACGCCTGGAAGCTTTCGGCGCAAACCAGCAATTGGAACTGGCAGCGAAGAGCGTCGAGAAAACGACTGAGATTCTTGCGCAAGCGCTCGAGGAACTCCAATCGATGCGGCACAAGATCCCGTAGTATCCGGAGCACGCCTCTCTACCGTTCCCAGAGGAGGAAGTGCCGCGGCGAATGCATAAAAGAAACCTTCTCCAACAAAATTAGTCAAACTATCGCTGACGTACGGGCCACTGACTTATTCAGTACCCGGGAGAGATAACCGAATTCGCTTTCCAAGCCATCCCAGGGTATATTTCCTCTCCAATCAGGCGGGAGGAATCATGGGAAAGTTCGATCAAACAGCATTTGAATCCTTTGTCATTGATAGCAATATTGTCGGATTTTCCGAGAAGTTAATTCGCTTCGTCTCCGGCAGGGAGTGTAACTGCTACGTCAATTGGCGAGTCGCCTTGAACGACGTCTTTCTCGTCGACGAGCTCGTTCAACACACCATGAAATTTATCGAGACGAAAGTTGCGGCAGGGGAGCTCGCCCGGCCCGACTGTATCTACGGAGTACCGGACGCGGCGACGAAGCTCGGAATCCTTCTTCAATATACTTGGGCGAAGAACAGTCCGAATTACGGAAAGGGCAGCCATGTCCTGTCGATGGGCCGAAAGACCCCGAAGGAGCACGGAAAGGCCGAAGACCGATTTTTTGTCGGAATGCCAAGAGGGAAAACACTCGTGGTGGAAGATACTTCGACGACCGGTGGCTCGATTGTCGAGACGTTGGATCGGCTGATCGAGGCGGAAGTAGAGATTGTGGGCGCGCTTGGTCTTACCAACCGCATGGAAAAAACGGACGAAGGCCTCTCTGTTGAACAAGCGATCGCAACCCGGAAATCAAATGGAAAGCCGGTGAAATATTATGCGATGAGTACTCTCCCGGGCCTCCTCCCGGCGCTGTGCAAAAAGCTAAATCCGACGGCGGAGATGAAGACATTTCTCGAGGGCTATTTTGAGCGCTATGGAGTTCAATCCGTTAAGCTCGGTTAAAAGCGGGGTGAAGCATGCTCGTTGAAAAGCTCGCGAAGCTAGACGGGATCGTTCGAGGTCCGCTCATTCAGTTTCTGCCGCCGCACGCCTCCACCAAATTTTATTCCTGGGGACGAAAGCATTTTTTACAGCGCTTCTCTTCCGCAGTGCCTAATCACTACAATCCTCCGCAAACCTTCGCCCGTAAGCTTTGGGGGATAGATTTCCGGTCCCCGCTCTTCAACGGTGCGGGCATGTATAAAAATGGCGAAGCGTATTCGTGGGTCGCCGCAGAAGGAGCGGGAGCCTATCTCGCCGGCACAACAACGTCCAACGCGCGTCCTGGAAACCAGAAAAATGGGATTCATCTGGCATTTTGCCCTTACCCTCGTTCTCGCAGTGCGTCGAATTGGCTTGGGCTACCGAATGACGGCGATGAAGCAATCGCTGAGCGACTTGCCGCGATTCAACGAGTGCCCGGCTGCCCAGTGGGAGTCAGCACCATGGGTTCGCCCGATTTTCAAGGCGACGCGAAACTCGAGGCGATCCTCAAGGGCTTGTTGCTTTTTCGAAAGGCACGCGTTGATTTCATTGAGCTGAACGAAAGCTGCCCGAACACGGCACATGGAAAACCACAGGATGACGACTTGAAGCGTCGCTTGGAGTATTTGAGCGATCACTTCATAAAAGGGGAGCCCCGGATTCCCATCATCGTGAAATTTTCAAACGACACGCCGCTCGAGCAGGTTCCCGACCTCCTCGCGATGTTAATTGATTTGGGTTTCGATGGGGTAAATTTCGGAAACACTTCCGTGAATTATGCAAAGCATCGCGACTCAATTTTGCCGCCGGAACGCCGGTGTTACGATCACTTTACCTCGACTTTCGGCGGAGGGGTGAGCGGCCGTGCCTTGAAGAACGATTCTCTTCGCCTCGTGCGGGTGGCGTCCAATTACTTAGAGCAGAGCCGCCCCACACGCGAATTTCATATTGTCCGCGCCGGAGGCGTCGAGACCGCTGACGATGTTTTGGAATCGCTTGCGGCGGGCGCATCGCTTGTGGAATGGTACACGGGATACTTCGAGAACTTTGCAGTTCACGGATGCGACACGTACCGAGTGATACTCGAAAAAGCAGCTTCCGTAAGGCAATCAACTCACACCGGATCGGCGGATGCCTCCGGCTTGGCAAAGTCACATGTACCCGTTTCTCCGGACACTGCTCTTCCAACTTGAACCGGAGCTCGCCCATTCGGTTGCCCTCAAGGCATTGAATCTCGCCGAACGACTCCGGCTGCTTCGGTATCTCGTTCCGGCGGCAGAAGCGAACGTGCTTGTTCAGCCGCGAGTCGTTTGGGATCTTAATTTTCCAAATCGAATTGGTTTGGCGGCCGGGTTCGACAAAAACGCGGAATACCTAAAAGCGCTTTCGGCCCTCGGCTTTGGTTTCATAGAGGTTGGAACCATCACGCCGCAGCCTCAGTCTGGCAGTGCGAGACCTCGACTGTTTCGTGTGCCTTCCCATCAGGCCCTGATCAACCGAATGGGTTTTAACAACATTGGAGCGGAAGCGGTTGCGGAGAACATTCGCCGATCGGGTTTTTCGGGCATTCTCGGGGTAAACATCGGAAAAAATGCGAACACGACCGCGGATCGAGCGGTCGATGATTACATCGCCTGTCTTCGAGCCGTAACAGATTTCGCAAGTTATATTGTGGTGAACGTTTCGTCACCCAACACGAAGGGCCTTCGAGATCTTCAAGAAACCAAGATCCTTACGACGCTGATCGCCGGTGTCGCGGAGGAGCGGGACCGTTTAGTGAAACGCCGGGGCCGTAATTTACCGCTTTTGGTGAAACTCGCGCCTGACCTCGCCGATTCGGCGTTCGGAGAGCTTGCCCGAGCCCTTCCCACGTGCGGAGTCGACGGAATCGTGGCAACCAACACAACCATAAGTCGGGAGGCTATCGCCGGAACGAGATGGGCCGAGGAAACAGGAGGTCTCTCTGGTGCTCCGCTGAAAAAGCGAAGTATAGATGTGGTGAGGCTTCTAGCCAAAGAGCTCGAGGGGCGAATCCCGATTGTCGGAAGCGGCGGAATACTCTCGGGAAGCGATGCCGCCGAGATGATCGGGGCCGGTGCCGAATTATGCCAGATATATACAGGTTTCGTTTACCGTGGGCCTCGATTAATCGGAGAGGCCGTGGAGTGCTGTGAGGCTTGAGTTCTTAAAAATTATTCTGCGAAACCTTAAACGACATCCGCTGCGCTCGGTGCTGACGTCGCTTGGTATCGCGGTAGCGCTCTTCGCGTTTTGCATCATTCGCACATTCATCGGCGCATGGTATTCAGGAGTAGAGGCATCGGTTAAAAATCGCCTCATTACCAGAAACTCAGTTTCGCTCGTTTTTTATCTTCCACTCAGCTATCAAAACAGCATTGCTCAGATTCCCGGTGTCGCAAAAGTGGGAGTGGGGAATTGGTTCGGAGGACTCTACAAAGACGAGCGTTATCGTTTTCAGCAGTTTGCGATCGATGAGAATTACCTCGATGTCTACCCCGAGTTTAAGATTTCTCCCGCTGATCGGGCTGCGTGGGTTGCAGATCGGAAGGGGATATTGCTGGGGAGAGAACTCGCTGAGAAATTTCAGCTAAAACCCGGCGACGATTTCCATTTGAAAGGGACAATTTTCCCTGGCGTTTGGGACTATACCGTTCGCGGGATCTTTGACGGACGTGAAGGCACGCCCGATACCCGGTTGATGTTTTTTCATTGGGAGTATCTGAATGAACGCAATCGCGCTGAAATCAAGCGGCAGCCTGATCAAGCGGGGTTTTACGTTATGCAGTTGCTTCCGGGAGCGGACCCGGCACAGGTATCGAAGGCGGTCGATGAGCGCTTCGCCAACAGCTATGCAGAAACTTTAACGGAAACGGAGACCGCGTTTGTTCAGGGATTCGTATCGATGTCGAGCACGATCATTCAGACGTTGAATGCCGTCTCGGTGGTCGTGCTCGGAATTCTGCTGTTGGTACTTACGAACACCGTGCTGATGTCCTTTCGGGAGCGCTTCCGCGAGTATTCCGTTCTCAAGTCGTTGGGTTTCGAAACACAAAATCTTTCTTTCCTTATTCTTGGTGAGGCGTTTGCCTTGGCTGTGCTCGGTGTGGGGGTTCTTGGAATTTTTCTGGCTCCGATCATGATCATCCCACCGCAAAAGCTCCTGGGTGATTTGATGAATTTTTTCCCGGTTTTCCGGGTGACATGGACGAACATCGGACTTTGCGCTGCGCTTGCGGCGCTGCTGGCTGGAGTGGCTTCGGTCGTGCCGCTCTTGACGCTTCGGAAGATGCAGATTGTCGACGGGCTTCGGCGAGTTGGTTGAGTTTGGGAAAGTTTGAAGATTTATGGTGAATCCCCTTACACTTTCCTACAATATTCGACACCTCCTCACGCGCCGGACACAGACGGCGATGACCGTGCTCGGAGTGGCGCTCGTCGTTTTTGTTTTCGTCGCCACATTGATGCTCGCAAATGGACTGAAGCAAACACTTGCCTCAACAGGCTCACCGGATAATGTCATTGTGCTCCGCCTTGGAGCGCAAAATGAAATTCAGAGCGGTATTTCTCGCGAAGAGGGAGCAATTATCCTCTCGCAACCCGAGGTTGCGAAACTTCCTAATGGAAAGAACAATTCAACGAGCGATAGCGTGGTTCTCGTCTCACTTCGAAAGCGGAGTGATGGACTGTCGAGTAACGTGACCGTTCGAGGTGTTTCGCCGGGATCTGAAGAGCTGCGGCCGGGAATTCGTCTCTCGGCAGGGCGACTGCCAACCGCTGGAACAAGAGAGGTGATGGTTGGGACGGCCATTCGTAAAAAGTTTACCGGCACGGATGTTGGGCAAAACTTGCGATTGGTGGGAACTGATTGGAATATCGTGGGCATTTTTGACGCGGGCAACTCAGGCTTCAGCTCAGAGGTTTGGGGCGATGCAGATGTGATGATTCCTGCTTTCCGGCGGGAGAGATTTTCGAGTGTAACCTTCCGACTGGCTCCGGGCGTGAGTTTTCCGGAAATGAAGAAACGCCTCGAAGAGGATCGAAGACTTACGGTGAGCGTCCAGCGGGAGCAGGAGTTTTATGCTTCCCAGAGCGAAAATTTGGCTTTGTTCATCAAGATCCTTGGAACCTTCATCAGTATCGTGTTCAGTTTGGGCGCTATCATCGGTGCGATGATCACGATGTATGGAGCGGTGGCGAATCGAATTCGTGAAATCGGAATACTCCGGGCTCTCGGATTCTCGCGTTCGGTGATCTTCCGAGCGTTCGCGAAAGAGTGTGTCCTGCTTTCATTGTTCGGCGGAATAGTCGGGGTGCTAGCCGCCTTCGCGCTTACCGCTGTTTCTGTAACCACGACCAACTTTCAGACTTTTTCTGAAGTGGCGTTCGCGTTTCGGATGACGCCGCAGATTGCGATTTACGGGCTCTTGTTTTCCGCGATAATGGGCTTTGTGGGAGGAGCACTTCCGGCGTTTCGCGCCTCGAGGTTGCAAATTCTGGACGCGCTCCGAATGCGGTAGTTCATTCGTCAGCGAGTATCGAACGAGGAGCCAGAGGCAAGAAGAAAGAAACTCAGAGAGCTATCGGTACATTCCCGTTCTTAGCATTCTCATGTCGTGTTCGAGCGACGCTGGGACCTTTAGCTTTGCGCCTCGTTGCCACAGCTCGTCGAACCGGTAGTGCTGCCTTGTCGGTTCATAGAAGATATGAACCACGAGATTTCCATAATCCAGAATCACCCATTGGGAGTTCTCATATCCGGAGCTTCCGTGCGGATGCTCGCCCACGACGGCGAGGGCCGCTCGAATCTTATCGGAGAGACTCTCAACGTGACGATCTGATGTCGCGCTTGCTATTACGAAGACATCAGCGATGTTCGTGCAATTCGAGACGTTGACGGCGCGAACGTCTAAACCTTTTTGATCGACGGCTGCTTTCACCGCGAGATACGGAAGATAAAGCCGATGACCGGGCTCTTCCGAGAGCACCAATTCTGTCTCGTCGATCACGTCATTCTCGTGGACATCGACCGAGTCGGATTGATTGAGTTGTTCGTCGGTAAGAGCGCGCCGAGAAGATTGCCGGGAAGAATTTCGCGCGGAGAGGCGAGCGGAGTTCAATGCCATCAACTCTCAATGCCCCCGAAGGTTCTCCCGAAAGCGGGATAATGTTTCATCATAACAATAGGATATCAAAGCTTCTCACAGCAATCAACGTGGGATTTGTCACCATACTGCTCCTTAAAGATTCGGCAGGATTGGCAAAGGATACAAGTAATTCTGCGTATTTTCCGAGAGAACTCAAGCAGGAGCATTCGTCGTAAGGTGGGTCAGGGCAACCTTTAGCTCCTCAATCCCCAAACTCGAAGCCGCCGAGACGGCGATCGCCTGATAGCCGCGTTCCTCCCAAATGTCCTTCGTGGCGAGGAGCGCCGGTTCCGCGAGCCCGAGATCGGCTTTCGTAAAAACGATGAGTCGAGGAAGGGCCGCAAGCGGAGCCGAGAACTGTTCGAGCTCTCTCGCGATGGTCTCAAATTGTTGAAGACTGAGCTCTCGAAGCGTCTCCGGATTCACCGAATCGGGGCCACCTTCTAGCAGTTGAGAAAGTTTCCCCCCTTCGAGTGTTGTCGTCACGTCGATGACCTGAGCGACGGCTCTTGTCCGCTCGATGTGTTTTAGGAAAGTTGTTCCGAGCCCTTTTCCTTCATGTGCTCC
This sequence comes from uncultured Bdellovibrionales bacterium, assembly GCA_964509425.1. Lineage (GTDB taxonomy): Bacteria > Bdellovibrionota_C > UBA2361 > SZUA-149 > CAZDWZ01 > CAZDWZ01. The sequence continues at coordinate 432,962 of CAZDWZ010000001.1, read as the reverse complement.
GGGAATAAGCCCGGGAATATCGGCCACGACAAATCGGTGATTTCCGGGGCCGGTGACGACACCAAGATGCGGCTCGATAGTGGTAAACGGGTAATCGGCAACCAAAGGCCGGGCATTCGAGATCGACGATATCAGAGTTGATTTTCCGACATTCGGAAGACCGGCAAGTCCAATGTCCGCAACGGACTTGAGCACGAGCTTGAAAACGAGATCTTCGCCGAGTCGTCCGGCCTGCGAATGTGTGGGAGCCTGATTGGTTGAAGTCGCAAAATGCGAATTTCCTTTCCCCCCGATTCCCCCGCGTGCGGCAACCCATCTGGCGCCGTCCGTCGCGAGATCAGCAACCAGTGTCTCGGTCTCATTCGCGGTAAAGAAAACCTGAGTTCCAACCGGAACAACGCAGACGACGTCTTCGCCGTCTTTTCCGTCGCACCTTGCGCCGGATCCGTTCTCTCCAGCTTTCGCGCGGATGACTGGCGTGAAGACGAAATCGAAGAGCGTGTTATGACCCAAATCCGCGACGAATATGATCGCCCCGCCGCTTCCGCCGTTTCCGCCGTCAGGTCCGCCTTTCGGGATGTATTTCTCACGTCGAAACGAAGCGGAGCCATCTCCACCTTTTCCGGCGATGAGCCGTATTTTTACTTCATCTCGAAAACGCATTCCCGTTTCCAGTTTAAAATCGAGAAAATAATAAGAAAAACCCCTTAGACCGGAGAACCGCACCGTCTTGAAGCACGCACTACCCGCGGGCGGCGACTTCTGGAGCGGAGGAGTCTGTCTAAGGGGCTCTAAGCGCGAATTTCACGCGGCACAGCTACGCTGCTGCCGCTTGATTTACGCCGCAACCGGATGGACGCTGATCTTTTGCTTGTCTCGTCCGTAAGGCTCGAAAGCCACTTGTCCGTCTACTTTTGCAAAAAGGGTGTAGTCGCTACCGCAACCGACGTTCTTTCCCGGATGAAACTTGGTGCCGCACTGACGAACCAAGATGTTTCCAGCGCGGACAATCTCTCCGCCGAACTTCTTCACACCAAATCGTTGCCCTCTTGAGTCGCGGCCGTTTCTAGAACTGCCGCCCGCTTTTTTGTGAGCCATTGACTTACACTCCTACGATGGACTCGACTCGGAGAGCAGTAAGCTCTTGGCGATGTCCCTTTTTCAGTTGTTGACCATGCCGGCGAAGCTTCTTGAAGATAATGAGCTTCGGGCCGCGCTTCTGCTCGGTGATATGGGCAGTTACGGAAACGCCCTTTACCATCGGTTGACCGAGAGTCACTTTGCCGTCCTTGGAAACCAGCAGCACGTCGGACAGTGTGACCACTTCCCCGACCGACCCTTCGATTCGTTCGACTTCGAGAACCATCCCGGGTTCAGCCCGGTATTGCTTCCCACCAGTTTTGACTACGGCGTACATAATTCCTCGTGCAGAATAACTCTTCTCTATTACAAATCGGCTCCTGAAATCCGCCTTGCGCCGGCACCTGAGGTGCTGGGTTCCAATCGCGGGTGAATGAATCACCGCTAAACAACCGGAAAGTCAGGGCAATCCCTCCAGGGGGCGCTATAGTTGCCTGAAATGACAGATTCTTTCAAGAGGACCGGCGAAAAAGTGAAGGATTTATCCCATTAGAGTTGATTAGTGTCTAAGGTGGCCGAAGCATCACACTTGCGGCCGGTGGATTTATTGACTTTTTTTGTCAAACATTCTACCAGACTTAGGCTGAATGCCCGACCGAAATGGGCGTGAGAATCGCAGTCTGCATAGAATGTATCTCGGGGACACTATGGATCGTATGTGGGGTCTGACAAAGCGGGGTACAAAAACGGAAAGAGGCGCGCATCGAGCCGCCAGCCGGTTCTATTCTCGCTTTCAGCAAAATTCTTTCGTTTGGCTTGCCGCCCGTCCTCACCTTGCTTTCGATTGGATTAGAATGTGGAAAAGCCTGCCGGTCCTTTCTTGGATTCGAGCGGCAAACGCCTTTGTCGAAGGTGATTTCACCGTCGCGAGCTCGTTCTATGAGCAGGGACTTTCGAGAAATCTGCGTCATCCTGCCCGCCATTGTGCCCGGCTCGACTACGCATATTGCCTCTTTCGACTCGGGCGGATTGTGGACGCGAGCGAGGAGCTGGAATCCCTCATCTCAGAGGGAGCAATGCTAAAAAACGCCTATCTGCTTCTCGCGCGGCTTCAACATGTGCAGGGCGCGTCTCTCTCGGCTCTCTCGACGATTTGCGAATATTTGGAAAACTTCCCGGAAGATGTGCAAGCACTCGCCGCGTATATCCACATTTCCGGACAATGCCGGATTCGCTTGCCGAAGCTCACTCAAGTAAAAGGCGAGCTTCAGGCCCTCAAATCAAAATTTCTTCTCGACGACCATCGGCAGCTCATTATCGATGCAGCTCTTGCGCACTACGAGGTTCGCTTCGGCGACCGGGCGGTAGGAGAGCGCTTATTGGCTCGGGTTCTCGCAACCGGACAGGCGCCGACCGAAGCTGTTCTGCTCCGCGGCGAGGCGTTTCTCGAAGTCGGCCGGATCGAACAAGCCCGGCAGCAGCTCGAGCGTGCATTTCGAATGAGCCCACAGAATCCGATCGCTCCGCGCCTCTTGGCTGAGACGTACTTGGTTCCAGGGGACTTCTCAGAGCCGACCTGGGCGGTACAGCTGTCAGAGCTCAGTTGCCAGCTCTCGGCTTGGAAAAATGCCCGCTGCCTGGAAGTGCTTTCCCGTGCCTATGAGGCATCCGGAGAAGATATCGGGGCCGAGCTAGTCGACGCACGTCTTACGACCTCCCTTACTGCTGACGGCCACAGCTTCAAAAGCATGGAGTCAGGGAAGCAGGGCCGCACGCCCTCTTCCGGCCGGCATCGTGCAGTTCGCACCGCTTCGTGATACAACAGGTGGATGATTCACCGAATTCTGGTAGGTCCGGAGACTGAGATTTCTCCTCTGAAGAAGCTCTTCAGGCAGAAGCTCATGACCGGTGGAGCGGTGGTTCGGCTGCGCGACGGGCTCAATTCAAATGATCTCGAGTGTATGGTTGATGCATTCTCCGAGGGGGTTACCCCGAACGGAGTGCAAGCCGCCGTTCTTGGTGAGATTGCGCGACATCCCGCAGCCACGGACAGTATCCGCGGTTCAATTGCTCAGTTGAACTTATAGCCTGTTCAAATCGTCTACCGGACGGTGTTCTCGGCTGGGTTACCAGTGTTCCCGGCTGGATTACCAGTGTTCCCGGCTGGACTACCAGTGTTGCTGGCTGGATAAGCAGTGTTCCTGGCTGGATTACCAGCTGGTGATCGCTGGCGGGATTGTGTAGCTGATCGAGTTGCTTAGCCGGTTGAGTGCTCAACCGGCCTAAAACGAGGACGCATCCATGCTGGATGAACTGTATCAAGACATCATCTTACAGGCGGCACGTGACTCAGAGTTTCGTGGCTCGCTCTCCGGCGTCGCGGGTGCGGTCAACGTCCGCATGCATAATCCGCTCTGTGGCGATGCCCTCGATGTGTGGGCGAAAATTGACAACGATAGAGTCCAGGATGTTCGCTGTGAAGGTCATGGCTGTCTCATCAGTCAGGCTTCCGCCAGCCTTTTCATGAGAGAAGTTCAAGATCTCTCAGTCGAAGAAGCGGAGGAACTTTGCCGTATCTTTCGTGAAATGGTCCAGAAAGGAATTACGGAGGAGGAGATGTCGCGAATCGGTAATCTCTCTGCTCTATCAGGCATTCGCCGACTCCCGGCGCGGTCGCGTTGTGCGCTGCTGGCGTGCGAAGCGCTTGAGAGGATTATTCGGCATCAGAAAAACGCAGACCAGGACGGCGTCCCGCTCCGCGCGAACGGCCTCAATGCCGCTTCCCTTTAGAAGCGGTTTCTCAACATTAAATCATTTGTCGTGGCGATTTAGGCGGACGGGCGAACGCCGCACATTGCGGCCCAGCACGCTTGAGCGATCGTCAGTGCGACTTCAGAAGGTGGAATTCTCGTATATCCGTCCAGCCAATCTCTCATGTAGCTGACGGGGAGCCCGAAAAGAATCGTCCAGATGACCTCCGCCTGCAACTTCGGAATGCTGCCTTCGCGTTCGGCCCGTCGCAGCAATTGCGTCACTCTTCGTCCGAGCTCGTCGAAACCGACCATGGTGGGGTTTTTGACTTGGTGATTGAGAAATTCACTGTGTCGCGCGAGCCAGAGGTAGCGCGCCAAAAGGTGGTGAGCTTCGGCGAAGCTGAGAAAGGCTACGACGATCGAGGATACATTCTCCTGAACGCTGTTCTCAAGGTCGATCGCCTTGGCCAGCGCCGTCCGGAAATCTTTCATCCCCGCATGGAATATCTGTGCGGCGATTTCTTCTTTGTTTAGAAAATGATGATAGATGGAGCCGACGCTGCATCGAGAGCGGCGGCTAATATCGGGAACGTTGGTATTGAAGTAACCCTGCTCTACGAAGAGCTCGAGGGAAGCTTGAAGAATTCTTTCACGCGGTGATCTCTCCTCGCCTGTGACCGCGTCAGATTTCTGCTGCGAAGGAGCTGCTTTTACCGCGTCCGCTGGTTTAGGCATAATCAAAAATCTTTCACCACCTCTTTAAGACCCACGGCCAAAGTAAAAGAGAGTGGGGGAGGATGTCACTCCTCTTTTTTGCCAGCCTTTTCTTCAGCGGCAATCGCGTCGTTCAAAGTCTTGCGAAGCAGCTGGCTCGCCTTGAATTTCACGACTTTCCGGGCGCCAAGAGTGATCTTGTCGCCAGTTTGCGGGTTACGTCCGGGACGAGCGTGTTTGCTTTTCACTTCAAACACACCAAAACCGGAAATCATTACTTTCTCATCGCGCTCAAGTCCAAGCTTGATGAGCTCAATCCAGTCTTCAACAATCTGCGAAGCTTGATGCTTATCGAACGGCATATTGTCGTAGATGGAATCAACCAAGTCAGCCTTGGTCAGGCAATCCTTATCGGAAAGCATACTCGGGGGCCTCCCAAACGAAATTTCTTCTCTCACAGAATCACTCGCGGTCGTCTTATTCGCCGGCTACTTATTGAGACCAATCAACGAATGCGAAACTACGGCATCGAGTTCTGTCCCGTTCACCAGAGCCCCCGGTCATACTGCCCACGTGACAAGAGGTAGCGATAAAAGCCTCGCTCAAACGCGTTAGCTTTTTCGCCGAAGAAATCAATTTCTTCGATGACTAACGGTTCGAGCTACCCTAAGCGTTGTGAAAACGCAACATTCACAACGAGTTACGACACCCCACAACGCTTTGGTTGAGATTATGATTCGGGTAGCAATGAAAAGGGGGCAGATTTTTTTGAGAAGAAATCTGCCCCCACCCGAGAAGTGGATGTTTAAGGATTGAAAACCGGCAATTCTGTGCTGGAAACTCCCGCCACCAAGCCGGCAGTTTCAGGATGGCTCTGCTCACGAGCCCAATTCCTGACTTCCTCACTGATTCTCATCGAGCAAAACTTCGGGCCGCACATGGAGCAGAAGTGAGCTGTCTTGAAAACATCGTGCGGAAGGGTCTCATCGTGCTTCGCCCGCGCCTTCTCGGGATCGAGCGACAAGGCAAACTGCTGCTCCCAATCGAACTCGTATCTCGCCTTCGACAAGGCATCATCGCGATCTCTGGCGCCGGGACGATGGCGTGCGACATCCGCCGCGTGTGCCGCAATTTTGTAGGCGATGATGCCGTCTCGGACATCCGCAGCATTCGGGAGAGAGAGGTGCTCCGCCGGAGTGACGTAACAAAGCATAGCCGCTCCATGCCAACCAGCCAAAGCCGCCCCGATTGCCGATGAAATATGGTCGTAGCCAGGCGCGATGTCGATGACGAGCGGTCCGAGGACGTAGAACGGAGCGCCGTGACAGACTTCAATCTGTTTCTCGACGTTCATCTGGATCTGATCCATGGGCACATGTCCCGGACCCTCCACCATTACTTGGACGTCCTTCTCCCACGCGCGAAGAGTGAGATCGCCAAGCACCTTCAGCTCCGCAAATTGCGCGGCATCCGAAGCATCGGCAAGGCATCCGGGCCGCAGACTGTCGCCGAGTGATATTGAGACGTCGTATTTGCGAAGTATCTCAAGGAGATCGTCGTAAAACTCGAAGAACGGATTCTGTCGGCGATGCTTCATCATCCATTGGGCGATCAAGCTCCCACCACGGCTCACGATTCCCGTCACTCGATTCGCGATGAGTGGGAGATGCTCAAGGAGAATGCCGCAGTGAAGCGTCATATAGTCGACGCCTTGTTGTGCCTGGCGCTCGATGACGTCGAGAATGTCCTTCACATTCAAATCGAGAGGATCCTTTACCATCTCGATCGCCTCATAGATCGGCACGGTGCCAATCGGAACCGGCGACGCTCTGAGAATCGCTTCCCGAATATTTCGAATGTTCTTTCCCGTAGAAAGATCCATCACGGTATCGGCCCCGTGTTTCACCGAAACGCGGAGCTTGTCTAGTTCCTCTTCAAGCCCGGACGAGACCTGCGAGTTACCAATATTGGCGTTGATTTTGCACTTCGCACCGATGCCGATAGCCATCGGTTCAAGCTCGGGATGATTGATATTAGCAGGAATAATCATCCGTCCCTTCGCGATTTCGGCACGAATGAATTCCGGATCGAGCGATTCACGTTTCGCGACGTGGAGCATTTCCTCGGTGACGATTCCCTCTCTGGCATAACGCATTTGCGTCGGCGCCTGGTCGCTTTTGCGCTTTGCAATCCACTCAGTTCTCATCGCTCCTCCATACTTCGATAGCGGGGTCTTTTGACAAATCTCTTCGTTGAAAGAGCGGCTGCAGTTCTTCCGCCGTCGCGTTCAGCTTTGGCAGGACAAGCCCTTACCATGAGTCAACTCCGTTCCCCGCCGCCTTTTCGCCTCGATCTCTGTCAAAATACCTCGTTAACTACTTTCATCGTTAACTTTCAAAATGGCGTGGGAATGCTAGTATGAAAAGGGTACTTTGGCGAGTGTCGCACAGATTCGGTGGTGTCTCATTTGAGACTCTCAGCGTCTTCAGCGTCCTCTGCGGTTGTCATTACGATTGATGGAACATTCGAAATTGCAACCGCAGAGGACGCCAAACACGCTGCGGAGGGAGGAAAATCTCAATTCAAACTGTGCCAGCCTCGGAGATTTAGGCGGCAGAGATTCCGTGGTTGATCCCGTGGACTGAAGCCGGGACGGATGAGTCTTTTTCAGCGAATGTCTTTAAAAAATTTTTCACGACTGGTCGCACTTCCGCACAGCGTGTTTGCGCTGCCCTTTGCCATGAGTGCTTATTTTCTTGCGCTTCGGAAAGGGCAGCTCGTAGACAGTTTTTCGAGCCTCGGCGCTTTCGGAGAGCCGGCAAGAATCGCCTTGGTGGTGTTTGCGGTTGTCTGTGCAAGAACCGCGGCCATGTCATTTAACCGATTGATCGATGCGGAAATCGATTCAAGAAATCCCCGCACCGTCGACCGGGAGATTCCCGCTGGTCGGATCTCGCTTCATTCGTGCCGGATTCTGACGATTCTTTCGGTCGCGTTGTTTCTCATTGCTGCCTTACTCCTAGGCAAGCACTGTTTCGTGCTTTCGCCCTTCGTTTTGGCCGTGTTGCTCGGGTACAGCTACGCCAAACGGTATACCTCCTATTCTCATCTAGTTTTGGGTCTCGCCCTTGCTCTCGCTCCGGGGGGGGCCTGGTGGGTGCTCCGGCCCGAGGTCGAGTTGGCGCCCCTCGTATTAATGGCCGGCGTGCTGTGTTGGGTGACCGGATTCGACATCCTGTATTCGTGTCAGGATGTATTATTCGATCGAAGGCAGGGCCTGTTCTCGATTCCCGCGGCAGTCGGGGTAGAGCAAGCTTTGGTGCTTTCTACTCAGTTCCATGTCCTTGGTTTGTGCTGTTTTTTTGCCGTCGGACAATTTTTGTCGCTTGGCGGACAATATTCGGTCGCCATGGCAGTGTTCGGGGCGGTGCTTTTGGGCCAGCATCTGCTTATTTCTCCTCATGATCTGAGGCGTGTCAATCAGGCGTTTTTTGTCGCAAACGGTAGTCTCAGCATCTTTTATTTCCTGGCGATTTTGAGTCTTCGCTAGGGTCGAGCGCATCAAGTTATGCTGGACTCAATCCCCTGGAATGGTTCTTGCTACATTCCTTTACGGGCAAATCGAGGATTTCGGGGCAGCGCGAGATATGGACGGTTCGGTAACTGAAGAGAGCGGCTTCACGCTCGTCGAGGTGTTGGTCGTTACCGCAATCATTGCAATTCTCTCGTCCTTGGCGCTACCGATATTCGCCGTCTACAAAGCCGATGCTTTCAACGCCCGAGCCAATGCCGATCTGAAAAACGCGATCACGGCCCAGGAGGCATACTTCGAGGCGACGAACGCCTATCAGTCCTGCGGTCCGAACGATTGCAGCGACGTGCTTGAAGGTTTCTCGTCGAGTGCCGGCGTCTCGCTGACCATAGTCGTAAACTCCACCTATTACTCATTGGCTGCTTGCCATATGAATGGCTCCAAAGAGTTTCGATGGGATTCCGAGTCCGGGAACTACGAGATAGTCGAGTTTGCCGGGGTTTGTAATCCGACACCCCCTACGCTCAGCTGACGCACGATCACATTCTTTCAAAACGAAAATTCTTCTCAGTTTCTCTATCCACTTTACGCGATGAACTCTGCTATACCTTGAGTTTCTGAGCTCGTGTCCAACGGGCGTTAATCGAAGCGGCGGGGCGGGAAGCGTAGAGCGGGAATCAATGGCGAGTCTGGTTGAGCACATTCTCTTACTGTTTACTCTCCAGTGCTTTTTTTTCCTTCTCTTTTTCCCTGCCGGAGACTGTATCCTCGCTCGCTTTTTCCCCGAGCTTCGTCATCCCTATCGTGGAGCCGTCGCGATCGGGGTCTCGATCTTCATCTACTCTGTTCTCTTGGGCATCGAGGTGTTGATCGGACTGGCCGACCCGTGGCGTCGACTCAGTCTTTGGGGAGCCGTTTCGACTGCGGCGGTATTCTGGATCAAATCCGGGCTCTATCGGACTCTGCTCCGAAGAGAGATCGCCGTCTTTGCATTTCTCATTTTTTCCTATACGGCGATTCTCTCTCTCTTTTCGAGTCTTCCGGACGGAAACTTCCGGAGAATCTCGATTGAATCTACGCAGCGGGTGTTGAATCTCCCGAGCGACAACGTCATCCCCTATAATTTTTCGCGGTACATCACCTCGAGAATTTCGCCTTCGGTTGCTGGAGATATCGTGCCAGGTTGGAAAGCAGGAGACCGTGGTCCGCTCGCGGGCGTCGTGACCGCCTTCGTTTTTACGTTGCTTGGGTTTGAAGATACTTCCTCATGGCTGCAGCCGGAGCCGAAGTATGCGTTTGTGTACCAGACGCTTCTCTGCAGCTTGAATCTTTTTGTGCTGATTCCCGCGATGATCTTCGTCTGGAAGCTCGCGGGGGGTCCCGCGGCATTTCTATTCCTGTTTTTGGTGTTTTCGAATTGGTATTGCATTCAGAATTTTCTGTTTTCCTGGCCGAAGTTTTTCGGTGCGTATTTCTTTTTGTCTGCCGTCTTGGCGTTCGAAGCAAAGCTCCCTCGCTGGTTGGTCGGCGGTTTTTTGGCGCTCGGTGTGCTCTCGCATGATTCGCTGCTGTTTGCATCGCTCGCATTTTTTGGCTTTCTGTTCCTGCTTCGTTTTCGAGAGTCGGGAACTTGGCGAACGGCGCTCTTTGGACTCTTCCCAATCTTTGTGGCTTTTTTTGCGGTCCAGATCCCTTGGTGGATTACGAAGTCGACCGTGGCCGAGCCTTCGGGAAGGATTTTTCTGAGTCACGTGGTCTGCTTTCGCGGCGTTCAACTTCCAAACAACGTGTCCGTCTGGAGCACTCTTGTCGCATACGTCCGGGAAGTCGGCTGGCTCTCAGTTATCGGGGTCAGACTGCAGAATCTTTTTTATCCTTTCAGTATCTGGCCGGTGACCAAGGAAATCTTTCTCAATCTGCGGGATCCGGCAGCGGTGATGAATAATATCGGCACTCAGACTTTCTTTCAGTTTCCGTGGACAGTCGGGCCGCTCCTCTGGGCTCCGATCATCATGGGCTTCGTTCGAGCGCCGGGACTATTACTTGTCGGTGTGTCCTCGCTGGGCGCATTACTATTTATCGCCGCGATCTCGGGGTGTGAAAGCAACGCCGTGAATCATATTTGGGCGTATCCTCTGCTGCCTGTGCTCTTCGGTGCAGCGGCGATTTCCGCTTCAAAGGGCACCATCTGGGAGGCCGGAGCCGTGCTGCTCGGGTGTGCATGGAATCTCCTTGGTACTCTCATCTGGCTCGGCTTTCATTCGCCCTTGCTGCCGGTGGCGCATATCACTCCGGAGCTTTCGCGGATGCTCGTGACGTGTATGTGGATGATGGTCATTTCATTGTTGGTTTTGTTCTCTCGGGAGAAGGCGTCATGATGCGCACGTTCACCATAATCGTTCTCGCGGCTCTCCTTGGAAGTTACGGCTTCAGCTCGTTTTGGCAACGCGTGCTCGAACCGTACCAGGTGTCCTCGGGGGACCCCGTCGCCGGGCTCGTTTACAAGCGGTGGTCGATAGCAGTGCCTCCCGGCGGAAAGATTGTGGGAGACCCGATTGTTAGTCCCGACAGTGAAGCGGCGATACTCGTCGTCGACTCGGCGGTCTCGGAAGAGAATGTCGCCTATTATTCGCCCGGCGCGGGGTGGGTGACGCTGCTCCCGGGCGAAAAACGCAAAGTCGTTTCGGCAGCGCTGAGTGACGACGGCACGCATGTCGCGATCCTCTCGCGCTCCTATTCGACCGATCGATCGAAGCTCTACTTTTGGCGAGAGGACGGCGGGCTTCGGGCCCTCGATCAATTTACATTTTCCGGAGCTTGGAAAATGAAGTTCTACGATGGCAGTGCTCAGCTCCTCTTTGTTCCCGACTCGGGACAGTCGAGTGTTCAGGGACCGGTGAAGGGAGAGCAAAGCCCCGCTCCGATTCAAAAGCCGGTATTGTTACAGCTCCCATACGACGAGGTCGATCCTCTGGGACTGCGGTTTCCGGCAATTGAAAAGCGGAATGCCACGCTTATTCGTTTGGTCGAGCCGTCGCCCGAACAAGAGGGTGGAAAGAGCGGATATGCCTCAAAGGGAAAAATCGAGCCGGTGCAGATGCCCGAAGGTGGGAGGAAGCTCTTTCCTCTCTGGGATGTCGATGGGGATCGTGCCGAGGATCTTCTCTTATTCGCGCCGGGGGGAACTGCACCACGGTGGCGATCGTATACTCTCGCCGGCCTCGATGGAAAATCGAAATCCGCGAAAGCTTTGCACGGGAAAACTTTGAGCTGGAGATTTGGAGACCCTCGGGGCATTCCGGTTCCGGGTGATTATGACGGAGACGGCCGTGTTGATCTCGCCACATTCACCTATGGCTTCCCTGAGGCGGAACAGCGTTTCCGAATCAATTGGCAGGTTTCATTCTCTCGCGGGAGACCGCTCGACCAGGTGCCGACGAGTCCCGACCTTTCGCTGTCTTATTTTTGGGGCATCGGGAAAATGGTGCCTGCGCAAGCTGATTATGACGGTGACGGAAAGACGGATTTTGCGGTGTACTTGCCGGACCAGAGCACATGGGCGATTTCCTATTCACGATACGGATATCATCAGGCGAAAGCCGCAATGTCGATAGCCGGTTTCGGAGCGACATTCAGTTGTGGCCTTCCGGGAGGAATTCCGGTGCCTGCGGATTATACCGGCGACGGTCGAGCCGACCCGGCGGTGTTTCTCCAGCCGAAGGAGCCTGGAGGGAAAGCCAGCTGGATTCTTTGTCCACTTTTGGCCGACGGCTCGACGAGAGAAAAGGAAAAGTTAATCGAGTTTGGTCCTCCGGATAGCGTCCCCGTTCCTGCGGATTATGCCGGGCTCGGCTCGGCGCAGCTCGCCGTCTATCAAAAGCCGACGCGGAAATGGTTCGTGCGAGTTGCTCAGGACCGCGTCTATGAAACGAAGTTTGCCGACTTTGGGAAGCCCGGTGAACCGGTCGCACATGATTTCGACGGCGATGGGAAGGCGGATAAAGCTCTTTACTTCGATTCGGGTATTCATCGTTGGGTGATCAGGAGTTCACAGTTTACTGAGGCCGGAGAGAAACTTTTGCCCAACGGTGTTCAGGCTTTTGCCGGTTATGCCCATCAACTGGAAGGCGGTCTGCCTCCGGAGGCGTGGGTGAGGAAGATCCAAGCTGAATGACGACGCTTGTGACTAAAAACACGATTCGCCTTTAGATTTAATTCGAAGTCGGGAATCTTTCTGAATTCCCTTGTCGCGGCGCACATCAAAAGCTCCGGCTGTTCTGGAGCTTACTCATTACGACATCTGCGAGCTGATTCGGCAATTGCATGATCTGCACCGAACGCTCGCTTGGCAAGTACGAGAAACTCCTACGAGAATTCAAGTTTTCCGCCAAATTCGCCGATGGATTGGTAATGGTTTTTTTCACTCGCGAGGCGAGAATGCGGACGTATCAATCTTCGGTTTTAGCAGTATTTTTTCAACTGTTGGTTCTCTTCGGGGTGCCCGCAATTTCGTTCGCACAAAGCATCACACTTTCGGTGCCGTTGACTGGCGGAGCCCCTGATGATGTCCCAGACACTGAGGAGTATTTCACGTCGGTTCAAAACAATCCGAAAGACAACCGCCGCGGTGACTTAGATACCATGGGCGTTTATGGATTTCGCTTTGGGCCGACGAGCGTCACGAATCAAGTTTTTACTGGAGTCAACTCCATTGGAACGAGCGCCCCGCAGATTGGTCTTCTTCCGGTGCCGACTCTCGGATCGAATATCACTCAAGTTTGGCGAGACAGCGCGAGTTTCGAATCCTTGACGGGGAAGCCGCTGAATGCAGGAACCTTCAACCGCTTTTCCGTGCTGCATGCGGCGTCAAACAACTCCTCTCAATCTTTGATGTTTACGAAGATCCCGAACAACTACGCGACTGCAGGAAATTCCGTGTATTCGGGATACTACTTGCCTCAGGCGGGTGTCCCCAATCCGAGTGGATCGTGGCAGCTCTTGAACGTCGATCTCCCGAGCTTCATGGCGTCGGCTGCAGAGAGTTGGAGCGGTGATGTTCTTGGGTTTACTTGGTGGCCAAGTCTTGTCGAGCCGAACACTGCGACCTACGTCCAAACGAGGTCGGTTCGTTTTTGGAGAGAATCCGATTCGCCGGTCATTCCCTTCAATTATAATTTCAATACTTCAGGAATCTCTGGTTCGCCGCTCGTGATCTTCTATGTGCGGGAGGGAACTTCGGGCTCTCCGATTCGGCTCGGCCAGACTTACAGCACGAGCGGCCAGATTACCTTCCACACAGGCGCGCTGCCGGCAGGGCGTTGGTACTTCTTCGCCGAAGGCCGAGGCCATAATAATTTCACTTCACAACTGTTTGCGACGAGTAATACGATTGGTCCAGTTCGTGTCGATGGCGCTGCGACAATTTCCTTTGGCTCGCCTTCGAGAACGAGCGGCCTCGAGTTCTCGGCGTCCGAGCTCGGAAACGCTTGGGATTTCAACGCGCCGACCGCGCAAAATCCGGTGCCGGACATTGCAAACCTACCGGTTCAAGGCGTGCCGACCACCCCGCATATTTATCACGGACACTCCTACGTCTCCTATTCGGATTTCCCGGGCTACGCTCATCTCAAATCGCTCGCGCAAACGACGTCGACCGGCCCGGTTGATACCCACACGCACTTCAACATGTCTCGCCTCTATACGAACGACTGGCGGTACTTCTGCATCCGGATGCAAGTTAGTCCTGAGCATCTTCCGAGAGACGGTAATGTCACAAACCTCAATCGTGCAGGATGGGTAGCTCGGCTGCGCTGGTTTGACGATCGATCTCAATCCGCGACGTTCGGCTCGACGGCGGCAACGGAGCTCGTGGAGCGTTCACCCAACGGGGCGTTCCCGGATTTCGCCAAGGGATTTACGACCTACTGCTTCGACCTCTTCGCCGGGAACGTTGAAACCGGTGTGAACTGGAGAACCGTCGGAAGAATCAATCAATTTGCCTTCGATGCGATCGAAGCCACTCCCGAGACGCCGTATATTCTCGATTGGGCGGGAATTTTTCGCGAAAACTACATCGACGCCAATAATAACTTTCAGATTCGATTTACCGTTAACGATTATGAAGGGCAAAATAGCCGCGTTGAACTCTTCTACGACGCGGATAATTCGGGTCGGAATGGGGTAAAGTTTGCAGACATCGCAAACGTTCCTTCTGGTGTCGAGCGAATCTACAATTGGAACACGACCGGAGTTCCGATCGGAAATTATTACATTTACGCGAAAGTAACGGATGCCTACGGCAACGAGAACTACGGATACACGGATGTTGTCGTAAAGGTTATGCAATTCGTAGCGTCCACGGACCCTCAGACTCCCGCATTCGATTTCAACGGAGACGGACTCAGTGATTTTGGCGTCCGTCGAGAGGGGATTAACGAAGTGCGCGCAGTTCAAACGTGCGTGCGTTACACGGGAAGCGGTAGCAGGAGACGATGTTCTCGCTTTTCGACGCGATATACTCCCGTTCTCACGCAGGGCGTGTATTACTCTCAAATTTATGGAGGTGCGTTCTCAGCGATCGGTTTTGGAAACCCGACAGCGCGTCCTCTCGCATTCGATTTCGATGGAGATTTGAGAGCCGACAAAGGAATCCTCTACGTCGTGGGCAATGCACTTCAGTGGTACGTCGCTGAGTCAAACAATCAGCAACTCTCGCAATTCTATTGGGGTTATGCGAACGACATCCCGGTAGTCGGGAAGTTCCTTGAGCAAGAAGGACAAGGACTCACGGTCTTCAGAAATGGTGAGTGGTATACTTTGAACGGCAGCAATCCCGGTCGGGGATCAGTGAAGACCGGCCTCTGGGGTGTTGCCGGAGATATTCCGGCCGTCGGTGACTGGGACGGTGATGATATCGATGACTATGCGATCTGGCGACCGAGCACCGGAGAATGGTTTGTGCTTCGATCGGGTGGCGGTGTGCTGGTTCAACAATGGGGCTTAAACGGTGACATTCCCGTGCCCGGAGATTTTAGCGGCGACGGTAAGACCGACTATGCGGTGTTCCGTCCAAGCGAAGGAACTTGGTACATTCTCTACAGCCACAATAACGAGGTCAGGGTCTACCGATGGGGACTCCCTGGGGACGTTCCGATTAAACGGTACTCTTGGACCGGTAAAGCCATGCCGACGGTCTTCCGAAACGGGTTCTGGTTTGTGTTCGATCCCGATACCGGGGCGGGACATGCGATTCAGTTCGGGCTTCCTGGAGATAAGACACCGCTTCAATAAGCGGCTCGTTTCCCAACCCGTCTTTTCCTTGCCTATGAATGGAGTTCATAGGCATCCTATTCTCCTTCACGCCGGGTGTGCCGGCGTGAATAGGAGAATCCTCCGGTGGAAAGTCCACGTTTTGCCTCAATCTACATTTTGCCGTTTGCCGGGCTTATTCTCCTTTTCAAGCTCGTCAGACTCTCCGGCTATAGTCAGGTCCTCACCGTTGAGAAAGTCTTTCGAAGCACAAACGAAGATGCCTTTTTGCTCGCATTCCTCCTTCTTCTGATTGCCGGCGGCAAAGCGGCAAGAGTGCTTCCATCAAGATCTCTTGGAACGACGCTCATCACAACCTCGCTGCTTTCTCTTTTGTTTGCCCCGCTGTTCGCATTCGAGGTGATGGCGCAGCTTTTCTTCAGCCGGACGGGCGCGACTTTCGATTACACGTTTTTTGCTCAGGGTCTGCCACGGAGCACAAACTTGTTTCCGTATGTTCTTCGGGAGATGCGAGGGGGCTATCTCTTCGGACTCCTTGCGGGAATAGGATATTACCTTCTCATTCCACAAATCTATACGATTATGTTCTTTCTCCGGCGCGGCTTGCCGCACGGTAATGCGGCGAAGGAATCTCTGAACAAACGTCTCTCACGAGCGGAGAAAGCGCCGTTTTTCGCCGTGGCTCTCCTGCTTGCGTTTTCTTGGATATTTCAGGAGCGAGAAGGATATCTTTCTCGAACTCCCCTCCGAAACGCATCTTTGCTTTTTTTGCAAACGGCGGTTGAGGAGAGGTCGAAGCCGCTTCCAGACGCTGCCGTGCAACCCGCGGAGAGTTTAGAATTCGCCGAGGTGACCGGCGAATTCAAGCCGGTTTCAAAGCTTCCAAAACGAAATATCGTTCTTATTCTGTTGGAGTCAGTTCGATCGATTTCGGTGTCGCATTACAATCCGAAGCATCCTACGACTCCATTTTTTGATGAATTGGCGAAGCAGAGTCGTGTGTTCGAGCGCGCCTATTCGGTGGTTCCACACACTTCGAAGGCACTGGTATCGGCAGTTTGCGGAATAGTTCCGTCACTTGATATCAAGATCAAAGAAGCTCAGCCCGGGAGGATACCCGTAAGGTGTCTTCCGGATCTCCTTCGGCCACTTGGATATCGTTCGGCGTATTTTCAGAGCGCAACCGAAATTTTCGAGAATCGAAGAACTCTGGTTTCGAATTTCGGGTTCGACGAATTCTATCCGGGGGAGGCGTTGCCGAGCCAAGGAATGCAATATGCAAATTACTTTGGTTTCGAAGATTATGCTCTCCTCGGACCCAGCGAAAAATGGTTGCGGGCAAATTCAGGGCAACCTTTCTTTGTCTCCTACATGACGAACGGTCCGCATAGTGAGTACGCTCCGCTCCGTCGTTTTGCCCAAATTCATTTCGTCGAGGACGAACAGCACAACCAATATCTGAACAGCATCCATGCACTTGATTTGTTTCTGCGTGAACTTTTCATGCAGTACAAGCGCTTAGGGCTCTACGAGAACACGGTATTCATCATTTCCGGGGATCACGGCGAGGGCATGAGGGAACACGGAATTTGGGGGCATGGATACTTAATTTATGACGAAGGCGTTAAAGTGCCGATGCTCGTTCACGATCCGAAGGCGGTGAGCAAGCCTAAAACCGTGCCTGAATTGGTCAGCATTCTTGATATCCTCCCCACTGTCGCTGAGCTGGTCGGACACTCGGTTTCCGGAGATGGTTACGCAGGGATCTCGCTTCTCCGTCCATCAATCTCGCGCGAGATCTTTATGCACTGTTTGGATCCTGAGCACTGCGGCTCAACGATTCAGGGGTTCTCTAAATATGTTCAGGGTTACAATCGTTACCCGGAAGGGCTCTTCAATTTGAAGAGCGATCCGGGCGAGACGCGTGACCTCGTTCCCTTTCGCTCGATTGAGACGGAGATTCGACGCAAGCGATTCTTTGAGACGAAAAGTGAAATCATCGCCCGTCATCACCGCTTTCATTCCCGGCCGCTGCGCGAGAGAAATGCCGGAATAGCGAGAAACCTCAGGCCGTATCGATCCGAGACGGAGCTCCTCCCGCAGTTTCCTATGAGCGTCCGACTTGCTCCGCAGATCGAGCTCATCGGATATTCGTTGAACAAGAGCGAACTAGAGCCGATGGATCTGCTGAATCTGAATTTGCATTTCAAAATCAGCGGGAAGATCAAGCGATTCGCGCCTGATGTCCACATCGACTCTACGACAGAGCCGATTGGCTGGCGGTCGCGGCCGTTGGCGAATTGGGATGATCCGAGTGAATGGCCGGAGAATTATTACGTTATTGAACCGTTCGCACTCCATGTGCCGGTCGCGGAAGGTGTCAAAAGTATCGCGCTTTTTTGGAAGATGTACGCGGAGTTCCCCGGCGACGAAACCGCGCCACTTCACTCTCCGTGGTGGTTCTTGACGAAGATTCCGGCTGCGGCTTCGGTTGTCAGATGATCCGCCTTTCGGCTACTCCAATCTGCAGGTGACACGGAAAGATCCGCCTCGTTCTCCCGATATGTTTATTGATACCTCTGACCTTGCTGGCCCTTTCACCGTCCACTCAGCTTTTCCGATATTGTCGGTGTTTGAAGCGCTGTACCCGAACGAGGAAACCGAAAGTTTATTTGAACGACCTTCGAGGTGTCCGATCTCTTGTTTGAGTTTTCCGGAGATGACCTGAAGACTCGAATTCCCCTCAAGCTCCACTCGCACGCCTCGTAGCGCTCCGCGCTTTTTCGCTTGCTCACTCGTAAAAGTCGGCAGAAAACCGGAGTTCTCCACGAAGAGCTCAAGGCGATACAGATCGCTTCCCAGTGAAGTGACGTTCAATTTTTTTGCTGTGATTTTGGGGAGAACTTCGGCGAGGAGCAAGGCAAAGGAAGAAACGCGTTCTGCTTCTTCGCCCATGAAAGTGTGCGGAGGGTTTCGCCAAACATAAAGCTTGTTCCAACCGCCGAGCTCAACGGCTCCGAGCTGCGGATGTTGGAATGGATACCAGTCAACATAGCCGTTACCACCCGGGACATTTAAACGATACCAATCGAGCAGGATCTTATCTTGTTCATGCGGATGGTCGCGAAACCAGTCGATCATAAGTTTCTGATCGATACCGGCACGAGTCGCAATATTCCAAATCTCGACAGTCCAAGCAAAGATCCCAAAGTCGTCGAATAACCAACTGTCCTCGGTTCCGGTGATGTGTTCTTTGGGATCGTAGCGAAGCAATTTTCCGGTAGAGCCGGCGGCGTATCCGGTTACTTCCGTTCCCATCCGGCCGAGGAGATCGTAGACCCAAAGGTCTCTCGTTTCAAAATAATCATCTTGGCGATCGTCATACGGCCTAAGCAAAAGGCCGCCGTAGGTGTGGAAGCAGAGGGCAATGTTAATGTTCCGCCTTGCGGAGATAAAATCGACCACAGCGCGAACTTCCGGTTCGGAGGCGGGGTACGGTCCTGCTCCGACTTGTTGCCCCTCGCTTCGCCAACGGCTCGGGAAGTTGCGGTTAAAATCGAGATACGATTTTTCCTTCGCCACGCGAATCATGGTGCCATCGAAATCAACGAGATTCCCCTCTGGAAAGAGGCGATAGTATTCGCCTCCGTGTTCGCTTGGCCCCCGCTTCTCGAGGAGTTGGGGATCCAGCGCGCTCTGTTTCCAGTCTCCATTCGGATCTCGCATCCGAATTTGAAGAATTCGCCCGTCACCGTCGATATCCTCGACGTGCATGCCTTCCTCGGTGTCGGGATAAGGATATGGCACCACGCCGGAGCGGACGAAATTCGGAATCGGCGCAAGAGCGCGCTCCGCGCCGTCGGGACATAGCCGAGGTGCGATGTAAAACGTAAAATTCTGAAGTATGTGAATAATCCGCTGGTCGCCCTTACGGTGACCGTCGAGCAGCCGGAAAATGAGACAGAGCGCCGCAGAGGTGCCCGCTAATTCCGTAGCATGAAGATTTGCGTCAATCCATATCGCCGGCTTCGAATCTGCCTCGCCGAAGTTCGTGTCGGTGACAGTCGCCAACCAGATAGGACGTAATTCCCGGCTTTGGCCAAAAGGGGTGACAACGATGAGCTCAGGAAGCTCTTTTGACCACTGGGAGAGTTGTTCGCTCAGTTCTGTGTTGGTGAAATATCTGTTGAAATCCATCTTCGCGTCCTCACTTAACGCAGCCTTCGAGAGAGAGACCCAGAAAATCTTCGAGACCACGTATCGCTTCTGCGGGCAACGAGTATGAATCTTCATTCGCGTACAAGGAGAGATAGTGCTCGATCTCGGTTTCGGCACGGAGTTTGCCGCCTTGGTTCCGATCCATTTCGACGAGAAAAGGGAGAATTTCAGATTTTCGCTCGAGAGCGATTTTGACCGATTCTTGGAGCAGCGACGAAAGTTCAGAAATTGCCGGCCCAAGCCGGCGGTGGACGACATTGATTCCAACAGGGAGGGGACACCCACTTGAGTGGCACCACCATGATCCCAGATCCTCCACGAGCTCGCACCCGAACTCGGAGTAGGTGAGCTGACCCTCATGAATCACGACGGCAGCTTCCACATCGCCGGAACGAATCCGGTCGAAAACTCCACGAAATGGCGTGAGTGGAATGAACTTCGTTTTTGCTCCCGGTAAATATCGTTTGAGCAGAAGCGCAGCTGTCGTGCCGTTCCCGGGTACGCCGATCGTTCCCTCCTGTAGTCGCCGGCGCCTCGCAGAGGGCGATTCAGTCTTCGCCGAGGTAATCAGCTTTGGTCCGTAGTTTCGTCCCACACTGGCCCCCGATGCGAGCACGAAATACTGATCGAGCACCGACGGAAGTGTCGCGCTTGAGATGGCGATAACGTCGAATGCTCCTGTTCGTGCAGCCTCGTTCAACTCCTCGGTATCGAATGCTGAGAATTCAAACTCGAAAGAGTCTGAGCGGAGGATGTTTGTGCGAAGCGCCCAGAACAAAAAGTAGTCGTCGGCATCCGGGCTATGAGCGATTCGAAGCTTCAAGACAAGGATTCCTCCTGAAGCAGAGCGAGGATCCGACGGATGGTATCGCTTAACTGGGACACTTCGATAGTCACCGCCGAAGCCTCCAGTCTGCCGCCGCCTTCGCCGAGAGCCTTTGCGATCGCGCCGAGGTTCTTGGGATTTCGGTCGAAAAATTCCTTCTCTCGATAAAAAGGGTTTCGGGAGATTCCGAGGTTCACTGATGTCTGCGATTTGGGACGAATTGTAACGAGATATGGATATTTGACTACGGTTTCGTTCTCGAACGGAATATACCGGAAGCGAGACGACGAGTAAGGGGCAAGCCGTGCGTCTGAGACTGCGAGGAGGTCCTCAAAAAACTGAAAGCGCGAGGACTTAGACCAGTAGCTTCGTTGTTCATCGAATTCTAATCGGACAAGCTCTACTCGAGCCTTCCACACAGGCTGTTCGAGGAGTGAATACGGATCGAGTTTCGCCTCAGCCAGCGTAAAAAGCGCTTTTGTTGCCACGATATCTGAAACTTCAACTCCGAGAGCATACTCGAGAGCGACGAACGGGTTGTCCAAAGTGGAAGTTTCACCGATGGACGCGTAACGTGCTCCGTCGACCATGTCGCATCCTGCCAAAACGGGCTCTGGAATCGGCAGCCCGCAGCAGTCGGCGAGCAGTCTTGGACAAGAGGGGAATTTCGGATCAAAGATCCCAACCGGGATATCCGTCCCAAACTCCCAAAATGAGAGCGCCGTGGTGTGGTGATCAAGGTTCAGGGAGGCATGGGGATGTGCCGCGAAGTCGATCACGACCGAACACGTTTCGTTTTCGTTTGAAGTCCTCCCGGATGCCGACTTGCCGGTGAAAAAAGCGTCCGAGTAGTCTGCCAAGCTGCGGAATCCGTATCGAAACAATCTCACTCGATGAAATCCGCCGGGGAGCTTACCTCCTTCGAGAGCTCCTCCGTAGCAGATGGCGCTTGCTCCACTGAAGATGCCGTCCAGATCGCCATGGACGCCAAGCAAGTTACATCGGGCGATTATGTTCCGGCAGTCATCGCGGGTCGGCCGACTCAGCGACGAGAGTCCGGTTCCTTCGCGTGAAAGTATTCTCCATCGTTGAAGCTCGTTTAACTTCGCTTCGGACTCTTCTGCAGAAAGTCCAGAAATTTCCAGTGCAAGTGCAACAAGTGAACTTTGATAACGAGGGAGAGAGTATTTGTTCGGCTTATCGGTTTTTAGATTTGCAGCCCAGAGTAAATAATCTCGGTCGTTCTCCCACAAATCACGGAGCAGAGTGTCTCGTGGATGTTTGTTGCCCCACGAAAGCGTGGTGTCCAAGAAGATTTTGTCGAGTGTTTCGGGAAGCGCGTGTGTTGGCATGTCCGGCTCTATATCAAATTCTCATTTGTGATACACCACTACCGGGAATTGATTACAGGTGAGCAGAGAGTTTTGGGAAATCCATACAGAGAGAAAATGGAAGACTTTCCGGGGCGGCTATTCCCCTGGAGTGCGCCAGAGGAGGAGCTCCGGCAGCTCCAGAATCGCCTGACTCAAGCCTCCGAGGTCTTTGCGGAGCTCGGCTCAGGTTCTGGTGGACATATCTTGACGCGGGCCGCAAAAACTCCGCAGGCGGCCTGGGTCGGATTCGAGCTGCGGTTTAAACGAGCATTCCGCACTCTCGAGAAAGCTGGAGTCGGCGGCATTGAAAATGTCTTTGTCATTCGGACGGATGGACGGAAGCTCGAGAACTTCTTCCCAGAGAAAAGTGTCTCCGGACTCTATATCAATTTCCCCGATCCTTGGACGAAATCCGGATGGCGAAAACATCGAATGCTGAGCACCGAGACGCTTGATTCCGCTGCGAAAATTATTCGTCCGGGAGGTTTCGTTTCAGTGAAGACCGATCACCAAGACTACTTTCAAGATTTTTATCGAGATGCAACGGCTCATTCGCAGTTTACGCTGGAGGAATCGTCCGTTGATTTCCATAAAAGCGGCCTCGACGCAGACAACATCCTTACCGAATTTGAGAGATTATTTATACGTCAGAAACTTCCGATCGCCTATCTGCGAATGAGCAGAAAATAATCAGGCAGGAGGATCGAGCGCCGTGATTCGCTTAATTGCGTCACGGACGAAGCCCATGCCGACGTGATGAAGGTAGGCCTCGTTGACCTCAAGGACAAAGAAATCATTTTTCAGAATGTCGTCTTTCCATTCGAGCACTTCATCTTTTACTTTCGTCTCCTTGCCCTCGGGATATCGAAATCGACGCTGGTAGTAATAAAAGAAGTCCCGGCTTTGGTATATCTTCTGTCGTTCGCTTTGCTCGAGTATCGCCCACAAAAAACTCCCGCCGACAAATAACATTCGCGGTTGAATACCTTCGTCCGGGACGAACTCTTTTGTATCGACGTAGGGCAGGGGAGAGTAGAACACCTTCGGATTCCAGACGTTCGTCAGATCCGCGAGATCTCGATCAAACGGGCTTAGAATATCTGTGACGAAAGTCGGATTGCATCGCATCACGCGAATATCCTTTCCCGATATTTCTTTGAGCCGCGTGTAGAGCGCGACGCCGGCGCGGCATGCTGAAAACTCGGTCCAGTGGACGCCTCCCTTCGGGAAAACCGGATATTCGCTGTCCTTCTTCCATTCGTGGATCAACGCCCTCGTATCAAGATGTTTCACGCCGTTCTCCGCGAGCAGGCGGACGAACTCATCGGTGCTTTCTCTTGAGACCGAGCGAGAACGATCGCGGAGAAAATTATCCGGAATGTATTCCTGATAAACGGAGGCTTTGCTCGGACTGATCATCACCAAGAAAGTTTTTCCCCGCGCCTCTAAAAGGCGCTGAAGCCTGAGAATCTGGCGGGCGACGAATCCGAGCCGGTTTACTGGGATATGAAATCGGCCGTTTGCGGAGTCGATGTAGAGCTTCTCAAAAAGGACGTCGTCCTTCCCGACGATTACGGTTGTTCCAGAGTTCGATGAAATCTCCTTGAACAACGAATAGTTGATTTGATTATCGGTTCGAACCAGGTGACCGCGAAATCCGAATCGCTGGCTCAGCCAGGAATGCGTCTTCTTTTGGAAGTCCTCTCCGATGAATGCTTTCAACGAAAATTCCGGGAAACCTTCACTTTCCTTTACTTCGATTCCGTGGAGCGTCTGCTCCTTTACCAATGGATGGACCATTTGCAGTGCGGGGAGCGCGAGAAGGACGAGAAAAATAACGATGAAAACCTTGTGCATCTTATCCGCCACTGGAGCCTAGAACCGGAAATAAATAAAGGGGTGAAAGTCTGAGTTTACGAGCGACAGGGTTGAGAAAAATAACACGGCGACTGCGCAGGACCCGGCGGCAAATACCGGAAGCGGCCGGTTGAACGACTCGCGCGTAAATCTGACGGTAAACGGGAGGAGCCCGAGAACGAGTCCGACCGCGAGCGCACAGAGTGCTCGGCCACTTGCAACTTCGACGAGCAACAGATCCGATTTGGAGCCTGTCAGACCGAACATCACCTTCCAGATCTCAAGAGCATGTCCGAGCGATTCCGTGCGGAAGGGAACCCAACCCAAGATGACAATCAAGAACGTGAGAAGCCGGCGGAAAAAAGCCGGAACCGGTTCTAAAAGTCGGAGGAGGAAGAGGCGATCGAGAACGAGGAAAAGGCCGTGATAGAAACCCCAAAAGAGGAACGTCCAATTGGCTCCGTGCCAGAATCCGGAGAGGAGGAACACCACCCACAGATTGATGTACGTCCTGACCGGGCCGAACCGGTTCCCGCCGAGCGGAATGTAGAGGTACTCCCGCATCCAGTTCGACAACGATATATGCCAGCGGCGCCAAAAATCCGTGATGCTGGTCGCGGAATACGGACGATCGAAATTTTCTACAAATCTGAAGCCGAACATCTTTCCGAGTCCAATCGCCATGTCGGAGTAGCCCGAGAAGTCGAAGTATATCTGTATGCTGTACGCAAGGACCGCGAGCCACGCGAGCCCCGGACTCAGATTGACGGTCTGGACCGCGAAAAGAGTATCCGCGACGCGCGCTACGGGATCGGCAATCAGCACTTTTTTCCCGAGGCCATTACAGAATCGAATGAGACCCTCGTAGAATAGCTTCGTAGAATGTTCTCGGTTGACGAGCTGCTCCGAGACGTCATGATACCGAAAGATGGGTCCGGCAATCAGGTGAGGAAACAGACAAAGAAAGAGGGCATACGTCGGAAAGTTTGGAGCCGGCGGAGTGACACGGCGATAGATGTCCACCAGATAACTGATTTCTTCGAATGTGATGAATGAGATTCCGATGGGGAGAATGACCGTCGTCCACGGCATTGCGGACAAACCCCAGGCGACGAAGAGATGATTGAGCTCCTCAACGAAGAAGTTCGAATATTTGAAGTAGGCGAGCAGCGAGAGATTAAACGTGAGGCCGAGAATCAGCAGACGCTTTCGCCTGGATTCGTTCTCGCTCCCGTGAATCGCCCGGCTGATCCAGTAGTCGACCACGGCCGCTCCGAGTAGGATCGGGAAGAACCTGGGTGCGCCCCAAAGATAAAAGAGACAGCTTGCCGCCAATAGGTAACCATTCCGGTATCGCTGCGGGGATAGGTAGTATCCGAGCAGTACCAGCGGCAAAAATCCGAAAATAAAAATAAGGGAGCTGAATACCATAAAATTGCCCCCATTCCGATACGAAAATTGACGGAAATGAGCAAGTCGAGTTCTTAGGCGAACCATTCGGCAAAACCAAGGACAGTCTCTTGCAGATCGGGTGTTATCGCAGCCCGCTAGACAGGAAGAGTGCGTTGCGCGCTCTAAGGAACGATGGTGAACTTGAAGAGTCCCGTGACCGGCAGGCTCACATAATCCCGAATAATGTCCGAGAAATCTTTGGTTAGGCTCATCATGATCTCTCGATATTCGCCGGGACTATGCACCTCAAGGTTAAGCTCGTAGTCCCATTCGCCAAGCGCCTTGATAAAGTACACGATGCGGATTTCCTGGCGACAGTATGCCGTAAAGGCGTCGATTCGTTGTTGAGACGCTGCGCTGAAGTAGAGCAGGACATAGTAGTTCTCAATTCCAAGACGGGCGAGTGCTGGGAGAAGAGTATATCGAGTGATGATCTGATTTCGTTCGAGCTTGCGAATGCGCTGTGATGCAGCTTCGGACGAGAGGCCGACTCTTTCTCCGATACTCGAGGCTGAAATGCGAGTATCGTTTCCGAGGAGTCGGAGAATGCGAATGTCTAGTTCATCAGGCTCGTGGTTCCGTTCCGGAGTTGTATAGCCAACGCCGGTCGCCAACCTCTTTTTCGAAACGAAATAGTCCCGCACGGCAAATTCAGCCCTGATATTCACGGCGAATGTGATGCGATGAATAAACTGCCGATACTCAAGCTTCAATCGGTCGACGAACTCGCTGAGTTCAAGAAGCTTCCGGACCCGAATCGTAAAGGCGATGTCGAAAATCCCATCCGTTCTGGCAATCCAGTTTACGGCTTCAAAACCGGCAAGCTGACGGATGATAGTGAGCACTTGTACTTCGTTCACGTTGTACAGTTTCAGAAGGATTTTGTAATAGGTGTCGCCCAGTCTCCCAGCGTCGATGAGCGTGATGAATCTATCGATCACCTTTCGTTCAACGAGACTGTTGAGACGATAGCGAACGGTCTCCTGCGGGACCTCGAGCTTGCGGCTGAGGGCGGCGTGGCTCTGTCGTGAATCGAAATCCAGCTCTCGCAGCAGGCGGAGATCGAGACGGTCGAGTTTTTCAATTTCGCTGCTCATTTTCAAGTATTTTAGCAGAAAAGATGGAAAACAGTGAAAATTTGATTAAAAATCTAATAATAGCGTAGTTAAGCCCGCAAATAATGCTTGAATCGGGCCACGGGGCCGAGACCATCAGGAGATTGATCATGAGATGCCATGCCCTTGCTGCCGTGCTCTACTCCCTTCTCTGCTGCATTTCTTCCGCAGGTGCCGCTGAAAATGACTCGGTGAAGGAGCGGCTTGTTATTGCGCACTGGGGCAAGGAGAGAATTCTCCTCTACTTGCCGCTCTACGTGGCGATGGAGGAAGGCTTATTTGCCAAACGTGGCCTCGACGTTCACCTGAAGTATTCCGGTAACGACGATCAAGTCTTTGCGTCAGTCATGAGCGGCGATGCCGACTTGGGAATTGGCGATCCGGTATTTGCGGCCATCGCACGGCAACGCGGTTTTCCAGGGAAAGTTGTTGCGGGTGTCGTCGTAAAACTCGGTCTATCGGGATACACCGATCGAACAGACATTCCGGAGATTTTAAAGGTTGAGCAGCTCGCCGGTCTCCGCATAGCGACCTTCCCCGCGCCTTCGACGACCTATACATTGCTGAAAGATATTATCGGCAAACATCAGCCCACTCTCTCCGAAACGAAGATCGTTCAGATGGCTATTGGCGCGCAGGCGGCAGCGCTCGGGGCTAAGTCAGTCGATATCGCGACCGATCTTGAGCCCGCAGTGTCGATTGCAGAGTCGCAAGGAAACCGAGTTGTATTCTCGCTCGATAAATTTACTCCTTCGCTCGCCATCACCGGACTCACCACGACGGAGGACGTAATATCGAAGAAAGAAGTCAGCATTGGAAAGGCAGTCTCGGCGCTTGATGAGGCACTTCGGCTCTTAAACGAGTCACCAGAGATTGGAATTCGAGTTACCCAGAAGATATTCCCTCAACTCTCAAAGCAGGTCGCTGTAAACGCGGTCACCCGATTGCTCAAATTATCGGCATTCCCGAAAAGTGCCAAAATTTCCGACGAGAATTGGCAGCGGACGTTGCAGCTCCGCATCGCCTCCGGAGACTTGAAACAGTTGGAGAAAATAGAGGGCACGCTAGAAAGCCGATTCACGGATGCCGCAGAGAAGTTATAAGCTGCGGCATGCGAATGGAGACGCTTCTCTCTGTCCAGAATCTGACGAAATCCTTCTTCGAGGAGAAGGGGAAAGAGTTTGCTGCGTTCGGCCCACTCGGCTTTTCGCTCGCGGCGGGTGAGATCGTCGTCCTTCTCGGGGCAAACGGATGCGGGAAGTCGACGCTCCTACGTGTGCTCGCCGGCTTAGAGAGCTCCACATCTGGGAAGACCGATTCACCGATTGTGCGTCCGGGGAGAGCGGTCGGGTATCTCGCACAGGGCGAGGAACTCTTAGCTTGGAGGACTCTTTCGGCGAACGTCTCACTTCCCCTGGAAATTCTGGGCTATCCGGCAAGCGAAGCCGAGACGCGGACATCATCGCTCCTTCAGCGCGTTGGCCTCTCAGATTTCGCCGGTTTCTATCCTTCGACGATTTCCGGTGGAATGCGGCAGCGCGCTCTCCTCGCGAGGCTTTTTGCAACCGATCCGAAGTTACTTCTTCTCGATGAGCCGTTCGGAGAGCTTGACTTTGTGACTCGGGAAGAATTCGGAACTCTCGTTGCCGCCTACGTTCAGGAGACGAAAAGCGCGGCGGTAGTTGTCACGCATTCGGTAGAGGAAGCTTTAGCCATTGGAGATCGAGTGCTTGTGCTTTCGAGCCGGCCGGCAAGGATTCTCCGGGAGTTCACGTTTGCTGCCATTTCGAATCGCAACGATCGTGCGCGAGTCTTTCCAGAGCTTCTCGATGCCGTTTCGTCGGCAATTGCCGGAGAACGGAGATGAAAATTTTCCTTCGTGCGATCGCTCCGGGCCTAATTTTTCTCTTCTTGTGGGAGATGGTTTGCACCGGGAATCCCCGCCGTGAGTTTCTCTTTGCCTCGCCGAGTCTGATTGCGCATGCTGCAATTGAGGAGTTTCCGACGCCGGAGTTTTGGCTTCACGCGTGGCTCACTTCGTTCGAAGCGGTTCTCGGACTGCTCGCCGGCACCATTTTCGGAACTCTGGCCGGACTCGCGCTCTGGTCCAATCGCGCGGTGGCATCGGTCATTCGCCCGTATCTCGTCTTTATGGGTGCCATTCCGGTCTTTGCCGTGGCGCCGATGTTTGTCATTTGGTTCGGCACCGGTCTATTTTCTAAATGTATGATGGCCGCTTGCGGAGTATTTTTCATAGCACTCCACCAGTCGTTTGAAGGTGCGACAGGATGCTCCGATCGATTGACGCTGTACCTCCGGAGCTTGGGAGTCAGCCGCATGATGCTCGTCCGGAAGGTCATTTTCCCCGGTACGGTGCGCTGGATGCTTGCGGGGCTTCGGGTAAATATCGGGTTTGCCCTGATGGGTGCATTCATCGGAGAGTTCGTGAGTTCTGAGGCAGGACTCGGACACTATATTCTAAAATCGGGCTCACTCTACGATATGCCGAGGGTGCTGCTGGGAGTTTTCCTGCTTTCCGGAATTGCATTGCTTTTGAACGGCGTTGTGACTCTCGTTTCGAATCGAGTGCGAATCTAGGAAATGAGACGTACGGCCTCGAAGGCTCGACCAATGTCGAAGATTTATTTGTGGAACTGTGAGGAGAGGCGGACGTGAAGCTGATTCCAATCTATAGAGTAAGCACCATCGTTCCGATAGACGCCGTTCTCGAAGTACAAAATCGCATTCTCAATATCCTCCCACCGCTTTTTGGGAACTATTCAGGAGTGATTTGGACCTCCGGGGTTGGAGAGGAGAGGTTTATTCCTGGTGTCGCGGCGCGTCCCGGCCGAGGCGCTGCAAACGAGCCGGAGCGAGTGGCGGGAAACGAGATCGTTTTTTCGCTTCCCCGAGACCCGGAAGTTCTTCAACGAGTGCTGAAAGAGGGTCTGTTTCCTGCTCACCCGTGGGAGGAGCCGGTTGTCTTTGTCGAAGAACTGTTTGCCGTGCAAAAATCCCCATGAAACGCCGATTTCAGACCGTTATTACCTGCCTGAGACTCTCTTTTACATAACCGTGACATATTCCCTCCTGGGCTCTGATAGTCATCATGGGTGTTTGGCATCGTGGTGGTTGGGACACCAAGGTGGTCTCGGGCTTGATGGAAAACGGCCAGCCGTCAGGGGGAATATGTCTGAAAACGGTTTAGAACGGGTTCAAGATAAAGCAGCCACTGCTAATATCGAAGAGGTTGTCTCCCGGTATGAGTCGAGAGCCTATGCGCTCTACGAGCTTCTTGTCCCTGGGGCCGAAAAGGCGGGCGAGAACTTGGCACAGGCGTTTGCGAGGGCGATTTCGAGTGCTCAATTAAGCTCGGCGGCTCCGCTCGAGGCGCTTTTGTATCGGGAAGTGATCGCGTCGGCGGTCGATCACATGCAGGATTGGGGTGGATGCGTTTCGGAAGATTCGGCCTTTCAGCCTTCAGTCCTTCCATCACTTGCGACTCGAAAGGTCGACTCCGCGGTTCATACGCTGCCGATTGAATACCGAGTAGTTTTTTCACTTCGCGATGTGCTCAGACTTCCAAGCGATCTCGTTCAACAGATTCTCAGCATCACCGACATCGAGATTCGAGCATATCTTCATCGAGCTCGTCTCATGCTTTTCAGAGCAATGCGGGAAGCTCGCTGATCCGGGCGTCTTCTCGTGTGGCATCAGACCCGGCGCTATTCCAGGCATCCGAGTTTTTCTTTACTTTGACGCGGCAAAATGGTGATCTCTCCGGGAATGAAGCTTTCCAAACGATCATTATCCGTTGAGTCTTCCGGCATCCGCAGGGTCTTTGATCTCGCCGCGACTCTAGAGAATCCCATCAATTTAAGTATCGGTCAGCCGAATTTCGACGCTTTTCCGGAAGTGAAAAAGGCGACTATTCAGGCGATTGAAGAGGGAAAGAGCGGCTACACGCAAACCCAAGGTATTCCCGCTCTGAGAAAGCGAATCAGCGAGAAGTCCGGACTTTCCGAAGGAGACGGTCGCTCATGCTTCCTCACCTCAGGCGTAAGCGGTGGAATATTTCTCGCCTACATTTGTTTGCTTGATCCGGGCGACGAGCTGATCATCCCTGACCCATATTTCGTTATGTACGAGGGGCTGGCCACCCTCATCAACTCTGTCCCCGTGACGTTTTCGACTTATCCTGATTTTCAGATTCGAGCGGAGGACATTGAAAAGGTCATTACGCCGAAATCAAAGGCAATCCTCATTGGCAGTCCGGGAAATCCGACCGGTGCTTCCATCTCGCCAGAGAATCTCAAGCAGGTAGTGGAACTCGCGAGGAAACATGATCTCTGGCTCATCTACGACGAAATCTACGCGGCATTTTCTTACGACACTCCGCATTCGGAACTGAAAACCGACTACGAGAAGGTTGTCATCTTGAATGGCTTCTCGAAGTCGCACGGAGTGCCGGGCTGGCGAGTCGGCTACGCTGTCGGACCGGAGCCGCTCATCCAACAAATGCTCAAGGTCCAACAATATAGCTTTGTTTGCGCGCCTTCGATTGCTCAGTGGGGATTACTTGCCGGGCTCGATCACGATTTTAGCGACACGCTTCAGGATTATCGCGAGAAAAGAGACTTGCTTTATCGCGAGCTGTCCGGACTCTACGAGATGAATAAACCTGGAGGTGCATTTTACCTGTTCCCTCGAGCTCCCGGCGGCAACGCAAGTAGTTTCTTTGAAGAATGCGTGAAGCATAAGCTCCTTGTGATTCCTGGAGGAATTTTCTCGAAACAAGACACACATTTTCGAATTTCATTCTCGGCTTCGCGTTCTCAGATCGAGCGCGGAGTTGAAGTCTTACGGAAGCTGGCCCAATGAAAGTTGAAGGCGAAGGCTCGAACTTTTTAATTAGCGAAGGAAGGTTTCTTCCCCGATTCGTTCGTTATTTCGCGGCGTGCAGTATCCTTTGCGGGATGGCACTTTTACTGAGCGCGGTCGTTGTGTTTTTTCAAGTGAATGGCAGCGTCTTCCAATCACTCCTCGCTTTTTTCCTTTCGGTGGCCGCGGTTCTCTACGGGATCTATTTGCTCTACCTGTTTCCCGATGTGCGCGTGAACTTGGATAAGAAACAAGGGAAGGCATCTATCGTCAGCCGTCGGTTGCTCGACAAGCAGGTTCGAGAACTCGAGATTCGGCGGATCACGGGATTGATCGTGGAGCAGAGCGACGGAGTCTCCGGCAAGAATATTTTTCGAATCGTGTTCAGAACCTACAAAGGGGAGAACATCCCTTTAAGCGGATCTTGGACCGATAACTCCGAAAAAGTTGAAGCCGACGCCAGAAAGATCCATTCCTTGCTTGATCCTGCATGCAGCCTTGATCTGCCAACCGTTCTTACGAAGAAGCCGGTGCCTGCTGACGGTGAGCCGACGAAGCGATCTACTTCGAAAGTCGGCGTTGATCTCGGCGAGAGCAAACCGCAATAATTTTATCCACAGGCCCCGAAGGGGGGGACTCTGCCGACCAAGCGGTGAGATTCTGACAAGCCACGTAGAGTCGCGTACGCAGAGAACACTGGAACGGCTTCGCTCCGAAGAGAACAGAGCTGAACAACGGAAGATAAAATGAAGCGGCGAGTCTGTTCTGACCGCCGCTCAGTGGTGAGAGGTGGCTACGAGATGCAGACGCACTTGTAGTCTTTAAACGCTTCTACGACCTGACCGGTGCCGCGAACAATCGCTGTCAGCGGATCGGCCGCCCGAAGAAACTTCAATCCTGACTCCAAACTGAGTCGCTCCGGCAACCCCGCAAGCAGGGCCCCACCGCCGGCAAGGAAGACGCCCTTTCTGATGATATCTTCAGCGAGCTCGGGACTCGTCCGCTCGAGCGCTCGAATGACAGCGTCCACAATCGCGGAAACCGGCTCGCGCAGAGCGCGGCGGACAATCGAATCATCGATAATCATCTCGCGAGGAACCCCGGTTGCAAGATCTCGCCCGAAAATCTTCATCTCTCTCGGCTGAGCCATTGGCATGGCGGAACCG
Organism: uncultured Bdellovibrionales bacterium; assembly: GCA_964509425.1. Classification (GTDB taxonomy): domain Bacteria; phylum Bdellovibrionota_C; class UBA2361; order SZUA-149; family CAZDWZ01; genus CAZDWZ01. The sequence continues at coordinate 400,726 of CAZDWZ010000001.1, read as the reverse complement.
ATGGTAAGCTTTATTCGCTCTGCTTCGAAGATTCCCACTTGGAGATTAAATGCCCGTCGGATGAACGTCTCAATGGCCTCGTCCATTTCATCGCCTGCGATCCGCACGGATTCGGCATAGGCAGTTGCGCCAAGGCTGATAACCGCAACCTCAGTTGTGCCACCGCCGATATCGACGATCATATTGCCACCGACTTCACGCACGGCCACGCCGGACCCGATCGCGGCAGCCATCGGCTCTTCAATCAAATTCACCTGCCGAGCACCACTTGCGAGCGCAGCATCAACAACGGCCCGCTTTTCAACCATCGTTACGCCGGATGGAATACTGACGATAAGACGCGGCCGCCGCAGCTGCCAGCGATGGGAAACGCGAGTGATGAACTCCCGAATCATAATATGAGTAATATCGAAGTCCGCGATAACTCCGTCCTTCATCGGACGAACGCAGCGGATGTTGCGGCAGGTCTTCCCGTACATTTCCTTTGCGGCACGTCCAACAGCAACCGGCTTTCTGTCGTCTTCTCGAATGGCAACGACACTCGGCTCGTTCAACACGATTCCTCGCCCGCGAACATAGACGAGGGTGTTTGCGGTGCCGAGGTCCATGGCCATATCCTGGCCGGTCCAATTCCCGAAGAGTCCGCGTAGAAAGCCGCCCTGTCCAACACCGGGCTGGATGCCGAGCGACTCTGGTGAAATCACGTCGTTTTGTCGAACGCGCTTCTCAGCTTTCCGGCCCTCGGCAAACCAGGCACCTTTTCCGTCGCCGTGATTTTCGTCTTGAGAATTGTTCCCTTTGCGTTGCCGAATTAGGTCATGCTGCACGAGGCCGGACGACATATCGACCGTAACAGTTGCGTCCGCGGTCTCGCCGTCGGCAGAAATTCTTCGTTGAACTTCTCCCGCCGCTATCGATCGATTTTCCTGGGTGTTACCAGCAAACAGCATTTGAAAAATCCTCCCCATTCGCCTTCTTTTCCACAGCCCCAAACGTCCGTTCCATCATCCGAAGACTCTTTCCAACCAGCACGTCAAAAGTTTCACCATCACGTGGTGAAGACACAGAAGCGACGAAAATCCCTCGCTTCAGTTCTTCGCCGAGCTTTGTCATTGAGACCGAATTCCCAGAGACTGAATTCCCAAAGACTGAATTCACAGTGTTGACCTTCGCGCCTTTGACGCTTTGCGCCGAGGCATCCGTTTTTCCTATCTCGAGGCGGCTCAGCAAGTGTTTAAACCGTGTAAGCATCCGCTCTGTTTCGAGCCCGTCAACAAAAAGGAGACAGTCTGTGCCGACGAGGTAACAGCCGAGGTTTCCGCTTCCTTTCACCTGTTCCACGAGCCGAAGGAGCTGATGATAGGCCTCATGAGCCGCTTCGACTCCCAGGCAATCCTCTAGCATCGGCAGGCAAGCGATTCTTACGCGGATGAGCGAAGAGGGTACTTTTTTCTGCTGATTAATTTGAAAACGGTGGCTTGCCTGCTGACTGAATACTCTCCAAGGAAGCAGCCCGGCTGATTCTTGAACAGACACATGCCGTTCGCGCAGTCGGTGGAGCTCCAGCTCACGGCCCAGCACTTCCGCCACGCGCTCGAGAATTCCGATCTCATTCGCTGTGAACGAACCGAACGCCGGGCTGAGAAGATTCAATGAGCCAGCTTCTCGATTCGTGACACGGAAAGGAATCGAGAGGAAGGATCGCTGAAGTTTCTCTTCCTGGGTGAGAGCTTGAACGTTTCTGTCTCCGCATAGAACACGCTTGTGTCGGCAGACGAGCTCCATCAAGCGGTTGCTCACTCGTGGCTGATTCGTGGGAGAAGGGAAGACGCCTGCCCCGACATTCCCCATACCCGAATGCGCGGAGGATGAGTTTCCGCCGATCGAGTTCCCGGAGGAAAGCGCACTCGTTCCGGTCGCGGGCTTCCACTCACTCGGCGGAACGGAAACGATTACCAGAGCATCTCGCTCAACAAAATCTTGTGGAAGATTCGCCGCTTCCGCCAAGAGTCGAGCTTCCGAGGGCTGAGAGCGGAGATGATCGAGAAACTTCGACACCTCACGATTTGTCTCTTCCGTCAGCACTTCATTGTGATTTTTTGCGCCTGGCTTTTTCTTTTTGAGACGGGTGTGAAGAGAAATGAGGTGCGAAATCTGGGCAGCACAATCAATCAGGATTTTCTCAGTGACCTTGGCGAAGGCATAGGACTTTTTACTGTCGCACGAGAGAACACCGAGCAGAGTTCCTTCGTCGTCGACGATTGGGAGGGCGATGAAGCTTTTCAGCGCCTGGTCTACTGAATAGAAGAGGAGCGTTTTTGCGTCATGCTCAAAGGGGCAGACGGAGATTCTCACCCCATTCTCGGCGGTCCATCCGATAAGGCCGCTGCCAAACGCGATCCGGGCCTGAGGGACAATCTCTCGGCTGAGTGTGTGATACGCTGTGAGCTCGAGCATCTGCGGTCCGCCAGTCAGCTCACTGTCGGAAAGTGCTCCGTCCTTTAAAACGGAGTCGGCGATAAAAATGGCGGCGGTATAGGCATCAGTGACGTTCGCCATCAGGCGAGCAAGCTGCTCGAGGCTCTCCTCGAGTCGAAGCTCGTTTCCCGGTCGGGTGGCATACGATGAACTCTCTGCCGCGTTAACCGTCGCGGCTTCGTTCCCTGACTGGCTGCCCCGGAAATCCTTTGCCAAGAGCGAATTCGCCCTTCCTCCGTCGATGCTGTTGTGGTCGAAAAACTTCTGTTCGAGCTGACGCGGAGTCGCCGAACCCCGGATGTCCCGAGACAGGTAGGATGTGCCCCCATTCGCATCGAGCGAGGTGTGCTGCACATCACTTGAATGAGACTGGCGCGAAGGATTTTGAGAGTTGAGCGCTCCCGACCGTTGAGAGGCGAAACTATGCCCCCCATAAACATTACGGTCGATGCTTTGCTGCCCGGAGCTTAGTAATCCAGAATGCTTTGGTAGAGTTGCCATAGATTCCCGGTGTAACGTTAACTAACTTAAAGTAACACCGGGGCGGAAAGACAACAAGCAAATTTACCGACGGTGAATGAAATTATTCACCGCGAAGTGATCACGGACGCAATATTGATATTCGAGTTCTCGTCGACGAGTCGGAAAGCTCAGACTTCTTCGCGAACCGGTGGATAGGGCGCAGGAGGCTCGACACTGCGAGGCGAATCCGGAGTCTCGTTTGAAACCTCCCGCCCGATTGATGCCGAGGCAGTCATCGGAGGAGCGACCGCATCCGAGGAGGATCGTTCGCCATCTTCAGCCATTCGGCCTTCTTCGGCCGGCCGGTTTTCATCGAAGGGGCGGTTGTCCCGGCGGCCGCGGCCACGGCGGTTGTTCCTTCTCGACCCGCGCCGATCGCGACGGTTGTTGTTACGCTTGTCGTTATTGGCGCGCTGACCCGCTCCGCGCTCGGAGTTTTCCTCGTCGACTTCGTCCCCATCGTCGTCTGGGTTTTCCTTCGCGCGATCCTGGGCATAGCCGCCACGTCCCACGCCGCGGTCGTTCCGGGACGAGGGTTGAGGGCGGACCGTCGCCGAACCCGATGAGCCCTCAAGATGAGCGGGGCCGTGTTGATTTGTCGAGAGTTCAAGCTCGTATTCATCCGGCTTCATTCGGCCGTCTGCGTAAATCAATATCCTTGTATTCGATAGTCTTTCGAAGTCCGAAAGCAACTGCCGTTTGCTATTCAGCAGGAGCAGTGCCGCGACTGGAGACATACGAACCCGAATTTCTTCGATCCCACCGGCAAAGGCCGCCGATTGAATTTTTCTGAGTGCCTCGAGCGCTGCGGATTCCGGAGTGCGAACTCTGCCCCGGCCGCTGCAGTGAGGGCACGCGGTATCATTCTGACTCGTGAGCGAAGACTTCAATCGCTGACGCGACATCTCCAGCAGTCCAAATTTCGAAATGCGGCCAATTTCAATTTTTGCTTTGTCTTGGCGAACCGAGTCTCGGAGATATTTTTCGACGACCTGTTTGTGGCGCTTATCGTTCATGTCGATGAAATCGATCACGATGAGCCCGCCCAAATCTCTGAGCCGGAGCTGCTTTGCAACAGCCTCCGCAGCTTCGCGATTGGTGACAAAAGCCGTTTCTTCAACATCAGATTGGCTTGTTGCCCGTCCTGAGTTTACGTCTATCGCAACGATAGCCTCCGTCTGGTTGATAACGATAGAGCCGCCGGAAGGGAGGGTGACCTCCGGCCGGGTGGCTTCTTCCACTTGAGCATCGAGGTGGAAAGCCGAGAAAAGCGGTTGCGGCTTATCAAAATAGATTACCTTCTGGCGGAATGAAGGTACGACCTTGTCGATAAAAGTTCCAACCCGGTCATAGGTCGGCTTGTCATCGATTAAAATCTCTTCGATCGTATGATTGAGATAGTCGCGAATTGTCCGAAGAGCGATGTCACTCTCCTGATAGAGCGGTTTTGGATTCCCTGGCTCCGTGCTTCGCTGGAGGATGTCGTACCAAATTTCGAGCAGACTATCGAGGTCGTCCTGCAGCTCTTGAGTGCAGCGATTGATTCCGGCAGTTCGCACGATCACGCCCATACCTGGAGGGATACGGAGCCCCTGAATTGCTTGTTTCAGCCGTCGGCGCTGCGATTCATCGACTATCTTCCGCGAGACACCGCCTCGTTGATTGCCGACCATCATGACCAGAAATCGGCCGGGGATTGAAAGGTTCGTCGTCAATGTGGCGCCTTTTGCGGCACGCTGATCTTTTACGACTTGAACGACGAGCTCTTGCCCAGGTCTCAGAACCTCTTGGATCGAAGGACGTGGAAGATTTCCCGAGCTATTCTCTGGTGGCCAGTTCTGAAAGTAAGCCGGATGGATGTCGTTGATTTGCAGGAAGCCGTTTCTGTTCGATCCGATATCGAGAAATGCTGCCTGTAGACTTGGTTCGATTCTGGTAATCGCCGCTTTGTAAATATTGCCTCGAAGTTGAGCGTGGTCGGCACGTTCTACTTCAAGCTCAAGAAGCTGGTCGTTTTCGCAAACGGCAATCCGGCATTCTTCTTGATAAAGCGCGTTGATGAGCATTCGGCGGGTCATGTGGCATCTCCTGTCGCGATACACACAAGGCCTGCAGACTAATCAAAGAATAAGGAAAACCGGATGACGCGCCAATGTCCGATGGAGCTACAGATGCTGTGACGAGGCCTTCTTCACCGCGCCGAGCGCTGGTGCGAAGCCAACTGTTGCTTCAAAGCCAATCGCCCTGCTGAGCCCCACGCCCACTGTAAACCCAACGCCCACTGGAAACCCCACGCCGACTGTCATGATCCGCTGTGCAGTTCAATGCACACTTCGCTCTGAACGAGGGCGTCAAAACGACGATTCCGGTCCGGTGCCACTGAACACTTGCTGCTCATGTGGCGTCCTTTTCGGGTGTTGATCGTCGCACGGTAAACAAAGGTCGTTTCCTGTTCTACTTTCTTATCAATCTGAATCGTTTGTGCTTAGAAGTGCCCGCAGAAATTGTCTGAATGGGCGCTTCGTATCGCAAATCTATTTTTAGTTCCGTTAATTAAACTTCTAAAATTCCTTAAAACTTTGCTATCGCCTATGTTTGCAGACGCCGCCCGCTCGTTACTGTCTCGCCGCGGCGCATATTAAATTAAATTCTTTCCTGCCTTGCGTACGGGCTTGTCGTTCTCAAGCTCTGAAATACAGACCTGATCCGATTTGCTTCAGCAGTCGAAGTTGCGGCAACCCGACGCTCCGGCAGAAAAATCACGAAATCGAAAATCTTGTCCCACTATAGCGGACGGGACCCCCACCTGCCAACCTTAGTGAAACAACGCCTGGGTTGGTCGCGAAACAAGTCCTTAATGGTGAAAGATGAGGTGAGGCTGTGAGTGGATTCGGCGGAAAGTTACCGATCGAGACCGACTCGGCTATTCCAGGTCTGTAGATTCCCCGGGTTCTCCCACGGTTTTCGTCCGAAGTTCGTCTCCAGGCAGTAGCGGAAGACATTCTCGGCGTAGCTTGGGAAAAGTGGCGGCGCTATCGTTTCTCCGAGCAATTTGCTTGTGTCGCTGCTGTCGAAACGCGGATTGCTAATCATATAGGGAATGAACGGCAGCGTCTGACGGAACACGTTCAGCTTCGTCGACACCACACGCTCGAGTGCATGGAATCCATTCTTTGCGGCGCTAAACGACTGATATGCAAAGGAGAGCAGTTCCGGTGAAACCAGAGGAGGGATTGAGACGACCGTCCAACCTGTTCTCCGATATTTGTTGTAGGTCGCAAAAAGCGCTTCGAGAATTTCCCACGGACTCGATTCTCTGCCCAACCCAACAGTGAGGTGAAAGCAGGTCCCAGAGGGAACTGCAATCTGTGAGAGATGAGTAACTGCGTCAGCCACATAGTCGACGGGAACGACATCGAAGGGAATGTCCGGGTTTGCTGGGAAAAACCGGAAAAGCCCGCGAAGGAGAAGCTTTGCCGGAACATAGATCACATTGAAGGCGCTTGTCTGGCCGCTCACGCTGTCGCCGACGATGATGCTTGGGCGGAAAATAACAGTCGGAATTCGAGCTGAAGCATCGCGCACCAGGGCCTCCGCTTCTGCTTTGGTCTGCTCGTAGAAATTCCGAAATCCAGCTGAGAACTGAAGCTCGTCGGAGGTCACGACGCCTTTCTTCAGTCCGGCTACGTAAGCCGTCGAGACATAGAATACGCGAATTGGATTGGCAATCGACGCGCCGAATGACGCGAGTTCAAGGACGTGAGACGTGCCGCCGACGTTGATCCTTCGCGCGTCGGAGAGATCCTCATTGAGAGCAGTGGTCGCCGCGGAATGGTAGATAGACGTGGTACGGCGAGCGAGGTTCTCGAATTCGCCTTGACCAAGGCCGAAGTAACGCTCGCTGACATCGCCGGGAACGGCGCGCACACGATCGGTAAATCGGGAAGCGGAGTTTTCTCCAAAAATCTCCACGAGTAGATTCTTTACCCGGAGGTCAGCACTTTCTGCTGAAGTAGGTCGAACCAGAAGCGCTATCTCGGACTGGGGATCGGAGACAAGCAACCGGCCGACGAGCTCTCGACCAAGAAATCCGGTGCCTCCCGTAAGAAAAATCATCGCCTCTCCACAAAACGCTAATTCCTAATATGAACACTCAGTTGATGCAACGCAAGATTGGTAAGATGGATTTTTTCGTCCGGTTCTGCGCCGACACCTGCGGAACGCCTCTCAACGGGTCGAGGTTGAACCTCGTCCGTCGCTAATCTATCGGCATCGGTCTAGCAGTTCTGAAGGGGCTTCGGCCTCGAGAGGTTTGAAAGCTCAATCGAAAGCGTTTGAGTTCGCTGCTGAGCTTACTTCGGTTTCACACCTTGAAACGGCACGTTACTCGCATCTTCATCGGTGACGTAGCGCTCATTCCACGGTTTTACCTCTAGCTGACCCCATGTGGATGAGTCTTCGAGCGATCGGCGGAGATGATCGATTTCTCGCTGATTTTCCCCGATCAGCCGTGCTTCTCGAACTACAGCCAACTTCTTTTGCGATGATTTTACGTTCTCGTCGTGGAGGAGAGTTCCCGCCAGTGCGCCGAGACCGGCTCCGACTCCGCCGATAAGCAGCATGTTCTCGGTTTGCTTGCCGATGTTGTCGCCGACGAGGTACCCGGCTCCAATTCCGGCAGCGCTCCCAATCGTGGTTCCCCACAGACCTTCGGAAGTAAAGAGACTCGAGCAGGCGGTCAAGTTCGAGCTCAAGAGCACGACGGCCATGAATTTTATCGAGTGACGAAAGCGGTTCATTTGCCCACCGGGAATAAGTGTTTACTTCCAGACGTTATGCTGGGTTATCAGCGTTCGGTATCATTCACCCGCGAAGGCGATTCTGGTAATAGCTGGGATTCATTGAATAATTTGGTGGAGATGACTTCTCCGTCAACCTCAATCGGTGCCTCCGCGTGAAAATTCACGGGGTAAGACCGAGTTCCGGGAGCAGGTTCTCCGCTCCACCAACACTTAAATAGGGCTGTGCCCATCTTCGAGGCAGTCACCATGAGCGAGCAAAACGTGGTGAAGACAAATATCGGATGCGTGAGGCAAACGATGATCGTGAAGAGAACCAGCAGTATGGTGAGGAAGACAGCTTGAACGGTGAGGAAGATCTTCTTCAGCATAGCTCTGCTGATTAATTGCCAGGTGATTAATAGGAATATACGCCGGAATGGCCTCACTGTAAATTCGAGTCCACGGAATCTCGTGAGACCGTTTACTTGCCCAGTATCGACTTTGCAATGACGAGTCGTTGGATCTGATTTGTGCCCTCGACGATCTGCAGCATCTTGGCGTCTCTCATTAGCCGCTCAACTTCGTATTCGGCGAGATAGCCGGCACCGCCAAGTAGTTGTACAGCGTCGACGGTGGTTTGCATGGCGGAATCCGTGGCGAAGCATTTCGCCGCAGATGCTTCGCGCTGTTGAGAGGGGTCCTTCTCGAGCAGAAGACATGCGTCTCGGGTGAGGAGAACAGATGCTCTCAATTTGATCCACATATCGCTCAGCATGAAACGAAGTGCTTGGAACTCGGAGAGAGCGCGGCCGAACTGCTCTCTCTGTTTTAAGTGGGCGCTCGCAAGTTCAATTGCGCGGCTGCTGAGAGCGCAGGCGCACGCGGCGATGTTCACCCGCCCGCCGGAAAGCGCATTCATCGCATTTTGAAATCCCGCGCCTTCGTTGCCGAGAAGGACTGCCGGCGTGTCGGAAAAAAATACCGATGCGATTGGCGAGCTCTCACAGCCCATTTTGCGCTCCGGTGTTCCAAACGAGAGGCCGCTCGCTCCGCGCTCGACAAGAAAGGCAGAAATTCCTTCCTTTCTCGCGCCCCCAGTCCTCGCGAAAACAAAATAGACATCAGCGAAGCCCGCGCTCGTAATGTAGATTTTCTCCCCGGTCAGAGTCCAGGCTCCAGCTTTTTTTTCAGCCTTGGTTTGAAGGTTCGCGGCATCGGAGCCGGCGTTTGCTTCCGTGAGACAGAAAGCGCCGAGCTTGCGACCGTCGGCCATTTCTCTTAACGTTGCACCGATTTTTTCGTCGACGGGAGATTCGCTCGCGGCGAGGTGGTGGAGGAGCCGCGACACCATGAGATGCACGCCCAGATATATAGCCGGTCCGAGGTCCGCGCGAGCAGTCTCGAAGATCACTGAGGCAATCGTGAGCGGACTCACTCCGGAACCGCCGAGCGATTCAGGAAGGCTCATCCCAGCAAATCCGAGTTTTCCAAAATTTTCGAAGTGACTACGATTAAATTGCGGAGTTTTGCCGGCAGGCGGGCGTAGTTCCCTCTCCGCAAACTTCCTCGCGGCCGACGAGATATCAAGAAGCTCGTGGTTGTCAAAATCTTGGGTGAACGAGAGACCGCTGTCCATAGGTGGTTTCCGGCGTCAAACTATTTCTCTCAAAGGCTCTGTGCTAGACAATCTGGAAAGACCTCCGAAATTGTTTCTCACCAGAATCGATCTATCAGATGCCGGCCTTTCAAAGAAATCTGCAAAGAGTTGAGCAAGGTCTCTACGACCTCCTCATCGTCGGCGGAGGTATCGCGGGACTCTCGGTTGCGGAAGACGCCGCCGGGAGAGGACTCCGCGTTCTGCTTCTCGAGCGTGGTGATTTTGGCTCGGAGACCTCGAGCGGCTGCTTCAGGCTCGTTCACGGAGGCATGCGATATCTTCAGCACCTAGATTTTGCCAGAATGTTCGCATCCGTTCGAGAACAAAAAATTCTTCGAGAACGTGCTCCCCATTTAGTGAAGCCCGTACCGTTCTTGATCCCATGCTACGGAAACCTGAAGGAAGGCCGCTGGCTGTTGGAAGCAGGGATGAGTCTCTATGAGATGTTATGCTTTCAGCGAAACGTCGGAATCCGGGCTGAAGATAAATTACAGCGGCACGTCTTTGTTCCTCGAGATGAATTTCTGCGTATTGCTCCGGGTACGGCGCTGAACAACGATCGAGGAGAACCGCTTCGCGGTGCCATGCGATTCTGGGATTGCCAGATGAAACATGCGGACAGGCTTGCATTGGCTGTGGGAATGTCGGCCGCGGAATCCGGTGCTGCGGTTCTCAATTATTCCGAAGTGGATGCCCTTGAATTCCAAGATTCCGCGGAGCCAAAATTCATCGCGACCGTGCGAGACGTCTGCACCGGAGCGGAATATCGAGCAGAGGCGCGTTGCGTCGTAAATGCCGCTGGTCCTTGGGCAGGGCTCTTGCTTCGCAAGTGGTTCGGCAAGTCGGCCGTTGACAGTTCTCCGGAGTTATCGCGGCGAACACTCTCGAAGGGCTTTCAGGTGGTTCTGCCTGAGGTGGTTCGCGAGTCCGCGGTTGCTATTTCGAGCGTGCAAGAAGATGCGGCGAGCATTGTTCGCAGAGGAAAACGAAGCTTCTTCCTCGTTCCCTGGCAAGGATTGACGCTGGCCGGCACAACTGATGAGCCTTATAGCGGGAGTGCGGATGATTTCTCCGTGAGTTTTGACGAGGTTCGGGATTTCATCGATTCCCTTCGTCGAGGATATAACTCTCCCAATCTCGCGGTCGATTCGGTGAAGCAGGTTTTCGGCGGACTTCTTCCCGCGGAGAGCGTGTCGACGGATGGCAGCTCGCCGGAAAGAATACGAATACTTCGAGACGATATTGTTTTCGAGCAGGCCGGAACGGAAAGGCGGGTAAAAGGAATGCTTACGGTAGTCGGTGTGAAATACACAACATGCCGGGCTCTGGCCGAGGCCACAGTCGATCGGGTTTTGGAGTTTCTTGATCGGCCAAAAGTTCCTAGCCGTACCGCTGGTTTCTCTCTCTTCAGAAATGGCAATCCCATTCTCGCAGAGCTCGATCTGCTCAGGGCCGAAGGCGAATTATCGTCTGAGTTCGGAAAGTCCCTTCCGGCAAGTGAGCGGACTTTCAACCGATTGATTACCTCATACGGAGAGAGGGCGGCAGATGTTCTCGGAATTGCGGTGAGTCGAAGGGAGACCACGACAGAGGAAAAAATCTGCGGCGCCGAAGTCGAGTACGCGGTGAAGAATGAAATGGCGAGAACCGTCCCGGATGTGGTTTTCCGGAGAACGTTCTTGGGAATCGCGGACAAGCCGAAGCCCGCCGTTCTTCAATTTGTCTCCGGCATTGTTGCCGAACAGCTTTCTTGGAGCGATGAAGAAAGACGAGACTCTGAACGTCAAGTGCTTCTGGATAAACGATTTGCGTTTCGACCGAATTGAACTGCCGAGAGTTCTGAGTAGACGAGAGAAGCGGGAGTGACCGAATGAAGACGAAGTGGAACAAGGTCGAGCGCGGAAAGGTATTTCCTTTCGGCGCCTTTGTGCGGGATGGAGGAACAAATTTTGCTGTCTACTCTGAGAGTGCAAGCGGAATAGAGCTCTGTTTGTTTGATTCGAGCTCGGAAAACATCGAAGCGGTGATCCCGCTTTTCGGTCCATCTGAGTTTATCTATCACGTTTTTGTCTCCGGGGTGTGCACCGGTCAACGCTACGCATTTCGCGCTTCAGGGAAAAATGCGCCCAGAGAAGGATTTTTCTTCGATTCGAATCGGATATTGCTCGACCCGTATACAAGAGGAGTTGTCGTCGGCGAGGAACTCGACGGAAACCCGTCCTGGGTTTCCTGTGTCTGCGAACATAAATTCGATTGGAAGAACACGTCTTGTCCTGATGTGCCGTGGTCTTCGACTTTGATCTATGAAGCCCACGTCGGCGGCCTCACGATGAATCATCCTCAGGTGAGTCCAGAGAAACGTGGTACGTATTTGGGCCTCAGCTCGGAGCCGATGCTCCGCCATTTTCAGAATCTCGGTGTAACCGCGGTGGAACTGCTGCCGATTCACGCTCGCGGGAATGAACCGAGGTTGCTTCGGCAAGGACTGACAAATTTCTGGGGCTACAACACGGCTGCGTTTTTTGCGCCTGATCCCCGGTTTGCGACGGCCGCGTCAAGAAAAGATCCAGATGCCGTGCTCCGCGAATTTAAAGAAATGGTAAGGACACTTCATCAGGTCGGAATTGAAGTGCTTCTCGATGTTGTCTACAACCACACCGCAGAAGGTGATGTCGACGGCCCCATCTACTCCTTTCGTGGACTGGATAACGCGACGTATTATCGCACTGTGCCCGGTTCTCCCGATCGCTACGAAGATTTCACGGGGTGCGGGAACACCATGAACGCAGCGCATCCGGTTGTTCAAAAACTCATTCTCGACAGTCTCCGATTTTGGGCTGGAGAATGTCAGGTCGACGGCTTCCGGTTTGACCTCGCGAGTGCTATCGCGCGCGATGCCAACGGCAATTTCCAACGTGAAAATCCCGTGTTTGGAGCAATCCAGCAAGACCCTCTCCTGTCGCGAAAAAAGCTCATTGCCGAGTCATGGGATGCAACCCCCAGCGGCTATCAAGTGGGAAACTTTCCGAGAGGCATCAGTGAATGGAATGGAGTGTTTCGCGACAACGTCCGGCGATTCTGGCGCGGCGATGCGTTCGCTGTGCCTCAACTCGCTTCCGCGTTTTCGGGAACGAGCACCCTCTTTCAAGATGGAGGGCGGACACCTCGGGCTTCCGTAAATTTTGTAACGGCCCATGATGGATTTACGTTGTACGATTTGGTCAGCTACTCGACAAAGCGGAACGATGTGAACGGGGAGAACGGCCGGGACGGAACGAATGATAACTTCAGTTCGAATCACGGTATCGACGGTCCGAGCGGCGATGAGTCGATTGAAAGAATGCGAATCCGCTCGATGAAGAATTTATTAGCAACGTTGTTCCTTTCCCTCGGAACACCGATGATTCTCGCCGGTGACGAAGGCGCGAGGACTCAGCAAGGAAACAATAACGCCTACAACCAGGACAACGAAGTCAGCTGGGTGGATTGGAAGCGAATGGATGAGCACTCTGATCTCACGCAGTTCGTTTCGTATCTTCAAATGTTTCGGCGTGAGCAGGGGCCGCTCTTCGGTGCGTCGTTTTTGACCGGTGCAATTCAAACTCGGACCATGCTTCCTGATGTCCTGTGGCTGAGTGAATCTGGGGACGTGCTTGAGGGAGCGGCTTGGAACGATGAATCTACCAAGGTTCTCTGCATCTATTCCGGTCCGCTCGAGCTTGGAGGAGACTCAACACTGATTTTCCTAAATCCGGCAAAAGTTCCCGCACACTTTCGAATTTCTCGTCATCTGCTAGAAAAGGAATGGCGATTAATACTGAGAACCGATGAGATTACGCCGTTTCGGGAGCCCGTCACCGTTCGCGGCGAGACAACGCTCGAAGTACCGGCTCAAACTCTGATGATATTCCGAGGGAATCCCAGGGACTCATCAGCCGTGTTCAGTATTTGAAACGCGGATCAGTTCGTAGAACTTCGCAATACCGGAAACACGCAACACAAAGGAGCCCGCACGGTGGCAGTGGCAAAAAGAAGAATTCGATCGACGAAAAAGGAATCGTTAGACGGTTCGACGAGTAGTGTTGGCTCGGACAATTCTTTAGGCGTGTCGACCGATGGGATTACATTAGAGTGGAATGGTTCCGCTCCTTGGCTTTCCGATCTTGACTACCATCTGCTCTCGGAGGGCAACCATTACCGTAGCTTTGAAAAATTCGGCGCGCATCGGGTGTTGAAGGACGGAGTTCCGGGAGTCCATTTTCTCGTTTGGGCGCCCAACGCCGAATTCGTGTCCGTCATCGGCAATTTTAATAATTGGGACTCGCAAGCGAATCCGATGTCGAATCATCCTCAGATCGGATGCTGGTCGACGTTTGTTCCCGAGGTGAAGTCGGGCGAAACTTACAAATTCTTCATTCGTTCACGCGTGAGCGGTGCGTCTTTTGAGAAAATAGATCCCTACGCATTCTATGCCGAGAAACCGCCGTTGTCGGCGTCCGTTGTCTTTGAGCTGGGTGGGTACTCGTGGAACGATCAGGAATGGATGATGAGGCGTCGCGAGCGACACACGCTTCATTCGCCGATGAGCATATACGAGGTGCATCTTGGGTCGTGGGCGCGGAATCCGGAAGAGGGGAATCGCACCCTCACGTACCGCGAGCTGGCGCACAAGCTTGCAGAGTATGTTCGCAGGCTCGGGTTTACACACATTGAACTGCTGCCGATCTCGGAACACCCGTTTGACGGGTCATGGGGTTATCAGACTCTCGGATATTTCGGTGCGACTAGCCGCTTCGGAACTCCTCACGATTTTATGTATTTCGTCGATGTAATGCACCAACATGACATCGGAGTCATCGTGGACTGGGTGCCCGCGCACTTTCCCTGCGACGGACACGGTCTCGCGGTGTTCGACGGGACGCACCTTTATGAACACTCAGACCCTCGCGAGGGGTATCATCCGGACTGGAAGAGTGCCATTTTCAACTACGGCCGGCATGAAGTGCGGAACTTTCTTATTTCCAGCGCGCTTTTCTGGCTCGAAAAATATCACATCGACGGCCTCCGAGTGGACGCCGTTGCTTCGATGCTTTATCGCGATTACTCGCGCGAACAGGGAGAATGGATTCCGAACGTCTACGGCGGACGAGAGAACCTCGAAGCGATCGAGTTTCTAAAACGGCTAAATGCCGTCGTCTATGAGCAGCATCCAGACGTGCTTACGATCGCCGAGGAATCGACGGCCTGGCCGATGGTTTCTCGACCGACCTACGTTGGCGGACTCGGATTTGCCTATAAATGGAACATGGGTTGGATGAACGATACTCTGCGATATATGTCGAAGGAGTGCGTACATCGCTCGTATCACCAGAACGATCTGACGTTCGGACTGCTCTATGCTTTCCAAGAGAACTTTCTGCTCCCGCTTTCCCATGACGAAGTAGTGCATGGAAAGGGCTCGCTTATTGGCAAAATGCCGGGAGATGACTGGCAGCAATTCGCGAATCTCCGGCTCCTCTATTCTTACATGTGGGGATATCCGGGGAAAAAATTGCTGTTCATGGGCTGTGAGTTCGCTCAGTGGTCCGAGTGGGTTTCAAGTCAGAGTCTCGATTGGCATCTCTTGGAATACGATCGCCACGAAGGTATCCGGCAGTTAATTCAAGACTTGAATATGCACCTCCGACACGAGCCTTCGCTGCACAAGCATGATTGTTCGTGGGAAGGCTTCCGATGGGTCGATTGCCACGACAGTCAAAACTCTGTTCTCAGTTTTGTCCGTTCCGGTGATCCTCAGGATCCACCCGTGCTGGTCGTCTGCAATTTTACGCCGGTGCCTCGTTACGGGTACCGAATCGGCGTTCCGTGGAAAGGACACTGGAGAGAGATTCTCAATTCAGACGCCGGTGTCTACGGCGGAGGAAATATTGGAAATGGCGGGGGAGTGCACGCGAGCGACGAAGGAGCTCACGGGTTCCCGCATTCGCTGCAGTTGACTCTGCCACCGCTTGGAGCCGTGTATTTAACACCGGAGAGTTAGGCCCATGAAAGCCGATCGAATGCCCCGAGTATCCGATGAGGACATGTCGGCGTCGCTGCGGCGGCTTGCCGCGCTTCTGGGAGTGGAATCCGGGTATTGGGACATTGCGGGAAAGTGGCACGCGCTCTCGGACGAAACTTGCCGCGCGATTGTCGACGCATTGGGCTACGATGCGGGAAGCCGGGCGGCTCTCGATCGAGCATCAGAAGAAATCGAAGAATCATCGCGGGGAGAGACGCTCCCACCGGTAGTTGTGTGTCATCGAGAGGAACTCCCGCTCTCAATCTTGATCCTTCCGCCCTCTGAGGCATCTTCAGACTCCTCCCAGCTCCGATGGGAGTTCTTTGAAGAAGGGGGATCTCGTTCCGGTGGCACCCGGTTCCTCGGAGAACTCGCAAAATCCGAAGGCAAAGTTCTCCTGAACCTCCCGCTCCTTCCGAAGGACGGGTATCACTACTTGCGAGTGAGTTTTCGCGTGGATTCCTCAGCGGACACTGACTGCGCATCTGCGGGCTGCCGTATCATAGTGTGCCCGAACCAATGTTATGTTTCGGATTCCCTGCTTCAGGGGAAAAAGCTTTGGGGAGTCGGAGTTCAAATTCCGGCGCTCCGCTCGTCAAGGAATTGGGGCATCGGCGACCTCACTGATCTCAGAGATGTCGGTAAAGTCATCGCCGCAGCCGGAGGCAGCTTTATCGGAATCAATCCCCTCCATTCTTTACCTCCTGGTGGCTCGAGTCCGTATTCGCCGAGCTCTCGTTTCGAGATACAGCCGCTTGCAATTGATCTCGAGGCGGTTCCGGAATTCCTGGGCTCAGAAAAGGTGAAGGCGTTTCTGAAGCTCAAAGCGACCAAACAGCTTCTCGGAGAAGTGCAAGGTGCAGAATTCGTCGACTTCGCTCGAGTTTGGAAGTTGAAGCAAAGATGCCTTCGAATTTTGTTCGATGAGTTTCGTGATCGTCATCTGAAAAAGAGCACCGATCGAGCGGCTGCCTTTCAGGCCTTCACTCAGAGAAGAGGCGAACGTCTTCGTCTCTTTGCTCTTCATTCGGCTCTTGCTGATCATTTCGTGCAATCGAAAACCGGCAAGTCCGGTTGGGCGTGGACAACCTGGCCGATCGAGTACCAGGATCCGTTCTCCGCGGAAGTGTACGAGTTCGCGGTGGCTTCATCCGAAGAGATCTTGTTCTATCAGTATCAAGCGTGGGTTGCCGAAAGTCAGCTCGCGGATGCTATCGCGGAACTGGAATCGCTTGGGGTGGAGCTTCGCTGTTACGGAGATCTTGCTCTTGGCGTCGACGCTGCGGGAGCTGAGTCGTGGATCGATCAAAGAATTTTCGTTCGCAAGCTCAGTCTCGGTGCACCTCCCGATGCGCTTGGTCCAGAGGGTCAGGTTTGGGGTCTCCCAGCGGTCTCTCCAAAATGCCTGCGTGAAGAAGGCTATGAGCCCTTCGCGGCGCTCATTCGGTGCCAAATGGAAAGAGCGGGCGCTCTTCGGCTCGATCATGTGATGTCGCTCTACCGGTTGTTTTTGATTCCTCAAGGAATGCCGGCATCGGCCGGGGCGTATTTGCGCTACCCGCTCCATGATCTGATGGCCATCGTCGCGCTTGAGAGCCACAGGAATCGGACCGTCGTCATCGGAGAGGATCTCGGAACGGTTCCGGAAGAAGTTTCGAATGCCATGCGAGCACGGCGCGTGCTTTCGTACAAGGTGCTCTATTTCATGTCTTCGCCGGGGTATTTTGTTCCGGCCGAGGAATATCCTCCGCTCGCACTCGTTGTTACTTCCACTCATGACCTTCCAACGCTGCGTGGATTCATCGAGGGGGAAGATATTAAAGTTCGTCAAGAGCTCGGTGCGCTCCACGGAGAAGCGGCCCAATCCGCGAGAGACGCTCGAGGTCGCGATATCGAAGCACTTCGGCACCGCCTCCAGCATTCACATTCGGAGGACTCTTCGAGTTTCAATTCCCCAGTTCATGAATTCCTCTCGACTACGCCATGTCTCTTGCAGCTCATTCAGCTCGAAGATTTGATCTGGCAGAAGGAGCAATACAATGTTCCGGGAACCGTGTCGGAGCAACCGAACTGGAAGCGGAGATATTCGGTGCCGGTCGATGAGCTTGCAGCACATCCGACGTTTCTCGGCATCACTGAAACGGTCCGACGGTCGCGTGCCTAATGCCGATTGCCAGAGTTTCGGGGAAGAACTCTAGTCGGTGTCCATCTTTCGAGAGAAGTTGATATGAGTGCACATGAGCATTTCATTCGAAGGGTGAACGATATTGCTCTTGATGCCCGGGCCCGCGGGAACAAACCGTTCGGTGCTCTGCTTGCGCTTGATGGGAAGATAATTCTCACAGCGGAGAACACTTTTTTTACCGGGAACCCTCTTGGGCATGCCGAGCTAAACCTTCTCTTGAAAGCGTGGAATGAACTCTCACGAGAACAGATTGAGCGGGCAACGCTATATGCTTCCACGGAACCATGCGCAATGTGTGCCGGAGCGATTTATTGGTCGGGAATTCGCCGGGTGGTCTTTTCATTTTCTGGTGCAGAGTTCGGTAAGTTAGTGGGGGCTCAACTTTGCGAGCCCTGTGGTTCGGTCATCAACAGCGGTGCCGTGAAGTCCGAAATATTGGGGCCGATCCTTGAGGAAGAGGGCCGGAAGCCGCACGAGGGATTCTGGCAAAACTTGCAGCACCCAGCGTAGGCTTCTCTTACCGCCTTATTTCCTTCGTTTCTCGGACTCCTCCTTCTGGATTATTTCCTTCACCGCTTCCATTCTCACTTTCGCGGCTTCAAAGGTTTTATCTCGTTTATCCAGAAACTCCTTCTGAAGTTTTTTGAACTCAGGGAAAGCGTCTCCTTGGAGCCAATCTTTGGAATTGGCTTCGATTGCCGCCATCACCTGGCGCTCAGCGCGGGCAAGATCGTCAGTGGACCTCGAAAGTTCGACATACGCGTCAAAAACGCCTTTGATGTTTTTGTAAGTCTCAACGCGTTCATTAATCGCATCGATGGCTTCGACTCGGCCCCCGTATTTGTTCCAAGCGTCCTGGATTGCTTTATCGCGGCGCTCTTTCAAATTCGGATCCTTGCGCATTGCCGCTTTTGCTGCATCCGGCACTTCTGCGCTAAAGCTGATGTCTTCTCCTTTGCTGCCCAGCCAACCGCAAATTGCCGCGGCTTGAAATTCAAATCCCACCCAATTCTCGAGCCGGTACAACTTTGTTTTTCCCAATACAACAAGGTCGCGGGCCATGTCGGCCGTGAGGCCGGTCGGCGGAAAAACCATTGCTTCGGGATCTTGACTCATCGCTGCTGCGTACTCTTTCTTGAATTCTTCGATCAGCTTGGGAGAAGTGATTGGCTTCCCTCCCGTTGCATCGAAGATATCCTTCACTTTCACGTACGCACGATCAATGTCGTGTAATTGCTTCTCGATCGCGAGGGGCCATTTTTCAGTGAGCGCTTTCTCGAGGCGGTCCGCGGCTGCTTTGACCTTGATTCTCCGCTCACCGAGAACCTTCGACCCTCCCGGCACTGCCTTGTCCGCCGCGAGATCGCACATCTTTGGAATATACTCTTTGCGCAAACTCTCTTGTTCGCCCATGAACCGATCGAGCTCGGCCCGCATTCGCGGATCAACCTTCGGCGCGTCCACTTTGTCTGCGCAAAACGTCGTCGCATCATCGGGCTGCGGAAGCGACAATTTCTCCGGAAGCACGAAGGTCGCCGGAAGCTCTGTTCTCTCCGCTGTACGAACAATCATATGCTCTTCTCCCTTTACTGGTTAGGTTGATAAACAACGTGAGCGTTCTTTTAGTCCTTCGGAGGAGCCGGTTCCGCGGTGCGCGGTGCAATCGTGGGAACCCCGGTTGTGGTGTATCGCCAGACTCCTTCTCCGTCCCATTTGACCTGCCGGTATTTTCCTCCGCCCTTCTCCGACATCAGATCTTTCAAAGTGCCCCAAGGCTGCTCTTTGTCTTTCGCTTGCGATTGCGTGAACTCTGCATTGAGCAGAATGGCTTGGAGAGGATCGAAGAGTTGGGCCTCCGATTTTCCGGCATGGCAGAAGAGAACTTGGCCGTTTCTCCGAACCATCGCGTACAGTTTCGACTTCTCATCCATCAACATCCAGCGATTGGTGACGAGTTCACCGGCTCTGCCCAACTTAGAGGCGCGTTCGTAGGCGCTCGACACTGAATCGGGTAACGATCCGTTTTCTCCCGACAGCACGATCATGCCGAAGCCATCGAGTTCGCTTTCAGTCTGAAAAAGATACGCCGGGGATTTCTCCACGGTGATCACCAGCGCACTTTCGGAGCCCGAATGCCCGCGAAAATATTCGGCATCACCAGCACTAAGCGGCTTGAGCGTGAATTCTTTCCCGGCTTGAATGCCGGATGCTACTTTATCGTACGCGATAGTTCGATTCGGATTTGCATCCGGGTAGTTCTTGTGGAAGTTCGTGAAGATACCTTTTTCGTAGAGCACGGCGGCGAATCCGGGATGCCGTTCGCTCCCTGGAATTCCGTTGTCTTTTCCGAGAGCGGCGGCGGCGACCATGCCGACAACTCTATCCCAGCTGAGCGCCGGCGAGGCCGCCGGCGTGTTACTGTGTGCCGCAGGGGGATTTGCAGTTTGCTTCGGCACGTCAGGTGAGGGGACCGGCGGCGGTGGCGGAACCATGGGTCGATCTCTTTCGTCGCGTGGCGGCTGTTCGGGTGCCAAGTCGACCAGAGGTGGCAGCATGAGAGACCTTTGTTGCGGTGCTGTGGTTTGCCGTTTTGCCGGCTCTTCCGTCCGCGTTCGATCCCAGCGTCCGTGGTGGAATGTCTGGGGTTCGAGCAGTATTCCGCTCTCGTGTTGCCCACCCGAGAAGAACAGTGTGCACGTTCCATCCCGATCCTTTCCGAGTGAATACTTGCCGATGAATCCTGGACGGCGGAAATGGCCGGAATCTTGCTCCAATTCAACGAGATCGAACATTTCGAGTATTTGATTCTCATCCGTGATCGAGAAATTCGGATGATCCGTGTTGTCACTCGCCAAGTTTCCTTCGCGATCGACGACATGCGACGGAACGTATTTTCCGTCGGAATCTGTTCCCGTTATGTGAAATTTGTACCCCGAACTGTTGTCTCGAATATAGCCGCCGCCGGCCGGAGCCTCCGGTGAGGTGCGATCGAATGCAGCAGCACCTGGCCGATTGGTGTTATCGACTGGAACCACCGCGCGCACGACCGGAGGCACCGGCGAATCCGGTGTCTGAACCTGCTGCAACCACATTGTTTAACCTCGAGCGAAGAAAGGAACGCACTTAGCGACTGCGCTCCTATTGCCATCTCGAAGGTCGACGCAAGGTTCGACCTTCTTATGATCTTTATGAAGTTTTATGACTGGAGATTGCATAATTTGTTGCTCCGAGTGCCGATGATGGATCGCCACTTCGCCAAAGCGAGCGGCTCAACTTTTGGAGTTTGAAACTCCGGCGATTTATTCAGAGCTTTCGGTGTGTCGGTGCGGGCGTTCTCAGAGTAACCGCGAGTTCGTGGCCGAAACGAGCGAGCGCTTCATACGAAGCGCTCGCGATCTGGATTAAGAAATAATTGCTGAAAGCCGCGCCAAACCTAGTTCAGCAGACCCACGAACCCGGCATTCAGACCGATGAAGAATCGGTTGTCGGTATAATCCTCGGCCGTGAGCAATACTCGCTGGCTGAGGTCGCCCTCATCGACAATCTGTGTCGAATAGCTCCATCCGCCATTTAACGCGACAGAAGGAGTGATGCTGTATTGAAGGCCGAGCGTGAATTCGTAACGGTCGATCGGATTATCGAGATCCTGCGAAATATTGTACTGCAAGAAACGGCCGCTTGCGTTTGCGCGGAGCTCGTCGGTGAGCGTATGAACTCCGGTAAGGCTCACGGAGCGAGTGACAAGCCGATTTCCGTCGATGTCGACCGTCGCATACTGATTCGCGCCGACCCGGAAATTGGTGGCGGTGGTTGGTGCATAGGTCAACCCGCCCGAAAAGATAAGAGAGTCTTGGTTTTTGTCGCGTGCTTGGAGAACGGTGGACTGCGTGCCGTCCGCGTTTGTGATCGTGACCGTTCTCGGGGTCTGCTCTTCTTGGAACGTGGCGAAGTTATATCCCGCCGCTCCGTCGACACTCACTTTGTCGCTTACTTGGTACTCGAGCTGAGCAGTTGGCACGAACTCTGTACGGTCGAGTTGATCTTCTTCCGTTGTCACCACATCGTTGGTTTCGACCTTGGTGAATGTGATGTGATTAAACGCGAAACTAAGAGTTCCGCGGAGTCGCTTCGTGAACTGGTCTTGGAAGTTCGTGCTCACCGTGTTCGTCAGGTAATCCGAGCCCTGATTTCTGAATCGATTTTGGAGCGCTCCGAGGTCATCGTCGTTATCCGAAAATGTAAAGTCTCCGAGGAAGTCTGAGTAGCCCAACCGATAGCCTGCACCCCAGTTCAGATCCCGCATGAGTTGTACGTTTCTCGCGCCGAGCTCGAGAGCCGCATAATGCGTCTGAGTCAATCGGGAAGCCGTGCCTTGCGCAACCGACGCATCATTCGCCTGAGAACGAATCGAGCTGGAAACGGCGACGAAGAAAGGATCGGGGATGAGCTCGTTTGTCGTTTGGAAATTGAGATCAGTATTTAGCGTCAGACGATCCTGATCGCCGTGATCGGCGAAGAAGATCGCACCGACTGTTCCACTCAGCGTGCTTTTCAATCCTCGAAGGAGATTCGGTGCACCTGAAGCAGTAAACTGCACGTCAGTAAGAAAGTCGCTGTCCTTTTTTCCATCGACCGTTTCCGGGAGCTGAAGTGTCGTCTCCGGAGTCTCGAGTTCCGAGTCAAAGATGATCGGTGGAGGAACTCCATCGCCGCTCTCGAGAAAGATGTTGTCATCATAGGTCTCGGTAACGCCGCCTGAGATGACAACCTGACACTGTCCGGAGGCCGGAAGGATAGCGATCAACAGGGCAAGAAACGAAACTCGACGCATACACTCCATCACCTTTACCTCCTCAACGGAACTCACTTGTCCTTCCCCGAAAGCGGGGAGGTGTTTTTTCATCCGGCCGACGTGTCTAAACGGCATGATCCGGGTAACCCCTTGAACTTGTTCTTTCCTTACTATCTTTAGAAGAATTGAAGCAATGACGATAATGGAAAGAGTCGAGTAAAATCATCGGAAATGGCTCCGATCGGCGTGGCGCGAAAGTTCTTTGAAATCTAGAGGTTAGATTGTGGCATCTGGCGTTCTGCATACAAATTCTACCGGCCGCCTTGCGCGGCAATCACTGCTTGCTGACAATCAGGCCCGGCGAACGGCTATTCGCACAGCCTTTGTCGCGAGATTTATCGTCCTCCGGGAGGGCAGGCGCACCCGGGCTCACCGGCTGATCGAGCAGATGAGCTGGGAAGAGTCGACCACAGCCGAGGACCTGGCAAGAAAATTTCGGCAGGCCTTTGTGGACAACGGCGACAAGCTGGGCCCAGTAGATCGGGATATTAAGCGTGCTTTGGAGCATGCGGCGAGCTCAGTAAATTTTTTCATCGCGCAGTATCTCGAACGTGAGACGCTCAGCTTTATCGAAGCGCTCGCGGATTACGAGAGAAGTAACGAACTGCTTTTTGGTGATGAGCCCGATGCACCAATGCGTACCGGCGGCTGGCGAGCTGCCTTGAAACCCATGCTACGCCCAGTCGCGGAGCGCTCATAACTGAGTTTGGGAGGGTTTATCCTCTCCGGTACCCGTTGATCTCCCGATCGCTGGGTTTCGTGGCGTGGGAGGATCTCAGTTGGGCAATTTTTATCAACACCCTTTCCGTAATTTCGGCAATGGCGGGCCGCAGAGCCCTTCATCGTCCGGTCCGTCGGAAGCCGCGCCTCAGAGTACGTCATATTCGGACCCTGCTCAGGGCGCTCCTCAAGCGGCACAGTCGGCCGGTGGCGGAGGTGGAGGCGCGTCCGACAGTATTGCCGACAACATTTTCGGACTCATTTTCCAAGGTCCTCAGGCAAAGTTCCTGATTCCTGCGATCTTCCTCGGGCTCTCCTTTATCTACCTGTATATTTACGACTCGGTGACCAGCTATTCCGGTGGAAATCCACTGGCGTCGAAACACCGCAAACCCAAGGCGGTTGCTGAAGATCAGATCAATGACGAAGAATTGATCGACCGGGCATTTGAGTCAGACGGAGTCGCCGCAATTCGTGCACCGGAAGATGACGGCACCCGTTCTGTAGAGGAGGCGAGAAGCCAAGCCGGCCTCTTCGGAAATTTGTTCTGTAAAGGACTCAAAAGATCGCGCTGGTGCGACTAGCGCTGGGCACATTTAATTCGCGACGTAAGTCGTGATTTAAATGCAGCGCTGCTCGGAGCAGCCGAGCCAGAAAAACCCGGAGAGCAAGTCTCGCACTCAATCTGCGACGATAGGGTGAGAGAATTGAAGGTTCGCCGGCCCTTTCCCACCGACATCATTCAACTTCTCGAAGTCTGTTCAAATCCTTCCATGAAGGCTATAGATCGCACCGCCGGTAAACCAGCGGGCGGCGAAGGGCCGCTGTGCGTCGTGTTGACGCACATCGATTCGGATTCTGGGCCGGATTAACTGATGAGGAGCTTTTAGGATCATGTACATGGGTGAAGATTTCAAAGTCGCGGATATCAAACTCGCAGAAGCCGGACGAAAGGCCATTCAGCTCGCTGAAAAGGAAATGCCCGGTCTGATGTCTTTAAGACAACAATACAAGGGCAAGAAGCCTCTGCAAGGTGCGCGCATTGTCGGCTGCCTTCATATGACGATTGAGACCGCGGTTCTCATTGAGACGCTGGTTGACTTGGGGGCGCAGGTTCGATGGTCGAGCTGCAATATTTTCTCGACGCAAGATCATGCTGCTGCTGCGATCGCCGCAGCCGGCGTGCCGGTCTTCGCATGGAAGGGCGAAACCGAAGAAGAATATTGGTGGTGCATCGAGGAGTCTCTTAAGTTCAAGGATGGAGCTCCGCTCAATCTCATTCTCGATGACGGTGGTGACTTGACCGTTCATTGTCATGAGAAGCATCCGGAGCTGATGGAACATGTCATCGGTATCTCTGAGGAGACGACGACAGGAGTGCACCGGCTCTATCAAATGCACGCAGCAGGAACGCTCAAGGCGCCTGCGATCAACGTTAACGATTCAGTGACGAAGTCGAAGTTCGACAATCTCTATGGCTGCCGGGAATCTTTGACCGACGGACTGAAGAGAGCGACCGACGTGATGATTGCCGGAAAAGTCGTTGTTGTGGCTGGATTCGGAGACGTCGGAAAGGGCTGCGCTGAATCGATGAGAGGTTTCGGTGCGCGAGTTATCGTAACGGAAATCGACCCGATTATCGCTCTTCAAGCAGCGATGGAAGGCTACCAAGTCTTGACGATGGAAGAGGCCGCTCCGCTTGCGGACGTGATCGTTACTGCAACCGGTTGCTGTGATGTCGTAACCGGCACACACATGCAGATGATGAAAGACCATTCGATTCTTTGCAACATCGGGCACTTCGACTCCGAAATCGACATGAGCTGGCTGACCAGCACTTCCGGGGTAAAGGAAGAAAACATCAAGCCGCAAGTCGATAAATTCACGCTTCCAAATGGCCGGAGCTTGATCGTTCTTGCACGCGGAAGACTTGTCAATCTCGGTTGCGCGACGGGACATTCGAGCTTTGTCATGTCTTGCTCGTTCACCAATCAAGTTCTCGCGCAGCTTTCGCTCTGGACGGAGAAGGACAAGTATAAGCTCGGTGTTCACGTCCTGCCGAAGGCGCTCGATGAGCAAGTGGCACGACTGCACCTCGAAAAGCTCGGGGTTAAGCTGACGACCTTGACCAAGAAGCAGTCCGACTATCTCGGAGTTTCGCCTCAAGGACCGTTCAAACCTGATCACTACCGCTACTAAGCGGAGGTGACATAGCAAAAAATAGCTGTGGCGCACGAAGCCGTCCGGGGATTCTCTCCGGACGGCTTTTTTGTTTTCCAAGGGCTTGCGGCTCCCGAAGCCGATGCAATTTTTTCTTACAATGGTCCGGAGGCTGTGTTAATCGATCACACAGGAAACATTCCTTCGAGCTGGTCTCTGAACTCCCTTCTTCTGGTCGGAGAGCGTCCGCTCTCTAGTCTCTCCCTACACACGGCAAACGGAGGTGCGCTGTGGTACAGCAAGTTGTTCTCACACCCGACGAGGTGGTACGCCGCATGAAGGCCCGCATCGGAAGCGCTGCGGGAATCGAGCCGTTCACCTTCCCGGTGCCCGCCCTCGGTGACGATGGCGTCGGGGAATTCTTTGAGTGCTCCGCCCCGCACCGCTGCGAGGACGAGCAGGTGGTGGTGGTTCCGCCGTTCCTCGTCGTTCCGCTTCGGACCGTGATGAGCGTCGAAGGGCGGTGGCGTCGTGCGGAGTGGCTCGGTGAACTCGCTCATCCGACGTACTGGGTCGGTGGGGCGATCCTGACGCACTTCTCGGAGCAGACGCCCGACCCGGCGCTGTACCGCGGTGGAAACGTCCGGGAGGCGGTGTGTCTCATCGCCCAGCATCCGAGGTTCGGGTCAGTACGGATCCATGACGGGATGGAGCTGTACGAGCCGGTGATCGAGGCGTGCCGGTGGAACGGGAACTTCTCGCTTCATCGGTGTGCGCCCGGCTCCTACTGCTTCCCGGGTGAAAACCACCACCGGCTGTGGATTCCGAGAAGTGGCGTTCCGGAAGCGTCTGAGTTCA
Source organism: uncultured Bdellovibrionales bacterium (assembly GCA_964509425.1). GTDB lineage: Bacteria > Bdellovibrionota_C > UBA2361 > SZUA-149 > CAZDWZ01 > CAZDWZ01. The sequence goes on along the minus strand of CAZDWZ010000001.1, from coordinate 374,452 downwards.
GCACCCTCAAGCTACGGCAATGAAAAACGGAAGGAGGTTCGTTCGCGAAGGTGGAGAGACGCTAACGGGCGACGTCTCTCCACCTTCCGCGACTGACTCCTTCAAGGAACCAACCACAGGGCGATTACGCGCGAAGTCGGCAATGGCCGAATCACGAAGCTGAAGCTTCAATCCATTTTCGAGTATCGCTTTCTCGCAAACAAATCTCAGTGAAGAGTTTCTGGGGAACGAGCCGCGTTTGAATTTGAGGCCTTCACGATCTCCGCGCTGAGCACCCAATCGTGGAATGAAATGGGCCCCTTTGATTGCGCGGCGAGGTATTCGCTGATTACGTGATCTAACGTTGGGCTGTTCTGAAAAAAGGCCTTCAGGTCTCGCTCCAATTGAAAGAAGCCGTATTTCATGGTGAGTTGTTCGGCCGCTCTCGCCGTATCACCTCTCTCGTTCTGCAGCAGCCAAATTGCCGCAGCAACTCCGGATCGGTGGGTGCCGCTTGAGCAGTGAACGAGAAATGGCGGAGGCATTTCCGAATACGCCTTCAACAGCCGGAGAATGGACTCCTGCTGATCGGCTCTGCGACTGGAGAATGGAATGTGGCGATAGGCGGCTCCCGCGGCACCTGCTGCCTCAGACTCGCTCCTTCCTGTTTCATCGGGCGAGTCTTCGTCGAGTCTGAGATCGATTACACTTTTGATCTTGTTTGCCCGGATCACTTCTTCGAGATCGCTCCGGGACATCTGCGCAGAGCGATACATTCGACCGGGGACGACTTCATGGAAGTTGTTTCGGAAAATCGCGTTCGCTGCATAGCTGGTGAAATAGGTCGACTCACCGATCATTTGCAGCGCCACCGGACTGAGAACGAGTATCAAGATTATTGGAACGTTGAAACGCATAACTTGCCGCATGGGGACTATTTATCCCGCTCCCGGTATTTCCACCAGAGTGAAGCGGTCTTTCCCATAGAAATCTAACATTTCGCTCGTCGCCACGACACTCAGCCGAGGAAAATGCCGGGCCGCCTTTGGCACCTGTGCCGATCGCATCAAAAGATAGATTGGCAAGTCCTTTGGAATCGGGTCGGTCTCGTTCAAACGAAGGAGATTCGTGCCGATGTAATAGTTCATTGAGAAAAAATTATCGTCATACTGATACAGCGTTTTTCCGCGGGCCTGGACATACGAGAGCACCGTCTGAGCGAAAGGTTGGGGAGTCGTCCTTTCGGCGAGATGGGGCAGCATGCCGTTTGAAACGGAGAGTTGGAGGCACAATACGGCGCCAACCAGAGCCAAATATCCCTCCACCATTTTTGAGCGCTTGAAGTTTTTTACCGAAACGAGCGAAAGCGGCAGTGCGAGCAAAAGGAGCACAATTAGCACTCCCGACTGCCGAAACATCGGGAAGACTGAAGTGATCAATTCTCGATCCTGTTGCTTGACAGGGAGTGCGGCGAGCAATCTTCCAAACATCGAAGGAAACGCCAGGAAGACCAGGACGAGGCTCGAAACGAGAGCAGAGATGAATCCGAAGACCTGAAGTCCTCGCTTTGAGAATTGCGCAAGGCGGGGGTGGCCCGTCGCGAGAGTTTGAAAATTCAAGAGCGCGAGAGAGATGACGAATCCCCAAGCGGGGAACGAGGGCAACAGATAGACGTTTCTCTGTGAAGCGGTGAAGGAGAAGAAGACGGGAAAAATGAGCGCCCAGAGCCCGATGTATATTGCCGTCACGCGATTCCCCGGCAGCAGCGAGAATTTGCGAAGAGCAGGATACGCAAGAGGTAAGAGCGCCGACGCCGGGAGCAGTCCCGCAAGGAGCATGAGGACCGGCATGTAAACCGCACCTCTGTGTCCGGTCGAGTATCGTGTCGAGCCGACGACGCGCGCATAGTTTTCTCGCATCAAATGGATATCGAGGAACGCCTGTCCTCCCAAGGAGTACGCTGCCGCATACCAAATTCCTGCGAGCGCAATCGAACCGGCGATAGACAGCGCGGCGAGTCCAAAGGGAATTTTCCGAACCGGAACCGTGAGCAACATCGTCAAGCCGGCGACGGTCCAGGGAAATGCCAAACCGGCAGGACCCTTTGTCAAGATTGCAAGCGCCGCACATCCGGTCGCAAGCCCGAGTGCGAATCGGTTTCTTCGCCCGTGTTTCGCAAAGTCATTTACAACCATAAACAACGCAAAAAGAGTCGCCGACACCCACAAGGAAAACATCATGTCGACTCTCGCTGCTCGAGAGACCCTGAGCACGTCGAACGTTGCATAGAGAAGGAGTCCAGAAAGCGCGGCGGCACGAGCGCCGAGAATTGGAGACGAAAATGCAAAAAGCAGAATAACCATAGCACCGGCGGCGAATGCGGACGGCAGTCTGAGAGCGGTCTCCGGCGCTAACCCCATTCTTTCGAAGGCAAGGCCGGACCAGTGGAAGAGGGGAGGTTTAGAAGGGATTTCTCTCCCGTTTCGGAGCGGGAGAATCACATTATCCTGTGTAACCATCGCTCTCACCACGAGCCCTTCGCGAGCTTCGCCGCGTGTCACAAACGGCGATCGAGGGGTCGAGAAAATGACGAAGAGGAGACTGACGACGATTAAAATCGTGGAGAAAACAGCCGGGTTCTGCCGCGGCGAAGGATGGGAGCGCTCCAAGGTATTGCCTGGGAAATTGATCGCATTTCCGGTGCCTTGCTGGCTCTCATCGCTATTCTCTGAGACAATTGTAAGGTCTCTTCGAGCTTCCGGAATAGACATGGGAAACTATTAAACAACTTAACGCATCTTTCTAAGCATGAAACTACTCAAGGCTCTCCTTAACATCATTGCGGGTATCTTGGCGATCTGCATAGGACTCGTGTTCTTGCTGGTCATCTTCGGAGCTGTTTTCGCCCTCAAGCAGGGCGTCTCCGAAGAGGAGCTCAGTGCCATTAAAGCGAAAGGTGATTTCGGAGTCGCCCTCGTCGAGCTGACAGGCGAAATTCTCACCGCTGATGAGTTTCGCAGTGTTTTGAAGCGCGCGGTTGAAAGCCCAAAAATCAAGTCAATTGTGGTAAGAATAGACTCTCCGGGCGGTGCGGTTGCGGCGTCCGAGGAAATGTATCGCCTCATCAAGGATGCGGGCGAGAAGAAACCCATTGTCTGTTCCATGGGGAATTTAGCGGCCTCAGGAGGTCTCTTTGCGGCACTCGGTTGCAAAAAAGTAGTCGCGAACGAAAGTACGCTGACGGGGTCCATTGGAGTTATTGTGATGACTCCGAACTTCCGGACGATGATGGATAAGTTCGGCTTTGCCATGAACGTGGTGAAGAGCGGCAAGTTCAAAGACACGGGCTCACCGTTCCGTGAATTTTCCGAGGAAGATCGGGCCTTCATGCAGGGGCTTATCGATGAGACCTATATGCAGTTTGTCCGCAGAGTCTCAGAAGCGCGTGGAATAGCAATCGAAGATGTGAAGAAATTCGCGGACGGGCGGATCATCCTCGGAAGCCAAGCGAAAGAGCTGGGCTTAGTGGATGAGATCGGCGGGATCGAGCGGGCTGCCAAGCTCAGCCTCGAGCTCGCAGGGATTCAAGCGGAGCCTGAGCTGATCCGCGTGAAAAAGCCTGGCGGGCTTGTTTCATTCCTGTCGTCTGAAGAAGCGAAGCAATTCCTACCGATGAACCTGCTCTATTGGTTTCGAATGAGCGACAAGACACAACTGTTGTATCGAGCGTTTTAGGGCGCACTCCGTCCTGTTGCACTTAAAACGCGAATTATTCGACCAGGGCAGTTACCGGTTTTTTCTGAATTTTCGGGCCCACATTATTCCTTGAATGACCCTAATCAAGCGGGTATCCTGGACGAAGGGCCTAGCGTTCGTGATTTCGACCCCTGCGATGTGCCGGGGCGTGATGATTTCTTGGTGTATCGGGAAAAGTTATCACGGTATAGGTTCTCCGGGTTTTCCCTTATGGTCACTATGCCAAAAATACTCGTCATCGAAGATGAGGGCGCAGTTCGTGCAGGACTCGTTGATGGTCTCTCCTTAGAGGGATATGAGGTCGTTTTCTGTGAAGACGGTCCGAGCGGCCTCGAGCGTTACAGAGAGGCTCAACCCGATCTTGTTATTCTCGATCTGATGATGCCGGGGTTGGACGGGCTCGAAGTCTGCCGTCGGATCCGGGCTGATAGCCAGAACACGCCGATAATCATTCTCACCGCGAAAACCAGCGAAGTCGACAAAGTAGTCGGACTCGAGCTTGGCGCCGATGATTATCTGACTAAGCCGTTCGGGATGAGAGAGCTCTTCGCCCGAGTGAAGACTCAGCTTCGCAAACGCCAGCTTATCCTCCGTGCCGAGAATGGCCACGATCAGGCGGGGGCTCCTGCAGTGAAAGGTGAGGAACTTCAGCTCGAAGAGCTGGTGATTGGCGATGTGCGAATCGACTTTCGTACCTATCGAGCGCGTCGAGGGCCGGAGGAGGTTTCTCTTTCGGCAAAGGAGTTCGAGCTTCTCAAATTTCTTGCAAGCCGTCCGGACGTGCCGGTATCCCGAGACGAATTGCTTGACCGGGTTTGGGGGTATAACAATTACCCGAGCACCAGAACTGTGGATAATTTTATCGCCCGCCTGAGACAGAAGATCGAGGCCATTCCCGATCGTCCCCGCCATCTGCTGACCGTCCATGGCGTCGGATATAAATTTGTGAATTAGAGTTTTTCTTCCGCAGATTTTTTCGAAAAAATTTCCGCTTAAACTTCTGTAATTTTCCACTCAGATTCCCGATACTTAGGTCGGACCGGCTCTTGGTGTCGAAAATTTGTAACAGCGCTGTCACAAAATTTCCGCATCCTTCGAAAAGGGGGTGCATCCAAACTACATAAGACAGCTTGGTTTTCCGGGCGTTTTGCCGGTTTTGTATATCGAACGCCGGCTTGGGTTCTGCAGGGTTAGTCTACGATTGAATAACGAGGACGCTGCACGGACATGGAAGGATTTGAGGGAATGGATCAAGACGTAAAAGACACCTTTTGGAAGAATCTCCGCTGCGCGGATATTGAAGAGCTCGTCGATGAGTATATCGACGGAGAAATGAACGAGGGCGAAAAGTGGAGATTCGACGCCCATCTCACCCGATGCGCGAAATGCCGGGAGCTTGTTGATGATTTCCAAGTAATGGTCGCGACCGCCCGCACACTCGCCGAGAAACCCATCGATCCCGGGGTCCAAAGACGGCTTCGCGAAGCGCTCCTTCGAGAAGTCGGGTTCGAAAGTTCAGATCTTCGCCCTGCGCTGAGACTGATTAAGGGCTAAATCCCAGAACCGCTTTTTAGTCGAGCGCACATCTCTTTCATGAACGGAAGGGTGAGCTCAGCAGACCCTGCAAACTTTGATTGATTCGCTCTCCCAGAAACGATCAGGAGCTCGGTTTACGCAGAACCCGGACTGATTTCGTTTTCGTGACCCTGTTCATCGAGTTTGGGGATATCCGGGAGACATGATAATTTCTTCTCCCGTAAACGACTTGGACATCGAGTTCTAAGTCCCCATTCGGCTCTTCGGCCCGTGAGGGCTCAAGTGCTGTGGGCCACGTAGGCTCCCGGATAAATATGAATATTGAAGAGAACAAACTGTATATGAAATTCCCGGAACTCCGCGAAGGCATCCTCGGCCCGTCGCACTCGCGACTCTGGATCTTTCCGCTTGAGGGGAGGGTTATCGAAGAGAAGCGTGAGCTCTTGCTCTCGAAGTTAAGAGAATTTGCGGGCGGCTGGAACGCGCACAAGAAAGCAGTTACGGGGTGCGCAGAACTCTTCGCAGAGAAGTTCGTGATGATGGCCGCTGATGAATCGGTGACCGGAGTTTCTGGTTGTTCAACCGACTCTATGGTTCGTGCCGTTCAACTTGCCGTTGAGTCGCTCGGGATGAAGCTCGCGGATGTCTCCTTGATCTTTTACTGCCCCGATGGTGAGGAAACCGTCACAACTGTTTCTCGGGCAGAATTCAAGCGACTCGCTTCTCAAGGTGCCGTGACTTTGGACACGCTCGTCTTTGATCCAGTGGTCTCGACGGCCGGCGATGTGTATGAGGGCAAATTTCTCAAGCCGGTTCGTGACTCGTGGCATGCGAGGCTACTTGGAGCGGTGGCTTAAACTCGGTCGCTTCATTAGGCCGTTTTGCTGAGTGACGTCCCTCTACTTGGTGACGTCCGCGGATTGAAGATACCCGTGGTCGGGCTCGAAGATCTCCAACCAGGCGCCGTCTTTTTTTGCGACCTTCACTTTTGCCCCTTGTCTGAACTCACCTATTTTACGTCCTTTGGTTGTCGGACTGCGATAGAGCACGGCGGTCTTTGAACGGACTGTCCAAGTGCCGAGCGAAGTGGAAGAAGTGGAAGCGGTGTCTTTCCGCCCGATATCAAACGTGTCGGAGGGGGCGAGTTCAAGCGGCGCGGTAACGGGCGGTGCGATGCCTCCTGGTGTGCGGGCGATCGGCCCTGAGGCCGGTGGAGAGCCTGGTGATCGTGAAGCTCCACCTGTCGAGCTGCTCGTGGGAGGGCCGGTCATAACCGGAGTGCGGCTATTCCCTTGCGGAGCACCAGGTGCTTCCGGCGTCCACGGAGGAGGGGGAGCTGTTTTGCCTTCGAAACGCGCCATAGCTTGAGGGAGCAGCTGATTAAGCTCTCCGAGGCGCTCTTCGGCCGGCGGATGGGTCGATAAGAAACTTGGTCCCTCTCGATAGTCAGGGTCGTGTGGGATCTTAGTCCAAAACGCTATCGCGGCGTTCGGATTAAACTTCGCGTCGGCCATCATGAAAAGACCAATCTGATCCGCCTCGCGCTCTTTGTCTCTTGAATAGGGATAAAGCAGAATTCCGTTGCCGAGCTCTTGAGTAACGGAAGACGTAAGATTTCCGAGATTCTGACCCCAAGACGGGCTCCGGGTCGCTGCGGAAACTGCAATTCCTGCCGCCATGGCACCGATGTTGATGAGAAGCTCTTTTATCTCCTCGTTCGGATCCGGATCCGTGTGTCCTGCCAAAATGTGAGCGATCTCATGCGCGAGCACCGTCGACAGCTCGTCTTGGCTAAGTGCGGCATTCAACATCCCGGTCCACACAAAGACATGGTTTCCTCTCGTGGCGGCGGCGTTTTTTACGCTTTCATCTTTGAAGATGTAGATATGCCACGGGTCCTTATCCGCCCCGGCGGCTTTCGTGAGCCGATCGACGATATCCTGAACCTCCATTCCGCGTGGATTGTTGTAATCCAGCTCGAACCGGTCGGTCATCGCCTGAAGGACTTGATGGCCGTATTGCTCATCGGTGAGACTGAGCGGCTTCGCCTGAGGAATCATCCCGGGCGGGACCGGCGCACGCGCAGGCACGCACGCAGCGAAACACAGGCTGACGGAGAGAACCAACCACGCTCGAAGTAGGGAGGACATACGGCGTATGCTACCGAGTTACGCAGCTTCACGAAATAGCTGAACTCCCGATTTGACGCCGGTTAATCCTCCTTCATTCCCCATATTGAAGAAAATTTCCGAGAAAAGCCGGACTGAATCGCTTACGGGAAGGGCGGCGTCTGCGTTTTTTACGGTTCCACGGACCTCATCCAGGAGAAAGATGTGGTCTGAAAAAGCAGCGAGGATGCGCGCGAATTTTTTCGCCTTCTCGAGCGAGAAATTTCGCGGAAGCACAGGGAGGAGTTGAATCGAGATGGGAATTCCGGCTCTCTTCAGTGCGCGCGAGGCCGCGAGACGTTCGGATGTCCGGGGTACTGCCGGAGTGAAATAGGACGAGGAACGATCGTCGATGCATTCAAGCGACATGACGACTTCCGAACGCGTGCCGAAGGATTTCAACAGCGGAGTCAGAAGGAGTATTAGAGGCGATCGAGTTTGTATCTCCACACGATACGGCGTCTTTGACTTCAAAAGTTTGAGGAGTTGCAAATTACTTAAAAAGCCTGAAATACCAGCGTGAAACGGATCTTCGCAAATTCCGAGAACGACGTGTGTTTCTTCCAGTGGGGGAAGCAGAGTCAGTAACTTTTCGAGCATGTGCAAACTTTCCGTTACGCCGCCGGAGAGTTCAGTCCTGATGTTTGTCCCGAACCATCTCGGCGTCATTCCCGGCAGTGCGAGAAATTCAGGCGGCAACGTCTGATACGCATCATGCTCGATTCGAAGTCCTTCGGGTAAGAGGTCGATAAAGAGAGTGAACTTTGCATTTTCCATCGCAATTCCTCCGGTCTGCGAATGTTAGATGCGAGGACTTTTCGCTAGCTTCAAATTACTTGAACTAACGGTTGATCCCGGCTATAGTCGATTTCAGAGGTTGAAAAGGTGGAGTCCATTGAGCCCCCACCCGTTGTTTTCGATGAATGATGGGTGGAGGCAGATTACGCTCCCAGCTCTCACGATTGTCGCAGTTTAGGTGAGCTAACTCGAGACGCATTGGAAAGCGTTAGGCCGTTGTTAGGCGTGAGTGCTGTGAATAATTGCGCGGTTTTTGCAGGGAGGTCATATGCAAGCAAGAAAGTTGGGAAATGTTTCCCAGCCCGGCACGCCGGAGTCCGCAGTTCGTAGTTCTCAAGATCTGATTAGTGCTCGCGATGGAGCAAGTCGGGAAACAGGAGATCGTGATTCCGGGAATAAGGACGCGGCGTCGCGATTTCTCCAATACCTAAGAGATTGGGAAGATAAATTTGCGAAGAATGATGGTGCCGCGACCGGCGGATCATCGGATGCAGGAGTTCCTGGTTTCGATCCTCATTGCCCCGAGCTTCAGACGGCGTGGTGGAGCGGCCCTGAGTCGTCGAGCGGCGCATTGCAGACCAGTGTTCCTCAGCAGGGAAGACCGATCATCTGTTGTCTTAACACCTATCCGAACGGCATCACGTTTTCGGTGCATCAACATCCGAATCAGAGCGTTCCGGGTCGTGACGGGCAGCCTCGTGTCGCTTCTGAGAGCGAGGCCGAGCTCCGTGCTCCGGAAGTCGCATCGCCCGGTAGAAGCGGCAAACCCAGTAAAAAACGGGTGGGCGCTGCAAAGCCCGCGCTCCAAGATCTTACACCGATCTTCCAGGAAGATGAGACTCGAGGTGACGGCGGGCCGGATGAGCGGCGCTATCTACCGGATCAGTTCCATCTTCGATTTCGTGACAACAGGGATCTCCGTACTCCCGCGGGTCGATATCATCTGCACCGAGAGAACGTTGCGCGAGCGCTGTCCCAACATCTCGCGCAGCTCCATCGATTGGGGAAGCTGAACGATTCCATATTGTATTTCGGAACGATGACCGATCCGTTTCTGTCCCTCCACAAAAAGTTCGACGTCACCATGAGCTGTCTCGACGTGATCGAACGCTATGCACCGGGTCGGGTAATCTTCCAAACTCGTTCGCCGATGGTAATCTCGGTGCTTCCGGCTCTCAAGAAGCTGGGGAACCGGGCGGCGGTTGCAATAGCGGTCGAAACGAACTCGGAAAAGGCGGTAGCTCGATACACTCCGGGAATGCCGAGGATCGCGGAACGTCTAGTCGCCGCGGATGGTCTGCGGAAGCAGGGCGTCGTCGTAAATCTTCAGGTTTCGCCGGTGCTGCCATATGGCGATTTTGTGCGCGATGCTTGGGACTTTGCGGAGCTTCTCGACCGCCACGCTGACTATGTCACCTTCGGAAGCCTCTCGACCGGGAACCCGGCCGAGGAGCGATATCTGCGAAGTATGCCGATTGCTCAGAAACTCTCGGCTGACGGTATGTACGCCTGGTTACGACCGCATGCGTATCAAGCTGTTTTTCACGCCATGTCGGTGCTTGCGAAAGAAAAACTGCTCCTCCCGGTAATGAGTTCGTCAGCGCCCAAGCAGCTGAAACTGTTTGCGGCGTAGCGAATCCTGAGCGAGAAATGTCCCGAGCGGTGGGTGATGCGCAATCAAGCGCAACGAGAAAGCCGTGCGAACGGGAGATGAGCTGCGTGGAGCCGAGACCGACTGTTTTTCTTGATCGAGACGGCACGATAAATTTTGATTCTGACTATTTGTCCGACCCCGCTCAGTTGCAGCTCCTTCCGGGCGCAGGACCCGCACTCGGGATGCTCCGCCGAGAAGGCTTTGCGCTCGTTGTCGTGAGTAACCAGTCCGCGATCGGACGAGGATACTGTTCCGAAGACGATGTCATCGCGACAAATGTCCGAATGAAGCAGCTGTTGGTCGGCGCCGATGCGGACGCAGTTCTCGACCGCATATACTTTTGTCCGCATTCCCCGGATGCGAACTGCATGTGCCGCAAACCAAAGACTGGCCTTATCACCGGACAGTGGAGCTTCGCGGCAGACCAGAGTTGGATGATTGGCGACAAGGCGATCGACATCGAATTTGGGAAAAACCTTGGACTCCCGCTTAAACAGCTCATTTTGGTCGGAACCGGTAAGGGTTCGAAAGAGAGGGATGAGGTGCCCACTCGCTTCGGAAATGCCCCTCTATTCGTTCCGGGCTTGCTGGAGGCAGCTCAATTGATTGTCGGCGGGACAGTGAGGTAATGTTCCGCTTCTACGAGATCAATAAATTTCTATGAAAATCTTGCTCGTTCAAACGGGCTTCCTCGGTGATGTTCTTCTTTCGACGCCCGTCATCTCGGGCCTCCGAATGATATTGCCTCATGCCGAGATTTCGGTCCTTACGACTCCGCAAGCGAAGCCATTTCTCGAAAGTCATCCTGAGTTGCACGAAGTTCTGGTTTTCGACAAACGTGGATCGGCGTCGGGACTCCGTGGACTGATGCGACTTTCGAACGAGCTTCGGACACGAGATTTCTCACTTGTCGTCAGTCTTCATAAATCATATCGCACCGCCGTTTTGCTCATGCTCTCCGGCATCAAACGAAGACTTGGCTTTCGAGAGGCCGCGCTGTGGTGGACCTACACCAAGACCATTCGCCGCAAACATCTTCCGCACGAGGTCCTCAGAAACTTGGTTATCTTAGAGCTTCTCGGTGCGCGTCTCGCCGATTTACCGAAGCAGATGAGCCTGCACCCCGGGACTGCCGCAGAGGAGGAGGCGGCTCAACTCCTCTCAGGATTCCCTGACTCAAAACTGATCGGCATTGCTCCGGGAAGCGTCTGGGCGACGAAACGTTGGACGGACGACGGATTTTGCGAACTGAGTAGGCTTCTTTCGGCAGACGGCTACTCCATCGTCCTTCTCGGAGGGAAAGAAGACAAAGAGATCTCAGAGAAGATTGCACGTTCCTCCTCGGGATCAGTTTTGAATCTTGCGGGGGCCTGCTCGCTTGCGGTCTCCGCGGCGATTGTCAAACGGCTTTCGGTGCTCGTGACAAACGATAGCTCGCCGCTTCATATCGCCTCGGCGATGCAGACTCCGGTCGTCTCGATCTTTTGCGCAACCATCCCCGAGTTCGGCTTCGGCCCTTGGGAGGTCCCGCATCGTATCATCGAAGTAAGAGATCTTCGCTGTCGTCCCTGCGGGTCTCATGGCGGCCGAACGTGTCCGACCGGAACACACGCCTGCCGAACAGGAGTCAGAGCGAAGTCCGTTCGTGATGCCGTCGGCCAGCTGCTCGAGGCGGAGATCTCGTGAAGACCTGGAAGGCTATCGAGCCACGCACCCACTCGGGGAGAAATTGGGCCGTTTATGTGGCTGCTGATGAAGGCGCCGGAGCCGAAGCAATTGTGGACGCCAAAATCTTTCAATCAAGTCCGCCAGACAGTGTTTATTCGCTCCTCGAAGAACTTTGGCGTGAGGCGACTTCGAGTGCCGCGCCGCGGCATGAGTCCAGCGCCGACGTGCCCTTGACCGGACGTGGGGCCGTCACTCGATTCCGAACTCCCGGCGGACCATCGGTCGTCATTAGGCGAGCCTTGCGCGGAGGTTTTCTCAGGAGTTTTTTGGGTGGCACCTATTTTCGATTTTCAGGGAGCGGCTCCCGAGTTTTCGACGAGCTTTTCGTTACCGCCCATCTCGATGCCCAGGGCGTTCTCGTGCCGAAGCCCGTCGCTGCGCTCGTGAGCTGCGCGAGGGTCAAGTATTTCTACTCTGCGGTGATTGCTACCGAAGAGATTCCGTTTGCGAAGAATCTTTTGGACCTTTGCCTTTCTGGAAAGTCGGAAGCGGAGATTTCGCTTTTTGCCGAGAGAGCCGGGTTCCAAGCCGGAGAGATGCTCAAAGCAGGCGTCTTTCATCCTGATCTCCATCTTGCTAACATTATTGCTTCCGGCGAGGCCGCATACCTCATTGATTTTGACAAAGCGAGCTTTATCACCGTGAAGAGCTCCCAGGACTTCATGAATTTTAGTTCACAACTTCTTTCTCGATTTCGTCGCTTCGCTGAGAAATATCAGGTCGGATCGGTCGTCCTCTCGAAGGCATTCTTCGAGGGATTGGTGCGTTCCGGCAGAGCTCTTGAGAAGGCGTGAGCGGGAGCCCTAATATGCGGATTCTCATTGTCCTCTTCGGAGCAATCGGCGACGTGACGCGGGCGCTTCCTCTTGCCGTTCGAATAAAACGTTTTGTGCCGGGTGCGCATATTACCTGGGCGGTCGAGCGACTTTCGAGTGCGCTCGTTGATAATCATCCGGCGGTTGATCGGGTGTTAATTTTTGAACGGTCGCGAAAACTTCGAGGCTATCGCGACTTTTTGCTTGAGCTGAAGGGCGAGCCAAAGTTCGACATCACACTGGATCTTCAACGCCATTTCAAAAGTGGATTCACGACGTGGAGCTCGGGATCTAGAACAAGAATTGGCTTTCATCGGCGGAACGCAAAAGAATTCAACTGGATCTTTCGAAATACCGGAATTCCGGAGGTCGACAATTGGAGCTCGAAAATCGGGCATTACCAGAAGTTTGGGGATGTTCTCGGACTTCCGTCCTTGGAACCGCTGGAGTTCGGGCTTGCGCCTACGGATGACGAACGGGCACGCGCCACCGCGTTCATCTCGACGCTCGGCGACGTACCGGTGAATCGGCGTGCGGGACTGATTCTGGGATCGAGCTGGCCAAGCCGATTTTGGTTCGCGCCGCAATATCGTGACGTGATCCGACATTTGAAGGAAAATTTGGGGATCAATTCCGTGCTCATTGGTGCGAAGGGCGAGCGGGGTTTTGCCGACGAGATCCTTCAAGAGGCGGGGACGACCTCCGGCATAGTCGACCTTGTGGGGAAAACCACGCTCCGGGATCTCGTGGCGCTTTTCCCGCAATTGGGATTCGCCGTCGGTTCGGATTCCGGTCCCATGCACATAGCCGCCGCCAGTGGCATCCCCGTGATTTCATTGTGGGGATCGACAAGCCCGCTGCGCTCGGCGCCGTATCAGAGCGAAGACCTGGTCCTTCAGTCAAATATCGGATGCAGCCCATGTTACCGGAAAAATTGCCCCGGACTCGGCCGATTGTGTATGTCTGACATTCCCGCTCGTGCCGTATTGGCTCTAGTGGACCAAGTTTTAGAGAAAAATCGAGTTCTCCAATGATTGATACTAATAGCGAAAATCGCGAAAAGATATCGGCGTTCGTGATCTGCATGAACGAGGAAGATCAGATCGCGGATTGTTTGAATACACTTTCATTTTGCGACGAAGTGGTAGTGATCGATTCTTTCTCTACCGATTCGACGGTCGAAATCGCCAAGTCGCTCGGTGCGAAAGTCATACAGCGGCCATGGCCAGGCTATCGCGAACAAAAGTCGTTCGGTCTCACCGTCTGCACTCATAGCTGGGTGATCAACATCGACGCCGATGAACGGGTTTCTCCGGAGCTTCGGGAGAGCGTCGTGGGTGTGCTTCGTGAGGACTGGAACGCGAAGCATAAGGGCGGTCCAAAGGCGGCGGACGGATATTTCATGAACCGGGTCGTCTTCTATCTTGGAAGGTGGTGGAGACTTGGCGGATGGTATCCGGAGTATCGGTTGAGATTCTTCCGCCGGGAGTTGACGACTTGGGGCGGGGTCGAGCCTCACGAGAAGCCCATCGTCCAGGGCCGTACGGAAATCCTTCCAGGCGAATTGCAACATTTCACCTATAAAAACCTCGATGAGCAGCTGCAGCGCTTGCACTCGCTCTCGATGATTGCCGCGCGTGAAGAATACAAGGGCGGAGAGCGAGCGAGTCTTTTTTCGCTCCTTGTTAATCCAGCGCTCCGATCAATTAAGTTCTTTCTCTTGAAGAAAGGATATCGCGAGGGTATGGCTGGGCTCGTCGTCGCGCTCGCGGAGGGCTATTACACGTTCATGAAATACGCCAAGATTTGGGAACTTGAATTTTGGGATGCGCAGAAAAAATCCGGTGATTCGGGAAAGCCGGAAGTAGCGGATAAAAACTCTGAGTCCGGTGTCTCCCAAGAAGCGATTCGAGCGCGATCCGGCCGATGATGACGAAAATCAATCGATCTCGGTCCACGATTTCGGCGGAACGGCTCCACAATTTGGTCGACCGCTTTCAGAAGACCCCCGTCCTCGTCGCCGGAGATATTATTCTCGACCGCTATATATGGGGAAAAGTAGACCGAGTTTCTCCTGAGGCGCCTGTCGTCGTCGTACAAGTGACGAAAGAAGATCAGCGCCTCGGAGGTGCTGCTAATGTCGTGAGAAATCTCGCTGAGCTGGGCGCCAGCGCGCTTCTGTGTGGAATCGTCGGCGACGATGAATCAGGGCGTAGCGTCGTTCGCCTCCTCGATGAGCTTGGCGTCGAACGTAGCGGAGTGATTACTGACTCATCTCGAACCACGACGATTAAGACTCGGGTCATCGCCCATCATCAGCAGATCGTGCGGATCGATCATGAAGTCCTTCATCCGATCGAGGCAGATACTGCGAAACGGCTGGGCACCGCGATGTCCGGCAGCTTCCGCGCTTCAAAGGGAGTCGTCATTTCAGACTACGGGAAGGGTGCTGTTTGTCCGGCTCTTTTCGCTGAAGTTGCCGCCGGCTACCGATCGGGAATTTTGGGTGCCGGAAAGGTCCCGGTTTTGGTCGACCCCAAATCACCGCATTTTGATCTCTACACCAAGGCGACCATCATCAAGCCGAATCGCAAGGAGGCGGAAGAGGCTTCCGGCCGATCGATCCCGAATAGGAATACGGCGGTAGATGTCGCAAGGCTCCTTCTCGATAAATGGAAATGCGAGATGGTCCTCATTACCCTCGGGGAGGAGGGGATGGTGCTGGTTTCGTCGGTGGCGGGTGACGAGCCCGTTCTCGAAATCGATACCGAAGCACGCGAAGTGTTTGATGTATCCGGTGCAGGAGACACCGTGTCCGCGGTATTCAGTTTGGCGCTTGCGGTGGGTGCGACTCCGCGTGAGGCCTGCGTGTTGTCCAATATCGCGGCCGGTATTGTCGTGGGGGAAGTTGGAACGGTTCCGATTCGCTTGGATCGGTTGCGAGAAGCGCTTGTATAGTCAGAGACACAAATTCGAAAGGTAGGCTCATGGCAGTTCAGAGTATGACCGGATTTGGAAGAGCCGAAGGAACATCGGGCTCCATCACGATCAGCGTGGAAATGAAATCCGTCAATCATCGGTTTCTCGACATCTCGTGCAAGCTCCCCTCGGCGTATCAGCGTGTAGAGCCGGATATTCTGAAAGGTGTTCGCGGAGAACTGCGCCGAGGACGAGTGGACATCTTTGTCGTGCGCGCAGAAACCGGGGCCAGCGGTGCCGGGGCCGGATATTCTCCGGCTCTCAACGAATCGGTTTTTCGTGCAGCTCTCAAAGCATATGAGCAGGGATTCCGCGCCGCGGGTGTGGTGGATGAAACTTTGATAGCTCTTGAGGCGGCGAAGCAAGCTCTTTCGACGCGAGGGGTCATCGAAGGCGGCGCAGCGGAGCCCGATATGGCGCTCGAAACGCCGGTGCTGATCGACACGGCGGCGAGAGCGCTGGTTCAACTAAAAGCAATGCGTGCCGAAGAAGGAAAGGCGCTTCAGCAGGAATTCGCACTTCAGTTGAAGCGGTTCGAGGCGCTTGTTTCGACAATGGACAGTTTTGCTGCGACGAGTCCACAGCAGTTTCAAGATCGTTTGAAGGAGAGAACGACGCGGCTGTTGAGTGGAACCGAGTGTGATCCGCAGCGTCTGGCGCAGGAGGTAGCGCTCCTTGTGGAGCGGGCCGATGTTACGGAAGAATTGACGAGACTAAGAAGTCACATCGTACAGTTTCGTCAAACATTGGATGGCAACGAGGGCGGAAAGAAGCTCGAGTTTTTGCTCCAAGAGATGGGCCGGGAAGTCAATACCACCGGCTCGAAGTCTCAGAGCGTTGAAATTGGTCAGGCGGTCGTCGAGGCGAAGTTGGTGCTCGAGCGGCTTCGCGAACAAGTGCTGAATGTCGAATAAACCGCCAGTAGGTCGTTCAGTCGCGGAATGAAGTGTAAATGAAACCAAAACAACCGATACTTTTTTGCTTTTGTGCGCCTACCGCATCAGGGAAAACGACCATCACGCGCGAGCTGGTGCGACTTGATCCTAGCTTAGTACTTTCGATCTCCACGACAACACGTGCCGCGAGGCCGACGGAGGTCGATGGCAGAGACTATCACTTTGTCTCCGAGGAAGAATTTGAAAGGCGGGTCGGCGCAGGGCGATTCCTTGAGCATGCGAAATTTTCGGGATCACGTTACGGAACCGGCATCGAGAATATCGAGCGGGCGAGCGCCGACAAAGTCGACCTCGTTCTCGACATAGACGTTCAAGGTGTCGAACAGATTCGAAGAATTGCACCTAAGCAACTTGCGGTCGTTTTTGTTTTTCCGCCCAGCTTCCAGGTTCTGAAAGAGCGATTGATAGCTCGAGGCACGGAAGATGCTGAAAAAATGAGGATGCGACTGGAGGCCGCCGAACGAGAGCTCGTGACGCTTACGACTCAGGGGTTTTCTGATTATCTCCTCATCAACGACGATTTGCCGACCGCGCTCGGCCGCGCCCAATCCATCATCGAAGCGGAGCGAATGCGAGCCGCACGGCTTGATCTCACGACGCTCGCGCCAGCGTAGATCCACATACAACGGCACTTCGAGGGCTACCAATACCCCTGCGACTCCGGTATTGTATGGCACTCAATGCTAAAGACTCATTGGAAATTAATCTCCGGCATCGAGCGGATAGGGGACAATATCCTCATCGTGCTCGCGTTTCTCCTCAGCTACCACGGCCGGGACGTTTTTCTGAAAGCGCTCGAAAGCTTTTCCGTTGGACCTTCGGCTGTTGGTGCGCTGGATCTTGGTCCGATAGACAGCTACCTGCTCGTTCTTGCCATATCGCTTTTGTTGTTCAACGCGGTGCTCTCGACCATGGGTGCCTATCGAAGCATGCGACTGGCTTCGATCTGGGAGCTTTGCAAGCTCGGCGTCTCCGCCAGCTCGCTCGTGTTCCTGCTCATGGGCTCGATTCTCTATCTGTTGAAGCTCGATCTAAGCCGGAGTTTCGTCGCGCTGTTTTGTTTTTTGAGCGGACTCTCTTTGTTTGTCGAGCGAGTGATCATACTCGTCGTGCTTCGATATTTCCGTGCGCGAGGGAAGAATTTCCGAAATGTGCTCATCGTCGGGACGGGTCCTCAGGCCAGGCGTGTATACACCGAGCTTTTGAAACAGCCCGAGCTGGGATTTCGCGCCGTCGGATTTGTAGAACTGAAATCAGAACTCCACTCAAATCTCAGCACTTTCGAAGGAAGCAGTGAGGTCTACGACCTGCCGGCGCGAGTCGTTGCCGATCTCGACAGCTTCGAAGGCGTGTTGAAGCGATATGCGGTCGACGAGGTCTTTTTTACCGACGTGCTCGAGTGTTTTCGAGACCTGACGCCGCTCGCTGAAATCGCTGTTGAAGAAGGAGTCCGGGTCTCATTGGCCGCCGACCTCTTCAGTCTCGAGATATTCCAATCCGACATGAGCTACTTGGGGAAGCTGCCGTTTTTGCACTATCACCCTTCGGCCGGTGTGAACGATGGGATAGCGCTCATCGCCAAACGCGCGATCGATGTGCTTGTCTCGTTCCTTGCGCTGATTGTCGTGTCACCGATTATGGTGATAATCGCCCTGCTAATTCGCTTGGACAGCAAAGGTCCGGTTTTATTTCGGCAGAAGCGAATGGGGCTGAACGGGAGACTCTTCGTCATGTTGAAGTTCCGATCGATGGTGATAAACGCTGAATCGATGCTCACGGATTTGCTTGAAAAGAACGAAATGCAGGGTCCGGCCTTTAAGATTGCGGACGATCCTCGAGTGACGACGATTGGGAAGTTTCTGAGGAAGACGTCGCTCGATGAGCTTCCTCAGCTTTGGAACGTTTTGAAAGGTGACATGAGTCTTGTCGGCCCAAGACCTCCGCTTCCCGGAGAGGTTTCAATGTATGAGAGGAAACACCGTAAGCGGCTCAGCATGCGGCCGGGCCTTACCTGCACCTGGCAAGTAAGTGGACGAAACAAAATTCCGGATTTCGAGGAGTGGGCATCGCTCGATCTTGAATACATCGACAACTGGTCGTTGAGACGAGATCTCGCGCTGATGCTGAGGACAATACCGGCCGTGCTCACCGGGTTCGGAGCACGCTGACGCCGCTTGCGTCTTTAATCTCTCCAGATCGTTTCAGAGGTCGAAAGGTCGATCCAGCGATCGACTCCTTTCCACCCATCCGATTGACCGTAGAGACCGAAGTCGGCAAGCGAGGTTTCCACCCCGAGTTGATTGGCCATGAAAATCGCATAGCTCAACTCCCGGCTTGGGCAGATGATGGTTGCGACTCTTTTTATATCTTTGTCTTTTGGCTTTCCGGCTTCGACATCGGTCGCGCCGTTTGAGCCGTTTGCTGCGGTGACGATCGGTTGTGAGGCGCCGTTTCCGACCATGAGCTGTTCTTGCTCGAGCGCATTCTTCTCCGCAGTCTCGGCAAGCTTGGTGAAATATCCGTAGGCAAAGCTCACGAGATCGGCAGCCACGTGAACGTCCATCGAGACTTGTCGTTTGACGCCCTTCGGTGGAAGGCGCTTGGTGATCACTTCAACTCCCGCGCGCTCGACGGCATCGAGGAAAGAAAACTGCCTCGCATCGTCTTCGTAGGGAATCAGAGAATAGTAACGGGCGCATTCGAGTTTGATGCCGGAGGTCAAACCCTTAACGAGACGGGAGAGATCAACTTTTCGTTCAAGCCGCCTTGTTGCACGATCGAGTCCGGTTGCGTCGATAAACAACGCCATTCTGCGGCGCTGCTTACGCTTGACGATGCCGCTTCGAAGAATCTCAAGTTCGTCTCTACCCATACGCGAATACTACTAAAATTATAACCAAATCCGTTATTAGAAAAACCGGCGTGCCTGTGCCCTGATTCGGCAATCTTTTGCATAAACAGAGGGCGCAAAATCGAACAATCAGTCCATACTTGCCGGTGTGCCGGAGCTAAGTATCCGCCGTTTCGACAGATCCCTTGATATAGCTCCACAACACCAATACCCATCGCTCGAAAAAAAGAGCATGGGAGGCGGCCAAATTGTCGATGAAAAACAGCGTCGGACTTTAAGGCCGGACCTGAACCCCGGACTTTGAGAGTTACCTATCTCACTATCACCGAAACACCAAGAGGAGCTCGCTCGAAGACCTTCGAGAGAGTTTGTCGGTCAACGCGAACGCCGCCAACCTCGTCGGTCCAGAGAGGAGAAGAGTGGATCGCCAAGTTCTCGGAGAGGAAAAGTGCCTGACTGCCGAGGGCGCCTTGGAGGTAGCGCTCTGGGGAAATATCCGAGGGCACCGGAAGCCCGCGAGACGTATAGTAATGATTCGTCGCGTACCAGCGCGGGTCACTCTGTTTACTTTGCACGAGGTACTCGCCACACTGAATTTTACCATCGCTTTCGGCGGCGACCGTCTGGAGGAGCTCCTTCCCTTCGTATATCTTCAACTGACGCTCTGCCTGGTCGAATTCCATCCAGATTTCGTTATTTGCTGGAAGTTTCGAAAGGCGAGGCGGAAAATACCCGAGAAGCGGAGCAAATCGCCGATGAGTGTGGGAGAGAGAAGACGCTAGGTCCTGTTCTGCTGATTCTCCGGTGGTAATCATGTTCACCGCGTCTGACGCGCTGCGAGGAGGCAATTGAAAGCTGAGCACCAGCGAGCCCGAAGCGGAGTAGCCCTTTCCACTCGAGCCGAAGATACGGTCCATCCACGAAGGAGTTGCAGCCTTCGCCGAAACCTCGTGTGCTGGTGATAGTGCAGCACTTGGCGCGACAGAAGAAGTTGAAGCAGCCGGGTTCGCAGCGGAGCAGGCGCTCATGGCGATTCCCAGGAGTAAAGCGACGCAACTTTCAGGTCTAACGGCGTGTAAATTATTCTTGAATTTCATAGGCTTTCTCTCCCGGAGCAACCGTTTCGCGGCATCCTAATTCATCCGGGGCGAATCTAACAGTAGGAATCTGTTTAGTGGGTTTATGAACGAAGGCTCAACCACTACTGAAATGGTCATTCGAGACGCGAATAGGTTTTGACACGAAACATATCGATAATAGGTCCCATAACAACCCAAATGGGGGCCTCGGATTCCTAACCCGATAACACATGAGCCGATTAAGACTTGTCTTTTGATTTCTTGAATGCATTAATGCCACCGGGAATCATTGTGCCATGAAAAAACAGTTAAATGTAAAATCCAGCAAATCAAACTTCGCCCTTGCTCTGCTTGCGTGCAGTTTGTCAGCTTGTTCCTTCTCAACTTCGTCTCCGACGGTTGAGCTCGAATCATTCAATCGTTCGATCACGGAAGAGCGAGTGATTGAGCAGTTTCAGCTTGCGGCGGAAGCGAACCCCGAGCATCACGAAGGGAAGCCGCTTCCGGTCGAGATCGCCCGATTCGTCGAGCTCTTCTCGGGACAACGCCGTTCAGTTGTGCACGAGCACGTCGAGCTCTCGAAGGGCGTGTCTGATAAAATCCAACAGATTCTCGAGGAGAAGGGGATTCCGAAAGCACTCCTGACTCTTGCGTTCATTGAAAGCCGGTTCAAACCAACGGTTCGAAGCCCGAGAGGAGACACCGTTGGGCTCTGGCAGCTTGCCAAACCGGCGGCTCGCCAATACGGGTTGGTCGTGAACAAGCACCGTGATGAGCGAAAGGATCCGATCAAGGCCACACGCGCCGCGGCTCAGATGCTTCTTGAGCTGCGGGATCATTTCGGCTGCTGGCCGCTCGCCCTTGCCGCGTATAACAGCGGACTATTCAGAGTTCAGCAGGCGATACGTGATTCGGGGGGCGAGAGGAATGTGTTCACGTTGGCCTCTCGTGGCCTCCTGAGCCGGACGACTTCGGATTACTTGGCGCAGTTCACTGCGCTCACGCTCATTCTCCGCGACCCCGAAAAATACGGGTTCCCGGAAGAGATTGCTGCTTCATAAGAGAAGTCCTATTACTCGCGCTGTGACACCTAACATCAGGATCGGTCAAGGGTTCGACGTTCACCCGTTTCTCGCAGGTCGAAAGCTTGTGCTCGGCGGGATTGAGATACCTCACGACAAGGGCCTCCTGGGACATTCCGATGCGGATGTGCTCCTTCATGCCGTTTCCGATGCGATACTCGGCGCGCTCGGGCTTCCCGACATCGGGAAGTGGTTCCCGAATGACGATGAAAGGTTCCGCGATTCGGATAGTGCGGTACTTCTTAAAGAGGTCTGGTCAAAAGCCGAGGCCGCCGGATGGTGTCTCGTTAATCTTGATTGCACCCTGCTCGCGGAGAGACCGAAAGTATCTCCTTATGTTCAATCGATGAAAGAGCGAATCGCAGGAATATTACAATCGACCCCAGAGCGGATCGGCATCAAGGCCACGACGACTGAAAAACTGGGTTTCGTGGGCCGGGAAGAAGGTATTGCGGCGCTCGCCGTCGTCCTCTTATCCAAAATCTGACATTCGCGGTTCATTCCCGGCTCGGCGTTTCGCGATGGCTCTCTAGCGCGGTGACGAAAACGTTCTTCGATCTTCGTGGGTCCGAAGGACATTGCACTCGCTTGTGCCGATTTGCCGTTTCGTTTTTCTCGAGAAAACTCCGGATGGTCTTAAGGTCGCGGGGTCTTTTCGCCCCTCAACCGGCGGATCTCCGATCACGATGTCGTATTTCTCGCCGGCTTCGAGAGTCGCGTTGAAGTGACAATCGGATTCGGTGATTTTCACCAGGCAGTGATAGATGACCGTCGTATACTGTGAGATCGAGCACGAAACCCAAATTCGGCTCCGCCGGTTTCTTCGAGAACGATATTCGTTATCGAGACAAGCTCGGTAACCCCACTCATCAACCTTATACTCGGGGCGGCAATCCCGCCGCTCTCCGTAAGTTTCGAAGAAGGTGTCGAAATCATGCCTGCCCGGGAGGAGCGAAATGCCGTTCGTCTCAAACGGCTGGCTATCGGCGGTGAAGCGCTCCATTTGCTCCGGGCTGTCGGATTTCGATTCACGGTAGACAGTAGCAACTTGATCGCTGGGCAGCTCCGGGCCGGGATACCCTTGAATTGGTCCGCACGCAGTTCCCGTGAGCAGCGCGGCGAACAGAAGATATGGCTTCTTGGGCATACGACGAAATCCATATATAGAAGAGATACGAAGCGCAAGCGGGGCGAGAGCTTGAGGGAGTGTGTGGTGGCTGAGGAACGTGCGGTAAGTGTTGATGAGGTCGTGAAGGGATTTGAGCTCCGGAGCGAGACGGTCTCTGCATACTTGAATCTCGAATCTGGGCAGGCGCTCATCTTCTCCGACGCCGAGGCGAACCTTGCTGAGAGCGACATACATGATTCCGATATCCCTCCCGCGCAAAGGGAAAAGATCGCGCTCATTCGCGAGTATTTTGGAGATCCGGAAATCTATATTCAGCTTCCGCAGCTTGAAGAGGAAGATGAATTCCTCATCATGGAGGAGTTTTGCGAAAGCCTGGAGCATGCCGACCTCCAGCGAGAGATCCTGAAAGTGCTTCGCGGGAAGACGCCGCGGAAGCGATTCGAAGACTTGGTTCGCCGCTTGAAGTTGAGCGCAGTGTGGGCAAGCTACCGCCGTGAATCATTGAAGATTCTTGCTGAAGAATGGTGCGAGGAGCAGGGCCTGCCGGTGGCTTCCGAGCCGCGCTAGGTGCGGAGAGTTGAGTCTCACGGGCAAATCGTTCTATAGCCGGTGAACACCTCCGTCTGAAGTCGCCTATGTCTAAAACGCCTGAAGAGATCGCGCATGACCGTAGAGTCTGGATGACCGTCATGGTGGCGGCGCTCGGCTACTTCGTGGACGCGTACGACTTGCTGCTTTTTAACATCGTGCGCATCGCCAGTTTGAAGGATCTCGGTGTCCCCGACGACAAGATCCTTGAAGTCGGTGTCTATCTTCTGAACATGCAGATGGGTGGAATGCTGATCGGCGGAATTCTTTGGGGGATCTGTGGAGATCTCCGTGGCCGGCTCTCGGTCCTCTTCGGCTCGATCCTGATGTATTCCGTGGCGAACATTGCAAACGCTTTCGTGCACTCCATCGAGGCCTACGCGGCGCTTAGATTCTTCGCCGGACTCGGGCTCGCGGGAGAGTTGGGTGCGGGGATCACTCTGGTGAGTGAAGTTCTGGATAAAGAGCGACGCGGAATCGGCACCACCATTGTTGCCACCGTTGGTGTTGCCGGCGTTGTTGTCGCTGCGCTTGTCGGCGATATTTTTCCGTGGCGGACGTCTTACATAATCGGCGGCGTAATGGGTCTTGCGCTTCTGGTGCTCCGCATTTCGGTGCGCGAGTCCAAGATGTTTGAAAGTCTTCAGCACAACGAGGCAAAAAAAGCTGACCTCCGATTGTTCTTCAAAGACAGGGAGCGAATGAATCGATACCTCTCTTGTATCCTCATGGGAGTTCCGATTTGGTATTCGATCGGAATCATTGTCACGTTTTGTCCAGAGATCGGAAAGGCAATGGGAATGACCGAGTCTCCGAAGGCGGTGAAGGCGGTTCTGTATTCGTATATCGGCCTCGTCTTTGGCGACTTCTCAGCCGGACTTCTCAGTCAGCGATTGCGAAGCAGACGGAGGGCGGTATTGATCTTTTTGGCGGGGACGGCATTTGTCTGTGCGCTCTGCCTCACGCTTCGCGGACTTACCCCTGGTCAGTTTTACGCGTTATGCGTGCCACTCGGGTTCTTCGCCGGTTACTGGGCCGTGTTCGTGACCAGCGCCGCGGAGCAATTCGGTACCAATCTTCGAGCGACCGTCGCGACCACGGTACCAAATTTCGTTCGAGGCGCGGTCGTGCCGATGACGATTTGTTTCCATGCGCTGATACCAAAAACCGGCATCGTCGAGAGTGCCATGCTGGTGGGCGTTGCCTGTTTTATTCTCGCGACGGCTGCAGTTATCGGACTCCGCGAGACGTTCGGGAGAGACCTCGACTTCGTGGAAAAATAGCGGCCGGCCAAAAGCTTTCCTAGAGAGACGGAGTTGATTTTGTGGAGACTTCCAGCGCCCATAGCAGATAAGACTCACTCACCCGGCATGCATCAAGCGCGATGATTTCAGGGACCTGATACGGATGATTTTCGGCGATCGCTCTCTGTAAGTCGTCATACCCTCCGGAGGGAC
Organism: uncultured Bdellovibrionales bacterium; assembly: GCA_964509425.1. Taxonomy (GTDB): domain Bacteria; phylum Bdellovibrionota_C; class UBA2361; order SZUA-149; family CAZDWZ01; genus CAZDWZ01. The sequence goes on along the minus strand of CAZDWZ010000001.1, from coordinate 349,897 downwards.
ATTTCATGAGCAGCAGCAACTCTTCCGAACTTTCGGTTTTCCCCTCCCAACGATAGTGAGACACGATGCCCGGGAGGACGTTTACGCATGCGACAAGCCTCCGCTCGACTAAAAGTTTTGCCAGCGCATCGGCCGATTCTCGGCTCGGCACCGTTGAGAGGACGATGAGTAAGGCGTCGTCTTTCATTCTGATTCTCCGCGATTTCTGCGCATTGATCTCATACTCCCTGAGCTCTCGTGTGCAAGATAAAAACACACATGCGCTCGGGAGACTTGCCCGGTCCCTCGTCCAATGAGAATACTGCTTTATGACCAGACGACGCCTGATGCTTTATTTGATTTGGGGGAGCTTGAGTCTCCTTCTCAACCCGAGTGCATCCTACTCCGCAGACGGGAAGCTCGTCACTGAGCTTCGCGATTATGTTTTTCAAGAGGCGGGCAAGGTCGGTGCGAAGGCGTCAATCGGCATTATGGTCATCGGCCTCGACGATGGGCAGGTGATTCACGCAGAGAATGAGGATCGCCTCTTCGTTCCGGCATCCCTTCAAAAATTGTTGCTGACGCTGACATCTCTCAAGCTACTCGGCGGGCAGTATCGATTTCCGCTCGAGGTCTACGTCGACAATCTGCCGAAGACCGTGGATCCGGAAGAGAAGGAACGTGTGGACTTTCAAGCGCCGCTAAAAAGCGTCGGCAGCTTGTATATTCGTGGTTACGGGGATCCGACGATCGATAGCCTACGCCTCCTTGATATCTCGCAAGCCCTGATTCAATACGGTGTGACCAAAGTCGAGAACGTCATTATCGACGATACCCTGTTCTTGGCTCCCAAGCCTGCTTCAGGTCCGAAGCCGAGCGAGGCCGGCAGCAGCGCGGTGTCGGTGAATTACAACTCGTTTGCGGTTTACGTCGCACCCGGCCGGGCGGCTGCTCCCGCCTACGTGTCATTGACACCCGGATTGCCGTTTGCGCTTTCGAATAAGGTTCTTACCATGCGCGGCCGGGAGCAGCTCATTACGATCGACACGGCTCCGTCCGGCCTTCAAAGCGGAATGCCGGGTGCGGATCTGACGGCGGAGACGAGAAACGAGGCCAATGTTCTCGTTCGCGGAACGATGGGGTCTGACGCTGACGCCCTCGTATTGTGGCAATCGCTTCCTGACATCGGGGCCGGATTCAGGAATCTCTTGCGATACGCGTTTAAGCTTGCGGGGTTGGAGGTGGCTGGAATCATTCGAAAAGGTGAGGTGCCTCCGCAAGCTGCACTCCTTGAGTCGTTCACCTCGAAGAGTCTCGCTGAGATCCTTCGTGACATGAATCAGCAGAGCAATAACATGATTGCGAACCAGGTGGCGTTCGCCATCGGTCAAGACGATAAGGGTTATTTTAATTTTGATCTCGGAGTCCGGCGACTGCAGAGTCAGCTTCAGCAGCTGGTTGAGAAAAAGTACCAAAACTTTGTCTTGGCAGATGCGTCGGGTTTCAATCGCGGGAATAGAATGTCTCCACGACATGTTTCCGCGGTTCTCGCCGAAGCGGGGAAGGACTTCGCCATTCTTCCGGAATTTGTTTCTTCTCTCGGCCACTTCGGGGGGATCGGTACGCTCAGAAACCGGATCTTGCTCTCAAATGACTCAGCGAACAAACTCCGAGGGGAAGAGCTACGCCGTTCGCGCAATCGTGCGCAGTCGGTGTGGGCTAAGACTGGAACACTGGACGGCGTGAGTGGGCTCGCCGGTTTCGCCGTGACGAAGCTTGGACAGCGGGTGGCTTTTGTCCTGATGGAGGAAGGAGTAAAGGACAAGGTCTCAGCGAGTAATTTCGAGGACGGGTTCCTGCGTGTCCTTGTCGGATTGACGTCGGAAGCTTCGGAGACTGATATCCCGCTTGGTTAGCGTTCCGCACGACGAGTCATGCGCGGTGTTCCGGCGTGCGGAATTTAATTCTTTGAGTCCGTCGTGATTTGTGAGTTCTTTCCCCGTTGTTCGACCATCGAAAGTGTGCGAGGGAATCGGCTACCCCAATTATGTAGTGCATTCGTCATGTTTTTTCGCGTAAACAGAAAATCAGTCATTTCGCCGGTCTCCCGGTTTGTTTGTCTTACCGCTGTCGCGGCCGTTCTTTGGAGCGGTATTCCGTCCTCGGCTACTGCCGAGGAGCGGGGTGAGGGACAGGTTGCTTCCTCGGAGAGCGCCAGTATCGCGAAAGGTGGCCAGCTCATCGAGGTGAAGTCCACGCGCAGGGATGAGACTGCGAGAGAGCGGATTCGTGCCCGAGTGAATGAGCCTGAGCACGAGGAAGTTCGGGTTGAATTCCGCGTTCCCGCCGGTCTCGAAGGAAAGGTCGAATTCTGGAAGCTGATTTTTTCCAAGTATGGCCTCAAAGAATACGTCTTTCATCACCGCGAATATCCTGAAATCATTTACTCGGTGCTCGACGTCTCTGCAGTGATTCCGGCCGGCGGAGGAACGGTGCTTCCAAAATCGAGCGATATCGTCGGAGAAGAGATATCCCGGATTCAAGCTTCGTTGAATCACCTCGGAGGAGGAAATAAACCGCGCAACCCGTTTGAACGGCGCATCAAGAGACTTTTTGCAAAGCTTGAGCAACGGTCCGGGCCGTCGGCATACCAGATGGCAGCCGAGATCGAAAAAATCCGCTACCAGCAGGGCATTCGTGAGCGATTTGAGGAGGCGATTCGCCGCTCCGGCCGATACTTGCATGCCATGGAAAGAGTTTTCCGCGAGCGCGGACTTCCGATCGAGCTCACGAGGCTTCCGTTTATTGAATCGTCTTTCGATTATACCGCCTATAGCTCCGTGGGTGCCGCCGGCATCTGGCAATTCATGCGGGGTACGGGGAAAAATTACATGCGGATCAACGCAGCGATAGACGAGCGGCGTGATCCGATAGCCGCAACGTACGCGGCGGCGCAGTATCTTCAGGCGGCGTTCAATCGGCTCGGAAGCTGGCCGCTTGCGGTGACCTCATACAATCACGGAGTGACAGGGGTGTTGAGAGGAGCTCAGGCCGTCGGTTCGAATGATCTTGCGAAGATCATTGAAAACTACACCGGGGCCTCCTTTGGCTTCGCGTCGAAGAATTTCTACCCGGAGTTTCTTGCCGCGGTTCAAGTCGAGCGAGAATCCGCAAAATACTTCCCTGGCGTCATGCGCGAAGCGCCTTGGTACTTTGAAGAAGTTTTGTTGGGAAAGTCCATTTCCATCTCCGAATTGATAAAATACTCAGGCGTCTCGCGCGAGGAGATTGAGCGGTTGAACCGCTCGCTGCTTGCGCCGATTCTCACGGGCCGCGCCAAGCTGCCGGCCGACCTCGTCGTACGGTTGCCGATGGGTGCGGGAAAACGGCTTTCGACACATCTACGCGGAAGTGCCGTCGTTGGAATCGTCGAACCGCCCAAGCCCAAACCGGAGCGCGAGCGGCGAGTGAAGAAATCCAGCCGGCCTCAAAAAAACCAGGCTGCGAAAAAGCCCACACAGAAGAAAGCCCAAGTGCGCCAGACAAAGAAGAAGCGATAGTGGTTGAGAGATTCTCTCAATCTTTCTCGATGTTTCCGGCGGTTCCGACAGAATCGCCATAAAATGGTGATTACTTCGCCAGGAATTTTCTGGATAGGCGGCCGATTCGATTCCATAATGAGAACGAGGCGGTCGACATGAAAACAAAACGTATTCTCCTGGTTGAAGATGATTCCACACTTTCGAGAGAGGTGGTGCTCGTTTGTGCGCCTCTCAATATTGAAGTGGCGGTAGCAGACGACGGTGAAACTGGATTCATTCGCGCCAAAGAGGAAAATTTCGACCTCGTCATCCTTGATATCCAGCTTCCCGGAAGAAACGGACTCGATATCTGCCGAGAGCTTCGGCAATTCAATCCGACGGTTCCCATCATCATCCTCACGACTCGGGGAACGGAGCTCGATCGTGTTCTTGGGTTTGAGCTCGGAGCCGACGATTATGTGGTGAAGCCGTTTCTCGCGAATGAGCTTCTCGCCCGGGTTCGGGCGAAGCTCCGAATGGTTGAGACGTATGCGAAGCACGCTATCTCTTCTGCGAGCGAGAATTCCAAACACGCCTATCGCGACCTCGAATTGGATTGCGAACGGAGATCGGTCTTCCTCAAGGGGAGTCCAATCAAGCTTACCGTAAAAGAGTTTGATCTGTTAGCGTTTCTCATGAGAAACCCCGGTACCGTGTTTTCAAAGGCTGAGCTTCTCAGTGCGGTCTGGGATTTGGAGCACGCCGGGTATGAGGACTCCGTCACCTCGATGGTGAGAAGAATCCGGGCCAAAATAGAAGCGGACTCTAATGACCCACAGTATATCCTGACCGCCCATGGAGCTGGATATTCCTTCGCCGAAGAACGTGAGAATTCGAGATGATGTGAGCCCGGCGGCTTCTCTTGAAATCGAGTATCCGCTTCGAAGGAAAATTCTAAAAACCTTCTTCGCAGTCGGATTGATTGGCGCCGCACTCCAGTTCATTCCGCTCTATTTTATTCCCCCGTTAATCGTTGCTGCCTTTGAGCAGGAGATTTACGGCCGGACTGCTTCCGTACTGTCTGAAGAAATAGTGCGACTACGACACCGTGGAGCGGACATCCTTCCAGCGTTGCGCGATTTCCATACATTCAACCCTGAGCTCGACCCGTATGTTTTGAACTCTGCGGGCCGAATTCAAGAAGCGCTTGACGGAACGAAGAAGGGCGCCAGCGTTGATTTGGCACCGATCAAAAAATTCTTCGAGCCAGTCCATCATGCTACCCCTCGTTTGTGCGGATCAGATCCCGCGGGAATCCTTCGCTGCGCATCGTTCTCGGCGGCAAAACTCGGAGCGGAGGGTGACCTCGTGTATGTGGTGGCGAATCGAGGCTTAAAAGCATTTTTCTTGACCACCGAGGGGTTTCGCCGATCCTTTCTCTTTTTTGCGCCCGGTTTTTTGATCAGTCTCGCGGTTATTCTCCTCTTTGGAAATGCAGTGGCTGGCTATCTGACGAGAGGTGTTCGGGAGATGACCGATGTTCTTCTTCGGTTCTCTCGTGGCGATTTCTCGGTCCGATTTCGCTCGGACACTCAGACAGAGCTCTCGATGGTTCGAAGCTCTCTCAATTCGATGGCTGATCGGGTGGTGAAATATGAAAACGAATTGCAACAGACGACTGGTGAGAGAAGTCGAGTTCTTGCCGCCCTGATTCATGATCTCACGCGGCCGGTCGCGGCTCTTTCACTCGCGATAGAAAATATCCGCGGTTCCTTCGGAGAGAAGCTGTCCGTGGACTGGAGGAATCGAATCGCCGTGCCGGTAAAGGAGCAAGAAAGTTTGTTTCGGAGTCTCAGCGAGCTGACTTCGGAGGAGCTACAGAGCGGCGAGGAGTTCTCGAAAGTCAATTTATCAGGGCTTTGTCGAGCGGCCTGCGAGAGCTTCACTCCTCTGGCGCGCAGCAAGGATCTGGTACTACAAGTTCAACTGAACGATGGGCCGGTTCATGTTTCAGGAGTGGAACGGTTGCTCTCTCGTCTACTTTCTAATCTGCTCGACAACGCCATTCGATACACGCCCGCCGGCGGAGTGGTGACTGTTCGCTGCGGAGAACGAGACGAAGGAGTGTCTCTGGAAGTCGAAGACACCGGTATTGGCGTTGACGAGAATTCCCTCCGTGCGTTGTCTCAGTATTTCACGAGGGGTGCAGAGGGACGCCGGATGAACCCGCACGGAAGCGGCATCGGACTTGCCGTTGCTCAATCGGTGGTGAATCTTCACGGAGGAGAATTTTCGGCAAGACGGGCGGAGAAACAAGGGTCGATCTTTTCTTGCGTTTTCCCGTCGATCGAACGCCGGGGAAAAACTCAACGACTTATTTTTGAAGATCCCGCGCGAAGCGATCTCGGGCAACGCGAGGTAGTGCCGGCTGAATTTCTTCAGTCCGCATTCGCAGGCGTGACGATTGTATTGGCGGCATTGCTTCCGGTGCTTGCCTATTTCTTCGATATCAAAGAGGGCGGTGGTCTGGTCGTGCTCTGGCTTGTGGGAAACATCGGATTTGCTGTTGGCTTCGCGCGTCAGGTGAAGACCGGAGTTCGTTCCCCGTGGATTAGCAGATTGCAGATCGCGGGGCTCGGTGGCCTCTGGTGTTGGGGGTGGTGGGCGCTTTTCTCAGGCGTGAATTCGCTTTTGGTTTTACAAGGATTCTACGGCGGGGCTGGGTTGGTGCTCGGGATGAATTTTCTCTATCGAGGTGCCAAAGGAGAGTATGCGTCACTTATTTTTGCCTTTTTCCTGCCGATAATCGGTTTTCTCGTCTACAACGCGCGAGCGCTTGAAGTTGCAATTTTCGCGTCTTTTTTTCTCGGCAGTCTCATGATCTCATGGAAGTGGCGCACTCCGCGGTTGGAACGTATTGCCGGCCGAGCATCGATCATTGCGTTTGCGATCTTGTCTTTCGCTCTGGTTATCGAGGCATTCATTTTTTCTCTCGCCTCGAAAAGAGTCGTGCTCGATGGTGTTCCTGCGTTGTCGGAGAGCACGCTGAAAACCATCCGTCAGCAATTCGAGGCGGCGATAGCCGGCGGAGCGGGTGATGACGCTCTTCGAAATCTTGTCTACCGCGTTACTTCTTATCAACCTCGACTTGATTTGACGCTTTTTTGCGATATCGAGCGGTGCGGTGCGTCGGCGTGGAACAACTCCCAATGGGTGGAACCGTTCGGATATTTGAGGAGCACCTTGAAGATTGAGCCGGGTGAAATGTCGCTTGAGCACGGGAGCGCGGGAAAAGCGTTCGCTTTTTTCCCGCTCGGTAAATACACAGAGCTGTTGGTGACCGCGGAACCGGAGCTCTCGACGCAAGCGTTCACGAACGTCGGCCAGCTCTACCTGTTCTTTTGGATTCTTGGGTCGTATTTCGTGATTATGTTTCAAACCAACTATTTTAAATATTTTTATCTTCGGCCGCTTGGTGATCGACTCCGTCTGCTCGATAGTCGAATCTCGCAGCTCGAGAACCTCGAGCTAGAATCGCCTCGTGAGAATCGGCGGGACGAAATCGATGTTTGCTTTTCGGTTGCCCGTCAGCTTTCACAACGCCTTGCCGCTTCACGCCGTGAATTGCTGAACCGCGATGAGGAGCTTCGAAGAATCATCGGGCAAATTCTTCGTGCAATGGAGGGGGCGGCTTTAAAATTTCGGAATATCCTCGGAGCCTCAGGCAGCACGGATGAAGAGATTCTGGCGCGCCTCGCAGATGAAAACACTCGTCAAAAGAAGTTCTTGGATGGCGTGTTTCGATTCTCTCTCCTCCAAGCATCTGAAGCTTCCGCGACCGAGACGAGCGATGCCGAGCCGTTCCTCGAAGACACGCTCTTAGAATTCTTGAGGCAAACTCCCGACATGAAGGATGTGAACTGCCGTGTCTCGGCGTCGGCAGGCGATACAATCACCGGAAACCAAGAAGTTCTGTCATACGTCGTTCTCCTGCTTCTCCAACAGGTGCTGGATGCTTCGAAATCCGTTCACCCATTAACCAAGCAATGTGAGATCGTTCTTGAAAGCTCTTCGCAAGGGGGAATTCACATTCGCGAGAATATCTCGGCGGGGAATGGCGCAAACGATTTGGTCAGTGATCCGTGGAATGGTTTTGCTCGAATTCTTTTGCGGAAAATTGGGTGGACGCTCGAACTTGACCGGGGCGCCAATGGCTCCCGTTTGGTAATGTCTCCACTCGGAACACAATGACGCTCGGCGTCGTCATGTACTCACTTCCCGCTCCCCGCGAGTTCAATAATTAAACAGGGAACCGTTTTTTCGGTCCCGCACCTAAGGGATGCACCGGGCTTCGGGGGAGTCGAGCGACTCAATCGCAGAACACGAAATAATCGGCACCGGTTTTGGCTCTTCGCCGCGTGTCTTCGGAACAGCGAGCAACACACGATACTCTTGGGTATCGCACGTTAGCCCCGATCGACCGGTGAGAATAGCGCCGGGTGGATTCCCAATGCAGATTTCCATTGCCCATGTACTTCGGCTTACTCTCCCGACGCCGTGACGGAGAGCGATTGGGATGGAGGGATATGATAATCGCACCAGCTTTCGTCCAAAGATTCCTTGAAAAAATTCAAGAAACGACTCTTCGGCCATCGTGACGATCGCCCCTGGAGTGGTTTTTCCGAGAAGATAGCGAGCCGAATTGATCTTGGTGCACAGCATTCCCCAGTCACCGGAGGGAAGCCTGAGGGTGCCGGTCGCAACACTCGACTCAGCGCAGCGATCACTCGCGATCGCCTCAACGTTTTCCAACGTCTCCGGCGGCAGCGGACAGCAAAATCCTTTCACTGCCGCTGCTCCGGGTGGGCGACCCGGTCCAAGGGTCACGCCGGTTCCGAGAAAAGCGTGGTTCCGTGGACAACTTCGCCCTGGAACTTCTTCATGGATCTCCGTTCCCCAAAGTTTTGTGTCCGGATGATACCCGATACACGGAGGGAACTCCGGCGATCGAGAGCTCTCAACTTGAAAGCTTAGAATCAGGCCGAGAATATTGAGAAAAAAGTTTGAGAACATGTTGATTTGAATTTCGTAGAGGAAAGTCATCAATTCGCCACTCTTTCGTCCACGAAAGCGGATTCCCAAGTAGCATAATCCTCTCGTGCGAGGGGAGAGACGACTTCCCTCATAGACGCCATGAAGAAGGTCCTTTTCCAAACGACACACGCTCTCGCCTCGCACGTTTTCTTCCCGCTTTCAGGGGATTTGATGCGCCCTCCATTTGTGTTACGACGTCCCGGCAACGGCCGTTTGTCTCCCCGTGTATCCGAGGTGGATGTCTTCCCTAAGGCACACGAAATACGTCGACTATGTTGCCGGCCTCCGGCCGTTAAGTAATTGAAATGACTATACGCCCTGGTGCTGGAACTGGTAGACAGGCATGGCTCAGGACCATGTATTGGCAACGATGTGGGAGTTCGAGTCTCCCCCAGGGCATTATTCATTCTTTGCTTATGCTCGAAATTATTCCCGAGTTCGAAACTTGTATTTGAATTGACCTGGCAAGGGGTTGTGGAACGCGATGAAGAGTCTAGAGAAAGGAAACCTGCGGCAGCTTGGATTGGGAATCAGCATTGTTCTGCTTTGTATCGGTGTTCTCTCGTGCGAGCGCCGGGAGCGAGAACAAGGCGGTCGCGCCCCGGAGCTCGGATCTCCACAGTTTAAGGTGTCCGAACATGTTTCGGCACTCACTCGGGTGAGCAACGTCGAGGAGGTTGCGCCGCGAATCGCAGGTGCCGGTCCGGACGGCCAAGCGCTCTTTGCGACGAACTGCGTTGCTTGTCACCAGACCACCGGACAAGGTGTGCCGGGAGCTTTCCCTCCGCTTGACGGCAGCAAATACGTGACCGGGGATAACGTCGAACGTCTGGCATCGATCATACTCTACGGACTCACGGGTCCAATGACCGTGAAGGGTGTGCAATACAACAACGTGATGCTCCCTCAAGGGCACTTGAAGGATGAAGAGCTTGCGGCGATCGCGTCCTACGTCCGCTCATCTTGGTCGAACAAAGCAAGCCCAATCGAAGCGGCGGTCTTCCAGAAGATGCGACAGAAGCACGGCCAGCGAGCACAATTCAAAATTGAAGAGCTCGGTGTGGAACCTGACGCATAGCTCAGACGCAGGATTCGTCACTTTCTCAAAATTTCGTTTCATAACGATACCGGGAGGTACTCGGCATGTCGTCTCTCACCGAGCTGAAGGAGAAGGGTCACGAAGAGGTTTGCTTTTCTCGTGATCCAAAATCCGGCATCATGATGATCATCGCCGTTCACAGCACGGTCCTTGGACCGGCGCTTGGTGGGACAAGAATGATGACCTACACGTCCTTCGACGAGGCGCTCCGTGATGTACTGCGACTGTCAGAAGGGATGAGTTACAAGAATTCCCTCGCGGGTTTGAAGCTCGGCGGAGGGAAGGCGGTCATCGTTGCGGATAGCCAGTTGAAAGAGGGTCGTAGAGAACTCTTTCGGAGCTTCGGCAAATTCGTCGAACGTCTCCAGGGTCGCTACATCACCGCTGAAGATCTTGGAACCTCCGTCGAAGATATGAGCTCGGTAATCGAGAGCACCTCCTACGTCACGGGCCGTGATCCGGCAAAAGGCGGAGGAGGGGACCCTTCTCCTTACACGGCGCTTGGGGTGCTTGAGGGAATGAAGGCTTGTCTCGAGCATGTCTACGGCTCGACCGATTTGAGAGGGAAGCACGTCGCCGTTCAGGGCACAGGTCATGTCGGGAGCGAGCTCTGCGCCTTGCTCGTCGACGCCGGTGCCAAGTTGAGTGTCTCGGATATTCGTCCCGAGTCGGCTGAAGCAGTCAGTAAAAAATTTGGTGCGACAGTCGTCTCGCCGCGCGAAATACCATTTCTCGAGTGTGATATTTTCGCACCTTGCGCGGTTGGCGCAGTGATTAATCCCACATCGATTAAGAAGTTTCGCTGCAAGATAATTGCTGGTGCCGCCAACAACCAGGTAAGCGGCGGGCAAGAGACCGGCGGGACCTATCTTTCCGCGGAGTCGGTCGAAGACCACCTCCATCAGAAGGGGATCATTTACGCGCCTGACTTTGCCGTGAATCCCGGCGGAGTTATCCTGTGCTACGACGAGCTGGAACCGGGCGGATTTAGGAAGGACCGAGTCGTCGAACGGGCGTCACGAGTATTTTCGACCATTGGAGAGATCCTCCGGGAATCGAAGTCATCGGGGGAAAGCCCCCCCAGAATCGCGGTCCGACTTGCAAAAAAGCGGATCGAAGAAGGGCGCGGAAAGCTTTCATCCGCCTAGCGGGTAGAAGCTTTTCATCCGCCTCTGAGTAATTGGCTTAGATTTGAGCCTTCGGGGAGATTTTTCAGTTCTCGAAGCAGTGTTCGTTCAGGAGCGAATCCGCCTTTTTCTTCTACAGCAGAGTTTCGGCCATTCGGACATCGAAGTCACAAAATCCATTTATAATTCAGGCACTTCGCGAGATCATGTTCTGAATCCGTGAGTTTAGGTTTAAGCTCCGGTTCCTTCCACGCCGATGTAAAAGTCAGATATGGCACTTCGATTCCGCTTAAAAGGACTGGCTGAGACATTCATTGAGGCACTCAAATGCCCGATTTGCGGCCACGACGGCGGCGATGAAGGGGATCAGGGATTCTCTACGGATTTCACTCGCGTTACCTATCAGGGAATCGTCGTTGTTATCTGCTGCGAAAAATGCGCCCACGTGTTTATTCCGGACGGACAACGAAACGGCGTGATTAATCCAAGACGGCTTCGCGAGGCCGTCGATCGCGATTGTGTTTCCACCGGCCAGCGGGCCTACTCAGGCAAGGACGACGTGAAGCTCGAAGTCGAGCGGCTAAACGCCGCCCGGCAAGATCGCGTTCACTAGACGAGCGCCGTCTTGAAGCATAAAAAATGGGCCTCCTTCGACGCCGCCGTTCGGAAGTCCGCCATACACTCTGGTTGGATCAAGTCCCATCCAAGGATCATTGAGCGGAGTTTCAAAGATCTCTCGATATACCTGCGTGTTCAAATTGCTGAGTTTGATTGGCGTCTCGGCGCTCGCCAACCATTTTTGGATTTCTGGCCGGAACACTCCGTCATTTAGGAGAGTGTCGGTTCTTAAAGTTTTGGCCAATCGCTCAAAGGCTTCCGGCCGAAGGCCAGGAGATTTTGCTTCGATAAACAATATGCTTGAGTAATGGAGCATCTCTCGAAGGTTGAGTCTTTCTGGAAGCAAAGCGGTGAGCTGCAGAAGTGCCTCTTCCTTTGCTTTTTTCATTTTCAAATCCTCAGGACTTGGAAAGCTCCGAAGCGCAGAGCCTTCAAAAGCAACTTTCGATATTGCTAGGCGACCGGCTGATGCTGCGGATGCCTCTCGGAACATTTCTCGATCCATTTTTATCGCATTTGAAACCTGTTCGGCGATTCTGCGGAACTCGGCGGTCTGGTAGCTGTTTTGCTTTTTCGATTGGGCATCGAAATACTCCTTCAGTGCTGCGGGTTGAATCGAAGTTTCGGACCACGGAGCGGAGTCACGGAAATTCTTCAATGCCGAAAGAAATACGCGTGGTTCATAGAGGCCGGGGAGCGCATCGATTGGCTTTCCTTGTTTGTTCAGCAGATAGTGAATACTGTTTCCAGTAATGGTTTGTTTCAGCTTTTGTCCTTGGCCGAAATCGACAGTGAGCTGAGGAACGGATCGCACTGATTTCCAGTAGACGACATAGTTCTCTCGCAAATATTTCGAGATGCTCGGGTCGCTGTAGAGAACGGACCTGAAAAGGCGGCTATTCGCACAGCTCATTTCGTCGGTTAAGTTGCCGAGCAAGTGCAGAGCAAGGATCGGACGATTGACACGCTCGGCCTCTTGCACCGCCGAATTAAGATCCCTATGCCAAAAGAACCGGGAGGCGTAGCAATCTTTTTGTCCACAGACCTCATCCAATCCGGCGCGCGCCGCGATCGACTGTGAGGTCATGGAGCGGGGATCGGCCAACGCCGCCTTATGCAGTTCAAGATATCGATCGACTGCAGCTTGGCCTTTCGAAACATCTGAAGGTAAAGGGGCGATATTTTCTCCGCCGTATGAACTTCTCGTGCCGACTGCCGTCGCCAAGAGAAGAAAAAATCCCCCAACCATGAACTCCGCTGCGCGTCTCTTTGTCATACCAACCTCAATGCTATTACGTCTTGGATCGTTCTAAGCATTGTATGCTGGCGGGGGCTCCGCGTTGTAGGCCGCGAGGCGTAAAAAGGTCAGCGTCGGTATTTACACTTCTTTTACAATAGCGATCCGAAAAACACCGGTATAATGTCCCGATATGAATGAAAAACTTCGGATACTCATTGTTGAAGACGAGGCCGCGATTCGAAACGGCCTTGTCGATCTTTTTGTTTTTCACGGATACGACGTCGAGTCTGCCGACGACGGCGCAGTCGGACTCGAGTGCGCACTCGTCGGGAGCTTCGACCTGGTGATTCTGGACGTCATGCTCCCAAACGTTGACGGGTTTACGATCTGCAATCGTTTGCGAGAGCGGAGCCGCGCTCAAGCAATAATTCTCCTCACGGCAAAGAGCACCGACGAGGATATCATTCAAGGTTTGTCCCTCGGAGCCGACGATTACATCGCAAAGCCGTTCTCAGTGCGGCAGTTGGTACTTCGTGCCGAAGCCGTGCTCAGACGATCCGCCCGAGTGGTTGCAAGGGAGCGAAAGCTTTTGCTTGGCTCCGTGCTTGAGATCGACACCCTTAATCTCACGGGAATCCGGTTGGAGACGGGAGATGAGATCGTCCTGACGAGAAGAGAAGTGGATATCCTCGCCTATCTGGTGGCTCACTCGGATCGACCAGTGTCGCGAGACGAGCTCCTCTCGGAGGTCTGGGGGTATGCACGAGCTGAGGCAATCGATACGAGAACAGTCGACATCCACATCGCGAAGCTCAGAAGGAAAATTGAGCCGAATCCAAAGAGCCCGGCCATCTTGGAAACGGTTCGAGGCGAAGGCTATCGATTGAAGCTGAATCGAGACGGTGAAACTTGAAGCATCCGCCTGAGCACTCGCTGAAGAGTCTTCGGGTGACTCTGATGGTTTTTGTGCTGCTGCTCAGCATGCCGATCGGTTGCCTGCTCTTCTTGGTGTCGCGAAGTCTTCACAATGAAGAGCATGTTCGGCTTCGCGCAGAAGCGACGAGAATCTTACGAACCGTCGCGCAGACCTCCACCGCCCTTTTCCGCGAAGAGAATGCTCGGAAGGTTGAAGACTATAGCTTCTTCAACGTCGCCTCGAATTCTCTGCTCAGTAACCAAGAGGCTCTCGGGTTTTCAGCGCTGAGTGATCCCGCCTCGAGCAAGGCATTTCCCGAGATCGTCGGATATTTTCAGCTTGGCACCGACGGGGAACTTCAAACCCCGCTGCTTCCAGATATCTCCACTACGCCACGTTCGCAGATGGAAGAGCTGATTGGAGTAGAAGAGCTCAAGCGCCGTCTTCAGGTAAAGAGGGTCTTGAAAAATCTCACGAGCGACCTGAACGTTAAAACGCTGGTTGCTTCCGGGGACGATTTCCCAGTTGTGGTAAAAACTGAAACGCCGGAGCCTCGCCGCATCGAGCCCGAACAAGCGATGGAAAATGAGGCGTCACAGATGCAAGGGCAGGCGTATGCGAGTCAAACTGTTCGCTTGCCGCTCCAGCAGTTGTCCAACTATGTGAATGATGATTCTCGCGAGCCGCCCACGCTGAGAATGCCGGCAAGACCTCCGGTCAAATCCTTGAATCTCGGAATGAATAGCGTCGCAGTCTTCGATACTCGCGTCGGTTTCCTAGAGTATCGCCACCTCGTCTCCCAAATGTCGGGATTTATCCGGAAGGTTGCCACAGGGGAAAAGTTCTTCCTTCAGGGATTTGCAATCAAGGATGAAGATCTTGTTCAAGTCTTGTTTCGAAAACCTTTTTTTAGTCAGTCTGGAAAGCGACTGGCTCTAAAGATTTCTTTCCCCGGGGAGCGGTCGAACGTTTTACTTTCCCCAGAAGGTTCCACCTCGGATGAGTTTTCGAAAGTAATCCTCCAAACAACGCTCGGTGCACCGTTGGAGGGTTTCACTGTGACTTTTTTGGCGAACGGCGGAACTCTCGGGAACTCCGGCCGCATGGTTATCTTCCTCGGTCTGACACTCGTGCTTGTCCTAACCGTTGGAATTTGGGCTGTCTACGCGCTTGGTGCCGCGCAAATTCGCCTGGCTCGTGATCGAGGCAATTTTGTGTCGGCAGTGAGTCATGAGCTAAAGACTCCGCTCACATCGATTCGAATGTATGCGGAGATGTTGGACGGGGATCTGGTTCCATCGAACGAGAAGCGAAAGGAGTATTATCGCTACATCTCTCATGAGAGCGAACGACTCTCGCGACTTGTGAATAACGTCCTGCTTTTCGCAAGTTTGGACGGCAGGAAGCGTGACCTCGAATTAAAACCTTTCCGTCCAATCGACCTCCTTCGAACTGCGGAAGAGAAGATGAAAGCTCAGGTGGAGGAGGCTGGATTTTCTCTGCAGTGCGTCGTCCCGGATGCGGACTTACCGGAGGTGCTCTGCGACGGCGATGCGTTTCTCCACATCATGATCAATCTTATCGACAACGCGGTTAAGTTCTCTTCAGAGGCGGAGGAACGGAGAATCGTCCTTAAGGTCGAAAAGGAGGGCGAGACTGTGGTCTTCTCAGTTCGTGACTTCGGTCCGGGAATTCCAAACCCTGAGCTCAGAAAGATTTTTACGCTCTTCTATCGGGTGGAGAACGAGCTCACGCGAAAAACAAAGGGCACTGGTCTCGGGCTGGGTTTGGTTTCTGCCTTGGCGAAACAAATGTCGGCACAGGTTTCAGTGAGGCGCGAGAATCCGGGACTTGAGTTCCAGATCAGGTTCACAATGGCGAGAGAAGCGGGGGAGAAATAAGACGAAAGAGAGAGCGAGTGAACCGCGCAGCAAAACAAAACGCCGCATGTGCGGCGTTTTGTTTTGGCGTTTACACAGAATGTTTTGGCGCTCGGAGATAAGGGATGACTCGCGAGACCTCTACTGAAGCTCTTCGACGCTCGTTCCCATATCCCGGAGAGTTGCGGCGAGTCCCTTCCGATCGATGGTCCGGAGAACGCGAGTGGAGATCTTGAGGCGCACCCACTTCCCGGATTCCGGATCGAAGAGGCGCTTCCACTGCAAGTTCGGTTCCCACGTGCGGAGCGACTTGTTGTGAGCATGACTAATAGTGCAGCCGCGCTGCTTCTTCTTCCCTGAGATTTGGCATTTCCGAGACATAAACTGATAAAATTCTGGTTCTTGGGAGGCCGGGTAATACCCCGGAGAGTCGAAAAAGACAAGACATCAGTAGAATTCTAGGAGCCTTAGCGTGGCCCGGGAGGTCAGCCCGGTATGTTGAACCGCAAAATAGGCCCGAGCCCAGAGGGTTTTCGTCGACAAGTTAACTCGGGCGAGCACCATAAACTCAGAACTCTGGACCGCGAGCTTACCAGAGAGCTTGGGGTCGAGGCTGATTATCCCATTTAAGGCTTCTGCGGGGTAAGGGTAGGTGAGGCGCTTCCCAACGATATCTTCCGCCACCGTCTGCGGAATACCGGTGGCGAGGAGCACCTCCAGAGGGGCAGTATTGATGTTTATGGTCCGGGCTCCGACCCCGGCCGCGCCTTGTGAAACCCTGACGAATCTCGCGACTTGTCCCACCCGTTCGAGGGTCATACCCGGCACGAGTGCAAGCTCCGAAAGGCTCCGAAAAGGCCGATTGAAGAACCAATTTTTATCACCGGAACCTTCAGCCCCCTGTCCTTCGAATCCGCCTGCATTAAATGGCTCGGTGTCTTTGTCGATCCAGTCGATGATTGTTGCGACTTGGTCGGGAGCTTCAAGGCCGGCGTTTCCGAGGGTGCGAAATTCGCTCGGTTCGTACTTTTCGCTCAGGAACCCCATCAAGTAGAAGAGATCGCGAAATGCGTTCCGATAGAATGTTCCCGTGTCGTTTACAGGAGTAACAACCGGGTTCGTTCCGGGAGTCCGGGGCGTGACCGTGCTGCCTCCGGTCGCGGCAAGCGAGTTCAAGTCAAGCTTTCCATCTTCATCAACAATCTCGAGCCGCAGGTCGCCCGGAAATCCCTCGATCGGAAGCGTGGGAGCAGAGCCGATCATCGCCCACGTGTCGGTGAGCGTATCCATGCCGACCTTATCCGGCATCTTCGGCGCTTCGAGCAACATCTCCCCGATGTTGACAGCCGACTTGAGTATGAAAATTCCACGAACCTGATCGCTTACGGCGCGCGAAGAACGTTGGAAGCTGCGGACCGTATCCGCGAATTCGACAATGAGAATGCTGGTGATGGTGATGATGAAAATCGTGAGCAAGAGAGCGAAACCCGACTCTTCAGATCGCCCAATATCCTGTGTTGGCTCGGTGTCCTGAGTGGTGACGTGAGCTGGAGTATTATCGAACATAGCCCAATTTCGCCTTTACTTCTTGTGGGACCGCAACCCATCGTCGATTCGAAACCGGCTTTGCCAGGAGTTGTGCGATGAGGGGCTCGACTTTGGTAACCGGGACCACCGCACCGGAGTCGAGCTGAATTTGAGGCACGTCTCCGTCTTTTCCGCGATGGGTGTCGGCTTCTTGGATCACGGAAAGATAGTATCGCGGATCCAAGCCGAAATTTTTAACCGCTTCGGTCGCACGGGCACTCACCTCAGAGAGCTCCGCATCCGAGTTGACGCGGATTGTTTTCAGGAGCCGGCGGTCACGCAGCCGTATCGAGAGATCGCTCAACACTCCATCCTTCGAGTCACACCAGCGTGCGATGTGATAGCTCCACCAGGGTTCAGTCATGTGAAAGAGGGTGGGCACCGCAAGGTCAGTGGAGTAATCATTGCTCAAAAGCACACTGAGCATCGTGTCGTCGCAAAAGATCTCTTTCGAATCGAGATTCTTTCGTGCTGCTTCGCCGGAGTTCGCTCCGCCCTCTCGAGCGACGTCTCTGGCACGGCGCGCGACGTTTTCCGTCAACGAGTCGACTGCTTGCAGCGCTCGGTGCTGGTAAATCTGCCGATACATCGAGTCTCGCGCGACGAAAAAATGTGTCAAGGCGTCAAGGCGGCTCTCTTGAAGTACCAACTCTCCGTTGGAAGTGAGTCGAAATGCGTCGATTAACGCGAGGACGTTGTATCGGCCGTAACTGACCGCACACATCGTGCTGTCAACGATCGACCAATTCCCCCTGTCGGCGTTCCATCCGCTTCCGGAGATAACCTCTCTGGTCCATGGAGGAAGGCTGTCGTCGTCTTCGAGAATCTTGCAGACTTTCTCGCTTAACCCTGCGCTCGCTGAATTGAGAATTTGCTTAAGCTCTTGGTCTTCGCGAATGACGCGGGAGCCAACCATCTCATGGCGTCCTCGACCTTCCGGGCACCAAATTCGCTCTCCGAGGTGAGACCCCGGAGCAACGTGCCCAATATCGTGGAGCAGAGCGGCGGCTTGAACAGCCAGCTCGTATTCTTCAACCAACGCGGGGGAGTGAGTTCGAAGATGGCGCATGAGGAGACCGGCCAGGTAGGCGACTCCAAGGCTATGGCCGAACCGCGAGTGCTCGGCAAACATGTAGACCAATTTCGTGTTGCCGGTCTGTCCGACGAGTCGGAGCCGTTGCATCCATCGACTGTCGAGAAGTTTGAGAACGAGCTTCTCGGCTGGAATTGCCGAATCAAATATCAGAGTCTGGTGCGCGACGTCGGCGAAACTTACGGTGCTCATGTCTCCTCGTTCGAGAGGGGTGTCTGCCCCGCGACCTCAATACGGAATGCGGAAAGCCCTGAAAGATCGCGCTTCGAGTTCGAAAGAATTCTCGCACGCCGTACACCGAGATCGGAGAGAATTTGTGCTCCGATCCCCAGCTCACGAAGTGCACCGACTCCGTCTTTCTGAGAACGCTCGTTCGGTTGCCCCGGATTTGCTCCCGCCGAAGCCATCTCAAAGACGGAACGCTGGAGTAAATGCCGACGCGGGTGCCGGATATACACGAGGACTCCCGAGGTCTCCGCAGATATCAGACGGAGCGCTACTCGAATTGATGCCAACCCTTTGCCGCTTTTCCCTCCGAAGAGGTCTGCGAAAGGACTTTCAGATTGCACGCGGACGAGGACAGTTTCGGGTTCACCCGCACTGTTTTCTTTTGACGGATCCCCATGAACGAGGGCGAGGTGCTCGGCGCCGTCTGAATGTGAGACGTAACACACGGCACGGAATCCAGGAGCAAAAGGGATGGGAAGCTGCGCGTCTGCTACTCGTGAGACAATTGCTTCGTGGGCGAGTCGATAACGAATCAGCTCAGAGACGGAAACGACCGGCAGGTCCCATCGTTTTACGAACTCCTTCTCCGCTTCTGGGGAGAGGAACTGTCCGGATTCATCAAGACATTGAGCAAACACTGCTGTCGGGAATGGGATGGCCTGATTCGAACCCGCGCGGAGCCCGGCAAGGTTTACGAGATCAACGGCAGCCTCGGCGATTCCTGGCTTTACGAGGACTCCGCCACTCTGAACCCGAGACGGAAAAATATGACCCGGTGTTACCAGATCTCGTCGGGAATCGTCGGTGAGGGCGAGTGTCCGAAGGGTGGCCGCTCTATCCGCGGCCGAGATTCCCGTCGTCACGCCGGTGCGGGCCTCAACGCTTACGGTGAATTCAAATTGAATGCTGTGGTCGTTCCGTAATTGAGGAGGCGACATCATCGGGAGGGCGAGCTGCCTTCGGTGTTCCTCTTCAATAGCCGCGCAAATTACTCCCCGGCTCCGGCTTGCGAGGAAGTTTACGTCGTCGGGTGTGATTCGAGCTGCGTCCCGGACAAGCGTGAGTGACGGGACTGCGGAGCAGTCGTCCGAGAGTGCGATGAACCGGGAGGTTTTCAGGCAAGAGATGGCCGTTGAAACGGATGAGAACATACCCCGGTAATACACCTGCTCAGGGTTTCAGGGAAGTTTAACGCAGATTAGGAGCGAGGAATGCGCCCCGCAGAACCGGTTTCGAGCTATTTGGAATTGGCGTGAGTTTCCAGGTTCAGCGAAATAGGTCCAAAAGCCGGTTCATCAAGCCCCGGTTGACATTCGCTTGTTCAATTTGCTCGTCGAGCGAGCTGAGAACGAAGGTCGTTTGACCCGCTTCCTGGCTCCAGCTGAGGCGCGTCGGCTCGGGAGTTGCCGGTTGCAGAGGTTTGTTGGGCGCCTGCCCTCGAAGCTTGAGTTCTGCTTCCGGTGCCTGGCGATTGATAAGCCGCCAGAATGCGTATCGTCCGCATGCGGATACAAACGTGCAGACTACGGCGTAGAGAGAATTTTCATGGGAACTCGAGACGATGAGCTCGAAGTCTCTTTCCGTGTCGAGGAGGAAATGGCTCTTGAGAACTTCTGTCCAGCGCTTTTTGGCGCGATGTGCGGCGAGCTCGTCTGAGAACTTGCCAATCAGCGTGACACTGTCGGCGTCGTAGATGAGGCCCAGACCGGCTCGTTGCAGGTCTAAATTCTCAAGGACTGGTGAAATTCGCGTTTGAACAGCCATTGTTGCTATAACCCGGCAAGAACCTTTAGACTTCCCCTGTGAGTGGCAACCCGTGATTGACATCTCCGGCACTCTCTAAACTATCGACCGGTAACGAAGGCACCTTGAGCGTTATGTTAGAACCAGAAGACACCCAGAATCTCCTAGAAACTGCCGCCGATCGGATGACGCTACAGTCCGAGCCGGTTCGCATCGAGTCCGGCCAGCTATTGGTGATCGACCAGTACATGTTGGGAAATCCTCAGTTCTTGGAAGGGCTTGAGAAAACGGGGAACGATGCCTCAACGGTTCAGGACTACGGCGGACTGACGCTTGAGATGATTCCGGGGACTTGGAGGGTCTATCGATTCGCTCGGGAGCGCGCATTTCTTCTTTGTCCGGAAAGCGTCCCGGAAAATGATGTCCTCTCCTCTGCCGATAGTCTTGTCGCCGGAAATGTTTCGCAGGAGGAAGTAGGTCGGGTGTTCATCGAAACCCGTTGCGTCGTTTTTCTCGACGCTGAGCTGGTATTTAGCGGGAAAATAACCGGTGAATTTGTGCGGTTGCGACGATTGGGGAAAGACAAGGAAGCAAGGGACTTCCTCCGTCAGAATGGCGCCGCGGTCCGCTACGGATTCGATCAGGACTTTGACGAGCTGAGAGTCGGCGTACTCCCGCCGTCGGGTTATATCGCACTGACGCCATCCGTCGCTCAGACGATTTCAGAGGTGGAGATGCCCCTTCTGTCCGAGGGATAGTTGAGTCTCCAAAGCGACGGGTAAGCCGCTCTCGAAGCGACGGCGCGCTTTGTTCGCAAAGGAGTCCGCGAAGGTTCCTGGCTACTCCGGCGTCTTCGGCTTCCTCTGGAATCGAGTCTCGGTAAAACCGAAACTTCCTACTACCGCGCGTATTGCCTCGTTCGCGTTGTCGCTCTGTGCTTCCTTTCTTTTTGTGTTGCCGGGCACAGTCAAATCGCGGTCCAGCCGTGCCAGGTAGTCTTCCGCTTTTTTATGAAATTTAACTCCCTCATCGAGTAGCCATCGCCGGACTTCATTCTCTTTCTCCGGGGGAAGATTGTCGAACTCCGTGCGGATATGCAGATTCCTCTCCTCTGAGTTTTCCAACAGATTTTCGGTGACTGCTGCGATGAGGTCGCTGCTGTCTGCTGCCAAAACGCCCAACCCCTTTTTCGAATCACCTGAAATTTGAAGCGACCGAGAAAGGAGGCGGATTCCTTCATCACGTACTTCGACGGCCCCGGCGCGTTCTAGTTCGAAGAGAATCGTATAGGGATTCAAATCGCTGCTGACGGAGAACACGAGATCGCGGAAGTCCCCGGTAACACCGGAGAGCTGAAGTATCTTCGGTTTCCCCCGGCTTTGAAAGCGGCGATCGCCTTGCCATTGTCCGATGACACGCATGACGACATCCGTATCAGCTTTCGGTTGTTCTTCATCCCGCCAAAGCCGCATCACGTCTCGCCGGTGAATCCCCGTCACGACCGAGAGCTTGCTGACGCTGACTTCGTGTCCGCTTCTTCGGATCTCGTCCTCTGCAGCATCGAGAAAAACCAGCTTTGTTACCTCTAGAAATTCCTGGATTCGAAAGCCGTATCGCAAGGCAAACGCCGCCACCGGTCGTATAAGCCCGTGGAGCGCGCTGCGAAGTACATTTCGACTTTGAGAACTCATTGTATTTGCCGTGATTGTAGACCGGCTGGCAACACGTCTTCTCTCGCGTCAAACGCTTGTTTGCGGAACGTATGAACTTCGAAAACCTGCGGCTCGATTGTCGGACGGTCCACGGGTACTCGAATTCGATACAGGCAGTGATCCTCCAAATTTGAGAAACGAAAGACAATCTCACCTCTTCCGGGTCCCGATGTTCCGGTGAAGCCACCTCCAATTTCGATCCACGATGATGTCGGGTCACATGAGCGCCGTTCCAATACGAATCGAAGTCCATCGACGAATCCAGACTGCGCTGAAGCTCGCACGCGAAAAGGGCAGGTCGTTCCCTCGGGAACCGCATTCGCCTGACGAATGATCCTACTGTTCTCGAAATAAGGGTCACAACTTCCCTGGATTTTAGCGGTGATGGAAAGATTTGTTAAGCTCACCGTGCCCTGCTCGAGATCCAGCGTGAGCTGAAGATTCACCGCGAGACCATCGTCATGCAGGTTATTCAACTCGAAAGTGCCGAAAACGGTGCCGGCCGTGATTTCAAACGCAGCGTCGTTTCCTTCGAAAGTCGATTCCAGCCGGAATCTCCCGTCACCGCCGGTTTGCGTTTGCTCTCCCGTTTCAACGAGCCGAATGAGCGCGCCGACGATGGGTTCTCCGCGCTCAGAGTTCAGCGAGCCGCTGAAAGTCGATTTTGGCTCGACCCCCGTGCCCATTGAGCCCCCACCGCAACCGGGAAGCACCAAACCCAAGGTGAGAACCAGGGCAAACGCGGCGACGAAGCGGTCAAAAAAGGGTTTCCGAAACATAGATTGTCCCCGGCGAGAAAAAAATGACTGTGCAAGATGGCAAAATAACACACCTAATTCGAGGAGGCAATTTTTTGTGTTGAAACAAGGTGGTAAATTTACACACCTATGATATCGTCCGGAAATCACGTCCACCAGGAGGTATGCCATGAAAGCCAGACGAACCTTTTTTTCATCAACTTTTGCGACTTGTTTACTCTTTTCCTGTTTTCCGCTTCCGGTTGCCGCGGCGCCGGTCGAAGAGGCGTTGAATCTTGCGGAGAAACTGAGGAGTCCTTACGCGGCCGTCTACCTCGGAGCGGACCCTAAACTCAGCGGAACTTTGGAGATACGCGACATCAACAACTTGGGGACAATTGTCGGGTACACCGATGCGTCGACAATCGGATACACAGAGCAGGTGAGAGCCACCGGCTTCGTTTTAACGGCCGACGGAACGACGACCTATACCGCATCATTGATGGGTCGAAATCTCATCCCGTCTGCGATAAACGATCGGGGGCAAATCGCCGGGGTGTTTCTTCAGCTCGAGAGTCCCACTCAACGTTTGTTGCCGGCAGTCTACACTCCGGGCACCGGAGCGCAGGTTATTTCTGGTCTTCCTCCAGAGTTCGATCAAGCGTGGCTCCATGACATCAATCAGAATGGCGATGTGCTTCTTTCTGTCTCTACGTTGATTGAATCAAGACCTGAGGATGTCAACAATCCTAACATTCCCTTGGGGCCACGCTATATTCGCCGAACTTTTGTTGCGACGCGCAATTCCGCCGGGGCATATCAAGCAGCGGAACGCGCGCTCTCAAAAGATTTTGGATACACGTCGTATTACACGCTGCGTGGCGCGGATCGCCCCAACGACTCCCAGGCTTCAATCACCGGTCTGATTCCGACTCATCTTTCCGAAGCCGGTATCGTTTTCGGAAGAAGCGCGTTTTCTGAGTTCGGGTTTTCCCATGTTCCGGGGCTGGGCTCAGTCCATCTCTTCGTTCCGTCTTTAGGTCCAATCGATGGTGAGCAATTCTTAAATGCCTCCGCAAACTTCGGCATTTATCAACCGGGGAGCGTGCCGGTTGATCTCGGAGGATCGGATTTTCTCCTTACGCGTTCAACAGTACTTGACGTGAAAACGGGGATGCTCGCTCCCGGCTTCGTCAATCGTTTGAACAAGATCTACGAGGAGTCTGCAATCGCTGTCGATGGAGCCATTCTTGGCTATTCCGAGAAAAATACGCACCCGAGCATCGTCCGAAGCGACGGAAGCGTCGTCGATTTAGAGTGTGCACTTCCGCAACCAATGAAACTTGAAACGTATGTGGCTGATACGATGAACGACGTCGGGTGGGTGCTCGTGAAGGGAATTCATCTCTCCGCGTCACCGACGTTCTCTTCGATCTTGCTGATTCCCACCCGTCACATGAAGCCCAAGGTTCAAAATTACTGTCCGACCGTTTCCGCCAAGCTTCTGGATCGGTGCGGCCGAAAGATGAACTCAGACGGAGAGTATATTATCGCGCCGAATACCGCATGCCGTGCGAGTTTTGAAGTTCGTGATGTCACCGGGAGGCCGGTCGCGAGAGCGAATGCAATGCTCGTGAACGGTGAGGGAAAAGCGGTGGCGTTCGGACGGACGGACTCACGAGGAAGAGGAACCTTCCTCCATCGGTTCAATCCTGACAAAGCTGTCTATTCTGTGGTCGCTCCCATCGGTCATCCCACACTTCGAAGCGGAGAGGCGTCAATCAAGTTGCAGCCGGTCGTGAATAACGATTCCGGAGCGTAGAATTTTTTGAGCGCTGAGCTCAATTTGAACCGACCCGTCCTAGGCGGCGGGTCGGTTCCCGATTTCGGACCGTTGAATTTGCGGCTTTCTTTTCTGTTTTCATACGAATGTTCTATAACGCCCGCATGTCTACACTCTACATCGTTGATGGCTCGGGATACATTTTTCGCGCATTTTTTGCGCTGACCAACCTCAGTAACTCGAAGGGGCTTCCGACGAACGCGTTGTTCGGATTTCTGAAGATGTTCGGGAAGCTTCTGAGAGAAGAAAATCCGGAGAATATCGCTGTCGCCTTTGATCGTCCTGAGCCGACGTTTCGTCACGAAATGTACGCCGACTACAAAGCAAATCGCGATGAGTGCCCGGCGGAACTTGTGCCGCAGCTCCCGTACTTCAGGAAAATCGTCGAAGCGATGGGAATGCGGTCGCTCGAGAAGGCCGGCGTGGAGGCGGATGATATCATTGCCACGTTGGTGAGACGGGCGAAGGCCGAAGGTCAGCCTGTTGTTGTGGTAAGCGGCGACAAGGATCTGCTTCAGCTCGTCGAGGACGGAGTTACTGTCTATGACGCGATGCGTGACGTGCGGTTTGACAGCAAGGCGGTCATCGAGAAGATGGGGGTTCCGCCGGGACAGATCCAAGACTATCTCGCCATCATCGGCGACTCGTCCGACAACGTCCCAGGGGTGAAGGGCGTCGGACCGAAAACCGCGGTGGCTCTGCTCCAACATTTTGGGTCGCTAGCAAAAGTGCTTGAAAATCCTAGTGAAATATCGCGAGTGCCGGGCCTGAGAGGGGCGAAAGGGGTTCAGGAGAAGATTGAATCATCCCTTGATGTCGTCCGTCTAAGCCACACCCTGGTGGGATTGGATTCACAAGTGGAACCGTTTCTGTCTGCACAATTGAGCGATTATCACTGGGGTGGCATCGACTCACCGGCTTTGCGTGCGCTCTGCAGCGACCTGGAGTTCCGTTCGGGTTTTGAAAACCTTTTCGAACTTCGAAGCTCTGGCGCCGGCTCGGTGTCCGGCCAAGCTGCTCCCGAAACTCGATATGCGGGGAAGGCGTATACAATCATCACTCGCGACTCCCTTCCTGGATTCGCCGATAAACTGTCTCGCGTAACGGAATTTGCCTTCGATACAGAAACCACGGGTCTCGACACCCTTACTGCGGAGCTCGTGGGAATTTCGTTCTCTTGGAAACGGAACGAAGCATTTTATCTTCCTCTCATTCGGCAACAGCCAGCCAAGTTGGATCCAACATTACTCCCTCTTGAAAAATCGGAGGAAGTGCCGCTCTCAGAAATTGATGTTCCCGATGCCTCCGAGGTTCTTCGGCTCCTGAAGCCAATCTTCGAAAACGAAGAAATTGCGAAATCGGGCTACAACATCAAGTTCGACATCGGAGTCCTTGCTCAGTTCGGCATACGCGTTCGAGGGAAGCTGAACGACGGAATGATTGCATTTCATCTCCTCCACCCTGATCGGAGATCTGGCGGACTAAAGACTCTTGCCCAGACCTATCTCGGTGAACAGATGCTAAGTTACGAGGAGCTCCTAGGCGAAGAGTCAGACATTCTGGTTTTGCCGACCGAGCGAATCGCCCATTATGCCTCACATGACGCAGATGCCACGTGGGGAGTCGTCGAGGCTTTGACGTCTGAGCTTCGCGGAAACGCTCGCCCGGAAGACATCACTCCGTATTCTTTATTTGAGCAGATCGAGATGCCGCTCATTCCGGTTCTTTCCGAGATGGAGCGAACGGGAATTTATGTCGATATGTCTGCGCTCTCGATCCTTGAGCAAGACCTATCGAAGGAGTTGAAGGAGATAGAAGCCCGCATCTACGCGCTAGTCGGGCGAGAGTTCAATCTGAACTCGCCCAAGCAGCTCGCGGTGGTGCTTTTCGACGAGCTTAAGCTTCCGACGAAGGGGGTAAAGCGGACGCAATCCGGCTATTCGACCGATGCATCGGTGCTCGAGCTTCTGAGCGCGGAGCATAAAGTAGCGGCAGAGCTTCTTGATTACCGGGAGCTTCACAAGCTTCTCTCGACATACGTTGTGGCGCTCGGCCGACTCGTTCATCCGGCGACGGGTCGCGTTCACACCTCGTTCAACCAGGCCATTGCGGCGACCGGCCGCTTGAGCTCGACTGAGCCGAATCTGCAGAATATTCCAATCAAGAATGAGCGAGGCCGGACCATCCGAAAGGCCTTCTCCGCGATGAACGGCAAAAAAATCATCGCGGCCGACTATTCGCAGATTGAGCTTAGAATTCTTGCACACCTCTCTGGGGACGAGAATTTGAAGAAAGCCTTTATGTCCGGTGTCGACATCCACCAACGAACTGCCGATGAGATATTCGGTTTCGATCTCGCCCTCACTCCGGACGAAAAGAAAGAACGTCGGCGAATCGCGAAAACGATCAACTTTGGGGTGGTTTACGGAATGGGTGCGTTTCGTCTTTCCGGAGAGCTCGGCGTTTCCAGGAAAGAAGCCCAAGGTTTCATCGACGGGTATTTCGCGAGGTATCCAAAGGTAAAGCAATACTACGAGAGTGTTGAAGCGACCGTCGAGTCTTTGGGCTACAGTCAGACTCTTTTCGGACGCCGGAGATATCTTGCCGATATCGAAACTCAGGGACGCGACCCTGGTTATGCACGGCGTGCCCTCCAAAATTCCACGATTCAGGGAACTGCTGCCGAAATCATCAAACTCGCGATGATTAACTTGCATCAAAAGTTTGCGGGTGATGACGGCGTAAAAATGGTGTTGCAGGTACACGATGAACTCGTGTTCGAGGTCGACGAAGAGCGTTACGAAGCCGCACGTGAGGGAATTCAAAAGCAAATGGAATCGGCGACTTCGCTCGATGTGCCTCTCGTGGTGGATATCCGAGGTGGCCGGAATTGGGGAGACGCGGTATGATAGGAACCTTATTTGTTGGCGCGACGGTCAGCGCGAAAAAGGTTGGTTCTCAGCAGTACGGTGAGAGAACCTCTGGAGAACCGATGGATTCGGGCAAGGCCAAAAATTCAGGTGCCGGTTCAGACGATCTCAGCGTCACCGCTCAAGATCCCTCGGGTCAAGATCCCTCGGGTGAGATGTCGGCCGCGGGTGTGGAAGCGCTGCCGCCCGACGAAGTACACCAACCCGAGATCGCGCGCCGAGACGCCGAAGCTGAAGCACGTCAACGTGAGCTTGTCGAACGAGCAAGATCCGGAGATCTGGATGCATTTCGAGAGCTTGTAAAGAAATACCAATCACGAGTATTCGCGGTTGCCTTCGCCGTGCTGAGAAGTCGCGAAGATGCTGAAGACGTAGTCCAAGACGGCTTCTTAAAAGCGTACCGCAATTTGAACAGTTTTCGCGGTCAATCGTCTTTCTATACGTGGCTGTACCGGATCGTTTTTAATCTTGCGATAGATCTGTCGAGAAAAAAATATCGCAGAACAGAAGCGAGCGTCGGTGAGTACGGAGCCCTGGACGGATATGTTGCTGCGGCGGATGAGCGAGCCGGGGGTGCAGGAAGATCAACCGATGTTGTCATCGGAAATGTTCCCGGTCCGGAAGATGTCCTCCATCGTGGAGAGCTCAAGACAAAAATCACCGAGGCGATGGATACGCTGAGTGCCGACCATCGCGCTGTCATCGTTCTCAGAGAGATTGACGGATTGTCCTACGCAGAAATTGCGGACGCGGTCGGGTGCACGAAAGGCACGGTAATGAGCCGCCTCCATCATGCCCGTCGACGACTTCAGAAAATATTAGCTGAATTTGCGCCGGCCGGAACCAGTCTAGAGAGAGAAGGAAATCACAAACGGCTCAAGGACAGTGAATTGAGAGAAAACGGGATCGACAACGGTTTGTTGAGCGATTCCTTGAGCGGTCAAGAATCCGATGAAGTGCAGCGCGAGGCGGAAGCGCGCGAAGCCGAACTACGGATCAAAGGTGTGAAACAAAGCTATGCGAGAGAGCACTAGGGAGAAAGCGTATGCAAAATCAAGACGAAAAGGAACTTGAGGCTATGCTTGCGGCCTACCTGGACGGCGAGTTAGCCGAGGAAGAAAATCGAGCGTTGGCGCGGCGCATGGAAGCGGGAGATCCTCGGCTGCGGCAAAAGTTATCTGAGTTGGAGCTTGTGCGCTCCGAGGCCAAGGAGTGGTGCAACTCCGTGATGAAGGAGGCCGAGTCCTTCAACATCGATATCTGGCCGAAGCTCGAAGCTTGCCTCCGCGCTGAGCAAGCAATGCAGTTAAAAACCAACCGTTTCACCGCTCAGAGATTGCTTCAAACACTTGGATTTTCCCGAAATTTGGGAACGGCTTCCTCAGCCGGGTATAGGAGAGGATCGTTCGGCCGAGGTTTCTCGTTTGGATTCGCGGGCGGACTCACTGCGGCAGGATGCGCTGCTGCTCTCATAATGCTCACCGTGCAACAGAACACCGATGGTTCGGGAATTATCGGCGGGAGAACTTCACTCCCTCTTGCGAGCTTGCAATCGGGGACTGCCGATTCGAAACTCTTGGCGAAGAACTTGCCGCTTGCCGAAAATGCGACAGTTGGTGAAGCGGCGCCTGCCGCGGCATCAGGTTCGGCAGCCTCGGGAGCACCCGGAAACAATCCGGCAGCGGATTCCACGATGCTTGCAAGTGCGGCGCCCGAGAGTGCCGTTCGTGTGGCTCGAGATCGGCGAAATGAACGAGATCAGTCGCCCTTGGCGTTCGTATCGTCGGGTCGAGATGGGAGTGCTATGAACCAATTGGCAAGCCAGATGGCAAATCAATCGGTGAACGAGCTGGCATTCGCGAATTCCATTTATCGGCTGCCTTCGGACTTATTTGGATTGCAACGCGGCATTCCGGTCGGGCGAGAAACATTCTCGAGCCCCCAGTATAGCCGGCAGCTTTGGGCGAGCTCACAGTTTTCCCCGCCCGAGACCAATCGAGAACGAGAGCTCTTGAGTGAGGCCTTCTCCATGCAGCTCCTTAATCCCGCCGGCATCAACCCCCAAATCTCCCCCGATACTTCAACCCTGAGTGATCAATCACCGTCTGATCAGTCGTCGGCGGATAGTGTCGGTGGCACCGCCCTCTCCAGCGGCAGCGCAGGGGACGCGAGTGTTTCTGCCGGTAGTTTTGTTATCCATCCTCAGAATCTTTCAGACCAGGGTGTGGCCACAAGACCGAGCGCTCAACCTGAAGCAATGGCCTCCTTGAGCCTTCCGGCAGAAGGCATTTCGAATAGCGCTGAGCTCAATTGAATTCACTGCCGAACATCGTTGAGGGAGGGTTCGCCGATGGCTATCGCGACCGATAATTTGACACTCGAAAATCGCATCAACGAAGAATGCGGAAAGGGGCGGTCACGGCCCCTCGTTATTTGTGAGACCTCGGTGACCGCGCTCGATGATCTCTTTGCTGAATTCTCCTCGATTTTCCGCTTGCGTGAATCTGAGGAGCTTCCTGCGGTTCGGCAGGCGGCGGTCACTCGGCTGGTTCTTCTTCGTGCCGAATGTGAGAGCTGCTCGGCACTTCTGCGTGAGCTCGGAGAATTCACCGGCTCGACCGACCAGCTCCTCCAGCACGGGAAGATGTTGGCGACCATCAAAGCGACATCGCACCTTTTGAGTCAGACGCTGGCGACGTGTTCATTTTTATTGTCTGAAGAACCTGAAATCGACCAACAGATGCTAAATAGCGCATTGGTGTCTTTCGCGAAGCTGAGCACCTTGCTCGGGACCGTTGCGCCGCCGAGAGCACAGACGGAGCGACTCGCGGATTTTATGGGAATCCGGACAGTCGGCTGACGTCTTGTCCGATCTCGTTGCGTTCATCCTTCGTTGGTCAGATATCCCGTACAACGCTCAGCTCGCTGATTGGGGAAAGTTGGGGGCGGGGGCCGGATTTTCTTCACGCTGAGAGTTAAAACCCTAAGACATGGAAGTCGCAGGCTCAGCAACGAGTGCGCCTCCCTGTGTCGATTGGAATAGCACGCGCTCCTCCCCGTTCGCTTTTATCTCGCGAAGCTTGGGGCGAACAGCCGTTTCCGTTTCGACCTTCCTGAGCCTTGAGAAGAGCTCAGGCGCCTGAGCTTCGAGCGCCTGAGGATTGAAGATGGTGTGTATTCCATTCATGAACCGCGCATAGTCCTCCCCACTGAGATTTTTGTTCTCGGCGTACTTCGCGAAAGCCGCGTTGAATCGCTCCTCGGTCAAACCCAGATTCGAAACGATTTTTAGTACGTTCTTCCGGACGTCTTCGAGATTCTCGGCGCTGCTCATCACGGCATTCGTCAACATTCCTGCGAGATCGGAGGTGGCTTTTGGATTCTCACCGGCGAGAAGAGAAGCCAGTGGATTGATGAGTCCGATCGCTTGGGATGTAAGTGGATTCGACGAATCGGTGTCATAGACCCGTCTCGAGGAACCGTCGAGATTTCGTAACGTGAAACCTCCGTCTTTTCCGATGTCATAAAAGGTTCCATCGGCAAGCTGAATTTTGAACTCTTTATCCGCGATCCCAAGGTTCTGCAGACCGTTCCGCAGGTGATCCCGAACCTTTTGATCTTCGTGCTTTCCGCTTGATCGAAACACTCCGGATGCCGCGCCGAGGAGTCCTCCGATAACGCCACCGACGACCGTTCCCAAACCAGGAAATGCTGATCCGATGTAAGCACCGGCGGCCGTGCCGTTTAGCGCGCCCGTTGTAATGTCTGTCTTTCCCCAATTCGCAATAAGCTGGTACCCCGAATAGATCGCCCCCGCCAATCCCAGGATCCTCCCTCCGACACCGGTTAAAGGAGACCCTGGAAGTGTAGACGATGTCCCCGAAGCCACACCGCCGACCGTCGCTGCCCCACTGCCCGCCACACCACCAGTTGTTGTCATTCCGGCCTTCGCGGCGCCGGTCCTTACAACGCTCGCCGACACGGTGCCGGAAGTCCCCGCAGACGTCTCGGTGAGCAGAGTTCTTGCCGATCTCAATGCTTCGCTTCCGAAATGTTTGAGCAGCTGTTCCCGGCCTTCGACACCCAGCTCCTCCATCTGTCCCAGTACGAACGAGATGTCCTCGAGAGTCGGCGCTGACCCGCTCGATTTTTCTTCGACCTCGACGGAAGCGATGCCTCGGCTGATCAGGTCGGCAAAGTCCCTCGCGCCCTGCAACAAACCGATGCCTTCCGCTTTATCTGCTGCACGTTGTGACTCCGCCGCGGGAGCAAATGCCCCGACCGTCTGCGGCCCACGCATCAATTCGCGATACACCTTATTTTCCAGCAGAATCGAAAGTGGATTGGCAGAAGCTCTCGCCGGTCTAGAGGGGATAATTTCCCCACCGGGCTCTTTGCCCATATGGCGCGTCGTTGTCGACGGAGCGATGGTGCTCGAAGTTGAGTTCCTCTGTGATCGTTCCGCTTGCTGACCGTGTTCCTTTATGTGACCGTGTGAGAGAGGAAAAGGGGAAGAGGTGTAGTAGCCGGGTATCTTCATTTCGTTGTTCCTTTTGAGATGTCGGTCTTGAGGAGTGAATCTCCTCGCGCTTTGCCTTCTCCTATCGTCTCGGATTCGAAAGAGTTTACTCGTGGCTGATCTTCGTTACTGTTGCAAAAAGGGGCTCGATCCCTCGACAGTTAGGAGAATCCGAATCCGAAACCCGCGTTTGGCATCATGAATGTGAGAAGAATCACCAGTAGTTTGTCAGGGTGTGCGGTGGTATTCTGGAGTGTGAAGTATGAGGAGAAAATTCGTGGCTAAGCGATTAAACTCTCCGGTTCGATGTTCAAGATTACCTCTCGCCGTGTTGGGGCTTTGGTGTCTCTTACTTCTTTCGACCGGCAAAGCCCTGGCTGAGTTTCCGGTTATCCTGGGGAGCTGGAACAGCTTTCACAATCAGCGAAACATTGCTGAGTGCGCCAACCCTCGGAGGAGTCCCGTTCATCTGGCCTTTGCGGTCCGCACCGATCGGAATGTCGAGCTTCGTGCGTTCGAGCTCGTCATCGGAGGAAATGCCACCCTCCACATCGATCTCACGGGGGATACACCTGCCGATGCCTACGGCACCTATCTCATCCGCGAGTTATCTCCGACACCCGAAGCGTTGAACTTGGTCTGCACTACTTCGCTCTATCGATTTTCAAAACCGGGGAAACCGCGAGTTGTCGAATATGCGTTTAGCATTCCGGCGATTGTATCGTTGGAAGGGATCTCTGCCGGGATCTACAATTCTTACCGACCTGACGGTACTCCCGGTGTGGTCTTCAACTGGCTCAGCGTTCTCAACGTCTCAGACCAGAACTTCACGGGTCGGGTAGATGTCTTTCGCCAAGATGGAACATTCGACTCCGACGCTTCTTTTGCTATCACCACTCCGTTGGTTCCTGGGGAGAGGAGAGACTTTGCCATAGGGCATCCTCAAGGCCAGCGGGTCGGGGTCTACCAGCTCGTTCCGAACAACATGTCACAACCGTATGGACTGTTCCTGACCAGGTATAACCCGGACAGCATCGACGAATTTGTCTATGCGTTTCCGACGCTCGCACGAAAGCCCTACTGCGGTCAGATGGTGCTTCCGGCAAGCACGATGGATCCTGCATATAACTGGGCAGAGATTGCGAACCCTCGGGCCGGTGCCCGGACTGCAGACTTCGCGGTCTATGATGCGCTCGGAGCTGAGAAGGTCAACAAGCAGATCGCTATTGGCGGATTTTCCCAACACCATGAACTCCTGAACACTTATATCGGAGAGCGAGCGGTCGGCAGTTTCCGTGTGAAGTGTGCTGAACCGGCTCCGAATAGCGAAGGCTTTATCGTTCAGAGTGCCTACTACGGCCGCCGCGGGGACAAGGTCGACTGGGCGTATGTGACGCAAGGAACTCCGCAAGCGAGCGGCGACGAAAGGTTCGCCCATCTCTATAATTCTTTCTTGGGAGCAGCGAACTGGAACAAATTTCTGTCAAATGAAGCCGCCGAGTCAGCGTCTGATTTGATCACCTTTGACACGCAGGGATTCCTCGCGAAGATGCGATCGGAACCGGTTCTGCCGTCCGGCGCGGTGGACGTACCACTCCATCTTGACGCCGGCTATAATTCCATCGGGATGA
Organism: uncultured Bdellovibrionales bacterium; assembly: GCA_964509425.1. GTDB lineage: Bacteria > Bdellovibrionota_C > UBA2361 > SZUA-149 > CAZDWZ01 > CAZDWZ01. Next base: position 316,400 of record CAZDWZ010000001.1, on the reverse strand, counting down.
GTCTGTCTCAGAGGTCCGTGAGCGGCGCCTTGTTAACCTCCGATCTACTTCGGGTGTTTCCTGATTCGCGAGGCGGTCTCGGCTACATCATGAACGTGGCGGCTCAACCAGTGAAGCCGGATCACAATGCGCTCGCAAGGGCTCGAGCACTCCCCTCGGCTCGAGTCTTTGAGATTGACGGCCGACCCCAAGTCGTCGTCGGCGAATCCATCACGCAGGCGTGGATGGAACTCGGCACCGATTTTGATCAGGATGCGTTTCTCGACATTCTGAAGGATCGCGGCATCAACATGCTGATGATCTGGTCGTATATCGGTATTGATGATCAGACTGCCGATAGTCGAATCGGCTACCACGCTCCGCGAATTTGGCCATGGATCGAAACGAATTTTACATTCGTTCCTCCGTATAAATTCATCTTCGCAAGTCCTTCGTTGCTGCTGCCTATGTTCAACGAAAAATACTTCAATCGGCTGCGGGACCTCGCGCGCGGCGCGAATGAACGTGGGATCACGCTGCTCATCACCATTCACGACGGGTGGACAAAGGCACGCTTCGCGGGACACCCCATGAACGTGGCAAACGGCGGGAATCTGAATACTAGGGAAGAATATGTCGTCCTTGCCACACCTGGTGTGGAAATGCCGAAGTTATTCAACCATGATTGGAATCCGCAGCAGAAGCACCAATGGATTCTGGAACGCTTTACGGAGAAGCTCCTCGAATCGACGTCTGAGTACCAAAACGTGATGTATGAAGTCATGAACGAAGGGGAATGGTACAATCCTCCTTTCATGGATGCTTTTCAGAAGCACTTTGTAGACTTCATTCATGCACGAACAAGCCGGATTCTCATCGTCAACCAGCTCATGAACGCGCCGACGGACTATCAGCAAAATGCTCAGACAGATGTGGTGAGTCATCACTTCCCGAACTGGACAAACGCCACGCCGTCGTCTTCGTCGTTTAATTACTACGGGGAACGTTGGCTCAGCTCGAACACCAAAAAGCCGCTATTATTTGACGAGCCCGTCCCGGGTTATGTAGGTGGAGCTCCCGCGAGACTGGCGCTTCTACGCCTGATGTGGGGAACACTCCTGGGGCAAGGTGGCTTCGTGCTTCAAGATGATGCGAACTGGAAAATGACAGCGGCAAACGTCGACGTGTTAATCGATAGGCTCGGATATGCGGCCAAATTTTTCAACAACAATGGACCTCGATTCTGGGAGATGAGCCCAGCGGGACAACTTTCATCGACCGGCGTTTGTCTCGCGAAGCAGGGCGAGGAGTATGTAATTTACTCCGATGAAAGCCCTGGGACAGGATTGTCGATTGATCTTACGGCGGCATCGGGGACCTTCACGGCTCGCTTCTTCAATCCTTTCACCGGTGTATTTGGATCGCAGAGCACGCTGGAGGGCGGAGCGATCCGTTCGATAGACAAGCCGAATTCGGCTGACTGGGTGCTCTGGTTGAAAAAGCAGTAACCGCACTCTCGAAGTCGCCTCAAGTCTGAAGAAATTCCTGTAATCCTCAACGGTTCGGGCCGCCCGTTATTCCGTGTGGTTCGGTGTAAGAAACCCTGCTACTCCAGGTCTGAGTGGCGGAACGGGTCGGCTTGCCGGGTTGGAGGGAATATGGGCGTAAAAGGCGACGTGCTGAGCGGCGGTCTTCTAAATCGAGAAATTTCAGGCGGTTCGCAAAGGGGCGGCGAGCGGTTAATGAATTCCGCGGCTCACGATGAGCTGGAGCATAGTTGGAGCGACAGCCTTGTTCTTCTTGTCCGGCCGATTTTTTTCGTGCTGTTCATCTTCTTCCTTTCCCTCATCGGCTGCCTGCTTGGATATTTAATCTGATCGCGTCGGCTTCCAGCTTTACTTGCTGATCGGGAAAGCTTATGGCATCCCTCTGATTTCTCAGAGGAATTTCTCCCGGAATGTTTGACTTCGGACACTTTACCCTGGTCCTCGCGTGGGCCTTCGCCATGTGGTCGCTTTTTGGCGGCATTTACGGCGCCGTGCGCGGGCGATCGAACTTCGTTCGATCGGCCGCAAACAGCGTCTACGCGATGACCTTCACCGCTCTCCTGTCACTCGTCTGGCTCGGACGGCTCTTTCTTTCGAACGACTACCGCTACAAATACGTTTGGCAGAATTCGAACAACGAGATGCCTTGGTATTATCTCCTCTCCGCTGTTTGGGGCGGCATGGACGGGTCGATGCTGCTTTGGGCGGTATTCATGACGTTCTTTGCCCTGTCCGTCAGTCTTCACGAACGTCGTATTCCGAGAACTCTTTTCGCCTGGTTGCCGGCGGTGTTCGGAGGAACGTGTGGTTTCTTTCTCACCGTCGTGCTCTTCTTCACAAACCCTTTCCGGCTGGGTGGAAGCTCACTCATCAACGATGGGAACGGATTAAATCCACTTCTCCAAAACCCTTCGATGCTCATCCATCCGCCGATGCTCTATGCCGGTTTCACCGGCTTATTGGTCCCGTTTGCTTTTTGCCTCGCAGCACTTCTCAGTGGAAATCTCGGCGATCAATGGATCGTCTTGACCCGGCGGTGGACGCTGATCGCTTGGGCGTTTCTTACCTGCGGAATCATTCTCGGTGGAAATTGGGCCTACATTGAGCTTGGCTGGGGAGGCTTCTGGGCTTGGGATCCGGTGGAAAATGCTTCTTTTCTGCCGTGGCTCAGCATCACCGCATTTCTCCATTCGGTTATGGTTCAAGAACGCCGGGGGATGCTGAAGGTGTGGAACGTCGTGCTGTCGCTTCTCTCCTACACGCTTGCCGTGTTCGGCACATTCCTGACGCGATCCGGAATCGTTCAAAGCGTGCACGCCTTCGCCGAAACGGACGTCGGCTGGGTTTTTCTCCTCTATATCGGGATCATCGTGACGACGTCGATGTCGCTACTTTTCTATCGTCGAGGAGCGCTCAAACCTGAGAGAAGTATCGAGAGCTATCTCTCACGTGAAGCGGCTTTCCTATTCAACAATTTGCTGCTTCTCGGAATTGCGTTCGCGACGTTTTGGGGCGTAATGTTCCCGGTTTTTAGCGAATATTTGAGTGGGAAAAAGAGTGTCGTCGGACCTCCATTTTTCAATGCTGTAAACGTTCCGCTTTTTCTCGGGCTCCTGTTCCTTATGGCCGTCGGCCCGCTTATCTCGTGGCGACGTTCGACTTGGAGCAGTCTTAAACGCACGTTTACGGGTCCGTTTGTCGCGGGATTTCTCACCACATTATTTTTTCTCTGGCTCGAGCCTTTTCGATTTTATCCCGCGCTTGGGTTCGGGCTTTCGGTGTTTGTGTTGTTTTCAGTCGAAGGAGAATTTCGTCGCGCTCGCACCATCAGGCGAGAGCTGGCTGGCGACGCAGGGCAGCTCTCTCTTCTCCGAAGCAAGCCGAGGAAGTACGGCGGCCTTCTCGTTCATGTCGGAATTGCCGTCATGGCAATCTCGATCACAGCTTCCTCGGCGTACAAGGTCGAACGTGACTTGCGGTTGACGGTCGGCGAAGAAATCGAAGTCGGCAGGTATTTGCTCAAACTGAGTGCGATGCGAGAATCGCAGAATGAACATTACATGGCGTTGACCTCGTCCGTGGAGGTGTATCTCGCGGCGAATAGAGAATTTCTCCGAACTCTAAACCCGGAGCGCCGGTTCTACCGGCGGAGCGAAGAAGCGACGACCGAGGTAGACATCCGTATAACGCCGCGAGATGACCTCTATCTCGCGCTTGCAGGGTCGGACACCAGCGGAATTCCCGAAGGACAAAAAATCGACGCCTCTCAGCTCCCAGCTATGTTCAAAGTCTTCATCAACCCCTTACAAGTCTGGCTCTGGTTCGGCGGTATGGTTGTGCTTGCGGGGACGGCCTTGGTTCTCGTGCCATCCGCGCTCGAACGACGCGTGCTCGCCGAAGATTCCGTCGCCGCGCTTCGCGGTGCCGCCGGAGAGGGGGTGCGATAATGGATCTCATCTCCACTATTTTTTTGGGCGTAAGTTTCTTTTTGGTGCTCGGTCTTTGTTGGGCCGTTATTGATCCGATTTTCGCCCCATCAGAAACTGATGATGTTCGTTCGGATGGCCTGCCTGAAACGTTTACCGATCCTCCTCGAAAACAAACCGGAGCGGCCTGAACATGAACCGGCCGGCACTTCATGCTACCGGTCTCGGCCGTTCTTTCGGTTCCCGTCGCATCATTAACGGGCTCTCTCTTTCAATTTCACCCGGCGAGTTTGTGGTGTTAACCGGCAAAAACGGCGCGGGGAAGTCCACTCTCCTCCGGATGTTTGCGGGGTTATTACGGCCGGACCGCGGTACGGTAGATGTATTTGGAGTTCCGCCGGAAAAGCTTCGGCGGAGCTCCGAATTTTATTTGGCGTTCCAATCTCCGGAGAGCTTCCTTTATGGTGAGCTCACCGTTCGTGAGAATTTAGAGCTCGTCCGGAACTGTCTTTTGTTCCGGAAGACGAAAGTTGCAGCAGAGACCGAGGTCAAAGCGACCGCGGAGGTTCTGGCGATGTGCGATCTGGACCGGTTCTCGAGCAGGAAGTTGAGAGAGGCTTCGCAGGGGATTGTCCAACGTGCTTCGCTGGCCCGATTGCTCTTTCAGCGTCCTGATTTGCTTCTGCTTGATGAGCCCTTCTCTCATCTTGATCAACACTCCATCGAACTCCTCATTCGACAGCTCCGCGAGCTGCGAGAGAAGGGCTCAACCATCTGTGCGGTGCTCCACGAGGAAGTTTTGGTACGTGAGTTCTCACCTCGAAGGTTCGAGCTCGAGAACGGAGCGCTGCGGGAACTATGATCTTCAAACTCCTCCGTAAAGACTTCGCGCTTCTTTTCCGATCGAGAGGATTGTTTACGTCTCTGGCGTTTTTTGGTTTGTTGCTTGTTGTTGTTGCCGGGTTCTCGTTTCGTCAACCGGGTCTTGGTCCTTCGGAGTTGCGACTGATGTTCCCCGGCGTGTGCTGGATGGTATTTCTCTTCGTCTCCGCAGTCACTCTTCAGCACTCTCTTCAGCCGGAAGAAGAGAACCGTGCCGTCTTAGGCCTTTTAATGAGCGGCGCTCCGAGTGAGGCCGTGTATATTTCAAAGGTGATTACAAACTGGATCTTTCTCTCTCTGCTTCAGTTGCTGATAATCCCTTTTTCTATATTGTTTCTTGGCGTCGCTCCGGGCTCCCGCTTAGTGGACCTCGCTGCTTTTTCGCTGCTCGCGGGTCTCGGAATCTCGTCGTTGGGAACGCTGCTGAGCGCCTTATCAATCTCGGTCCGGGGCCGAGATCTGCTTCTGCCGATATTGCTCTATCCACTTCTTCTCCCGCTGCTTCTGGCGTCGGTATCGGCCTCGACCGAGTTGATCCATGGGGCTTCGTTTTGGCAACTCGACTTTCCTTTGGTATTGGTCTGCACCTTTAACGTGGTGAGTATAACGCTCGGGCTGCTCCTTTTCGAGCGGCTTTTTGTTGAGTAGGGAACGTGTCGCAAGAGCCTGAACTTTTTCCAATCCTCCGAAACCCGGCCACTCAATCGGTGCTCGCCGCTCTCTCCGGTTTGGGGATGTGCGGAGCACTGTATCTGATCTTCCTCGTTGTGCCGGACGAGAGCACCATGGGGCCGGTCCAGCGAATTCTCTACTTTCACGCGTCTGCCGCTTCTAGCGCCTACGTTCTCTTAGCGGTTCTGCTCGTTTCGAGCGGGGTGTTTCTTGCGAGCCGTGACGAGAGTTGGGATGAATTGAGCAATGCGACAGCGAGCGTTGCGTTTCTGCTCTGCAGCATCGTGCTGTTCTCGGGGATGATTTGGGGACACAGCTCTTGGAATACGTGGTGGCGTTGGGAGCCGCGGCTCGTATCATTTTTGGTGCTCTGGCTCATTCTGGGATCCTATCGGGTGCTTCGTTGGTTCTCGGGAGACCACGAGAAAGAGCGAACACTCGCGTCGGTTATGGGAATCCTCGCGGCCGTGAACGTTCCGATAGTCATCTTTTCGGTTAAGGTGCTTGCTGCGAGTGAACAGTTGCATCCTCAAGTGGTCACGAAGGGTGGGTTGAGTGACTTGCCGAATGCTCAACTGACTCTCTTTTTTACGATGGCGGTGATGCTCATTTTTTCTTGCTGGCTCACCATTCTTTTTTATCATCAGCGTTTTAACGAACGCCTTCTTGCGCACGAAGAGCAAAATCTTTGGAGTTAATCTTATGACGGTAAATTCCTATCCCGATTTGTTCTTCGGCTATTTGATTGTCTGGATCTGCCTTTTCTCAGCGGTGGTGATGTTCATGGTGCGCGGATGGCGGCTTGAGCGACGCTTGAAGGAATTGACCCAACAACTCGAATCCGGAAAAAAGCTTTCATGAACGGCGAAGAGAAACTTGAACCATCCTATACCGTTCTCTCGAGCGATTTTTTTCGCACCTATGTCGATTTGAATTTGCTTCCTGCGTCTCCGAGCGCCGAAGTCGCGTTTATCGGCCGATCGAACGCGGGCAAATCGTCGCTTCTGAATGCACTCCTCGATCGGAAGGATCTCGCGCGAACGAGTGCGATGCCTGGAAAAACTCAGGCGCTCAATTACTTCACAGTGAATTGGGCCAGTGGCGAGGGGGAGACGCGAACAAAGGACATGTCGTTTTTCGTTGATCTTCCCGGCTACGGTTATGCAAAAGTAGCTCGATCGCTCCGTGCGACATTCCACGAAAGCATCGAAGGGTATCTTTCGACGAGAAGACAGCTGCGGTCAGTCATTCTCGTCTGTGACTCACGACGGGATCCGACGGAAGATGAGCGCTTTATCTTTGATCTCCGGCGGGATGTGCCGTGTTACATCGCGATTACAAAGGTCGACAAGCTTGGAGCAAATGAACACGCCGAACGTCGCAAAAAATGGGTTGAGTTCGCTCGCAATAAATCGCTGGTTTTTTCCTGTAGCGCGAAGGATCGACGGAAGTTCGAACTTCCTCGACTGAGAGAACGGATCCTTGCCGGATGCGCCGTATGAAGGTGTTGAACACGAGGCCCGAAGGTTTCTCGACTGAGCTTTCGAAACTCCTCAAAGAGTTTGGCCTCGAATCTTTTGATTTCCCTGTTACTCGGCTTCGCTCTCTGCTTCACGATGGGAACTTGACTGAAGTGGAGAGAGAGGCCGGGGCCGACGACTGGTTTATCTTTACGAGCCGGAGCGGTGTAGCTTTTCTTTATGAGGCCCTTGTTGAGCGATTCGGGGGACCTCGTGCGCAAAGCGTTTTTCAGCGAGTCTCTATAGCTGCCATCGGGGAGCAGACGGCGAATGCGATTCGATCCATCGGTGCGGAGGTTGCCTTCATCCCGTCCTCGGCTTCATCGCGGGTGTTTGAGTCGGAATTCATTCCCTTTGCGGAGTTGATGTCCGGTTCATTCTTCCTTTTCCGTGCAGAACGTGCGTCGCTTGTCATCCGCGACTCTCTGCTTCGAGAGAGAAAGAAAGTTATCGATGTCGTTGCGTACGAGATGTCGGAGGTGCCGGCGGCGGAGCTTCCCCTCAGCGAGCTTGCGTCAGACGTTCGAGACAATGCTCTCTCTGCAATCGTCTTTGCGAGCTCCGATGCCGTACGCGTTACGCGGCAAATCGTAGAATCGAGCCTTTCTCGGGAAGAATTTGAACGATTTTTGCAGCTTCCGGTCGCGGTAATCGGCGCTGAGACGAAACGCACGGCCGAGGAGCTGGGGTTTATTGTCCGGTGGATGCCGGATCGACCCGAGTTTCGAGACCTTGTTTCTCTTCTTGCCGCGCGATAGATCGACCTTCTGACCGGAGAAGACTGTGCAGACTTTGAGTAAACCCAACGAACATTCGAATACACCCCGCACATCGGCGGATGGCGGTGCTCTGGACGAGCTTCATTATCTAAACGTCAATCACAGTTATTCGCTGGAAGCAGAAAGAGGAAAAAGCCTTGACTTCGACGCCGTCGGCGGAAGTCTCGTGGGAAAGTTAAAGAATCTTCTCCGCACGAAGCTCCGGCGATTCCTCTTTGGAACGGTGCTCGACGATTATCTCCGGAATGAACAGCAGTTCCACGCAAACCTTGTTCGACTTTTGAATAAGATGAATCAGCCTTCAGCAGGAAGCGGAGGCCTCGACGCCGATCAACTTCATCCGATTCATCATCGTTTTGCCGAGCACGACGAACGTTTGAAAGTTGCGGAGTCGGTGTTACGAGGCCTCGAACGGATTGTCGCTGTCGCCGGACGCACGGGAAGCGAAAAGTCCTCGGACAATGGCCAGTCGCAAAAGCTCGTGTTCGAGAAAGACTATTCCTATTTGCTTCTCGAGAATCGTTTTCGGGGCAGCGAAGAAGAAATCGAACAGCGTCTTGCAATTTATGTGCCCGAATTCTCCGGTGTTCATGGCCCGGTTCTTGAGATCGGATCGGGTCGAGGTGAGCTGCAGAATTTGTTTCGAGAGGCCGGGATTAAGAGTTACGGAATCGAGCTCGATCAAGCGATGATCGAGAGAACCCAGGCAGACGGGTTTGATGTGCGCTTCGATGACGGAATTCGACACTTGGAGAGTCTCCCTGAGAAATCACTCGGTGGAGTCATAGCGGTGCAGGTGGTTGAGCATTTGCGCTACGATTCGCTCCGCCGGCTGCTCGAGTTGGCTCGTTCTCGTGTTGAGACCGGCGGGATCATTATTACAGAGACGATAGATACGAGTTCGCTGGTGGCTCTTTCACAGAATTACTTTCGCGATCCGACTCATACGGCACCTCTTCACCCGGAGACGTTACGCTACCTATTCGAGCTTTCCGGGCTCGAAGTGTTGAAAGTTCAGAAGCTCTCTCCCTTTCCGCCTGGTTTCGAGTTGTCGCCGATTCCCCCCGAGGCGTTTCAGCAGAGGGCGGAGATCTTGGCAGTGAGTATCGCCAATGAGAACATTCAAAAACTCAATCGTCTCTTGTACGGTCACCAGGATTATTCCGTGGTCGCACGTGTTCCGTAGGAGATATCTGCTCGATCCCGATTATGTCCCCGGAGTCCGGTGAAAGTCTCAGGGCGGCGGAACGGATTCGGACTTGCGCGGCTCGAAACCTGAGAGCTGCGGGAGGATTTCTTTAAGCCTTCCAAGCCCTTGAATATTTTTACGGTCTGTGTTAATGGGATTTAGCTTTTTACAAGCTCCCGTTTTTTACCCCGGTTTTCCTGAGCGGATTATTCGCTCTTAAAAGTTTGTCGCCCTAGTAATTCCGGCGATTTCCGGCAAGCTTTCCGGTTTGCGCACTGACCTCGGCCAGTGTCGTTGTGTTCGGCTCGTGACGCCGGAGACACGGCAGAGGCGTGGACGGTACGCCTGAGGTGCGTTTGCTAAACGGGAGTCTGATTAACTGATTTTGGATGTGAACCTGTGGGATTCGTCGATCAAACTCACGAGCTTTGGAAGGAATTCTCTGGAATTGTCGGAGAAGAAGGGCTTGAACTGTACGATTTGGAAGTTTCTCCAGGGTCGTTAAAGGTCGTGCTCTGGGCTATTCAAGGGAACGGAGTTACGAGCGGAGACTGCAGCAAGGTCTGTCGGAAGTTGATGAACTTTTGTCTGACCGAAGGTGTGCGGCTCGGTGTTGGTGCCGAGCCTGAGATAGATGTTTCTTCCCCGGGACTCGATCGGATGCTCCGGCTTCCGCGGCATTTTGAGGGTGCTGTCGGAAAGATCATCAAGGTTTTTCCAATGACCACCGCTCCGTGGGCCGAGGTAAACGGTAAGCCCCTCGTTGGAGTGCTGCGAGGTCAACTTGAAAGTTTCGAAAGCGGCTGTGTTCATCTTCGCGAAGAACGAACCAAGACGCTGATAGTCGCCCCCATGGAAGCGGTAAAACGCGCGAATGTGGATTTGAATTTTGATTGATGCTCCCGGTGCGGAGCGAATGAACAGGAGAGGATCATGGGTATCAAGTTTGACCTTGATCAAATCATTAACCAGGTCGGACGGGACAAGGGCATTAGCAAGCAAGTGTTGGTTGAGGCGCTCGAATCGGCGGTGCTCTCAGCGGCAAAGAAACACTTCGGGCATAACCGGAACCTCGAAGCGACCTACAATCCGGATCTCGGAGAAATCGAAGTTCACGAGTTTCGAATAGTCGTCGACCACGTTTCAGATCCGGTCACCGAGATCACGATGGACGATGCACGGGTGGAGTTTGATCCTGATTGCGAAGTAGGAGACGAACTCGGACGGAAGTTGAACACGGACGCGCTCGGCCGGATTGCAGCACAAACCGCCAAGCAGGTCATTGTTCAAAAACTCCGGGACGCCGAGCGTGACATAATTTATCACGAGTATCGCGATCGGAAGGGCGAAATCGTCAATGGTATCGTTCAGCGTTTTGAAAGAGGAAATCTCGTGGTTAACTTAGGTAGGACGGACGCCGTTCTCCCGATGCGAGAGCAAATTCCTAAGGAACGTTACCGCCAAGGCGATCGAATCCGCGCCATGATTCTGGATATCTACCCGGTTAGCCGGGGTCCTCAGCTCGTCCTCACCCGGAGCCATCCGGAATTTATGAGAAAGCTGTTTGAGCTTGGAGTTCCGGAGATCAGTGAAGGAATCGTTGAAATCAAGGCCGTGGCAAGAGAGCCTGGCGAAAGGGCAAAAATTGCTGTTTATTCGAACGATCCGAACGTCGATCCAGTGGGAGCCTGTGTTGGTATCAAGGGAACCCGTGTCCAAGCAGTTGTCTCCGAGCTTCGCGGTGAACGAATCGATATCGTCACCTGGACGCCGGACGCGCCGAGCTTTGTCGCGCGCGCTCTTTCACCGGCAGAGGTGCTTCGGGTTGTTGTTGACGAAGAAGAACACTCGATGGAGCTTGTCGTATCGGATGAGCAACTTTCGCTCGCCATTGGTCGAAAGGGACAGAACGTTAAGCTCGCCTCCAAGCTCACGGGCTGGCGAATCGATGTGCGGAGCGAATCCGTAGCGGAAGAGGAATCGAAGCGTGCAAGAAAGGCGCTCGAGTCGATTCCGGGAATTGGTTTCGGCGAAGCAGAGCTTCTCTATCAAGAAGGCTATCGCACGATTCAAGAAGTTGCTGCGGCGGCTCTGGAAGACCTCGTTGGAATCGAAGGGGTCGAGGAGAATCGGGCGAAGGAAATTCTCGAGGAAGCCAAAAAACTTTCCGAGGAGCTGGCGCGTCAGGGAATTGATGGGCTTGAGAGCGACCGTCAGATGATGACGGACGTCGATCAGCTCGTTTTGCCGGAGAATCTGCGAAATGCAGTGATTCAGGCGGGATATTCGAGCATTCAAAGTCTCGCGATGGTCTCGGCTGAAGAGCTGGCGGATGTTGCCGGCATCGAGGTCGACGAGGCTCAGGTTGTCTGCTCGGCAACGGAGGCGTTTTTGAGAGTTCAGCGGCCTGCTCTGCCATAAGCTTCGACTTGTTTCGGAACCGGCTCGTCGCCGGTTCCTACCAGTTGAAGTTCGGCGTGTTTTGGTGTGACTGGAACAGCTTTGGTGCTTTACCGCGTGAGGGAAACCGGCATTGTGGGGGAGCGAGGAACAATTCGAAGCTGTTATTCTTGCCGAGTTAGGCAGGAGAAGCGCGAACTTCTTCGCTTCGTGAAATCGAAGCCGGATGGGCGCTGGAGGGTGGACCAAGCGGCGTTGTTGCCGGGGAGGGGATTGTTCTGTCATCCGGACGGGCGATGTCTTCGCTCTCCCAAATTGGAGAAGGCGCTTGGCGGAGAAATCCGAGGAGCGAAGTCCGGTGGGGTGAGAGCTGAAGCGCTGTTACGGGAAGCACTGGAGAGTGCGCGAGTGGGCCATGACGAGAAGTTAGGACGCAACGCGTTCCAACTTCGGCAGGATAAAAATTTAAGAGGAACCGCGGCGGTTCGTGAATTGTTTCGAGCTGCGTTTCCCGGAGAGCGATCGACGACGGAGCGATCGCCTCAGGAGGGTGGTGGAGGCTCGAAAAGAGGTTCTCCATCCGCGGGCAGAAAGATTCGACTATAGAGAGTGTATCAAGAATGAATATGTCCAAAATGCGAATTTACGAACTCGCGAAGGAACTCGGGCTTGAGAACAAGGCCGTGCTGGATCTGTGTCACGAGCTCGGCATGGAGGATAAGAGTTCGCATTCGAACTCTCTCTCCGACATGGAGGCCGATCGGATCAGACGCCATGTTTTGAGAAAGTCGGTTGCGGAGAAATCTCCTGCGGGTGGAACGCGGGAGCTGAACCGCGAAGGTCATATGTTGACCGAGTCACGAGTCAGTGGAAACGTGATTCGCCGCCGGAAGAAGGGTGGTGAGGACGACGGTCCGTTGGAAGCTCCCCCGCCAGGCCGCCAGATTGATTTATCGTCTGCGCACATGCTCTCACCAGATCTTCCGAGATTGGCTCCCGATCCTCAGGCGGAAAAGGCGCAGCGCGAAGCTGCGCTCCGCGAGGCGGATGCGCTTTTTGTAAAACGTGCCCCAGCCGAGGAAGCCTCGGTGGAAGAGGCCCCATCGGCAACGGACGACGAATCTTCGATTGAAGTCTCGGCAGAAGACGAGTCCGTCGAAGAGGTCGAGCCGGCGCAAGCGGACGACACCGATGATACGGTCTCTATAGAAGCTTCGCCTGAAGAGACGGTCGCCGCGACAGTGTCGGCCGAAGGAAACGGCGCGGCTGTTGCTGAGGACAAAGTTTTGCAGGATGTGCGACGGCGTCATGACATTCGCGCACCGAAGATCCTTGGAAGAATCGAGCTCCCTGTTAAGCCGGTCGTAACAAAAAAACCGGTAGCGCAAGCCGCCAAAACCGAAACAACCGGGACGACAGAAGAAGAGTCGACAACCTCGGGTCGAGGTGTGAAGGGCAAGAAGAAGGGCAAGCCCGTAGAGTTCGAGGGAACCGACAGCCTTGGACGCCGCCCGCGGAAAAAGCAGGTCCTCTTGCAGAATGATCTGCTCGATTACGACGGTGAGCGAGACGGATGGAAGGTCAAAAAAGATAAACGACGGAAATCACCACATGACGCAAATGGACAGGCTGAAGCAGCTGGTGCCATGCGGCAATCGAAGAAGGTGGTAAAGGTCGCCGGATCGATCTCGCTCGGAGATCTGGCCCGTCAGATGGGTGTGAAAGCCGGAGAAATCATCAGTCTTCTGATGAAGCTCGGTGTGATGGCGACCATCAACCAGCTCCTCGACTACGACACAGCGACGATCGTCGCCGCGGAGTTTGGATTCACGGCAACGAACACCGACTTGGATGTCGAAGACGTCGTGTCTTCGCTCGATGAACAAGACAGCCCCGATAATCTGGAACTTCGCCCCCCGGTCGTAACGGTGATGGGGCACGTCGATCATGGGAAGACCTCTTTGCTCGATTCAATTCGGCGGGCCTCCGTAGCGAAGGGCGAAGTGGGCGGAATCACGCAGCACATCGGTGCTTACTCGGTGACCGTGCCGTCCGGCGGAGCAGTAACGTTTCTCGATACACCGGGTCATGAAGCCTTCACCGCGATGCGCGGACGTGGAGCTAAAGTGACCGACATCGTCGTACTCGTGGTTGCGGCCGACGATGGGGTGATGCCTCAAACGATCGAAGCCATCAATCACGCACGCGCTGCCGAAGTTCCGATCATTGTTGCAATCAACAAGATCGACAAGGAAGGCGCGAATCGAGATCGCGTCATTAACCAGCTGTCTGAGTATGGCCTCACTCCAGAAGCCTGGGGTGGGGATACCATTATGGTCGACGTTTCGGCTCACACGAAGCAGGGGATTGATGTGTTGCTCGAGAACCTCTCGGTGCAAGCGGAAGTACTCGAGCTGCGTGCCAACCCGAACCGCCGTGCGAAGGGTACGGTCATTGAGTCGAAGGTCGACAAAGGCCGCGGAACCGTGATGACGGTTCTCGTTCAGAACGGAACGTTGAAGAAGGGCGATTTGTTCGTGAGCGGCTCGGTCTACGGGAAGGTGAGAGCGCTCGTTCGCGATGATGGAGAAAAGGTCGACTCCGCTGGTCCAAGCATTCCGGTGGAAGTTCTCGGAGCATCCGGGTCGCCACTGGCCGGAGACGATTTCCTCGTTCTTGATTCTGAAGCGCAAGCGCGTCAGATTTCGGAACAGCGCGCGCACATCCAACGAATGAAGGATCTCGCCGTCCAGGAAGGCAGCAGTCTGAGCGGGGCGTTGACGTTAGAGAAGTTCTCCGCTCTTGTTCAGGAGAAGGGAGAGGTCAAAGAGCTCCCGCTGATTGTTAAGGCCGACGTGCAAGGCTCGGTTGAGGCCGTCACGGGCGCGCTTCTGCAGCTTCACAATGACGAGGCGAAGACTAAAGTGATCCATAAGGGCGTCGGAGCCATTACGGAAAACGACGTGCAACTCGCGGTCGCGTCGAAAGCGATCATTATCGGTTTCAATATCCGTCCGGACGCGAGAGCTTCTCAAGTGATCGAACAAGAAGGCATACAAGTCGTCTATTCGCGGATCATCTACGAGCTTGTCGAACAGGTGGAAGCAGCGCTCACCGGTATGAAAGCTCCTGTATTCCAGGAGAAGGTGCTTGGGCGCGTGGAAGTTCGTCAGACGTTCCGAGTCCCTCGTCTCGGCACGGTCGCCGGTTCGTATGTTCTCGACGGAACGATTCCGAGAGGAGCGCAAGTTCGGCTTCTCAGAGATAGCCGCATTATCTACGAAGGAAAGATGGGCAGCCTCCGGCGCTTCAAGGACGATGTCCGTGAAGTGCAAGCAGGCTACGAGTGTGGGATCGGAATCGAAGGCTACAGCGATATCAAGATGGGGGATATCATCGAAGTCTTCAAGGTGGAGCAGATTCAGCCAAATTAATCGTGCCGCATGAGTAGCTTTAAAAAACAGCGCGTCGGCGAAATGCTTCAGGCGTTTCTTGCGGGAGAGCTTCGAAGGCTCGATTCATCCGAGCTTTCGTGGGTGACCATCACCGCCGTCGATATGTCCCCCGATCTGAAGAATGCAAAAATCTTTTGGACCGTCCCCGGGGACGAGCAGGAGAATTCCTCCGGCGCTAGCGAAGGAGATATTTCGAGCGTCGATGATATCCCTGGGTTCCCATCGGCGAAGAAGCGAAAAGCCGTTGAGACGGCTCTCGCCGAAAAGTCTTGGCATTTGAAAAAGCGAATTGCCGATGAGCTTCAGCTTCGATTCGTCCCACAATTGATCTTCAAATACGATGAGTCAGCAATGAACGCGTCGCGACTCGACTATCTTCTCAAGAAGGCCGGAGTGAGCTCGGCCTCATGAGAGCCCCTGATCTGAAGTCATTTGCAGCGACCCTGAAAGAATCTCTCGAGACTTTGAGCGGAGAAAAGAAGGTGCTGTGTGCAGCGCACGTTTCTCCAGATCCGGACGCGATTGGCTCGTCCTTCGCCTCAGCCTATCTTCTCCGCGGCCTGGGAGCGAAACCATCTGTCTTTTTTCCGGAGGCTCTCCCGAAGAAGTACATCCCGTTGGTTGGTGATATTCCGGTGTTGCATTCGGCTGAGAATAGCGGCGCGTCGATGTTGTTCGTCGTGGACACTGCCACAGAGCAGCGCGTCGGTCTCGAGCTTCACGCCCGCCGATCCGATTTCCAAACTTGCTTTAATCTTGATCACCACGTTTCGAATAACGGATGGGGTGATGTAAGCTTTGTGGACGGCAAGGCCTCAGCCAGCGCCCTTTTAGTGTGGCGATTGTTTCGCGAATTGCAGATTCCGATCGATCGGAGAGTCTCAAACCTTCTCTACTCCGGACTGCTCGATGATACCGGTAGTTTCTGCTTCTCTAATACCAATGCTGAGTCTTTCGCATGCGCAGCGGATCTCATGAGCTCCGGCGCGTCACCAGAAGATGTGGCAAACGCGATCTACTTTTCCGTGCCGGAGCGCGTTTTCCGGCTTCAGTCGAGAGCTATCCAAGCGATGCGACCCGTTCTCGGAGGGAAGGCGATGCTGATGGCCGTTTCGAGAAAAGATCTGGAAGAGACCGGCTGCACGGCTGAAGAAACCGAAGGACTCGTCGATATCGCGCGTCGTGTCGAAGGGACCGATGCCGCGATCTTCATGCGAGAGCTGGACGGCAAGTGGAAGCTGAGTCTCCGGTCGAAAACACCATGGCTCGACGTCAACCCGATTGCGGGAGTATTCGGTGGAGGGGGACATGCGGCGGCGGCGGGCTGTACTATAGAAGGCACTCGAGAGTTTATCGAGGCCCGAATCTTAGAAGAATTCTCCCGCGTGTTTTCCGCGGCAGAGTCATCCAAAAAATAATTCCGTTGAATTCTAAACAAAATGGTAAGTGACCCCACGGTATCTGACCCCGCGCTTTTGACTCCTCCACCATCGGCCTCCGATTCGCACGAGAAAACGTCTCCAGTCGTGGCGCAGCAGAGTGGTGCGCTGCTGATCGACAAACCATCCGGGATGACCTCATTTGACGTTATTCGGGAGCTCAAGCGCCGCTTCGGCATTAAGAAGATCGGCCATTCTGGAACGCTGGATCCGCTTGCCACCGGCCTGTTGATTATCTTGATAGGCGAAGGGACGAGGCTTCAGTCAATCGTCCTCTCGGCAAATAAGCGCTACGAAGGATTGTTCCGTCTCGGTATTCAGACCGAGACCGACGATCTCGATGGAGAGATAATCGCCCGCGACGAAGTGAAGTCCTACCAGACTCGAATCGGGGACGAGCTTTGCCGGGAGATTGAGTCAAAATTCCGAGGAAAGATCTTTCAGCGTCCACCGGTATTCTCCGCGATAAAGAAGGATGGAAAGAAAAGTTATGAGCTCGCCCGGAAGGGGGTCGCTCAAGAGCTTGATGAGCGCGAGGTCGAGATCTTTGCACTCGAGCTCGAATTCATCGGGCATGACGTTCTTCGGTACCGGGTGGAATGCTCGAAGGGAACTTACGTGCGAAGTCTGGGACGGGATATAGGAGAGTTTCTCGGGACATTTGCTTCGGTGGAGGCCCTCCGCCGAACACACTCCTCGGGATTCGATATCAAGGACGCGGTGCCGCTTGCCCAGCTCCTGGAAACTCAGCCGGCCGAGCTGCCCGTTATTCCACTCGAGAGGCTGGTGGAGGGGCTGCCTCGCGTGGTTCTTCCGGATAGCAATATCTTGGATCTGCTCGCTGGACGTCAGTCGATACTGTCGAGAACGAGGGCCTCGTCTCCGGACCTCCATGCATTGTGGTCCGAAGGTGGGCGGTTTTCGGGGCTTTTAGAGCCTGTCGAGCACGTTGGGGGTCCATCCAGCTTGAAGATTCGGTTCCTGAGACCAATTTCTGAGCAATAAACTATCATTTAGGAGCGGCTATGTTCACGGCAGTCAGATATTTTAACGCTGCTCATTGTTGGAAGACGCACAACCCAGATCCCCAGAATCTTTACTTTTCCCCCGAATCCATGATAGGTCCGGGACCAATTTGTTTAGGAGAGAAAGAAAGAAATGGCATTGTCGGTAGAACAGAGAGCTGAAATCGTCAAAACGCATGCTTCACATGCAAACGACACGGGTTCTGCTGCAGTTCAAGTCGCCCTCATCACGGCGCGCCTGAATGATCTGCAACAGCACTTCGAATCACACCCGAAGGATCACCACTCACGCAGAGGCCTCCTCCAGCTTGTCGGCCAGCGCCGCCGGTTGTTGGATTATGTGAAGAATAGAGACGTTCAGGCCTATCGCGATTTGATCCAAGAACTTGGCATTCGAAAGTAATCACGAGCCGTCTCCTTTTTTTTCTGTCCGGACTGTATCGAATCGAGCCGGGAGCATCTGCGCATTCCCGGCAGCGACGTCGTCAGGCACGACGCGACCATTCCATCAGTCCGCGCCGGAGCCGTGCCGCACTGTATTTTGCTTAAGCCGCCCACATTCGGTCGGCGGCTTGTTTAATCAAAAAATCACACAGGGATAATTTTATGGCCTTCAAAGGAAGTGCTGAATCTAAAGTAACATTCTCGCTCCCGTTTCCTGGAGCAGATATTAAATTTGAGAGCGGCTGGATTGCGAAGCAAGCCGACGGAGCCGTTGTTGTTCGCCAAGGCGATACGATGGTGCTTTGCACCGTCTGCGGTGGTCCAGCAAAGCCGAATCAAGATTTCTTCCCACTCGTCTGCGAGTATCAGGAAAAATATTACGCTGCAGGGAAGATTCCCGGCGGATTTTTTAAGCGTGAGGCTCGGCCCGGAGAGCAAGAAATTCTGACCTGCCGCCTGATCGATCGTCCGATTCGGCCGCTTTTTCCAGACGGATACTTTAATGAAGTTCAGGTCATCTGCACGGTCATGTCCGTTGACCCGAAGCATCCGCCGGATGTTTTGGCAATCTGCGGAGCCTCGGCTGCGCTACACCTCTCCGACCTCCCGTTTGGCGGGCCGCTTGCCGGTGTGCGAGTTGGTCGGGTGAATGGAAAGCTGATGGTCAATCCAAGCCGCGCAGACCTCGCAGATTCCGATTTGGAATTCATCGTAGCCGGAACGAAGGATGCGATCGTGATGGTGGAAGGCGGCGCGAAGATGGTTCCGGAAACGGACGTTCTCGAAGCCCTTTACTTCGGCCACAACGAGGTGAAGAAGATCTGCCAATTGCAAGAAGAGATGCGAGCCAAGCTCGGAAAGCCGAAGCAAGAAGTGGTTCTCGCTGAACCGGATGCGGCGCTCGTCACCAAAATCAAGGGCATCATCGGAACTCGTCTCTCTCAAGTCTACTCGACGCATGCCAAGCAAGAGCGCTCATCTCTTCTCAGCCAGATATACGCTGACGTGAACGAGAAGCTGGGCGAAGACCTCGTCGGAAAGGAAAAAGAAGTAGGGAACATCGTCGAAGAGCTTTCCCGAACTACTGCCAGAAACAAAATCGTAAAGGACAAGGTGCGTATCGACGGCCGTGACACCAAGACCGTTCGTCCGATTGAGTGCGAAGTCGGAGTGATTCCGCGAGCGCACGGATCTTCGCTGTTCACCCGAGGCGAGACGCAGGCGATTGTCACGGCGACGCTCGGCACGTCTGCGGATGCTCAGCGCATCGATACCGTCACTGACTCCGGCGATAAGATGTTTATGCTCCATTATAACTTCCCGCCGTATTCGACGGGAGAAGTGAAAATGCTGCGCGGAACGGGTCGCCGGGAAGTCGGACACGGAAATCTCGCCGAGCGAGCGATTCGGCCGCTTATTCCGACTGGTCCGGATTTCCAATACGTTGTTCGGATCGTTTCAGACATTACCGAATCAAACGGTTCCAGCTCGATGGCTTCCGTCTGCGGCGGAAGTCTTGCCCTGATGGACGCCGGTGTAAAAATTCGTGAGCACGTAGCTGGCGTCGCAATGGGGCTCATTAAGGAAGGTGACGACGTCGCTGTGATTACCGACATTCTCGGTGATGAGGACCACTTTGGAGATATGGACTTCAAGGTCTGCGGAACAGCTTCCGGAATTACTGCGCTCCAGATGGACATTAAGTGCACGGGACTTTCGAGAGAAACGATGACGCAGGCGCTTGAGCAAGCGAAGGCCGGCCGACTTCATATTCTCGAGCAGATGACCAAGGCGATTACGAAGTCGCGTGAGGATTACAGTCAGTACGCGCCGATGATTAAGACCATCAAGATCAACCCTGATAAGATCCGAGAAGTAATCGGACCAGGCGGCAAGGTCATTCGATCGATTACAGAATCCACCGGTGTGAAGATCGATATCTCCGATGACGGAACAGTAAGCATTGCGAGCTCGGATCCGGAAGCGACGAAGCGAGCAATTGCCATCATCGAAGGAATCACTGCGGAAGCTGAGATCGGAAAGGTATACCAAGGCGTCGTGAAGCGTATCATGGACTTTGGTGCTTTCGTTGAAATCCTTCCTGGAACCGAAGGGCT
This sequence comes from uncultured Bdellovibrionales bacterium, assembly GCA_964509425.1. Lineage (GTDB taxonomy): Bacteria > Bdellovibrionota_C > UBA2361 > SZUA-149 > CAZDWZ01 > CAZDWZ01. The sequence continues at coordinate 296,526 of CAZDWZ010000001.1, read as the reverse complement.
TTGTCACATTTCGCAGCTCGACTTTAGCCGGGTGGAGCAGGTGACCGACGTAGTTCGTGAAGGCGACGAGATCCCGGTCATGGTGCTCGACATCGACAAGCAAGGACGGATTCGTCTGAGCCGGAAGGAAGCGCTTGATCGCATCAAACAAGAAGCGATGTAATCGCTGAATTTGGCAATTACCAACGGCCCGGGGGATATCGAAGATATCCCCCGGGCCGTTTTCTTTTTCGGAGTAAGCGCACGTCTTTCCGGCATTTTCTTTGCGGAGAAGCGAGGTCGTAGGATCCAGAGGGCCCGATAGGCCTGCTTGAAACGCTGGCCTCCCCACGCGTCTCCCCCCAGCTCGCCTGGGAATTGCAGAGCATGCGCCGTCTCTGAATATGATCTGAAAAACTTATAACCTGAGTCATCAAAACGACCGACGACTTCATGACGTAAGCGTGATGTTCGCAGCACGACTGCCTTCACCGCCCGGAGGAATAAATCCGGTGACGGTCTTTTTCCTTTCAATATAAAGTTTTGATGCTCTCGAAGTCCATGCGCCGAATCCTTTTCTGATCCGGCGGACGAACGCGAGGATGAGGTTTCCGAAACTCAAGAGAACGGCGCAGTTTTGATCGCTCGGTTATCGCATGAAGAGGCTGCCCTCAAGCCTTTTCGTGCGGTAACCGGGGCCGCACATCCAAACTCCCCCCGGTGCTCTGTTGGGTAGGTTTCCGATGCCGATTTACGAAGGCAAGTTGCGAGCTGCGAACGTGAAGGTGGCGTTGGTGGCGATCGAGGTGCTCGACCCCGACCAGGACGTGACGCTCTGGACCGACGCGCACGGGGTGTACGTCGCGTTCCCGACGCGTGAAGCGACCAAGTGTTACTACCTCCCTGAGGGGGAGGATCAGGTCGCGGTCAGCACGCGTAAGCCGGAGGGGCTGAAGGTGGTCAAGCTGAAAGCTGCCAAACTCATCGAACTGCTCACCGCCGAGAAGGGTGAGCTGATTCGAGTGTCCCTCGACGTGGAGACGCTGCAGATCTCGGCCGTCGCCTGCAGCGAAAACGGCAGCGCCCGGGTGTTTGTGGCACACTCGCTGCGGAACGCTAAGGTTGAACTCGCGCCGGTGGTTCCCGCCGCCTAAAATCTCGTCAACCGGGATTGGACGGCGGAGTTAATACTCTTCGCCGTTCGTCCCAATTGTGTTTCGGAGCTCCTCGGAAATCCCTGGTGTGCACGCAAGAAAATCGCGGAACGAGAATATCGAACCAGAGGTCGGGGTGAAGTGGATTTCACCGCCGGCTTCCAATACGAGAATTTGTCCGGCGGCGACATCCCATGGCTTTATGCCCGATTCATAAAATGCGGAGAGCCTCCCGCACGCCACGTAAGCGCATTCAAGTGCAGCCGAGCCGAGGTTCACTATGCGCATTCCTTGCTTTTGGACTTTTTCATGTGCCGGGAGCACTCGCCGAAAGTCTTCGTGGCGGTAGGGACAACCGAGGTCGATCATCGCTCCGGAGAGCGATGACTCAGGCGCCACACGTATCGGCCGGCCATTCAGCAAGGCACCATGACCCTTCGCTGCCGTGAAGATTTCATTTCGTGTCGGATCGAAGACGACTCCAGCTTGAACGATCCCGTGTTCGGCATACGCAATCGAAACGCAGTAACAGGGTAATCCGCGAGCGAAGTTTGTCGTGCCGTCGAGCGGATCGATGATGAACAAATTCGGAATCTTTTCGGGATGAGTGAGCGAAGATCGCGTTTCCTCGGAGAGACAAAGATAGTTTGGGAAGTTTTCTGCGAGTGCTTCGAGAATATACTCCTCTGACGCCATGTCAGCCGCAGTAACGACGTTTCCACCGCCCTCTTTCTGTTGGATGATCGTGGCGTCACCGCTCAGCTTCTCGCCCGCTCCGCGAGCGAGGCGAATTAGAAAATCAAGCATTTCCATGGATGCGCTCGTATCAACAAGCGTTGTTGCTGTCCAGCTTCTCGACTCCGCGGGACTGAAACGAATCGCAGAGTTCAGAAATTATTCGCTAACCTTCTCGAACACCGCGATCATCTCCCCGACGGAGATTCCCCATTTCCGCAGAACCGCCCTGTTCAGCACGAGCGTAGGAGACTGCTGAAACATCCAATCTTCAAACTCCACCGTTCGAGATGAACCGGAGAATTTCTCGATATTCATGCGATACCGGAAACGAACCGCCCTCCCTGCGGATTCCCCTTCGGCTTTCTTCTCCACATCGTCCGCCGTCGCTTCGAATCGATTGAGGCCCGTTTTCTTCACCGCCCATTCTCTTCTGACCTCTCGCCCGTCTCTGAATCGAAAGTGTTCGGCCATGATGAGCGAGTCACCCCTCCAATACCCGTTTATGTCGACGACGAATTCACCTGATAGCGAGCCCCCGGTGTAGATCTGACCGTAGCCTCGAGTTTTTCCCTCGAAAAAATCCTGGAAATTCATGGCTGGGGCGGTGCCCTGAAATTCGTCGAGGGGAGCTTTCCGGCAAGCGGTTAAAAGCGCGCATCCGATGACGAGTGAGGAGAGGAGAGCTTTATTCATGAGGCACAAATATCCGGAATCGTGCCTGGCTGGCATGACGCCACTCACCGGTCCTGGAGATTCGCCCGCATTCCTTGGTAAAGTTTTCCTTGACCGGCTGTAAGCCCCCGGTAATTATCCTGAAAATTCAGCTCACCACGAATTCTTCGGAAATGAACTCTCGCTCGTAGTCTGAGGTCTAACTTCATACGGAAGGCAGGCTTCCGGGCAAATCGGCTAAAAGCGAAGAGCGATGTGAGCAGTCTGGAGACCTATAACCGCGTGTCGCAGGGAACAGAAGATCCAGGTTTTCCCGAGCCATCCTCGCTCCGTGAGGAGGATGATGCTTCGATCATTCGCGCCGTTATTCGAGGTGATCGTGATCGTTTCCGGCTTCTCGTGCTTCGGCATCAGGAACCGGTTTTTGCGCTCATCATGCGGCAACTAGGTGACCGGCAGCTTGCAGAAGAGTTGGTGCAAGAGGCGTTCGTCAAAGCGTATCGAAACCTTCATCTCTTCCGTTTTGAAGCTAAATTCTCAACTTGGCTGACGAGAATCGCGCTGAATACAATGAATAGTTATTTTTCTTCACGAGCACATAAGGAACGTCAGAAGACCGAGAGCTTCTCTTCGGACCGACACGATCGGCCAGGAAACGCCTCTGCCGATTCATCCAGCGACCTCGATCAGTTTCGGAACCTCATCGGAGCTTTGAATCCAAAACTTCGCGACGTTCTCGTGCTTTGCAGCCTCGAGGGGAAGTCTTACGAAGAAACTGCTTCTCTCCTCGCAATTCCTATCGGTACCGTCCGATCCCGGCTCAACAAAGCCCGTCTTGTGCTGAAAGAGTCATTCCTCGCCCTGGGAGGTGAAAAGTGATGGCGAGAAATCTCGAAGAGAAATTTTTAGATTATCTCGAAGGTTCGCTGACAGAACGCGAAGCTGCAGAGATGAAGTCCGCCCTCGAAAACGACGGTGACTTGCAAAGTGCTTTTCGCGCCTATCAGCGTGTGGTGGCCGTCGAGAAACGTCTCGCCGGCGAAGAACATAAGCCCGGTCCGCAGTTAGCAGTGAAGGTGATGGATCGGCTTGAAGATGAGAGTTCAGGTTTAGTCAGGAGGTTGTACATGGCTATGAGTAAAAAAAGTTTGCAGCTCGCCTCGGGAGCGGCCTTCGTTGCCACCTTGGTGATGGTTTTTGCGTTGAGCAGCAAGGTGCCGGGCGGTCCACTCCAGCGGCGAGCAAGTGAGCAGATGGTGGAATCGACGGGACTGGAAAAGCCGGGAGCGCAATCTACCGCGGAGACTCCTCCTTCGAAGTCCGATCCTGCGCCACGAGATAAAGATCAGCGGATTGCGGAAAAAATCGATCAATCGGTGAGTCCGGTTGAGTCCGGCAAACTGCGAATGGAGCAGAGAAAAGAGGAAGCTCAGCGTGAACCGCTCGCCAAAGAGAGCCAGCCTGCTCCCGTTACTCAAGCCTTACATGACGCCAAGCCGGTTGACGAGAAAGTCGCGGTGTTGAAGCGTCTCGACGAAACGAGAAGAAGCTTAGACGGCGCGCCGCAAGCTTCCAGTGTGTCTCCTTCCGGGCCATTGTCGGCAGGACAACCTTTCACTGGGGAGAAAAAGGACGCTGAGAAACGGAAATCGATTGAAGCTCCTGTTGTCGGCCGCGCCGGGAATTTGGCGGGCGGTGAAGGTGCCGGCAACCTCGCCAGCGGGTCTAAGCAAAATATTCAGAGTCTTGACCGCTGGTCGGGTGGTTCCGGGAGCGTTGATTTTGAAGAACAGGGCCCTCCGTCTTCGGAGCGTGAACAAGCTCCGGACCGGCAACGGGTTGCAGCGAAGCCCCAGGGCAACATTGGATTTATAGGATCGGCGACGGGTAATGTGCGACCGAATAAGGGGATCTCCGGGATTGAAGGCCGGAGCGATGACTCCGCCGCGCGGCGAGTACGCTCGCCAAAGGTAGCCGCATCGATGCCGCAGGCCGAACCCGCAGCTGATCGAGTGGTGGAAGGTATTATGGCACCTCCGCCTCCAGCGCCAATCCCCGAGCCGGTGCCCGCGTATCCGCGGCAACCGCGCGATGTCGATCAAGACGACAATTATAAGACTTACGAGGAGCAGCCGCGTATTCAGACAAAGGATGAGCCGATGTCAACGTTTAGCGTTGATGTCGACACGGCAAGTTATACCAATGCTCGGCGCTATCTGCAGGCCGGGAGTTTTCCGCCTGCAAGCTCGGTGCGAATCGAAGAGTTCGTCAATTATTTTGATTATAACTATCCCTCGCAGCGTGAGAAGCCGTTTCAGCTCACATATGAGATTGCTCCGGCGCCTTTGGAGAGCGATCGCTTACTGCTTTCGCTGGGGATTCGCGCGCGAGATGCTGTCGCCGAGTCGAAAGCGTGGAATTTGGTGTTCTTGATCGACGTGTCTGGCTCGATGTCGCCGCCCGATCGGCTTGAGCTCATCAAAAAGGGACTCCATGTTCTCGTTCAAAACATGCGTCAACAAGACAAGGTTGCGATCGTTACCTATGCGGGAGCGGCCGGACTGGTGCTTGACGGAACTTCGGTAAAGGAATCCTCAAAAATCCTTGCTGCTATCGACGGTCTGAATGCGGGCGGGAGCACGAACGGCGAAGGCGGCATCCATATGGCCTACGAAGTCGCTGAGAGAAATCGGATCGTCGGCGGGGTGAATCGAGTGGTCCTCGCAACGGACGGTGACTTCAATGTGGGTGTTACGTCGAATGATTCGCTCGTCAAGCTTATCGAAGAAAAGCGAAAGAGCGGGGTTACGCTGACGACTCTCGGAGTCGGGACGAATAATCTCAAAGACGCTCGCCTCGAGCAGCTCGCGAACAAGGGGAATGGTAATTTTTTCTATCTCGATAGCTTTCAAGAAGCTCGCCGAGTCTTAGGAGAAAAGATTGCTGGAACCGTTGAAGTTGTTGCAAAGGATGTGAAACTTCAAATTGAGTTTAATCCTCAGCACGTCGCGCAATATCGTCTTATCGGATACGACAATCGCAAGCTCGCAAAGGAAGATTTCAATAATGATGCGATTGATGCCGGAGAAATCGGAGTCGGGCACGAAGTTACTGCGCTCTACGAGGTCGTGCTTACTAACACCGAGCTCGCACGGCGGCTCAATACGGAATACCGCTATCGCGCGTTGGCATCAGAAAGTCCCGCTCCCGTCGCGAAGGAGGGAATGGAGCCGGAGCTCGCGTTTCTCAAGGTCCGATACAAGGAGCCGGATGGAAACGTATCTCAGCTTTTGGAGTTCCCAATTGAAGCCTCCCGTGTCAAGAAAAGCTCAGAGGAGGCGAGCGCAGACTTCCGCTTTGCAAGTGCAGTAGCCTATTTCGGGACTCTGCTCCGTGGGAGCAAATTTGCAGGGAACTACACCTACAAGGATATTGCGGCACTTGCTGAGCGTTCGGTTGAAGGGGATCCGTCGGGGCAACGAAGAGAGTTTGTGAACTTGGTCAAGAATGCCCAGGCTGTACGGCCCGGAGTAAACGCGCCCGAAAGATTTTGAACCTGCAAGAAATTCAATTTGCCTTGAAAGAATCCGGCGTCGACGGGTGGCTTTTCGCCGACCACCACTCTCGGGATCCGGTAGCTGCCGAGTTACTCGGCCTACCGCGGTCCGAGATAAACAGCCGCCGCTGGTATTATCTGATTCCTCAAGCTGGGGAGCCGCGAAAGCTACTGCACCGAATTGAACCGAACGCGCTTTCGACGCTTCCGGGCTCGGTGGTCCAATATTCGAGCTGGCAAGAACAGGAGGCAGGAGTAAAGCAAATTCTGGACGGCTGCGGGAACGTTGCCATGCAATATTCAAAGAACGGCAGCCTGCTTCGAGTGTCGCTGGTCGACGCTGGCGTGGTCGAGTTGGTTCGTAGTTTCGGAGTTGACGTGATCAGCTCTGCCGCTCTGATCCAACGAGCGTTCGCGATATTTAGTCCCGCGCAAGAAGAAATGCACCTCGAAGCTGGTCGGCGCGTGGACGGAATTCGCCGCGAAGCATTCGAGCTGGTTGGCCGGGAAACGGGTCGAATTCGAGAGACGGATGTTCGCGATTTCATTCTGAGGCGATTCTCCGAATCCGGACTTTTCACCGATCACGGTCCGGTGGTCGCCGTGAAGAATCATTCCGGCGATCCGCATTACGAACCGGAAGCCGGCAAGGATTATCTCATCGAAACGGGCGACCTGGTGCTCATCGATCTTTGGGCGAAGCTTCTCGAGGAGGAAGCGCCCTATTACGACATTACCTGGGTCGGTTTCCTTGGCGAGCCTCCACCACTTGTACATCAGGTATTTGAAACGGTTGCCTCGGCGCGCGATCTCGCAATTCAACTCATAAAGGACCGGGTGAAGGCGAAAGTCCCAATCGCCGGATACGAGGTGGATCGAGAGGTTCGTGCGTTCATCGACAAAGCTGGGTTCGGAGCTCAGTTTGTTCATCGTACGGGACATTCGATTGGAACATCGGTTCACGGAGCGGGAGCGAACATCGACGATTTTGAATCGAGGGACGAACGACTCTTGATTCCGGGGAGTTGCTTTTCGATCGAGCCGGGAATTTACCTGAAAGAGTTCGGAGTGCGCTTGGAAGTAGACATGATAATCGGGTGCTCCGAGGCGATTGTGACCGGTGAAGTTCAGCGGAATCTACTTCGGTTGTAGCGACGACAGACACTTTCCCGTCTCCGAAAACAGGCCCAGCGGTGGGGAACCGCGTGAGGATCGGCGAAAGCCCGACGAACGCTGTCCAAAAACCCCTGAAATTTCAGCTTTTTAGTTCCGCTCTCGGGCCCGTCCGTTCACATTGCAAATTCATTGCCCGGGGTCGAGGCGGTTCCCCCGACATCATATCCTCCTTGTGGACACTGGCTGAAAATCTCTCTCAAGCTCTCGTGCTCGGATTGAGTTCGGTCGATAATCAAGTGGAGACGTGGGATGACTACGGAAAGTTTTTTAGGCGTTTTATCCGGAGCTAAATCTGAAGTGAGAACGTCCGAAATTTCAAAAATTCTCCTCGTTGAAGACGATGAATCCATACGAATGGTCGTTAGAGACACCTTGAACGATGCCGGCTATGTTTGCGACGTTGCATCGAGAGGATTGCAAGGACTCGAGCATGCCCTCAGTGGTGAGTTTGATCTCATCATCCTTGATATTAATCTGCCCGGCTTGAGCGGACTCGACATTTGCCGCGAGGTAAAGCGGCTTGCTGCTCATGTTCCCGTTCTGCTTCTGTCGGCGAGAGATTCGGAAAGCGACATCGTCAGCGGATTTGAAATTGGTGCTGACGACTACATCACTAAACCTTTCCGTCCAAAGGAGCTGCTTGCTCGCGTTCGTGCTCGACTTCGGTCGAAAACCGACGAAGCGATCGCCGTTCATTTAAATGGCACTTTGCCACCAGCCGGAAATCAGGATGGGAAGAGTTTTTCGATCGGTGAGTTCAGTTTCGATCCACTTCGAAAGCGAATCACCAAAAACGGAAAGCAGCTCGACCTCAGCGCCATGGAAACTGATTTCCTTCTTCTCATCGCCTCTCAACCAGGGCGCCCCTTTACGAGGGACGAGTTACTGGAGCAGGTGTGGCGTTTCTCGGCAGAGCATTATTCGTCGAACGTCAGCATTTTTGTCTGCCGATTACGAAAGAAGCTGGAAGACGACGTTCAAAATCCGAAATACCTACTAACGGTCTCGGGCCGAGGATACCGGTTTGCCGAACCGGACGAGGTGTGACGAGCCGAGGACTCTACTCATCATCGCCATTCCAACTCTCTTAATGGCTCGGCGTTTCTGAATCATCGCGTAGTCGATGCGGTCGGGAGCGACAGCAGCACACCGATGATATTCCGATCCGAGAGCGTATAACGTAACGAGATCCCGAGCTCGGAGAGCACCTGAGGAAGTTCGTCGATCAAGAACCGACTTGATTCGATGCTTTCTGACTGATGTGATTTCCCGGGAACGGCCATGGCGACGTGAACTTCCTCAGCCGACTTTTTGAGCTCGACCGAAAGCACGCCTTCGTCGAACCCCGAGAGGAGCTCGATAATGAAAAATTGAATGGCATCGACAACCTCTGCGGGATCTCCTGATGCAAACAGCTCGTCGTCGGGAACGATAAGCACAAGTCGCTCCTGTTCGAGAACGCTGATAGTCGATGCCGACTCACAGGCTTCGAGAAGGAGTTCCTTGATCGGAACCGTTTCGAATGAAGAACCTGAGGAGACGTTTTCGTGGCGGAACGAATGAAGCAGCAGCCGGAGAAATCTTTGCTGGTGATGAACTTCCTCGGAGAGACGAAAAACACTTCGTTTATCCGAATTGAAGCGTGCGTCCGCTGTCCGCCGTTTCAGTCGTTCCGCGGCGCGATGCATCGCCTGAGAGAGGCGGGCTATGAAGCGCCGTCGGCTTTCGGCGCGATCGAGAAGGTCATTCCTCAGTTTCGGGAGCTCGACTCCGAGCCTATCGAATAGCCGTGCCGTCTCTCCCAGGAGGCCTCCGGTGGAAAGGTTTATGCGTTCGCCGTAAATGCCCTTTCGGTAGCGTCGGATTCCACTCACCAACTCGAAGAACGAACTCCCCAAGCGTTTTGTGAGCAAGGCGCCGAGCAACATTAACAGTGCTGCCGAGAGCAAGATCTGAAGAATGCAGGAAGCGGCAAGTGTCACGCTAAAGATTCGACCAGTCATATGGTTTCCGAACTTCCCCGGCATTTCGATCATGAAGATTGAACGGCCGGAGCCGTTCCGATTTGAGATAATTTGGGAATGGATATTTTCAGGAGCCGAGTTCAAGAACTGCCGCTGCCCTTGGGCAAAAATCTCACCCCTTTCATTCATGAGATAGTAACTGTTCAACGGGTTCCATTGGTGGAGATAGCTCAAGCACACATCGAGCTTGCCGTCGCACGCCTCCGTCTCCAACCAACCACTCGTCTTCTCGAGTATCGTCGAAGCGTCCGCACGCTGCACGCGCGCTAAGAAACCGGGAATTGAAAACCATAAAGCGAGATTCTGAAAAATCACCGTGAGTACGATTACGAATATTCCGATCGCAGCAATCCGCATTCCGATACGGCGGTAAATCTGAAGCGAGTCGAGCACGGCCGGGACGATGCCGAAACTCAAGCCGAGAACCATCCCGAGTCCGACCGTCCCTGAATTGCTATCCGAGGCGTAAACAAACAGATACGCAAGTGCCAGCATGACAAACCCGGAACGGCCGAGGACTCCATACAGACACGGAAACAGAAGGTAACCGAGAGGAATGCTGGCGACGGCGCAGGGGATTGGTGCACGGTGAAGAACGGCGCACAGGGCGAAGAGTGTAATAAGCCCAAACCGGATGAGTGGCCAAGGCAGCGAGATTGAATGTTTGTTCCTCAAGAGAAAAAGCGTGGAGATGGTTCCGACTACAAAGGGGAGCGTCCAGCGCAGCGTCGGAATATCCGTTCTCATCGCAACAACAATCATGCTGAGGAGCGAGATCACGAGAAAGGAACGATCCACGGTACGCACATTGCCGGCCTCGGATTCACGGGCTCGAAACTGGGCTTGGTCTGTTGTCTGGGATGAATGGATGAGAGGCAATCGCCCATCGAATGACAGCCGAAATCGAGTTCCTCTTTCGAGAGAACTCTCACACCACACCCGTCCGCCGTGCAATTCCATGACTCGTTTCACAAAAGCGAGGCCGATACCAAATCCCTTGTTGTTCTTGCCTTCGTCTGCGGTTTGATAAAACTCTTCAAAAATTTTCTCGAAATGCTCCGGTTTCACTCCTGGACCGGCGTCTACAACTGAGAACTCAATTACAGAATCAAGTTCCTCTAAAATCAGGCGAACCTCCGAATTCTCAGGCGAGAAACGAAATGCATTCTCGAGGACGTTCGTAAGAGCTCGCTTCACGAGTTCTTCGTTCGCAATCAGTGGAGAATGCACCGAGTGAGGTTCGAAGGTGAATCGCTGACCCTTCATCTCGGCAATCGGGAGGAGCTCGCGATGTAAGTTCAGGCCGACGCTTGTGGCATCGAGGCTCGTCATCTGCAGATTGTTGTCGGCCTGGTTGAGGCGCGCGAGGCTTTGAACACTCTCGGAAAGCCGAGTAAACGCGCTGAGACTCGTTTCGAGCACACTCGAGTACCTGGATTTCCTCTCAGCATCGTCTAGGTTTGCTGCGAGAAGTTCTGCTGTTCCGCCAAGTGCTGTAAGGGGCGTTCGCACGTCGTGTACGAGAGAGGTGAGCATTTGTCGTCTCGCGTCATCGTCTCTTAGTATCGAGAGCGACTTTGCTTGGTATTCGTCTGCCATTTCGTTGAATGCAGTCGTGATCTCATTCACCTCCCGGAAAAGACCCACAGATCCGCGGGCGGAGAGCTCTCCGCCGCTGAACCGTTGAATTGCGCCAAGGAGCGTTGTCATCTGTCTCCGCACCGATCGGTAGTAGAGTATGAGACAGAGCCCTGAAATCACCAATGCAAGAGACGGAATCGGAACAAGCACGAGTCCGTTCGAGAGGAGTCCTGGTAGTGTCGCGAGCTCACGGAGGAGTGGGAACGAGCCAAAGAGAAGCACATAAGAATTTTCGCCAATCGGTGTACCTGAAAGATATTGGAGATCGTCACCACACGGGCTCGGCAGATCGATCGTGGTGCCTTCGTGGATGATGCTTCGGAGAAACGGCAGCGGTTGTGCAAGAAGCGACGTCGATGTTAACGCGCAGGTTTCCGATCGCGCCGTAATCTTCCCGTCTGCGTCGGCGAGGACAAGAGCCGCGCCGGGGAGAACGAGGTTCATCTTGCCGGAGACAGTGTTTAAAGCGGCTTCTGGCGGCATGCCCCGACTGACAAGCGAGTTAAATTCGTTTGCTGTGAGAATGGTTGAATCTTGAAAGGCGCTTCGCAATGCTCCGCGGAAACCGGGACGTAATACAAAGACACCGACGAGGAACACGAGGAGGAAGATAATCGTGAGCGTGCCTGCCGCTGCAGCGAACACTTTTACCTCCTGTGATTCGCCGTTTCTTGATGTCATCGAATGCAGACGGCCCCTTCGTCATACACATCGGTGACGGCCCGGCACGGAGGGACATTCTCCACAATTTGCGAATCTTTTGGGCGAAGTTGCGTGAACCTGAACCCCGCGCACGACTTCGTTCCAAGAGCCGTGAGGGGACTTCCCCATGGATAACCGACGCAAAGTGTATCCAGCCAGACCGTGCGACTGAGGCGGCCCAATCCGAAACGAAGAGCAGGCGGAATTCGAAGCCGTGATGTGAGGTTCGATTGGACGCCAATCGCGTACCACGTGCGTGCAATCAGATCTGGCGAGGGATCGGCCTTGAGTGTCTCTGCCGGCGTATCAAGGGAATACTTGTCCGAATTGATTCTCGTACATCGAATCATATCGTCTCTTCCGCCGGTAACGACGAAGCCTGGCGAACAATTCCGCTCTCTGAACTCATGTTCGTCGGTAAGGCTTCCGGACGGAAGAGGACAACACGAACCGCTTAGTTTCCATGGCGGTGGCAGCGACGTGCGGCGAGGGATCGGCTGGTTCGAAAGGAACGCCATCCCAGGACTGCAATAGGCTTCGCGGACGGTAGGATTTACCTCCGTCAGGCCCCAAACTTTCGTTTCAGGATTTATTCCAATGCAAAGCTCTTCAGGCTGCGCACTTGCCGTTCGGGGAAGCACGGTCAGAAGAGCCAGCAGGAGGAGAGCAGGTTTCATTTCCCAATTGAATAGGGCTTAAATGTCGGAGCCGGCACTGCTTTACCGGGAGCTTTCACGACCTCCATTCGGAGCGCGCGAAATTTCTTCATCACTTTTTTGATGTCTTTCTCGGCTATTTGTTGCTTCACCATCGCGGCTTTGAAATGCTTCATGTAGGCCTTGAACTCACTTTTCTTTATGCCCATTCCCGCGTGTGCGTCGAGCATGGCCTTTCCGGTGTATCGGCAAGGGCCGTTGATCGTCATGCAGAAATGATCGACCAAGCGGAATTTATAGGTTCGAAGTTTTATCCGATCCGAAAAGACGTTCTTGAAGTAGTGGTTGATTGTTTCATCTGCGGCACAGCTCTCGAGGAAAGTGTCGATAATCTCGTTGAGTCCCTTCGAGCCGCCGAGACGATTGTAGAGCGCATTCTTCTTCCGCTGCGCCGCTTCGGCCGCTGCCGTCGCTGCGGCGACGCTGTCTTCTGCGGCTCCTAATTTCGGAGTCGCGATAACGACGAAGCTTGCAATCAGCGCTCCCGAGAAGCCCAGAAGTACGGCCGTGCTCGAACGGCTGAGGCCGAAGCGGGTCATCGTTAAGAAGCGTCGTCGCATAGAACACCCCGGAAAACTGGATAAGATAGTATATACAAAGATGTCAGGGCGAAAGAAGTGATTCGGTTACTCGCTCTCCAACGGCCGTGAATCGGCGCTTGCTCCGGCTTCGCCGTGTGGCTGTTTCGAGCGCCCTCCGCGTACCGACAATAACCAGCACCTTTTTTGCTCTGGTAACCGCAGTATAGAGGAGTTGTCGCTCCAACAGGATAGTGTGTGAATCATGCAGCGCGACAACGACGGCCGGCATTTCTGAGCCCTGCGAGCGGTGAATTGTCAGCGCATAGGCAAGATCAAGTTGATGAATCGCCTCCGATGGATATTCAACCACTCGGTCGTCCCACAATCGCACTTGAAGAGACCTCGACTGCACATCGATGCTCACAATTTCGCCTTGGTCGCCGTTGAAGACACCACCCTGAGTCAGCTGATAGTTGTTCACTCGCTGACATACTCGATCGCCCAAGCGGAGCTCCATTTGTCCGACTTTGACCGAAGGGCCACCCGGAATTGGGGGCGTGAGTTGAGATTGAAGACGCTTGTTCAGGAGACCGACTCCGAGCTCTCCGCGATTCATTGGCGTGAGGACAGTGATCTCGTTTCGCTTGAAGCCAAATCGCTTCGGGAGTTGCTCGATGACCAGCCTCTCCAGCAGAGCCGCACCCTCTTCCGCTGAGTTGACGGGGAGGAAATACGCATCGGATTTTACGTGGCCATCGGGTTCCGGGATTTCAGGAACAATTCCGGAATTGATCTGATGGGCAATCTGGGTGATCCGGGAGGTTTCGTCGCGCCTGAAAAGCGTATCCAGCCGCACTCGCGGCAACTCTGGAATACCAAGAAGGTCTGACAGGAACAGACCCGGCCCAACACTCGGAAGCTGATCGGCGTCGCCGACGAGAATGAGTCGTGTGTCGGGGGACAACGCTTGAAGGAGGCTGGCGGCGAGCGGGATATCGATCATCGAGCTTTCATCGACGATGAGTGCGTCCGCCGGGAGCGGCAGAGACTTGTCGTGAAGGAACGAGCGGGTCTGCGGATCGTATTTGAGAAGTCGATGAATCGTCGAAGCTTTTGCGTCGCACACCTCGGCGAGCCGTTGAGCCGCCCGTCCTGTGGGAGCGGCCAGGCGGACGGACAGTCCCGCACGCCGGAACATATTGCTGATTGTTTTTACCACTGTGGTCTTACCGCAACCCGGGCCGCCGGTGATGACCAAGAGATTGTTTCGAGCCGAGAGCCGGACCGCGTCAAGCTGCTGCGGAGATAAGGTGAAGCCGCTCGCAGAATATTCACCTTCAGCTTCCAGCACGCTGGAGGGGATATGAACCTTCAACGACGAAAGGTTACAAAGCCGCTCGACGATGCAGGCGGTCACATCGGACTCGGCAGTGTTTAGAACAGGCAAGTAGATATTCTCTCCGCGACCCAGCAGGTCACCTAAGAGCATGCACTCTTCAAGCGGTGGGTTAAATACAGTTTCATCGGCAAAATCGAGAAGCGATGCGGCTTTCGCAAGAAGCGTATCGCGGGGAAGAAAACAATGTCCGTCTTCCGCCGCTTTTTTCATGGTGTGAAGGAGACCCGCTGCGAGGCGCTCCGGCGAGTCAGGCGCAAGGCCGAGAGCGAGCGCAATTTGATCGGCCGTTTGAAAACCAATCCCCCAGATATCCCTGGCAAGGACAAAGGGGTTTTTGGTGACCGTTTCAATCGTTTGATTCCCGTAGGTGTTGTAGAGTCGCTGCGCGAGACCGAGCGGGACATTGTGATTCTGGAAGAACAGCAATATCTCTCGGAGGTTTTTCTTCTGTCCCCACGCTTCAGAAATTTCTTCGACCTTTTTCGCACCAATGCCCGGAACTTCAATGAGTCGGTGCGGCTCATTGTCGAGAATTGAAAGAGCATCTTCTCCAAACGTCTCGACGATGCGCTCAGCGAGCACCGGCCCAAATCCTTTCACGGCCCCCGAACCAAGATAACGCTGGATTGCATCTCTCCCGCTGGGCGCTGCCTCTGTTATTGAACGAGCGCGAAACTGCTTTCCGAATTTCGCGTGGGTCTGCCAAATTCCTCTCGCAATGAAATTCATCCCGACGCTGAGGGTAGACGGGATCTCGCCGACGAGAGTCGTTGTTTCCTCAGGTGAGAAGAGCGACGTTTTTGTCCCTGTTTGGACTCGCAGGACGCCGAACCCGTTTTCGGGATTCCGATAGGTGATCCGGTTCACCGTGCCGCGAAGGAGTTGCTCGCCGTCTTCCTGAGCCTCGTCCACCGGAGCCTCCATCGAATTCTCAGGCTTTTCCACCATTTCGTATTTAGTCTGTCCCTCAGTCATGAACGAACAAATCCCAGCCCGTGAATTGCGTTTTGCCGTCTCGCATCGTATTTCTGTTAGCGAAAAGGTGCAAGAATAACGGTGCAGGTCCATCTGTGATAATCAAGACCATTCCAGTTACAGTCTTCGAGCAAAATTGCCGTATCCTTGTCGATTCAGAGAATGAAGCGGCTTGTGTGATTGACCCTGGCGGCGACATTCCAGCCGTTCTCCAAAGCCTCCCCAAGTGCGCGAACTCCGAAAGGCGCTATGCCGTCACCGCAGTTGTGCTGACTCATGCGCACTTGGATCACGCCGGAGGTGTCGCAAGACTCATGCGGGAAATAGAAAAATCGGGCGGTTCGAAGCCGCGGCTCTTCGGGCACCAGCTGGAAAAAATGCTCCGCGGTACTTTATCTCAGCAGGCGATGATGTTCGGAATGTCGCCCAGCGATTTTGAGAACTGCCCGGAACCCGATGAATTTCTCGACGATGGTTCTCTTTTTGAATTCGGGAAGCACCATTTCCGTGTTCTATTTACACCGGGTCATTCTCCCGGACATATCAGCCTCTATCTCCCCGAGACTGACGTTCAACTTCAAGAGACTTCTCGAACGGGCTTTCGTGAGAAGAAGGTTCAAGCGCCGATTGTGATCGCGGGCGACGCACTTTTCTCAGGTGGGATCGGCCGGACGGATCTCCCTGGCGGGAATCATCAGCAATTAATCCGTAGCATTCGTGAGAAGCTGCTCACCCTCCCGGAGAGCACGATCGTTCTGTCCGGACACGGCGAAGATACGACCATCGGCAAGGAGAAGCGGAGCAATCCGTTCCTATTGTAGATTATGAAAATTACACTCATCGTCAGCGGCTCGATTGCTGCCTATAAAAGTGCGGAGCTTCTCCGAGAGTTCGTGAAACGGCGATGGGCAACGCATGTTGTTCTCACTCAATCCGCCCAGCAGTTTATAACGCCCCTGACGATGCAGACTCTGAGCGGAAACCTCGTCACCACTGAGATGTTCGACCGGGTGCGGGAGTCGGAAATAAATCACATTCGCCTCGCGGATGAAGCCGACGTTGTCGTGGTTGCCCCCGCATCGGCAAATATCATCGCTAAGCTCGCCAATGGAATCTGTGATGACGCGGCCACGACTGTCCTCCTCGCGACCAGGGCCAAGATCGTGATCGCCCCGGCCATGAACGTGAACATGTGGACGAACGTCGCCACCCAAGAGAATGTTTCACGACTGCAAGAGAGGGGAGTGCGATTTGTCGAGCCTGAAACGGGATCGCTCGCGTGTGGTTGGGAGGGTGCGGGACGTCTTGCATCTCCCGACCAGATTCTGTTTGCGGTAGAGCGCGCGTCTCGGCCGCAGGATCTCGTGGGCAAGCGGTTCGTCGTCACGGCGGGTCCCACGCGCGAGATGATCGATCCGATGCGATTTATCAGCAACCGTTCCTCCGGCAAAATGGGTTATGCGCTCGCACGCCAAGCTTCGCTGCGTGGGGCCGATGTTGTTCTGATTTCCGGACCTTCAGCGGAGACACCTCCGCCGGGAGTAGTGTTCAAGAAAATCACAACAGCCTCCGAACTGCTTCAAACCACCCGAGATGCTCTTTCTGAGCCGGCGGTGGGCGCGAAGCTGAGTTACCTCGTGATGTCAGCTGCCGTCGCCGACCATCGGCCGGAGTGCGCATCGCCCGTGAAATTAAAGCAGGAGAAGAAAGCTCCTTATTCTCTCTCGCTAATACCGAACGACGACATCATAGCGCGAATTGCTTCGGAGCGGGCGGACATTGAGAAGAAGTCTCTCATACCCCTTCGAATTATCGGCTTTGCGGCGGAATCAGGGAGCGGCGACGCCGTTCCGGCGATCGCGGCTGAAAAATTGGCGAAGAAGAATCTTGACCTCTTAATTGCGAACGCGATCGAGACGAGCGTGGAGAGCGATGAAAGCGAGATTTGGATTCTGAAACCAAAAGAGAATCCTGAGAGATTTGGGGTTGCGAGGAAGAGCGAGGTCGCCGATAAAATTCTCGATTTCGCCGGAAATTTATGAAAACCTTCGAACAGCAAATCGCGGAGCACCTCCGTCGCGAGGCACCGTTTGGTATCCCGAAAGAGTGGTTACAGCGCGAGGATGTTTCCGCCTCCGTCGCAGGGGCTTCACTCGAACAGGCCCGACCGATAATCGAGGCAGTCGAAAAATTGAGATCTGCTGAAAAGCCGAGCTCCGGCGAAGGGTCAAGCTCCGCGGTGGTAACCTCGACGGAGGCAAATGGCGAGTATTCGTTGGTTTCACTGGAACAGCTTCGTCAGATCGCAGAGAAATGCGTGAAGTGTCGACTCTGTGAAGGGAGAAACAAAGTTGTCTTCGGAGTCGGAAACGCGAACCGACCGCTCATCGCTTTTGTGGGCGAGGGTCCGGGAGCGGATGAAGATCGTGTCGGGGAGCCGTTTGTCGGGCGCGCAGGGGCATTGTTGACCGCTGCCATCACGAAAGGTCTAGGGCTTCAGCGCGAAGACGTCTACATCGCGAATGTTGTTAAATGCCGTCCTCCCGAGAATCGGGCTCCGCTTCCCGATGAAACTGCCGCTTGCACTCCGTATCTGTACCGACAGCTCGAGATCATTCAGCCGTCGGTCATCGTGACGCTCGGGCAGCCGGCGCAAATGGCGCTTTCCGGCGTCCAGATGGGGATCACCAAGCTGCGCGGGAATTGGCAGACTTGGCGCGGGATAAAGCTGATGCCAACTTTCCATCCGGCGTACCTTCTCCGGAATCCGCCGGCAAAGAAATTTTTCTGGGAAGATCTCAAGAGCGTCATGACGGAAGTAGGATTACCTATGCCGAAAAGCGGAGGAGCACTATGAGGCGGGCTTTCGGGATAGCAATCTTACTTTGCGTGTTGGGCTTGTTCGCGGCACGCGTCGTTCCATCAGCGAGCCTTGCCGATTCTCCGGCAGGTCCGATTGTGCTTCTTCGAATTGAAGGAACCATCAACCCGGCTACTGCAGATTATTTGCGAGCCGGGCTTGAAGCCGCTTCCCTGAGCGAAGCGAGGCTCGTCGTGCTTCAGCTTAACACCCCCGGAGGTCTGCTCCCCTCGATGCAGCTCATGGTGGAGAGCTTGCTCCAATCAAAAGTTCCCACCGTTGTTTATGTGTCGCCCCGAGGTGGCGGCGCAATGTCTGCAGGCATGTTTATTACGCTCGCGGGGAACTTCGCCGTGATGGCTCCCGGTACGACGATAGGCGCGGCACACCCAGTATTGAACGGAGGGAGTGATATTACCGGAGACATGGGCCAGAAGATCGAGAATTTCTCCGTCTCACTTGCAAAGGCGATCGCGGAACAAAGGGGCCGGAATGTGAAGTGGGCCGAGGAGGCCGTGCGTGAGAGCGTCTCGGCCACTGATCGTGAGGCACAAGCCGACGGGATCATTGATTTCATCGCAGGCGATTTGGATCGATTGCTATCTGACCTGGAAGGGAAATCGGTGAACGCTGCCGGACGGCAAGTCACGTTGACTGGGCTTCGCGATGCTCCGCGCCGCGAAATTCCCATGAGCCTGAAGCAAAAGGTCTTGAACGTCTTGGCCGATCCGAACATCGCCATGCTGGTCGGCATGGGTGCACTGCTTGGACTCGGAATCGAGCTCTATCATCCTGGTGCCTTGTTTCCCGGAATCTTCGGCGCGATCTGCTTAGTGCTCTCTCTCGTCGCTGGCCAAGTGTTGCCAATTACCACTGGCGGAATAGTTCTCATGTTGCTCGGCGCCGCATTTTGTCTGGCAGAGGCATTTGTTCCAAGCTTTGGCATTCTAGGAATCGTCGGAACCATTTGCGTCGCAACCGGAGCCATTTACGCAATCGATGAGGATCAAGTCTTCTCCGCTTCCTCGTTCGACGTCGATCGAGTGAGCATATTCGGAGCGGCATTCCTCGTCGGGAGTTGTTTCGTATTTATCGCTCGGCAAGTAATGAAGTCTCGGAGCCGGAAAGTTACAACCGGCCGCGAAGGGCTGGTCGGAAAGGAAGCTCGAGTATTGGTCGACTTCAATGAGATTCCGGGTGAACCGGGGAAGGCACATGGGAAAGTGAGAGTGATGGGAGAAATTTGGAAAGCTGTCTTAGACGGTGAAGTTCAAAGTCTTCCTAAGCGAGATGAGGCGCTCGTCGTAAGATCGGTCAGCGGCGACATGACGCTTGTGGTAGGGGTGAAGAAATAACGGAGCCAATTTATGCCAATCATCGGAATTATTGTTGCGGCCTTTCTTTTTCTCATTGTCACCTGTTTCCGGGTGCTCAATGAGTACGAGCGTGGCGTCGTTTTTCGGCTCGGACGCATTGTGGAGCCGCGTGGCCCAGGACTCGTGTTTCTCCTTCCGTTCGGGATTGAGCGATTGAGAAAAGTCGATCTGCGGACAATTACATTTGATGTGCCGCCTCAAGATGTGATCACTCGAGACAACGTTTCCGTGAAGGTGAATGCGGTCGTCTATTTTCGAGTCTTAGACGTCAACAAGGCGATTAACGAAGTGGAGAGTTACGGGTACGCGACAAACCAATTGGCGCAAACAACTCTTCGAAGTGTTTGCGGTGAGGTTCACCTCGACGACTTGCTTGTTAATCGCGAGCAGATCAACATGCGACTGCAGGAAATCCTTGATCACTCCACGGACCCTTGGGGCATCAAGGTTTCGATGGTGGAGATTAAACACATCGATCTTCCTCCGGAGATGCAGCGAGCGATGGCGAAGCAGGCTGAAGCGGAGCGAGAGCGTCGAGCAAAGATCATCGCTGCAGAAGGAGAGTTTCAGGCTTCCGAAAAGCTGGCCGAAGCGGCAAGCATTCTTGGAAGAGAGCCTCAAGCGCTTCAACTGCGATACCTGCAAACGCTTCGTGAGATCGCCACCGAAAATAACTCCACCACCATCTTCCCGGTGCCGATCGATCTTTTCCAGGTGTTCGCCAAGAAATCGACTGGTTTATAATCCTCGAGAGGGTTTATGCGTTGCGGACGATGAATTCCGGAGTTTTAGGTGTTCGATTACGACCTTCCCACGGATAGAATCGCGCAGCGCCCGCTCTCCGATCGCACCGCCGCGAGGATGTTATATGCCTCGCATTCGGGAGGTGAGCTTCTCATTGACGATCGGTGCGTTTCTGAACTGCCCGAAATCCTTCGTGAGGGCGACCTCCTCATTCTCAACGACAGTAAGGTGCTTCCTTGCCGCTTCTTTGCGACCAAAGACGGGTCGACCGCTGAAATCGAAGTGCTCCTTCTCTCGGAACATCCTAGCGGTCTTGACTGTTGGGAGGCTCTTGCACGGCCCATGAAGCGACTTCGCGAGGGTGGCCGGCTGAGTCTTGCACCCGGCCTCCAAGCGACGGTATTGGGACGAGGTGGAGCGAATGAGGATCGTATCGTTCTGAAGCTTGAAAAGTCGGTCGAGGATGGCCTCCCGATGTTGCGGACTATCGAAGCGCTCGGCTCGATGCCGATACCCGGATACATTCGCGGAGGGCGTGCCGACGAAGCAGATTTGATTCGCTACCAAACGGAGTTTGGGAAGTTTCCCGGGTCCGCGGCGGCTCCGACTGCGGGCCTCCATTTCACGGCGGAGCTGCTAAACGCTCTGGAAGGGAAGGGGATCGGATCCGCATACGTGACCCTCCATGTTGGAGTCGCAAGTTTTGCGCCGATTCGGGACGCAGCAACACATCAGATGGCAGTTGAGTGGTATTCCATTCCGAGCGAAACCCGGGATCGAATTAATCGAACTAAAGCTGCGGGCGGGCGTGTTGTCGCGGTCGGCACCACAACGGTGCGGAGCCTGGAGAGTGCGGCTTCCGGCGGGACATTGAAATTTTCGGACGATCTACAGTCGACAAAGCTGATGATCAGTCCAGGCTTCAACTTTAATGTCGTCGATTTGCTTATGACGAACTTTCACCAACCGAAGACGACTCATCTTTTGTTGGTGAGTGCGTATTTTGGAGAAGTTTTCGTCCGCCGTCTGTATGCGCACGCCCTTCAATCAGAATATCGATTCTTGAGCTACGGTGACTGCATGCTACTTGATGCTTCTTGATTGAAAGAGGCTTACGAGTTCATTTGGAACGCCTGAAATAACCCATCAAGAACCAAGTCGGGTATGAACTCGGCGAAAAGCCCGCAATCCTCAAAGAGGCGCGCAATCCCGCCTGTGACGAGCACAACTGGCGGCGCCTTTGGAAAAAGCTCCGCGGTGATTCGTGCAATCAGCTCCTTCGCAATCCCGATATTCCCGAAATACAGCCCCGATTGAATGCTCTCCACCGTCCCTCTGCCGACTGCCGTATCGAGCTTCACGATCTCAACAATCGGGAGCTTCGCGGTTTGGGATTCGAGGGCCTCCATCGAGATTTTTAACCCCGGAACGATTACCCCGCCGTGGTATTCCCGATCTGCTGAAACAGCGTCAAACGTTGTTGCCGTTCCGTAATCAACGACAATCACGTTCTGCCCTGGATATCGATGAGTCGCTGCGATGCTGTTTGCAATTCGGTCTGCACCAACTTCGCTTGGATTTTTCGTTTTTATTTTCAGTCCGGTTTTGACACCTGCTTGTAAAAAAAACGGCTCTTTCTCAAAATATTTCAAACAAGCGTTTCGAAGTGAGTGAGTCAAATCCGGGACGACGGTGCAAATGGCGACGTCGTCAATCTCGGCCGGATCGTAGTTATTCTCGCGGAGCACCGAACGGAGGAATATTCCGATCTCGTCCGACGAGCCTTTCGAAACCGCACTCTTGCGGAAACGAAACACACACTGATTATTCTTGAAGATTCCGCCGAAGATTTGGGAATTCCCTACGTCAAGACAGAGTATCATGACTATCCTCCATAAGTGCATTCAGGGATGGAGCGCCGAACCTCTCAGGTCCTGCTACCTCGGGTCGCAAAGTTTGGATTCGATTCTGACTGTCAACAAACACCACCGTCGGTTTGTGTGTCTCGGCGCTCGCCCCGTCGATCCATTCGAATGCGGCGATGATGACCATGTCACCAGGATTTGTAAGATGTGCTGCCGCTCCGTTAATAGAGATGGAACGAGAGCCGGGAAGACCGCGAATCGTGTACGTTTCGAGCCGGTTTCCGTTTGTGATGTTCCAAACGTTCACAGCCTCGAATTCCGCGAGACCCGCAGCCTCCAACAGATCGGGAGGGATCGTGATGCTCCCCTCGTATTCGAGGTCCGCGTGGGTGACCGTTGCTCGGTGAATTTTGCAGCGGAGCATACGCCTCATCGAATTTGACTTCATTTTCGTCCTCCTTCTGCGTTCACGATCGCGCGTTCTTGAACATACGAGTGCTCGCTCGCCGGATAGACCGCCGAATGAATCTCCCGAATATATTGCCGGGCTGCTTCAACTGTCTGTTTGCCGAAATCCGCGAAAGTCTTTACGAACTTCGCGGGTTCGAACAAGTTTAATCCGAGTAAATCTGGTGTGACGAGGATTTGACCATCGCAATCCGGGCCCGCACCGATGCCAATCGTCGGAATGCTGAGCATTTGTGAAATTGTTTTCGCGAGCTCTGCTGGAATGCACTCGAGAACAACAGCGAATGCTCCCGCCTCTTCGACCGCGAGCGCGTCCTCGATGATCCTTTCTCTGCTCCCGGCGGCGGCGACGGAGCCTTCCCCGCTCTTCGATTTTCCCTGCACCCGGTGTCCGCCCATTCGGTGATAAGACTGTGGAGTCAGGCCGATGTGAGCACAGACTGGAATATCGGCAGCCACGATCTTCTCAATCGCGGGAGCGACATGAATACCGCCTTCCAACTTCACGGCACCGACTCCTCCGTCCTTCACGAGGCGGCCAGCGCTCTCGAGCGCTTGCTCAGGAGAAATCTGATAGCTCATGAACGGCAGATCGCCCACGACCAAAGCTCGCGTCGCCCCCCGAGTAACGCAACGGCAATGGTAAATCATCTCTTCGAGTGTCACGGGAATCGTAGTCTGATGTCCTTGGACGCTGGAACTCAACGAATCACCCACAAGGATGAAGTCGATGCCGGCACGGTCGAGGAGAATTGCCGTCGTGTAGTCGTAGGCCGTCAGCGCAGTAATCTTTTCCCCAGCGAATTTCCTTCGCACCAGCTTGGGCGCCGTAATTTTCTGGAAAGGAGCTTCCCCACCTTCCGTCGAATCAAAGCGAAGGCGTTCGTGCGAGCTTTTAGCCTCGAGTTCCGAATGGGACGCAGACTTTCGCGTCGACGATGATATGACGTCTCGGGCTTGTTTTTCCGGGAACTTCTCTCTGGGAAGCACCTTATGGTCTTTTATTTTTTCAACTCGGCTTGAGAGCCGACCGTAGGGAATGGTCATCGACATACAAGTCACTCCTGAAGTTTCAGTGAATGCTAAAAAAAGTCGCGAATGATACTCAACTGCACTACAATTTAACCGCTTCTGGTTCCGATCTTGTTCGGACCGAAGCAAAGTTCTCTTAGCTCAAGCCGCAGCCGCGTGCAATAAACGGCTCATTTCCCAGGGCCGAAACATTGCTCTTACGCCGCAGTTGAGTTCTTATGCCGGGATGGCGGAAGTCAGTAATCCTTTCCAATTGTTGTCTGTTTCTGATTCAGCTCGCAGTGGCGTGTTTACTACTGCGCACGGCGCCTTCCAGACGCCGGCATTCATGCCGGTAGGCACTCAGGCCAGCGTCAAGGGCGTTACGCCGAAAGAACTGAAAGAGCTCGGCGCGCAGATTATTCTCTCGAATACGTATCATCTCCATTTACGGCCCGGTGAAGCGCTGATCGAGGAGTTCGGCGGCCTCCATTCCTTTATGGGCTGGGATGGCCCGATTCTTACAGACAGCGGCGGATACCAAGTCTTCAGTCTCGCAAAGTTGCGAAAGTTGAGCGGAGACGGAGTCGAGTTTCGGTCGCATGTCGACGGCGCGAAGATCCTTTTCACTCCAGAGAAAGTGGTCGAGATACAAGAACGGCTCGGAGTCGATATCATGATGGTGCTCGATGAGTGCCTCGCCTATCCGAGCACCGAGGCCGAAGCCGATAAATCGCTTGAGCTCACCCTGCGCTGGGCGGAACGAAGCCAAAAGGCGAGGACGCGCCGTGGCCGAGTGTTTGCCTTCGGAATCGTCCAGGGTGGGATGTTTCCTAAGCTTCGCGAGCAGAGTTGCCGGGAGCTCGCGAGAATGGAGTTCGACGGCTACGCGATTGGTGGTCTCAGTGTCGGCGAGCCAATACCGCTCCTCTACGAAATGGCCGCGCTCTCGGCCGCCCATTTACCGAGGGAAAAAATCAGATATTTGATGGGTGTTGGGACTCCCCTCGATATTCTCGCCGCGGTGGCCGCGGGCGTCGATCTCTTTGACTGCGTGATCCCCACGCGGAGCGCACGGTTTGGTAGGCTCTACACCTCGACTGGCACGCTGAACATTCGAAATTCGGAGTTTCGCACCGATAAACGGCCGCTAGATGAGCGTTGCGGATGCTACGCGTGCACGAACTTTTCGCGTGCCTACGTGTCTCACCTGGTGCATGCTAAGGAAATCTTGGGTGTTCAACTCGGGACTATTCATAATCTTTTTTTCTATCAGGAGTTGCTGCGAAGAATTCGTGAGGCTATAGCCTCCGGTCAATTTAGTGCGTTTCGTGAAGAATTTACCTCGGTTTTTCAATCAGAAAATGAGGAGGCAGGAGGAAGGGGTGGCAGGGGAGAGCAGTAGCAAATTTGTTATTCAAAACGGTCTCTTGAGAGCAGGGCTCGGCCTTTTTCTGCTGGTCGTGCTTTCGGCAGCTCTGGTGTGGATTGCAGCTCCAGTGTGGGCTTCGGAAGCCGCGCAAGCGCCGGCTGCTGCGGGGTCTCAGTCGATGATGACACCGTTTCAATTCATTTTCGGATCCGTTCAGTTCTTCCTCATCGGATTCTTTATTTATTTCTGGCTGGCGATTCGTCCGCAACATTTGAAGGACGATGAGCGGAAGAAATTTGTAAACGACTTGAAGAAAAACGATGAGGTGATCACCTCGGGCGGACT
Organism: uncultured Bdellovibrionales bacterium; assembly: GCA_964509425.1. Taxonomy (GTDB): domain Bacteria; phylum Bdellovibrionota_C; class UBA2361; order SZUA-149; family CAZDWZ01; genus CAZDWZ01. The sequence goes on along the minus strand of CAZDWZ010000001.1, from coordinate 271,232 downwards.
ATTCGGAAGGGTAGTGGCGCTCAAAGAAGATTCAGCAACTCTAGAGATAGCGAGCGGTGTGAAGGTTAAGGTTCACGTCGATCATGTCATGCCCGTGCCTCCCGTTCCGGAAGGGGCGCGGCTCCAGGCAGCTATTCAAAAATCAGCGGAACAATAGCAGGGAGAGCGCGCGTGACGAGCGTAAAGAGAAACGAGCTTCTGATTCTGATTGCGATGGTCGTGGTTTCGATCGCGATTCTTCTACCAACAATCTTCGCGATGACAGGCGCACAAGTAGAGCTACCAAAATGGTGGCCGGCGAAAAAGATTCGTCTCGGACTGGACTTGCGAGGCGGAACCTATCTCGTTCTTGGAGTCCAAACCAACGAAGCCGTGAAAAGCCAGCTCAATTCAATGGCGCAGGCGGTCAAGGCAGACCTTGCGAAGGAACGGATCGGAGTGATTCGTACCCGGGTTTCGGGAGATCGCGCGATCCAGGTCGTGATGCTCGGAGATAAGGGATCCGATGCGCTTGAAGCTTACGTACGAAAAACGTTTCCCATGCTTGTTCGGGGCGATTCGACCAGCGAGAATGGCCAGTTCATCTTCACCTACCGGTTGACTGAAGAGCGCGCGAAAGAGATTGAAAAGGGTTCGGTCGATCAGGCGATCGAAACCATTCGGAATAGAATTGACCAATTCGGTGTCGCCGAGCCGACCATTCAACGTTCCGGGGAGAAGCGCATTGTCGCACAGCTTCCGGATATCACCGACATCGAGAGCGTGAAGAAGACGATCGGGTCCGTTGCGAAGTTGGAGTTCCGAGTCGTTACCGAGGACGCCGGGTCGGCGGGCGAGGCGCGGCAAATTCGTTTTCGTGACGGAATGACTCTTCCAGTGGAAGACGAAGTCAAGATGACCGGAGACGCCATCGAGACGGCCGGAGTTGATATCAACCCCAACGATAACCAAGTGGAAGTCACGCTGAAGTTCAATAACCTCGGTGCGCAGATCTTCGACCGCGTCACAGCTGAGACGGTGGGAAAGCGGCTCGCGATCATTTTGGATGGAGTCGGGCAGTCCGCTCCGGTGATTCGAGAGCGAATCAGCGGTGGAGCTGCGCAAATCTCAGGTGGATTCACCACTGAGGAAGCCCACCGGCTTGCGATTGTTCTTCGCTCAGGTGCGCTCCCGGCACCCTTAACCTTCGAAGAGCAGCGGACCGTCGGCGCGACCCTCGGCGCGGATTCGATCCGCACGGGCCTCAGCGCCGCACTCGCGGGGATGGTGTTCGTGATGATCTTCACCGTCATTTACTACAAGAAGTCCGGACTTCTTGCGGTCGGGTGCCTCATCTTGAACATGACCTGGCTGATGGCTTGTCTCGTGCTCTTTGGCGGAACGCTTACGCTTCCCGGTATTGGAGGTCTTGCGCTGACGGTGGCGATGGCGATCGATTCGAGCATCATCATCTTCGAGCGGATCCGAGAGGAGCTGCGAAACGGTGCCACGACCAAAGCCGCAATCGAAGCCGGGTTCGACCGAACCTACTGGACGATTCTCGATGCGAATATCGCGACGTTTATCAGCGGAATGATCCTCTATAACTTCGGTTCGGGACCCATTCGCGGATTTGCTGTGACGCTCTGCGTGGGAATTGTGACCACCGTCGTCTGTGCGCTTTTCGCTGCGAGAGTGGGATTTGCAATCCTTCCGCTTCGCAACCGCAAGGGCGAGCTCAGTATTTAATTTCTAGATTAGAGGCTTCTACGAATGGAAATCTTCCACAGAAAGACCAGCTTTGACTTCATCGGATACCAGTGGTGGTTCATTGGGCTCTCCGTATTCCTTCTTGGAATGTCCGTCTACTATTGGTGCACGATGGGGGACGAAAAATATGGAGTCGACTTCCGGGGCGGAACGGAGATCATCGTAAAGTTCAATGAAGACGTTGATGTCGCTCAAGTCCGTTCGGCATTCGAAGAAGGCGGTTTGAAAGAGCCAAAAATTTCGGCTTTTGAAGGAAGTGCTCGCGACTTCTCCGTTCGTCTTGCTCAGGATCAGAGCAGCGCAGAAGGGAAGAAGCAAGTTCGAGAGATTCTCGAGAAGATCCGGCCGACGGGATATTCAATCCAGAAGGAAGACTTCGTAGGTCCCGTGATCGGGGAGCAAATCCGTCGGAGCGCCTTTTTTTCGCTTCTCTTCTCCTGCGTTGCGATGTTCATCTACGTTTCGATTCGTTTCGAATGGAGATTTAGCTTCGGAGCAATTGCGGCTCTTGTTCATGATGCGGTGATTTCAGTCGGTCTTTGCCTGGCCACAGGCCGTCCGATAAGTGCCGAAATCTTGGCGGCATTTTTGACTATTGTCGGATACTCGATGAATGACACGATCATCATTTTCGATCGGATTCGTGAGAACATTCACAAATGGCGAAAGAACGAAGGGAAAAAAGATCCTGAGCGGGAAGGAACTCGTTCATGGTTGACCGAGATTATGAATCTCAGCATCAACGAGACCCTCAGTCGGACCATCCTGACGAACGTGATCACGTTCGTCGTCGTAACGACGCTTTACGCTCTTGGCGGCGGGGCCGTGACCGATCTGGCGTTTGCCTTGATGATTGGAGTTATCCTCGGTGCCTATTCTTCCATGTTTATCGCGTGTCCGATCGTTCTCGCGCTCGAGAAGAAGGGCTAACCGCTGCTGAGCGCCACATCTAAGGAACGGCTTTCGGGCCGTTCCTTTTTTTTGTTCGTTTAGCGAGCAAATTTCGAGAATTCTACTGGGAGCTCGGTGGTAAACTTTAACGACTTCTTCAGCATCGGGTGAACGAATCCGAGTGCTGCCGCATGGAGAGCCAAGCGAGGGTAAGGCCAGCGAGGGTGCTTTGCTTTTTCCGGCTTGTAGCGGACATCGCCCAGAATCGGATGTCCAATATCGGCGAAATGCACCCGGATCTGGTTTCGCCTTCCGGTCTCCAACGTGGCACGTATCTTCGTTGAGTCCTGATATTCCTCCACCACTTCATAGTGAGTGATCGCCAGTTTCCCACGCCGCGAATCGTCTGAGGACACTTGATTAAGGTCTTCATCCGTTTCGAGGTAGCTCTGAAACGTCCCTTTCAGCTTCGCAAGTTTCCCGGCGACGATTGCGTAATACTCTCTCTCAGGCTTCCGCTGTTTGAATTGTTCCTTGATGCGAACTGCGATCTTTTGGCTCTTGGCGATGACGAGAAGACCCGAAGTATCGCGATCGAGTCGATGCACAGGCGTCGCACCTTCAGAACGGCCGCTTTTGATCGAAAGGTAACGTCGAACCTCGTCTATGAGCGTAAGCTCCCCACGAGGTCTGCCCGGGCGTGAGGAAGCTTTGCCGCGGCTGGAGCGGTTTCGTTTCGCCTCGACCGGCACCGTCAGAAACCCCGCCTGTTTATTGACGACCAGAAGGAAGTTGTCTTCGTATTCAATGTGAAATACGGGCGAATGAAACGCCCGCTTGGGTTGCTTGGCCATACAAGACGGGTTTACACCGTCTTGGGAGCAGCGTGGAAGCCCCGAGTCAGCACGGCATGGAACTCTGGGCGGACCTTTCGGTCACTATCTCCGTCGTGGAGCCCGTGGCAACACGACCGAGTTTCCGAGAGGAACGAGGCGGTCGCCGAATGAATTTTGAAAGAAGAGAAACACCGCATACACTTCCGGAGAGGTGCTTCGGTTCGCACGAAAAGTAACGTTTCCCGTGAATCTACGTATTCCGAGTCGATCCTCTCTCGAGCCTGACAATCTCGAGAGGCGCGCTTGCCCGGTCGAGTACGAATACATCAAAAGCGACCCTGAGGTTGCACCGCGGACGAGCGCGGTAATGCTCATTCTTCCGCCTCGGTTGGGAAACAGGTTTGGTCCTGCTCGAAGACCCGTCAACTGAGGACTGCGGTCTTCCGGCGGTGGGGCGGGTGTTGTCGGTGGGGACGGGTTGGTCGGAGTGGTCGGCGTCCCGGGAGGCGGAGGCACCGGGCCTCCCGTGGAGCCCGGCAGAAGAGCTCCTACTCTCGGCGTGCTCTCGAGACGCGCGGCTCCGTTGAAGTCTCTTGAGACGGTATTGGAGAGGACTCCCTGGGGAGCAAGAGGAGTCTGTTCTTGATCTCCTCCGGAGAAATTTGGAATGAGCAGCCCGAACTCTGCTCCGAGCGCGGTTCCGGGTGCGAAGTTCCCTGTTGCTGGAGAAACGAGGTCGGGAGTGAGCGTGTTGAATTTGTTCGCGCCTCGTAGCTGAGTTTCGTTGCAGGTAGGATTGCCGGAATCGCAGCCTTCTCCATCGCCGATTCCGAGAGGAAGGTCGGCGGGACCGTTCCAAATCACGTTTCCTCCGAATCTTAAATTTACGTCGGCACGCGCGGGGGAGGGGATGTTACTTCCCGCCGGAGTGGATCGTGGAGCGTAGACCGCTAGATGCTGCCATTGACTTTGGAATCCGGGAGGATTGTAGAGCACGTTGTTGTAGACGAAGACATTTCTGTTTGGAATTGGAACCGTTCCCGTTGTCGTGCCCCATCCACCAAGTCCGAGTCGAGCGGAACATGCCGAAGTATTTCCGTCGCAACTTCGTTCCCCAAAAACGACTTCTAAACCATGGCTCCTCGAGCCGACACGATACAGCGTGTTATGCGCGAGGAGAATATTGTAACCGCCGTTCACACCGAAGCCAGCGCCTTCGGTATCGTGAACGATGTTATTAATGAACTTGATATTTTCCGCTTCGTGATGAATCCACGGAGTGTCCATGAACTCAAACCCCGTACCTTGACCGGCTGTGAATCCACCGGTGCCGCAGTTAAAGATCTCATTTGCTTCGACTCGAATATACGCAGACCCGCCTTTGGCATACATGCACCAATCTTCGGCATTGTGAATGCGGGTGCGAACGACATGACCGTATTGAACCGCAACAAAATCGATTGCATTATCATCAGCTCCGCTGATGTCCGAATTCTCAATATAAAAGTGTCGAGATTGGTTGACCTTCAGTGTCTCATGCGCGTTCCGCCCGGACCCACCACTCAACTCCACTCCGCGGAGAAGAGTGTGATCACAACGCTCGCAGTGAAATGCATCACCGGGCGGACTGGGGGCAATCGTCAAATTGATAAAATAGATGAACCTTCCGTCGAACATGTTTACGTCACCGAGGAAGGTAGTCGTACCGGGACCGTCTGCGGCTTCGAAGATGATTGGAGCGGAAAAACTTCCCCAACGCGCCTCCCAATAATTGGGGAGGGCGGCCTCTGGAAATTCTCCCCTGGTGAGCAGAATGTGAAAACCTTCCGTCGTCAATGTCGTTGATTGCGGTATGCGATTCCACGCCGCGGTCACTGTTCGTAGTGCTTGGTTCCGTGTCGCGCCCGATGCTCCGTCATTGCCCTGCACGGGATCTACCCAGATCTGCCTGAGAGCGGGGCTCCCGATGTGGTAAAAAAACGGTTCCTGCTGTTGGGCGGTAGCGGAGGCCGCGACAAACAGGAAACTTAGAACGAACAACAATCGGAAAGTCATGGGCCTCGGACGGGTTCTTACTCTGTAGAGAGTCGGTTCGAATCCGGGGATCTCTGAGTGAACTCAGCAGTGATTGTAGTCACAACGCCTCGAATTGATTGAAGTTGGTGCGTTTTGTCTTACGATGGCGCCGCAGCATCGATCGGAAGTCGACTCAAACGCACTCAAGTGCTGGAGGGATCGGGTATCGGTTTTAAGGGCGTCTCGCCATTTGTTCGCTCGCGTTGGTTCGCGGTGGCGACGTTCCACCCGACGAAGAGCAGCAGGAAGATCGACGGCAGAGGTCGCCAGGCCAGCAAATACCGGTGGTATTCGGGCATTCCTGGGTAAGGCTCAAGACTCTCAAAAGGAAGGAAGGCGATAGCGCAGAGGATTACACAGAGTCGAAACGAGGCTCCTCGCTCGTAGAGCAAGGCCGAGACGAAAAGCGCAAAAATGAAATAATGTGGCCAAGCGACGGGACTTGTCATGAAGCCGAGAAGAGTCGCGAGCGCCACGCTTAAGTTTCGCTCGGCTTCGGAGGAGCAGCGCCGGAGATAGTACATCGCAAGGATCAAGGAAATGCCGGCAAATGTAAGCGGACCCCAGTAGAACATCATGGAGAAAGGTGGTTCCGTGTTTTTCAGAATGGGAATTCGGAACGCAAAAAGCGAATGTTGAAGTATACCACCGACGCTAAAATTCATCGCGATGAAAAGGGCGCTCTTTTCGATAAGTGGTTTTCCGCATTCTGCAAACTCATTATAGACACGTGATCCAATCACGAAGACAGGAAGTGCCAGGCAGAAGCCGGCCAACCCGCAACCAGCGATGAATCCCCGCCACGCTCGCTTGATCAAAAGCAGCAATAAGAGCGGCCAAAGGTAGAATTTAATTGCCACTCCTAACCCCCAAAACAGGCCGCAGCGGATTTGCTGCCCACGGCGAAACGCCGACCAACCGAGAATAGTCAGCAACAAGAGCAGCGGCTGAATCTGCGCGTAGCGAAAGTTCAGTATTGTTGGTCCCGACTGGGCGCAGAGGACGAAGGCGATGAAGTATTCTTTGAAGTTCCACGAAAGGTTTCTTCCGAGAACCGCAATCGATCCGAAGAGACAGAAGACGAGGAACACTTGCCACGCGGCCCAAGAACTCTCCAGAGGAAGCATTGCGAGAGGCGATGTGAGAAGGGCAAAGAAGGGTGGGTTTGTCGCTTCGGCGACAAGTATGTGCCATCGCACTCTGGGGTCGGGTTGAAACTCAGTAAGCGGGCGGCAATACGGGGACATGCCCTTTAGCACTCCGATACCCGTAGCGTAGTAATGATTGAAGTCGCCGAGATACGCCCATTTCTCGATGGAGACCCCATACGATGACTGTGACTGGAAGAAAGAAAAAATCTGGAAGATGAGAAGGACTTCACACAGGATGAAGACGGCAATGACGGCGGACGCGGGGCCGGCGGGCGAATTTTTCAGCTTGCCGTCCCGATCCGAATTTCCCACATTCCTCCTGAAAGATATTGCCTTTTGATGTCGCGAAAGGTGAGACGATTGCTGATTTTATTTCTCTGAAAGCACTGGACTGTGTAGAGCTTATTTTCGTCTGCTGCCGGATGCTCCGGCAAGTGCGAAGCTCGGCACCAGTCCTGATTTACATATGAACGATATGCGACAAACGCCGTTTTATCGAAATCGAAATTTTCCCGTGGCGTTGTGTTTTTGTGCCCTGGTCATTCTCCATTTTGCCACGCTGATACACTACCCGGAGCCCTGGGCTGATGAGCCTTGGAACGGTGCGCGCGCGGTGTCTCTTCTCGAGAACGGACACCCTTTTAGTGTTCTCGATGAAGGGTATCGCGTCGATGTGCCGCGGCCTTGGGCAGTCTTTCCGCTTCTGCCTATAGCGGTGTACGCCGTTCCAACCTTCCTCGTGGGTTCGGTCGATTTGCTTGCTCTCCGAATGGTGAGCTTTTGCTCGGGCCTTCTCCTACTGTTCGCGATGATGCGTCTCGGAGGATATTTCTATGGTCGCCGAGGACAGATGGCCGCGCTCGTGGTGACGGGACTGTCCCAACCCTTTCTCTTTGCTGCACATGTCGCAAGGCCCGATATCATCGCGAGCGCTCTGGTGATTTGGAGTGTTTCGCTGCTGGCAACTCGAAGAGTCCGATTTCCTGCGGTGCTTCCCGGATTCCTTGCAGGGCTTGCACTCTCGTTTCATCTTCGCGCACTGGTTGCGCCGATGATCATTGCACTCTTCTTATTAACTTTTAGAGGGTGGAAAATCTTTCGATGGCGGGAGTTATACGTTCTGATTCTTGCCTACGCGGCTGGCTGCCTTGTCTACGTTGCCGCACAAATTCTTCCCGATCCGCACAGCTTCTTCGCGACCTGGAAGATGCACGCCGGAAGTAATCGAACGCCGCCTTTGATTGACGGGCAGGGTTCAATTGTTTGGCGATCGCTCAGATTACTCTGGGACGAGCGAATGCAGATGCGGCAATCGACTGTTTTCCTCCCATTCGCGGGAATTTTGTATGGGCTTATTTGGGGAACGAGGCGAACACGGAAGCTCGTTCTTTTTGCCACGCTCTCGTTCCTGTCATGTCTCTTTGTTATTCGCGATCCGATGTTGTTCAACTTCATCATGATTTCCCCGACACTCGACCTTTTGGCGCTGCCGTTAGTCGTGCAGCTTTTTCAGTGGGGACGTAAGACGCGGCGAGGCAGATTGATTCAACGATACGCATCCGGGGGATTAGCCGGTGCGCTCGTGCTCTGGGGGGCCTATCAGAATTGTTACTTGCCGCTCAAGTTCTACTGGAATGCCTACCTCGTGGCAGAGTTGGCGCAGGAGTTTGTTTCTGAGAAACTCTTGCCAGGAGAGTCGGTAATCGGACCGCAGGTTTTCTGGCTCGGTGAACAGAAACGAAAGTTCATAACGTGGGAAGGGCTCAAGGCGACGGCGAATACCAGAAATACCGACCTCGAAGGAGCCTTCCGTTTCCTCCGTCCCGATGTCTTCATCATCGATAACCACATCCGGTATTTCTTCCAAGCCGGGAAGAGAGACACGGCGTGGTACAACGATTTGCACCTTCCCAAAGCAGAGCTTGATGAGGTTCTTGGCAAACACGCGAAACTCGTTGGCTCACAATCCCTTCGCTACTTTGGAAACATCGAAATCTACCGATTTCATTGGGACCACGAAGGAACTGTCACTCCTTAGAAAGCGCGACGAAAAGCATTCTTAGACGATTCTTTATCCCGTGTTTTTCATTCCACTCGCAATTCCGCTGATGCTCAGTTGGATGGCGCGGAGGAGCGCTTCCCGATCCGGCTCGCTTTCGCCCGCCCGGAATCGTTTTAAGAGATCAACTTGAATATAGCTGAGCGGGTCGAGATAGTGAGACCGAATAAAGAGAGTTTCGCGAAGCGTCGGATTTGAATCAAGCAGCTCAGCCTGCTGCGTTACCTTCAGCACTGCGAGAACGGTTCTGTCCAGCTCGTCTTCAAGGAGCGGCAAGAACTTTTCGGCTACCGATTTGTCGTTCACCAGCTCGCAATATTGCCGCATGATGGATCGATCTGCCTTTGCCAAGGTCATTTCGCAGTTAGAGATCACAGTATTGAAGAATCGCCATTCCTTGTACATGTCTTGCAGCGAACGCAACCCATTGGGATGCTGCTCGATCACGGAAGTGAGGGCTTTTCCGACTCCATACCATGTTGGGAAAATACAACGGTTTTGGGTCCAGCTGAATACCCAAGGAATCGCCCTCAAGTCGGCAATCGTCTTCGCACCTCCGCGTTTTGCCGGGCGGGAGCCGATGTTGAGAGTTCCCAGCTCGTTTATCGGAGTTGCGGTTTCGAAGAATTTCGGGAAATCATTCGCCTCGACGAACTCGCGATAGTAGCTAAACGATCGAGCCGACAGTTCCGCCATAATCGCCAACCATTCAGGTTTTTCATCTTCGGGGAGTAGCTTCGCCGATGCCAAAACCGTGGCATGAAAAAACTCTTCGAGGTTTCGGCGAGCGAGCTCCGGATGTGAATAGTTGGATGCAATCATTTCGCCTTGCTCCGTTACTCGGATCGCACCCCGTACGCTTCCCCGGGGCTGGGCAAGGATCGCACGGTTCAGTGGACCACCGCCTCCACGACTGGTTGTGCCGCCTCGTCCGTGAAAAATTCTAAGAGTAACTCCGAACTCGTCCGAAAGCTTTGTGAGATCGCGCTGCGCGGTGTACAGAGACCAATGTGATGCGAAGTACCCGCCGTCTTTATTCGAATCGCTGTACCCGAGCATGATTTCTTGAAGATGACCCCTCGACTCGAGATGCTTTCGATAACCCGGCGTCTGGAAAAGCGTTCTCATCACTGACGGTGCCCGCTTTAAATCTTCGATCGTCTCGAAAAGCGGGACGATATTCAGATCACTTTCCAAGTTCCCCGAATCGTTGGATCGGCATATCTCGGCTTCTTTCGCGAAGAGCAATACGGCGAGTATGTCGCTGGGTTGCTCGGACATGCTGATAATGTAGTTCTCGATAGCGGCCTTTCCAAAGTCAGCGTGTGCTTGCCGAATCGAGGTGAATAGATTCATCACGCGCTTTGTCTCCGGAGTGAATGCTCGATTCCATGGAATAAAGGGCCGAGGATTGATGATCTCTCTGGAGAGGAGCGCACATCGCTCCTCCTCTGACATTTCGTTGAAAGGCCTCGAGATGAGATCGACGTCTTTAAGAATTTCTTCGAGTGCGGCGCGGTGTTTGCTGCTGTGCTCTCGAACATCCAAGGTCGCCAAATGAAACCCGAAAACTCGAACCTGCCAAATAAGCGGATCGAGTGCCGCCTGTGCTATTCTTTCCCCGCTGTTTTCTGTCAAGCTCTTCCGAATCAGCTCGAGATCGAAAATCAGCTCCTCTGCATTCCGGTACACTTGGTCGGACCCAGGAGTGCGGAGTGTGCTTCGCAGTCTTGAGGTCATGACGGTGAGCATCTGCCGGTAAGGCTCGTGCTCCTGCTGGAACAGCGCTATTGATTTTTCCAGCTCAGGCCAACGTTTCCTCGCGTTTTCAACGGCCGATTTTAAACCCTCCGAGAAACTCGCGCGATAAACGGATTGACTCAAACGGGGAATGAGATGGATCAGTCGTTCCAGATAGGCGCCGAGAATAACTTCTCGCTGGAGTGCTAAACTTTCATAGCTCGTTTCGGGGAGAACAAATTCGTTTCCATCCCGATCCCCTCCAATCCAGCTCCCGAATCGAAGAACCGTCGGCAATACTGTCTCGGGTTCGTCGGGGAAGAACTCTTTGAGCGCGGCTGAAAGTTGATAGTAGAATTGTGGAAGAACGTCGATAAGCACCGAGTCAAAATAGAAGAGTCCGTTCTTTACTTCGTCAACAACCCTTGGTTTTACCGTGCGGACCTCGTCCGTCTGCCAGAGCACGGCGAGCTCAGCATCGATTCGCTGAAGCAGCTCGGTGCGTTCCCCCTCGGTGGACTCGTCTCCGACGTAGAGATCCCATGCTTTAGAGATTCGCCGAAGAAGACCAAGCACTGTTCGGCGCTTGGCCTCTGTTGGGTGTGCCGTAAATACAGGCATGACGAGCACCCTCTCGAGGAGAGCGCAAATCTCGGACTTTGACTTGCCTGCCTCTCGAAGCCGGTAGATTGCATCTCGCACACTCGCGCTTGCCGGCGGAAGACTTTGGTGTTTTCGCTGCTCGAGACTTTTCTGCACGCTCTCGTGAAATTCCGCGAGGTTCACGAGTTGGAAGTAGATGGTGAACGCACGGAGCACCTGAAATGCGGTCTCTGGCCGCAGACCGGAGGTCAGCGAGATCAGTCTGGTTTCCAACTCAGGCGAGAAAGTCGTTCTGAGCTCTCTCGCGGTAATTCGGATATCCTCCTCGAGATTAAAGACTTCCTTTCCCGCTTGTTCGTTGATTATTAATCCGAGTTGTTTGCCTAGAAGGCGGACGGTGTCTCTGAGATTACTCATAAACTCAATTTTTGAATGGCCTGCGTCGCGTTCGACATCTACACTATGTTCAATCGTCGGCTAGACACTTTGATAGATCCCGACTCGATGGAGACGCGGGCATATTTTGGTGTCGCCTCGAGCGTGAATATAAATGAAAAGTAGGTCTCGGTCGTTCGAATTGTGGATGTCACACGGCTTCTGGATGTTTCAATGGAAAGCTCAGTATTGAATGTTTTCCCGCTCAAGGTTGCTGTGGACCCGGTTGCTGCCTAATTCCATGGGTATTTCAATCTCCGTATTACTGCCAATTATCGACGAGACCGCTTCCCTCGAGAAAACGCTCGTGGATGTCGAAGCGTCTTCTTCCAGATCGATTGGCGAATATATTCTCATCGTCTGCGAGAAAACCACGGCAGAGAGTCTCGGGATCGCAAAGCGCTGGACGGAGAGAGATCCAGAGCGATATCGGCTTTTATTTCAATCTCTGCCGTTTCTTGGGGGAGCCATGCGCGATGGCTTCGATGCCGTGCGAGGCTCTCACGTGCTCGTAATGTCGAGTGACCTTGAAACCGATCCGGCGACGGTTCCGGTAATGCTTAACGTGATCGAGCGTGAGCCGAACGCTGTCGTGGCGGCGTCACGCTGGCTCGGGGGAGCAAGATTCTCTGGCTACGACCCGATGAAGCTCATCGCAAACAAGATCTTTCAGAAGTTTTTTCGTGTATTGTATTGGACTTCCGCGACGGACCTCACGTTTGGTTTCCGAATACTGCCGATGGATCTCGTGCGAAAGATTCGTTGGGAGGGCATTCGCCACGAGCTGATGATGGAGACACTCGTCAAGCCGCTCCGGCTCGGGACAAAAGTCATCGAAGTGCCGACGCCCTGGGTTGCCCGTGCGGAAGGCGAGTCACACAACTCGCTCTTCGAGCACTGGCGTTTCTTTTACATCGGATTCAAGACGCGCTTCGCCTCACGGTCGGCGATACTTGCCCGGGAATAGCACGCGCTATTCCCTTACGATGCAACCTGCTGCGTGATGAAAATCCGGCTCGCCGCTATCCGGGATAATTGGAAACGCGCAGAGGCGACCTTCACCTCGACGCCCGGTGACCACATAATTCACCCCCGGCTGTGCATCCATGATGAGCTTGAAAGTTGGGTCCGACGGTCCGCGAGAGTTGAAGTTCGAAGCGTCGACGGTCAGCACTATCTCATTCTTTCCCGGAAGGATTTCCACGGAGGAGACTAATGAGCCGAGATTCTTTCCGTTCACGGCGTTGAATGTGCAACCATTCCCTCGGACGTTTGCAACTTGCACGCCTTGACCAGGAACGCCGTCATAGCCCTTGGTGCTTGAGCAACCGGTGACAGTGAGGAAAAGAACTCCGGCAAGCACTGCGGTGCATCCGGCGTAAACGCGGGAGAATTTCTTGATCATGGAAGCCTCCGTTGAGATTTAACGAACTTACTCTCCCCTGATTTCCGCGAGAGATCAAGCAAGTGCGTTAAAGCACGTCGCTGAGCGCTTTGTTCAGCGCTGCGATGTAACCCTCTACAAGTGGTTTCCGGCAGTCGAACCGCACGTTCAGCAGATTCTGGTGCGCTGTCACCGAGAGCACCGAATCTTCCTTTGCGTCTTCCACCGTGACGCCGTTTGCGAACTTCGCAAGGGCCGTTTTGCCCGCCGCGTCTTTTGTTACCTCGACAAGAGCGGATTCCAACGCGCCAAGCATTTTCCCATATGAGAAACGGCAGTCGAGATTGTCGGACTCATTTGCCGGGAGCAACACGGCGACCTTCATGCTAAATCGGGAACTAAGCCGTTCCGCTTCTCGTCGGAGCGCAATTAACGTAGGAGCTTCGCTCCCTTCACGAAAAATCTTGCCTCCCAGAAGCCTACTCTTGGCGTTTCCAGAATGGAGCAGTGTCACCGCTGAGATGTCTCCGGGGTTAATCATCGTGGTCTTTCCGGAGTGATCCCTCATCGCACAGACGGATCGATCTCTTGAGTACTCGGTGATGCTTCCTTCAAAGCTATGCCCATTCTTCAGCACGACACGAACGACCGCCGGATCCGGCGAGTTCGCCGGTGACTGCACCAATTCGAGAGTGTCGGGAATCGAACGAGCATCGATGATCGATGACGCCGTTTCCGGGGCGGCCAGCGCCGGAGCCTCAGGTCCGAGAACAATTGCCGATGCAATACCGGTGGCGAGCAGAAGTGGTGTAATTTTCATCTGTGTGGGTGCTTTCGCTTTGCGTGGAGTGTCGGAGAAATTCACCGTCGGAGGATTAAGCGGCGCGGGAGAGATGCTGAAACGCTCTTCCGCGCCGCCTTAGTCCTCAAAAACCAGGAGAAACTAAAGATTACAGTTTTTCTTCGAGGTTGCTCTGAATTGCCTTGACCCGTTCTTCGTAGTTTGAAGTTCCCGGTCCGCCTGAGTTTACCCACGGCTCGTAGTTAATCTTGAGAATACCGTTCTCAAACGGCCATCCTGACTTGTAATCGGATATCGGAGCGGTGGCGGAGTCGAAGGTCACAACGATCTCTTTCAACTTGCCTTTCAAAGATTCCTTGCCCATTTGATCTTTCGTGATGTTTTTCAGGGCTTCAATTGTTGGCGCAAAGTAGATCTGAGTAAAAAATTCGTCTTCAAGATAATGTTCTGCCTTTCCAGGAAGCGCGAGTTTGTCCCAATCGACCGAAACTTTCACGTCAAAGCCGGCAGCTTCGTCGATCTGTTTCTTTAGGTCGGGATACTTTTTTTCTTGATATTCCTTCAGCGCGCGGCGTTCCGCGAGCCCTTGTGCGGAAGCACTGATGCTGCAGAGGGGGAAGCTTGCGAGAACGAGGAACGTAAATAAGAGCCGTTTCTTCATTTGACACCGATCCGTTTAAAATAAAGTTAGTACGATTCAAGCCAGGAATTCACTGCAGAGACTCCCGTTATGGGGCGTTCTTACAGTGCTGGGAAGAGTCAAACATCTGATATTTTAGAGTCAGAACGGAGATTAAAGTTCGTTAGTGTAAGGATTTTCTCGACTTTTCTTTCGACTCGCCGGAGCAAGCAGCGTGTCTTCCCGCGGAGCTTATCGCTCATCGGTGCCTGAAACGAACTTCGCTCGAACGGAAGACCCGCAACAGCTTGATACATGGCATCGAACTCTGCCGGATCGGTGTAAACGAATTCTCCTGGTTTTCGGAGTACCAGGCAAATCGAGGTGAACACCGAGGAGAAAACTTGGAGATTGATGTGGGGCAATTCCAGAAGATTCCCGCGCTTGATATCGGTGACGATTTTTTGCGCTTCCGGACTTTGCTGCCAAAGTATCTCATCAACCGGCTGGAGGCTCGTGTGCTCGAGGAGGGTCTGAATGTCCCGCTTGGTGAAGACCTGGTCCGTTCCCCGATCATTTGAAGAGCAGTCGGTTACGACCACCGCTATTCCGCCGGGTTTCAGCACTCGTTCGATCTCGATAAAAGAACGCAGAGCTGCCTGTAGTCCGCCGAAGTGCTCGAGCGAGGAAAGCGAGATAATCCCGTCTATCGAATTTTCCGGGAAGCGAAGATGAAGCGCGTCCATCGACAACGCGCTTAAATGATCCTTTCGAAAAGGATAGGGAGCAAACGGCTCGGTGTCTTTGAGAAATTCCGGAGTGGCTTCCTCGTCTGAAAACGAGCTGAGGCCGTAGATATCCGTGGCGATGATCCGGCGCACGTGATTCGCCAAGTAAAAGAGCACCCGCTCCGTACCTGCTGCTATGGATAAGAGATGCGCCCGATCGTCCAGGAGCCCGAAGCGCTTCAGCGCTCGCACGGCCTGAGTGAACTCCCAAAGCTTCCGGTGCCTCACCGCCTCTCCGCCCATGATGGCGGGTGCGAACTCCCGGAATTCAGGATCGTCCCAATCTTTGATGTCGCAGAGTTTGCAGAGTGACATGGCGGCAATTCATCTCATTATTTAGGGGGAAAGGAAACGATTCACGAGCCAGCTGTTCCATAAATGTTCCGAATTGAGGTAGGACTCGGCTTCCATCGGGCCGTGTCGAGGGCTCGATGTTGTTGCAATTTTTAACGGTCGGAGCCCTTTAGGGGATGGAGATTCTTCGCCTTTCAGATTTCCCGCTGGATCGGGTTCTACCTGACGACTACGTCGTCTTCGGCGGGACGTTCGATCCGATCCACGAAGGTCACGTTACTGTTCTGAAGAGGCTTCTCCCCATCTTTGGGCTCGTCATTGTCGCCCCCACGAAGGCGAATCCCTGGAAACCTGAGCCGCCGACAGACTTTGAGACGCGCGCAGAGATGATTCGCAGGGTGCTCTCTTATGAAAAGGTCGCGTTGGTGAATCCTCCTTCCGGTGAAAAGGGGACGAGCGGAGTCCTGATAGAAGAGTTCTCGTATGCATACTCCGAAGAGCTCGTGGACTATCTCCGGCAAAAATTTCCGGGGAAATTGTTCTGGGCTGCTGGAGAGGACTCCGCTGACTCGATAAAAGATTGGCGGAACTGGAAGCAGAAAGGAGTGACGACGTTGGTGCTTCCAATCGAGATCCATGCACACGCCGCCCTTGTCCGTCAGGGGAGCGCCCTTCCGCACCCAGCGATCGCCGATTACGTCAAAACGCATAAACTTTATGAGAAGTAAGGAGGCGGACGAGGAGATCGTGATCCTCACCGCGAGCTCAGCTGTCCGGAGGATGTGGCTGAAAGTATTCTCGGGGGGGACGAATCTTCCGGGCGAGAAGCTTCTCGGTGATTGTATTCCATACGTTTATCCAATTCCCGGCAATCGCAGAGTGGTGATTGCGGGCCCATTGATCGGGGCTCCCGGTGCAGTGCTCGCCGCCGAGCATTTTCTGAAATCCGGCGCTGCCTTCGTTTTTATGATCGGTGTGGCTGGAGGTATCAGCGGCAAAAACGGGGACGTGCGACTCGGCGATCTCGTGTTTCCACGAGGGGCACTGAGCGAGGAGGGGACGAGCGCCTTGTTTTCTCGGGACGCACTCTCCGAAGAGGAGGCGAGCGGGTTTCAGTTGAGTTTAGAGCGCACGATCGAGGCCGAATTAAGCATGGGGTGCTGCCGCCGGGGAAAAGTCTGGACGACGGATGCTCCCAGCCGGCAGAGCCCCGAGAAGGTCGAGCGATTCGCGTCTGAAGGCGCGGTGCTGGTCGATATGGAGTATTCAGCGCTGCTGACGCTCTCCCGGGTCTATGGAACTGGCCTGGCTGCGTGCTTCGTCGTTTCGGACCTCGTGACCGGGACCCGGCAAAAAGGCTTTAATTCTCCTGAGGTTTTGGGTGGCCTCGAGCGTGCAGTCGCCGGCGGAGCTCGCCTAGTTGGACAAATGATGGAGTCCGGCGATCGCTCCACCGCTTCTGGAAACTCTCTTTGAGGATCACTCCAGAATGCGCTAAAGCCGCATAACACCGGTTAGTGTTCTAAAGGCGTCAAATAATTGACTCTGTTCCAGGAAGGAGAGCCCCTCTATGCGAGTTTCGCGCGATATCTCCAATCGAAGGGTATGTAAGCGAAGAATCCTCCTCGCACTGCTGACGGTGGTGTCCACCTTGAGCGTGATGCTTTTTCCATCATCCCGGCTTCTGGCTGCAACGGATGACTGTGGCAGCTGCATCGAGCGCAAACAACGATTCTGCTCCGAGGAGTGTGACGCCGTCCCCGCAAGCCGCGCCCGCGTCTGTCAGAAGCGCTGCATCCTCGGGTATTGCTCTCACCGCTGCTCACCGAAGTCCCCGGAAATTGATGCCCTGACTCGAGAAAGTTGCGGTGCCTGCGCCGAGCGGCAGTTCGTCCTCTGCGAGAAACATTGCCCGGTCGGCACGGCCAGGGAGCGGGCGGTCTGTCAAATAGACTGTTCCCGGGACCGTTGCGAGCCCGTCTGTCATGGTGAAGAGCCCGCCAAGCGAGAGGAGAAGCTCGTGCCGATCGAGCCTGAAAAGCCCAAGGGCGAGGACGACGAAGACGAGGAAGAAGAGGAGGGCAGCGAAGCCGCCCCGGCCGCCGAGGGCGACGGCTTCACTGAAGACTCTGCGGGAACCCAGTGATCGGCAATTGAAAGCCCGGTCTATTTACCCTATAAGACCTAAAAACGTCTTCACGCGCCGGGTCGCGAATTTCGGTGTTTCCTCTTTGAAGGGAGCGCCCTTTGGGGGATATGAAAGGAGCAATCAAGTCGTTCGTTAAGCATCATTACCGTCACTTCAATTCAGCTACTCTGGTCGATGCCGCAGAGGCTTTCAGCAAGCACGTCGATCAGGGCGGGAAGATGTTCGTGACTATGGCCGGAGCGATGAGCACCGCCGAGTTGGGACTGAGCCTCGCGGAGATGATTCGTGCGGGGAAGGTGCATGCGATCTGCTGCACCGCAGCCAATTTAGAAGAAGATATTTTCAACCTCGTTGCGCATGAGCATTATGTTCGCGTGCCGAACTACCGGGATCTCTCACCGAGTGAAGAGTCGGCGCTCCTTGCTCGCGGATTGAATCGGGTTACGGACACCTGCATTCCTGAAGATGAAGCCATGCGCCGGATTGAAAACGCGCTGGTTGATGTCTGGAGACGCGCCGAGAAAGAAGAGAAACGCTATTTCCCCTATGAGTACTTCTATCAGCTTATACGCGAAGGAAAGCTCACTCAGCATTATCAGATCGATCCGAAGGACTCGTGGGTGGTTGCGGCCTGTGAAAAGAATCTGAGGATTTATACTCCGGGGTGGGAGGATTGCACCCTGGGGAACATGTTCGTCGGGCAAGTCATCAAGAAGCAGCTTTCGTCGCTCGACTTGGTGCGGTCCGGACTCGAACAAATGCATGACCTAGTGCATTGGTACCGCGAGAACACCGTCAAATCCACTGTCGGCTTCTTTCAGATCGGTGGAGGGATCGCGGGTGACTTTCCAATTTGTGTGGTTCCACTACTTCGTCAGGATCTTGGTGAGAATGTTCCCTATTGGGGCTACTTCTGCCAGATCTCGGATAGCACGACGTCATACGGTTCCTACAGTGGGGCCGTGCCGTGTGAGAAGATCACCTGGGAAAAGATATCTGAGGAGACCCCGAGGTTCGTCATCGAATCCGATGCGACCATTGTGGCGCCTCTTATCTTTGCCTACGTGCTTGGCTGGTAATCGGCTGCCGGTCACCGGCTCCCGGACAGATTACGCTTTGCGGCCTCGGCACCGCCTCGCAGCTCGCCTAGTTTCCGCGGCTATCTGTCTTGGGATCCTTCCCGTTTTCCCGGTAAGCGCGGAAACGAAACCTTCAGAGACTTATGTGCTCGATCGAGAAGCCACTTCGGTTCGCTTTACTCTGACATCCGGTGAGGTTCGTCTCGAGGGCGAGCTTGAGGATGTAAAGGGGGAAATCGCCGTTGCCAGCAAATCGCCGCTCGTTCTTGATGCAGCCGCGAAAGCCGACTTGCGTTCGATTCATGCAACTTCCGATCAACCGTTTCTCGCCGTCGCAGCTACCTCGGTACTCCAGTCTCTAGGAAATCCGATCTATTCGATGGAGGGCAGAATAGAGAAGGCTCTCCGAACCGGAGATATGAATTTTCGCGGGAAAATTAGACAAGGAAAAAAGGTGCGGGACGTGGCCTTTCCGCTCAAACTAGAGTCGGCGACCAACGAACGTATCGTGTTTTCCGGCAGGACGTCCGCTCCTCTATCAGAGATCGTTGACGACCTTCCGTTCACACTGCCGGATATGCCCGGAAGCTCTTGGAACAGAGGAACGGCAAAAGCAGAGGGCCGGTTCAGCTTTATCAGGAAAAGGAGCGGGAAGTAGCGCATTTCGGCGCGCTACTTCAAAAGGCTCGCTCACATGCACGAATGCGGGGTTACTTTTTCGCTGTTTTCTTCGCGGCGGTTGCCGTCGTCGCCTTCTTCTTTAAAACGCGGCGCGATTTCTTGCTGCGGTTCTTGGCGATCTTCGCCTTTTTGTTTTTTCGCTTCGTCTTCGTTGTTTTCGCTTGTGATGCCATTTCCGCCTCTTGTACAATTCTTTGAGAGCTCTGCTCTAATTTTCCGGGTTTACGTTCTTTTCCCTAAAAATTCAAGCTTGGTAGCGAACTCGCTTCGCTCACGTTTACTCGGAATGAGTTTGTCGAGATCAGGTGTTCCGCCGGCGAGCATCATTCGGAGAGCTTCCAACTCCAACTGAGAAAACTTGAGACTCTTCAGAGAGTAATCTTCAAACGCTTTCCAGGCGACCGGGACTTTTGACTTCACAATGTCTGCCATCGCTTCAGCGAAGACGCGAATCTCGTATTGCGCGTGTTTGTCCATCCGCAATTGCAAGAAATGGAAGAGGTTGTGCAGGTCGATCTTCCAATACCACTCCGTGTAGAGTGAGACGGGGAGGTTTATTCGCGCAAGCTCACGCCGCATATTCTTCGACAGGTAATCTTCGTATTGCTGGTAAACGGCGACCTGCGTTTCCTCGAAAGAGTCAGAGAGCGCCTCGGCGCCTTCAATCGGCACCCCGGTTCCGCCCTGTTTGTTCTGGGCCGACTGCGTCGTGCACAGGGCCGGCTCAGGTTTGTAGAAAATGTCCGGCATTTCGCTGTACCTGCCGCTCATCTCGTTTACGTTTGCCGTCCGGTGGCGAATCCATTGCCGTGCCACGAAAATAGGCATTCGGCAGTGGAATTTGAACTCGACCATTTCAAAGGGGGTGGTGTGCTGATGCCGCATCAGATAGCGGATTAACCCTTCGTCTTCACTTACAGTTTTCGTCCCTTTGCCGTAAGAAACACGGGCTGCCTGCACGATCGATCCATCATCGCCCATAACATCGACGAGCTTTACGAAGCCGTGGTCAAGGACGCGGACGGCGCCCTCGGGGAATGTCACCGCGGGAACCGTGCTCCCCGCAACTGAATCCGCCACCGAATTCGTAGTCTCGGGATCGGGGTGAATTACTGCGTTCATCATGCCACTCCTTCCGTAGACAAACTTCTGAATTTGCTGTAGTTATTTCCGCCTCAAACCGTACGAATTACGCCACAAGAGCGGCTCCGATGGAAGACCAACTTGAGAAGGAAAACGTTCGTCAAGTTGATACGACTCGGACAAATAATCAGCAAGTGGCGAATCCGGAAACGGCGAACGGCTCGGAACAAGAGTTTGGGCCGGAAGGCTCCTCTCAAGATGCAGCGTCTCATAATGCGGCGGTTTCCGGAGGTGGTAATCCGGATGACCGGATTGAATCCGCGACCGTTAGCCATTTCATGGAAGAAAACATGAAGATAAATTTCGTATCAATCGTCATCCCGCTTTACAACGAAGAAGCCAACGTCGCGAAGCTTTACTATGAAATAGCTTCGGTAATCGACTCCGCGAGACTCCGAGGTGAGAAAATCCGCGCTGAGTTCGTTTTCGTAGACGACGGATCGTCTGACAATACCATCGAAAATCTGGTCGAAGCGGCACAACAGGACTCGCGGGTTCGCATCATCAGCTTCAGAAGGAATTTCGGGCAAACAGCGGCGATGGCTGCCGGGTTCGACTACGCCCAAGGCGACGTCATTGTTACTCTGGACGGTGATTTGCAAAATGACCCGGCGGAAATTCCTCGCATGCTCGCGAAGCTTGAGGAGGGCTACGATCTCGTGGCGGGCTGGAGAAAGAACCGCCAAGACGCAGCGCTCAGTCGCAAGCTTCCGTCCTTCATCGCAAACCGAATTATTTCTAAAACCACAAACGTGAGTCTCCACGACTACGGCTGCACACTGAAAGTGATGAAGTCGGAAGTCGCGAAAAATCTGGCAATGTACGGGGAGATGCATCGGTTCATCCCGGCGCTTGCCGCCGAACATGGAGTGAAGATCGCGGAACTCGCGGTTAATCATCGACCTCGAATTCACGGAAAGTCTAAATACGGAATATCCAGGACCTTTCGTGTGCTCCTCGACCTCTTGACCGTGAAGTTCTTCCTGGGATTTTCGACGAGACCTCTCCACATGTTCGGTGCTTGGGGCTTTATCTCAAGCGGTCTGGGAACGCTGCTGATGGTGTACATGACAATCGAGCGCATGTTCTTCAGTGTGCCGATGGGGAACCGTCCGCTGCTCATGCTTGCTGCGATGATGATTCTCATCGGTTTTCAGTTCATCTGCTTCGGGCTTCTTGCTGAAATACTCGTGCGAACCTATCACGAGTCTCAAAACAAAAAGATTTACACGGTGCGAAAGGTTTTCTCGCTTGGCGCCGGAAGGGGAGATGCACGAGTGAAAATTGAAGAGCCGGAGCTTCGGCGTGTCGTTCGGGCTCTCTGATCTCCGGCGGATTTCATGCTAACGCCCGCGATTCCTAAGATCATGATCGACTCGAGGAAACTCGGTGACGGTGGCATCGGCGCGTATATCGAAAATCTTGTAGACGGTCTCTTGATGCTTCGAGAGGACGGCGAGATACAAATTGAACTTACTCTGCTCGTAGAGGAAACTCTCCTCGGCTCTCCGGAAGAGCGGAGACGTGTTCTCCGTCAGCATGTGCGTGCGGCGAGAGAGCGCTGGGACGACAAAGTTCGTTTTGTCGCGGAACGATCGGGCAAATACTCACTCGGAGAATATCTTCGACTCGCCAGCAGGCAACGTGTGGAGCTAAAGGCACATCACGTTTTCCATGCGCCGCACTATACGCTCCCGCTTTTCATTCAAATTCCGACCGTGGCTACAATTCACGATGTCATTCATCTTTCGCATCCCAGCTCCCGCTATCACGAACCGGTCGCCAGAACGCTGCTTCGTTCCACGGTGAAACGCGCCAATCGGATCATCACCGTCAGTCAGCATAGTCGTGACGTCATGTTGAAAGAGTTGCCAATCCGATCGGATCGAATCACAGTCATTGGGAATGCTGTGCGGCCAGCGATTGCGCCGCAATCTCCGAAAGACGTCGCCGAATTTCTCAGCGAGCAGAAGATCGAGAAGGAATACTGCCTCTACGTTGGCAGTGAAATGCCGCATAAGGGGTTTACTGAGCTCTTGGAGGCATGGGAGGAACTCTACGCCGACGTTTCGGATGCAACCTATCCGCATCTCTACGTTGTCGGGCGTTCATTCACCGAGCAGTCCCGCGCGCGCGTCGTGGAGATGGGTCTCGAGGAAGTCGTTCACTTTTGCGGCGAAGTGAGCGATCGCCGACTTGCTCTCCTGTACTGTGGCGCCCGTGCGGTCGTCATTCCTTCTCGAGAAGAAGGATTTGGACTTCCGGCGATTGAAGCGATGAATTGCGGGGTTCCTGTGGTCTCGACGCCGCTCCCGAGTATTCGCGAAATAGGCGAAGGCGTGGTGTGGTTCTCCGCGGATTTCGAACCGAAAAGCTTCGCGAGGGCTTTGAGAAGGGCACTCGGCGAACTGCCGCGCGAGATTTTGAGGATTGAGAAGGGGAAGCGGAAAGCCGCGGAGTTTAACCTCCGCGATACGAGCCGTGCGACCTGGAAAGTTTACACGCAGCTGATCGAGGCCGGTGCCGAGCACCACACCAGAAGATTCAGGTTTCAACGTTTTCGAGAGCAAGCGTAATCAAGGAGGAGTGTTTCGGGACCGGTGTGACCGGCAACGTTCGATTGAAGTATGCGTGTCGCACTCGTTCATGATTGGCTTTTTGGTATGCGCGGAGGTGAACGTTGCCTCGAAGCGCTTTGTGAAATGTTTCCCGCGGCCGATGTCTATACGCTTTTCTACCGTCCGAAACGCATCTCAGCGACCGTCAATCGCCATAGAATTTTCCCCGGTATTCTCAGCGCACTCCCTGGAGTCGAGAAGTATTATCGGTATCTGCTCCCGCTATTTCCGTTTGCGATCAAGGACCTCTCGCGCCGCCTAAGGAAGAGGGAATATGATCTCGTCATCAGTGTAAGTCACTGCGTCGTCAAGAACATCCGGCCGCGGGAAGGGACGCCCCACCTCTGCTACTGCCTCACTCCCGCTCGATACTTCTGGGATCAGTTCGATGCGTATTTTTCACGAAGCCGGGCAGAGCCGATCATCCGGCCTGTGATCCGGGTACTGCGGAATTGGGATCGGAAGGCCGCAGCAAAAAATACCCGCTATGTGGCGATCAGTGAATTTGTGAGACGGCGCGTGAGACGAGCGCTCGAAGTCGACTCCTCGGTTATCTACCCTCCGGTCAGGACCGATTGGATTACGCCTCTCCCTCAGACTTCTGGGACCGGGCCGACTCCTGGAACCGGCTTCCTCTGCGTCAACGCTCTTGTCCCGTATAAGCGGGTTCACCTGGTGATTGAGGCGTTTAACCGTCTTGGTGAGGAGCTAACCATCATTGGGGACGGACCGGAATTTCAGCGACTAAAAGCACTGGCTGGAGAAAATATTAAATTTATCAAGTACTTAGATGAGAAAGATTTAGCGACGGCATATGCCTCGACGAAGGCTTTGGTCTTTGCAGCAGAGGAAGACTTCGGCATAATTCCTGTGGAAGTCCAAGCGGCCGGCCGGCCCGTCATCTGTTTCTCGGGGGGTGGAGCGCTTGAGACGGTGGTCGTTGATGGGTCATCTAGAACGGGATTGCTGTTTCGCGATGCCAAAGCCGATTCGATTGCTGAGGCGGTCCAAGGGTTTTTGCGAGACGAACGGCAGTTCTCGGCGGATAACTGCATAAGGAATGCCGCTCGCTTTTCGGGCGAGACGTTCAAAACGGCTATCCGCAGTGAAATAGAAGCCGCAGTGAAATAGAAGCCGCGGGGAAATAGAAGCCGCGGGGAAAACGCGGAGCGGCTGACGTGAGGAATAAATTTTCGGCTCAGGGAGAGCGCTGTAGAGTGGCTCGTATGAAAGGACCGCAATGCTGAAGAAACACTCTCAGGTTTTTGAGGGTCTGTTCGCGGCTTCCGACCTCGCGGTCGTCTCCCTTTCTTGGGTGGCGAGCTACTGGATCCGTTTTCAGTCCGGTTTCATTCCAACCGAGAAGGGTATTCCTGATTTCCCCGACTACGCGAAAATGCTTATCTTTGTGTGGTTCATTTGGGCGTGGACGTTCCGCCGATTCAATCTTTACCGGCCGATGCGCGGGAGGCGCCGACTGCACGAGATTTGGTTGCTCATTCGAGCGAATGCATTTGCTTCCCTGATTCTGGTCGCGATGACGTATCTCTTCCGAGAAAAAAGCATCGAATTCTCCCGGCTCGTATTTTTAATCTTCTGGGGCATGTCCACGGTCTCCACGGTCATCTCGCGAAGCCTTATTCGTTCGCTGCTGCGGAAGATGAGACGGCGGGGATACAATCTTCGATATGCACTTATCGTCGGAGCGGGATCGCTGGCGGAGCAGGTGGCTCGACGGATGACAGGACACCGGGAGCTTGGAGTTGAGTTGGTCGGATGCCTCAGCCGGGACATTGTGAATGTAAACGATCCCAGTCCTCTGGTGGGTCGGCTGCTCACCGCGGGGGCGCCTGCAGGCGCCGAGCTGAGAGTCATCGGAACCTACGAGGAGCTTCCTCGATTCCTTGCGAGCGGAAACATCGATCAGGTGATTATCGCGATGCCTCTCTCCGATCACGACCTTCTTGAGCGGGTGATGAACTCCATCGGTGACTCGATGGTGGACCTCAAAATTGTGCCGGATGTGCACCAATTCATTCAGCTGGGAAGTCTGATTGAGGAATTCGAAGGTCTTCCGGTTGTAAGCCTCGCGTCGACTCCTCTCGTTGGGGTGAACCGTGTATTGAAGCGATTCGTCGATATCTTTTTGGGGAGTGTGTTGTTGATAGCGTTGGCCCCGCTGTTCTTGCTGATTGCGGCGCTTGTCAGGCTTACGTCCCGCGGGCCGATATTCTACTCCCAAGAGCGGATGGGACTCGACGGCCGCATGTTCCATATCTACAAGTTCCGCACCATGCACATTTACGCCGAAAGGCGAGGTGCTCGCTTTGCGAAGAAAAATGATCCGCGCACAACTGCACTTGGACGGGTGCTTAGAAAATTCAATTTGGATGAACTCCCCCAGCTGTGGAACGTGTTGTGGGGACAAATGTCTCTGGTGGGCCCACGCCCGGAACGCCCGGTATTTATCGAAGAGTTCAGACAGCATGTTCCGCGCTATATGCTGCGTCACAAAGTCCAAGCCGGAATGACGGGGTGGGCGCAGGTCCACGGCTGGCGGGGAAACACTTCTATCGAGCGCCGTATCGAACACGACCTGTATTACATCGAACATTGGTCCCTCATCCTCGACCTGAAGATCATGATGTTGACGCTTGTCCGGGGATTCCGAGACCGGAATGCCTACTAGTGCCGCTTCCGCGAATTAAACGAGCAAACTCGTTTAATTTGTGCGGCACGCGAGGCGCAGCCGAGCCAGCAAAATCTAGTGCTTCGACACCAGAGAGCCAGTGCCGATGGCTCAAGTTTGCGACATTATTTCCCGGTTGAAGCACTAGCCTCCAATTCCATTTTTTGTTCTGCCATCCCGCAATTTGAACTCTCCAGCCTGATTAGTGTAGTCTCTTCCGGGTTTTAGAGCTTTGCTTGCGGCTCTTTCTTGTGAACATGTTCATCGGGTCGGTGTGTAGATCCTCGGAAAGGAAATCATGAATATCGGTGTTATCGGTACCGGTTATGTAGGACTAGTGGCCGGCGCGTGTTTTGCTGAGAGTGGGAACGAAGTCATCTGCGTTGACATCAACGAAGACAAGATTGCCGGGCTGAAGCGCGGAGAAGTGCCGATATTCGAACCGGGCCTGGAAGATCTGATCAAACGAAATGCGGCTCAAGGCCGGTTGAGTTTCACCACCGACATCGCTTACGGCGTTCAGCAATCAGAAGTAATTTTCATTGCGGTTGGAACTCCGCAGGACACCGACGGCTCGGCAGACCTGCGGTTCGTACTTGGCGTGGCTGAGAGCATCGGCAAGCACATGAACGCGCCGAAAGTTATCGTCAATAAATCGACGGTTCCTGTGGGAACCGCGGAGCTCGTTAAAGAAGCGATCTCGAAACACACGTCCATCAGCTGTGAGGTTGTTTCAAACCCCGAGTTTTTGAAAGAGGGTTCGGCGATTGATGATTTCATGAAGCCCGATCGCGTAGTGATCGGAACAGCAAGTCTCGAAGCTGCAGAGGTGATGAGAGAGCTTTACGCGCCGTTCGTTCGGACTGACAATCCGATTCTTATCATGGATGTAAAGAGCGCAGAGGTCACAAAGTATGCGGCGAACGCGATGCTGGCGACTCGAGTTACCTTCATGAATGAGATAGCAGCCCTCTGTGAATCGGTAGGCGCGGATGTCGGAAATGTTCGACGTGGAATCGGATCGGATAGCCGCATCGGACCGAGCTTTTTGTTTCCCGGCATCGGCTACGGCGGCTCCTGTTTTCCGAAGGACGTCCGGGCTCTGATGCGCACCGGACGTGAGAATGAGTTGTCGCTCGAGATTATCACCGCCGTCGACGCCGTAAACAATCGCCAGAAAGGCTGGGCCACTCGCAAAATCGTCGAGCACTTCGGCGGAGCTGCAGGCGTTAAGGGGAAAAAGTTTGCACTCTGGGGACTTGCATTCAAACCGAGGACAGACGACATGCGAGAGGCCCCCAGCCTCACAGTTATTCAGGAGCTTACTGCGTTGGGAGCCAGTGTCATCGCATACGATCCGGAGGCGATGGAGAATGCGGCAAAGATCTTTTCGAGCTCCGATCCGAAGCTTCTTGAGAATGGAAAGCTCGCTTTTGCGGAAGGCTATTATGAGACTTTGCAAGCTGCCGATGCCGTCATCATTGTTACCGAATGGTCAGAGTTCCGACGGCCCAATTTTCTTCGAATGAAAGAGATGCTTAAGGCACCGGTGATGTTTGATGGGCGAAATCTGTTCGATCCCTCGAAGATGAAAGGGCTCGGCTTTACGTATTACTCAGTGGGACGGAATCCGGTGACTGCTCAACCGGGGAGCAAGTGAACAGCGAGATCTATGGCAAACAATAATCTAAAATCCGGAAACGGACCGAAGCGGATTCTGGTCTCCGGTGGAGCCGGTTTCATTGGGTCGCATCTCTGTGAGCGCCTTCTTGCAGAGGGAAACGATGTCATCTGTCTCGATAATTATTTCACCGGCCGCCGGGGAAACATCGAACAGCTTGCAAAACATCCCCGATTTGAAATCCTTCGTCACGATGTCATCGAGCCGGTGCTTCTTGAAGTCGATCAGGTCTATCACCTGGCTTGTCCGGCTTCGCCCGTGCACTATCAGTACAATCCCGTAAAAACGATCAAGACGAGTGTCCTCGGGACCATCAACATGCTTGGGCTCTCGAAGCGCGTCCACGCACGACTGCTTCTCGCGTCGACCTCTGAAGTGTATGGGGATCCGCTCGAGCATCCGCAAAAGGAAAGTTATTGGGGAAACGTCAATCCAATCGGGATTCGAAGTTGTTACGACGAAGGGAAGCGCGTCGCGGAGACGCTGTGTATGGATTATCATCGTCAAAACAAAGTCGACGTGAGGATAGTCCGGATTTTCAACACCTACGGTCCACGCATGTTGTTCGACGACGGTCGAGTGGTCTCAAATTTCATCGTTCAGGCTCTTCGGAAAGAACCCCTCACTATTTATGGCGATGGAAGTCAGACGCGTTCGTTCTGCTTTGTTGATGATCTCGTCGACGGGATGATTCGGATGATGAACTGTGAGGATTTCGTGGGTCCCGTCAATCTGGGGAACCCGAACGAAATCACGGTAAAAGTGCTTGCCGAGAAGATTCGTGATCTCACCGGAAACCCGGTGGAAATTGTCTCGAAGCCGCTCCCGGCAGACGATCCGACGAGACGGCGCCCTGACATCACTCTCGCGAAGCAGAAGCTTTCATGGGAACCGAAGGTCGCCCTTGAGGACGGGTTGAAGCGGACGATAACGGAATTTCGAGAACGTCTGGGGAGAACTGGATAATGTCACAACTTGGATTTCGCCGTGCAGTAGTTACCGGTGGCTTGGGTTTCATCGGATCGCATCTGGCCGAGACGCTGCTCAAACAGGGCGCCGACGTTTTAGTGATTGACGACCTTTCGACCGGAAAGAAAGAAAATCAGAAGTTGATTGAACTCGGCTCCGGGAAGAGCTGCCAAGTGCTGATCGCGGATGTGGCGAGCACCGAGGCAGCAAAGGGCATTCTCGAGTTCCGCCCGGAGGCGGTTTTTCACCTTGCTGCTCAGGTGAATGTGAGAAAAAGCGTCGCGGATCCTTGTTTTGATGCTCACACGAATGTGTTGGGAACCGTTCGGTTGCTCGATGCCGCGCGAGAAGCGAAAGTCTCTCGCTTCATGTTCGCGTCCACTGGCGGCGCCATATACGGCGAGCAAGAAAAGTTTCCTGCGGACGAATCCCACCGGACACGCCCCGAGAGTCAATACGGCGTAAGTAAACGGGCGGCAGAATTGTATCTTGAGCACTATGCGCATGCGCATAACATCGGAGCGGTTTCCCTTCGTTTCGCGAACGTCTACGGTCCTCGACAGAACCCGAAGGGTGAGGCCGGAGTTGTTGCCGTTTTCACGGAACGCCTTCTCCAACGCGAAATGCTGAAGATCAACGGCGATGGTGGGCAAACGAGGGACTTTATATTCGTGGGAGACGTCGTCTCAGCAAATATTCTTGCTGCAAACCGGGTGAAGCCAGGAGAGTTTCTGCTCTACAACGTGGGCCGCGGTCAGGAGACGTCCGTTAACGACGTCGCTCGAGTAGTGAAGACTGTTTGGAGTGAGCTGAACAGCGGTGAAGCGGTCAGCTTCACGAATGGTCCGACACTTCCCGGTGAGCAGCGGCGAAGTGTTATCGACTCGACGAAGCTTCAACAGGAGCTTGGTTGGAAGCCGGGCACCGACTTCGAGCGGGGACTCAGGCTCACGATTGAAAGCTATTTATCAAAATAAGATCGTACTATGTTGTTTAGGAACTCGTGAGTCAGGACCGGATTAGAAATTTCTCAATTATTGCGCACATCGATCACGGAAAGTCGACGCTCGCCGATCGGATACTGGATATCACCAAAGCGGTGAGTGCACGTGAACGCGTGGACCAGATGCTCGATAACATGGATATCGAGCGAGAACGTGGGATCACCATCAAATCGCGATCTGTTTGCCTGTACTATAAGGCAGACGATGGACTGACCTACCAATTTAATCTGATCGACACCCCAGGCCACGTGGATTTCCACTATGAGGTCTCGCGGAGTCTCGCGGCATGTGAAGGGGCGCTCCTTGTCGTCGATGCCGCCCAAAGCGTTCAAGCACAAACTGTTGCGCACGTGTACACGGCCATCGACGGCGGACTTGAGCTGATTACCGTGCTGAACAAAGTTGATCTCCCGACTGCTGATGTCGAGAGCACCAAGAGAGATATCGAAGAAATCATCGGCCTCGACGCATCCGATGCCGTGCCCGTGAGCGGGAAGACCGGCGTCGGAGTGAAGGAATTGCTTGAGCAGGTGATTAAAAAAATCTCTGCTCCAAAAGGAGATGCGAATGCTCCACTGAAAGCTCTGCTTTTTGATAGTTGGTTCGATCCCTATCAAGGAGTTGTCATTCAGATTCGAGTGATGGAAGGGGTGGTGAAGAAGGGCAGCAAGATTCGCTTCATGCAGACCGGGGCGGTCTATGAAGTTTTGGAGCTCGGTGTCTTCTCGCCTTTTCCAACGAAGGTGAAGCAGCTTTCGGCGGGTGAGGTCGGATATCTCTCGGCCAGTATCAAGCAGATTCTTGATGCAAAGGTCGGAGACACGATTACGGACGCGTACAAGCCAACCTCCGAAGCCTTACCCGGATTCCAGGTGGTGAAGCCGTTCGTGTTCAGCGGCCTTTATCCCGGTGACGCGGATGACTATGGCGCGTTGCGGGAGGCACTAGAGAAACTGCAGCTTAACGACGCCGCTCTTAGCTTCGAACCCGAGACCTCCGTCGCACTCGGATTCGGATTTCGCTGCGGATATCTTGGACTGTTGCACATGGAGATCGTTCAGGAGCGGCTCGAGCGGGAGTTCAAGCTCAACCTCGTCACTACGGCACCGACAGTCGTCTACCGTGTGAAGCTTGATTCCGGTGAGGTCATCGAGGTGGATAACCCTGCTAAGTTCCCCTCTGCCGGCGACATCGCGTCTATTTCCGAGCCGGTGATCTTGGGGACGATTCACACTCGGCAAGAATATTTGGGGGCTGTGCTCACGCTCTGCGAGGAGAAACGTGGAAAGCAAAAGTCGCTTGATTTTCATTCTTCGAGCCGAGTTGTTCTGGAGTATCTGCTTCCTTTGAATGAAGTGGTCATAGATTTTTACGATCGACTAAAGAGTATTACGAAAGGGTATGCGTCTTTTGACTATGATTTTGAAGGCTACCAAGACAGCGATCTGGTGAAGCTCGATATTCGAGTAAACGCAGAACCGGTGGATGCGCTGAGTGTGATTATCCACCGCGAATTCGCATTTCACTACGGACAGCGAATCGTCGAAAAGATGAAGGATCTCATCGACCGACATATGTTTGAGATCCCCATCCAGGCCTCTATCGGGAGCCGAGTTATCGCTCGAAGCACCGTGAAGGCACTTCGGAAGAACGTTCTTGCCAAGTGTTACGGTGGTGACATCAGTAGAAAGCGAAAGCTGCTCGAGAAACAAAAGGAGGGCAAGAAGCGAATGAAGCAGGTCGGCTCCGTCCAAATTTCTCAAGATGCGTTTCTTGCCGCTTTGAAACTCGAGAGATGAACGTCCTTCGCTGCGGATTGTTGACTTTTCAGGCGGCGAGGGAGCGACAAGAGGAATTGATCCAGGCCCGGCTCGAGCGCCGAGCCGAAGACACGCTGCTTGTGGTCGAACATCCGCCGACGCTGAGCCTCGGAATACGCACCAACGACGAACACTGTGAACTAAATTCCGCGGATTGGGAGGCGAGGGGAGTCGAGGTCGTGCGAGCCGATCGAGGCGGGTCGGTAACCTTTCATGCCCCCGGTCAGCTCGTCCTGTATCCGGTTGTCGCTCTCCGGGAGCGGGGATTCGGCGTGAGAGAATTCGTAAGCCGGGGTCTCAAGGGAATCTCTTCAGCTCTCTCGGCGGCTGGTGTCAGGTGTGAGGTGAAGCTGCAGCCGGCGGGTGTTTGGATCGTCGGGTCACATCGAAAGATCTGCTCGGTTGGGCTGAAGATTCACCGAGGTGTGACAAATCACGGATTTTCGGTAAATATTTCCTGTGAGTTGTCTCCATTTTCGCTGTTTCCCATCTGCGGGGAAAAAAATACCGTCGCAACTTCCGCTCAAGTGGAGCTTGGTGTTCTCGACAGCGCGGAAATTGAGCAGCAAATAATCGATGAATTTTTAAGGGCCCTGGACCGCCGTGCAGTCTCCTGAGACGCTCGCGGAAAGGAATGCATCCTAATCAACCTGCCGGAAATTCGGAGTTGCGCAGAGGACTTACCGAACATAGAACAGGGTATAACTCGTGCTTGGGACTAATGTCACACTCGGCGAGAGCGGTAATTCGTGTTAAGGGAATCTTGTGGCTTGTTCAAGTGTTAGTACAGCGAAGGGCGCGAGGGTTTACACAGTCGGAGACATTCACGGATGTCCGTCCGAACCCGAGGTTTTGCTCAAGCACCTCACGACGAAAGAGGGTCTTGGTGCTGATGATACCGTGATCTTTCTCGGCGACTACATCGATCGAGGTCCCAACTCTCGTGCGGTTGTGGATCTCCTTCTCGACTTCAAATCTAAATTTCCAGGAACGCGCTTCCTTCGCGGGAACCACGAGGACATGCTTCTCGACTTTCTCGGCTTCGGCGGCAATCTCGGTGAAGCTTTCCTTTACAACGGGGGCGTCGAAACGATTCAGAGCTACGGAATCAGCGTCTTCGCCTCGGTCGAGGAGATGGTCGACGCCTTGCCTGTGGAGCACCGAAAGTTTTTCCGTGAGCTTGAAAGTATAGTCATCGTCGACGATTTCATTTGCGTGCATGCGGGGCTGAACCCGCTTCGAGATCTGGACGCGCAGAATGACGGTGACGTCTTCTGGATTCGGGACGAGTTTCTTCACAACATTCATCCGTTCAAGAAAACCGTGGTCTTCGGACACACCCCGCATCGGGAAGTGGTGCATCATTTGCCGTATAAGGTGGGCATCGACACAGGGCTTGTTTTTGGTAACAAGCTCAGTTGTCTGGAGCTTCGATCAGGCCGGATTTTGCAGGTAGCCCGGGAGGCCCGGCACGTTGCGGAAGGGAAGGTCGACCTCGCCTCACGCGTCTTCCCGTAGGACTTCCGGCTGGACTTCGCATTAGGGGGTATTAGCCCGGTTTGACGCCTTTTCAAATCACAGATTGAGTTTTTTCTCCGCTTCAGGTATCCGTTTCCCCCCTGCCGGGATATATTTCTTTTTCGTTCTGGTGATGTAGCTCAGTTGGCTAGAGCATGGAGCTCATAATTCCAGGGTCGGTGGTTCGACTCCACCCATCACCATTTTTTTTCTTCGTTCCCTCGCAGATACGCTGTCTTCTACTTCTGGCTTGTCACTTCTTTGGCTTCGCTACTGGCTCTCTCCTCGACGCGCTGCCGCTCAGTCGCCTAATTCCAGTTTTATCCCCGATTTGCTAAGTTCGGCGTATACAACGACGAGTCTAGATTCTCATGAACACTCCGGAACTTGATTTGGCGGGAAAGCGAGTTATTTCACGAACAGCGATACGAGGTCTGATCGGCTCCGCAGTGAAGCTGGTCGGTCTCTCGGCAGCGGAAAAGTCGGCGCAGGCCGGAGCGGCGGAAGCTCCGGCTCCGGAGCCTCAGGCTCCGGTTATTCGAGAAAAACCCGAATGGTACCCCGTCTCATACATTCCTCAGGCCGACACGGCTGATCGCATTCCCGTGCTCGTTGAAGACCGGGACTGGCGAGCACATTTCGTGGCGTATCTTTCCGGAAAGGGTCTCGAGATTGGCCCCTTGCACCGCCCAATGGTGCGACACGAAAAGATGGATATCGACTATCTCGATCGTCATACGGTGGCCGAGCTCAAGGTGAAATATTCAGAGCTCGGCGATATTCCGCTCGTGGAGCCGCATATTATCGATGACGCCGAGACGCTTGAGACGGTACCGTCCGCAAAATACGACTTTGTGATTGCCGCTCATGTGATCGAGCACATGAAGAACCCGCTCGGGGCACTCGAACAATGGATGAGGGTGCTGAAGCCGGGCGGTTTGCTGTATCTCGTTGTTCCTGACAAGAGGGCGACATTTGATTGCCCGAGAATGCGGACCCTGCTCTATCACATGGTCCTCGACTACCTCCGCCCCTCGCGCGAGAGAGATTTTGATCACTATTTGGAATATTCCGTTCTTGTAGATGGGAAGCGGCATGAGGAAGCATTTACGAATGCCGAGAAGCTTGCCGCGGCCGACCATCCCATTCACTTTCACGTGTTCCTGCCTCAAGACATCGTGCGGCTGCTCGGATGGTTCTCGAATAACGTGCGGCGCGTGGAAATCGTCGACGGTCCGAGCGCGTACTACTGGAGCGATGAGTTTAATATCCTGGTGCGCGTGCCGTAAGTGCAGAAGTAAAAGTTCAGTGCCAAAGTCCGGCTCACTCGAGCCGGACTCTCACGCCAACATTCAGTTGTCGCTCGTCCTCAACCCTGAGCGTCGCCCGGCAATCCCCACTGAAGCGACTCGACAGGAGTTCCGGGATTTCTCGGATCTCGTAGTTGCCTGACTCCAGTTGTGTGATCAACGACTGAGAACCACTGCTTTCCTCCGCGGAACTGCCAATTGAGCGGCAGCGTCGCTTCATATGCACCGAGATTCATCTGCAGGTAGTACGCAGGATTCTGGTTTGCGGCCTGAACGTCGTCGAAGCCGTTATCGCTCTTCATCACTGTAAACAGTGCGGTGATGGGTTCCCAGAACGCGATGTCATGGACATTGTCGTTTGTGTAGTTTCCAACCACTCTCGAATCCGCCGTGCCGGTTCCGAACTTATGAACCATACCCAAGCCGTTCGTAGAGCGGATGATATAGGTCTTCTGTTCCGAGGGCCGATAAACCGCGATATCGAAAATTCCGTCGCCGTCGTAATCAGCCGGCTTCGGGAGATCGCCGTTTCCTCCCCACACGATACCATCGACGGATCCGTTGCTCTTCAGGATGTAAAAATACCAAACCCCGTTGTAGACGTGTGCGACCGCAGGATTTGTTACCCCTGGTTTTTCCCACGGACCGAGGATGATGTAGTCACCATAGGAGCCGAATGCGAGTGACGTCTTGAACGTGCCGTTTGACTGCTCGAATCCACGACCGTGAAAGAGCCAGACGTAATCAAAGCCGATGCGCCGGATTACACCCACGTCGGAGAACCTCATACCCGCGACTGGAGGAGCCGGATTTTCAACTCGATAGTTGTAGAAGAATGGAATATCCCCATTTAACCCGAACTGGAATGCGATGTTGTTTCCGAGAGTGACAAGATCGCGAATGAACCAATTTCCGTTTGAAGGCCGCCACGTCGCCGCGTTTGAGTTTCCGTTCCCATCCGGATCAAACTTATCTCCCGCGTAGATCCACGGGCGGAGACTGCTTCCGGCATTTACCGGACTGGTGCCTTCGAGCGCTTCATTGATGTCGTTCCGTCCGTCTCCATCGGTATCTCTCGCCCAGAGATTCGAGGGTTCGCCCGGGTCAAATTTGTCGTTGCAGTTAATATCTTCTTGACTATCGGTGAGACCGTCTCCGTCTGAGTCGCGAAACTTCGCAGCATCGCAGTTCGACACAAGACGCTCGGCGGACGCCGGGCCGAGGCCAAAGCTATTTCGGCAAAATGCAGCGACGGCAAGCGGCGTCTGACCGAATGTGCTTGGGAGCGTCACGTCGACCGAGCCGGTCTGGTTTCCGGAATTTATTTGTTGGTTCTGTCCAGCAAGCGCGATGAAATTGGGATCGGCTCCAACACGATATTTATATTCGAGCGTCACGCCGCCAAGGATGTATTCTGGGCAGAGCTTGAAATTCAATCGCGAACGGAAAGTCGTATTCTCGGCGCCGGCCGGAAGAGCGGCAGCGAAGAGCCACAGAATGAAACAAGTTTTAGTCTTCGAAAATCTCACAATCACCTCTCGGAGAACGGCAACTTTTAGCGAATTCTGTAAAAAAGGAAATCCCCCGGTTTTTCGTGGCGGCTTTTTCTTATGCGAAAAGCGCGATAGGCTGAAAATTGATGGCACAGTCTTTCCATACGAAAACTGAGAAGGAACTGCGTTTTGCGGTGGAAACTTGTCTCCGCGAGGCCGGCAAGCTGGTGCCGCCCGCAAACTCGAGTTCCTCCGAGAAATCTCTCGTCGTCGGGGTCTCCGGCGGTGAGGATTCGCATGCGCTCCTCCATGTTCTTCATGGGCTCGCCCGAAAGCTCGGTGTGAAGATAATCGTCGCTCACGTCGACCACGGACTCCGCGCAGAGAGCGCCTCTGAGGCGGAGATCGTTCGGCAGCTCGCCAAGGACTACGGAGCCGAATTCAAGCTGTTCCAAGCGGGACCACGAGACCCAGGAGAGAATGTCGAGGCTTGGGGAAGGCGTATCCGCTACAGCTACTTTGATACGGTGCGCCGTGAAACGGGATCATGGCTCACGCTTACGGCTCACCATCAAAATGATCAGGCGGAAACGGTGCTTTTTCGCCTCCTTAGCGGTCGGGCGCTGACTTCGGGGAGGGCGATTTCGGAGTTTGACGTCCGGCAAAACATTGCTCGGCCATTTCTTCGCGTCTCAAAAAAGAAGATCAAAGACTACGTGAAAGCTGAACGGCTCAGTGCGGTGTTGGATGGCTCGAATCTTGATACGGCGAGAACGAGAAATCGAATCCGTCTAGAGCTGTTGCCGGTGCTCGAAGCGGAATACAATCCAAACGTGGTGGAAGACCTTTTCCTGTTTGCCGAGCGATTCGGAAACGACGATGAGTTCCTTTGGAATCACGCGAGAGGAGTGGCCGAGACGTTGGCGTATCCGATCCCTCTTGCTCAGCTTCGCGCGGTTCCGCCATCACTCCAATGGCGGATTCTCGCCGTGAAAGCGGAAGAAGTGTTTGGTGAAGATGGTTTCAGGGTCGGGTATCATGCGTATCGCGGCGTTTTGGGTCGAGTTCTCGAGGAGTGTTTGGACGGGCCGAAAAAGATCGAGCTCGGCTTCGGATACTCAGCAATAATTCACCCGACCAAAGGTGTTGAATTCGGATTATTCGATTGAAGACCTGGGCGGCCAACCTGCGTCTATTATATCTGTGTAGTGAACCTTTTGACGGATTGGATTTATCGGAAGGTCGCGTGCGGCTTCGTTGGTCGGGATTAGGCTTCCAGATCTCGCGGCGGATTCAGCTCGACTTCGTCAAAATACAGCACTCCGTCTAATTGACACTTGCTGATCCCGTTTTTATAGTCAAAAAACGTAAATTATTTCGAAAAAATAAGGATTTCCCGTTGAATCAAGTATCCCGAAATGCAGCTCTCTGGGTTTTTCTGATTATCGTTGTGGTGCTTTTCTACAACGTTTTTGGAAAGCAAGAACAACGCCCCAATGAAATTCCCTATTCCGATTTCCGTCAGGCCGTAGCCGAGGAGAAAATCTCCGAAGTTCTGATCAAGGATGAAGAAATCACCGGGCAGTTTAAGGAAGGCTTTGGCTCCGGGCGTTCCGGCAAATTTCTCACTCATCTTCCGCCGAATGACATGGATTTGGTGAAGGACCTTCGCGCGTCGAAAATCAAGTTCGACGCGAAGCCGAAGGATGAAGAAAGCTGGTATTTTCTCCTGCTCGCAAATTGGTTCCCGATGCTGCTTCTCATCGGCGTTTGGATCTTCTTCATGCGTCAAATTCAGGTTGGTGGTGGAAAGGCGCTTAGCTTTGGGAAGAGCCGTGCGCGCCTTCTCGAAGAGGGGCCGAGTAAAGTCACCTTTGACGACGTCGCGGGTATCGATGAGTCGAAGGGAGAGCTCGAGGCCATCGTTCAATTCCTGAAGGATCCGAAGAAGTTCACAAAGCTCGGAGGGCGAATTCCCAAGGGGGTGCTGCTCGTCGGTAGCCCAGGAACCGGGAAAACTCTTCTCGCCCGTGCGATTGCCGGAGAAGCCGGCGTGCCGTTTTTCAGCATTTCGGGATCGGACTTCGTAGAAATGTTCGTGGGGGTCGGCGCTTCGAGAGTTCGTGATTTGTTCATGCGCGGCAAGAAAAACGCCCCATGCATCATCTTCATCGACGAAATCGATGCCGTCGGCCGTCATCGTGGCGCTGGGCTCGGTGGGGGACATGACGAACGAGAGCAGACTCTGAACCAACTTCTCGTCGAGATGGACGGCTTCGAACCGAACGAAGGCGTTATCTTGATTGCGGCGACAAACCGTCCCGATGTTCTAGATCCGGCTTTGCTCCGGCCAGGGCGTTTCGACCGAACGGTTGTCGTCCCTCTCCCGGACATTCGCGGACGTGAAGGAATTCTTCGAGTTCATACAAAGAAGATTCAGCTTGGTAACGATGTCGTGATTGAGAAGCTCGCGCGGGGAACTCCGGGTTTTTCCGGAGCAGATTTATCGAACTTGGTGAATGAGGCGGCCTTGTATGCGGCGCTGAAAGACGCCGAGAAGGTGAATATGCACCACTTCGAGTACGCGAAGGATAAGATTTTGATGGGCACCGAGCGACGCTCAATGGTGCTTTCAGAGCGAGATAAGCAAACCACCGCCTACCATGAGGCCGGTCACGCGATCTTGACGAAGCTGCTTCCGACGGCGGACCCAATTCACAAAGTGACTATCGTTCCGCGGGGTGTGGCTCTTGGACTCGTGCAGCAGCTCCCTGAGGATGAACGGCATACCCAGTCGAAGGAATATTGTTTGGACCGAATCTGCATCATGTTCGGCGGCCGAGCTGCAGAGGAAATGGTCTTCTCCGAGATTTCGACCGGGGCGAGCTCTGACATCATGCAAGCTACTCGGCTCGCACGCCGCATGGTTTGTGAATGGGGAATGAGCGAAAAGCTGGGACCGTTGGCCTACGGGCGAAAGGATGAAGCGGTCTTTTTGGGCCGGGAGCTTGGTCATCAACGAGACTACTCCGAGAGCACAGCATTTCTCATCGACGAAGAGATTCGTCACCTCATCGAAACCGAACTTGAGCGTGCAAGAAATCTCCTCCGAGAATATCGATCGGGACTTGAAGGATTAGCGCTCGAGCTGCTTCGCGAAGAGACGCTCGATTCGGAACAAGTTCACAAGATCCTCGGAGAACATGTCCCGGTTGAAAAGCTGAGAGGAACCAAGGAAGAGAAGGAAAACCGGCAAACGGCCAATGCGGTGAATTAGTGCCGCGACCACGAGATAGCGCACGAACGTGCGATATCTCGTGCGGCACGCGAGGCCTCAATTTAGTTTCTCGCTTACCGATGGTGCCTGAAAAGAGAGATGGATTTCTTTTGGCAATTTTTTGATTGGAATGTCCTTAGTCGTATACTCGACATCTCTCTCGTTTTCTTCTTGATATACAGAATTCTCCTCTTGGTTAGGGGGACTCGTGCCGAACCGATGTTGCTCGGTCTTGGCATCGTTGTTCTTGTCTATCTCGCGTCGCGTGTTCTTCACCTTGCCACCTTGAATTGGATCCTAGGAAACTTCCTTGGCTCCGTCATTCTGGTCATCGTGGTCCTGTTTCAAGAAGACCTTCGGCGCGCGCTGATTAAGGTGGGGCTTGTTCCCGGCTTCGGTGGCGAAGCTCCACGGGCGCTCGAGGAAACAATCAAAGAGGTAGCGCATGCTGCGGCGACCCTCTCCAGCAGGCGGATCGGTGGGCTCATCGTGATTCGTCGAGATGTTGGACTCGAAGACTATATTGAGCCTGCAATTCAAGTCGACTCTCGTGTCAGCCATCAGCTGCTGATTAGCATTTTTCTCCCGACGTCCCCGCTGCACGACGGAGCTGTCATCATCGACCGAGATCGAATTGTAGCTGCCGGCGCTGTGCTTCCTCTGACGTTCAGCCGCACCATCAGCTCCTCCTATGGAACTCGGCATCGAGCCGCTATCGGCCTATCGGAAAGAAGCGATGCGCTCGTCGTCGTCATCTCAGAAGAGACCGGCGGAATTTCGCTGATTCGCGAGGGAAGAATCTCAAAGGACCTCGATGAGAAGAGCCTCTACACGCTGCTCCAGCGACTTGCCGTGTTCCGGGGAAGGCCCCGGGGGAAGAAAAGGAAACAGCAACCCGAGTTAGGCGGAAATGCTGCGGAGCTTACACAGGAGTCGTGAAAGGTCAGAAATGGGAAAACCTGAATCTCAAAATACTTTCACTGCTCATGGCGGTGTTGCTCGAGGTTTACTTTTATAGCCCCGACAACTCGGTAACCGCCGGGTTAGCTGTGACTCTTGAGGTCATCAATGTTCCGGGGGATCTGATGATTGTCAGCCCTGAGCTCGTCGATAACGGAGTGCCGCTACGCATCGACGTAAAAGGGCCTCGACCGCTCATTGAACAGCTGCGAAATACCCCGTACCATCTCACTGTAGACTATCCCGCCGAACGACCGCTGTTCTTGAGACCGAATCTGGACCTTCGGCAGCTTTGGCTGCCCGTCGGTGTTCAGGTAGTGAGTGTGTCGCCGAACGACCTAAATATCGAGTTCGAACCGATCGTGAGCAAGGAAATTCCTGTTGTTTCAGAAGACTTCGGACGTCCGAAGCCAGGATTTGTGGTGAGTGAGACGAGGATCAGCCCTCCAACGGTGCGAGTTTCAGGCGCGGAGCAGGCTGTGGCATCGCTTGTCGAAGTTCGAGCAGAGAAGATCAATATTACCGATCTTGCCGAATCGAGGGAGTTCGAAGTTCCCTTAGCGAAGACGAAGGCAAACGTGCGCTTCGCGGCGAGCAGTGTTCGAGTGCATGTGATTATCGAGCCGATTGCCGGACAGAGTACTTTCGAGAAAGTCGGAGTGAAACTCCTCGCGGCGAAGGGCTTTGCCGGTACAGTCGAACCCTCGAAAGTCCGGCTCAACCTCGCTGGGCCTCCGGAGCTGTTGGCACAAATTTCGCCCGGAACCCTCGAGCTGAGAGCCGACGCGCGGGCTCTTTCCGAAGGGCGGTTCCAAGTACGGTTGCGCGGGAACCTGCCGCCTGGCGTCAGTATTCTGAGTACTGACCCGGATTATGTTACTGTGCAGCTCATGAAACAGCGGGGCCAATAAAATAGGCTCTTCCGGAATGCCGAGGCGGGCCGGAAAAATGTAAACTAAGGAAGTATTTATGTCTGAAAGGCTAAGCCGATTGTTTGGGACTGACGGAATTCGGGGTGTTGCCAATGCTTCTCCGATGGACTCCGAGACGGTCCTCCGGCTGGGAAGAGCCGCCGCTCAAATTTTCCGAAGATCGGAAGGGCGGCACCGAGTGCTTATTGGAAAGGATACGCGGTTATCGGGATACATGCTTGAAACTGCGCTGGAGAGCGGTATTTCTTCGATGGGCGTCGACGTGCTTCTCGTTGGCCCACTGCCGACACCGGGCATCGCGTTTATGACACGGAGCATGCGCGCCGACGCCGGGGTTGTCATTTCCGCTTCGCATAACTCGTATGAAGACAACGGAATTAAGTTCTTTGGGGCGGATGGGTTCAAGCTTAGCGACGAGGTTGAGGATGAAATCGAGCGGCTGATGCAACCCGGCGAGCTCGATGGACTTCGGGCTGCGCCTGATAAGATTGGAAAGGCATTTCGGATAGACGATGCAGCCGGGCGCTATACGGTCTTCCTGAAGAGCTGTATCGAACGAGAGTGCAAGCTTGATGGGTTGAAGATCGTGCTGGATACGGCGAACGGAGCGGCATACAAGGTCGCTCCTATGGTCTTCACCGAGCTGGGTGCTCAGCTCATTCAAGTCGGTGATAAACCGAGCGGCAAAAATATCAATGAAAATTGTGGCAGCCTCTATCCTGAGAGGATCGCCAAGCTCGTGCTTGAGCACGGAGCCGATTGCGGAATCGCCTACGACGGCGATGCCGACCGCGTCATCCTCTGCGATGAGAAGGGGAATTTTCTCGACGGAGACGACGTGCTTGCCATCTGTGCGTTCGACATGCAGGAACGAGGGCAATTGCGTGGAAACGGGGTTGTCGGAACCGTCATGACGAATTTCGGTCTCGAGGTCGCATTGAAACAGCGCGGACTGGAGCTTTATCGATCTGACGTTGGAGATCGTTACGTTATCGCCGAGATGCTTGCCCGCGATGTCAATTTAGGCGGTGAGCAGTCTGGCCATATGATTTCATTGGATCACAATACCACCGGCGATGGAATCCTTTCATCACTGTTGGTTCTGTGTACCATGCTGAAGTCGAAGAAAAAGCTCTCTCAGTTTCAAGGACTCATCACGCGTTATCCTCAGGTACTGATCAACGTACCGGTGAAGGAGAAACGGCCGTTCGCCGAGTTGCCTGCGCTCTCGAAAGCGATCGGAGAGGCCGAAAAGCAACTCGCCGACAAAGGCCGAGTTTTACTCCGGTATTCCGGCACTGAATCGAAGGCGAGAGTCATGGTTGAAAGCTCCGACGACGTACTCTGCCGCGCGGTTGCCGAAGCGCTGGCAAGCCAAGTTCGGAAGGATCTCTCGCAATAACGCTATGGCGACCAGCATCCTTACCGCCGGAGAAATGAAAGCGCGAGATGCCTTCACTTTCAATTCGGTAGGGGTTGATTCTCGTGCAGTGCTCGAAGTCGCCGGTCGAACTATTGCCGCCGCTGTTCTCGAGTTTCCCGAGGAGATTCTTCAACGTGGAATAGTGGTTGTAACCGGTGGAGGGAACAACGGCGGCGATGGGTTCGTTGCAGCTCGCGCGTTGCTCGAAAGAGGATACTCGGTGGTGGTGCTTGCCGCGGTTCCTGAATCGGAGCTCCGAGGTGATGCGCTTTCGGCTTGCCGTGCATGGAGAAGCTCGTCCGGCCGGACGGAGAGCTCTGGCGAAAACGATGATGCACTGCTCTCCGGTGCTGGACTAATCATCGATGCGCTTTTTGGAAC
Organism: uncultured Bdellovibrionales bacterium; assembly: GCA_964509425.1. GTDB lineage: Bacteria > Bdellovibrionota_C > UBA2361 > SZUA-149 > CAZDWZ01 > CAZDWZ01. Next base: position 228,678 of record CAZDWZ010000001.1, on the reverse strand, counting down.
CGGATACTCCCGGGAAATGAACGCAGCGCATGCCGGACTTGTGCGCAGCATCAATGCCACCGCGAAAACTCGCGCTCGAATCCTCTCGATAGATGTTCCGAGCGGTGTCTCTGCCGATACGGGCGCAGTGATTTCGGAAGCGGTGCGGGCGGACGTTACGGTCACGCTTCAAGCGCTTAAGCCCTGCTTTGTCCTTCCTCCGGGAAGAGAATATGTCGGGCGAGTTGTCCTCGCGGACATCGGTGTGAGTCTGGGTCAATCGACGCCTGATGGAAACTCCGTAACTCTTCTCGAGGTGAACACCGTCGGACAATATCTCCACAAAATTCGTGGTTCCTCGTATGTTCACAAAGGGACGAGGGGCCACGTCGCGATTTTCGGGGGGTTTCCCGGGCGAGCGGGCGCGGTTGTTCTTGCGGCAAAAGCGGCGCTTCGAGCCGGTGCGGGTCTCGTCACCGCAATCATTCCGGAAGCTTCGATCCCGTTCATCGATGCGTCTCTGCCGGAAGTGATGTTTGAGGTCATCCCCGGATCGGCGAAGGGTGAAAAGCTCGAACGCGCGATTGCCGGATTTCTCGATGGAAAAGATTCAATCGTTCTCGGACCGGGGTTAGGCACAAGCGAACTTGCGGAACAGTATTTTCTCAGCTGTCTCGAGGCCGTGCGGAAAAACAGTTTGTGCTCGGTCGTGGATGCCGACGCGTTGAATCTGTTGTCGAAGCGTCGGGGGCAGGATCTCGGCCGACTGCTTCCCTCTTCGGTGGTGCTGACACCACATCCGGGAGAGGCGGGCCGTATGCTCGGAAAAAGTGCTTCTGAGATAGAGGCTGTTCGGTTTGCCTCGGTGCGGCAACTGGCCGACACCTACCATGGTGTTGCCGTATTAAAAGGGGCATTTACCCTGCTTGCCGGGGGAGGGGCCGGAATTTCCGTTTCGCCCCACGCCCACGCGGCTCTTGCAACGGGAGGGTCCGGAGACGTGCTCTCGGGAGTGATCGCCGGATTTATCGCTCAGGGAATCGGTGCTCGCGAAGCGGCAGAGTTGGGAGTCTACCTTCACGGAGAGGCAGGTCAGGTGTTTAGTCGCGGTCTCATGGGCCACGGGGTCGGGGCGCTCGCCCACGAAATTGCGGATTGGATACCGGCTCTCGCCTCCGGACTTCTCGGTATTTCTACGTCTTCCCCGCCCACGATACTTCCGGGGGGGATGCTTCGGCAGGTGCTTCCTCCCCATCCGCTTCTGGTTTCAAACCGGGGATGGTGAGCGCGTGAACGGTAAAACGACTTTCACTCTCTCGGTGGGTTCCGAGGCCGAGACCGCCGCGGCTGCAGCACTCTTCGGCGCCGTTCTCCCTCAGAGGATTGCCGTAGGATTTTTTGGACCGTTGGGTGCCGGAAAGACTTCATTTGTCCGGGCGTGTCTCCAGTCGCTCTCGTCTGGGCTTCGAGTGGTTAGTCCCTCTTATGTGCTGGAGCAGCGGTATGAGCTTCCCAAGCTCCGAATATCGCATTGGGACCTTTATCGTTTGGGCACATCCGAGTTTCCGGAAGACCTCAGAGAATGTCTGGACGAGGCCGGGGTTGTTCTCATCGAATGGCCCGAGCGTTCAGAGGAGGTTGTCAAAAAGCTCGATATTCAGGTAGTCCTGAATTTCGTCGAGCCGAACGGAGGATCTGCCTCAGACACCAACAGGCGTATCCATTTTTCGGCGCACACAGATTCGGGCAGCGGCATGCTGACCCAGTTCGCAGAGCAGCTCTCGCAGAAAAATTTTTCTCGGAGTGAGTGATGCGATTTGAAAATTCAACGAGGGCCTTACGTCTTATTTTGGAGCGCATCTGCGTTCTTGTTGAAGCCGTGCTCTCAGCCGCCATACGCGGTGCTGGCCTAGTTAGGCTCCGTCTTTGCCGAAGCGCCGAGCACGGAAGTATTTGATCCTATGGAAGGAATCACGGGTTTTCGTCAAAGGAGGAGAGATGGGAGTTCCCGGAACAGGTGAAGTAGTTGTGATGAAGTTCGGTGGAACTTCAGTCGGCTCAGCGGAGCGGATAGGCAACGTCGCCAAGCGAGTGGTGCGCCGGATGAAAACAACCGGCGACAAAGTCGTGGTCGTTGTATCCGCGATGAGCGGTGAGACAGATCGTCTCATTGAGCTCTATCGGATGGTCTCAGGCCAGGCGAGCTTTGAGCGGGAATATCATCAACTTCTCGCGGCCGGTGAGCAGGTCAGTTGTGCGCTCACGGCGAGTGCGCTTGAGCGAGAGGGGGTGAAAGCTCGCTCATTGTTGGCGTTTCAGATACCGCTTCGGACTGAGGAAGCTTTTGGTCAGAACTTAATCTCGCAAATTGACACACGCGTGATTGACGATTTGCTTCGACGTGGAATCGTGCCGGTTATTGCCGGATTCCAGGGAGTCGACTCGGAGTCCGGGTACACGACGCTCGGCCGAGGCGGTTCCGATACCACGGCAGTAGCCGTAGCGGCGGCGCTCCACTCTTGCCGCTGTGAAATTCTCACGGACATCGACGGCGTCTACACAGCACTTCCAAATATTTGTAAGAAGGCGCGTAAGCTCTCTCGCGTGACATATGAGGAGATGTTGGAGCTCGCGAGCAGTGGCGCAAAAGTGTTGCAAGCCCGAAGTGTCAGTCTTGCGCATAAATTTAAAGTTCCTCTGGTGGTGCTAACCAGCTTCTCGGAGGCGGAAGGAACAGAAATTGTCGAGAGGTATAAGGGTATGGAAGATGCAGTTGTTTCTGGGATCACCTGCAGGACGGATCAGGTTAAGCTCACGTTGAGAAACGTTCCCGATCGACCTGGTACTGCGGCGAGAATCTTCCGTGTATTGGCGGAAGCAGAAGTTGTGGTCGACATGATCGTACAGAATGAAGGAGCGAACGGGAAAGCCTCTATCAGCTTGACCGTCCCTCAGGAAAATTCGGGTGGTGCCTACGATGCACTCCGAAAGCTCGTCGCTGATGAGCTGGCTGATGCTTCAGTCGAGCTCGACAAAAGTGTCGCTAAGCTTTCCGTGGTGGGAGAGGGTATGCGAACGCACGCTGGAATCGCTGCGCGAACTTTCGAAGTGTTGGGTCGTGAAGGCATAAACGTTGAGATGATCACGACGTCTGAGATAAAAATCTCCGTGGCCATTGACTCGAAGTATGCCGAGCTTGCGGTTCGAGTCTTACATGAGGAATTCATTGAAAAAGAAGGGCAGGCAACGCTCCTTGCATAGACGAAGCTTCTCGATCCACAGCGTGCAGGATGCAGCAAAAAGCCGTTTTCCTGCCGTTTTTTGGACAATCGCTCAACAAAATGCTTGCTTTAGACCCCTTGGATAGGCTTAAAAAGGGCCAATAATGCGGTCTCCCGAGAGTCGAGGGGGTCCCAAAGCTGGATTCGGGATTAAACATGAGAAAACAAAACACTGCTCGTAAAGAAGGAAAAACTGCTATGGCAAACAAGGCTGCCCCGAAGGGTGGGAAGCTCATTAAGCCGAAGAACGGAGTTCAGTACACACAGGCTGAGTTTCTCGAAGTACTCCGCGCCTCTTGCGAATTCGACAGCCGCAAGACAGCAAAGACGGTGTATGAAAGCTTCGTCGGAATGCTGCAAGCAGGCCTGAAGAAGGGATACAAGATTCCGCTTCCAGGACTCGGAAAGATTCAAGTCCGTCACTCGAAGGCGAGAATGGGCCGCAATCCTGCAACGGGAGAGTTGATCCACATCTCGGCGCGTAAGCGAGTTCGGTTGACTCCGAGCAAGGCGCTCAAGGAAGCAGTTCTGTAAGCTTTCTGTAAATCGTTCGCTGGTTCGCGAGATCTCATAAGATTTGGCAGACCGTGAATGGCGAAAGAGGCGGGTTAACCCGCCTCTTTTTTTTTGTCTGGTATTTAATTCTTTCGTTGTTCTTGAACTACAAACCGGCGGATTCAGCCGGCCTCGGCCGATGCTCTAAGGCCTATCTCTCGACGGCACGGCATCCTGGGCATAAATGAAACCGCGCTTTCCTCCCACAGAGCGAAGCTCGAGCCATTGGCCGACGCGTGAGACGACTTGGACCGAGGTTTCGGACGGAAGTCTCGTTACGGTTTGAGCCAGAAGTGACGGGGCGGATAGGACGTTTGTCTCGGTAATCGTCCGGTATACTTCGGCCTCTGAGAGTCGTTCTACGGGATACGAGCGAACAGGACCGCCGTCCATTCCTCGACCTTTCGGATCGGGTGGACCGCCAAATTGCGGGAGGCTGGGCTGGATACTGTCGCGATTTCGATCTCGTGCTTCAATAGGCTCGGTGCCTTTCGCTCCGGTTGGTACCGCAATCTCGATCGGCGGGGCAGAACCGAGCTTATTCGGATCGAGCATCGGAACTTTTCCAGGATCGATCTGTGGATTGGTTTTCGTTCCGTCCAGTGAAGCGAGGGCGTCATCGCCGGGAGTCGGACTTGCCGACGCCTTTGGGGCTGCGGTCGCCTCCTTGCTTTTCAGTGCCGCCTGATCAACCTCCGGATCTTTCACCAATTCTTCAATCGACTTCTGTTTGTCGATTCCTTTGAAGGTCACGTTCTTCAAGCGCTCGCCCAGGTCGTCAAACTTTGCGTCGATAGCCTTCGCCTTTTCGATCACTTCTTTGAACTCGCTACCGGAGTTGTTTGAGATCGGTTGGGCGTTGGGTGCTGGCATTGGAGTCGCTGTCGGAGAAGGAGTGCTGACCGGTTTCTCAGATTCCGGCGACGAGCTCGATGCCACGATGATCGGCTGGCTCTGCCTATCTTTAAATCCGAAATCCCAAGCTGCGAGCAGAAGTACGACACAGGCAACACCGAGCACAAAACCTTTCACCTGACTCGGTGATGAGGGTTTCTTCACGACGTCGGAAATCGTGCGAAGCTCGTCTTCATCGCGGATGCTCTTCTGAGAGAATTCCGCCGAGCGTATTGATTTGGCAGAGATTGAGAGTGTCGGTTTTTGATCGTCACTGGAGGAACTTGCCTTCCGGTCAATCTCCGGCTTCGGCTTCTCCACACGCTCGAGCTCCGCGGCTCTCGACTTTAGTTTCGCGAGATAATCAGCCGATTCCCGTTTACTCTCTGCACGCGCCAACTCGTCCCGGTAAACCCCCGCAGCGAGAGAACGAAGTGACGTTCTGTCCTTCAGCGAGAGGCTGCTCGCGAATTCGAGCGCATGCTCGTAGAACAGCACCGCAAGACGTGTTTGCTTTTTCTCCGCGAGTTGGCGGGCGAGAAGGAAATAGCTCGAGCAGGCGATGGAATTTAGGCGGGGAATATTTTTGAGACCCTCAAAAATTCCCGAGAGCGGCGTGGTGAGCGCTGCGAGCGGCATACCTTCGGTCGCGAGTTGCCCGCGCACCCACCAAATCTTTTCTAGAAACAGCTCGTCGGTCGGTTTACTCGGATGTTCGTCCGCCATGTCGAGCTCGATAAGGGGAAGCGCCTCCGGAAATTTTTCTTCGAGGACGAGCGGCCCCCAGGCGCGGCCGTTCGGCACGGGCGCATCAGCCGGGATCTCCAGATTTTTTAATGCCGATTTATCGATCGCGGACGTCGCCATAGGATGCAATTCGGAAAAGGTGCTAACTCCCTTTTTCTGTTATGGGCGAATACGTTGCCCAGGGCACAGGAAGTTAGACGCGAAAAGGTGCCGCGAGTAGGCTGGGTGCAGAATTCTCCCCGGTGAGTCTACTCGGCCTCGCCGGATTCCTTAGGATTCCCAAAGATGATTTTGAGCCAGATATTGAGAATAGGCAAGCGTATTAAGGGGTTAACTGGCGTAATCGTTGCCGCAGGTGTAGTCGCGGGAGGGTTGACCGGCTGTTTTCGAACGGCCCTTCCTGAATTTTTCTCAGAGCTGAGCTCGGATGCGTCGGGTGCCCTTGGAAAATCTCCCTCGGCCATGAAGGAGCTGGGGCTCCGTCCGAACCTTATTCTGGTCTCAGGAGATGAGGAATCACCGGATCGCACTCTCGGACACCAATACGTGTTTGGGTTTATTCCGCTCACCTCTTTATTCCTCCCGAGAGGGCCGGAACGGGCGGCGGTCGAGATTGCGGCGGAAATATTTACCGAGCGAGGCTTTTCGGTCCTTCTCGCGCCCGAGGATTCCGTAGCCGCGCTCGAAGCGTCGTTCGGGTTCCCGCCGGTCTGTCGGGTGAGTCTAGCATCGCCCAGAGTTAATGCCTTTGATTTATTCCTGTTCCGGTCGCTCGATGTGAGCGGCGATTTGAAAATGTTGATCAATACTCGAGGCGAGCCCGACGAAGCGTTTTCGGTGAACCTCAATGAAACGGATTACCGGAAATTCGCCTACGGCCCGACGGTCGGCTACCGTTTCCACAAAACCGTGCGCGCAGGAATAGAAGAGGCACTTTCGCAGTGGCAGACGAAGCGCTCGTTTTTTGGCCCAAGGCGGCGAGGCTTCGCTGCTGCACGACTCCGAGCTGAGTCGACACCAATGATTCCAGACGATGCGAGTTCAATGGTCGCGGAAATCGATCCACAACTCATCACTGAGCTGCGTCCGAAAATCGCTGGTGAGATTCCCGCAATGTTGGGGCAGCAGCTCGCAGATTCATACGGATATCCAAATGCGCTTCCGTATTCGATTGAATCTCTAGAGCAAGTACTGCAGTCCGGCTTTCGAAAAGGTTTTCCGGAGCAAAGCCGGGGTGTCGAGGCATGGACCTACCGTGAGCATCAGCTTCTCGGGGCGATAGATATTCCGGCTGGTTCTTCTCTGTGGCTGATGAAGAGCACTGTTCAAATCCACGGCGAGACGAATGAAGACCTTCGCCTCGTCATCGATGATCTGTTGAAACTGACCATTAACGTTCAAGTGGAGGAGGTCAGCGACTCGTCACGAGCAATATTGTTCTCGCGGACATGCGATGTCGAAGCCGAGGTTGATTTCTCACTCGAGGGAGGACTCATCGAGGCGTTTTCAAATGCAGCGACAGCGGTCTCCGAAGCTATATTCCGAGGCCGAACGGAAGCTGCTAAGGTCGTTTGTCAGTAAAAACGAAATGGTTTGGCCCTCCTGGAGAACTCTGATGCGCTATTCGCGAGCGCACATCCTTGTCCTCAGCATCCTGCTCGAAGGCGCTCTTGCCTGCGTTTATCTCGTCTGGGCGAAGTATCGAGGCGTGTTCGGATGGACATCTCCCACTCTCGAACATCTCGTCGTGGGGGTCCTGGCTTGCTTTCCGTTGTTTGCGCTCAATTTTCTCCTGTTCGGTCCTCTGAGCCATCGGGTGAAGATGCTTCGAACGTGTTTCGAATTTAAAGAACGAGTCGTGAAGCCTCTCGCCGATCAGCTCACGTTCACCGACAGCTTCATCGTCGCGTGCTCTGCCGGGATCGGCGAGGAGCTGTTTTTTAGAGGTGTTTTGCAGATTGAGCTCGGCATCATCATCGCGAGTATCCTTTTTTCGGTACTTCATTTTGGTCCATCGGTCGGAAACTTTGTTCTGATCGCCTGTTTGTATGCGGTGATTGGCGCCTATTTTGGGCTCCTTTACCGCTACTCCGGAACGCTTTGGGTGCCAGTATTAACGCATGCGATCTATGATTATTTGGCGCTGCTCTACATGCGGTATTGGTATGAGTCTCCCGCTGCGTTCGTCGCAGGCCACGATGGGGCGCGGAAATAGCGCTTCTTCTTGCAGTGCAAGAAATCTTTCCCTATGCTTCCGGCCTTCAAGGAAGGGTCGAAACTTTCGCGACTAAAAAAGGAAACATGCGAAACACCAAATCTAGCTTCATGCTTTCATCCAGGAAAATTTCTCTCGCGATGTTCTTCGCAGGACTGACGCTTTCGGGCGGGTTCATCTCCTGTTCGAAGGAAGAGAAGAAGGCCGATGCGCCAGCAAGTGGAACTCAGTCAAGCTCCAGCCAGACCGCGAGCAATGCTGCTGCCGCTGCAAAGCCAATGCAGGCCTCGGAGTTCACTGGAACGCTGCTTTCGCTGGTTCCAAAAAACGCCGTCGGATTCATCGTCGCCGATGTGAAACATCCGGCGTACGTAAAGTATAAGAATTCGCCGTGGGGCGGCTCGAGCCAGCTCACGAAGATGATCAATGATTCTAATCCGGAAGCGAAGGCGATCAACGACATGTTGGCACGCCTTGGTTTTGATCCCAAGGACAAGAATACATTTGAAAAGTTGATGACCGAGATGGTTATCTTTGTTGCCCCTCCGGTGGAAGGAGATTCTAAGCCGGCAATTGGTGCGGTATTCAAGCCCGATCCGAGCTACCCGCTTGGAACCTTCGTTTCAAAGGTGAAGTCAGAGGTCGCAACTGCGGGCGGTTCACTGAAAGCGGAAGACGCGACCATTCAGGGTGGAACGGCGCTCCGGCTTGAGGACACATCGGACGGAGGAACGAAGTCGAACCCGATGAAGGAGTTCTATCTCGCTCAAAAGGATAACAAACTTGGTGTAATCGGCACTTCAAAGAAGCTCGTTGAATCACTGTTGGCTGCCGCTCCTGGGGCGGTTCCGGATGTGCTTCAGGGTGCAAACTTCCAAGCAGCTACGGTTGGGCTTCCGAGTAGTAGTTCTCGATTTGCTACGGCGTTTATTGACGTTGAGAAGATCACCCAGCTCGCTGATAAATTCAACGATCCGGAGCTCGCGGCGAAAATGAAAGCGACCGGACCACTTCCGGTAAAGGCACTCGCGATTGCGGTGTCGATGGAAGAGGCTCCTCATACTGATATCCGTCTGATCTATGACGAGAGCTCCCCGCAGAACAAAGAGCTTCTTGCGACTCTGGCAAGCTCACCTTCGGGAGAGATCTTGGCGGCGCTCCCAAGCAAGCCTTTGTTCTTCTTGAGCCTCGACGGGAAGACTTTGCAGAACGCGAAAGAAAAGCTGGTTGCGGCTGCCGGCGAACAGGCCGCTCCGTTTAAGGCTCAACTCGACGCGTTGAACGGTATCACTCGGCTTGGAATCGCGGCGAAAAGCTCGCAGCCGGGACAATCGATGTTGCCGATTCCCGAAGTTATTATCGTCGCCGAGACCAAAGAGCCGGGGAAACTCGGTCAGGCCCTCGAAGGGCTTCTCGGACCGGTGGTTGCAAGCGGCATGCCTGGTATGGAGTGGAAGTCGACCTCCGAGAACGGTGTCGCGATCCGTTCGTTACAGTCGCCGATGGGAATGGGTGCGTTTATCGCCTCTTCGAAGAATCTTTTGATTGTTGCTTCGACGGACGGTCAAATGAAAGGTGCCCTCGCGAATGTCTCGGGGAAGAGCACAGGTTTCTCGAAGGAGCTTGTCAATAGCTCGGCCGAGCGGGTCCTGGCGAAGGATTCGACGGTTGGAAACCTCTATGTGAACTTCGGAGAAGTTGCGACGGCTCTCGAGAGCGTTGGCGGAATGCTTTCGATGTTCGCCCCGCAAGGACAAGACGCCCAACAGCTTCTCTCGCCTGAGAACCTTGACGCCCTCCGAAAGATGGGAACAGTCGTTGGGGCGGTGACAATGGATCCGGGCGCAATAAACATCCGGAGCTTCTACCAAGGCGGCGCTTAGCGTCCGACCGATTCTTCCTCGTCGAACGGACGAGGGGGAGGAAGAAGTGGAGCCTCTGGCGAAAGCCGGGGGCTTTTTTATTTGGCCTCTCTGGATTTCCGGGATGAACCGGAACCGATCTCCCGCACCCGCACGACCCGGCGGATCATCTGATCCAGTGAGCCGCGAACTCGCGACTCTCATCAAGTTCTTGGCCGAGTTTGACGAAACAGCTTTCAGGCGGTGCCGAGGATGGTTATTGTCATTGCGATATGGAAAGCGGCGCGGCAAAGACAATAGGGGAACGCAACTGGAGCGGCATGGAGAAGAAACAGTTTCTTTTTGTCTCGATTGACGGACTGATTAGCGACATTGCGTGGCAAGTTTTCAAAGAGGGCCATGAGGTCCGCTACTTTATTGAGAACGACGAAGAGCGAGATATCGCCGATGGGTTCGTGCCTAAGTCGGGTGACTGGGAAAGCGACGTCGAATGGGCGGACGTCATTGTGTTTGATGATGTTCTGGGTCAAGGAACGCGCGCTCACGAGCTCAGGAAGAAGGGCAAACTTGTTGTCGGCGGGAGCCCCTATACAGACCGTTTGGAGGACGACCGGACCTTCGGACAGGAAGAGCTTAAAAAAGCCGGAATCAACATCATTCCGTATAAAGAGTTCACCGACTTCGGGGAAGCAGTTCGATACGTTCAGGAAAATCCGGGCAGGTACGTCATTAAGCCGAGTGGCGAGGCGCAGAACATCAAGCGGCTGCTTTTCGTCGGCGAAGAAGACGACGGGAAAGATGTCATTCAAGTGCTCGAGGCCTACGGAAGGGTTTGGACCAATCAGATCAAAGTCTTCCAGCTTCAACGGCGAGCAACCGGAGTAGAGGTCGCCGTCGGCGCGTTTTTCAACGGGAAAGAGTTCATTACTCCGATAAACATAAACTTCGAGCACAAGAAGCTTTTCCCCGGGAATCTGGGACCTTCGACCGGGGAGATGGGGACCTCTATGTACTGGAGCGAACCCAATAAGCTTTTCAACCTCACGCTGAAGCGTTTCGAGAGCAAACTTCGTGAGGAGGGATATGTCGGGTACATGGATCTAAACTGCATCGTGAACGGCAACGGGATCTATCCGTTGGAGTTCACGGCACGCTTCGGGTATCCGACGATTAGCATCCAGCAAGAAGGAATGATCACGCCGATGGGCGAATTCTTCTATCGGCTAGCCGCCGGCGAAGACTTCAAATTCAAAACGAAAAAGGGATTCCAAGTTGGTGTCCGAGTTGTTATTCCGCCGTTTCCATTCGGCGACAAGGATATCTTCGACACCTATTCCAAAGATTCGGTTATCATTTTTCAGAAACCGAACCGCGAAGGTGTTCATATCGAAGATGTGCGAAAGGTAAACGATGAATGGGTCGTCGCCGGAACTTCGGGTGTTGTGCTCATCGTCTGCGGAACCGGGCCAACAATGAAACAAGCCCAGCAGCAGGCCTATTCGCGAATCAAAAATATCCTAATTCCCAACATGTATTACCGGAACGATATCGGCGATCGATGGTTCGAAGACAGCGACAAGCTTCACAGCTGGGGCTACCTTAGGGAGGGCTGACGGGAGACGACGCGAGGTTGATCAACCGTCTTCTCGTCTCTTCGTATCCCGTCCGCTGCGCCAAGCTCTGTGTCAGAAAGTTATGAAGCTCAGTCTCTCGCTCGAGCGCCGCTTTGAGGGAAACATCCGGCGTCCCACCGAACAAAATGAGGTCGCGGTCCTCTGACAGTCGAGAGAGCATCGCGCGGAGAGTTTGAGCGGCATTTCTCAATTCGTCGTCGACCAGGTTCGTGGCGAGCCGGGAGATGGAAGCGCAAATGTCGATCGCCGGGTACTGACCTTTCTCTGCAAGCTGTTTTCGCAAGATGAAATGCCCGTCGGTGATTCCCTTTATCTCATCCACCATCGGGTCCTCATCGAGATCGGAAGAGAGGAGGACGGTGTACATTGCCGTTATCGATCCGAGTTCATTTGTGCCCGTTCGTTCAATGAATTCTGGCAGCCGGGAGAACACAGATGGTGGATATCCACGTCGAACAGCCGGCTCTCCGCCTGCAAGACCGATTTCTCGGTAAGCGCGGCAGAGGCGTGTGAGCGAGTCGACGAGGAAGAGCACATTGAAACCGCAATCGCGAAAATACTCGGCCATCGTCACTCCGATGAGTGCGGCATTCACTCGAGCAAGTGCCGGTTCTTCTCCCGTTGAGAACACGACCACCGACTTTTGCCTCATGCCGGCGGGAAGAATCGTGCGCACGAATTCACCGACCTCGCGGCCGCGCTCACCGACGAGGGCGATAACAACGACGTCGGCGCTGGAGTTCGCGGCGAGCGCGCCGAGCAAAGAGGATTTCCCGACTCCCGGTTCTGCGAAGAGGCCGACTCGCTGTCCGTGACCCATCGTTAGAAATCCGTCGATTGCTCGAATACCTGTAGTGAAGAGCTCGTTAATAGATTTTCTCGAGAGAGCCGCAGGCGATGGGACCACCGTGTTTCTCAACTGCGGGCGAAGCCGGAGGAATTTCCTCGGTGCTTCGTCCACCTCTGCGTCGACCGAATCCTGTATCCGACCTTGACTGTCTAACACTCGGCCAAGAAACTGCGGTCCGCAACAGAGGAGCGACTGGGTTCCGGCGAGTCTTACGGTCGCCCCCGCTCTGATTCCGAGCGGTGGAGAAAGCGGACTGAGAATACATCGTGATCCCTGACACGCGATCACTTCTGCGATGAGCGCTTTCGGCTCATCGTCCTGTGAAGTTGAGCAAGCGACCGCATGCCGCTCGATAGCCAATCGATCTCGAAGACTGACTCCAGGCATGAAAACACGAATCGTGGAGCCGTTTATGTCCAGCACTTGTCCCGAAATTCGCAGAGTCCGGCACTGGCGTGCCTCAGCGCTAAAAATCGAATGGAGTCTCGTCATAGTTCTCATTCGGCCTTTCGGGATTTCTGTTCATGAGGTTCTCAAGCTCTCGACTGATTTCACGCTCGAGCTCGTACGCCGCTTGGGGCGACTTCCCAAAATGTTCTAGGAGTTGGTGAACGTGCGCTTCGCGAGAGCTGTGAATGACGCAGCCATTCGTCGCGAGGGTCGCAGCACCCGCTTGAAGAGAGCTATCTTCGCGAATCTCAATCTGTCCGGCGAGGCCTGCTTCCTGTTCGAGCTCAAGGATCGCCTGTTTCGCTGATTCCTGTTCGGCCGGAGCCACGAACACTACAACCTCCGGCTCTTGCCGTAAGAGGAGCAGCGCTTCCTTGAGCCGGAGACTGAAAATCTCCGGTGGCGTGGATTCTGAGGTTCCGACGATCTGCGACACGATGAGGAGCACCGCCTGCTGAAGCTCGCCGGCAAGAGCGGTGATCAGACGTTTCCGGAGCTTCAAATTGTCGAGCGATCGTGTCACCGCATTTTTGCTGCCGTCCTGAAATCCATCGGAGTACGCCCGTTTCCGGATTTCCTCCGCGGCCTCTCGCGCCGCACCCACCATTTCGTCGGCTTCAGACCTCGCCTCTTTCAGGATTTCATGAGCGGACCACAGACAGCGCCTGTTCCGCTCGTCACGAGAGCCGTCACAGAGATAAAGTGTGCCGAGTGGTGTCTGCGTACTCACGGAAAAAACTCCCTCCGATTGTTGATAAAAACCCTCTTTAATAAGCGCCCTAACGCCGTTTTGGCGCTTGCTCATCAATCGGCTCGATCCGACCGAAGTTTCCTCTTGATTTCTTAGTGGTTTACAAGCAAAATATTTCGAGCCGCCTACCGGATGCTTTCGAACAGAAATCACCCTCCCGGGCTTTAGTGAAGCGCTAAGTCATGATAGGGAAGGGCGTCAAAACCGCGGGAATAATTCCGCAAAGTACGCTTCCTGCAGATTCTTGGTGCCGACTGTTTAGTTCCACGTCGCGTGGTCTCGCTCGACATGGAGGACAGTTGGTGTTTTTTCAGAACCTCCGCTTGGCTACCTCTGTGGTGTCGAGAAGACGGTGGACTCGCTAATCGGTTTCGGTTTTGTGCTCTGCAGGGACAGGAATAACCAAGAGATAAGAATAAAGAGCGATAATGAATATTGAAGGTAATACAGAGCATAATTCTCCTGAGCACTCCACCTCTCCGATTAAGGGGCATGGTGAAGAATCCGGAGGCACGGCAGGAAAGGGCCGATCAAAAGCAGGCCGTCAGAGCGGTGAGCCGGTAAAAACCACGCCACAAGCGGCGGCGGAAATCACCTTGCACACTCTGCTTGAAGCAGGAGCGCACTTCGGACACCAAACGAGCCGCTGGTCACCGGCGATGGCGCCATATATCCATACGGCGCGAAACGGCATCCATATCATCAATTTGCCGAAGACCGTTCAGAGCTGGAACTCAGCCAAAAAAGTTATCCACGATGTGGTCGCACGGGGCGGAAACGTTCTCTTCGTGGGCACGAAGAAGCAGGCCCAGGACGCGGTAGTCGATGAAGCTCGCCGCGCCGGTGCATTCTTCGTTTCTCGCCGATGGCTCGGCGGAATGCTCACGAACTTCCAAACCGTTCGAAAGAGCATAGAGCGAATGAACAAGCTCGGCCAAATGCTCGCGGAAGAGGACACAACAATCGCGAGCGGTGGAACACCAAAGTTTACGAAGAAAGAGCGTTTGATGATGTCACGCGAGCGCGAGAAGCTTGAGTTCTCACTCGGCGGTATCAAAGAAATGCACGGCGCTCCGCAAATGCTTTTTGTGATCGACATCAAGCGAGAAGAAATTGCTGTAAAGGAAGCACGCCGTCTGGATATTCCGGTCGTCGCGCTCGTCGACACGAACTGCGATCCGAAGACGGTAAACTATCCGATTCCTTCGAACGATGATGGAACTCGGGCGATTCGGCTTTTCTGCCAAGCGGTCGCGGATACGATTATTGAAGGCAAGCAAGTTGCCGTGGAGCGTCGGGTTGCCGACAGCCTCGAAGCCCGCCGTTCGCGAACAGAGGCTCGTGGTGGGGCAGAGAGCGCTAAGGACTCGAGCGTTGAAGCACCGGCTGCTGAGGCGCCTGCTGCTCCGGTCGAAGAAACAAAGCCGGAGAGCGAAACGCCGCTGTAGTTTTCCTTGCCTCCGCACCCGCGGGTTGGAGCTGAGCGGTGAGAATTTCGCCTCTCCGTTCCAACTGCGTGCTGCTGAGGCCGGATTTCAGCGGGACCGAGATTTGCGAGAGCCTTTCTGTAACGTCAGCTTGGGCGGCTCAAATAGCTCAAGTTGGACAGGTTGCTCGGATGGCTTAAGCAACTCGGGTCTCCGCTGTAAGAAACAAACACATGTTCGGCCATTTGCAGTTTGGGTGTTTCATCCCGAACTGCTTTTGGCCAAGTTTTCGTACACGTCCCAGCTTCGAGGTCGCACGAATTCGAACAGAGGAACGAAAAATTCACTAAGAAGAAGTAATTGAACTGAACGGGAGATAAAATATGGCTGAAATTACTGCGCAACTCGTGAAAGACCTTCGCGAAAAGACGGGTGCCGGAATGATGGACTGCAAGCAGGCGCTCGCGGAAAACGCTGGCGATGTGGAAAAGGCAATCGAGTTTCTTCGCAAGAAGGGCTTGAAGAGCGTCTCTAAGCGCTCCGACAAGGTCGCCGCGGAAGGAATGGTCATGTCCTACATTCACCCGGGATCTCGGGTTGGAGTGATTCTTGAGCTCAACTGCGAGACGGACTTCGTCGGAAGAAGTGAGGACTTTCAGGGATTGGCTCGTGACATTGCGATGCATATCGCCTGGTCGTCCCCTCGCTTCCTGAACCGTGAATCGGTTTCCGCCGATGTTATCGCCCGGGAGCAGGAGATCTTCCGAGGGCAGCTCCAACCGGGACAGGAAAAAGTTGCCGACAAGATCCTCGCCGGGAAGCTTGAAAAGTTTTATCAGGAAAATTGTCTCTTGGAGCAACTCGATGCCCGAGACTCTTCCGGCAAGAAGACCATTCAAGACATCATTAACGATGTCAGCGCAAAACTTGGAGAGCGGGTTGTGCTCCGGCGATTTGTTCGGTACGAAGTAGGGGAAGGAATCGAAAAGGCTTCGGTCGACTACGCGGCCGAGGTCGCAGCGGCTGCGGCACTGGCTTAACTTTGCGTCGCCTTCCAGGCGCATTTGGGTTTCTGCACTCGGGGCACGCTCGAGAGATTATCGAGCGGGTCTCGAGAGCCTCCGCGTTCCCCGATCTCCGGGGTCGGCAGTCGAGGCAGAGAACGGCCCGTTTGGGCCGTGTATCGTGTTGAGCATGATTCGGGTTGTCTGTGGTTTGTGCCGGGTGTGTGCTGTTGATCTTGTACTGTCAGCAGATGGCGAAGCCCGGTTCCAAACATATTCCCCGATCTTCAGTGTGATTTTCAGTTCGACTTTGTCACTTTTTATTTTTCCAGCTACTTTTCGCTCGAATTTTCGAGCGCCGCTTCAAGCAAGGAGAGAATCTTTTGAGCTATAAACGAATTTTGTTGAAGCTGAGCGGTGAAGCGCTGGCGGGAGAACGGGGTTACGGAATCGAGCCGGCCGTTTTGAAGCGAGTGGCTTCTGAGATTGCCGACGTGCATCGCACCGGGGCTCAAGTTGGAATCGTCCTCGGTGGTGGAAATATCATCCGCGGAGTTTCAGCGAGCGTTCAAGGAATTGATCGTGTTTCAGCCGATTACATGGGGATGCTTGCCACCAACATCAACTCACTTGCCTTGCAGGACGCGCTGGAGAAAAACGGCGTCATGACGAGGGTGATGTCGGCTATCGCGATGAATCAGATTTGTGAGCCGTTTATTACGCGGAAAGCGAAGCGCCACCTTGAAAAGGGGAGAGCAGTAATTTTTTCATGCGGAACGGGGAACCCATATTTTACTACTGATACCGCAGCCGCCCTCCGGGCAAAGGAAATTCAGGCGGAAGTGATCCTGAAGGCGACGAAGGTGGACGGCATTTACGATAAGGATCCGGTTCTCCATCCGGATGCGAAAATTTATCAGCATATTACTTTTCTCGATGCGTTGAAGATGAACCTTCGTGTCATGGACGCGACGGCACTTTCTCTTTGTATGGAGGAGAATATTCCGATTCGAGTGTTCAATTTGAATACCGAGGGGAACATCTCTCGAGTCGTTTCAGGAGAGACTATCGGAAGTTTAGTGACCGTTTCGTAGGGTAGCCACACGTCGGACGAGGCTTCTCGTTGGCTTTCGCTTGAACGAGCGTTAGCCTGGAGTGATTGGGTCTTAGGGTCGTAGAAGATCAGGGTCGAAGGAGGAACCTACCGCAGAGCTCTGTGGAGGGAGTAACTTCCGATCACCTATTGTGAGGAAATCTATGCTGTCGAATGTGCTGAAGAGCCATGAGGAAGAATGCAAGGACGCCCTCGCCGCGTTTAGGCGAGAGTTGCAAAAGGTGAGGACCGGTCGTGCCTCGGGTTCCGTCCTTGAAGGCGTCATGGTCGACTATTACGGGTCGAAGACTTCACTCTCTCACCTTGGCCAAGTGACGACGCCGGAAGCCCGGCTCATCGTCATACAAGTTTACGACGCGAATGCGGCCGTCGCCGTCGAAAAGGCGATCCATTCAGCCGGTCTCGGGTTCAATCCGTCTCGCGAAGGAAACACGATCCGCATCGTTGTTCCGCCACTCACGGAAGAAACTCGGAAAGACATCGTGCGTCATCTGCACAAGCTTGCCGAAGAGTATCGTGTCTCGATTCGGAACCATCGTCGAGACGCAAACGAATCGGTGAAAAAGCTAGAGAAAGACGGGACGATTGCAAAAGACGAGGTCGCTCGATCTCTCGAGAAAGTTCAAAAGCAGACCGACTCATCAATTGCGGAACTTGATAAAGCCCTCGCCCAAAAAGAGGCCGAATGCATGGAAGTGTGATTCCCCCGCGCCACGTCGCCGTCATCATGGACGGAAACGGGCGCTGGGCACGCACGCGTGGCAAGGAGCGCTTGGAGGGCCATAGGGCCGGCGCGGAAAGTGTGCGAAGGATCATTCAAGGCTGCCTCGATAACAAAATTCGATACCTCACGCTTTTCAGCTTCTCGACTGAAAACTGGCGCCGTGCGCGAACTGAAGTTCTCGGTTTGATGTCTCTTTTCGCAGAAAAACTCCGGGAAGAAATTGCTGAAAAGTACATGCAGAAGAACGGCGTCCGTCTTCGTTCTATTGGAGACGTCGGGCGACTTCCGATCGCCGTTCGAAAGCTTCTTCGAGAGGTGGAGGCACGAACTGCGGAGAACGATCGCATCGACGTCTTTCTCGCACTCAGCTACGGATCGCGCGACGAGATTGTGCGCGCCGCTCGAAGCCTTGCAGCAGATGTCAAAGCTGGGAAGCTCAAGCCGACGGACATTACCGAGGAGATTTTCAGTGAGAAACTCTGGACGGCTGGAGTTCCTGATCCTGACTTACTTGTTCGCACAGGCGGCGAATATCGCATCTCCAATTTTCTGTTGTGGCAGCTCGCGTATTCGGAGCTGGTCATAATGCCAGAGTATTGGCCGGATTTTGACGAATCTTCACTAGGCCGTTGTCTCGCAGAATATCACAGCCGTGAACGCCGCTACGGAATGACTTCGGAGCAAATCCAGGCGAGTGATCCCGAGCGTTCTCATGAAAAAGAAGCCGGGAGCAAGGCTGAAGCCGAATCCGAAGAAGAGGACGAACAATGCTTCGCGAGAGGATAATTACCGGGGCTCTTCTCCTCGTTCTGGCTCTTCTCCTCCTTAAGGCCGGTGGGATTTTCGTTCAGACGTTCATTCTCGTCCTCTATTGTATCGCGGCTTATGAGTTTGGCGCCTTCCGCAGGTTGAACGACTCCGCCGCGTCCCTGCGATACGCACTGATTCTTTCTCTGTTACCAGTGTCGTATTGGTGCGCAGGTTCTGCGGGTGCTGGAGTCGCGGCGGCGGTCGTTGTGATGATGTTACTGGGTGGAGAAGTCTTCCGACTTGAACGCGGAGTTCATGCCGGCTTTCCGATGGATGCATTGAGTCATGTGTTCCTCGGCGTTGGTTACGTTGGAATTCTCGGAACGATGCTTTTTGCAATTTCCGGAATGTATTCTTCGCGTATGCTGCTGTGTCTCATGTTGCTCGTGGCTTCCGCGGATACCGGGGCGTATTTTGGCGGGCGAGCCATTGGCGGGAAAAAACTTGCGCCGCGAATCAGTCCAAAAAAAACCGTCTCAGGCGCCATCTGCGGGATTGTTTCCGCTTGCGCAGCCTCGCTGTTGTTTTACCACTACACCGGTTCAACCAGCGAATGGTCAATTCAGTCTGTAGCTGTTTCTGTCACCGCGGGCATTCTGGTCTCTGTTCTCGCTCTCGTGGGAGATTTGGCAGAGTCACTCATCAAGCGAACTTTTGATGTCAAAGATAGCGGAACCATCCTTCCCGGGCACGGCGGAGTGCTTGATCGAATTGATGGGCTGCTTTTCGCTGCGCCTGCGCTTCTACTTTTTGGGGGCTTGTTCCCATGAGCAGTCCTATCGAGCTCTCCATTCTCGGGTCGACTGGATCCATTGGATGCCAGACGTTTGACGTCGTACGGGAGAATCCAGCGACGTTCAGTGTCATTGCGATCTCTGCTGGCCGGAACGTCGAGCTCGCAGCGAAGCAGGTAGAGGAATTCCGTCCGCGGCTCGTTTCGTTACAGGACGAAGAAAGCGCATCCAGGCTTGTCGAACTGCTGAAGGGTAAGTTAAGCCGCTCGGATCTGCCTGAAGTGGACTTTGGCGACGCTGGCATCCGTCGGGTCGTGTCTTCGTCGGCTCAGATCATCAGTGTGGGGATCTCTGGTTTTGCTGCGTTCGCGCCGGTGCTTTACGCTTTGGAGTGTGGAAAACACTTGGCGCTTGCGAATAAAGAATGTTTCGTCGCGGGTCAGGAGTTATTTCGACGACATGTTGAACGAAGTGCTTCGATAGTTGTTCCCGTCGACTCGGAACATAACAGCATCTATCAATGCCTGCTGCGGAGAGGCCGAAGAGAGACGGTACGACGGATTGTGCTCACTGCTTCCGGCGGGCCGTTCTTGAATACTCCGATAAGAGATCTCGCCGACGTGACCCCGGAGATGGCGGTCCGGCATCCGCGATGGAGTATGGGTGCTAAAATCTCAGTCGACTCCGCAACTTTGATGAACAAAGCGCTCGAAGTGATCGAAGCCGCCGTTCTCTTTCAACTCCCACCTGAAAAAGTAGAGGTACTCATCCATCCGGAATCCGTCGTTCACGGTCTCGTCGAATATGAAGAGGGAACCGTGCTCGCTGCACTCTACGAGCCCGACATGAAAGTGCCAATTGCCTACGCCATGAAGCTTCTCGCCGAAGCCGTCTCGGGCGGCTCACAGGATTCTCTGGAGCGGAACGTACGAAGCGGCCATTCCTTACTGAACCTTGGGGGGACATCGGGCGCGGGTCGCTCACTCCGATTCCTGCACCCGGATGAGCAAAAATTTCCGGCCCTCGGGCTCGCGTATCAAGCGCTGCAGCTCGGCACGGGAGCAGGGGCAGTCCTTAACGCAGCGAATGAGGTGGCCGTTTCCGCCTTTCTTGCCGGAAAGATTCGGTTTCCGGACATCGTGCCTATTGCGGGTAGAAGCCTTGCCGCATACAAAGACAGTTCGATTGCGTCAGCCGGGATCTCGAACTTTTCTGATATAATCTTAGTTGATTCCTGGGGCCGGAAGTTCGCATCTGAACTCCTGGATTCACCGGACAAAATCTCTGTTTCGAAGAGAGGCAAAACTCAAATTCCCTCGGGCTCTGCCGCGGGAATTGTGGAGTAATCCTCGAAGGCTGATAACTGGCGGAGCAATATTTCCATCATGTTCATTCTTGGTTTTCTACTTAAGTTGATCGTTTTCATCCTCGTCATCGGCGTGTTGGTGCTTGTTCACGAATTTGGGCACTTCATCGTCGCGAAGATGTGTGGCGTCGGAGTTCTGAAGTTCGCTGTTGGATTTGGACCGCCGATCGTCAAATTCAAGAAAGGTGACACGGTCTATCAAATCGGTTGGATTCCACTGGGTGGATTCGTCCGCATGGTGGGCGACATTCCAGATATGATCACGGGAGCTCAAGCCACCGACGAAGCCGTTCGGATGGAGGACAAGACTGAAGATCAGATTGAAGGAGAAAGCGAAGCTGCACGTAGGCTTTTTGCCGATCGTAGCTGCTGGTTCATAGAGAAAGGTTTCTGGGCTAAGAGCGCGATTGTGTTTGCAGGCCCACTCTTTAACTTCGTATTTGCATTCTTCGTTGCCTCATATTGCGGATTTCAATACGGCGAGAGAGTGCAAGTTGACACGCCGGTCCTAGGCGAAATCATCAAGAACTCCCCGGGCGAGAGAGCGGGACTCAAGGAAAAAGATCTCGTAAAATCAATTGATGGCGTTGCGATTACAAAGTGGAAGGACCTCGCCACGACGATCCATGGCGCGAATGGACGGACGCTTTTGTTACAAGTGGAACGCGAAGGGAAACCGGTCGAGCTATCGGCGACTCCGCAAGGCGTTACGGTGGGTTCTGGTCCGGAATCAAAAAAAGTGTATTTCCTCGGGATCTCTCCCTACGTTGAGATTGTTCCGGTAACAGGCTTTTCTGCGTTTCGTTACGGCTGGGATTGGATCTCCATCATGACGAAGCAAACGTACACGGGTCTGTGGGGAATGTTCCGCGGGCAGGTCTCGCCGAACGAGCTCGCTGGACCGATTTTCATTTTCCAGGAAGCTGGAAGACAAGTGGAGAAGGGCTTCGAAAGTCTTTTCTACTTCATGGCAATCATCAGCGTGAGCCTCGCGGTGCTAAATCTCCTGCCGATTCCAGTCCTCGATGGAGGTCACTTGCTGTTCTTCCTTATTGAGGCGTTGATCGGACCTATCGGAATCAAAAAGAAAGAGGTTGCTCAACAAATAGGAATGCTTTTCCTCCTGTGCCTGATGGCTTTTGCACTTCGGAATGACGTCGTGCGGAAGGCTCAGCCCGAGCAAGCAGACTGGGATACGATGCACAAGCAGCATGAGGCGACAAACGGCACTCAAAACGCACCCGCCCCGGCTCCGAGCACCGTCCCGCAGCCAGCACCCGCGACTCCTTAATCAATATCAGCATGGCTATCTGCCTCGGTATTGATGCGAGCGCTGGAGGGTCTTCGGCGGCGGTAATCATCGATGGGAAGCTTGCGGCCGATCGCGCAAGCGAGCGTGATCCATCGAAGGATGCGTTCAAGGGTTCCGGCGAAATACTCCTCTCACTCGTGCATTCAGCGCTTGCCGCTGCGGGCGTGCTCCCTTCACAGATTGACTCGGTCGCGGTGGGTATCGGACCGGGGAGCTTCACTGGAATTCGTAACGGAATTTCGACCGCCCTCGGTTTTTCGGCTTATTCGGGGCCCGGCGGTGCGTCGTTGCCAGTGTATGGCGTGAGCTCGCTTTTGGCGATTGCGATCGCTAAGCCTCCTGTTCAGTCCTTGCAACTCCTCCTCCTTCCTGCAAATCGGCAGGAGAATTTTGGACTATTGTATCGTTTCGCGGCGAGTCCCGAGGATGGTCTGGAGATTTTAAGTGGAGCACTGATCCTCCCGATTGGTTCTGAGAATTCGTTTCTCGCGGAGGCCGCCGCTGCGATCAACTGGGGAGGCGGTGCCGTGTGTGAAGGGAACGTGTCGGCTGCTCCGGCGCCGAGCTTGGCGGCGCTTTCCGGAATGGCTTTCGAGCGGCGCGCACGAATGCTGATTGGTGGTGAAGTAGGTGAGCAGTTAGACAGAATTCTAATTAATGGATCGGCGATCGGGTCGGCGGCCGAACGACGGCTCCATTTCCAGATTTCTGAAGGAGGGCAGGGACTACTGCCGCTCTACGCCAAACCGGTGCAGGCCAAATCACTTGTCGAAAGAGGAATCGTTCGGGCGGAATAGGCGGATTGATCCCGCTCAAAAGTGGAGCTCCGGTCCCGAAGCTGTAAAATTCGTTGACTTTTGCGGCCCAGATGTCGTAATCTTTCCTTGGTTACATCGAAAGTCTCTTCGGAGGGAGTAACCGCTCACCCCAGTTTGTAGCATCTCCACTCATTCTCACTACCCGTTGGCAATTTCTTCGCGTTGAATACCTTCTCCGTAAATTCTAGTTTTTGAATTTTTCCGGTGAACGGATCTTCTTCTTGCTCGGAATTCCAGGAAGCTTTGAGTGGCTCGGCGGTGAGTGCGTGCGAAAGTTACGGCACTTCTCGCTGATCACCAATACCCGTGATAGCGACGAGCGCCGCGGAACACTGAGATCGCGAAGAAGCCGGCGAGCTCGGTGCTTGGATGTCCGTCCGAATGGGGAAATGTTTGGAAGTCTCCTCAGTACGGTGAGGAGAGGTGCGGATGCGGTTTCAACAAGTCTTACATTGTTATCGTTAATTTTAGTGAGTTCGGATTGCATTTTAGAAAGGTCCAGGACTGGAAGACAGGGAGTATAGAGAAATGAATTTGGGTGAATTGAAGAGAAAGAACATTCAGGATCTCTCGAAGATTGCGAATGACTTCAATATCGAGGGCGCGAGCTCCAAGCGTCGCCAGGATTTGATATTTGAGATTCTCCAAGCGCAGGCCGATACCGACGGGCAAATTTACGGTTCGGGCGTTTTGGAAACGCTCCCCGACGGTTTCGGATTCCTTCGAGCTCCTGACTATAATTATCTTCCGGGTCCGGATGACATCTATGTTTCACCGGCGCAGATTCGTCGGTTCAGCCTCCGAACGGGTGACACCGTGGACGGACAGATCAGGCCTCCGAAAGACGGCGAGCGATATTTTGCTCTTCTCAAAGTAAATGAAATCAACTTCGAAGGCGTCGAAGCGCAAAAGAATAAGATTCTTTTCGACAACCTGACCCCACTCTATCCAGATCGTCGAATCAAACTCGAGACCCAGCCCGAGAAATATTCCACACGCATAGTCGATCTGATGTCGCCTATTGGTTTTGGACAGCGGGCGCTGATTGTTGCTCCTCCACGAACCGGTAAAACGATCCTCATGCAGGAGATCGCAAACGCGATCACCACGAATCACCCAGAAGTAGTGCTCATCGTTCTCCTCATCGACGAGCGTCCGGAAGAAGTAACGGACATGTCGAGAAACGTTCGAGGCGAGGTGATCTCCTCGACATTTGACGAACAGGCAACCCGGCACGTTCAAGTGGCGGAAATGGTGATCGAAAAGGCAAAGCGCCTGGTCGAGCACAAACGAGATGTCGTGATTTTGCTCGACTCAATCACTCGTCTTGCTCGCGCCTACAACTCTGTGGTTCCGCCGAGCGGAAAGATCCTCAGCGGTGGTGTCGATTCAAACGCTCTCCATAAGCCAAAGCGTTTCTTCGGAGCTGCGCGGAACATCGAAGAGGGCGGCAGTCTCACCATCATCGGAACTGCGCTTATTGATACTGGTTCGCGAATGGATGAAGTCATCTTCGAAGAGTTCAAGGGAACAGGCAACATGGAGCTTGCGCTCGAGCGAAAGCTGGTTGAGCGTCGAATTTTCCCTGCGGTTGACATAAACAAGTCTGGGACGAGAAAAGAAGAGCTTCTCATCGGCGATGAAGATCTCCAACGGATCTGGCTCCTCCGTAAAGTTCTTAACCCGCTCAACCCCGTTGATGCTATGGAATGGTTGAAGGATAAGATGAAAGGCTCGAAGGGGAACAAAGAGTTCCTGGACATGATGAAAGGATGATAACGAGAGCGTAACTTTTCGGACGGTGTTTATGGCGAACTCAAGTCACAATTTCTCTATTACTCAAACCCGGCTCTCATGTCAGTTCGTTGTCGTCGGCTACTTCTTTCTCGGAGTGCTCCTGGCGGGTGTTCCGGCATTTGCCGCGGATCCGGAATTGGAGAAGGGGAAGGCAGTTTATAGTGGTGCGGGAGCATGTTTCTCGTGCCATGGCCCTGAAGGTAAGGGCGACGGTGCGGCGGCCGCGGCGCTAAATCCAAAGCCTCGCTCATTCAGCGAAGGGGTCTATAAGTTCGACACGGACGGTGACGGAAAGACCGGGACTGAGACGGATATTTTCAACATCGTGACAAGCGGAGCCGCGAAATTCGGTGGAAGCGCTCTGATGGTACCTCGCGCGGATTTGCCGGAGGCCGATCGGAAGGCGGTCGCGAAGTTTGTGCTCAGCTTGAAGCAATAGTCGATCACCGCTTCTTTCTCGAAAAGATATGCACAGGTCATTCGGCATGGGGCTAAACTAGGGAGACGGAAACGAAGTGCGCTCCCTTCTGTTTTTGATTCTCCTGATTCTGCCCATTGATTCGATCGCTTTTGGCGAAGAGATGCTCGCCTTGGAGCGCTTCGGCAAGGTTCGAATTCTACGACCCGAAAATCGCGCTGAAGGCTTCGCTATTGTTCTCGACGGTGGAGCAGCGGCTGGCGCAACAAACCTCGATGTAGTCGTTAAGGTCCTCTCAGACGCCGGTTACGTCTCAGCAGTAATCGACGCCTCAAGTTATCTCCGCACGGTCCAGGCCGAAGAAGATGGATGTCTTTTCTTCGCTGGTGAGTTCGAGAGACTCGGCCAGGTTTTGCAGAATCAGGCAAAGCTTCCGCAATATCAGCGTCCCTTGCTTGTGGGCACTGGTGTTGGAGGGAGTCTCGTGTATGTCATCGCGGCTCAGTCTCCGTTCGGATTTCGGGGAGCCTATAGCTTCGATTTCTGCCCCGAGCTTCCACTCAACAAAGAGATTTGTCCGAATGCTGATCCGCGCTGGACCAGAGTATCTGCTGCGCGAATCGAGTATCAGCCCGGCCGACAGCCAGGGCCGCCTTGGAGCTTCGAAGTTAGCCGTAACTGCGGCGTCGCCTCGCTTTCCAGATTCAAGTCCGAATTCCCTGCGGCGTTGCCGCTTGCGATTGCGGAATTTAATCGTGAAAGCGGAAACGCAAACAATGACGCAGCTTTGGACCTTCCACTCATCGAGCTTCCCGCATCCGAAAATCATAAACCTTATTTTGTCATTCTGTTGTCCGGTGACGGCGGATGGGCCGGTATAGATCGCGATCTCGGTGAATATTTGAACAAAGACGGGGTGTCGGTGCTCGGATTCGATTCGCTTCGATATTACTGGAGAGAAAAGACTCCGGAGGAAGCGAGCGGTGCGCTTGCTAAAGCGATCAATCATTACAGCAGAAAGTGGGCGAAGAACCGAGTTGTGGTGCTGGGCTACTCATTTGGTGCTGATGTTCTTGCATTTCTCGTGAGCCGACTTCCGGAGCGATTAAAATCGTTCGTAGAGGCCGCCGTCTTTCTGAATCCGGTAAAATATGCAGGTTTCGAGATTCACCTCAGCGACTGGATCGGGATAGACTCCGGCGAGACCCA
Source organism: uncultured Bdellovibrionales bacterium (assembly GCA_964509425.1). Taxonomy (GTDB): domain Bacteria; phylum Bdellovibrionota_C; class UBA2361; order SZUA-149; family CAZDWZ01; genus CAZDWZ01. The sequence goes on along the minus strand of CAZDWZ010000001.1, from coordinate 202,727 downwards.
GTTCAAAACCGGTCCCGAAATTGAAAAGCTCCGAGGCAAAAAATTGCTCTGTATTTACGGCGAAGACGAGGAAGATTCGTTGTGCCCTGAACTTCCGAATGACCTGGTAAGCTCATTGAAGTTGCCGGGAGATCATCATTTTGACGGGGACTACGAGAAGGTGTCGGGAGTTATTCTTGATTTTCTGAAACGATGAGTGAGGCAGAAAACCCGATCGGGGAGCGGATAAAGCGAGTCGCGGAGATCGCGGGTGTTCCAGCGCTCCTGTTTCTTGTCGGCTGGGTTCTCTACGAATTGATGCGGGACTATCGCCTCGAAGACATTCAAAAGGCGCTATCGGCGACCAGCTCTTGGAATCTTGGTGCCGCGGTTTTTGTCTCGGTGTGCAATTATTTCGTACTCACTTTTTACGATACGCTGGCGTTTCGTTACGTCGGACATCAGCTCCGGTATAAAAAAATCGCATTTGCTTCGGTCGTAAGCTACACCGTCAGCAACACCATCGGCTTCTCGATCTTAAGTGGAGGAGCAATCCGGTACCATCTCTACACCGCCTGGGGCGCTACCGCGAGCGAGGTAGCGGAAATCCTTGCGTTTAACACCCTCCATTTCTGGTCAGGTCTCCTCATCCTCTCAGGTCTGACATGCGTCTTTCGTCCGGAAGCAATCACGGAGACTCTCACTCTTCCGGCCGTTCAGAGCGTCGGGCTCGGACTTTTGCTTCTCTTTCCTGTGGCTGGATATTTGAGCATGGCCGCTTTAGGACGAGGTCCAGTTCGAATCCGGAGCTGGGAGATTACCTTGCCTCCAATCAGACTCGCGGTTGCGGCGCTCTCCGTCGCCACTCTTGATTGGTTGCTCGCCGCGCTTGTTTTTTACTGCCTTTTACCCGCATCGACCTTGCTCAGCTTTGGCCACCTCGTCGGCGCCTTTTCGCTGGCGCAGTTTGCCGGAGTTCTGAGCCATGTGCCGGGAGGGCTCGGCGTCTTTGACACGGCGATGGTACTTTCTCTCCATTCTTTTCTGGCGCCCGTTCAGATCATCGGTGCCCTCATTCTCTTTCGCTCAATTTATTATTTTCTTCCGTTTCTTGCGGGCATCACTGCTTTTGGATTGTATGAAATCAGACGGAGAAACGTATCCACTGACTCCATCCGAAAACGATTCGAGCCGATCGAAAAAGTTCTTTCGGTGGCCGTCCCACCGATTCTCGCGTTGGTAACTTTTGTCGGAGGAGCGATCCTGCTTATCTCCGGCTCGCTTCCTCCAGCCGAGAATCGAAGCTGGTGGGTGTTTAATCTTCTTCCACTCCCGGTGCTTGAGTTCTCGCACTTCTTGAACAGCGTGATTGCGGTGGCCTTGATGGCACTGGCGTGGGCTATTCGGAGAAGAATTGACAGTGCCTATTACATGGCAATAGTGCTCCTGGTGGCGGGCGCGGCGGCCTCGATTATGAAAGGCCTTGATTTCGAGGAGGCGGTCTATCTCCTTTTGGTCTTCTTCCTATTTTTACCCAGCCGACAATATTTTTATCGGAAGGGATCTCTCGCCTCTTCGTTTACTTGGACGTCGGTGTTTGCGATTTTGAGCGTCCTCGGGGGAGCGATTTGGTTGGGTGTATTCACGTTTAAGCATGTCGAATACACCTATCAGCTCTGGTGGCAATTTACTTTGGAAGGCGATGCTTCACGATTTCTGAGAGGCTCCGTCGCCGGAGTTCTGATTGTGTTTCTTATCGGCGTCCGGCTCCTTCTCCGGCCGGCGGCACCGAAGATTCAACTTCCAACGAGTGACGATTGTTCCGCACTTGCGGAAATAGTAACTCGAGGTGCTATTACCCACGGGTATCTGGCCCTCCTCAGGGATAAGTTCATTCTCCGATCAGAGAATGGTGAAGCCTTCCTGATGTACCAAATTTCCGGGAAGAGCTGGGTGTGTCTCGGCCAGCCAATCGGCCCGAAAGGACTCGAGCGAGAGCTGATGTGGAAATTCCGGGAAGTCGTGGACGAGCACGGCGGGCTATGCGTGTTCTACGAGGTTGGGCCGGAAGTGCTTCCGTGGTGCGTAGAGCTCGGTCTTGATCTCATGAAGCTCGGCGAGGAGGCGATAGTTTCGATCCCAGACTTCTCTATCGATGGTGGAAAAAATCGGGGCTTTCGGAATACCCTCAAGAAGCTCGAACGAGAAGGCTATCGTTTCGTGATTCGTGACAAGGAGGAGGTCCCAGCACTGCTCCCTGAATTGAGACGAATATCCGATGACTGGTTGAAAACAAAAAAAGCGAGAGAAAAAGGCTTTTCGCTCGGTTTTTACGACGAGCAATATCTGGGGCACTGTCCTATTGCTCTCGTAGAAGTTGACGGCGAACCGGTTGCGTTCGCAAACGTCTGGGCACCTGAGCAAAAGGGTGAGCTCTCCGTGGATTTGATGCGTCACGTGCGGCGGGCATCGAACGGGATTATGGATTTCCTCTTTCTCAATCTGATTTTCTGGGGCCGGAGCCGCGGATACGAGACGTTCAATCTCGGAATGTCCCCGCTCTCGGGGATAGAGGCGGGACGGTTCGTCCCGATTTGGTACAAAGCCGGCGCCTACCTTTATCGGCATGGAGAAAACTTCTACAATTTCGAAGGACTTCGTGCCTACAAAGACAAGTATAATCCACGGTGGGCGCCGAGGTTCCTGGCGTATCCCGGCGTCCTTTCGCTACCACGGGTTCTTATGAACGTGACCTCGCTGATTTCGGGAGGAGTTCGCGGAATTGTGAGCAAGTGAGGGAGCTTCACGACGGACTGCTGTTAGATGCGAATCGTCGGGTGATCCCCTGAATCGAGCACGGCGCTTTTTATCTCTTGAACGAGATTGCGCTGACTGTCCATATGGCGGGCATGAACAAGCTTTCCGTCCTCGAATGTCCAGAGAAGTCCGGCGCAGGTGAGCGCTCGGAGCAGTCCGGAAATAAGAAAAATCGGTAGATAGGCCGATGTGTGCGAGCCGTCCAGACACGTGAGAGCAGGGAGCCTGTCGGCAAGCATCGCTCCCGCGAAGCAGGCTATCAATACAAAGACACCTTCGATCAATCCACGATAGGCGGCGCAATACGCGCGCTTTGCAGGCGTGACGGCGTCAAAGAAAAAGGTTGCGGAACTAAGCAAGAAGCCTGCCCACATCGCGCCTGCGAAGAACTGAAGGAAAAGCAGCCATGCGAAATTCGTCGAAACTATCCAGAGCATTGGATTCAGCGAAACGCCAATCGAGGCAATCGTTAACACACGTTTCGCGCCAAGCTGATCGGTGAGTCGCCCCCAGGCTGGGTAAAAGAACATCTGCGAAACGAATGGAGTCGAAATCAGCACGCTGTATGAGAAGTATGAGAGCTGTAGCTCCCTCAGCATATACGGAGCGAAAAATGGCGCAGAGAACGATGCGCCCGCCATGATGAGCGCCGCAAAAAATGCGAACTTGGCAAAATTTGAATAGCGCGTTCTGGACACGAAGCGAAGAAAGGAAAAGTACATCTTTCGATCCGCCGTATACGGCGGGTTCTCAAAGCGAGAGAGGAAGAACGTCGAACCCGTGCGAGCCAAAACTCCGAGTGCGAGAACGAGGAAAAACCCGAACACCCCGGAAGGGACGACGGAGAATGATGCGAAAAAGTCAGCCTGAGGAGCCGGATGGTCCGCGTAATATTGCAGCAGTTTTCCGCCGACCAGCATCGCGGTCAACTGACAAAAACACATGCGTTGATTGCGCATGCCCAGAAATCTCCCCCGAACCTCAGCAGGGATGAGATCGCCAAGGAGGCTGTTCCACACCGGAGTCGTGATCGCAAAAAAACCGAAGTACAGCATGACAAAACCGATCAACATATTCGCCGCCGTGCTGCCGTTTCCCCATAAAAACGGAATGAGCATCATGGGAAAAAGAGTGAGTGTTTGGAGCGCGCTGAACATGCACAAAATCGTGCGGCGGGAGCGGAAGCGGTCGAGGAGCCATACGCTCGCGAGGTGGCAGATTGCCGACACCAGCGACGGCAGTGCGGTGAGCATTCCGAGTTGAAGCGCGGTCGCGTTGAGAAAAACACCGTACGCGGAGAAATAATTCTCGGCCGTTCCGACGAGAATAGCGAAACACATGCCCTCATAGACCGCGAACCTCATGTTCGCTTGGCTGGAGGCGGGAATTCCCGAATAGGGCTTCGACATGGATTTGGACTCGCCCAGTTCGTTTATTCTTCGTTCAAAAGCTTGAGATACTCACCGTAGACGAACTTGCGATTCCGGCTGTTACCGGTCACCTCATGGAGAATGTTCGCCTGAATGAGTTGTGCGATTACTCGAGATGCGGTCGAAGGGGCGACGTTCAGCTTTCCTGCGACCTCACCTGCGGTAATAATGGGATAAAGGCTGAGCGTGTCGAGCAGCTGCAGTGCCTTGGCGGAGCCGTGGAGCTTTGGTCTGTCTGTCTCCAAGAGGAGATAGATTCTGCGCGCGAGATGTGCAGCGCGTTCTGATACATCAATTACTCCGCGCAGGAAAAACTTCAGCCATTGTTCCCAATCGCCTCTGAATCGAACAGCGTTCAATCGATCGTAGTATTCTTGTTGATATCTCCGAAAATAATGAGAGAGGTAGAGGAGGGGACGCTGAATAACCTTCCGCTCGACGAGAAGAAAACTGATCAGCAGTCTGCCTACCCGGCCATTCCCATCTAAAAACGGATGGATGGTCTCAAACTGCGCGTGCACCAGCCCATTAATAATGAGCGGAGGAAGAATTGATTCCTCATGAATAAAGCGTTCGAGATCCCCAAGTGTTCGGAGCAACTCATGAGGCGGAGGGGGAACGAAGGTTGCGCTGTTTATTGTGCATCCCCGTGGTCCAATCCAATTTTGCGATGTGCGGAATTCTCCCGGGTTGCGCTCTTGTCCACGCACCCCTTTCAGCAGCTCAGCGTGAATCTCGCGAATGAGTCGTAGAGAAATAGGCATATCTCGGAGGATCTCGATTCCTCGCTTCATGGCGCGGACGTAGTTCACGGTCTGATCGACATCGCGTTTCTTCTCGTCGATCACTTCAATGCTCAAGATGTCTTCGAGGGTTGCTTGTGTGCCCTCGATTTGTGAGCTCAACACTGCTTCCTTCTGAACATACATGGCGACAAAGAGGTCGGGATTTGGCAGTGTTTCCCCAATGCCGTCGAGACGGGCGAGTGCTCGATCGGCATTCGAAAGGAGGAGGATGAGCTCCTCATCCCAGACGATTCCCGGTTTCGGTGGCAGGGATTCTGGTATGAACGCCTTGTATCCCGTATTTTGTTGGATGAGTCGGCCGGCTCGCTGAGATTGCTCTGACGTCTGCATGTATTTTCATCCTTGGAACCAAAGGCCCGGGAAACGCCCCTATGTTTTCATAATGCCTAAAAAATGAAAATATGAGAAGCGTATATCACCGTTAATTTCCACAGATGAAAATAAAGACCGGGAGGTCTCCGACACTCTGCATTAGAGGAAGACGCCCGTCATTGTTGAAGAACGCACTAGGGAAATACGGATGGAAGACCTCTCACGGCTCCAGAAACCTCACTTTTCCTTTCTCAAACCGGGCGACCTTCGACTCCATGGCGACTCCCGAATCCTTATCAAAATGAAATCCCACGAATGCCGTGTCGTCGATGGGAAGCGAGAGGAGGATCTCGCCAATTTCTTTGTCTGGAGCTATCCGCTTCGCGTTCAGCGCTCGAATGAGTGACCGAGTCGCATCATAGCCAATCGCCGGATAGATATCGGCTTCGGCTTTGAATCGATCGGCTAGAAGCCTTTCGAATTTTTCCGAGATTGTCGCCAGACTGAGGTACCAAATATCGTCAAAGAGCTCAGGGTGCTGAGCGAAGACATGGTCGTCACGCTCGGTGACCAGCCATCTGACCTTCGGCTTGAAATTGATGTCATGTGCTTGACGGAGAATTAGCTGCGCGATCTTCGGATCGACGGCGGCAACCGTGAGAAGCGAAACGTCGGCATTCTTCATCTTCAGCAACAGAGTCCGGAAGTCTTTGGTGCCACCAGGGAATCTTTCATCGAAGAGCAGCTTCCTGTCATTCTCCTTTGAGAACTGAATGAGAAGTTCACGATAGTCGTTAAATCCGTCAACTTCTTCAATGAGTGACGCGATGCGTTTCGAGCTCTCATGAAACTCCGCTTCTCGAAAACGCCGGAGGACCGGTATCGCTTGATCATCTGGTGACATGTATGAACACCAGGCGCCTTTATTGCTCGGAAAGTTTTTGTCGCACAACGACACTGCAATGACGGGAATCTTCTTCGGGCGAGTAACCCCGGAGACGGCGGCCGTCTGCCCCGGGCCAAACGGGCCGACGAGTCCGTCGATTCGATCAACGGACATCAACTTTTGAGCTGCTGTGAGAGCTGCGGAGTTTGAAAATTCACCATCTTCAAAAATGAGTGACTGCGCTGGCAGACCCTCCGACTCTGCGGCCAGTAGCACGCCGCGCTTTACCTTCTCGCCAAGCGACGAAAGTGGGCCGGTGAGGGGGAGTATCACTCCAATTTTCGGTTTCAGGTTCGTATCGGCGAAAGCGGCACACGAGAAAATGAATGGCAAAATAAGAGCGACGGTTTTTTGCATGGAGATCACCTCGAGATTGCCAAGAATATAGCGGAGATTATCGAGGGTTGCATTCACACCTTCCGAAGTGTGAGAATAAACGGACAGAATGCCGCAAGACGCCACTCAACCGTTAATTCGTCTCGCCCAACGCCTTTGAAATGCAACTCTTCGCACGCTCCAAAAGTTGCTCTTTCGTATTCAAGTCCGGGTTGTCGAGTACTTCTTCGTGAAGAGCTTTCAGAAGATCCCCAAGCGCCCGACTTTCAGGCATTCCGAGAGCAAGAAGATCGCTTCCGTTTATAGCGAGACTTTTCAGCGGTGAAACAGGTGGACCTTTTTTCACGTCTTCGATCGCCTCGTCAAACTGGCGTAACCGCTCTTGGAGCTCGATCGGATCTATCTTCACCGACGCCGAATCCGCTTCCTTTAATGCTCGCCAGACTGGGAAGAGCTCGTCTGTGTCGCGAAGCAGGCGGCGAAGTCCGCCGGGTCCCGCTTCGATAGGACGCATATGAGTCGCAACAAGTTTGACGACGCCGTCGGTGACTGCACCAGGAAACCGGAGACGAGTGAGAATCTCCTTGGTCATCTCTGCGCCGACCTTCTCGTGATGGTAGAAATGGCGGTGGCCATCGGAATCAACGGATAAGGTAAACGGCTTTCCGACGTCGTGAAAGAGGGCAGATAACCGGAGCATTAACTCCGGTTCGGTTTTCGACACCACCTCGAGCGTGTGTTCGAAGACGTCGGATGTGTGGAATTCGTTCTGCTCAAAACCAATCCCGGCCTGTAATTCAGGGAGCACGACTCCAAGAAACCCGAGCTGATCAAGTAACTGAAAGCCCCTTCGCGGCTCCGGTGAGAGCAGAATTTTTGTGAGCTCGTCACGGATCCGCTCCGCGCTTACGGCCGCGAGCGATGCGGCAAATTCGGACGCATGAATCGCGGTGTCTAGATCGATCTGAAAATTTAGCTGGCAGGCAAATCGAACAAGTCGCAGACAGCGAAGCGGGTCTTCTCGAAATCTCTCGCGCGGTATTCCCGGACAGCGAATCAGCTGCTTCTTGAGATCATTGAGGCCGCCACAAGGATCTATCAGCGTTTCCGACTGGAGTTCGAACGCCAACGCGTTAACCGTAAAATCGCGGTATTGCAGATCCTCTTCAACCGTTTGGCTGGCGACGACTCCTGAGTCAGGTGACATCTCTTTTCCGCGGAATGTCGTGATCTCGATGATTTCCTCGTCTTCTACGGGAAGCGCCGCGACGGTCTGATGCCGAAGTCCGATTGGATAAACTTTTATTCCGCCCTGTTCGAGGCGCGACTTAACTTCGGCGGGCAGCAAAGCGGAAGCGAGATCGAGATCTCGTGTAACTCCTCCGAGCACGGCGTCTCTTACGGCACCGCCGACAAGGCAAAGCTTCGCGTCTTTCCCAAGGGCGCGCTCTATCCGCGTTATTCGGGTGTCGCCCGCGAGTGTCCGCAGTCGTTTGAGTAGTGTCGCTTCCATATCCAATTAGTTTGCCGCAACCGTCGAGACGATTGCAGCGAGTTCAAGCTTCTGTTCCGAAGTACGTGGCTATCGAGTTTTGCCGAGGAAAACCAGCCAGGCGTCAGGCATATGTCGGTGGATACGAAAGTTCAATACCGGTAGCCATTCAGGAGCGATGGGGTCTCGCCTGAGATGCATCCTCGCTTCGTGTGGAGTTCTGCCGCCTTTCCGACGATTGCAGCTATGGCACGCGATTACGACGTTCTCCCAGGATGTATTCCCGCCCTGCGAGCGAGGCACCACGTGGTCTATTGTCGACTCACCGTAAGAGAGCTCGACGCTACAATATTGGCATTGATAGCTGTCGCGGCAGAGGAGATTTATTCGGGTGAGTGGGGGACGTCTTTGTCCGAGTTGAATGAAGCGGAGAAGGCGGACTACCGCCGGCACCTTTATCGCCAGCGAGACCGAGCGAACTTCACGCTCATAGCTTTCAACCACCTCAACTTTTCCGAGGAAAAATAGCGTAATAGCTCTTTCCCAGGAAATTACCTTTAGCGGCTCGTAACTAGCATTCAGTAGCAGTGTCGCATCCAAGGCTCTATCCTTCTCAGGACTCTGACCTTAAGATTCAGACTATTCCAAAATCGACTCCATCGAAATGGAAATAACTCCAATACTCTCAAAGCCTACAATGATTATAGCACCTCAAGCGTGCTTTAATAAGGGGTCAAATTTTCAAGGGATTGACAGGTTTGGCGTAGCCGACTAGGTTGCGCGCTCTCGGGGCGCCAGAAACTAGCGGGGTCCTGTTAAGGGCCTGTAGCTCAGCTGGTGAGAGTGCACGCCTGATAAGCGTGAGGTCGGAAGTTCAAATCTTCCCAGGCCCACCACCCTTCGCGCTCACGCGCTTCGGGTGGCAAGCCACCCATGCGGCGAAGTAAGGTCTTTGTCGCGAAGGGTGGTGTCCCCCGAAGCCTTGGCGTAGGGGGACGTCCGAGCTACCTGGTCGCGCGCAAGCGTTCCGGGTGGCCGAACCCCAAGCGATAACCAATCAACCGGTGTCGCGAAGGGACCGTCCAAGGTCGCAAGATGGTTTTCAACTTTCCATCTTCGACTCCGGTAACAAGCATCGCAAACCTTCCCAAAGTTTCGATGTCGAAGTAAGTCTTTTTGTCCGCGTCACGCAAAATTTTCGCGTGTCGTCGGCGCAACGTGGGGCTGTAGCTCAGATGGGAGAGCGTCTGGTTTGCACCCAGAAGGCCGTCGGTTCGATTCCGTCCAGCTCCACTTTTTTTTCGATCTTCCTCTCAATCTTGCTCCGCAAATTTCGTTCGATCATACGTTTTCATGCTTGCGCTTCGGAAGCATCGCGAGATTCTGAATGTGTTATTTTGGTGAGAATCTTGCAGAGCATTTCGCGCTGCTCAATTTTTGCGGGATGCTCTCCGGAATTCGAATGGAGATTGATTCTGATCATCCAGAAACTTTTTCTCGAAACGCCTTTGCCGACGACGAAGCGTTTCTGCTATCTCATCCGATTCAGTCAGGCCACTTATGGAATCGGTGAGATTTGAGTCCCGTTCAATCTGAAACTTGGAAGCGTTGTAGTAGCTGTAAGAAAGAGATCGGTTTTGCAGCAAAGTATTTTCTTTGCTCTGTGACGACGTGCCGCCATCCGCGCTCGGGATCACGCTTCTGTTCGATCGATTGCTGGGACGCTCATTTGGGAATCATGAGACACAGAGACGCGGAGGTCGAAGAGTCGCGTTCTCCAAGTAAGGCTGAGTATGAAGCGGAGCTTGCAGCGGAGACTTCCGAGGTTTCGGCGCAGTCGAGAGGGAGCGAAGCGGAGCGGAAAACTTCTTCGAGAGATACTCCGCAACTTGAACGGAGCAATTTCGTGAAGACGAATAATTTAGAGAATAGACGAACGGAGAATATTATGGATACCTCAGCAGCTGTACAGTCAAACGCCGAATTTGATGTTGAAACCCTTGTTGTTGTCTCGAAGATCAAGGCGTTCATTCGTGAAAGATCCGGAATGAACACCAGCCAGTGCTGTATCGACGCTTTAACTCAAAAGGTTTGCAAGGAGTCGCTTCTTGCCATCGAGCGCGCACAGACTGCCGGACGAAAGACGGTTATGGGCCGGGATATCGTGTAATCGAAAATTCGAGACCGATAGCTCCGGAATATCCGGAATCAAAAAAAATCCGGGGCAAACTTGCCCCGGATTTTTTTTGTCTTGGTTTGAGTGCTGTTGCGACCCGATCGAAAACACCGGCCTCGGCCGATCTCGATCGTGGAAGTTCTACTCGAAGTCCTAACTGCGTGGGATTTCGCGGATTTCCATGAGGTTCGTCGAGCCGGATTTCTTCGTCCTCAGGCCAGCGGTGACCACGATGCGTGTTCCGGGCTTCAGTCCGTATCGCTCTCGAACCGTCACCATTGCCCGGTTCACCTCGTCTTCTGTGATGAAGTTATCTTCGACGCTGATGAGAACCGGCTCCACGCCCCAATACATTGCCATTCGCCGAAGCGCTCGAGGTTCGGTGGTCGCACCGAAGAGCACTTGCCGAGGTCGGTATTTAGACAACAACCGAGCCGTATGGCCGGACAATGTGCAAGCGATGATACCGGAGGCCGATATTTTGTCCGCAGCGTTGCAAGCCGCGTAGCAGACTGCGTCCGAAACCTTTTCTCGGTCGGAGCTCTTCAACCTCGGCAGATACTTCTCGAAATGCAGCTCTTGTTCAGCCTCCTGCACAATTCGATCGAGGACTCGAACGGCAAGCGCGGGGTGATCTCCGACGGCTGTTTCTTCTGAGAGCATCACTGCATCCGTTCCGTCCCGAACGGCCGTGGTCACGTCGGTCACTTCCGCACGGGTGGGACGAATCTCTTTCACCATCGACATCAACATCTGGGTCGCCGTTATCACCGGCGTTCCACTGTAGTTTGAGGTCTGGATGATGAGCCGCTGGGCACTCGGTACTCGCTCGAGAGGAAGCTCTAGGCCTAAATCACCTCGAGCAACCATCACGGCATCGGAGGCTTCCACTATGCTGGAAATGTTATCGAGACTCCAAGCACGCTCGACTTTCGCGATTACGGGAATATTCACGCCGAGCGCATTCAGCCGGCTTTTCAAGTCGAAAATATCCGCTGCCGATCCGACGAACGAAAGCGCAACGTAATCGCACTTGTTCTCAGCAGCCCAAAGGAGATCTTTTTCGTCTTTGGCCGTAACGCACGGGAGATCCAATTTTGAATCCGGTACCGCGATGCCGGACCGGGATCTGATGAGTCCTCCGGCTTGCACAACACAAAGCACGTGGTCGGCTTTCACTTCAGTAGCGATGAGCTCGATTCGTCCGTCAGCAAGGAGTGCTTTTTCGCCGGCTTGAATGACTTTCACCGGATCGAATGCTTCAACGAAGAGACGCTTGTTCGAACCCTTCTCTCCGGTGGTGTGCCAGAGCTCGATTTGACTTCCGGGTTGGAGAATTGTCTCTCCTCCCTCGACCTCTCCAATGCGAACCTTGGGACCGCAGAGGTCTTGGAAGACGGCGACCGTTCTTCCGAGCTTTTCTGCCTCCTCACGGATCAGATTAAATGCAGCGGTGTGCTCTTCGTGAGTTCCGTGGGAGAAATTTAGTCGTGCGACATCGATTCCGGCGAGAATAAGCTCTCGAATGACCTCGCGGCTTCTGCTTGCGGGTCCGATGGTGGCAACGATTTTAGTTTTCCGCTTAGGAATGGGAACTGAACTCATAAATCCTTCATTCTTTTGGCAATTTCTCCAGACTCGGGGAGGACTACCCCCCGGGACAGGGTATGGGGAGCTTCTGGTTTACAGGAGCTTGAAAGAATTGCGCAAGCGGCCTCCACTTGGGCACTCGGAGAAGGCTCTCCACCAATGTCTGCAGCCCTCGAACGTGCGATTGGCAAGGTGGGGAACTAAATCACCGGTATGAGGATCGACTCGGCCTTTGCCTTTCCCTTGCCCGCCTTCGCAGGGCGGGTTGGAGCGGCGGTTTTGTCGGGAGTCGGATTGACCCGGGTTGTGAAGTCTCTGCGGTGGTAAATGCGAACGAGTCCGCCAATTGCTTCCTTTTGAACGATATCGCTCGGCGGTCGTTCCGCCGTGACGCTCGGGAAGAATACCTCTACCGTACCCGTCGCAACATCGGTGCCTTCTTGCATCTGAACACTTACCACGACGCTTGCGACGATTTTATCGAGCGAACGCTCATCGGCGATTGTCAGCTTTGCTTTTCCTGCGAGCTCTTCCGGTTTCCCCGTCTTTCGTAACTTTTCAACGACAAGTTCCTTAATCCAAATTCGCGGCGTTACTCCCCGAGAGTATTCCTCGGGTGTGAGTTTTGCCGCGGGAGGCGTCGTCAAAACTATTGTTCCGGAATCGAAAACTCGATCCGCTGAACCAAGCGTCAGTGTCAGGCTTCCCTGACCGGAAATTTCATCGGTCGACCAATCCCGATACACCTTCGGAGCATCCGACACCTGCTTCGTGTTGATGTCTTCTAAGATTTTATCTTGCTGCTTAAGGAGAGTTTTAATGTTCGCGATGTTCACCGTCACTTCTTTCTCTTGGGTTCCGAGAATGAATTCGGGATGGATCAATACCGCGATATACGCGAGCAGCGCGACGACGAGGAGCCCGTACAAGCACGTTTGGGAGGTTGTGAGCGGCTTTCGTATATTCGGGGCAGTAACCTGCGGAATATCGAACTCGCCGTTTTGGTTCTCGATCTCCAGTGCGATCGGCTTACGCCGTGGCGCTGGGGCCTCCGGTTCCGCAACCTCGTCATTCCGCGGAGCCTTCGATTTCTTCGACAGACTTACGTCTTTCTGAGCAAAAGCAGAGATGACCGACAACGTCGATTTTGATTTGGTCTTTTTGGGCGCGTCCTTGTCGTCTTCGGACGTTGGAGCAGACTCAGTCTTCGGCGCAGCTTGTTTTTGTACTTTTTTCCCGGGACTCTTCGATTTTTCAATTGGAGCGAGCGTTTCTTTCGGCGGTGGCGGCTCGGACATCAGAATCGGGTCATTGGAATCGGCGGCGAGAACATCGTCGAGAAGCTGCGATATGTCTTCGATGGCTGGAGGTTGAAAATCAGGTGATTCAGGCGAATGTTCTCCAAGCAGCGGCGAAACGACTTCATTCGCTGGAGCCGGAGTATCAAATGACAGCGAAAGGTCGAGTGTCTCAACGGGCTTCAGCGGTGCCGCTGGTTTTTCCTTCACGGGGGAAGGGGGCTCTTTTTTATTGAAAGCCGGCTTTTCTCCTCCGGGTCCGAGCGCCATGTGCACGCCACTGACTTCCGACATCGTCTCTGCAAGCCCGCCGAGATTTTCGATCGCAAGGCAAAGGGCGACTGCAAAATCTTTTGTTGGAGATGCGGTGACGACAGCAGGGAGATCGCTGAGAAGGATGTCGATATCCTGCTCCTTCCGCCCCAATCGCTTTGCGAGCTCCAAAACGAATTTCCGACGGGTCGGGCCTCCGCCTTCGGGTGTGGAATGCAGAACTACGAAATAACTGCCCATCGTTCAGGTGCTCTGTGGAAACTCTCAGCTTCGTGCGCCGATAACTAGTTACTCTTATTCGAACCGATGGAGACACCGATGATGACAGGACACCATGAAGTTTCCCCTTGACGAAGAAATCGGTAGAAACAGGGAAATTGCATTAGCTATTTTCGTTCGGGCGGCCGCATTTGAGTCCGCGGTTTCGGCCCTCCAAGTTCGCTCAGCCGTGCGGTCATATTTTGATACGGGTAATGCCCTGGAATCATTTATGTTCGTGCGGAATGCTCTGTCAGAAGCGGCATTCAAACGTGGGGAGGCAGAGTATGTGGAGGGGCTGGAACAGGGATTTCGACTGGTCCATTTTGCCTCACCGGACTACCCGGCGGGATTTCGCTCTTTGCCGGACCCTCCGCTGTCGTTTTGGGTAGCCGGACGGCTTCAAGATGACGAACACCCGGTCGCGGTAATCGGATCACGGAAATCGAGCGAAGCAGGGGAGCGGTTCGCGCTTCAAATCGCCGTCAATTTAGCTGCCAACGGAGTTTCAGTCGTTAGCGGACTCGCTCGTGGAATAGACTCGGCTGCGCATCGAGGTGCAGTGTCTGCTGCCATCTCCTCCGCGCGGGACCGTGATCCACTTTCATCCTCGAATCGGGTCACATCCGGCGTTGCCATTCTAGGTTCTGGTCTTTGTCGAGTTTACCCAAAGGAAAACATTGCGCTGGCGGAAGAGTTGCTCAGCACCGGCGGTTGCCTGATCAGTGAATATCCGCTTCATCAACCGCCTCTCGCATTTTTGTTTCCGGATCGAAACAGACTTCTCGCCGGTTTGGCAAAAAGTATTGTCGTCGTTGAAGCACGTCACAGGAGCGGTTCTCTCATTACGGCCCGTCTCGGCGCAGAGCTCAGCCGGGATATCTTCACGGTGCCAGGTTCTATATCGTCAGCAGAATGTAGGGGTTCGAATGAGCTCCTTCGACTCGGTGCACGAGTACTTCTTTCTCCTGACGAGCTGAGCGAGATCATGCCGTTTAGTTGGCGCGGGCGGTCTGTGGTGTCCAAGCCCTGGGGACCGAAACCACCAGAGGTTCAAAGAACGAATTTTCGAACTGATGAAGACTTTAGAGCGGCGGAATCAATAGTGGCGACGCTCTGGGGGGCGGGCACCCTCGACTCCGAGGAACTGCAGAGGCGTCTATCGATCTCGCCTGATACGCTGCGTGGTCAACTGGGAAAATTAGAGGCTACAGGGCTCATCGAGCGAACTTCTGACGGACGCTGGGCGTCCAGCTCCGGCGAATAGCTCGCTCGGCTGGAGGCTGTCTTTTGGAAATTCATTTGGTGCTGAGCGTGTTTTGGCTGATATCACTGACCACTGGGATTCGAGGGAGACATTGACTGAGGAGTGCGTAAGAATGAATAACAAAGCGTCGGCGTCGGCCTTTCTGAGGATGGTTGTCGATCGACAGATCGATGATGCGTACGAACGATTTATTGACTCGAACTTCATTCACCATAACCAATTCTTCAAAGGTGACCGTGCGTCGCTTAAGGCGGCCATGCATGAAGCGTCGGCGAAGAACCCTGAGAAAATTCTGGAAATTAAAAAAGTGGTCGAGGAAGGTGACGAGGTGGTGACGCTTTCTCATGTGCGGCAACGACCTGAAGATTCGGGTGTCGCCGTTGTGCATATTTTTAGGTTTAAGGGCGGGAAGGTCGTTGAGCTTTGGGATCTCGGACAGCCTATCACCGAAAACTCGGTGAACGAGAACGGAATATTCTAGGGACTTCGGAGAGTCCGACAGCGCGTTCGACGAGCGCCCGAGAATGTCTCGCAGCGAATGCGGCTGATTGCACGCTGCATAACGAACGGGACTGAATTGTCCCGGGTAAATACGCCAGATGAAGGGAAATCGCGGCAGTTCGAAGAAACGCTGGATGTTTGAAAAATGCTGGATGTTTGAGAAATGCTGGATGTCTGAAAAAATGCTGGATGTTTGAAAAAATGCTGGATGTTTGAAAAAATGGGGTGGCTGATGGGAATCGAACCCACGACACCAGGAGCCACAATCCTGTGCTCTACCGACTGAGCTACAGCCACCACATCCTGGACAAAACTTTGGAGCCCCCGAATCTGCTTAAAAAGATAGCGTATGTCAATCGTCTAGAGGCAAATAATTCCAAGCAGTTAGAGGACTTTCAGAGATGAAAATCCAAAAAGGCTGAAAACGGCGTGATTCGCTCCGGATCTCCTCACTGAATCTTTGCCGAGAGGAGTGTTCCCTCGACCGAGATTTCTTTCAGTTCACCCGGCACTTGGAAAACGTTGCCGGTGGTTTTTGGATACTCGCCCAGCAATCCAGAAAAGCTCCGAGTCTGTTGGAGCGAATTTGCAATATCTCCGGATGCGGCAGCTTGAATGAGAAGCGCGACAGTGTCGTATCCGTAGAGACCCTCGGAGATACACGGTTCGTGATATCGCTCCAAATACGCACCGAGAAACTCTTCAGAGCCTTTACTGCTCGGTCCCGGTAGCCACGCTCCGGTCAGTGCACCTTGGGCCGCTTTAATCTCAGGAGGATTGTAAAGTGGAGGAGCTCCGATAAACTTTCCTTTGAAGCCCTGATCTCGAAACAACCGGCTGGCGGCAGAAACTTGCGGGGGAAGAACAAAGAGCATGACCGCCTCCGGCTTTTGCGCCAAGATTTTGGTTACGACGGAGTTCAGATTCGTATCACCGGGTATGACTTCTTCTTCCCTAACGATCAGAGATCCCTTTTTCTCTTTCATCCGTGCTCGAAACTCTAGCATCGACTCTTGGACCGTGGTGATCATGCCGATTCGCTTAAAGCCCGCGCCGTCTGCCGAAGTCGAAAGCAGTGCAATTTGCTGACCTGCGTCAAGATACAGCGAATACACGAAGTTCTTCGAACGCCCGATGGTCGAGAGTGCCGTGATGCCAATCATCGGAACTTTACGACGTTCAGCCACTTCAGAAACGGCCGCCGAAGTGGCGCCGCTGAATGTCACAATCGCATCGACCTTATCTTGGTTGATCAGTTTCTCCGCCGCATTCACGGCGGTCTTGGACTGAAACTGATCGTCTTCGAAGATGAGTGTCACGTTGTTGTTGGTATCGAATTTTGCCTTTGCCATCTCGGCAGCATTTTGAATGCTCTGTCCAACGGGAGCTATCGGCCCCGTCAGTGCCAGAATGATTCCGACTTTCCTTTGGACCGCCGGCTCACCACCAAAGGTCGGCGGCGGCTTCAGGAGCGCAGTGAGCACGAGCAAGAATGAGAAGACGCAGAGAATCTTTGAAACTATCAATCGGCGTGAATTCATGACTTTCCTCTCATCGGTGTTCATCATGATGGGCAAAGACGCCAAACAAAACAAGCGCCGGCCAGAATACGACCTTGTAAGACGGCTTGCACGATTTCCGGAGTTTTTCTCAGCGCATTGAGAGGGTCCAAAGCCTTAGGAGCCCGAGCAGCCTTGAACTTTCACCGATACTTCCGACCCCAAGCCTATTTCTCACCATTCGGGACGCTTGCCTTTCCGCTGAAATGTAGTTTAGGCTACACCGAATGTAGCCTAAACTACATTCATAGACCGGCCACTGGGGGGAGAATGACACGATTCATCAGCTCTTTATTTCTCGTTGCAGTCACGTGGTATGGACTCAGTGTCTTCACCGACACGGCAACTGCCGATACTCCGGACGCAGTCGAACCGATTGCGACTGATCGACCAGATTTTACGGAGGCGGCAGTTTCAGTCGGGGACGGCGTTTTTCAATTTGAGTCAGGAGCTACGTTTCAATGGCTGGAGGACGGCAGGACGGCCGGGTTTCCCGAATTGCTCATGAGATACGGAGTAACGAGGCTCGCCGAGCTTCGACTCGCCATTCCCGATTATAATTTCTCTCGGCAGGCCGGACGACCCGATCGGGGCTGGGGTGACACGTATGTTGGTGCAAAAGTCCAAGTCGGACCGTTTGAGAACGGAGATGAGCTCTCGTTAATACCGGCGATAACCATTCCAAGCCGCGACGGAGACTACTCGACCTATAGCTTCGACCCCGAGCTCAAAGCCTGCTATTCGCACGACCTCAGCGAGAACTGGAATCTCTCGATGATGGGCTACATACTGTGGACGACCATCGACCAGGATCGAGTGGCTTCGTACCAGCAGACAGCCTCGTTTGGTCGGGGCCTCACGGATGACCTCTCCGTTTTCTTCGAGTACGCTGGAACCTACGCGGAGCGTGAACGGGCAGAGCACGTTGCACACTCCGGCTTTGCTTACCGGTTCAGCGTCGATGCGCAAGCCGACCTCCATGGCGGGTTCACGGCAAATGGAGATAACCGTGAACCGTTCATCGGCATCGGATACTCCCGAAGATTTCGGTAGCCTGGCTCAGG
Organism: uncultured Bdellovibrionales bacterium; assembly: GCA_964509425.1. Taxonomy (GTDB): domain Bacteria; phylum Bdellovibrionota_C; class UBA2361; order SZUA-149; family CAZDWZ01; genus CAZDWZ01. The sequence goes on along the minus strand of CAZDWZ010000001.1, from coordinate 184,623 downwards.
TCAGTTCATGCTTGGACGATCCGGAGCTGCCGCACCGTTTAACTTCGATTCTTTCGGGGCCTTTCTCTCGTCGTAATCTTTTCGAGCAACCTGAATCTCGGACCAGTTCTTCTCGATCCAAACCACAAGCTCTTTCATCGGCGTGAGAATGCTCTTCCCGAGCGAGGTCAACTCATACTCAACCCGCGGTGGAACTTCCGGATAGAGATATCGTTTGAGGAGGCCATCTCGCTCTAAGTTCTTTAGAGTCGTCGTGAGCATTCGTTGTGAAATTCCGTCGATACTCCGTTTGAGCTCGGAGAAACGCATCCGATGTCCCGGTGCGTCGACGAGAGTGACGATCAATAAGACACTCCACTTATCCGCCAGACGCGAGAGCAGCTCCCTCAGGGGGCACTCGCCATCGAACTTTCCTTTTTTATCGCATTTCATATCCATGGGTTCCTCCGAGGTAACTAGATGAAGTTACAGTGCCTTCCGTTTTTATACTCACTCTAAGTTCTGCCTTAAGTATACCATAGTAACTCATTGAGGAGAATGGCTGCCGCTCGGCGTTGCTTCCGGAGTCAATTTGGACGAGTCAACCGGAGCTTCGCTTGCAAACTCGGCTTCGGCAACGGCCCAGCCGCCTCCCAATGATTTGTAGAGTGCGATGAGATTCGTCGACACTGTTTGATCGCTCACGGAGAGCTGACGCTCCGCTTCAAACAGGGACTGTTCGGCTTCGAGTACATTAAGAAATTCAACCAGACCGGCATCATTCAAATGGCGTGCAAGCTCCAATGACCGGCGATTTGCTTTGACCGCTTCTTGCAAATGCGCCCGCCGCTTCTGTTCTTGCGAATAGGAGACCAGCGCATTTTCGACCTCCTCGAGGGCGGTCAGAATACTTTGCTGGTATTGGAACAGCGCCTGCGATTGACGCTCGTTTTGCAAATTAATATTCGCAAGCACTCCAAAGAAGTTGAGAATCTGCCAGTTCGCCGCCGGCCCAGCCGACCAGAACAAACTACCTGCATCGAGGAGAGAATTTGACTGCCGGGACTGTAGTCCGAGTGAGCCGGTGAGATTGAATTTCGGGTAGAGATCGGAAACGGCTACCCCGATATTCGCCGTCGCAATGGCCAATTGCCGCTCGCTTTGTCGAATATCTGGTCTTCTCCGCAAAAGCTCTGATGGGAGACCGGGCGGGATTTCCGCTGGGCCTTTTGGAAGTTCCTTCGGTGCGATGAGCTCCGCTTCGAGCGAGTTGGGTTCTCGTCCGAGCAGTACTCCGAGTCGATGAATACTTTGCTGAATTTGCGTTTCCAAATTGGGAATTTGCGCTCTCACGGTTGCGAGTTGAGCTTCGACTTGCGCGACGTTGAGATCGCTTGCGATTCCAGCTTCGAATCGAGTTTTCTGAAGATCGAGCGTGTCTTGTTCGATGGCGACGTTCTTCTGAGCAATGTTCATTTGAAATTGCGAACCGCGAAGTTGAACGTAATTAAGCGCGACCTCGGAGAGAAGTGTGATCAGCGCACCGCGCCGGGCTTCCTCTTGGGCTTCAAGTGAATACTCAGCCGCCTCTACTTCTCGCCGCACTCCCCCAAAGATGTCGAGTTCCCAAGACATATCGAATCCGGTGCGAAAGAGGTTTGCCGTAGATCCCGGTGATTGTTGGAGAGCTCCAAGATTCCCTGTTCCAGGCTGATTTGGATCGGTTTCATCTCCGGTCGCACCACCCGTCGTCGCCGTTGGAGCCCGTCCCTGGCCCTGCGCAAGGTTGGCGCTATTCTTATTCCGGTTTCCGGAAAGCCCTGTGTTCGCCTGAGGAAGAAGTCCCGATTGTGAAATACGAAGGGTTGCCCTCGCTTCTCGGACCCGTGCCTCTGCGACTTTTAAGTCGAGATTCGATTGAACTGCGGCGCGAACCAGGCCGTCAAGCGCCGGATCCTGGAAAGTCTCCCACCAGCGTTCGAGATCGACCGCACTGGTCTGCGGAGCCGATCCCGAGCCCTTGAATTCCGCGGGAACTTCCGTGTTCGGTAGATCGTAATTCGGTCCCACGGCGCATCCGAAGAGGATCGGCGCTGCGAGGTAAATCACTGCTCGCAGAAACGAGAACTGACTCCGGCTACTCATGGGCACCCCCATAGAAATCCGGGCTGTGCGTCACCGTACCGCTCCTCCGCTTGTCGTCACCGGTTACTTTCCGAATGAGTGTGTAGAAAACGGGTGTCAAAAAGAGCCCGAACACGGTAACGCCGATCATCCCGTAGAAAACGCCTGTCCCGAGGGCTTGCCGCATTTCGGCGCCGGCGCCTTTTGCCGTTATCAGAGGAAGAACACCGAAAATGAATGCCAAGCTCGTCATCAAAATCGGACGAAGTCGGAGATGCGCGGCCTCGATGGACGCGTCGGCGGCCTTCATCTCCGCATGATGCTCCTGCTGCTGTTTGGCGAACTCGACAATGAGAACGGCGTTTTTCACGCTCATCCCCGCTAGAACGACCAGACCGATTTGAGTGAAAATATTATTGTCCATTCCGCGGAGCCACACCGCTGAAATAGCGCAGAGGAGACACATCGGAACGATCAGAATAATTGCTGTCGAGAGTGAGAAACTTTCGTATTCTGCGGAGTGTGTGAGCCATACGAAAAGTATGCAGAGCGGAAAGATGAGCAACGCAGTATTTCCGGCAAGCTTTTCTTGATACGCCATTTCGGTCCACTCGAACGAATAGCCCTCGGGTAAGGTGGCCTTTGCAACCTCCTCCATAGCGGCGATAGCTTGTCCGCTACTGTACCCGGCGGCCGTCGTGCCGTTTACTTCAGCGGAGAGATACAAATTAAATCGCTGAACCCGATCAGGCCCCGTGATATCCTTCAGCGTCAAGACTGACCCCAACGGCACCATCTCACCCGCGAGATTTCTCGTCTTCAGCTCAGCGACGTCTTTCGCGGTCACTCGAAACGGGGCGTCCGCTTGGGCCGTCACTCTCCACGTTCTTCCCAGAAAGTTAAAGTCGTTCACGTAAAGTCCGCCGAGATAGACCTGCAACGCTTCGAAGATTCCGCTCAAGGGAATATTCGCTTGCTTTGCCTTGACTCGATCGACATCCGCGAAGAGCTGCGGTTGATTGGCCCGATAGGTGGAGAACACACCAGCAAGCTCCGGACGCTTTCTCGCGTCCGCGATCAGCCGATCGATCGCCGCAAGAAGATCCTGGGGTGTTCCGCGGCCCGAGCGGTCTTGAACCTGCAATTTGAATCCACCCGCGCTTCCGATTCCGCGAACAGGGGGAGGAGGAATCACGATTGCGCTCGCCTCTTGAACTTTGGCGAATTCCGCGTTCAGCTGTTGGAGAATCGCTCCAGAGCTTCGGCTGGGGTCACCGATTCTCTCTTTGAAAGGCTTCAGCTGCACGAACATGACGCCTGCTGAAGAAGAGTTCGAACGAGTGAGGATTGAAAGACCACCGACCGCGAACATACCTTGAATGCCCGGATTCTTGAGCGCAATCTCCGAGAGTCGAGTCATCGTCTCATGAGTGCGGCTAATCGCTGCGGCGTCGGGAAGTTGCACGTTGACCAGAAGATACCCTTGGTCTTGTGGCGGGATGAATCCGGTTGGGACGGCGCGAAAACCGAGATACGTAAAGCCGAGAAGGATGACGTACACGGTCATGGCGACCCAGCTGTAACGGACGACTTTTTTGAGCGCAAAAACATAACGTTGATTCATCGAATCAAAGAAACGATTGAATCGAGTGAAGAACCATCCGAGCATGCGGTCGATGAATCGGGTGAAGCGGTCATTCGCCTCGGTCTTTGGTTTCAGGAGCAGCGCCGCGAGTGCGGGACTGAGCGTCAGAGAGTTAAATGCGGAGATCAGCGTCGAGAATGATATTGTAAGTGCAAACTGGCGGTAAAACTGTCCGGTGATTCCGCTGATGAAAGCCACCGGGATGAACACCGCGGAGAGTCCGAAGGCGATGGCGATGACTGCCGGAGTGACTTCATCCATCGCTCGGTAAGCCGCTTCTTTTGGAGATAGACCGCGAGCAATCCAGCGTTCGACGTTTTCGACGACGACAATCGCATCATCAACGACGATTCCGATCGCCAGTACCAACCCGAAGAGTGAGAGGTTATTCATCGAGAAGCCAGCGCACCACATTACCGCGAACGTTCCGATCAGAGAGACCGGGATAGCGATCAACGGAACAATTGCCGCACGCCAATTTTGGAGGAAAATCATCACCACAATCACGACGAGGAGAACGCCCTCGAAAAGAGTCTTCACAACATCGCGGAGACTGTCTCTGACAAAGATTGTGGTGTCGTACGTGACTGCGTAATCGAGGCCGGGAGGGAAGTTGGTTTTTAGTTCTGCCATCCGCTTATAAACAGCATTCGCCGTCTCGATGGCGTTGGTCCCGGGCAACTGGAAGATGGCGAGTCCGACAGCAGGTTGTGCCTTGTATTGAATCGACTGGGAGTAATCGGCCGCTCCGAGTTCAACGCGAGCGATCTCCTTCAGTTGTGTGGTCCTTCCGTCTTTGCCGACTCTGACCACGATGTTTTCAAATTGTTCGGGAGTCGTCAGACGACCCTGCGCGGTGAGTGTATACTGGAAGTCAGTCTTAAGATTCGGCAGCGGCGGACCGCCGATCACACCGGCCGCGACTTGGATGTTCTGTTCGCGAATAGCGCTGATCACATCGCCTGCCGTCATATCACGTGCTGCGATTTTTTCAGGATCAAGCCAGACTCGCATCGAGAAGTCTCTCGCGCCAAATACGTTGATATCCCCAACGCCGGGCAGCCGTGACAGTTGATCCTTGACTTGGAGCGTCGCGTAGTTACTCATGTAGAGAACATCACGCGAACGATCCGGCGAGGTTATACCGACGACCAAAGTGATGTCGGGTGAAGATTTCTTTACGGTGATACCACGCTGTTGAACTTCCTGAGGGAGTTGGGGAAGCGCGATGGCAATCCGGTTTTGGACTTGAACTTGAGCCGTGTCGAGGTTGGTGCCGACTTTGAACGTCACCGTGAGGTTCATGTTCCCGTCGTTCGTGCATTGGCTCGACATATACAGCATGTTTTCGACCCCGTTGATCTGCTGCTCAATCGGAGCGGCAACGGTGTCGGAGACAGTCTTTGCACTGGCTCCAGCGTAAGACGCCGTGACGTTCACGGTCGGCGGAGCAATCTCAGGGTATTGAGAGATTGGAAGCGAGAACATCGAGAGGAAACCCGCGAGGACGGTGACTATAGAGATCACCGCCGCGAAAACGGGCCGCTCGATAAAGAAGTGCGCAAATTTCATTTCTTAATAGGCCCTTTTGGGAGCGTCTTCACGAGGGACGGCGCCGGGTTTGGAGTTGCGACTAGAATTGATGCCGCCAACACGGGCCGGAGGGTCTTCGGTGAATGACTGGCTCGAAGCGCTTGCATCGACTCCGGAGCGATGGGTGCGGAGGATGCGACAACCTTCGCTCCCGGCCGGACGAGTGATGCACCATTAACAATAATACGATCCTCGAGGCTAATCCCCTCGGTGATGGCCCGAAAATTTCCGAAAAGCTCTCCAATCTTCACCCGCTTCATCTCCACCGTATCTTCCTTGTTCACGGTAAGAATGAAGCGGCTGTTTTGGTCCGTGCCCACGGTTCCGTCCGGAACCAGAGTCGTGGTGTACGGCTTGCTTCCGGGGATTCTCATTCTCGCAAAAAGTCCTGACGCGAGGTTCCCTGATGCATTTGAAATCACACATCGCAATTGAACGGTGCCGGTGGTTCTGTCGATTTGATTGTCGACGAAATCAATATGTCCATGATTCGTCCAAGATTTCTCACCTTCGAGCTGAATGTCGCAGGGAGGCAGCTCGGTCTCCGACGAAGTCGCCGACGATAGACTCCGATAGATTTGATAACTTCGCTCCGGAACGTTTACGTAGCAATAGAGTGGGTCGATCGAGGTGATTGTCGTAAGCTGAGTTGCCTGACCGGCTCCGCCATTTACAAGGTTGCCCTCGGTCACCAGCTTACGGCTTGCCTTTCCTGAAATGGGCGAGGTGACTGTCGTCCACTCGAGATTCAACTTGGCAACGTCTTCCGCCGCTTTCGCCGATCTCTCGGCGGCCTCGGCCTGGCGCAAAGAGGCGACCGCCTGGTCGAAGTCTTCATCTGAAATCGCCCGTGTGCCTTTGATTTTAGAATATCGATTGTAATGGACTTGAGCTTGGGCGAGCTGAGCTTGTGCCCGCGCGAGGTCTGCCGACTTGCTCGCCAGCTCTGCCTTGAAATTTCTATTATCGATCACGAAGAGTGTATCGCCGGCATTGACCATGGCGCCTTCCGTAAACGGTGCCTCCTCAATAATCCCGCTTACGCGTGCTGCGAGGTTGACAACTTTTGGTGACTCGAGTCTGCCGGAATACTCGTGCCACTCCACGACCTCTTCAGAGAATGGGGAGCTCACAGTGACGTTCGCCGGCGGCGGAGGGGGAGGGGCCGGCTTTTTACAGCCGAGTATACAAGCCTCAGCCGCGCACAGAAGCAAAATCAAAATTGTAAAGCGCTTAGTTTCCACCGACACCTTCGATAAACATATTCACGGTTTGGGAGATCCATTTTTCGCGAAACTCAACGTCACGTAGCGTGACATCGTGAAATCGTTTCAGGACGTGATCGAAACGCATGTGCCAGGAGAGTTGGCTGAACAACGCTCGTGCGGCGAGTTCGGGGTCGATCGATTCACGAACGATTCCCCGTTCCTTTGCGACAGAAATGAAGCGCACCAATGCTTCGTAACGCTTCATAAAAGTTTCACGGAATACCGCTTCACTTCGAGCATGCAGAAGCTCAACCTCTTGCTGGATGATTTTGCAGAGCTCGGGATGCTGGAGAAAGCTCTCGATAACTTCTTGGACGTACATCGTGAGGCGAACTCGGAAGGCGTCTTTGCTCGCAGGCTCCTCCAACACTCGAAGTGCCGAGAGGAGGCTCGATTTCCCGTATTCCTCGAGAATCGTTCTCAACAGCTCTTCTTTCGAGCCGAAATGATAATGAATCGCAGCGATGTTAACTTCCGCGAAGTCGCAGATTTCTTTCGTTGAAGTTCCTTCATAGCCCTTGGTTCCGAAGAGACGACATGCGGCGTCGACTATCCGTTCCGCCGTGGTATCGGCTCCCGGACGGGCCTTCGTTGGACTGGGCTTCTCTCGACTCATCAGAATTTCCGATCGATTGGAGGAATAAAACCGCAGGAGAGCGGTCAATCAAACACTTGAAAAATTCAAGCGTTCACTTGAAATTTTAAAGTGAACGCTTGAAGAAAGCAACTCTTTGTTTGGGGGGGTATATTTCAACCGATGGGCAGATTCTCATTCGAGTGCGTCGGTAACAATTTGAAATCACTGCGAATTGTAGTTGAGTCGTAATTGTCCGCGTCATGCGAGGCGTCATACGGCGAATGATCTTCCAGGCGGACAGGAGAAAGCGAAACTGTATTCGTTTCAGTTCGTTGGGTTGAAAGGACGATTATCCAACCAACGCATGAGAGCATTTTGGACCAAGGTGGAGCCCCGGGTATCGGTGCTGAGTTCGCTTATCATTTGCGGCGGCGCCGTAGTTCTTATGGCGTTCCTACGATTCCAGATTCTTCCACCGCAATACAGCGTGCCGCTCAATTACGCTCTGCCTCTCTTTTTGTGTCTGTGGAGCCGTGATCAAAGATTTCTTCTCGCGATGTGCGTCGTTTTTTCTGGAATGATGATCTTCAAGGGAGTCGTGAATCCTCTCGAGGTGCTGCCGTACTGGTATCGCGTGCTGGGAATGACGATGAATATCTTCAACCTTTGGGTCATTGCATTTTTCATCAATCAAATTTTAATTGTTGGGGAGCGTCTCGAGAAGACAAATAAGAAGCTCGAGGACGCAAACAATAATTTGGAGAATCTCAATCGAGAGCTTCTCGAACACAAAACGAAGCTCGCCGCAGACAATCAAATGGCCTCGGAAATTTCGAGACGAAAGACTCGCTTCCTTGCCGCAGTTTCACACGATGTGCGGACGCCTGCGAATGCCATCGCTTTGAGCGCGGAACTCATCGGTCGTATATCCGGCAATCCTTCGATGGCGTCCATGATGCCTGAGGTAGCCGAAGGACTGAAACGCAGCTCAAGAAACCTCGTCGAACTTGTCAGTGACGTTCTGGATCTTACCCGGTTCGATTCAGGACGTATCGACGTTGAGCTTCAGGAATTTCGTCTCAAGGATTTTCTCGAGAAGGAAGTTCAGCAACACGCTTTGGCGGCTCAACAAAAGGGTTTGACGCTCAAGATCGAACCGCTGTCGGAGAACCTTCTTATTTGCACGGACCGTCTAAAGTTAGCCCGGATTTTTGGAAACCTCATGGCGAATGCGGTGAAATATACTGAAACCGGATCTGTCACTATCCGAACGGAGCGAGCTGCGAAAAGTATTCTCGTGGAAGTAATCGATACTGGAGTCGGTATTCCAAAGCGACATCTCGACGATATTTTCGACGAATATTTCCAGCTCAGCAACAAGGAGCGCGATCGGCAGAAGGGGAGTGGCCTGGGTTTGGCAATTTGCCGGCGACTGGCAGAAGCTCTCCGATGTCGGCTTTCGGTTTCAAGCGTGCTGGGTCAAGGCAGTACGTTCGGAGTCGAGATTCCCAACGTCTCACCGGCCGGAGAAGCGGAAGACCTTAGCTTCGGAGGTCGCCTCGCTCCCTCTGGTGCTCGTCTCGACAAAGTCACCCCTCGCCTCGAAGGGTTGCGAGTGCTCCTCGTCGAGGATCATGAGCTCACGAGGACCTCGATGCAACAGATTCTGCAGGATGAAGGTGCAACGGTCTCCGGAGTTTCCGAGGGGGCGGCGGTCGTCGAGGCGCTGCTTCGTGAGTCGCCCGATGTTCTCCTGCTCGACCTTATGCTGCCGGATATGGACACGATTGAAATATTGGAGCGGGTGCGAGGGGCGAAGCACAATCACGCATTCAAAATTCTGGTTATCTCCGCCGATTTATCGCCGACTACTGTTGAATCCGCCCGCGCCCTCGGGGCCGAGAGCTTCCTCGTGAAGCCGATACCCGTCGACACTCTCATCGAGCTTCTCATCCCTTACGTGCCGAAAGATCGCTCGCCCGGGAACTCGGTCAGAGAGACGCCTGTCCGGACATAAACTCCGCGAAATTCTCAAAAAATTGATTATGTCCGGAAATGGCGAGTATTCGGCCCTTCTCTGCGATATATCCATCGCATGAACCAAGACGACGTTTATTACCGCGCAATGCTCGCTCGAGACTCGCGATTCGACGGCAAGTTTTTCGTCGGCGTGAAGACGACCGGAATCTATTGTCGGCCAATATGCCCTGCACGGCCGAAGCGGGAGAACGTTCGGTTTTTCGCCCGGGCATCTGAAGCGGAAGCCGCAGGATACCGGCCGTGTTTGCGTTGCCGACCGGAATGCGCACCGAGTTCGCCGGCTTGGCGAGGAAAAAGCGCGAGCGTGCAACGGGCGCTTCGCTTGATTGCCGCCGGCGAATACCTCGAAGCAGGCGAGGAAGACTTTGCCGGACGACTGGGGATGAGCAGCAGACATCTGCGTCGGCTTTTCGCTGAAGAGGTTGGTCAGACTCCGAAGCAAATCGCGGACATGCTTCGCTTGGATTTTGCGAGGACGTTGGTGGTCGAAACGTCGCTGCCGATATTGACGATTGCGATGACTGCCGGTTTTTCGTCACTTCGGCGATTCAATGACGCATTTCACAAACGATTTCATCGTACCCCATCCAGGATGCGGCGGGCCCGGAGGGACGTCGCCACCGACGAAGGAGTGCGTCTGTCACTTGCGTATCGACCGCCGTTTGACTGGCAGAATACACTTCGTTATTTCGATGCGCATCGAATCATCGGACTGGAGTCAGTCACGGACGGTGTCTACGAGCGGGTGTTCCGAATTGGTGATGCTGAAGGGCTCTTCACGGTCACGCCGGTTCCGACCCGTGCGGAATTGACGCTCACCGTGAGCGCGAACGATTGGAAAGTTCTCTTCACGATAGTTCGCAGAGTCCGGAAGATGTTTGACCTTGATTCTGATCCGGTAGTAGTCGCAAACGAGCTCTCGCGAAACCCCGTTCTCGGCGAGCTTTCCTCTGCTCTGCCCGGTCTTCGGGTCGCTCGCGGCTTCGACGCATTTGAGACGGCGATAGGAACGATATTAGGGCAGCTTGTGTCGATTCGGCACGGACGGGAGTTGCTTCGGCAGCTGGTGGAGTTTTATGGAGTTGCGGGCGAGCATATACACACCAAACTTCCGGTGAAGTTCTTTCCAACACCGTCCCGCTTGTCGGACTGCGATTTGAAAAACGTGAAAACCACGGAAGCACGAAGACAGGCGATTCGAGATTTTTCGAGAAAGGTTGCGGCACGCGAAATAGTTTTTGCAGATGAGCAGTCTCCTAAGGAGTTCCGTGAAGCTGTACTCTCCACCAAAGGACTCGGCCACTGGAGCGCCGAATACATGAGTTTACGCGCCTTAGGTGATCCGGATGCGTTTCCGGCGACCGACCTCATCCTGAAACGGGCTCTGGAGTCCGTTTCGTTGGATGAACTCGACTCGGTTAAACCGTGGCGCTCATACGCCGCTGTTTATTTGTGGAACGAGTATTGCCAATCAACTTTCAAAGCTGGACGGGGAGCGAATGGAACTATTCTATAAACGAAAGTACAGCGTCGTCGGGGAACTTGCACTCATTGCGCGGAATGACGCGCTGCTTGCGGTCATCTGGCTGGACGACGAAGAAATGCCGGAGCAGTATCGGCACGCGACGAGAAATGATGATCACCCATTGCTCCAACAAGCCGAAAAGCAGCTTGATGAATATTTCGCCGGTCAACGAATAGATTTTGAGTTGCCGCTTTCTCCCGAAGGCACTGAATATCAAATGCGAATCTGGTCGGAGCTTCGTGCCATTCCTTATGGGAAAACCTGGAGCTATAAAGAGCTTGCGGAGCGAACCGGAAACCCTAAGGGAGCGAGAGCCGCCGGCGGAGCTACAGGGCGGAATCCGCTTTCCATCGTGATTCCGTGTCACCGCGTCGTTGGTTCAAATGGGAAGCTGACGGGTTTCGGGGGAGGTTTGGACAACAAGGCGATTCTCCTGGATATAGAGAGGAAGAATAGCTGACGTTATCACTTACATTCTCTGAACCATGCAAAATGTCTGGCCTCTCTCCGTAGCCATCTTCGGGAACTCTGTTTTTCAGTGGATCTTGTTCGTTACCTGCTGGCTCGTGCTTTACGTCGTCGCGCGGCGGCTCAAGCGGTTTGCCGAGAAACAGGTTGTTTCCCTTGCCGAGCGTAGGGCGGCGAAGCTCGTTCCATTCTTGACCCGAGTGATTTCGGGAACGAGCTTGTTCCTTGCTGCGGTGCTCCTCATGTGGGTCAGTAGCGTTTCAGCTCTCCAGTTGTCTCCGAGAGCTCTTCAAGGGCTGCACAGCATTGCGCTCGCGGCGCTTTTCTTTCAGCTCGGTCTCTGGGCGAGCGTTGTCGTCGATTACTTCGTTGTCCGTCTCACTCAGGCAGACGATCCGGCTCGGCGAACCGCGCTCGGCGCGATCACAGTGCTTGCCAAAGTCGGATTGTGGATTCTCGTCCTCCTCCTGATTCTCGATAATTTTTCGGTCAATGTTTCGGCGCTACTCACCGGTCTGGGAATTGGTGGTGTGGCGATGGCCCTCGCCGTGCAGCGGATACTCGGCGACCTGCTGGGCTCATTCTCTATTTTGCTGGATCGGCCTTTCGAGGTGGGGGATTTCATCATCGTCGGCGACAAGATGGGCACGGTCGAGCACATCGGGATCAAATCCACGCGCCTGCGAAGTCTTCAAGGTGAGCAGATCATCATTGGGAACAACGACCTCATCCAGAGCAAAATTCAGAATTTCAAGCGCATGCGTGAGAGGAGGGTCGTATTTCAGATTCGTCTCAGCCACCAAACTGCAACCGACCTTGTTGAGAGAGCACCTAAGCTGATCAAAGAAATTGTAACCTCGATGCCGAGCACGCGTTTCGACAGGGCACACTTCAATGAAATCGGACTTCAGTGGCTAAACGTTGAGGTGGTCTATTTCATGCTTTCCGCAGATTTTGATCAATATATGGACGTGCAGGAGTCCATAAATCTCAAGATTCTGCGGAGTTTTTCGGAGGAGGGAATACAACTCGCCAAGGCGAATGTCCCTGCTTCGTGAAAGCGGTAAGCGGCCGTTCGGAGGGCTAATTAGGGCACCTAATTCCCGCTATGCTTTCACACGTAATCCTGATAGGAAAGCGCTCGCGAAAATCCGCTCTTCGTAGACGGACATGCCTTCAGCTTCAGGGTCTGTTTTTGTTATAGAGAACCACTCGTGATAGTTGGTCGCCCCGAAAGGGCGGGAGGTTCCTTAGTCTTTTCGAAGGTGCTGCGGACTGTTCTTAGGAGCGGCGGGAACGCCTTTGCGCGGGGGTGGTGGAACTGGTAGACACGCTAGACTTAGGATCTAGTGCCTTGTGCGTGGGGGTTCGAGTCCCCCCTCCCGCAAATATTATTTCAAACATTCGGACTGCGCAGTCCTGTGAAGAGGCTTGGGTCTCTTCGGGGCGCGTAGGCTTATTAACGTGGCGTAATTTTTGAGCCACACAGGAGTTGGTGAGAGCATGGATTTTCGGATCTCGGTAGAGGATCGCGGTGAGGTGTATCGTGGAATTAACATTCAAATCCCCCGCGCTATGTACAACCAAGAGCTTCAAACCGCCGCTGCGCGAGCGAGCAGGCAGGTAAAACTGAAGGGCTTTCGTCCCGGTCGAGTTCCGCCGAACCTCGTCGCAAAAATGTATGGACCTGAGTTACGAGCAGAGGTGCTTGATCAACTCGTTCAACAAGCGCTCGAAAAAGCCTATCAGGAGCACAAACTCAGTGTCGTTGGGGTTTCATCCCTCGAGGTCGAGCCGGAGCAAGAAGATCGCGATTTAGAAGTGAAAGCTCAAGTCGCTCTTTTCCCGGAACCGAAAATCGAGAAATATAAAGGCTTCGAAATTTCAGTAACGCGTCCGGAAGTTAATGAACAACTCGTCGATAAGTATATCGATGAGCTCCTCGAGAGCCGCGCGAAGTTCGAGCCTCGCGGGGAGTCCGACACTGTCTCTGATGGTGACGGCGTTCTTGTCGACTGGGTTGCAGAGTTGAGCGGCGTCGAAGGAAAGAAGCAAAAACAAAACGACTTCTACTTGTTGACCGGACGACGCGGCAAAGAGACGCCTGCGGAAATTAAATCGGCTCTCAAAGGAAAGAAGATCGGTGATGAAGTAGAGGTCACCGTTACGCACGGGACCGACTACCGACAAAACCCAGAGCTTTCCGAGAAGACGGTGGCATACACCATGACCGTGAAAGCTATTTACGAATTGCAAATTCCGGAGCTGAACGAAGCCTTCATCGAGGAGGTTGCGAAGACTGATTCGATGGACGAGTTTCGTCTGAAAATTCGAGGTGATCTCGATAAAGAAGCGCTTCGCCGATTTGAAGCGGGACGTGAAGAAAAGCTCTTCGAGAAGCTGATCGAAGCAAACGCCTTCGAGGTTCCGCAGGAGCTGATCGATCACGAGATTCGCAATCTGCTTTTTGAAATGGGCGTGTTGAAGCGTGAAGATCGGAAGGCGTATCAGGTCGACGTGACTCGATTCCGGGACCGCCTCGGCAAACGAGCCGAATTCCGGGTTCGTGCCGGAGTCATTCTCAGCCAGATCAAGGAACAAGAGAATGTCTCCGTTGAAGAAACCGATCGTGAAGATTGGATTTCTCGCGCAGTCGAGCGTGATAACATCGAGGATAAAGATGGCTTCTCTGCAGCGGTCCGTGCCGGCGACCGCGAGCAGTGGTTTGAGGATGTCGTTCTCCGAGAGAAGGTGGTAAGCCTCTTGCTCGACTCCTCAAAAATCAGCGAGGAGAAGCAACTGTTAGAGGTCTGATTTCCATGAACAAAGTCCCGGGTGAAATCGAGGCTCATGATGATGAGGACGAGGGATTTATGACTTACATTCCGTATGTGATCGAGCAAACTGGGCGAGGGGAGAGATCCTACGATATTTACTCCCGACTGCTGAAGGATCGGATCATCTTTCTCGGTTCTCAGGTGAACGACATGGTCGCGAATCTGATCACCGCTCAACTTTTGTTCCTGGAGAGCGACGACCCGGAAAAGGACATCTATTTCTACATTAACTCGCCCGGCGGGTCCGTCACTGCCGGCCTCGCAATATACGATACGATGCAATACATCTCTCCCGATGTCTCAACGGTCTGTATCGGACAGGCGTCCAGTATGGGCGCCTTCCTCCTCGCCTCAGGCGCGAAGGGCAAGAGAGTTGCGTTGAAGCACTCCAGAATCATGATCCATCAACCGCTTGGTGGTTTCCAAGGTCAGGTCTCAGACGTTCAAATTCACGCGGAAGAAATGATCCGTCTGAAGAACTCACTGAACCAGATGCTGGCTGAACACACCGGTCAAACGGTTGAGAAGATTTCCCGGGATACGGATCGGGATTATTTCATGAGCGCGGCAGAAGCCAAGGATTACGGCATAATCGACACGGTTGTGACTCGCCGGCCTATCCCGTTAAAGCCGACTTAATTCACTGAAGTTTAAGGGTATTTTCTTTTTTTTTAGCAATTGCTCACAACTCGCAGTTGCGAACGCAAGGTTTTTCTTAGAGACTCCATAACAGCTTTTACAGACGAACTCGTCTGACAATTGGGCGAATTCGTCGGGCATTGCGATGTGCACGAGGACTCGTTGTCCAATCTGGCGTTATCAACTGCGGGTTGATGCTTCGCCGTAGGTCAGATTTTCTCTGTGGGTGAGGGCTGGACGAATCGAGGCGCTTACCTGAGGTGGGCTAGAGTTGTTGAGAGCGAACGACTTTTTGGGAGAGAGAACGGCGTGAGCAAGGGTATTGATAGAAATCAGTCTGGTCTTTGCTGCAGCTTTTGCGGTGCGACCCAGGAAGAAGTGAGAAAGCTGATCGCAGGTCCGGGAGTATATATCTGCGACCAATGCATCGACCTTTGTAACGACATCATTCTTGACGAAGCCGAAGAGGAAACTCCGGCAGGTAAATTCTCCAAAGTTCCAAAGCCGACTGAGATCAGAAATTTTCTGGACGAATACGTGGTCGGTCAAGATACCGCGAAGAAAATTCTCTCGGTTGCGGTTTACAACCACTACAAACGAATCGAGAACAAAGGATCGGCGAAACAAGGGGACGTTGAGATCGCAAAATCCAACATCCTTTTGATCGGTCCGACGGGGTCGGGGAAAACGCTTCTTGCTCAAACCCTCGCTCGTATGCTCGACGTCCCATTTACGATGGCTGATGCGACCAATCTCACGGAGGCGGGATACGTCGGAGAGGATGTTGAGAACATCATCTTGAACCTCCTTCAGGCTTCCGACTACGATGTACAGCGCGCGGAACGTGGGATCGTATACATCGATGAGATCGATAAGATCTCGAGAAAGTCCGAGAACCCGTCCATAACCCGCGATGTTTCTGGGGAAGGCGTGCAACAAGCTTTGTTGAAGATTCTCGAAGGCACGACTGCAAGCGTTCCGCCGAAGGGTGGCCGAAAACATCCGCAACAAGAATTTCTTCAAGTCGACACCACGAATATTCTCTTCATCTGCGGCGGTGCATTCACCGGGCTTGATGAGATTATTCGCCGTCGAACAACCGGAAACACCATGGGGTTTGCTTCCGAGCTGAAGAGCCGGAATCGCACGACTATCGCGATGAACCAAATCGAGCCCGAAGACCTTTTGAAGTTCGGACTCATTCCGGAGTTCATCGGACGCTTGCCCGTCATCGCTTCGCTTCAGGAACTTGATGAGCGTGCACTCATCCAAATTCTCATGGAGCCGAAGAACGCGATCACCAAGCAGTATCAGCGGCTCTTCGAGATGGAGAATGTCCGTCTGAAGTTCACGGATGACGCGGTCCGAGCGATCGCTCGACAGGCGTTGAAGCGGAAGGTCGGAGCTCGTGGACTGCGGGCAATCCTTGAAGACGTGATGCTTGAGCTGATGTACGAAGTTCCCTCGCAGCCTGACATCAAAGAGGTGGTGATTTCGGAAGATACCATCCTTCGGAAGGAGCAGCCGCTCGTTGTCTATGCGCACAAAGCCGAAACTGCCTAGATCCTTGAGAAAGGAAGAGGTAGCCCAACCTCGCGCGTAAATCGGCAATTCCCCCGATTCCATCGGGGGAACACAAATTTGTCAGCCTAATCGCGCACCCACGACATCTAGTAGTAAAGAAGTACCTCCCAATCCGACGTTTTCGGACGAAGACGGGGTCCGGAGAAGTGCTTGCTGCTCCATCAGCGTTCTACTAAGACAGATCGTGAGGAGACGCGGGCACTTGCTGGAAGAGAAAGGAGTGCTTAGGTGATTCCCAGTCAGCTAGTATAAGTACCTATGAGCATACAGAACCAAAACCCAGTTCCCCTTCTTGCCCTTCGAGACATTATTATTTTCCCGCAAATGGTCGTCCCGCTGTTTGTCGGGAGGGAAAAGAGCGTTCGGGCGCTCGAAGAAGCTGAACGGCAGAAAAAGCCGATCATGCTTGCCGCCCAGAGGGACGCTAAGACACACCACCCCGGACCGGATGATATTTTCAAAGTAGGAACTCTCGGCGAGATCATGCAGATGATGAAGCTCGCAGACGGCACCGTGAAGGTGCTCGTTGAGGGGAAGCGCCGAGCGAAGATCGATCGCTACGTCGAGACAGATGAATTTTTTCTCGTCGAAGTGAGTGAGCTTCCGGAAAACGTTGACGTGACCGCAGAGGTAAAAGGCCTCATTCGAAGCGTCACTTCGGCTTTCGAAACCTACGTTAAGCTCGGGAAGAAGATCAGCCCGGAGATGATCCACCAGATCAACGCGATCGAAGATCCATTTCGACTCGCGGACGCGGTCATCGTTCATCTCAACATCAAGCTCGAAGAGAAGCAGGATATTCTCGAGACCAACAACGCCACCGAGCGCCTCGAGAAAATCTACTCGCACATGAAGTCTGAGATCGAAATTCTCCAGGTCGAGAAGCGAATCCGCACTCGCGTGAAGAAGCAGATGGAGAAAACTCAGAAAGAGTACTATCTGAACGAGCAAATGCGCGCGATTCAGAAGGAACTCGGCGAGAAAGATGATTTCAGAAATGAAATCCAAGAGCTGGAAGAGAAGCTAAAAGCTAAGGACATGCCGGAAGATGCTCGGGATAAGACCGAAAAGGAAATCCGGAAGCTGAAGATGATGTCCCCTATGTCGGCCGAAGCAACGGTGGTGAGAAACTACGTCGACTGGATGCTGAGCCTTCCGTGGAATGAATACAGCGACGATAAGCTCGACATCAACGAAGCCGAAAAGATCCTCGATGACGATCACTTCGGACTCTATAAGGTGAAGGAGCGAATTCTTGAACACCTTGCGGTTCACCAGTTGGTCGGCAAGTTGAAAGGTCCGATTCTTTGTCTGGTTGGACCTCCGGGAGTCGGGAAGACTTCTCTCGGTCGCTCAATTGCGAAGGCGACCGGCCGTGAGTTCGTCCGGATCGCCCTCGGCGGCGTGAGAGACGAGGCCGAAATAAGAGGCCACCGTCGAACATACATCGGTGCTTTGCCGGGCAAGCTTGTTCAGTCGCTGAAGAAGGCGGGGAAGAGCAATCCGGTATTCTTGCTCGACGAAGTCGATAAGATGTCGGCGGACTTTCGAGGGGACCCATCCTCTGCGCTGCTCGAAGTTCTCGATCCGGAACAGAACAATACCTTTAACGATCACTACCTCGATGTGGATTATGATCTCTCGAAGGTGATGTTCATCACGACCGCAAACTACGAGCAAAACATTCCGCGTCCGCTTCTCGATCGTATGGAAGTGATTCGCCTTCCGGGTTACACGGAGCTCGAAAAGCTGGAAATCTGCAAGAAATACCTTATTCCGAAGTCTTGCGAGAAAAACGGCTTGAAGCCTGAAAGCATCGAGTTCGCGCATGATGCGCTCATGGGCATCGTGCGACATTACACTCGCGAGGCAGGAGTTCGGAGTCTTGAGCGGACCGTAGACAGTGTCTGCCGGAAAGTTGCCGTCGAAGTCGTCAAAAAAGGCGGCCCAGCGGATGAAGTTCCGAAGATTACGGATGCGAACCTCGATCGGTATCTCGGTGTTAAGCCGTTTAAATACGGCAAGCAGGAAGAAACGGATCAGGTGGGAACGTGCACCGGTCTTGCTTGGACCGAGCTTGGTGGCGAGCT
This sequence comes from uncultured Bdellovibrionales bacterium, assembly GCA_964509425.1. Taxonomy (GTDB): domain Bacteria; phylum Bdellovibrionota_C; class UBA2361; order SZUA-149; family CAZDWZ01; genus CAZDWZ01. The sequence continues at coordinate 166,254 of CAZDWZ010000001.1, read as the reverse complement.
CCTCGTTATCGAGTGTGCGCTGGTCACCGGCCGCGGCCGTCTCATTATCACCGGGAAGCTCGGAGAGGTGATGCAGGAGTCCGCACAGGCCGCGATGATGTATGTCCGTTCGCGAGCAAGTCTTTTGGGGCTCCCCAAGGACTTTTATTCGAAAATCGACATCCACATTCACGTCCCTGAAGGTGCGATTCCGAAGGACGGACCTTCCGCAGGGATCACGATGGCAACCGCTATCACGTCTGCGCTCACCGGCGTGCCGGTAGACAGAAATGTGGCGATGACCGGCGAAATCACGCTGCGCGGAAGGGTTCTTCCGATCGGCGGATTGAAGGAGAAGATTCTCGCCGCACACCGTGGCGGCATCACGAGAATCGTCATCCCGAAGGATAACGAAAAAGATATCGAAGAAATTCCGGCTTCGGTTCGGAGGGGAATCGAAATCTGCACCGTTGATCACATCGATCAAGTCCTTCGCGAAGCACTCGTCATCGAAGGTCATCCTCATTACTCCGCACTCCTCGAAGAGCGCAGAGTGAAGTTCGATGATCTCTACGGCGCAGAGCCGATGAAAGGTGCCGGAGGCGACGGAGTTCCTGCGGTGGAAGTCGTCGGCGGTAAGGAATCAGGAGTGACGGCTCACTAGAGTCGATCTCCATTTCGCTAAACACAAAAGGCCGCCGGTCCCGCAAGGAACCGGCGGCCTTTTCACATTTCTTGCTACTTCCCGGTATTATTCAGGAATTCGTGCCCATTCGGTTATTGACCACATAGCCACCTTCCGCTAAGTTTCCCCCTCGCTAAAGGCCCCCCTTCACAGGTGCGGCTTTCCCAAACACGTCGGGATGCTTAACGCAAAAGCGAGTTTGCGGGCGGTTAGCTCAGCTGGTAGAGCACCGGCCTTACAAGCCGGGTGTCGCAGGTTCGATCCCTGCACCGCCCAAACTTTGAAATTTCCCAAGGGGAAATTTCAAAGTTTGTCCGCCGGAGCTTTAGCGAAGGGGGACCCGGTAGCACTTCTCTGGAAGTGCCATCGGATGGTAAGTGGACATTTCTTTTTGGCGCGGGGTGGTAGTTCAGTTGGTTAGAACGCCGGCCTGTCACGTCGGAGGTCGCGGGTTCAAGTCCCGTCCGCCCCGCCATTCTTTTAAAGCACTTAGATTGACCGTCTAAGTGCCGGGAATCGACTTTCCCCAACTCTTCCCCAACTTAACCTCGAAATATTTGTGCGAGCACGCACGCGCGTTCCTTGACACTCCAGTTTCCGGTGCTTATCGGAAGTTGGTTACTTTGCGTGCACAGGTGCGGTTGGGCCGTTGCTAGCGAGTTTATTGAAAGGCTGTCGTCGTGCGCCCTAGCTCAACCGAACATCAGAATCACGTTTCTCCCATCTTGTCCTACGAGGCGTCTCTTCCATCGATTGGCCTACTCCTGGTGGTCAGTTTGCAACCCCCTTCGTCTCCTTTCGGCAACATCGCTTCCTACGCCGGAAGTGGAGTCTGACCATGGAAAAGATCCCTTTCAATACCTACGATTTTTTTGGGTATCTTGCCGCGGGGTCGGTGGTCGTCTGCACCGTCGATTATGGATATGGCGATCGGTTCATTTTAGGTGGGCGACCCGCAACCACTTTTGTGTATTTTTTGGCAATCCTCGTCTCCTACATTACGGGCCAGGTGGTATCGCAGATTGCCGGGTGGATAATTGAGCGAGGTTTTGCTCGACGATTGTTGGGAACACCTTTCCGGCTGCTCATGTCGGATGTGCGTCACCGTGGTATTGGGCCTTTTTTCTTCCCCGGTTATTTCGAAATTTTGCCAAAGACCGTTCGCGACAAAGCGGCGGACCGGCGCGAGAAAAATGGCCTTAAGCAACCGAACGAAGGCTTCTTTGCTCACGTCTACGAAGAAATATCCGGAGTTGATCGCAAGGCTCGCCGTCTCGATTCGTTCCGCGATCAATACGGATTCGCGCGAAATGTGACTTTCTCTCTCTTCTTCGCTGCTATCGCTCTCGGGATCGCGATGTGGATGAAGAAGCCTGTAAATCCCTGGATTCCGTCGGGCGCAGCCGTTCTTGCCGTCGGGATGTTTTATCGTTTCCTAAAATTCTATCGACTGTTTTCAGTGGAGCTGCTGCGTGCCTACGCGGAGGGAGTCGAGTCTAAGGACAAACAATGAAAATCACAATATTCGACGTCGGACACGGACACTGCACGCTGATACAAACGCGTGACGGAAAGAACATTTTATTTGATATCGGGTATCACTCCGAGACGCCGTTTCAGCCAGCCGATTATCTCAAGCAAATCGGTGTAGAGACCATCGACCAGCTATTCATAACGAACTACGACGAAGACCATATTGATGGCCTTCCTCGGCTTGTAGAGCTTTATGGAAATACGCCGGTTAAAGTCCTGTCCCGTAACCGTTCGATTTCTCCTGAAGCGCTAAGACAGCTCAAAATTGAGCAGTCCGGGTCAATCTCCGCGAGCATGCATGCACTCCTCGGAATTATGGAAGCTTACTGTATTCCGTCGGCAGGACCGCACCCCGCCGCAGCGAACGTGAGTTGCAGCAAGTTTCAAAATAATTATTCCGCTGAATTTAAAACCACGAATGATCTGAGCCTTGTGACAATCCTTCGATATGGAAACTTCGGAATCTTATTTGGTGGCGATTTGGAGAAAAGAGGGTGGGAAGAGCTTCTGAAACAGGAAGAGTTCCGGCGTGCGCTCGCCGGAGTGAACATTTTCGTTGCTTCCCATCACGGGCGGGAGAACGGGTATCATGAGGATGTCTTCCGTTGCTGTGCACCCGACATCATAGTGATCTCTGATTCAGAAATCATTCATGGCACGCAGGAGCATCAGCTCTATCGAAGACATCCGAAAGGAGTGAGTGTAGGCGGGGAAATACGACATGTGCTCTCGACGCGAAATGACGGGCACGTTTGTATTGACGTATCCATCGATGGAACATTTTCCATTCAGACAACGGCGTCATACAAGCGATTGCAAAGCCGCATCGAGCAAGGGACAACGGGATCGCTGAGCCAGCTTGGCCAAGCGTACGCTGCTTCAGCAACGCAGGGGCTCGGATTGCTCGGTGCGCTTCCTCAAACAAAAACACCAAGTCAACTCAGCACAGAAGAAGTCTTCAACCGCCTTCTTGGACGCAAGTAATCTTTTTAACGCGAAAAACCGGAATATCTATGGAAACCAAATCGGCAATTAATCAGTGGCAAAGTCGTGGCTCTGAATATTCAAAGCTCTCAGAAAAATTCGAAGAATTCTGCAAAGAACTGAAGCGATGTTTTGAGTTGGATCAAAAAGTTCAGACCTTGACCATTGAACCATATGAGGGCGGAGCTCTCAGATTTCAATTTGTCGGTCAAAAGTACCGCCTTCGAATGAAACTCGCTCCTCTCGATCCGACTCAGACCTCAGAGGCCGGAGACGTGAGCCTGGAGTTCCTAGATGAAAAGGGCGACATTGAGTTCGCCCGTCCAGTGATGCGGATTGATATAATCGGTAACGCGGTTCTTCACGGCC
>CAZDWZ010000001.1:0-162694 GCA_964509425.1 uncultured Bdellovibrionales bacterium | reverse complement strand
CCCCTGGGACTTACTAGCAATGACGACAGAGGTTTCATCTATGTAGGCATTCTTAATGCCTGCCTGCCGCAACCCGTCGAAAGTGTGCCGGGCAACGTTCAAGGTGCGGCACGAAAGGCGAATGTTCTCTAGGCACGGCGCAGCAAAGTCGTTCAGCGCCATGATGGCTCAACATCCTCTGGCGCTGAGAGTCTCCGTTTAATCCTATCAATTCTTCCGTGTCGTCGGTCTACCCCCGTTTCACGGCGCGGGGAAACTACAGCTTTCCGAACGAGTATCGAGTGCAGGGTCATCGCTCCGTCACATCCTCGGTCTAGACTCGATTCGGTTCAGCAGCATAGCTTCCCTCATCTTCGCCGGGTCGAGGTCCAGGTGCCCGCAAACCCAGCGGAAGGAAAAAGCTTGCGACGACGGAGATGAAATCCAGGCTGACGCCGCCCGACGTATTTGCAGGCACTCCGGCTGCCATGAGGGTGGATGCAAATCGAGCGACGTTCTGACAAGCAAGCCGCGTAACAAACGCCTCTCCCCCGTTTCGTTGTTGCGAGGTTCACCGGTTGTCTCGAACCGCCTTGCGGGGCTACTCATCGCCGACCTTTGCAGCGCTCGTGAAGCCGCTCACCAATCGCTCCCATTTTTCGCAGTATCTCTCGTAATGAAAGGTCTCTTCGGACTGGTAGAGTTTCAAGGTCAAAAGCGCGGTCGAAAAAATTCGTTCCGCCGTTTCGATGTGACCCAGTAAGGGGCTCGGTCGAGTAAGTCCACTTCGACGCGAGCGCACGACCGCACCCTCTACTCGAATTTCCTCGCGGAGTAGGTCTGCCCTGTCAGCGGCTCGCAATCCTTTTTCAAGCAGAATAAGAGACCCGTGATTGCCTTCAAACCTGTGGGCCACCTTGCGCCATAGCTGCTCGGACTTTTGCGAAAGTCCGTCGGGTATCGCTGCTGCCACTTTTCCGCTTTGATTGGTTTCCATCGAAAACTCGCCCTCGCGCGCGTGTGACCCAGCCGACGACCTCCAGCAGTTCCCGCCAGAGAGTTAATGCCCCTCCCTTTCGCTCAATCCGATACCACCCGATGCCCGCCATTAACGGCCTTGAAGTGTGATGCACCAGCTCAAACTCGGACCGCCGCCCGATGGCGTGATTGCAGATGGAAGTCTTCCGGCAGCGTCGAGTCGAACCGTCGCGCGCAAACCGATTTCATCGCTTTGAAAGTAAACGCTGTCGCTTCTGTCCAATCGAAAATCTCGGCGTAGCGCAACACCGACCATCCCCAGATCGCACAAAACAATGTCACCTTCTGTTCCGCAAGCGGGAAGATGTTCACTCCAAAGCAGCTCCCGTCCCAGCAATTTCCAAACTCCGTTCTCTTGAGTGAGCGCGGGAATGAATGCGGCTGCGACGTCCTCAATCAAAGTAACACTGAGTTGAAGCAACGAAGGTTTACAGCTCGGACTACAGATCCAAACGCTTCGCGATGAAATTTCCGGTAGTACGCGCGACTCCATATCGATGAGATTTTGATAGGAAATCGAGCCGCTTCCGGTGTCACCCTTCGATACCGTGATACGTGACGGCTGCTTGATAAGCGCAAGTGGGGCCGCGGCTCCATTTCCCGTGGCAAGCAAACTTTTGTCGACGTGAAAACGCAACGCTGCAAGTAACGCTTGCTCGATCGCGCTGCCACCACCGACGATCATGTCCTCGATCAGCTCAGAAGTAATTGCACTGAGAATTTGAAGCTTCCGCGGCGTGAGTCGAATCGTTCGGAGTTTCGGACGCTCGACGGTTGTGGTGCCCGCTTCGCTTGTCCACTGTCCCGAAAATCCAAAAACCGAAGAACTTCGGTCGGAAGAATCAAAAACCACGAGCAATCGGCTTTCGACCCCGTCGGGAACAGGCAAGACTTGCGCTCTCGACAAAACGATTGAGCTCGAAAGCAATTCGTCAAACAACTCGACAACTAACTCTTCGGAGACCAAAAATCCGCCGGCTTCGCCAGGAAGTTTCGCGGCTCCATGAGCATCGCGATAGAGCCGATCGTCATGTCGACCGGAAAGAATGCTACGGCTCATTTCAGCAAGGTTGCGAAACCCGCCGTGATCATATTTGGGTTCGCCAAACAAACTTCTGAACGACCGAGTCTTGTTGTTTGCAACGCTAGACATGGTACTTGTGCCGACGAACCGAGGGTCTTCTTCAACCGCTCCGGGGTCGGGATGCTTGTGAGGATTCGCTCGGTGCGCCTCGATTTCGTCGATGGTCTTTTGCCAGTGCCGCTTTTCCTTTTCGGTCTCGGCAAGAATTTTCGATTCGGAAGCCGATGGTTCACGCTTTTCATTCACGACGGCTCGGAGGATAGTTTCGCGCTTTCGGAGTACTTGGTCCAAACTTCTTCGGGATTTCAGTAAAAGATTCATTTGATCGATCTCCATCTCGTTCGTCGTCAATTGCATTTTACGCACGAGCACATTTGATCGCACGACAAACAAGGATGCAGAGAAGAGAAAGCTAAATGAAAAGAGTGAAGATAGAGTAGAGTGAAGTGAGCGTGAACTCCGTGAAGAGGGTGAAGAGAGCTTAGTATCGAGATTTCAATAGGCTCATTCTCTTCATCTTCACGTTTTGGGTGTCTGTAACGGACTTCTGTCTCTTCACGCAATTCACGCTCTTCACGTTTACAACAATGGCTGCTGACTAGCGATCCGATATGGGCCGCGGCGGTGTTCCTGTTGGACGATTCCAAGTGCCTCTAGCCGTCGCAATTTGTTTGCAATCGCTGTTTCAGATTGTTGAAGGGTCCTCGCTAACTCGCTCACAGAGAGACCATCTGGAACAAGGTTCAAAGCGGAGACGACCGCTCGCTGTTCCGACGTTGTCAGGAGCGCGGCTGGAGGGAGAGAACTACCTGTCCATTGACCGGTTGTCGGATCGAAACGGAGACTCTTTTCGAACTCGCCCAGATCACGGCCTGTACCCTTCAGAACACCTTCATTCTTGCCCCTCGGCCGCTCAAGGACAAGTATCGCGTCACTCACGGCGGTGATGCCGGTGCTACCGTTGACTGCGTCAACAAAATCGACTGCTCCGGCTTTTCTGGTGTGATGCAGCAAGAGAATGCCACTTTGGTATTTCATTGCGAGCTGTTGCACCGGAGATAGAAAGGCTGTGTCACTGTCGTACGCAGCTCGTCTACCGTTGTCGAATGGGCGAATGCGTGCCCACGTATCGACCACGACAAGACATCCGGGAGTTCTTTGAGCAGCCAGCCACGACTCGATCTGTTCCAGCCCACCTCTGTCAGCACGGGGGCATACTGTTTCGATCCTCAGGAACTCATTCGATTCGGCTCCGAGTTTTTCGAGGCGCAGTTTCACTCGGGAAAGCGAATCTTCTAGCGCCAGATAAAGTGTCGGTGCGGCAGTGCATTTGAGTTCGCCAAGAACGCAGCCTCCGCTTGATTTACCGAGAGCCAAGCCAAGCGCAGCCCAACTTTTTCCACATTTGGGACGACCGGAGAAAGTCGTTAAACCCTCAGCTATAAGTCCCGGTACAATCCAATTGCATTCTGGAAACTCTGTTGTCATGAGTTCCGTCAGCCCCATCCCCGTGACTAATCTTTTCTCTGAGGGAGAGTGCACCTGTGTTTGTGTTTCGGTGCGGTGTCGTTCAATGGCATCAGCGGTCATGGGCCTCTCGAATCGTTGTTTGAACACGCTTCCATGCCTGAAAGACACAGAGTTCAAGGTCTTTACTTGTCGCTCCGAAGTTGGACATGAAGCCGATCGCCCAATGAAGTAGCTGCTCCAATCGCCCGATCACGATCTCGTAAACGTGCAGCACCGGGACCTCACGGAGAAGGTTCTCCGAGGGGCTATCTTCTGACTGTTCTGAAAGTGAAGGGGATGGTAAACTCATGTCGTCTTCCAGTCCGTGTTTCGACCTGCCCCGTCGGTAGCAAAACTACCGGCGGGTTTTTTCTTTATTGCAGCGGCTCTTGTTCGATCTCGAATCCAAGCGCCTCGGCGATTCTGTCCGGATCGGTGACGACATCAAAGAACGATGCCTCATCTAACCCCGATTGCAGTTGAACCGCGACCAATGCAGCGCGCCTCTCGTTCGTCATAACGATGCGAATTGTCTGAGTGCCTTCGCCTTGCGTTACGAGCACTTGTGCGGCAGCTGAGGCCACGAGGTGTAACGCCGCTTCTTCATCTCCACCGAGGATATCCCGAGCGGCTCGCAACGCTGTTGCAAGGGCGACTCTTCCATTGGTTTCTGGATTGTTCATGCTTCCTCCCGTTGCTCATTCTGTTTTTCATTACGTTTTTTCTTTAGGTTCGGTGTCCAAGCTCCACGCCGAGCGCGAAACCATGCGTCCGCGTCCTCGCGCAAAATCACTCGTCTGGAGCCAAGCAAAACAACTTCCGGCCCCTTGCCCGCACGAATTGCGTCATAGAGATGCGTTTTGCTGATTCCGTATAGTTCCGCCGTCTCGGCGATGGAGAGTCCTCGACGCTCGGAAAGCGGGAGCGGCTTGCGCTCATCGTCTTCGATCGGCAGTTCAATTTCGATTTTTCTAGTCGGTTTTGCTTTCATCCGCGTTCTCCGTTGCTCATTTACGAGCGCAGAAAACCACGGACGAACGACTACGGGGAACGGTAGATTAATTCCCCAAGCCCCGTTTTGCTCGGGAGAGTGCGAAGCGGATGTACTCGGCGATGTCGAAAACGGGATCACCGTCATCGAGCAGTACCGCGGGTAAAGCGTAGTGCAGAATCAAGGCAAGCGCCGCTGCACCGCCTCTGGAGCCGGCTGCTTTGATTTTCTTCTCAGGGATTAAAGGATCGTACCCGGAGAGCGGAATACCATGCGCGTTGAGGAGTTGCGCGAGGCGAGCAGAAAGCTCGTATGGAGCATCTTTGCGCCGCGCGCCGCGCTTTGGTTTTCGCTGTCGTCGAAGCTCCGCAACGGCCAATGGAAATGATCCAGGTGTGAGCAATCGAACGCCGGTCGCGGAGGTTGCAGCGAGCAAAAGCAGCTGCCGGGTTTTAGAGTCGAGGTGTTGCAGCCATGCTAAGAAATGTTGCGGCCCCTTTCTCAATGCCACGTCGCCGCGACGCACCGCTTCGAACACTTCGCCGTCAGTCGGCGCAGAGTGCTCGAATACAGCCCATGTGCGAACCTCCGCGACCATTCTTTCAGCAGAGTCGATTACTTCATCGCCCATGAACCGCCGCAGCTCGTTGCGCTCATCATCAGCGAAGCAAAATGGAGTATCTTCCGCCCGTATCGCCGCTCGCCATCCGGTCTTGGGTTTTGCTCTAGCCATTAACTCTCTTGCCGCGTGAAATTGGAACGACTTTCGGTTCATCGATTCCGAAGTCGGGGAGGGACTGTTGAACAACTGTAGCTTTGAAGCTCGGCGAAATGTGCGAGTAGTGCCGCGTCGTCAGCCTCACGTCACTGTGACCGAGAAGTTCCGAGACGACTTGCAGCGGTGCTCCGGCTTCCGTGAGGAGACTTCCATATGCGTGCCGCAACAAGTGAAAGCTTATCGCAGGAACAATCTTTGCTTCTTTGCAAGCTCGCGATACGTGTGGTCCTTGCTCCGACCTTACCCATGCCGTACCGCCCGGTTTGAGAAACAATACCTCGTTTGCCGCTCGACCGGCGGTCAATGCATCGAAGAACTTCACCCCAGCGTCATTCAGAGGTACGGCGCGCTGTTTTTTGCTTTTCGTGACACTCGCCGGAAGGACGATTGTCCGAGCATCTGGTGAATAGTCGCCGACGTGCAGCTTAATCAATTCGCCCCATCGCGCGCCGGTCAAAACTGCCGCTTCCGCCAAAGGTCGGAATGATGGGCCGCACGCTTTCAGGAAACGCGAAACTTCGTCACGGGACAGCAATCGCACGCGCGGTTCATTTACCCCGGCGAAGGGGCGCACCCTTTGCCAAGCGGAACATGATTCAATCTGTCCCAGCCGGAAAGATCTATTGAGAGCTGCTTTGAGCACAACCAAAAACGAGTTTGCCGTTACCTTTCGCCTCCGTAGATACTCCGAGTAGTTTTCATCACCAGCGCTCGGCCTTGATTTCTCTACCGTTGTTCCTTTGCGTCCGTTCGCCCGGCGGGGACCGGCAGTGACAAGCGACCTGTGCCAAGCTTCAATTTCCGCCGTCGTGAGTTCTGCAATAAGCCGTCCGCGGAGGAGCGGAGAGCCTTGCACCACCGCTATTTTCCGAAGCTGTTCCTTTGCCGCCAAAGGGTCACGTTCCGCTGCATACGCCTTCGAATAATGTTCTAACGCGCACTCGACCGTGACCAAGCGTGCCGCATCAGCCGGGAGCGGCCTTCCATCGTCGCCGGTGGAATCCATTGCTTTCTTTGCTGCTTCCGCAAAGCTGAGGATCTTCAGGCCGTCTGAAGGGAGATCATCATCGGCTCTTCCGATAGTATCGCTCTTGTAATCCTTGGTGCCCGCGATGAGCCGCCTGACTATCCACGAACCGGTGCCGCGGTAGTAACCGAGATAAAGCCCAGGTGTCAGCCGTCGCTCGTACGGCTTCTTACGTGGCGCGAGTTTCTTTCGAGCCTCTCTGCTTTCCAATCGTGCATTCGACATTCGAACCTCCGATGCAACACGTCAGGGAGTTGCAACATCCCCAACTTATCCCTAACTTCACCCTCGAATATGGCCGAACATCGGCGGACAAGCTCGGACGGGAAGTGAATGATTCTCAAATGTTAATAGCAAATTTTGTGAATGATGACGATAGTGAAGGCGCGCTGTCACGTCGGAGGTCGCGGGTTCAAGTCCCGTCCGCCCCGCCAATTTTTCCCTCAACGCATGTATCCGATCGGGTGATGCTATGTCACTGTCACTTTCCGTGTTCCATTTCCCGAAATCTCATTCTCAACTCTTCGAGTGAGCTCGGAGCGATGATGCGTGTTTGAGCCGCTTCGCTCAATCTCGGCTGGTTGTCGGCGGGGTTTCCTCGTGGTACCCGAATCTCATGGCCGATGAAACTTTAACCCGCCGCCCTGTCTGGGGGCTGTTCGTCCTTGGGGTCTTTACCTTCCTCTTGGGTCCGCTGCTGTTTCTCGTGCAACTGCAGATGCGACAGTTTGTTTTGCCCTGGCACGTGCCGTTGCTCGGAACTCTTGGCGTGTTGTTGATGCTTGCTTCCGTTCTTCGGCGGAGGGGCTGGGTGAGAGTGCTCTTGCTCGCAGGATTCTCCGTTGTCTGCGGGTTCCAATGGTATTTCCTTACCGTAAAAAGCAAGGTGCCGGCGTATGCAGGCCCCATTCAGGTCGGAGAAAAACTTCCTGTGTTCTCGGCGAAGCGCGCTGACGGAACACCCTTCGGAAATACACAACTTGAAAATGGGCAGACGAGCGTGCTCGTCTTCTTTCGCGGCCGATGGTGCGCGGTCTGTATGGCGGAGATTGGCGAGCTAAACGAACGAGCCGCTGAGTTTAAAGCTGCGAAGGCGCAAGTGGTGGCTATTTCAAATGATTCCGTCGATGTGGCGCGGCTTTCACAAAATACTTTCCCCGAGTTGGTGATTGTCTCCGACGCCGATCAAAAGGTGGCGCGAATGGTTGGAGTCATTCATCCGGGAGCTGCGCCCGACGGGAAAGACACGAATGCGCCGACGATTTTTCTCCTCGATTCTAAAGGTGTGGTGCAGGAAATTCTTCAGCAAGATAATTTCTTCGCCCGCTTCTCAGCAGGCGAACTGATCGAGAGGATTCGTTCTCGGAGCAGTTCCTCGTAATGAGAGACTTGTTTCCGCGCTTCTGGCGGAACAAGAATGCTTCACCGGCAGCGCAAAAATTTTTGGCCGTGAGCCAACGGCACCTTTCTTGTGGGAAAGCGAGCTGGAATACATTGCCTTCCTGGTCGAACACAGCGAAAATTTGAATCTTTTCATGGGGTTTCTCTACTCTCATCTACGGGAGAGACTCGAACCTGAGCGGCAGGAGAATGCACATTTTCCTTGAAATATTAGCGTACCTGACTCTGTCGCTCGCGTTTCTTTCGGCATGTGTTTTTCGCGCCGCTTTCTTTTTTCCTGTCGTTCCATTCCTTCCACAACAATCTCCCGCAGTCTGCGACACCGTGTTCTGTCTGAGTCTCCCGCTCGCGTTTATTTTTGCCTATCGTCTGTGTCAAAGGGACAAAGCGGGCTTCGTGCTTCTCCACGTGTCTTTCATCCTTCCTGCCGTCGCTATTATCGCCGGAGCCGAATGGTATTTTCGCCGACAAGCGCCGCCCTGGCCGGCGATTATCCTTCACGGGGTTGATCCAAAGAAAGGAGCAGACGGCTGGGGTCGAATCATCGAGCTCGATCCGATGGCAGTGAAACTCAATTCCTGGGGACAACGAGACAAAGAGCGTCAATTCGCGAAAACACCAGGTTCTACCCGATTCCTTTTCGTTGGAGACTCGTTCCTCGAAGAGTCTTCGAGAGTCCCGGTCTCGTTGCTTGTCGAGGAGAAATTCCCTGGTCATGAAATCATCAACCTCGGAGTCTCCACCGCATCTCCGTCGGATTATTATTGGCGAATCAAGCGTTTCGGTCTCTCGCTTCAGCCCGATGAAGTTTTTTTGTTTTTTTTCCTCGGGAACGATTTCATGGGTCGCTCCGAGAATTCTTTGAAGAGTCAGATACTCTCTGTTCCTCCCGCCGATAGTCTGGCCGCGAAGGTGCTCCCCGGTATAAATTTTCGTCTCAAGGGATCACAGATGGTGCCGAGCCGAGCATGGTATCGAGGCACGCCGAAACTTCACGACGCAGAGCAAGGCCAGATTCCTCGATGCCGGAGCCTGGGTCTCAACCGAACTGCCGAGTTTCTCGTCTCGTTTTCGAGTGCAGACCGAAAAGAGCTTGCGCAGAAATTAGCCACGAAGGATCTGGAGGCCATTCACCGGATCATGTGTTCTCCGGACGGCGGCTTGTTTCGGAGCTACTATCTGGGTCCGGCTCTCGATGGCGTGATGGACCCCTCTTACCGAAATCCGTCTCTTCAGCCCGAAGTTTTTGAGTACACCTACCGATGGCTTTTGTCGGTGAGGGAACTCTGCCGCAATGCCGGCGTGAAGTTCCATGTGGTCCTCGTTCCGACTGGCTTCGCGGCCGATAATAAAATGAAGCGAGAATGGTCGGCTCTTGCCGACATGGCAGCGATCTTTAGCGGAGAACATGATTCCCATCAGAAGCTAAGAGAGCGGTTAGAACGCGATCAAATCAGCACCATCGACCTTCTTCCTTCACTGAGCGCGGCAGAAGGCACCTACTTGAACCTGGACGGTCACTGGAGTGAATCCGGTAATCGGATCGCTGCAGAAACCATCTCAGAAAGCATCCGGTCGGCGTCTCAAAAGTAACCCTTCTCTCGAGCGCGAACCACACAGCAGACGATGCCGATGGTTTGGATTACGCTTTCCGCTTGAGAAGGGCGAGGACTTCCAAATGATCCGTTTGAGGAAACATGTCGAATGGATGAAGCTCCGTAACCAAATACTGTTCTTCAAACGTCAGGAGATCCCTCAGCAGCGTCTTCGGGTTGCAGCTCGAATAGAGGATATTTTTCGGAGCGTGCGTATTCGCTGCCTGAATGAGGGCGCCTGACAATCCGCGGCGCGGCGGATTTACAACAAGCAAGTCGGGCGCTGTACTCAGATAACGTTCGAAATCAACTTCAAGATCTGCCGCTTCAAACCTGATTCCGGGAAACTTCTCGGCGCGGCGATTTGCTGCATTTACCGTTTCTTCCGAGATTTCGACGCCCAGTCCCGTTTCAACCACGGGCGCCAAAGCGAATGTAAAGGCACCGGCCCCGCAGTAAAGGTCGACAACAGAGCGGATCGATTCTCCCGATACGCGCTCGCGTGCTCGGGAATACAGAGCATCGGCTGTCGCGTGAGTGACCTGTTTAAACGACTGAGGGGAGAGCTTGACGCTGAAGCCGGAGAAGTTTTCTTCGATTGAATGCCGCTCGGTGAGCACGGTCTCGTCCGGCCCCTCAAGAATCGCATGCGGAATCGGCTGGATGTTGAGCGAAACGACCTCCACCGATGGGAATTTCCGTTGGAGGAGGGGAATCGCCGCCCGCAGCGGTTTTTCAAGGATGCTCGAGCGAGCAATGAAACGAAGGATGAGGCGAGTCGCATCCTCGTTCGCCATCACGATGATCCCCTTTAGTTCCCCGAACCGCGATTTCGGATCGTAGGGCTCAAGCTTTGCGTGGGGGATGAATTCACGAGCAAGGTATGAGAGGAGGTCATTAATTGCCGGAAGATGAAGCGGACAATCAAGAAGCTCCTTGGCCTCCGTGTTTCTTCCGTCGAACGTCAACAAGCCGACGACTGGGGACGCCGAAGTTCCGGAGACTTGGAGCTTCGCTTTTGAGCGGGAAGGAAGAATAGTGTGAGGCCGCCAGAGCGGAAAAATCTTCGGGTTTGATTTCAGGAGGGGAGCTATGGATTCGGTGACGACCGCCGTCTTTTTCGCAACCTCTTCCTCGACGGTTAAGGAAAGGAGGGTGCACGAACGGCAATATGAATTTTCAAAATGATGGCATCGTGAATTTCTCATGAGACTCACGAGGGACTGTTATCCGGTTGCCTCGACACCAGCGTTTGGCAACACCGCTATCCGGGTGATGCGCATTCGCGCCATGTCGATGACCTTCAAATGTCCAAACTCAGTCACGACTTCGTCATCGACGCGTGCAATTCGACCCAGGCGATACATGATGAAACCGGCCAAAGTGTCGACCGATTCGTCGGGAAGGGTCCAACCGAGTGTCGAATTCACTTCGTCGATGCGCATATCGCCGCGAAGAATTATCCGTCCATCCGGCAGATGCTGCGGATACTCCTCTTCGCTCTCGAACTCATCGCGAATCTCACCAGTGACTTCTTCAACGAGGTCTTCAAACGTGACCACACCCGCTGTCCCCCCGTGTTCGTCGACCACGATCGCTATTTGTGTATGGTTCTCTTGAAAGAAGTCCAAAAGGTCGTCGAGGTGAATACCTTCGGGAACCGCGAGAACCGGGCGGCACAGGACTCTGAGATCTTTCGGCAACGTGTTGTGATGATACGCCCGGAAAATATCGTGGATGTAGAGGATGCCCACTATCGTATCGAGGGAGTCGACGTAGCAGGGGAGTCGCGAGTGGATACTGGTCGCCGCCTTCTCGAGGAGAGCGTCACGAGGCTCGTCGAGATCAAGCGCCACGAGATCAATACGGCGGACCATGATGTCCTTCGCGGTCAGCTCGGCGAATCTGAAGGAGCGCTCGAGCACTTGACGCTCCGTCTCATCGAGCATCCCTGCTTCATGACTCTGCTGCACGAGAATTTGGAGCTCCTCGACGGAGTGCACATTGTGAAGCTCTCCAGCCGGCCCGATGCCAAGCATCTTGAGCACTCGGTTACCGATTCCGTTCAAGCTCCAGATGAGAGGGTGAAGGATGACAACGATAACTGACATGGTCCGGCCGATGGCAAGGGATACCTTCTCCGGGTTCTGAATCGCGAGTGACTTTGGAACGAGCTCGCCAAGGACCACGTGGAGAACAGTGATGGCGAGAAAAGCGAGAGCGAAAGAGAGGCTGTGGAGAACTACCGGAGGAACTTCAACTCCTGGGATAGACGTAATCATCGACTCGAGACCGCGGGCGAGAAGGGGCTCCCCGAGCCAACCGAGAGCGAGACTGGCTAGGGTGATGCCGACCTGCGTGCCGGCGATGTAGCGGTCGAGGTCTTTCAGCACGTTCTGAAGGTGAAGGGCTCTGGAGCTGCCGAGTGCAACAAGCTCCTCGACGCGACTTCGGCGAACGCTGACCAAGGCGAACTCCGCTGCCACGAAAAAGCCGTTTAGCCCGATCAGGACGAAAATGACGATGAGATTGTAAATGTAGGAGAAGTCGGCGTTCATTGAATCCGGAAGGATTAGCAGGAAAAACCCTTGGTGCCAAAGGTGAATTCTTGGGGCGGAAATGCTGATGGTTGAATTTCGCTGGGATAGAGGTCAGATATTGAGGTCCGGGCTGGCGCGTGTGCTTTCTCCTTTCGTGTGAGCAGCCAGACCGGATTGGGATACGAGACCACTGCTGAACCAGTGCTACTTCTTCTTCTTCTTCCGGGCGAGGAACCGCGTGGCGTGCCACTCGGCCCCGGCCAGCACCGTGTGGGTGTCGGTGAAGATGCCGATCTGGACCTGATCGAGCGCCTTGGGGTTCGAGCGGAACCGGTTGAACCCGTTCAAGAACCCCGGGTTCCCGGTCAAGAGCCAGTGGTCGTTTTTCAGGAAGCCGCTCAGCCAGAGCTTCCGCGGCGGCCACCCCGCGAGC
Organism: uncultured Bdellovibrionales bacterium; assembly: GCA_964509425.1. Classification (GTDB taxonomy): domain Bacteria; phylum Bdellovibrionota_C; class UBA2361; order SZUA-149; family CAZDWZ01; genus CAZDWZ01. The sequence goes on along the minus strand of CAZDWZ010000001.1, from coordinate 150,319 downwards.
AGGGTGCTTTGGCAGTACTCGCCGTACGCCTCGGCCCAGACGGTCGCGAACGGGAGCATGTCCTTGTCCTCGGCCCGCAGGCGCGTGCCGATCTCCGCGGCCGACAGCCGCTTCCCGGTCACGACCTCGTAGCACGCCTCGACGCCGTCGCCGCCGAACAGTCCCTCGGCGCGGAGGAAGGTGTGACCCTTCGCGAGCAGCGCCTTCCGCAGCGCCGGCCAGTGCTTCCAGACGTCGTCCGACGTCGGGGTGCCGAGGACGGTGTTGCCGAGTTCGGTCGGGCGGATGAGGCAGCCCTTCTCCCGGTGGAGGACGACGCCGACCCCCGTCCCGTTCGAGATCGTCGCGTCCCACCTCCGCTGGGCGCGGGTGGGCTTACCCGGACGGATGATGCGGGCGGCCGGCGGCGTCGGCAGGAAGTGGATCCCGGCCTCAGCCTCCAAGTCGTTCAGCACGATCGCGTTGGTCATGCTCAGTCCGCAGCGCTCGAGCGCGGCTTCCACGTCGAGGTGGCCCTCGTAGTAGTGGGGCAGCAGCACCTTGCCGGGCTGCGAGTTGTGGTCGCCGGCGGCGGCGATGACGACGGCCGCGATGTTGGCCGGGTCCACTTCGAGTTCGTCACAGTGCCGTTCCAGCACGTCGGGGAACGGGGCCTGCGACAGCGCGCGCAGTTCGCTCACCTTCCCGATGGGGGTAATCGTCCCGTCGTCTTCGACACGGGACCGGCGGGCCGCACTCTTCGTGCCGCCGCGATCTTCGACCAGAATCTCGTCACTCATGGCTCATTCCTCCGAGGGTACGCCACCTTGCGTTGCCTAAACTGGGGTTGGCGTCCTTTCTGACCGCAGAGGGCGGCCACAAAGAACACCAACCGGAAAAACCTGATGCACACGCGTCCAGCGCAAAACGCTTGCTCGTCGAGCAAGTGTTTCGCGCTGAAAGCTAAATTCATTCTACCGAAGAGCAGGCGATACCCGCTCCCGTCAGGGAATTAATGAGTATGGAGAGAGCAAATGTAGGGGGCAATTATTCCGAAAATCCATTCATGTCCAGAGTCACCCGGCTCACAATTTCAGCTCACTGCCTTTTCGCAGAGAATTGAGGTAATTAGCTCTGCCGATCTCAGACTTCCCCAGAGGCCGACCGCGTGGTGAAAACTGCACAATCGAACCGGTCGACCGGTATCTCCATCGCGGTGCTTTCCGCCGTGGCCTTTGGCCTCTATCCGCCGATGGCGCGGCTCGTCTACGCCGACGGCGGGAACCAAACGCTGGTCATTCTCGTTACGACTTTCGCTCGAGCATTCTCGCTCGGCGGCTTCTGTGTGCTCACCGGGAGGCGGCTTTTCACGTCGAAGTCGAGGCTTCGGCTCGCCTTAAACGGCGGTTTTTTTCAGGCGGTCAGTATCTTCGGAATTTTTTCCGCTATGCGATACCTGCCGGGAGCCGTCGTCATCGTGCTTATCTTCACGCATACCCTGATGCTGATGTTCTTTCTCGCGTGGAAGGGACATCTTAAGATCTACGCTTCGACGATCCTCACCACGCTCACGGCGCTCGCCGGGCTGAGCCTTGTCCTCGACCTTTGGGTGAATGTCCGAGGCCTCAGCGTCATCGGGGTTCTCTTCGGGCTGATGTCGGCTGTGGCCACCATGAGCCGACTCTACGCGTATCAGGAACAGACAAAGCAGCAGGATCCGGCGGTGGTCGGTGCGGAGAATTTCCTCTTTGCGTTCCTCTTTGTTTTGCCGTTTTTCTTCCTCGAGGCGCCAATTCTTCCTGCGCATCCGCAGAGCTACGTGCATCTACTTTTGGCGTGCATCTCGCTCGTGCTCGGGACGTTCGGGATGTTCTACGGAATAGCGCTCCTCGGTTCTTTTCGCTTTTCTTTGGTGATTAAGCTGGAACCGCTTTTTACGACGCTCTTCGGAGTTTGGCTGGCGGGTGAATACTTACAGCGCTCTCAATACGCAGGGATAGTGATCCTCATCTCAAGTTTGATTGCGTTTCAAGTCTTCGACTCAAGACGGGGGAATGGGAGCGCTGATCCGTCCAGCTCGACGGAGAAACCTTGAGAATCCCACGGCGGCGAGCAGACAGAGAAATGGCTCGAGCAGAACGGTGAATCTCGCGCAGCCGTAAAAGGTTACTGTTGTCGTGAGGACGACGAGAAAGATCGACCAGAGAAACGCCTTCGCCTCACTCCGCATTCCTGTCGGGATAAGCAAGACTGTCGCGAGAGCTCCCAAAAAAATAACGAAGCGCATCAGCGCTGCGACCCACTCCAGCTTCCCCGAAACCCAAGGGAGCGGCACGAAACCGCGGATCAGGCGTCCCATTACCGTTCTCGGCAAATATCCGAGATTCTGCCAAAGGAACTCCTTGCCCTTCGAATAGTAATATTCATCGAGTTCTTCCTCGGAGAATTTTTTCGCGAGCTCTATTTTCGGAGTTTCTCCAGGAATATTGTTCGGAAAAATCCAATACCCCCAAGTGTCCAGTTCAAAATACGCCTTTGAATTGTAGGCACCGTAGAATGTCTCACCTCGGATCGTGCTCAGCACCGGAAATTTGCCGCTTGCTGCATAATTCCGCACAACCCAAAGAGCGGAGGGGAGCGAAAACACTGCAAGCCAGATTAAACATTTTTTTATCGGGGGGCGAGACCTCGAAGCAAGAATCAGCCCCAGGAAACAGGGTCCAAAGAGCACGAAGTTCGATCGGAAGAGAGTCGCCACGCCTAACCAGATCGATGAGGAGAGAGACAATGGAGCAGAAGACTTCGTCAGCGAGAGGAAGCCGCCGAGGACGAAGAAGATAAACACCGGCTCAGACATCCCTTGTTCTGCGAGATAAAGCTTTCCAGGAATGACCGATACGAGAACCGAAGTTGTTCCGGCAATGAGCGTCGACCGATAGAGGTGATATGCGGCGAGGAAAGAGAAAGCTCCGGCACCAATCGAGAACAATCCCGAGAAAATGCGGACGAGTACGTCATGGTTGAACACGTTTCCCAAGACGAGATACACGGCGGCCAGTAATCCCGGCCACCCGGGCGAGCGCCCCGTCGTCGGGGTATTCGGCCAAAAGTTCAACGGATCTTGGTATCCCCGACCCGAGCTCAGAGACTCGGCGATCGAGACATAGAATGTCGTGTCGGGTTCGACCGGCCGACGAATGTCGAAGTTCAAGTAAAAGAGAATGTGAACGAGAACAGCGAATGCGATGCACCCAAGGAATATGGTTCTTCCGTGTGCGTCGAGGCCGGGCGTGGGAGATTCAGGCGTTTCGGATTTCACGAGGTTTGTCGAGCGCGGACTCCGGTGGGTGCCAATGGTGGATCAGAAGTGTTGCTGCCTTTCCAGCCTTTGTTCGAGCAGTTCGGTGAGGTGGCGGAGTAGTTTTGATCGAGTCGTGGGTTCTCCAGAAATCCTTGCGAGTCAAAACCCAGTGTCTTCCACCCAGCAAAATTTGTGGATGTTCCGAGATTTCCAAATCGCCCGTCCGCACCATAGACGACAAACAATGCGCTGCTTGGGTTGGCGTAGAAACAGTTTCCTTCTGATGCGATGTTGCCTTTCTCAATTGACTCTCTGTACATCGCGTCGGTCCCGTACGGGTCGACGTTAAAAATGCTTCGGTCGTTGTTGTTCACTTCTTTGTCGACGACAACGTTGTTTATTATTTGGATGGGTCCAAACTTTGAGTATTCATTGGTCGGTCGGATGAAAATCCAACTGTTCGAAAGCGTGTTGTTATATATCCTGATATCCTCGAGGTGGGCGAGACCCCCGTGATCGGCGATCATGATGCCATCCGAGTTGATCAGCAGGTTGTGGTGAATTCGGGCATGCCAAGTGCTGACGCCGATGCCTGTGTCCCAGCAGTTCCAAAGCACGTTGTGATCAACTTCAAATGTCGCATTCGCGATATCTGACGAGTGTTTGTAGGCGATGCAGCCGCCACCCTTCGGTTCGGTAATTTTCCGGGAATTAAAAATGGTGCTGTGGGTTATACGATTAAAACCGCCGCGAAAGAGCACGATGTTGCGGTTATTCGTGTTCTTAATTCCACCTGTATCGGCATTGGTTCGATCGTAGTTGTCGTAAACAATCGAGTTCCTCAGCGTCGATCGCACGGCATGATCGAAATAGACACCGGCGGGATTCTCGTTGTCCTCCCCGTCCATATTATGTACCCAAATATCGTCCATCGTAATGTCTTCACTCGACATGAGTCTGAATCCGCTCTGATACCCTCCGATCAGCTCGAGGTTGGAGAAGGCCATGTGTTTATTCATGTAGAGCGGAATCCCCTTCGCATCGGCGCTGGGGCGGAGGACGGGCCGAGACCCGGGATATCCTTTAATCACAATCGGTGCGCTCGCGGTTCCTTGAATCTCTTCAAATGCGGCGAGAACTTTCTCCGAACGCTGGAGATAACTTCCGCTGATTTCTCCCTCTTTAATATAGACGACGTCGCCGGCCTTCAAGAGAACCCACTTCGCCGGTCGAGCACTGGTATTGTAATAGGTGGAGACGTTGGCAAGCGTCCGCCACGCGGACGCCCAAGTGCCCGCACCGGTATCGGAACCGTTTCTCGGATCGATGTAGTAACATTTGCCCGAACCGGTTGCTTCGCATGCTGGAGTGCAAGAGCAGGTTGCCGTCTGCCATCCGCTCTGACACTTCTTCGTCCCGGATGCGCAGGATGCCGAAGAGCAAGTCATGAGAGATCCCGGATAAACCGAGCGATTGGTGTCATCGCAATCGACATCGGATTCAGCTCCGTCGCCATCACGATCGGAATTGTTGCAGAGTAAATCGGAGCCGTTACAATCTTGATCGACTCCGTCACCGCATATTTCATCAGCGGAAATGCAAGTGCCGTCAGGGAGAGTCATTCTCGGCGTTGCGGCGAATGCGTTTTGACCTGAAGAGAATCCGAAGATAGTTAACGTGAAAAAGGCGAGCAAAAATTCGCGGAGAAACCAGAGTCTGGGCATAAGGACCTCGCTCAACACACACCGTATAAAGGTAGCACAGAACCAAGGCGGTGTTGAGACCTGAAATACATCTGATGCCCTCAGGTTTTTTTAATGGGTAAGAGACGACTCAATCTGTTGAAAATACTCTTGCCAACGGTGCTGGAAATCGACTTTTAGCCGCCGGACTTGTTCTTGGTACGCTTGCTGCTCAGCAAAAAACAATTCTATCCCCCGGGCGTACTCTTCCGGTGCGTTTTTGACGAAAATGCATCCGGTCGGAAAAAATTCTCGATTCACGGCAAAATCGGACACCATCACCGGCCGAAGACTGCTGATGGCCTCATACGCTCCACAAACGAGACAATCTTCGCGGGTTGTCAGATCCACAACGAGATCGGACTCCGCTAACATTCGATCGTACTCTTCTTGCGGGAGGAAATCAGTGAAGCGAACTCGATCGCCTTCAAAGCGAAGCAGGTCGCCTGCGTTTTTCTTCTTTCCGGTAATGTACAGCGTAAACGGCTCACGTACCAAAAGAGCGCCCGAGATAAAATCTTCAGTGGGCTCGTCGGACGCAAATGTGCTTACGAAGAGAACTTGTGGCGGCGTCGACGGAAAGACTTTTGACGAGGGCGTGATCGCGGGAAGTTTGTCCGGAAGGACGACTCCAGTGCCGCCGACAGCTTGAACTCGCGAAATCAAATTAGGATTCGAGACGATGACGTAGTTTGCCTTTCGAAAACTGTAGCGAACGAGGGCACCGAGGAATCCTGAATCGGCGGCGGCTTCAACCGAGCTGTTATGTGCGTCGATGAGCAGCTGATATCTGAGGAACGATTTGAGAAACGCGACGAGGGCGCCGAGCACGATGCTGGGTGACTGCGCAAAAAGTATCCGCGGTCGTGATGCGAATAGGCGGAGAACCGTTTTCACGGAACTGACAAGGTAACGGATCGCCGGCGAACTCTTACTTTCGTCGAACGCGTAAAACTCGCAACCGAACGCAGAGGCGAGTTCCTGATTGCGCCGCTGTGTCTCCCACGTCAACCACAATCGGTTGGGATTTTGTGCCATCAATTCCTCAGACCCACTGGACCGCCTGCAAGGGTGCCGCATGCAGCCTGGATGTCGCCGCCACCAGAGTAACGGCGGACAACCGGTTGACCCAGATATTTTCGGAGCGCGTTCCTGAATGCCGTCAGCTCTTCGTTTGTCGGGGGAAGATAGCGTCCGGTCGGATCATTTACGTCGATGAGCACGAGCCGAACGGGAAGGTCTCCGAGAAGCTTGCCTAATTCCTTCGCGTCCTCCTCTGAGACGTTTACATCGTGGATGCAGACATACGAAAGCATCATTCGCACACCGTGCGTTTCAGCATGTCGACGAGCAGCCTGAATCACCCGCTGGATTGGTGTTCTTGCTGCGACGGGGACCAGAAGACGTCGTTTTTCGTCTGTTGCCGCTCCCAGGCTGATCGAGAGTCTGAATTTGTGAGACTCGTCAGTGAATCGCTCAATCTCCTGCACGCAACCGACGGTGCTGATGGTAATCGCCTTGGCCGAGATTGAGTCTGAGCTGGGATTGGAGAGTAACTGGGCCGCGGAGATCACATTTGAATAGTTCAAGAACGGTTCACCCATTCCCATGAACACGGCGCCGGAAACTCGACGCCCGTCCAAGCGCACTATCGCCCGCGCTTGAATGAACTGATCGAGCATTTCCCAAGTTTCTAAATTTCGTCGGTTCGTCATTCTCGCGGTTGCGCAAAATGTGCAGCCCATCACGCATCCGACCTGGGACGAAAGGCAGATCGAGTTTTTTCCTTCCTTGTGGAGAGGAATGATGACGGTTTCAACGGCGAGTCCGTCAAACGTTCGAAAGACGAGCTTCCGGAAGGAATCGACTTCCGAATGGTGAATCGACTCCAAGCTGAGGCGAGGGAGTGAACGGAAATGTGCCGCGGCTTTTTTTGAAAGGAGCCCTTGCTTTACCCAATCCTCCGGTTCGGAACCACCCTTACCCAGCACTTCGCTCAGTACGCGCCGAGTTTGCGTGGGGTTCATCCCGATTGCTCCGGCGAGGAGTTGGAACTGTTCGGGTGATTGATTTCGGGGATCGACAAAATCGGTCATGCACAGTCCTGGAACTAATCTTTAGCCAATAGGCGGCTCCTTGTCTCTTTCTTATCTATCAAATAAGCTTTTCTGTCACACAGGAGAGATCTGAAATGAAGAAGACGAAACTCTTAGTCCTATCTCAACCGAAATCCCCGCAGCTGAAGGCTCTTCCGGCTCTGGAGGACACTGCCGATATCTCGATTGTGAGTACTCTCGAGCAGGCGATGCCGCATGTTCACGAAGCTGAAGCGCTTCTTTATTGGGATTGCGATCCCCAGTTCGTTCGAGAAGTGTTCGGGCTCTGTCGAGGGCTTCGATGGATGCACTCGAAAAGTGCCGGGATCGAGGACATTCTCTTTCCGGAGCTCATCGAGAGCGAAGTGATTCTTACGAACTCGAGAGGAGTTTATGCTCGTTCGCTCGCGGAGTTCGCACTCTGCGGGCTGCTCTACTTTGCAAAAGACATCCCAAGAATGAACCGAAATAAGGAGCGCGAGAATTGGGAGCAGTTCGATGTGGAGGAACTCGCCGGAAAGACGCTGGGCGTTTTTGGCTATGGCGCGATCGGCAGGGAAACAGTGAAGCGAGCGAAGGCTTTCGGCATGCGATGTATCGCGCTTCGCCGGCGCTCTGATCGCAACGAAGGAAACGATCTCATCGACCGGGTAATTCCGCTCGAGGAAAAAGCCGAGCTGTTTTCGGAAAGCGACCACATTGTCGTCACGGCGCCGCTCACTCCTGAGACGACGGCCGCGGTCGGGAAAGCCGAGCTTTGGCTCCTCAAACGGCATTCCATCATCGTCAATCTCGGGCGGGGGCCGGTAATCGAAGAGAAAGCTTTACTGTCGGTGCTGAACGAGAACAGAATCCGCGGTGCGGTGCTCGATGTCTTTTCGACCGAGCCCCTTCCTGAAGGGCATCGTTTTTGGACAATGCCGAATGTTCTCATTTCGCCACATACTGCCGACCACACGGCGACGTGGAAGGACGAGTCGATGGAGTTTTTCATTGGGAACTGCAAACGATTTGCCGCAGGGGAGCCGCTCCACAACGTGTGTGACAAGAACGCAGGGTATTAGTGCATGTTTTGAAGAACTTCCCTCTGGATCACCATCAATGACTACGATAACTTTCTTAGGCTATTCGATGGGGACCTAAATGAGCATAAATCGACTAAAGATCAGCGCCTGCTCTCTTTTCTGCCTTCTGCTGAGCTGCGTTTCTACGGCTCGCGCGGAGGATGCGAAAATTGCAGCCGAGGCAGTGGCGAGCCCGGCCGCCTCGCCCTCGGAGCCTCCCACTGCAGCGTCTTCTCCGGCGGATACCGCTTCGCCGTCGGGAACGGCGGTCGCCGTGAGCTCGCCGTCTGAAAGCGCCTCAAAGGAAGGCGGAATAAAGATAGTTGCTCTCCTCCATCTCACCGGAGATTTCTCAGCGGAGGGAAATGCTTTCCGAGAGGGAATCGATGTCGCCGCCGACGAGTATAATCTTCAAACTGGTCCAAATCACGTTAAGGTAAACGTGTCTTTCGAAGATACGAAATACGACCTTAAAGAGACCAGCACAGCGGCGGCTCTCGTTACGAGTGACGAGCGGGTCCACGGGGTCATCATCTCCACCTTCCATGAAGTGAAGGCGATTGCGCCAAAACTTGAGATTTCTAAACTGCCGACGATTATTCTCTGGGATTCCTCGAAGGAGATTGAAGACCTTGGAGAATATATCTTCGGTATTGGTCCTTGGAGCTCGGACTCCGGGCGCAAGGCGGCCGACTTTGCTTTTCGCACATTGAAAGTGCAATCGGCGTTCCTCCTTTCGACCAACAACGAATGGTCGAGCTCGGTCACCAAGGCTTTTTTTGACCGTTCTCAAAAGAATGGTGTGGTGGTGAAAGGCTCGACATCCGTGAATCCAGAAGATCGAGATTTCTTGTCGATCATCAATCGCATCAGAATGGCGGGGGCAGATTCCGTCGTCTACGCGCCGCTCTCCTCTAATTTGCAGACATTCGGAAAACAAGTGCATTCGTCGTTGATGGACACTCCCGTCATCATGTCCGATGCGATTTCCACGTCACTGCTCGCACAATCTCGAGGAGCTTTCGAAGGATTCTATCATACGATGATGGCCGATCCCGAAGGTCCGGCATCGATGAATCTGAAAAAACTCTACCAAGCACGCTACGATCGTGAGCCGGCGAACCTCATGCTCACCGCTCTCGGTTATGATGCGCTCAGGATGATGGTACTCGCGGCTGAAAAATCCGGAAATTCACGTGAATCCATTAAAAATGGTCTCTACGGAATCAAAGACATGGACGGAGCGTCCGGGCGAATCACCATGAGTGAGAAGGGTTCTGCCCCAAAGTATGTGAGTGTATTTCAAGTCACCGACAGCAAATTCAAGCTCATCGAAAAGGCCGACGGCGACACCGTAAAATGAGGCCGGTGCGTTGAAATTCCCCCAAACCTGCGTTCGAATCATTTTCTCTGCGTTGTTTTTTTTGCAAGCGGGCTGCTCGTCAGTTTTCTTCTACCCATCCAAGGCGTTGTTCAGCACGCCGGATAAGTTCGGCGTTGCCTTCAAAGAAGTCACTTTTGACTCCTTAGACGGCACGAAGCTCACCGGATGGTGGCTTCCGGCTGAAGGGGAGGAAAAGGGAACGATTCTATTCCTCCACGGGAACGCGGAAAACATCAGTTCGCATTACCACATCGTTCAGTGGCTGCCGAAACGCGGGTATACAATTTTCCTCTTCGACTATCGGGGATACGGTGCGTCTGAAGGAAGTGTCGGTGTCGCGGGGTCGCTCGATGACATCCGGGCCAGCATGGGTTTTTTGCGGGCATCGGGAAAGAAAAGCTTTCATGTGTACGGTCAGAGCTTAGGCGGATCGCTTCTTATTGCCGCACTGGAGGGGAAGGCCCTTCCAGCCGAAATCTTATCAGTCACGATGGAGGGGTCGTTTTCTTCATTCCGGAGTGTCGCGCGAGATACGCTTGCGAGCATCTGGCTAACCTGGCCGTTTCAATTCCTTCCGTGGCTGTTGCTTCCCGCCACGAGCATGACGGAGCTGCTTCCTCCTGAGCCACACGTTCCGTTTCTGTTCATTCATGGAGCGAACGACCGAATTGTACCGTGTTACCATAGTGAGCGATTGTTTGAGGCGGCGCCTCCCCCGAAGAACTTGTGGATTGTCCCGAAGGGTGAACATGGCGATACCTTCCGGCGAGATTCGTATCGTGAATGCTTCATTCGTTTCCTGGAGGGAGCGCCTTCTAACAATTGTCACGCCCTGGGGAATCAGGCATCTTCCGAGTCGTGTTTTGAGTCCGGAAATTCGACCCCATGAAACGTGAGCATAAGACCAGACTGGGAAGCCTCGACATTCGAGACCTTTCAGATCTCCTTCGAAGCTCGTTAATCCCAACCTATGCCGGGATGACAACGTTCCTCATTTTGCTCGATTTTTGGGTGATTTTCACAAGACCACAGGCGAATATCTCACCGCTGGCGGTGATTCGCTTCCCGTTCCTCGTCACCGCCGTGGCCGTTCTGTTCAGTATGTCAAAATTTTCGATCGCTTGGAGCAAGCAAACATCGGTCATTTCGTTCTTTCTCGTGATCGAAGCTCTCCGTATTCTCGTTGGCTCTTTTGTTTTTCCCGACCTGGTCAGAAACGATCGATATGCGTTCTGGTTTTGGTTCGATATCGCCTTTCTCCTTATCGGGCTCATCCTGCCGCTTGGAGCCTACCTGAATTGCGATCGCAGTATTTCAAAGTTCTCGCGAATCTGGTGTTTCGCAATCATCTATCTGGGTATCTACGCGATCACGCACGGGGGAAGGGGGCCCGAAGGATATCTGGGAGACGAGAACGACATGGCCTATCAGTTGGTGGTCATGCTTCCACTTCCCATCATTTTTTTCATGAATGCAAACCGGCAGGTCTCTCGAAGTTTGCTCTTTTTCTCCGTCGTCGTGGGCAGTGCAGGGGTCGTGGCCACTTTCTCAAGGGGTGGATTCGTGGGGTTTGTCGCCGTGATGGGAGCTCTCTTTCTCCGGATAAAGCGAAAAGCACTCTTTGCGGGAATAGGAGTATTCCTTCTCCTCTTTTCAATTCCATTTCTTCCGCAAGGCTACATCGATGAAATGCGGTCGGTCCAACACACGAACGAGGGGACCGCGGCGACCCGGCGACATTTCTGGGCTGTTGCGATGCGCATTTTTTATGATCCGCACTGGACCATCCAGGGCGTAGGAATGGGCAACAATACCTTCCATCTCAGCTCGTATGAAACGGCGGAGGACACCGCAAACAACCCGAGTATCGCCGGGAGAGCCGTCCATTCGATCTATGTTCAATTACTGGCGGATTTGGGCCTCTGGGGAGTTTTCATCATCGGTTCCCTGGTTTTGGGTTCGGCACGCGCGAATCGCCGGACCGTGAGGAACGCGACGGAGCTCTTGAAAAGGCTTCAGCGATTCGAGCAGATCGCATTCCAGACAATTGAGGGTGATAAGGATCGGCGGATTCTATTCTCTCGCATAAGAAACACTCTTGAAAATTATTCCCATTTCTCTTCGGCAATGAATATCAGCTTCTTCGGTGTGTTTTCCGCCGGGGCTTTCCTTTCGACGCTTTATTATCCGCAGCTTTGGCTGATAGCCGGACTCTCGGGTGCCGTGAGCGCGCACTCCCGCCGGTTTATCCCCATAGCGGAGACATTCCTCGAGCGGCTCGAGAAAGACGCTTTCGTTAAGCCGGCCGAGGGCTGACTCCGCTTCGCCGATTTATACCTTTGGATTAAATTGAATTTCGTGGAGCTTGCTGTACTCCCCGCCTCGCGAAAGGAGCTCCTCATGGGTTCCGCTCTCGACGAGCTTCCCGTTTGAGACAACAAGGATTCTGTCGGCATTCCGGATCGTCGCGAGACGGTGAGCGATGACGAGAACGGTCCTTCCCTTCATCAGTTTATCAAGCGCAAGTTGAATCAACTGCTCTGATTCACTGTCGAGGCTTGCCGTAGCTTCGTCGAGAATCAAAATCGGCGCGTCCTTGAGGATAGCGCGAGCGAGCGCGACACGAGATCTCTCTCCTCCCGACAGCCGGAGGCCCTGCTCTCCAATCACCGTAGAGTAGCCCTCGGGGAGTCGCTCGATGAAATCGTGAGCGTAGGCTGCCGTTGCTGCCTGTATCACGTCGCTTTCGGAGGCCGAAAGTCTTCCGTAGGCGATGTTCTGAAATACCGTATCGTTGAAGAGAAACGTGTGCTGACTGACCACGGAGACCGTGCGGCGGAGTGAATCGAGCGTGTATTCCCGAATATCCCGGCCGTTCAACAAAACGTTTCCGGAGGAGACGTCGTAAAAACGGGGGAGGAGGTTCACGAGCGTTGACTTTCCGCCCCCAGACATCCCCACCAGCGCAATCGTTTGACCTGGTTCGACCCGGAAAGAGACGCCCTGGATGGAGTAGTTGAGAGCTGAGTCTTTTCCGGGGGCTTGAGGATATCGAAAGGAAACATTCCGATACTCAATCGACGGATCCCGGCTGCTCAGCTCAATTGCGTTTGGCGTATCGATGATATCAGGAACGGCGTCGATAAGCTCGAAGAGCCGCTCTGCCGCAGCGCTACCGGTTTGAATAGTGCCTTGCAGTTTTCCCAGCTTCTTCAGCGGCTCGTAGAGCAGGAACAGCGCCGTAATGAATGCGATGAAATCGCCCTGGGTCCGCACACCTCCGATAACGCTCAATCCACCGTAACAAATGATTCCAGCCATAGCGAAGCTGGCGATGATTTCGTTCGTGGGGCCGGAAAACGCTTCATACTTTGCCGAACGTTCGAAGCTCCTTGAGGCGTTCCGGTTTTCTCTTCGGAATCGCTGTTCCTCGTGATCTTCCATGACGAACGACTGCACGACTTTGTGTCCCAAGATGATCTCGTGGAGGATGGACGTCATGCCGCCGAACTGTTCTTGTCCCGCACGGCTTAGCCGCCTGACACGCTTGCCGAACCGAAGAACAGGAACGCAGCCGATTGGAAAAACAAGAAAAGAAACCGCGGCGAGCCATGGATCGAGATAAATCGCGGTGCCGAGAAGTGCCACGATTCGAACTATTTCACGAAGCATGCCGACGGTGCCGTCGGTGATTGCGGCACGGACCAGCAGGGTATCGTTCGTCATCCGTGAGATGAGACCGCCGGTGGTATGTGTGGAGAAATAGTTCGAGCTCAGCCGAAGTAACTTCTTGCTGATCTCATTTCGCATGTCCTCAACGACTCGGAGGCCGACGGTCGTGGAGAAATATTGTTGGCAGAAGTCGCAGATCGCACGAAAGAACGCGAACCCGATTATGGTTGCCACCAGGGCAAACAGCACTTCTTTTTTCTGCGCACCGAAAATATCATCCAGCACGATCTTCAGAAGAATCGGGATTACTCCATCGGTCGCGCCGTAGAGAATCATTGAGATAAAGGCAACTGTCAGCCGGCCTCGATGCGGCGAGAGATATCCGAGGGCACGTCGGTAACTCCAGACGGCCTTTTTGTCAGAGCCAGGAGCGCTTGACTGACCTGACGCAGGAGTTCCGCCTACAGAAGTTCCGTTCGAAGATGAGGTTCCGCCTGAAGTCCCGTTTCCAGTTGAAGACACGTTGCCACTCGAAGTTGAATTTACGGAGGACGGCACATTACCTGAAGTTGAATGCTCGGAGCACGCTCCCGAATTGTTCGGTAACGGCATCACGGGAGCCCCCAGAGGAGAATCGAGTTTATCCGCCCGCGCAATGTTTGCCATCCGTTCGACTCCGGGATCCCAGGAAAAGGGCCCTACATTGGTCAAAAACTTCTAGATACCCCATTTATGATTTCCGTGAAAGGTCCGCTATATTTCAGCCTATGGAAACCGCCGCCGTAATCGATGTCCCATCCGGAGCACGCAAGCTTGCGCGCAAGCTGGGTTTTGCACCTGCCGAGGAGGCGACCTTTCTTCAGGCGTTGTGCTCGGAGGGATCGGACCGGCCGGCCATAGTTTCCGCCTTAGGCGAATCAACCGCAACGGGGAGTACTCGGGCGTCCTTCCAGCCCGAATGGGTGAGGGGAATCGATTCGGCTGTCCCATGCGCCGAACGAGAATACCAGCTCGATCTCTCCTCGGTGTTTCTCCTCAGTCCGCTTTATTTTACTCAGTCTCGTGTCACTTCTCCATTTGTACTCGACCTCTGCGCGTCGCCCGGCGGAAAAACGATATTGGCGGCCCGGGCTCTTGCTCCGGGGCTTTCTGCGTCGAATGAGGTGATTCAAAAGAGAATTCCGGCACTCATCTCGAACTTGAAGCGCTGTGGAATCAAAAACTCGCAAGTGTTCTCGCGAGACCCCGCATTTTTCGGCAGCGCCGCAAAGTCCGCATTCGATGTCTGCATCGCTGATGTGCCTTGCTCCGGACAGTCATTGTTTGGAAACGGCGGGGTCTTATCGGGGGTGTTTCATGAGACACTTGTCCGAAAAAATGGGCTTCGTCAGCGGAGAATAATTGCCGCCGCGGCGAACACGGTGACTCCCGGCGGGTTACTTCTCTATTCGACCTGCACGTTTTCTCGCGAAGAGAATGAAGCGGTTATCGAGTGGTTTCTTCGTTCTCAACCCGAGTTTTCTGCAGTGGAGGTGCCGAATCTCGAAGTTTTCAAAAGTCGATTAACAGATTGTTTCGCCTACCGGCTTTTTCCCCACCAAGGATTTGGTCGAGGTGGTTTCACGGCACTCTTTCGGCGGGCCGGAAACGAACCGCGGGCCGAAACAAATCTCACGGCCATTTGGCGGCAGGAGTAGAGGAATTCTCTTTAGAGGCGTTCGGGTGACCGGATCAGCAGGTTCTTGAGCCCGGACCAGGCTTCGCGGAAGACGACGAAGAGGGTGAGCAAGTAGACCGAAACACCGACTGCGATCTGGAGTGCGAGTCTAACCGATGTGCCGAATTCTTCCGGCAGTACCGTGCGAAACACTTCGACCGCCGCAAACATAATGGCAGCGCTTACTGCAGGTGAACGAAGATCCCAAAAGAATTTCGTTGGTGAAACTCCAATCGTGTCTCGCGCAAGACAGACCATGATGTACACAACGATTGGAAAAATTGCGATCCACACGCCGTAGATCCCGGGCAGTCCGAACAAATTTGCTGCGACAAGGAAACTCACGGGAAGGATGGCAACTCCGGCCAACTGGATGCGAAAGGCTTGAACCGAATCCCCGGCGGCACTGACGAAGGAGGTGAGGTTGTCGACCGACATCCGAAGGACGGCGGAGAGCGAAAGAAATTTCAGGGGGACGATCATCGGAATCCATTTGTCTCCGAATACGAGGAGGACAAAATCCTCTGATACTGCGGCGAGTCCCACCACTGCCGGAAAGATGAGGAGACAGAGGTTCCGGTTCAGGCGAAGCACCGCTGTCTGAAATTCTCCAGGAGAGTCCTTCAATCTGGAAAAGTAGGAGAAAATCACCGAACGAAACATCGTGTTGAATTTCGAGATTGGAAGTGAGGAGAGGTAGAAGGCCATGGCATAAAATCCCAGGGCCTCTTTCCCGAACAGCTTTCCGACAACGATATTGTCAGCGGACGCATACACGATCCAACAAACGGCTGAGAGACTGGCGGGAATTCCCCATTTGAGAATCTTCCGCCAAACGGCAAAGTCCTTCCGCCAACGAAATCCCTTCTTTCCCGCTCGAATCGTCAGCACGGAAAGCGCGACTTCGGAGACGAGGAGTCCGATAATGAGAGACCAAAAACCATATCCGAGATAGGCGAGTAAAAGCTGAACAATTCCTCTCGCGAATGAAATTACGGCCATGAGGAATGACAGCTCTTTATAACGGAGCTCCCGTCGCAACCACGAGTCGGATGGCAAAGAAAGGCTTCGAATGAAGGGAACGAATGCTAGGAGCTGAAACGGAAATGCCAACGATGGATCTCCATAGAATTCAGCGATTGCCGGAGCAGCCGCGAAAGTGAGCAAGGAGACCGCGCCCGCGAGGATAACGGCAAGAAACGCCGAACACTCGAGCTCATCTTCCGTGAGCTGCGACTCCTGAACGATCCAGAGTCCGATCGAGAGCGTTGCAACTATCGCGAGGTAGGGGAGAAAGGTGTCGGCGAGCGCCATGACTCCATAGTCGCTCGGCTGGAGTATTCGCGCGCAGAGTATCGTAATTGCCCAGGACACGATCTGAGCGAGCGTCGACATGGTACCCATCCAAAATGCGCCGTGACGCGCTTTACGTGCGAGGTCGCTCTTCTGGCTGGCAGGGTTTTGTGACAAGTCTAAATGGGACGCGGTCTCACGCCGGATGGAGGACGGCGCGTCCTTTGGAATTGAAGTGTCGTTTTCCGGGCGATTTTTTTCGGGGGCCGAAGACGGGGGATCCCCCGTCACTGGACCACCTGGGGCAATTGGTCCCCTAGCGCTCGCAGCGCCGGGTCGGTGCTGAAGCTCATCATCCGTGCGTACGGAACGAACTCTGCATCAGCAAATGCCTTCTCAAGCCCAAGTCGTCCAAGCTCTGCGCGAGCAGCCGGGTCCGAAACTCTGTCGAGATTCGCGACGATCGTTCGGGCAAACCCCACTGAAAGACCTGACGTCAGATCCTCTTTCAAGATCGCGATGACGTCCGCCCGTGACGAATAGTTCGTCAACAACATCTTCTCCGCGCGCATGGAGACAAACGGAACCGACTTGTCCAATCGAGCCGCAATCAGAGTCTGAACGAGCGTGTCCTCTCCTCCAACGAGTGCTTCGATCTCCGCAGCCGTTTTATCGACGTGATGGTTAGAAAGGATATTCCTTACTCGCTCAGCCGGAGCCAAGTTAGACTCTCCTGCGTACGCCTGGCTTGCGAGCGAGAGCGGGAGCAAAAGTCCGAATACCGTCAACGTCATGCTTTTCATTCGATTTGATCTCATAAGTCTCATCGCTTTTTAACCGATTAGTCGACGATTGTTTGAAGATTCATCACTTGGCCCTGCTGACCCGTCAGATCCCGTTGTTGTGGGATTCCGAACACTACGCGAGGGAACATGAGGTTCTCCGCATTCCCGGCAGCGATACAAGCCACCGTTGTCGTGCAAACCGGTGTATCAGTGAGCGGATCGCCCGGCCTATAGATTTCATCGCCTTCGGGATCTTCAACGACGTGGAAGAGTCCGAGATAATGGCCCGCTTCGTGGGCCATCGTCTCGCCGAATACTGATATATCGGCGGGGTTGAAAATACCATCGTCCCCTTGGTGTTCGGTAACGCTCAGCGCAACGACAGACTTCGTGGTGCTATTAGCCGGACCAGGGATCGCGGATGCCACCCCGAGGACGTTGTCCAGGGCATCGCCTGGACTTGTTCCGGTATTCTCAGAGATTAACGAAGCGATGAACATGTTCACGGCAGGCGCCTTTACGTTCGGCGTATTGGTAATGGTCGTCTGGTAGAACAGAGAGCCGAAGAACGGGTTAGGAAGCACACCAGTTCCGCTTGTTACGTCAAACGTCGCGACGTCGAGTCCGATGCCGACCTGCGAATAGATATCCCGCCAGATTTGCGTTCCTCGAATTACCGCATCCCGGACCTCTGCGCGCTGAGCAGTTGTGCCGACGAGAAAAATATTCACCCGGAGAAGACCTACCGCGGGCGAGGGATCGTTTTTCCCGATGGCCACCCCGAAGTACTGTTGACCGGCAGCGCCATTCACGAACAGCAAATGCTTGTATTTCCCGTTTACTACTGCTGGATTTAGTGAGTTCGCGGGATACGGGAGGACGTTTACATCATTCGCTGGTCGAACCGCGGATGTTTGAAACAACGGATCGTCGAAGCTAATGAGAGTCTGGTTTGTCGGCGAAGTGAGATTGATGGTGGAGAGAATAATGCCACCCGCCTGGCTCACAATTTGGAATGAGGTCACATTATTCGTGGTCAAGCTGAGCTGTGCCACCTGACTCGCGTTGATCGTTCCCTGAAAGCTTACGGAATTCCTCACCGTGGCTGCGGTTGAAGGCGCGTCGATTGAGAGAGTCGCGTCCTGGTTTGTGATTGCGTTTGGGTCCGGAGCAGGCGGATTTGGGTTCGGGAACACCGTGTTCGGATTCGATCCGCTCACGCCGCCGCCACCACCACCACCGCCGCCTAAGCCTCCACCCGCACCACCGCCGGCAGGGCCTCCGCCGGTTCCAGGTGCTCCGGCACCGCCGCCAGAGTCGCCGCCGGTTCCTGCGCCTTTGCAAGCAGTAAAGCCAAGGCAGAGCGTCAGTAACGAAATGCTCAGCGCCCGCCCGAGAGTTTTACTAAAGACGACTCGCCGCAGGGCGTGCCGGGACAATGGAAGAGAGTAAACGGTGTGTTTTTCCATTCGGGCGGATTAACACAGGGGAATTTTCAAGGAAAGATTCCTTTTCGGAACAGATTCAACGGAAATTAAACTCGCTCAGAGAGTCAAGACCATTCCCTGCAGCGTTTCGATTAACACAGTCGGGCGATATGGTTTTTGGAGGAACTTCAATTTGCCGGTGTGCCGAATTCGATCGGCGACACCTTCCTTGCTGTAGCCGCTGGAGAGAATGACGGGAAGCTGAGGATATTTCACCTCAAGCTGTTTGAGTACCGCTTCGCCATCGAGCACCGGCATCGTCAGATCGAGGAGTACCGCAATGACCCCTTCAGACGGCAACCCCTTTCTTTTCAAGACATCGAGATTCCGTAAATCATCGAGCTCGAGGAGTGCTTGTCTCCCATCTTTCGCCACGACCACGTGGTATCCAAACTTCTCGAGCGCAACTTGTGCGACCTCTTGGACGATCGGATCATCGTCGACAACGAGAACGACGCCGTGACCGTTCCGGCTCGGCAGCTTCGTGAAACCTGACATCGGCGCTCGATGGGGCGCGACGAGTCCCGGACGCGTAGGAAAAAATAGTCGGAGAGAGGTCCCGCGCTGGGGGACGCTCTGCACTGCGATTGCCCCGTGATGAGAACGAACTGTTCCGAGCACGGTGGCGAGACCGAGACCGCGCGCTCCGACGTTGTCCCCGATCGGAAGATCGGTTTCAGACTGGAAACCATGCTGCTTGGTCGAAAAGAAAGGATCAAACATGCGCTGTTTGGTTGAGAGATCCATTCCGCAGCCCGAATCCTGGACTTCGAGAAACACATAGGACTCGGGTTGTGGACCTGAATCAGAGTAGGTACGGGCGAAATCCTCTTGCAGGTCGGAAGGCAGCTTGTTCATCACGCCCGTTCGGATCGTGATCTGTCCGCCGTTATCGCGTAAGGCTTCCCGAGCGTTGCTCACCAAATTCATTACGACTTGGCGGACTTGGGCGGAATTGGCTTCGATGGGTGGAAGATTTATCGCGAGTTCAAACTTCAGCCGGATTTTCTTCTCCATTGCGGTTTCGAGAAGTCGGCACATCTCTTCCACCTCGCTCGAGAGATGAATGATCTGCCGGTGGGCCTCTTGACGTCCCGAATAGAGGAATAACTGATTTGTCAGCTCCGCAGCATGTTCTGCAACCCGCTTCACTTGTTCAAGCCGAAATGCGGCTCGCGAGTTCGGAGCAACCTCGAGAGCAGCAAGTCCGGCGTTTCCAAGAACGCCGAGGAGGAGGTTATTGAAGTCGTGCGCAATTCCTTCTGCGAGAAGGCCGAGGCTTTCGATCTTCTGGCCATGTCTCACGCGGGCCTCGACTCTTTGGCGAGCCTCTTCAGTTCGCTTTTGTTCCGTGATGTCGAGATAGGTGTGGAGTTGTCCGGCGATTCGTTGATCCGGCCCGAAAACCGGGACCGATGTTACCAAGACAGAACGAGAGCGTCCTTGTTTCCCGACAATCTCCGCTTCGAATCGTGTTAACCTTCCGACGTCGGTGAGCCTTGAATTTAATCGATTTCGAGAGGCAGGAGAGAAAAACGAGCGAAAGCTTTCCGTCACCGCTTCTCCGGGTGAGTGAAGTTGAAGCAACTCACACATGGCAGGGTTCATATATATCGACTTGCCGTCGAGATCAGTCTGCCAAATTCCAAGCGGACAGTATTCCGCAAGTGATCGATAGCGTTCCTCGCTGATTCTCAGAGCCTCTGCCTGTCGTCGCTGATCGGTAATGTCTATCGTGATTCCGAGTGCTCCCGCGATTTCTCCATCGGCGTTTCGCACAGGCTCAATAAAGACCTCATAATCGCAACCATGCCACGGCATGGTGAAACGAACGGATTCGCCCGCCAGCGCACGCCGCGCTCCGAGGACAGGCGGAAAATTAGGATCTGAGGTCCCGAAGAACGCGGGAAGCGAGACGGTTTCTCCGTGACAGTTTCCGTTGGTAAGCACCGAAAGTCCGGGGCTGACTTGGGGAGTGACCCGGAGATCATGATCAATCGTCCAAACGACAACGACCGGAACACGGTCGAGCATCGCGCGAATCTTCGTCTCCGACGCGCGGCGGGCTTGTTCGGCCGCTACTTCGTTCGAGATGTCAACGAAGACACAGCTGCAACCGCAGAGCTCATCTCTGCCGTCCGCGTGTATGCGGATAGGCATGGCTTCGACACGAAATACTTTGTCCGGAGTATTTGGATTGCCTTCGAACGTGACCACCGCCTTTCTCGGCGAATCGAGGGCCAAGACCTCTTCCGCCAATCTCGTAATTGCTAATCGCGCTTCATCGCTCCACGGAAGATCACGATCGCTTTTTCCGAGAAGGGTTTGCGCGGATCGAAGGCCCAGCAATCGGGCGAACTGTTCGTTCGCACCGAGATATCGGTGTTCGCAATTTTTCCATGCGACTGGGAGCGGAAACTTTTGAATAATCGGACCGAGAAGTGGGTCCATACGGAGAGGGGCGAGAATATGCTCCTTTCCGGGTGGCGCAGCTTCTTGTGCTACCGGGTCGCTGATGCTCGACGACGGCGCTAGAGGTTCGATTTTGATTGCAGCTTCTCTATCGTCGTTTGAAAACGCCGTCATACTCCCTCGCGCCCTTCATCGGAGAATGCTTCCCGGCAGGAAACTTGCGTTCAGAAGCGAATTCTCCGACACCTTGCCCTGCAGGACATTTTTCCATCCCGACATACCCTAAGCAACACGAACAACCGTTCTAATGTGTCGATTACTCGAGTTTTTCGGCTCGAAGACGATGTCGGAGCGAGAAAGGATCAATTTTCGAAGGCAACGGCAACCAATCGCTCAGGAGAATTAAGCGGGAAGACGCGATATCTCGATCCAGGGGAGAAATCGAGTCGGATGTTTCGTGTGAAGCCCTCATCGTGCTCGCGAATCGGACCGAGAACAACACCCAGCCGCTTCGACTGGCAACGTGTGAATGACTTTTCCGTATTCAATACAGCCGCATCGGTCTCTTCGTTGAAGATCAACTCAGCGAGAAGGTGCGTTCCGTGCCGCTTCCCAACTCTCAGCTCAAACTTTCCAGAGAAGGGAAGCTCGACCACAGAAGAGGTCTCCAGGTCCTTGCAGATCGACCTCGCCGCGTCGGATTGAATTCTGCCGCTTACTGGAGATCCGACGGTTTTCTGCGGAGCGGTAGGAATTTTTTCATTTTGCTGACTTTTTACTGGCGGATTTGGATTTTCCGCTGCCGGAGCCTGAAGAGTCACTCCGGCGGACTGGATCGGACGTTCGCGTGGGGCGGAAGAAGTCGCCGCCATTACTTGAGGTGCGTCGGTGGTTGCCGGGGGAGCGGAGGGCAAAGGTGACACGCTGGTTGTGGTGGTATTGGCCGTGGAAGTCAGCGTCCTCGGAGCAAGTTCGATCGGTTTTACGATCTCGGTAACGTCATTTTTCTGCGCCGCCCTCGTCGTCGGCTTCTCTACCTGAGCCAATCTACCCATCGTTGCCTTGTCCTGTCCGGCCCGTCGGTAGAAATCTGCGACGTATTCTTCGTGGTCGCGACCGGCCTTTTTACAGAATGCTATGCCTTCTGCGGCAATCAACCTTAAGTATGAAGTTGGGTAGTCAGTGAGCACCCGTTCATAGTTTATTTGAGCCTGCCGGATCGGTGACTGGTCGTGAGCCGGACCTGTGTACTGCTGCCGAAACGCATGTGCAATCTGCAGACGGGTGTATGCCGCGCCTTCGTGCCCCGGATGGAGCTTCAAGAATTCTTCATAAATCGGAATCGCGGAAGCATAATCGCCGCCGAAGAAAAATGTATCCGCAATCTTCAACTGCGCGAAGCTTTCGAAAGGGCTTGCCGGATATTCGTCACGAAGCTTGACCCAATTCTCCCGCGCTAGTGAATACAAGCCGCGATCATACGCATTTTCGGCTCTACGGAGGTAGTCGTCCTGTCCGAATTCGGGTCCATCGTCGTCGGAGTCTTCTGCCTCTTCTCCGCTTTTGGGCTCAGCACTACCTTCCTCATCCATCGAATTAGGCGCCGGCGTGGCGGCGGTATCGGTGGGGAACGATTCCACATCCGAATCGAAAAACGAGCAGCCCGACACGAGTAAGCAAAGAAATACTATGATGGGATACTTTCGGATCGACTCAGTGGGAGAAGTAATTCTTCGCGTCATTTAGATTTAGGAGGAGTTTCTGCTTTGAGTTCGGCGAATTGACGGCGAAGTGACCGTACTTCTGCAAATATCTCAGGGAGTCTGCGGAGCGCCGCGGCTTCGCGGCGCCACTCCGAAGCGAGCTTATGCGGGTAGCCGGCGACGTCGGTGCCGTCGGGGACACTGTTCGAAATGCCCGTTCTCGCGCTTGCCCGCACCTTTGAGCCTATCTGGACGTGATCGGCGAGACCAACCGCTCCTCCAAAAATGACATCGTTTCCAATTTCGCAGCTCCCGGCGATTCCAACCTGACCGCAGAGAATTACGCGCTTCCCGATTTTGGCGTTGTGTCCAATTTGTACGAGGTTGTCGATTTTGCTCGCTTCTCCAAGAACGGAAGTCCCGAGCGTGGCACGATCGATGGCGGTGTTCGCCCCGACATCAACTCGATTCTCAAGCGTAAGCGAACCTATGTGCGGGATTCGACGGTGACCGAGTTGAGGGTCGGGAATATATCCGAATCCGTCGCTGCCCAGCACCGCGCCGTTTTGAATCAAACAATCGTCTCCGAGAACTGTGCGCTCACGGATAACAACACCGGCGTGGATTACGCAATCCGCTCCGACGACCACATCATCGTATAAAACCGCGTGAGGATGAATGATGGTGTTTTCGCCAATCGTCACGCGTTCGCCGATGACCGCGTACGCACCGATTCGAACTCCCGGCGCGAGTGCGGTGTCCCGGCCGATTACAGCGGTCGGATGGACACCCGGCTCCGGTTTGCTGCTTCGGTCGAAGTAGCGCGATGCCAAATGTATGATTGCGCCCATCGGATTCTTGACGACGATCTGAGCGGCTTTGATTTGAGAATCTTCAGCGACCACAAGAAGCGCGGTGGCACTCGTTTGCCGAGCAAGAGTCTGCATCGACTGTGCATTTTTCGACGATGAAGGTGCAAAGAAGCTTAAGTCGCCGGCGACGGCGTCTTCAAGAGGCCGAATGCGTGTAACCTCAAGAGCCGGCTCGCCATGAAGTATTCCGCCGACCGCATTAGCAATTTCATCTAGTTTCATTCGAGGTTCCGTCATGCTGCTGCTCGCCCTGACAGTGTCGTTCTCTCCGCAGTACATCATGTCACCACCGTAGTGGGTGCCGCCTTGGGCGACGAGCTCGCTCTTTACTTCAAGGACCGTCGCTTGCCCTGACCCCTGATACTCGACATATGTTCGCCCAGAAAAACTGGTCCGGAATAATCTTCGCAAAGGGGGCCGCGCGTGTTTCCTTGGGCGCTAAGCTATAAGAGCGCCGTGGAGTTGGCAAGTTACTCCAAGGAAGAGGATTCCGCATTCACTGCCACCATCGCCTTCACCACCAGAAACGTCGCAATGCCGACAAAAAGCAGCGCGCTCACGACACATGAGAGTATCAAGGAGCTTCCGAAGATTTGCGGAATCTGATGAGACCGGGTCCGATGATACGAACGGTCATCAACGAACATTCGTCGGACCCAAGAACGGCGGCGCCGTTTTTTCATGCCTGTAGCCTCGGAGGGGGCAGGGGAGATCGGCGGAGACGGTTCCGGACGATTGATGCGCCCGCTCGGCTTTCGAAACTGCCGTTCATTCAGAAACTTCACGCCAACAATCGTAAGAATGGGCGTGACCACGAGAGGAGCAATCGCGAAGACGATCCACCAGTTGCTCACGAATCGGAGCACCATCTGGAGACCCATGAAATCCTCCGAGATCGCGTGCATGAGCCTCAGCTCCCCCCGATATTCTTCTGCGGACGCTTTGCCGGAACTTGAAGAAAGTCGAGCAGGCGGTTCACAAAACCCGGCTCGATGTCTGCCTTTGAGAGGATTCCCTCGCGAGGCACCTCTTCAATTCTTGCATTCGGGATTTTCGACGCGATCAGGAGTGCTTGATCGCGAATGTATTTCGAGGCGTTATTCGAACGGATGACTAAAGCCGGGCACCGAATTCGATGGAGAAGCGGGCGAGAATCAAATTCGTCTGTGAGGGGACGAAGCGGCAGACCGAATGGCAGAAAATGTTCAACTCGGTCGATGGTGCGAAGAAGTAGGCCGGGAGTGACTCTCGCTGTCGGGTCTACCAGCACGAGCCGGCGAACGACATCCGGGAAGAGAGCGGCAAGCGCTTGTGCGAGCGGGGTTCCAGCACCTGCGCCGACGACGGTGGTCCGTTTCGTCCCGACCTGTAGGAGTTGCTTCTCTATTTCCTCTGCGACCGAAATCACTTCAGTCACGCTCGGAAGAGGAGTCAATAAGACGGCAATTCTGAATTTCGTCGAGAATGGAGCAAATTTTTCTTCAGCATGACTTTTCGCGTAAGGGCGATCGGTGATGAAAAACAGCATCTGCGCTCCGCGCTCTTCCGTTCCGAAAAGATGGAGCGACGGGGCACCCCGAGGAGATGTTGGAGTAACGGGCTCCCCGGTTTGGATATCCAAATTGGATTTCAGGCCACTCATGTCCTTTCCGGATCTTTTGCAACCACGTTTTCTTTGCCAAAAAATTTTCTGCGGGCTTTCGAAACCACATCACGCCGGAACTCCCGGAAACGGCGCCGGTAGAAATTTAGCCGGAGGAGATTGTAGCCGAGAGGTGAGAAAGAAAAACGGAGAATCGCTCGCTTTCCCCAGTCCACGAAGCAGAACAAATGGGAAAGCATGTTCAGCTCGGTTGCGAGGAGATGCTTTCCGTGAATTCGAGGAGTGGGCATTCCGTATCCCGGTACCGGGAATCCCTGTCGTCGTCTTGATTCGAGCACTCGGAAGGCACGAAGCCGCTTCTCTTTTCCCATCATCCGGTTCGAGCTTCTTGCGTGCTCTTTGGTGATCCGAACAAGGAGAAGATCGCCGACGGATTCCGACCTTTCGAGGGCCTGGACTCCGCGGCCGGTTCTTGCGAGAGCGAAGCTGTAGCCTTCTTCCAGCTTTACGTCATCGCTTGGGTTCGCCATCCAAGGATCCCCCACAGCAATGTCGGCAAACTCGGAAGTCGAGTCGTAGCAAGTCAGGCACCGGCCAGGCGTGTAGAGTCGATAGAAAATGTTCAGAATTTCGAGCGAGCTCGGCCGGTATGTTTTTGCCTTCGGAAAATACACCGGACGGGAGCTTCCGTCCCGCAACCGCACATGAGGCGTTCCTGGATGCTTTCCAATTCGTGAGACGAAACCCACGACGTTCTGTTTGTCTTCGATAACTTCATCCCAAACATAACGAAGGGCGTCATGCTCCACGGCTGCGTGGCAAAAGAGTCCGATCGTGAGCACCACACGATCTTTTAATTTCTTATTTAACCGGGCTGCTTTCAGGAATCCGTGAATTTGACACGGGAGTCCGACGAGGGCGTATTTCCCTTCGCGCTGAATCACCTCCGCGAGGACGGCGTTGGTCGGCGAAATGGCGTATTTCGATTTCATCGCCGAGAGAATCTCTTCACGAGTTCGTGCGACAATCGGCTTACCCTTCCAAAGCTCGACTTCGTCGGAGGCGACGACGATTGCGCCGTCAATCTCTCCGCGTTCGAGCATCGATACGAGCAGACCGCTCACCAAACCGCCGCTTGTCGATCCTTCGCGGATCCTCACATCCGTTGCGTAGGAAACGTAGCCTTGCTCAAAGTGTCCATGCATGTCCCAAATGTCCGCCGGTTCGGAATACATCTGAGCGCTCATGCTGGGCACATCGAACTCATCCCCCGGACAAACTTTGACGCAAAGATCGCAATCCGTGCACGCCGAGAGATTCTTGACGACCGGATAATCCTCACCGTCCAAGCCGAGAACGGCAGTCGGGCAGATTCCAACGCAGCTGCCACAGCGGTGACAGAGACCGTTGTCGATGATCTGGGCGAGTGATTTGAGAGCCCGCGGCGGTTCGGAGCCTTCCGGCGTAGCGCCTGAGAGAGGCTCGACCAGCGGCCCCTTTTTTCTTAGCTGAACGAGAGACATAGCTGGCAGGTGTAACAATTACCTCCCGCTCAGACAAGTTCACGAATATGGAGTGATCCTTTGGCGAGATCTCCGCCAAACGTCATTTTAACGCGGTCATTCGCTCGACGAGCTCCTCAGAGAAACTCTCGAGCGCCTTCTTTTTTGCGCGCTCTCGCGCGTTCTTCGCGTCGACAGTCGCGCCGGGGCCCCAGACGCTGCCCTCTGCCTCCGACTCGACGGTGAGATAGAGATACTCGTTTCCGACGTCCCACATCGCGCCCTGAAGCATCAGCAACACGTCAATGCTGGTACCGGGCGCGGCCCAGTATCCGAGAATTGTCAGGTAGAGGAGGGAGAAGGAGTTTAGATATTTGTCCTCTTGTTCTACGCAGCGCAGATACAGCACGGCGTCCGCGCCGTGCTTCGCGGCCGCAAGTCGCACCGCCGCCAAGTCGTTTTGGGTCGCGACCAACGACGACATCATAAACATTTGAGAGACGATCCCTCGCTTCTTCAGAAGCTCGGCGCTTTTTTGAAAGTCTTCCTTGAAACCAGACGTCCAACCGCACCCGCCGGAGTCGTAGACAGCCAGTGAAAACGGAAACCAAAGTTGAGGCTTGAGCCCCCGAGCAGCCTGAATTTGCTCCGCGGTTACCGGACCATCCTCCTCTTTCACCTCCGTTTGATACGCGGCAGGATTGCCCAGCTCCTTTTTAAGGTTCTCACGATTGAACCCGTGGGAGCAGGCGGAAAGTGAAAGGACGAGCAGGAGAATAGAACTTCTTCGCATAGGTTGCCCTCGAATGGTCGAGTAATCTGGGGATTTTTTAGAATAGGAAAGGCAGGAAGCACAAGCGCCTCTTATTCAGAAAATTTCCTGTAACTCCTCAAAAAAAATCCACTTCTTGCGCTTGAGCCCATCCCCGGATGTGCCGATAATTGGAATGAGGGGATTTACGGAGGATACAATGTCGAAGCAAAAGCACGTACTTATCGTCGATGACGATTCGGACTGCCGCTCAATTCTGAAAAAAATTCTTTCTGAAGGCGGCTATGACGTCGCCCAGTGCTCGAATGGCCTGGAAGCTTTGGATTATGTCCGAGGGCGTCAACCGGACGTCATGATCCTCGATATCATGATGCCGAGGATGTCCGGTTATGATGTTGCGAGTCACCTGAAGCAGAACGAAGGCACGGCCAATATTCCGATCATCCTCCTAAGCGCAAAGGGCAGCACTGAAGACGTGATGAAAGGCTACAACGAGTGTTCGGTAAATTACTATATTTCGAAGCCGTTTTCAGCCAAGCAGATCCTCACGGGAATCGAGATGGTGCTCGATGATGACGATGACGAGAAGCCGCACATTTCGTGCATCAAGAAGAAACGGAGCTTCTTCAGCCGCGGCTAGTTATTCTTCATCCTGACGCGCGATTCAACATCGTTCGCTCTGCCCAGTCTCTCTTCGCGTTCCTTCGCGATATTGCCGCCTCAGAATTCACGAGGTCCGGAAACCGAGAACGACACTCCGCACGAAATTACGTCGCATATTTGACGGAGCACCCGTATGGGCTGGTTGCTGCGGTACTTACTTTTTTCCCGGACTTCAGGTCCTCCAGGGCGAGACTGACGAAGTTTTTTGCTTTATCCGGTTCTCCGTCACTGTCTGCCTGATCGTCGATAGCGCCGTCGTAAACGAGAGTGCCTTCTGAGTTGATGACGAACATGTGGGGAGTGGTCTTCGCGTGATAGAGCTTACCGACCTTTCCGTCCGGGTCCACCAACAACTCAGTATCCTTCACGGAGTTTTCCTTTTTGAACTGAGAAATATCTTCGGCCGTTTGAAAGTTTTTATGCTTGCTGTCGGTCGAGTTGATGCTCAACCAGATGACGCCTTCCTTCTTGGCTTGAGCTTGCATCTTTTGCATGTGACCCGATTTGTAGTGCTTCATCACAAACGGGCACTCAGGATTGAACCATTCGAGAACCACTGTTTTGCCTTTGAAGTCCGCCAAAGAGACAGGCTTCCCGTCGTAGCTCGTTAGTGTGAATTCAGGAGCGGGTCGGTTGAGCTCTACCGCCGAGCTGGACGAGACGTCCGACATTGAGACGCCGAGGGCGAAGAATAACGCCGACAAAACCAAAACAAATCCGCGGAATCGAAGCTTCATAATTTTCTCTCCTGAAAGTGCTTGCACTGTATGGTGGGAGTGCAGACTGTGCAAGTGCTCCTAAGTCTAGCTCTTTTATGCCTGAACTGGCATCATGGGGACTGGGCACCGGTGTAGGGAACAGTGGCGATGGCGGAAGAGACCAAATCAGAATCAAAAATGGAGCTCCGGTTCCGTCCATCGTTGCGACAGACTCATCTTTTTTGTCTCCTGATCGGAGGCGCCGGTCTAGCGGCCTACTTCAAGCTTGGTGCGGAGTTTCACGGCGATTACCTTCTTGCGGTTGCGTTGATGGCAGTGACCGGAATTTTGATCACGGCTCACTTCGTCCGTTTGTTCACCCTCTACACGATCACCGACGACTACGTGCAGACGAAAGAAGGGATTCTAGCAAAAGATATCAAGCGGGCCCCGATTGCGAGGGTAACCGATTTCAACATGTCGCAATCGGTATGGCAGAGCGTACTGAGCCTGAGCGATGTCGGTATTTCCACTGCAGGTGGAAACGGCTATGAGTTCCGATTCAGAGATTTAACAATCGATGATACCTCGACCGTAATCGAGGAGCTTACGAAGCGGACGAAGGTTGAGAAGCCGCCGGACGCCTCATGAACCGTGTAAAAATGAAGTGAAGAGCGAGGAGAACTGCGGATATGAAACTGTTCGGGAAGTCTGTCTGCATTGGAGTGCTTCTCAGCCTCTTGCTTTCGGTGTCGGGTTGTCTTTATTCGAATATCCAATTTCCTTTGGATGAGGACCTCTGGGAAACAAAGCTCGGTGCGAAAAGAGGTGTGTCAACGAACCGTTCCGTCCTGTGGCTCGTTGCCTGGGGAGATGCCGGAGTGGAGAAGGCGATGAAGAACGGCGGCATCACCGTTGCCAACCATATGGACATGGGTGTCGAGACGTATCTCTTTGGGCTTTATACCCGCCGGGATACGATCGTCTATGGCGATTAAAACGACCTTCCTTGCATTATTGTTGCTCGTAAACGTTGGTTGCGGTGTCGTGCCGCGGGGACTTCTCTATACCGACACGATTCAGCCGTTCTGCCACGACCTTCGAGGGACCAAGTTTGGCTCTAAATCCGCGGTGGGAAGTTCGAAGCGCGTGAAAGTGCCAACGACCCAGGTCGACCTTTCAGCCGAATGGGACACGAGAGCCATAGGCGATATCGCTCGCCGAAGTGGGATCGAGACGGTTTACGGCTGCGACTCTCGGCGTGAGTCCATCCTCCTTGGAATCTGGAGCCGGGATGAGATCATTATCTACGGTGAATGAGTAACCTCTAGACCGTGAAAAAATAACGAACGACGTGAAAAAAGATGGGTGCAGAGAAGCAGAGTGAGTCGATGCGGTCCATCATTCCGCCGTGTCCACTCAGCATCGTGCCGTAATCCTTCACTCCCCGATCTCGTTTGATCGCTGACATCACGAGTCCGCCGGAAAAACCGACAAGGCAAATAAGAAGCGACACAAGGAACGCCTGCGAAATCGTGAATGGAGTGATTGTCGAAAGCAATGCTCCTACGACAGTTGCAGACAGAATTCCTCCGACAAACCCTTCGATAGTTTTATTCGGGCTTACCGCCGGTGCTATAGGCCGTTGTCCGTAAGTCTTTCCCCACACGAACTGCAGGATGTCGCTCAGCTCCACCACGATGACGAGAAAGAGAAGCAGCTCGGCGTTCCGGCCTTCGTATCCGGGGATCGACAGCATCAGGAGGGCAGGGGCGTGACTCACGCAGTACACGCAGATCATCAGGCCCCACTGAATCTTGGCGGCCCTTTCAAGAAACCTTTCGCAGTCACCGGCAAGTACGCTGCGCAGCGGGAGGAACAGAAAGGCGTAGACCGGAACAAAAATCGCAAACATGCCGTACCAATTTGAACCAACGAAGAGATATTGGACCGGCAAAAAGAAGAAGAATACCCAGAACAAAGTTCGATGATCCCCCGGCGCGGTTGGCGTCAGGGTGATGAATTCCCGAAGCGCACAGAATGAAACAATAGTGAAAAGCAGTGTCGTCGCAACCGGACCGAGGACGAGTGCCAACGACAGGAAAAACAGCATCAACCACCACGCCCAAATTCGCGCGGTTACGTTGCTCATGGTTTTTCTTTTTTCTTCGCTAGAAGCGCGCAGCGACAGCCCCCAGGAAACCACGGTTGAGAGGGCCAGGAGTGAGTAGAGCAGCAGGAGAATGGAGCGGAGCTCATGTCCGGGGGTAATGAGGTTCATACTTTCAAACTCTCCAACTCTGATTTCGCTCGATGCAGGAACTCCGCTTTGCCTTCCCCAGAATTCACCGAAAGCGGAGTGCCGAAGGTGATGCTGCAAAGTATGGGTACGAGAAGCTTCTCACCTTTTGGAAGGACGCGATTTAGGTTTTCCAAATACGTCGGAATGAACTGAATATCCGGCCGCTCTCTTGCCAGGAAATACAGTCCGCTCTTGAAATCGGTCACTGAATGACCCTGCGTTCGAGTACCCTCTGGGAAGATTATGAGCGAACTTCCTTCGTCGAGAGCGCCCAGCATGGCGTTAAATGCAGCGAGCCTCCCTGAACCTTTCCTCTCGATGAGTAGAGCCCGGAAAACCTCTTGCGCGAGATATCTGCGCAGCGCGGAATGTTGCCAATAGTCCGCGGCAGCAACGGGCCGGGTCTTGACTCTCAACTCTCTCGGCAACGACGACCAAATCGCCGGCAGGTCAAGATTGCTTGAGTGGTTTGCAAAGTAGACTCGCTGGCGATTTTCTGGATCACAGCCCTTCCATCGCGCCTGGGCTCCCGTAACTGCTTTCGTTGCCGCGAGACAAAAGGCGGAGATCATTCGGCCTCAAGTTTCTTCAAGAGACGTTGAGACCTCCTGAAGAATGTCAACGCGGTGCCAAAGAGGATCACGATATTTCCAGCAAGAAGAACCAAGCGCTCAGATTCAGCGTTTACGAAAAACGCAACGATGAGACAGGTCACCGTGACTGCTGCCATCCGGTGCTGTTTGGCCATCGGTCCTATGAAATCTTGCTCTCCGGTAAGTGACGCACCAAGCGCGCGGACGTATGCGGTGAGAAGTGCGAGTGTAACGGTGCAGGCCCCGAGATACGGTGCGGGATTCGGGAAGAATGAGATTTCGGAGGGGACGACGGTCAACGCGAATGCAAACAGGATGAGAATGTCCGCAATCCGATCGGGAAGTTCATTATACAAGCCACCACTCTTTGATTGTTTGCCAGCTTCAATCGCGAGCATTCCATCCAGCAAATTGCAGAGCAATCGGAGTTGGACGAAACCGGCAGCAAGCACGAACAGGACATTTGCCCCATTTCCCGGAACCGCACGGGTGAGAACGAGGCAGCATCCAGCTAAAGCAGCCGCGGCGATGCTGAATAGCGAAACCTGATTGGGCGAGATGTTACGAGCTGCGAGCTTACCTGCGGCGTACTTGGCCCAGGCCGTGTCCCGACTCCTGAGTGGTCGCCGCGATGCAGGTTCTTCTAGAGAGAGTTCTTCGTTGGAATTCGAATTCAAGAGTCACGCGCTTTTTGGAGACGGCTGTGCCGGTCTCAATTTCGGACGATTAATACCGCTTTGATGCTCGAGGCGAAAGCTCCGGACTTTCAATATGCTGGTGGCGGCCGCCTTCTGACAGGCGGAGAAGAGGGATTCGGATGGAGAATTGCTGAAATAGAATAGGGAGGGACAACACTGTCCCTCCCAAGGGCCTCTGGTGATGGATCCAAAGGCGACGGACAAAGCTATTTTTGGATGGCCGCTGGATCCATGTAGATGATTTCCCAAATATGACCGTCCGGGTCTTGGAAACCATGCTGATACATAAAGCCGTAGTCTTTTGCGTCGGCATACAAGCTGCCGCCAAACTTGACCGCTTTCTCCACGAGCTCCACGACTTCCTGACGACTATCGACGGTGAGCGCGATCAGCACTTCCGAGGATTTGGCCGCATCACAAATGGTCTTTGGAGTGAATGTCTTGAATTTTTCCTCCGTGAGCAGCATCGAGTAAATGTCCTCGGAGATAACCATGCAAGCAGCAGTGTCGTCGGTAAACTGCGGATTGAAAGAGAATCCCAGTTTCTTAAAAAACTCCATCGATTTTGGGAGGTCCTTAACCGGAAGATTCACGAATATTTTTTTTGACATAAGAGGTATCTCGTTATTTTTTGTTTTTAGGACGTGCGAGCGAGTTGGTCTCGAAGCTTCTGTTCTTGCTCTCGAAGTTCGGGCGTAAATGCTTCACCAAAATCTTCGGCTTCAAATATCGGTCGAATCTCGATATCCGAATCACCCGGCATAGGGTTCGGGCATTTCTTCACCCAGTCGATGGCCTCGTCCATGGAATTTACCTTCCAGATCCAAAAGCCTGCAATGAGCTCCTTTGTTTCGCTGAAGGGTCCATTCGTCACTCCGCGATCCTTACCCGAGAAACGCACTCTCACGCCCTGAGAGCTCGGCTTTAATCCGTCCCCGGAGAGCATCACGCCCGCCTTCACCAACTCTTCATTAAAATTACCCATGTCGGTCAGCAGCTTCTCATCGGGTAAAGTCCCGGCTTCAGAATCCTTCGTTGCTTTAACAATCACCATGACTTTCATGTTTTGCTCTCCCCGTTTTCAAGTGATTCGTGAAATTTGTTCATTCACTGCTTAGTCGAAGCCCGTGGTTGGAAATCGACAACACAGAAAATTATTTTTTTTCTTTTGTGTTTGGAAGGCCGCTCAGCTCGAGCACGGGCCGAACCTCAACGGTACCTTTTTGTGCGCCTGGAATGCGCGAGGCGATACCAATTGCGTCGTCAAGGCTCTCTGCGTTCACGAGGAAGTAGCCTCCAAGCTGTTCGGATGTTTCTGCAAATGGACCGTCCGTCACTATCCTTTTCCCGCTTCGAATCTGGATACTTGTTGCCGTCGAGACGGAATGGAGCGGCGACGCCGCGATAAATTGCCCAGCTTTGTCGAGTTCGTGCGTGAGTGCAACGGATTCGGAATAACAGGATTCACGTTCACTTTCGGTCCAAACATTTTCGTCGGCGTAGATGAGCAACATGTATTTCATCGTTCGTTCCCTTTTCGAGTTCCTGGTCTGGTGCTCGCTCCGTGTGTGGCTGAAAATGCTCGTATTCGAGATTTTAGTTGCAGCGAATGCTTGAGCTCTCGGGCTGAGCGAAGCGCGTTCAATCTAACATCGGAGGAGAAGATACTAAAAGCTCCGGCGGAAACTCGTGGATGATCCGCGACGAGTGTTATTGCGTGATTGAGATCCCGAGCTTCAATCTTCAAGATATAAGCAATTGGCCTTTCAACTGAGACCTCTCGAGTTACGGAACGACCGTTTTCGATTTGCAGCCTGAGTCCGCCGCCGGCTTCGAGACTTTCAGCGTCGACAAAATGCCCCTGAGCCCGCAACTCATCCTCATACGCGAAACAATCCTCCTCAAATTGTAACTTGTAAGCCTCCGATTTCCCGGACCATTCGTGGAGATTGAGATACGCCAAGCATACAAACTTCATGAAATTGCTCCCTTTTCGCACGGCCGCGATTCCGGCTCATACGGGTGGTCGATCGAAGAAAGCGGATTTCGACAAACCGGCGGAGATTTATTCGACCTCTCGAAGACGCCGGAGCAGCAAGCGGCGTTCCGGTTCCTGCTGAACGAATCTGAGCGCCTTTTCATATGCCGCCCGGGCCTCCAGCCGTCTTCCCAACCTCCGCAGGAGATCGGCTTCGGCGGCATGCGCGAGGTGATACTCAGTGAGCTCCCCGCGGTCGAAAATCTCGCGGATCGCAGTGATCCCAACTTCGAAGCCGTCACGAAATGCAAGAGCAACCGCGCGATTTAACTGAACGATCGGAGAAGGGGCTGCCAGAATCAGAAGATCGTAGAGCCGAACAATTTGATTCCAGTTGGTGTCTCCGGCTGTCGGAGCGCTTGCGTGTTCTGCAGAGATGGCGGCTTGAATTGTGTATTGTCCGATCTGTCCCGTTGCCAGTGACGCTTGAACCAGCTCTTTGCCTTCCCTTATGTGGTCGTGATTCCAGCACGAACGATCTTGTTCTTCGAGAACGATAATATCGCCTGCTTCGGAAACTCTGGAAGTTCTTCTCGACTCATGCAAAAGCATGAGCGCCAGCAATCCTCGAACCTCAGGATCGGGAAGAAGAGAGAGCAAGAGTCTCCCCAAACGGATTGCTTCAAGGCTCAGTTCGGATCTCGTCACGGAATCGCCGGATGACGCCGAGTATCCTTCATTAAAAACGAGATAGATCACCGATAATACGGATTCTATCCTTTCAGGGAGCTCCTCGGCTTCCGGCACGCGATAGGGAATTCCAGCGTCTCGAATCTTACCTTTTCCCCGCACGATTCGTTGCGCGATCGTTGCAGACGTCAGAAGAAATGCGCTTGCGATTTCTTCGGTGGTCAATCCACAGATCTCTCGCAGCGTGAGCGCAACTTGTGTCGCAGGGGCGAGTGCCGGGTGACAACAAGTAAAAATCAAGCGCAACCGATCATCTTCGACCGTGACGTTGAGACGCTCCTCGGAAGAGGATTGGTCCTCTTCCACTCTTTTCAGAAGCTCTCCAAGGGACTCGCTGAAACGTGCTCTCCTACGAATGGCGTCAATCGCCTTGAACCGCCCTGTCGAAACAAGCCAGGCACGAGGATTCTGCGGAACTCCATCGCGTGGCCACTGGAGAACGGCGGCAGTAAACGCCTCATGAAGGGCTTCCTCCGCAAGGTCAAAATCACCGAGCAGGCGGACCAGCGTCGCAAAGACTCTCCGACCTTCTTCTCGATACACGGCGGTAATTTCAGACTCTTCCACGATTTCGCTCTCTCGATGTCGCCGACCGGCGAAATATACAGAAATAAACAATTGTCGAAACTTTGCGGGAACTCGGGCAATCCCACTCTTGCCGATCGAAACGACAAATTCGTGTTTGGAACGCCGTCGTTGCCGAAACTAGATATTGACGATA
Organism: uncultured Bdellovibrionales bacterium; assembly: GCA_964509425.1. Taxonomy (GTDB): domain Bacteria; phylum Bdellovibrionota_C; class UBA2361; order SZUA-149; family CAZDWZ01; genus CAZDWZ01. The sequence continues at coordinate 114,532 of CAZDWZ010000001.1, read as the reverse complement.
AGACTTCGTCAAACAGGAGTTTTTGCTCGCTACTTATGGCTGCCAGTGCAAACGAAAGAAATCCATCGACTGATGAGCGAGGGTTTGGTGATCGAGCCCTTTGGCTTTACGCGCCTTTTGCACTTTTCCGATCAAGCACCATTCGCTCGCTCTTCCTGCCCATCGTAATAGTTTCGCTGTACTCGTTCGTGCTGGTCTGGGTTGACGGGCATTTTTATAACCTCGTCGATCGAAGTGCACCTATTGTGCATTCGCTTCTCGGCTTCGTCATCTCAGTGATCCTGGTTTTTCGAACCAACACAGCCTATGAGCGCTGGTGGGAGGCGAGAAAGCTCTGGGGTCAGCTGGTAAATTCTACTCGCTCCATTGCGATGAAGCTGAATGCTTACCTCCCGATGAGTGAGGCCAAGTTAAGAAAAGAATTTCAGGTGCTACTCGGGAATTTTCCGGCGATTCTCAAAAACCATCTTCGGTTCGATGCAGAATCGCAGGTCCGGGAATTCGAGGACGGCGAGAGGTTGTTTAGTGAACGTGTATTGGCGGCGCCTCATCGGCCGAATAGGGTCTGCAGCTTTCTCATTTCACATGTGATCAGTCTCAAGCGGCAAGGATTTCTGAGCGAGGAGGAGCTGCTCACGTTAAACGGGGATTTGAATTCTCTCGTCGATATTCTTGGCGCATGTGAGCGAATCAAGAACACTCCGCCGCCTAGAAGTTACGTGTATTTCATGCGGAAGATTATTCTGCTCTACGTCATATCCCTTCCACTTAGCCTGCTCGGGGAATTTGGTGTCGGAACCGTTTTTATCGTGCCTCTCGTATTTTATGTGCTTGCTGCGCTCGAGGCCTTCGCGCGAGAAATCGAAGACCCCTTCGGTCTGGACGTAAATGATCTTCCACTCGATAGCCTCGTCGCCACGATTCGCAGCAACGTGGCGGATCTTCTGCCACTTCCTCATCTGAAATCAGCGTCGATCAACGTTGCAGACGCGCATTCGTCGGCCGCGAATTGACCGTATCGACGGAGAAAATCGAGTCAAACCAAGTCGGTTATAAATGCCGCGTATACTTCCGCCGCGTCTAGAATCTCGGTGATCTTCGTTCGTTCATTGACGCCATGGTAATTCTCTCCCGGAGGACCGTAGCCGATGCCCGGAATTTTTCCGTCGACGACAAAATAGTGGAGGTCAGTGAATCCGACACAGATACCGTTACCGCAGTTTGACCCTTTTAAATTACGAAGTATGGACTTTGCTTGTGTTGCGAAGGGATGTTTCGGAGAAGTTGCGCAGGGGTCACACGCAAACAGGGTGTCGAACTCCAACTTCAGCTGGGGGACTTTCTTTTTCACTCGGCTCACCGCCGCAAGAATCTCCTTTCGTGCGGCCGCGAGCTTTTCATTCGGAAGGAGGCGTCGATCAATTGTGAATCTGGCCTCGGCCGGGACGGTGTTAACTTTCGAACCGTTTCCGCATCCGAAAACTCCTCCGAGATTAATCGTCGGCTTCATCGGTTCTCCGCCGGGGAGTCGAAAGCTTCGCTTATTGAGCACGGGACGCAGCTTGGCAAGCTCGAGGCCCAAGAGGTTCATGTGCTCAAACGCGTTTATGCCCATATGCGGGAGAGCGCCGTGAGCCGATTTCCCGGTGAGCCGACCTTCAAGCCACAACACGCCGTTGTGGCCCACGCCGACGTCGAGCCTTTCTCCACCCTCCATCACCACGGCGTAGTCAGCTTTGACCAACTTCTTCTTCACAATGTAACCGGCACCGAGCTGCCCACCGGTTTCCTCGTCGGCCGTGAACGAGACCTCGACGTTAACTCCCGGCTTTAGCGCTGTGCGCTTGAGGCTCCGAATTGCGTGAAGGAGGGATGCGATAGAACCTTTCATATCAGCGGAACCGCGGCCGTACACCCAGCCGCCGCTCACTTTTGGTTCAAAGGGCCCATATTTCCACGAACCCGATACCGGAACGACATCGTAGTGCGCGTTGAAGTGCAAGGTCTTCTTTGCGCCGACATCCCAACGCGCGATGACGTTGTATCTCGGAAACTCTTTGTAACCCGGCTGCAGTTTGGACTGTTCTTCCCAAGGAACTTTGATGACTCTTGTCTCCATTCCGAGAGCTCGAAGATGTTCCGCTAAGAACTGAGCGCATCTTTCGTAATTTTCTCCCGGCGGATTCGGCGTAGGAATTGCAATCAGATCTCTCAGAGTCTCGATCGCAAATCGTTTCTGGTCTCTAATTATCTGGCTGTAAGGTCGGTCGAGCTTTTTCACAAGTACTCACGGTTTTAGATTAACAGTGCGGTGTCGTCACTCATGGAAGGAACGAACTACAGATCATCGTCTCGAAGATCTACGGTAAAAATCCCAGCTACAAAATCGGCAATTTCGATGGGATCAAATCCAATATCCAGACCGAGAAGGAGAATATGGAATCCGAGTCCCACTTCCGTGGGAGAGTAGTCGGGACCAATTCCCCCATCGACGGTGGCGTTGGCAACGCTCATCGACGCGCCGTTGTGGCTTTCGAGTCCGACGGGAAGCTTTGGTGTCCTTCGAAGACGCGGCCCAGGAATTCCAGCAAAAGCGCTCGTGTAAGAACCCGCGAATACTTGAGCTACCTCCGTCATTCGCACGCTGGCCGCAACGCCAGGACCAATACGCCCTCGGCAACGAACGACATCGAGCAGATCGAAGAGACGATTCGGCAAATAGTGGAGGGCATCAACGAAAAGCGATCGGTCTTCCTGTTCGAACTCCGACGGGTCATCCGGCGGGGCGGCTTCGATCATCTCGTTTCCGGAATGGGCACCGTGATCTGCGTGCGCGGAGTGTGATGTTGCGAAGAGGGCGGTCACGACGAGGAAAGATATAAAATAGGAGAAAAAATCCGGTCGCGAGGGTTTCATGCGGCGACTCCTAAGCTGTCAGTCTCTGGCTGAGATAGCTCAGTGTGGGAGAAAGCTCAACCGCAATCCCTCGGTGCTTGCACGGCCGAATTCAGAGGGAGATCTCGGCGGACACTTCGTTCGGCTGGGACAAACGTTTCCGTTTAACTTGGGGGCAGCATGCCTCTCAATTCTTGAATCGCGTTTCCCACCTTCGGAGGGATTTTTCCTTCAAAAATTGAGCGAGCGTCGTAGCTGCCGTAAAAAGCTCTCTCCTCGTCTTTGTCGTGAGAGATGCCCACACCACCGAGAGACGCGCCGGTAAACACACCATCGGCTTGGGTGTAGGCGACGACACCATTCTTCGAAGCAGTGAAAGTCTGGTCAAAACTTCCGGCGACAGCGCAGAACTCTCCGCCAAGTTCAAATGCTCCTTCTTCGATGGAGCGCTTCGCTTTGTTGCTCGTCATGCAGAGGACGAGGTCAGCAGATTTCACACCGGCTTGAGGGCCCAGAATTAGGGGCTGTCGCTCGGCCGTTCTGATGGAAATCATGTGTTTGCGGCAATTGCTTAAGTATAAGTCCGCCTGAAAATCTCTATCTGGAGTTTATGCCCAACAGAAGCTCTTCCGTTAGGATGATTGAACGGCGGTCGCGCGGCCGAGCGTTTATTTACTTCACCGGTGGGAAGCGGGTGACGCACAAAGGAACATTACAATGGATTCGGTCGCTCGCTATTCCGCCCGCCTGGACCGATGTGCAAATCTCAAGCGACCGCGACGCTCGTCTCCTTGCAACCGGGCGTGATGCTCGGCAAAGAAAACAATATCGTTATCACCCTGAATGGCGTGCGCGACAAGAACGTCGAAAATATATTCGAATTTTGACGTTTGCCGAAAAGCTTCCTCAGATTCGGAAAAAGGTCAGCCAAGATCTCAAACGAAGAGGACTTGGAAAGGAGAAAATTCTCGCAGCAATTGTTCGCCTCCTCGAGTCGACACTCATTCGAGTGGGCAACGAAAAATACGCGCGCACCAACAAATCATTTGGTCTGACCACGTTTCAGGATTCACATGTCCGCATCAAGGGCTCGAAGCTGACGTTCTCTTTTAAAGGAAAGTCGAACAAGCCGCATGTCATCCACTTAAGTGATTCAGTGCTCGCGTCGATTGTTCAAGATTCGAAAGATATTCCGGGAAAGCAGCTTTTTCAATACATTGATGACTCCGGCGAGAGAAGAACCGTTTCTTCATTGGATGTGAATGATTACCTCCGAAGGATAACGGGAGAGGATTTCACCGCAAAGGATTTTCGCACGTGGGCAGGGACGGTACTCTGTGCGTTGGCGCTAAGAGAGTTCGAAGTTTTCTCCTCTCAGGCCGAAGCGAAGAGATTCATCGTCCGCGCGATCGAATCGGTCGCGAAAGAGCTTGGCAATACCCCTGCAATTTGCCGAAAAAGCTACATTCATCCGAGTATCTGTAATGCGTACGTCGATGGCACGCTTCTAAAAGCGCTCCAGCGGCAAACGCTTTCGGAAAAGCGTGGAGTGCTTAGCGGGCTGAAAAAGGAGGAGGCACTCGTCCTCGGCTTTCTGCAGGGGCGGTTCGGGCAGTTCTCAAAAAAAGCCAAAGATTGATGATTTCTCGTTGAATTTGCGGAGTATTCAGAATATACTTGTTGAAAGTTTATTTCTCCGGAAGCGGGGCGCATTGCCATGATTTTATTCAACACCTCCTTCACACATTTCATTTAGTCACGCGTTTTTCAGTAACGCGTGCTCACTATCGCTTGATAGGCCTTGATGTCATTTGAATGAACGCACCCGCCAAATAAATGCGGGATCGTGCTGTCGCTGCCGCCCTGACCAAGCGGTCAGTAAGTCATGCGGGCTCATCTGTGGCGTTGTATTTTTAAAGTTTTTGCGTCGCGAGGCGCACAGAATGCTCGTTGCCTGAAGGCAGTCGAGATGGAGAAATTCATGAAGATCTTTTCAACTCCGGTTCCAGAACACGGTGAAGTCCCGCTCCCGGACGACGGGGAGCTCGAAGAGCTTATCGATTATTGGACGGATCGCGGTGCTGCGCCGAGTTCGGACATAGAACGAAAGAATAACGTCTGCTACGTCGCTTCTGTCGGTCGCGAAAGAAACGACGCTACCCGGCGCGCTCAGCTCGCGGAAATTACAAATCTTGTCCGAAATCAAGGAGACGAAGTTTCCGGAGAAGAAATTGTTTTTCTTTCGAAACCGAATCCGCGCACTTTGCTGGGAAAGGGTGCGGCGGAAGCACTTGCTCGGCGTGCCCGCGAAACTGGGGCCAATCTTCTGGTATTGGACGCGGAGCTTTCAGCTTCACAGCTCCGGAATCTGGAAGACGCCGCAGGAATCTCTGTCTGTGATCGAGAGGCAGTTATTCTGAACGTTTTTTTGCGGAACGCGAAAACCGCACGATCCCGCATCCAGATAGCAATTGCTCAGTTGGAATACCTTCGACCTCGAATCCGAGGAGTAGGAATCAACATGGATCAGCAGACCGGAGGTATTGGGGGTGGGCGAGGTCCTGGAGAAACTGCTTCGGAGCTCTTGGCGAGAAAAATTGATTCGCGGCTCCTCATGCTCACAAAGGAGCTGAGACGTCTTGAATCGGCAAGCCGCACTCAACGACGAAACCGGGAGAACTGTAAACGAATCGCGATCATCGGCTATACCAACGCCGGAAAAACTTCGCTGATGAACGCACTCACCAGCCAGTCACTTTCTGCAAAGGATATGCCATTTGAGACTCTGGACACGACATCTCGTGCGCTGAGCAGACACGGAGGAGACGTTATCTTAAGCGACACGGTGGGATTCATTCGGCGGCTTCCCGAGCGCCTCTTGGGAAGTTTTGAGTCTACTCTCGCGGAGATCGCCGAGGCCGATTTGCTCCTTTTTGTTGTTGATTCGTCGGACCCAGAGTGCGAACTGCATGTGCAAACCACGGAGGACGTCATCGTTCGTTTAGGCGCTGACAAGCTTCCCAGATTTTACATCTTCAACAAGGCAGACAAATTGCCGGTTGAAGAAGATTCGGTGCCGTGGTCGAAACTCTCCGGCGAGCATCCGTTTGTTCTTATCAGCACGAGCTGTCCAGCAGCCGTAGATGAGCTTCGAGAACGCTTGCTGCAGACGGCTCGAGCGAGCCGAACCCAGCGAGAATTCCTGGTGCCGTATCACGCGACCTCCGTATTCTCGCAGATATATGCGGGTGGGAGAGTGATCACGAGCGAAGCTACCGAAAACGGCCTTCGCTTGACTGTGGAAGTTGACTCTCGGCTTGAAGCGAAGATCTTAAAGTCGCTTGAGGAGGTAAAATGACTCAAGCGTCGACAACCACAGCGCGGCTTTCCGCGGCAATTCAAACAAGACATCTGACGATTCGGGCGTCCGATGAGCGCGTCCTCATCCAAGATCTCATGTTACATTTAGAACGAGGTGAGAAGGCAGTAATCAGCGGACGAAATGGCGTGGGGAAGAGCAGTCTCCTGAAGACGCTGAGTGGCGAGCATTCCGAGTATTCTGGTGTAATACAAGTATCATCTCTCCCGGTTTTCGTGCCTCAGAGCCTGGATACGGCAGACTGCCGCCTCGCGATCAAGTACCTCTCGGAGAATTTCGCCGATTCGTTGATCACGCGCGAGTTGAACTCGCTGGGATTCCACGATCGTGTTGCAATCGAGAGAATCGAAGAGCTTAGTCACGGACAAAGAAGGAAACTCTGTCTTCTCCAAGCCAAGCTGATGAATCCAGAAATTCTCTTGCTCGATGAACCGACGGAAGACCTTGATGTGGTGGGAGTGCGTTGGCTCGGAGACTGGCTTCAAGCGTTTTCAAGAACGGCGCTGGTCGTCACTCATGACGCTAAACTGCTCTCTGCTTTTCGGCACTTCATCTATGTTTCCGAAAGCGGCTGTCGAGGGTTCGAAGGAACGTTTGAAGAATTTGAGAGCTTTTTGTTGGATGCGGATAGGGAGGAGCAAGAGAGGTATTCAAAAACTATTCATGCGCTCTCCGAGAAAGAGGCATACATAGCTCATATTGCCCGCCGGCGGCGGAGAAAAAAACAGTATGGACGGGTTCGAGAACTGCAACGAGCCACGCCTCGATCGCGACTAAATCAGAAGCGGGATTACGCGCAGGTGAAACATGGCAAAATGGCCCTCATCAGAGACGCGCGACTTGCTTCGGCGCGAAACTGGGCGAGAGCGTCGCGCCGAAGTTTGAGCGTCGAGTTGCCGTTCGATTTCGAATTCACGCGGGAAGAGCGTTTTTCGCCGCATGATACGATTATTCGGGTGAGCAATCTCTCGATCAATATGAGCGGGAGAGAGGTCGTTTCTGATCTTTCGCTTACGATGAAACACGAGCGAATCGGAGTTATCGGAAGGAACGGTTCTGGAAAATCGACTCTCCTAGAGACCATTCTCACGCGACGGCACGTCGATCGAGGGACTATCGAGATCGATCTCCCGCGCGTGGGATCGATAGCTCAGGGCGCCAGTGACTGGAAAAGAGGAGAAAGTCTCTTTAGTCTGCTCGAGATCGAGTGCGGTGTCGGCGATCCGGAAACCATACGAACAATGTTGACCGGGTATCGATTTCCGTTGCTACTGGCAGAGAGGCCGCTTTGCAGCTTGAGCCCCGGGGAGAGAACGCGTGCGGCACTGATTTGCTTATTCTCTCAGATGCCGACCGTGCAGTTGCTCGTTCTCGACGAACCGACCTTTAGCCTTGATTTGTTTGGCCGGGCTGCGCTGGTGTCGATGTTGTCGCTGTGGCCCGGTGGACTTCTTGTTGCCAGTCACGATGATCTCTTCTTACGAAGAATTGGTATTGAGAGAGTGATCCAGCTCTCTGAGGGTGCTTAATTTGGGGATTTTTCAATCTTCGCACTGGCGACTTTATGGATCGCGGCCGCGACTCCTTCGACGACCAATGCCATTCGCTTATAATCAAGGCGGTCGGGTGTGTCGTCCGGGGTATGGTAGGCCTCGTTCCGATAGTCGGCTGTGTCCGTGATCATAATTCCTGGATACCCAGCGTTCAAGAAATTTAAATGGTCTGAGAAGTCGATTCCGGGGAGGAGGCGAGGTGCGTTAATGGAATAGACGGGAAGGGGAGTCGCGTCTTGCATCGCCGCCTTCACTGTATTCGTGAGATGGACGTGCTCGGTTGTTCCAACGACGCCGATGAAGTTTCCGACTTTCGGGTAAACCCGATCGAGGGCTGGAATCGGATAACGTTGTGAATCCGCTTTGTCGGAAAAATAGCCGATCATCTCGAGAGAGAGCATCAATCGAATTTTCGATTTTTTCGTCCGCATTTCTGCCGCGTGTATGGCGCTTCCCATCAGAGAAGTTCGGAAATAGGGAGGTTCCTCCAAACAATATGCGGCGAGAATCGTTTTTAACTTCGGAGGATGTTTCGCGAGATATCGTCCGAGCTCGAGAAGTCCCGCGACGCCCGACGCGTTATCGTCTGCACCGGGCATGGGACCGGCGGTATCATAGTGAGCTCCGACGACGATCACTTCCTCGGTTTCGGGACCGAGCTCCACGAGTATGTTGGAGAATTCACGACCGTCGGCGACGAAGAGTTGCTCGGAAGGCTGCCGTTTGAGTTTTTTGAACTCTTCCCGAATATATTCCGCTACTTTTCTTAAATTCGTGGGGTGCTCCGAGTCCCTTGGACCGAAATCAGTCACGAGCGTCTCGACCCGTCGCTTGAGAATCTCGGAGTCGATAACTGAGCGTTCCGCCGAATCAGCGAAAACGAGGTTCGTCGAGAAGAACATACCGCACAAAATAATCGTAAGAGCGAACGGTTTCATTCCGTTCACTACTGGTTCAAGGTCGTGATTTTGCCGTGATGCCGGGGGCTCATCGCTTGCGCCGGCTGATGTTGCCCCAGCGGAACTCAGAAAAAAAATTGCCAACAGAATGCGAAATCGACGTGACATCTTGCTCCTCCGTGTTACATCGAAAGATTCGGAAATTATCTCGTCAAAGCGATGTGCCTTCGAAAGGATATCGGCGAAGGCGCTTATAGACAACAATGAATCACTCTGCGGTGGAGACGACTACGGCGCGGCCTGGGGCAGACTTGGTCATTCGCTAGAAAGTCTCGACTTTCACTGGAGTGCCGTTTCGATACGTTTCAAACACAAGGTCGAAATGGGCCTCGCGGTCGGAGATTTTCATCGCTTGATCAGGAAGCAGGACTTCGGTTGCCTGAAGGAGCCGGTGATTTAGATTTTCCGCGGTGACTGTCCCTCCCGAGTCCGGAATATTTTGCAAAAGGAAGGCAAGCCCGGAAAAGCACGCGAGCGTGACGGCGTTCGCACGGCTGTTTGGGAAGAGCCGCCGATGAGCCTCTAGAAATTTCGCCTTTCCGGTATCGAGGGCGACGTAACCACTTCCTTCGATGTTCGCGGCGCCAGCCGCTTCGGCCACGGAAGGGTAGGACAGCCAGAAATTTGAGATTATCGGTTGTGAAACGCCGACCTCTCGTGCTCTTCGAACAAGAGCCCCGAGCTTCCCGACGGTGGTGTTTAAGAAGATAACGTCGGGTTTTGATGACCGCATTCGTGTTAAGAGGCTCGCCCAATCCGTGTCCTGTTCGCTCACGCTGTCGGAGAAGACGATTTCTCCGCCTGCGGCGGCAAGCTCGGCCTTAAACGCGTCTACGATGGAAAGAATGTATTCATCCTGCAAATCAAGACTCGCCACTCGTTTGCCGACGCGAAGTGCCGCCTTCGCGAGAGCGCTTCCTTCCTGCTTCGGTGACGGCCAAAAGCGATATCCGACCGGATTGTTCCTTAGGAATCCCGTGTGGCCCATGATTCCGATGAGCGGAATTTTAAGGCGAGCAGAAATCGGATCGAGCGCCATGCCGACATTTCCCCGATTTGAAACGACTGCGATTGCGCGACCTTGATTGACCATCCGAAGAAACTCCGATGTTCCGGTCTTCGGCTCGCCTTTGTGATCGCCGAAGAGGAAGGACAGCTTCGTTTTTCCTATTTGATCTCCTGAAGCAAAGCTTCTCCGAGCGAGTTCATACCCTTCCCGACATGAGTCTCCATTGGCTCCATTCGTGCCTGTGAGATCGGAGAGGAGGCCGATGACGGTGGGCGATCCGCTTGGCGAAGCTTCGTCCGACGCTGCTTTTCCTGCGGAGAGAAGAAAGAGCAGCGAGAAAACCAGAACCATTCGCCAGTTGAGGGAGGATCGAAGCGATGTAACACCGGTAGTCATAGTAGACTGGGATTACCGCAATTCTGCAAATGTTTGAAGGGTCTGTGAGGCTCTTCTTATTCGGCGCTTTACCGGCTCGGCACGAAATGAGTTTGATAAAGAATTTGGTTGCCGGGAAAGCGGGTGCGGCCAAGACGGATTCCCTCCCGGGATCCCTTTGGCCGCGTAAGAGATTGAAGTGCTCTTCCTCACTCCCGCTTTGTTGGTCAGTCGAGGTCCACTGAACAGGCCTCGAGTTGCGCCGCGAGTTCGTCGTGTCCGTTCGCGCGAAGCGCCTCGACGAATGCCGGAACGTCAACCGCAAGCCGGTTGCGAGCGGCAGACGAACCGAACCGCCAGAGCGTGACGGCACCGGCAAACTGATCGAGCGCGGCGAAGATCGGGTCCGCGATTCCTCCGCGGCAGGCGGCGCGGGCCGCGATGAGGAATGCGTCCACGGACTGCGGCAATTCTCTTGCCGACATACCGACATCTCCTTCCCGTAAAAGACATCTGTGCTCGGACAGCAGCCAATGACTTGACCGTGTCTCTTGAGGTTCATAGTGCGATGAACTTCGAGAGACACGGTCAGGAGCCGTGAGACACAGTCAGAAGCATTGAGTGCGAGAGGCAGGTTGTGTGAAGAACAGAGAGACGCCACTCGCGTGAGTGAGTTTAACTTCAATCCCAAAGTGCGGCGCTAAGCGCGCATCAAAAAGAACAGAAAACCTGGTCCGCGACCGCACCTGATTTCCCGACAGCCATGGCAAAAATGGCATACCGGAGATGCGGAAATCAAGTAATTCCGAATTACTTCATCGGACTTGCGGACGAATGGTGACTGGAGATCAGCCATTCTTTCCCGTTCCATTTGTAGGTGAATGTGTAACGGGCTTGAATCTGGCTTCCCAACGCCGCGTAGGTGAAAGTGTAGAGGCCCGTATCCACGGCGAGATTGCAACCGGTCTTAATGGAGCGGAAATCAATTCTGCCGCTCGGTTTCGTGGTGAGAAATTCGACAAAGTATTCCCGCCGTTGGGCCTGAGTCGTTCTTGGAACGCTGGACGCCGTTGGGAGGAGAACAGCGTTCTCAGAATAGTTGGCGATCACTTTATCGGGATCTCCGGTTTGCAGGGAGCGGTTCCAGCGATCAAAGAGTCGCGCGATCTCGGTTTTATCCGACATCTTGCAATCTTCTACCGGAGCGGGGGGCAACTCTTTCGCTCCGCAACCGATGAAACCGATAGGGAGTGACAGAAGAGAGAGGTTGAAAATACACCACAAAAGGTTTCGAGATTTCATCTGGCCCCCATGACGGAATGCGCTGATTTTGATGCGCCGTTCTCGCCTTCCTTACTCTGCGAGGACCCGACTCGCCAGCAAAATAAAGTGAACAACATCGAGCCCGCATTTCTCGAACGGAGCGAATTTTAATCGGAATCAAATTCCAGTGCTCAGGCATCGTAGTGTTCTTCAAACTCGTTCGAATCAATTAGTGAATGATTGTCAGTGAAAAAAATTCACCTCAGGCGTAAAAAAAGACTTTCTTTACTGTGAGACTGATGAGTAAACTCCACGATGCTCACTCATGGGGTTGTCGTTCGGCCTCTCGTCCGCGTTTTCTCGTCAATTCTAGAATAAGGGCTTCCATGAATTCCAACTTCATTTCACAACACGTGAACCTTGGGTCCCACGGTAAACAAGCTCGGAAACGTGCTGTTTTGCGCGCGTCCACCTTGCTTGCTGTGCTCGCAATGTTCCCGTCGTTCGCGTTTGCGACAACGCAGACGTATCAGAACAACACGTTGGGAAACGGCGCTGACAACGGCTCGATCAACCGACAGATCACTGTCGGACCAACGGACTTCCCGGCCGGCGAAGTCATTTTTAGCGTCGTTGCATCAGTGGGATTTGCGAAGATCGACGACGCGGGAGTGGGCGTCGGACGTTGTAATCCGATTCTTGATGGACCGGGAAGCGTTTTCAACACGCAGGCGTCGCAGACTCTGACGAGTCCCGCCGCGACCGTAGTTAATCTTTTTACTCCTGGAACATATACGGGAACGATCACCCACGGCGGCACTGTCCTCGTGAACTTTGACCAGACTGCCGGTTCGGTGGTTGGTGGGGTCGCGCCACAGTCGGGAACATTCCGGCCGACCGGTAACCTAAATTCTTACGACGGCCAGAATCCTGCAGGAAACTGGACGCTCACACTTTCCGACAATGCGGTAAACGATCCGCATTGCTTTTCTTCTCTTTCACTTACAATTCGGACGCTCTCAGTGCCGGGGATTCCGGATCTCGTTACCGCCGACGATAACGGATTGTCGAATACCGATAACATCACGAACGAGGATGATCCTCAGTTCACGGTTACCTGCGATCCTGGTGCCACCGTACAACTCCGTGAGAACGGTGGAACCATTGCTACCGCAACGTGTAACGGCAGTGGAGTTGCAACGCTCACTACAAGCAATCTTCCGGACGGAATTCATCTCATTTCCGCGCGAGAAATCGATGGCGCGAACGTAACCGCGGAGAGCACTGCCCTCCAAGTTGAAATCGACACGGTTGCTCCAAACACGCTCACTACGCCTGACATGCAAGCAACGAGTGATTCCGGTATCAGCTCCACCGACAATATCACGAACATCACGACGCCAACTTTCGACATCTTGAATTGCGTCGACGGTTTGGTCGTTCAACTTCGGGAGGGGAACACCGTCCATGGCTCGGCGGTCTGCTCCGGCGGAGCGGCGGTCATTACCAGCAATGCTCTTGGCAGCGGAGCGCACAACTTAGACGCCCGTCAAACGGATGTGGCCGGAAATAACAGCGTCGATAGTGGAACCCTTGCGGTGACGATCGACTTTACTGCTCCAGGCACCCCGGGGACGCCGAATCTTCAGGCAGCAAGCGATACCGGCACTTCGAGCTTTGACGAGATCACATTCGATAACTCGCCGACATTCACCGTTAGCTGCACCTCTGGAACCACGGTGACCTTGCTGTTGGACGGCTCTCCAGTTGCCACGAACACTTGCACCGGCGGCTCATCGACGATTACCGTGCCGTTCGTCGCCGACGGGTCGTTTGGATTCTCGGCGTATCAAACCGATACGGCTGGAAACACGGGTAATACAAGCGGTTCGCTTCCAGTGACCATCGATACGGTCGCGCCTGTTGCGACCGTTGCTCCGGATCTTCAGGCGACGAGTGATTCGGGTAATTCAGACAGTGATAACCTTACGAATGATTCGACACCGACGTTCGACCTTATCTGCGATAATTCCGATTTCGTTGATTTACTCGAGAACGGCTTTGTTCGAGGTTCCGGAGACTGCTCGGGAGGAAATCCGGTCGCAGTCACGAGCTCATTCATGAGTGACGGAATCCATAGCTTGCAAGCGAGACAACGAGATATCGCTGGGAACGTGAGCAGTGACAGCGGTTCGTTGGATGTCACCATCGACACGCAAGTGGCGGCAACCAATGCTCCGGACCTTCTTGATGATTCGGGAATTTCATCGACCGACAACGTAACGAACATCGACGCGCCGAATTTCCTCGTTACAAGTTGCGACCCTGGAGCATTGGTCGTCTTATTCGACGGCGGAACTCCGGTGGGCTTCAACACCTGCGATTTAAGCGGCGAGACAACGATCTTGAGCTCGGCGCTCATCGATGGGCCGCATACTTTGACCGTGCAGCAAACGGACACCGCTGGAAATCTCAGCAGTTCGAGCGCCGGATTGAATGTTGTGATTGATACAGGGGTTCCGACGGCACCGGCTCTCCCTGACCTCATCGATGATAGCGGCATTTCGACAATCGATAACATCACGAACTTCAGCACGCCGACGGTTCGCGTTGGTTGCACGACGGGATTGGTCAGGCTCTTTGAAGACTCGACTGAGCTCGGAAGTACGAATTGTGCTGGCGGGAATGCCTTTATCGTCACGTCGACGTTGTCAGACGGTCAGCATTTCCTCTACGCGAATCAGACCGACACAGCAGGAAACGTCGGCCAAAACGGACCAACTCTTTCCATCACGGTTGATACCGTTGCACCTACGGGAGTTGGGATTCCGGATCTTCAAGTCGGAAGCGACACAGGAATTTTGACCGACGATAATCTGACGTTTGTTCAAACGCCGACTTTCGACGTGGCTTGCTCTGAAGAAGGAATCCTCGTTGAAATCTACGAACAAACCAACTTGCTCGGTTCCGGTTTCTGCGCTGGAGGAACTGTTGCGGTGACGAGCATTACGCTTGTTGACGGGCCCTACAACATTACGGCACGGGAAATCGACGTGGCTGGAAATGCGGGAACAGAGAGCGATCCTCTCGCGATCACCATCGACACGGTTCCGCCGGCCCAAACTGGAGATCCGGATCTCCAGGCCGGAAGCGACACTGGCTCGGATGATACGGATAACCTCACTGGTGATAACACTCCGACCTTTGATGTTTCGTGCACCGATGACGGAGACACCATTGAGCTGGTCGAAGGCACCGATGTTATCGGTAGCGCACTTTGTGCCGGAAACACCGCGGCGATCACAACGACCGCGGCTCTCTCGGACGGGCTCCACACGGTATTCGCCCGGGCGGAGGATCCAGCAGGTAACGAAGGGCCTGCAAGCGGAACGCTTGACGTCACTATCGACACGAGCGCTGACGGCTCGAGCGGTATTCCGGATCTGTTAGCTGCTGATGACTCCGGAAGCTCCTCGATCGACAACATTACGAATGTGAACGAGCCGGAGTTCACGGTGTCGTGCACCGTGGATGGAAACTTGGTTCAGCTCGTAGAAGATACGACGGTCTTGGGCTCAGCAGTCTGCTCGTCGGGCACCGTCACTATCGAAAGCGACACGCTCGCCGACGGGTCGCATGACATCGCTTCAAATCAAATCGATGATTTGGGGAATGTCAGCGCGAACAGCGCCACGCTGACGGTTGTGATCGACACCGCCGCGCCTACCGTCCCGGTAATCGTCGTCCCGGCTGAGGGTGAAGTGGTTGGAACTGACACTCCGGACTTCAGTGGAACCGGTGAAGTTGCAGCTACTGTTACCGTCTTTCAAGGTCTTACGAACCTCGGTTCGTCGCCTGTCTCCGGCGGAGGAGCGTGGAGCTTCACGACGGCGGTAAGTCTTCCGGACGGATTGACCACGGTAACCGCGCAAGCGGTTGACGTCGCCGGAAATTCCAGTGCGCAGTCCTCCGCAAGGAATTTCACGGTGGACGACGACAGTGACGGAGATGGATTGCGTAACTCCGAAGAAGGCGGCTTGACCGATGACGCTGACGGCGACGGACTTGTGAACGCGCTCGATTTCGATTCACACGCGTCGTCTGTGATCTCGACGGAATATTCCGTGCCATGGAACGGCTTTAACGATCAGGTCTCGATCGGAGAAGGCCGGAACAATCTCGGAAATAAGACAATCTTGATCAGAGTCACTATGCGAGATCGCGATGGTGAGAATCACGAAGTCTTCCCGATGTTCGTTCCTCCGAACGGCCAAGCAGACGTCAATCTGAACGCGCTCGACGGGTTCAATGAGGACGACTATGGAACTGCGCTATTCGAAGGGTTCGAAGTCGACGGAGTGACACCTCTCAGCCCCGGTGATTTTGACGGACAGGTGTCGGTCTACAGACTTGAAGGACCGACGTTTGACGACTTCGACTACGCCTACGCAATTCCGTTCTCGGGTTACCGAAGAGGAACGTTGGCAGCGTCGTTCAATACGAATCACCCAAGTCTGGATCCCGCGGATGCTGGTTTCAGAGTGGCGAATTTCGGTGAAATGTCGAACAACGAAGCCATCGCAATCTCTGGAAACCTGTTCTTCTTCGGCCAGAACGGAGCGCCGATAGAGATAGATCCAGTACTCAATCCAGGGGTATTCGCGCGTCCCGTCTTCTTGTCTGCCCTCGGCCGTGAAGACGTGTCGATTCACGACATCGTCGGGGTCAATCGAATTGGTCTCGTTCTTTGGGTGCCGAATCCAGGGTTCGAACTGGCGAGAGTCAGCATGCGTGTAAACCGCTACTTCTTCCGAAGCACTACGTTCGGAACGACGGGAGCGAACGCGTTTGCTGGCGTGGTCAGTGTCGAAGGGATGAGAGGAAGGTCTGGACCGATCGTGCTGCCGATGGATACGTCTTCGGTGACAACGGCGATTGGTGAGGTGTCAAACGTCCTCGCAATTCCGATCAACATTATTGTTCGGGCGTTTGATAAGGACGGAGTACTGAAGGATACGATTTCGCAAACGCTTGGAGCGCGTGCGACGTTGCACGATATCGGTGATCCGTTCCTGAACAGCAATGTCGGTCACTTCACCGTGTCGAGCGACGTCCCAGGAGCGTTGTATGCGACAATCGTGCACTACAGCCGTCTGCCGACTGCTACGGTTTGGTCAGCACGGTCGCTCCGTGGAAGCGATCCACTCGGAAAGGCAATATTTGGATCGCTTAACTCGTTCCTTTCGCAGTCCTGCCGAGTGGTGATTTCGAACTCGGGCTCGACACCTGAGATGGTCGACTTGACCCGATTCGACTTCAACGGACTGCCAGTCGGATCTGCACTGGAGATCCCGCTCGCAGCGAATGGAAGCGCTTCTTCGAACATCTGCAGCGGCTTCCCGTCGAACACGTACGGCAAGTTCCAGATTGTTCCGAGGAACCGTCAAGCGAAAATCTCCGCTGGCGCGACGAGAGATCAGATCGACTACAACATGGCGACGGAGGTTCGCGGCTAGGGCCGCGCCTCTCGAGCCGAGTCCGCTTTTCCAACCGGCCGTGGGGAACCACGGCCGGTTTTTTTTATTTCTGGGATAACTCCGACGCTGCAGTGAGTGGCGCGAAGCTCTCTTTGTAGGCTGCGAGCTGTGGTGGATTCAAAACGCTTTTCAGGCGATCGTAGATGAATTGCTGGCGAAACTGAGCAAGTCGTGTGTAGGCGTCGAGCCGCTCCAATGTTTTCATTTTTGGAATTTGAGATCGGACCGTCATTTGTTGCTGAGAAAGTGCCGTCTGTGCCTCTTCGAAGATGAGCTCAGAGGCTTGGAGCTGCTGAGGATTCAACTCCATCTGGTCTGACACGAGATCAAGCTCCTCTTTGGTCTGCTCGTCGTCAAAAGTTCGGAAGGCCAACGCCTCCTGCTCTCTGTAAAATTGAGCCTTCTCCGGACCAAGCTCGGCTTCCAGCTCGTCGCTTCGGTTCACTTCGGAGGGGGGGGAAGCCGCGGAGTTGAATCCTTGAATGTTCTCTGAAGGTGGACCGGCCGGATCTGTCGGCTTAAGCTCCTCCGAAATGTTCGCTGCGTCCGCCGGGCCGAATGCCGGGCCTTCTTTTGAAGCTTCCTTTTCAGCAAGCGAGGCACGAGATTCCGTCGATGGTGCGTAATCAGGAAGTTGAGTGTCCTCGGTCCGAGGGCGTTTTTTCCCCTTCACGAGCTGCTTTTGGGAGCTCACATTATCGATTTCTCGATTGCTCGCCGAGGGAGAGGACGTGAGAAATGCCCATGCGAGTGAAGCCGGAATGACAATTGCTACGGCCGTATTCAGGAGTCTTGAAGATCGCTTTGCCACGGGCTTTCGTTTACCTCATCTGTGAGACCGGTCGAAGCCAAAGCACCTTCGCCTGCAACCATCTCAATTGATTGAATATTAACCAGAGTTTGAATCTCGGAAATTACCGATTTAGCAGGGTAATCCGGAGTGCCGATAATTCGAAGTGGCCGACTACAGACACGAAAACCGGAGATTCGTTACGCGTCCCAGATTATGGCGAAAGTGTTCGCAAATCGCTATCTCATTCAGGAGACCCTTGGAACCGGGGGGATGGGATCAGTGTACTTGGCGAACGACCGATTCCTCGACAATACGCCGATCGCGCTAAAAATCCTTCACCGCTCATTAACTGAGAACACGGAATTCGTGCAGCGGTTCCTTCGAGAGATGCAAACGATGCGTCTCGTAAACCACAACAACGTGATCCGGATCTTCGACACGGGAGAGCATAATCGCGCCTACTATTATTCGATGGAATACCTTCAGGGGAAAACCCTCTCAGAGGTCATCGATAACCGAGATGTCGATGATTTTCTTCCGAAAGATCGCATTTTCCAGATGGCGAAGCAAATACTGAGCGGCTTGAACGCGGTCCATGAGGCGAATCTGGTTCACCGGGATCTCAAGCCTGACAATCTGCTCCTTGTGAACGACGATGTGGTGAAGCTTGCGGATTTCGGAATTGTGAAAACAACCGACTCGCGGCTGACGGAAACTCAGGTCGTTCTCGGGACGCCGCAATACATCGCTCCGGAGATTTGGCAGGGACTAAACGTCGGCTTTCATGCGGACATCTATGCGCTCGGCGTGGTCTTCTTCGAACTCTTTACGAACCGGCTTCCGTTTGCCGCCGAAAGTCCTGCGCATCTCATGAAGATGCATCTCATGCAGCCGCCGCCGTCGGCACTCGACTTTCGAAACGATTTACCGAACTGGGTCGATACTCTTTTGAGGCAGATGCTGGCAAAAAAGCCGGAGGATAGACCTGAGAACGTAGCAAGCATTCTCGCGATGTTTAACGACCCCCCAAAGAGCTCACTCGTCGCCGGCGGGATGAGGGTGAAGCCGCAAGCTCCGGACTCCATCACGACGCAGCTTTCGCAATCCCTTCGTGACCAGCTCTCGGCCAGCGTGTCCGCGCCCTCGACTGAGAATTCTTACGACAGCGGGCGGCTCCAAAAATCCAATCTTGGGGGAAGCGGCTCGGCGTTCCGAGCCATGCCCATGACGTTTCAGCTGGAAGATCCTTTGAGCGGTGGGCGGAATCGCAGATTGTCGTCGCTTCGCATGAGCATGCAGAAATCCAAGAAGCTTCTTCCTTCTATAACTCCGCTTTCATTTTTGCTCGTGCTGGCGTTGCTGGCGACCGGCGGATTTATGGCGTTTCCGCAAGGAATGGACTGGTTGGATTATCGATATCATAAGATCTTTCCGAAATCCGGACCGCAAATCCGAGACGAGTTTGACTGCGTCGAGCAGTTTGTCGGGACCTACTGGCGAGATCGTGGAAACCCAGAGAAGGTCACCGTCGATTACGATTTATTTCTCAGGCAGTATTCGGTGTATGTCCAACCGGAGCAGAATGACTTTAAACACCGGACACTCCCTGCCACCGATGGAGTTTTGCTCTTTTCCACCAAGTCGCCGTTGCTTCCGAGAGCCAGAGGGAAGGGGAACAAATGAAACGAGCGGCTGGTGCATTCAAGTTTCTCAGCTTTGTTTTCAGTATACTCTGTTTTACTTCTTGCAGTCGTCCGTCGGCACCACCACATCTTACTCAGGAAGCGATGCTTCTTAGTGAAACCGTAAAGATGCTTTGGCTTACAGACGCGCAAGAGGCACCCGACAACATTCTATTTGTCAATGTGCAGAGCGGCTCGGAGCGACCACCGCAATTAGATGGAATGCTCCTCAATCCGTCGACGTCGATAGAGTATCTCTACGTCCGGACTTGGGTCGGCGGTGAAGCTCCCAAAGCTGTCCGACGGATGATAGGAGCTTTCGTTTTGAAAGACCTTTCCTCCGGAGCTCTCGTCAGGGGCTCGATCCGTGATGGCGCAATCAACGTGGAGCCGCTTTCTCGCTATCAGTTTCAGAAGTTCTTGAATGGATAATCCCGGCGCCTGACTCGGCGTAATCCCAATCGACTGGCCGAATGCTCATCCGCGGACAACGGGCCTCCTGTGATCTGCATCATAGAGCTCCATGTCCTCCAAACCTTGAACCGCGTTCAGTTGATAACATGAGTGACTCGGATCATGGCTCCTCAGCTACTGTTCGCGGTCTATTCGTCGCCGTACGAAAATACAGTCTTTCGACAAGGAGATCTAAATATGAAACTAATCCGATTTGTTGCACTCTGCTCGCTGTTGTTTTGCTCTTCTGCCGTTGCCCTCGCTGATCAAGGAGCGGTATCGGTGCTGAACGAACTCCTGAAGGGTGAAATTTCTGCGGTGGAAACCTATCGCCAGGCGCTCGAGAAGTTGAGCAGCGATAGCGCAGGTGCGGAGCTAAAGAAGTTCCACACTGAACATCAAAATGCGGTCAAGACACTTGAGCAGCACGTTGTAAAACTTGGCGGTACTCCCGTGGCAAGCTCCGGAGCTTGGGGTGTTTGGGCTGAGGCGGTGACCGGGACGGCGAAAGTTTTCGGTAAGGAAACAGCCCTGAAGGCGCTCAAGGAAGGTGAAGAGCACGGTGTGAAGGAGTATCAAGAAGTGCTGGAGAACAAGAATGCACCGGCCGAACTAAAAGCTCTGGTGCGCTCAACGCTTCTTCCGCAACAGCAAGCGCACATTCAGGCGCTCTCGAAGATGATCAGCGAAAAGCAGGCTTCATAATTCGAGAATGGCTGCGGCCGGCCGAGGTCGGCCGCAGCCCCAATTGACGTGTGATCGATAATGCGCGCCGGTTAAGGGCCTCGTAGTTTCCGACTCGTCAGTCTGCTGACGTCCTGTTAAGACTATAGAATGGATGAATCAAAAGTTTTCACGCGCGCTGCGTGTTTTTTAGTTTCGGGCGCTTCGATATTATTTTCCGCGCTCACCTTTTCCCCACTATCGTTTGCACAGCCTCCAACAGCAGTTGATCCATCGGCGAACGGTCGCGTAGCCGATGTCCCAAAAGTCTCGGAGAACAGCGGCGAGGGGAAAAAAGATGCACACTTGAAAAATTCGCTGGCTGAGCGAAAAGCGAACTTCAAACCGAATCGCGATCGTGCACCCGAGATTGAACAAGCCCAGGTGCCTAAACAAGCCACGTACTCGATGGGCGTCGGCCGTCCGAAGGGATTTCTGGCGTATAACGCCGAGGTTCAGAAGCAGGTACGAGCCAAGCATCGCTTTGCGGGTGCAGGTCGCCCGCTCGCTGCCTCCGTAACGTTATCGATTCAAAACGCGGGCGAAGTTTCCAACGCTAAAATTGCAGAAAGCTCTGGAGATCAAAAATTCGACGAATCCTTGCTCCTGGCGATTAGGGATGCGGGCCCGTTTCCGAGGCCGCCGGAGGAGTTGCGCGGGTATCTTGCAACGGTCACATTCTACTTTGATTCGAAGAACTGACCCGTCGGTCACTTCGCGCCCAAGATCTCGAGCGTCCTTCCAAAGGTCAACGCACCTTTTTTCAATCGCTCAAGGCTGAAGTGTTCGTTCGGAGCATGGATCGAGTCCGTCGTAAGGCCGAATCCGAGAAACGCCGTCTCGGCACCCGAAGCACGAGCAAGTCCAGCAGCAACCGGAATCGTCGATCCTTCGAGTATGAAGTCGCAGGGGGTGTTCCAGACCTCCGAATATGCCGAAGCCGCGGCCTGAGAAAGTTTAGACTTTGGTGAGGTTCGAAGAGCCGTTCCCATTCCTTCGCCAACTTCACCTTCGATCTGCACGCCATCAGGGCAATTGTTCTTGAGGAAGTCGAGGACCAAGCGGCCGACTCTCTTCGGCTCCTGCCCAGGCACTATTCGGCAGGAAAGTTTTGCGTAGGCCTTTGCCGGTATAATCGTCTTCGAGCCTTCGCCGATGTGACCACCCCACATTCCATTAATTTCCACCGTGGGGCGCGTCCAACGCGCCTCGTTCGGCGAAAAGCCCTTCTCCATCGCGGCGGGCACGGCGCCGAAATCTCGAAGATATTCTGCTTCGTCAAACTCGAAATTCATCACGCGACGCTCGTCCTCGGTGAGCAACTCGACTCCCTCATAGAATCCAGGAACGGCAACTTTTCCGTCCGAGTCCCACAGCGAACTAAGAATTTCCGACAACGCTCGGCAGGGATTGTAGACGATCCCGCCGTGGCACCCTGAGTGAAGATCGGATGACGCCGACGTGAGTTCGACCTCGAGCTTTACCACTCCGCGCACGCCCAATGTGACGGCCGGCTGTTCCTCGCCGAGGATGAGGCAGTCTTGAATCATGAGATAGTCGGCTTTGAGGCGGTCTCTCTTTGCCTCAAGAATTTTTGACAACGCAGCGCTGCCGATTTCCTCTTCACCTTCGATGCACAGCTTCACGTTGACCGGAAGCCGTCCATATTGCTCGAGGAGGAGCCGCAGTCCGGTAAATACGCACCAGCTCTGTCCCTTGTTGTCTTGAGCGCCACGCGCGTAGACCATTCCGTCCCGTATTTCCGGTTTGAACGGGGGAGAGTCCCAGAGCTCAAGGGGATCAACCGGTTGAACATCGTAGTGATTATACACCAGCACGGTGGGAGTTCCCGGCCCGGCATCGTTCCGCTCAGCGAAGATCACGGGATGTCCGGATGTCTCCCAAACTTCAACCTGAAATCCTAGGCGCTCCGCCAAGTATTGTTTTAACCAATGAACGCATTTGTGCAGCTGCTCCTTGTATTGTGACTGTGCGCTTACACTTTCAAATGTAAGGAACTGGAAAAATCCGGTGATGATATCGTTTTGTGAGCTTTCCCAGAGCGATGCGAGCTTCTCGGTGGTGTTCATCGGCGACCTCGTTTAGGTGACGATCTTGATCTGACTCACCTCGCCAATAAACGCAATTCCGCCGGAGCTGCCTTGTTGACTTTCCGCCTGCTTCTGGCAGATTTATTCACTGGTTTTTTTCGGTCTTTCTCTTTTTATTGAGAGACACATAATTTTTTGTTGCCCCCGGACTCGGTGGAAGCCAATCGACGCAGCGCTCGAAGTTCAACCTGCGCTTCATCCCATACCAAAAACATTCTCCTCTATTCCCTCGAGTCCGCGACGGCAGCAGCCGAAACGGTTTTGCGGTGCGACTCACCGCAATGACGCAGTCTCCTTGCTTCAATTCACCAGGAGGACGACGTGGACCCGAATCTTTGGACGTTGTGGCAGGTGCCACATGGTCAAGTTGACGAGATGCTCCCCCGCGTAACAGACGCAGTCGCGCGCGTCTTCAGCAACAACCGCCGGCTCGCCCCGTGGAGCCCCAACTGGACCCGCGGCGCGGCCACCGACCTCGCCACGCTCGACGGGTTCGTGAAGTCGCTCAACGACTTCGGGCACGCCATCGTGCTCATGAGCGCCCCGGCCATCGCGCACGAGCCGCTCGGGGAGCGGCCGATCTGCGGGTTCATCCTCGGCGGGAAGATGGGGCAGAAGGAGTTCGACGCTCGGCCGTGGATGAAGTCCCGGGGCATCAAACCCGGCATGGGATCGCTCCGCTACGTCGGCGTCGAGGACGCGGCCCGGACGGTGCGACTGCAGGTGGACCTCGACGGCGTGACGGACCTCGAGCGGCCCATCCAGTTCGACGAACTGTTCGACCACGCCACGGGCGGCCGCAAGCTGGCCTCGGCCCTCTACGAGGGCTGGTGCCGCGCGTCGGTCGGCGACTGCGAGACGCTGTGGATGGGCACCCAGCGGGAACTGGTGGAGATGTGGCAGTGGGGCAAGCGTCTGGGCTACACGAAGCTCCCCGGCCCGGCGTTCTACAAGGTGCATTTCGGCCTTGTGCAGCGCTTGGAGATGTTCTCGGCCCCGAACACCTTCTACCGCGCCCCGATCGCCCCCCCGACGTGACGTGATCTGGAGCCCCCAACTCCCGCCGGAAGCCGTGAGGCAGCCGGCGGGACGTTCCGAGTTTCCTTCCTCAAGGTTCCCAAAGGAAGGTTCAGGAACGGCTGTTGCTCGTCCGGACAGCGATCACTCGCGGATCGCACTCACGAAAAATTTTCCATCATTTTCTGATAGACGTCGGTTGCGGCCAGCACTTGTTCGCAGTCGACCCACTCGACCTCCCGATGGGCTTGTTCGATATTCCCAGGACCGAGGACAATTGTTGGAATGCCGACCGCAGAGAAAAAACCACCGTCTGTAACATACGGCGCTCCAGCTATTGCCGCCGTTCCAGTGACATCGCGAACCGCAGCGAGCGCAGACTGAACAAGAAAAGAATCTTCCGACGTCTCCATCGGAGCTGTCGTAATATACGGCTCTTCAAAGCGGACTTTCAGGTCGGCATCCTTACTCATCGCTTCGGCGGCGATATTTTTAAACTCACTAAAAACCTCATTTGCGGGATGGCCCGGAATGATTCGGCATTCAATCGTCGCCGTACATTCCGCAGGCACGAAGTTTATTTGAGTTCCTCCCGTGATGAGCCCGATATTAAAAATCGGAGAGCCGAGGAGATCGTGAGACTTTCGTGCGTAACTTTTCCGAATACCATCCTCGATTGCGATCAGCAGCCGGCTCATCTTTGTGATTGCATTTATCCCTTGATCCGCCAACGCCCCGTGAACTTGCTTTCCAGTGACGTGAATCCGAAAGCGCATTAACCCTTTGTGTGCACGAATGACTTTCAATTGAGTCGGCTCCGAAACGACAACTGCCTCGGGCTTTACCTGACCGGCGAGATGCGCGGCGCCCTTCATCGTGTTTTCTTCGTCAATAGCGCCGGCGTAGAGGATCGTGAGCGGGGGTTTTTTCCCCGACTCTTTGATTCGCTTCATCGCATGAAGCATCGCGACGCCTCCCGCTTTTGTGTCGCAACTTCCACGCCCGTAGAGCTTTCCGTCTCTGATCTCCGGCTCGAAAGGGGGAATCGTCATGTTGTCCACGGAGACGGTGTCCATGTGACACTCGAACATAATTTGGCGGGAGGGGTTCTGGCCTTCGAGTCGTGCGATGAAGTTGCTTCGGCCAGGGAGGACTTCAAACGTTTGGGTCGTAAAGCCAGCCGCACCACAAAACTCCAGCAAGTAATCAAGCATTGCTGCCTCTCCGCGCGAACCTCCCGGAAATCCTGGGTTAATGCTTTCTATCGCAACAACATCTTGGAGCATTCGAAGGATTTTGTTTTCGCTTGGGGTGGCCATAATATCAAACCGAATCGGTGGTTATTATTTAGGGAGCGAGCATATCAATTTTTTAGGAAGTCTGCAGAGTCCACTGAACCGATTCGGTGTGCTCTTGATGTCCCGACGCTTCAAAAGTTCGTTCGATAAAATCAACAGTTCGCTTCTCGTTTAAGAGTATTACGGTGGTGCTTCGCGTTCCGTATCCCTGCTTCGGAAGAGAGATAAAAATCGGTGAAAGAGCATGCTCCCGCTCTGTGCTGATACCGGTATCCGGAAGCTCGCCGATGGGCGAAAACGTTCGATCGGCCATGAGATTAAGCAGTTGATCAGAAGCCGGCTCACCTTCAGCGAGGAGCTTTGCGAGCGCCGATTTACCTCGTTCAACTTTGGGCCAAGGAGTGTTTATGGTCGCGTTGCTGAGTCCCCAGATGCCGTTCGAGATATCCGTGGTCTCGCCCGTGACGTTGGAGAAATGAAGCAACTCGCGTTCAATGTGTCCAACGACGAGATTAAAGCCAAGCAGGCCAGCGGGGTCGTTTTTTAGTTGTTGAATATAGTCGTCGGGAGGACCGGGGGATCGAAGGAAGTCGGCCACCAGCTTTCCACGCGATCGAGGAGAAATTCTTGCCTCTCCCTGCCGAACAAAACTGAGAGCGGCGAGATGACCCGCCTTGGTCATTCCGAGCCAGGTGCCTCCGCGCTCGCGATCCCTGCCTCCGCAGATCGAGGGTGAATCCTCCCACCAATGCACCGTACGCGTAGGCCGGTTAAAATATTCATCCCGATTGAACGTGAGCAGGAAAGGAAACCCGGAAAACTGACGGCGCGCAATGAGAAGTAGGCACATGCTGGGCTTTTACCACATATCTCACAGACTGGAGCTAGTTCGTTAAACTCGCGCTTAAACCGGCGAATTCAGAGTTCGATTTCGGGAGGATTCAGCGGTCGAGCGGGTTCGAGATAATGAGGCAGTCTGACAGGGAGAACCCATCAGATCGGAACGATTGGTGTTCCTCAGCCTCATCATTCAGCTGACAAGCCAACGCACTTCCGAACGGGGGATAAATTTACGAAGAACCCCCGCACAGACCGCATTGCCAATCATGTGGTGATCATCTTCGCTGCCGGGCCTGTTGGCCCGAACCACGATCGAGATCTCCGCATCGGTCTTTTGCCACGTCGATACGCAGGAGCCCGCGAGCGCTCGGACTGCGTTTTCGATCGCAGCGAAGTCCCCACGAACTGAGACCCCTTCGGATAGCGTCAATTGGATCGTCACCGACCACTCCAGGCTGTCTCTGTCCTGGCGGTTGGTGAGAAACACCGCGATAACCTTCTCCGACATTTTACCTCCGACCCCAAACCGTCCCGGGCGGAGAGATTACTAAAACGTGGAAATAGTCTATTCGCCCGGGTGGCTGGAATTGGAGGAATCGAAAGAACATTCTGTCACGACTGCCTTCCGGAAATGAGGTCTTCGCCTCCGCTCCGGCAGACATTCGAGTTCAGGACGAAAGGTTCCGTGCTTCGGATTCTAGACTGCCGTGACAGAGCTTTCTTACATCGCTCGGCAAGCGACGAATTCGGGTGGCGCTGGAGCTTTCCGCCGCTTTCTTCGGAGCGAAGAAATTTCAGAAGAGCCCTCTCGCTTCGGAGAATTCGCGTGAGGTTTCAAATGGTTCTAGCGGAGCATACCGGCAATAGCGCCGTAACTGTTCTCGTCTGCGATGGCGGAAGCGGTTTGGCCCTTCGAGTTTTTCGCCCGAACATTTGCCCCAGCTTTCACGAGGACTTCGACGGCGGTTTCGTTCCCGTTCGCCGCGGCGTGCATAAGCGGAGTCCAGCCATTTGGTTGTGTGGCGTTTACCGAATCGCCGAGCTTGATGAGGAAAGATACACAATCTGAATTTCCGTTAGCGGCGGCCATCATCAACGGCGTGAGGCCGCTGTTTGTCGGCTGAATCCGAGCCTTCTTCGTCGCGAAAAGCTTCAACACATGGAGATGCCCGTGTTCAGCGGCGTGGTGTATCGCCTGCTCTCCGTTAGGTCCTCGAGTGTCGGCGCTTGCCCCGGCCTTCAGGAGGGTGTCGACAATCTGAAGGTTTCCCGCAGCCGAAGCAGCCATCAATGCCGTTAGGCCGTCGGACTGACGGAAGTTCAGATTCGGCTTGGGCTTTTGCGAGATCAGCGAGAAGACTTTTTTAAATTCTCCCTCTTCCGCGGCTTGAATGAGCTGCCTATCTGCATCCGACTGAGCCTTCGACAGCGCCGGAAACAGAAGCGGGAGACAACACAAGAGGAAACAGCAGACAACCGGCCGGAAGAGACGAACCATGACAAAATTCTCCACTAATAGCTTCCGGATTTATACTGCCAAAAGCTGTGAAAGTCACAGTAAAAGACATAGTCGGAATCCGAAGTCGCCGAGGGGCGGGTGACGGACGGCGCGAAGGGCTCAACCGCATCTTCGAACGTGCCCCATTAATTCCGGTGTACGCATCAGGGTTATCTTTGATGGGAGCCAGCGCCGCTACTCAGACTTGGTGAACGGGGTGATAAGGCGCAACTAGCGCGAGGCAGCACTGAGCATCTCTCCTAAGATGTGTGCGGGATGGTTTTCGGGATTTCCAAATCGAACCGCGGGTGGAAACATGCCGACGGCGCCGATTGCCGTTTCCACTTCGCTCTGAACGGACAGCAGAAATTGCCCAACCTGCTCTTGATAGACCTGATACGACACGGCGATGCCGTCCGGACTCGCGCCCGCGGCGAAATCGAGGAAATCCTCCGAAAGCTGCACGCACCTAGAAATTCCGAGGTTCTGACCTGATTCGACTTGCCACCCGGCTGGGTTTTCAACGAGAGCGGCAAATCGCCGGAGCGATTTCTTCCGAAGCTCGGGACGGCTCATTGCCTCAAGCGCAATTTCTCGCCGCCTTTCGTAAGCGGAAGGTTTTTCGATCGCTGGATTTGCCAAAGAAGAGTGGCGGGTGTCGTGAAGTTGGAGGAACGCATACTCCATCGCGAGCGACGTCGTTAAAATATACGTGAAACCGGCGACATATTGCAGGCTCATGAAATACGTGAACCTTCGAAACTCGTCGTGATAGCCGAAATACTCTTGGAAGAGCGGATACTCTTCAACTACTGGCTTCCGATTCTCAAACAAAATTCTCGCGACCGTTTGGATTAGGCCGGGGGAGCCCGCACAGGCGTACTCGCCGTTTAAGAGGATAAGATTTTCATCCGCGAAAGTCTGAATTTGCCGGGGGATATCGTGCGCTGCGTCCGCCGGAAGATCGGCAGGGTAGTCTTTCAAGATCATAAGGTCTATGGTCGTCGGAACGTCCAACATGATCTTGAAGACTCCAGAGACAGGCGTCGGGAGCTCGCCGTTTTGAAAACAGTTTTTGGAGCGATGAAGGAGATACAGCGGAGCGAACATCGATGCGAGGCAAATGCGCCAAGCGCGACCGAGGTTGAGCTCGGCAGAAGAGTTGCTTTCAAAAAGCGCCGTGTAAAATCCTATTCCCTCAAGTATTTGACTCCACTCGCTGGTTATCTGTGTCAATGCGGACTTATTCATGAGGTATCCGCGACGGGTGTCGTGAAACGGACACTTCACATAGGCGCCCGGAGTTTCCTCATCTCTGAAGTCCACCTCGTGAAGCCGACGCCCGGCGGCGTCGACACATGAGCTGACCTCAGTGAAGAAGCGACAGTAAAACGCATCTTCATTCGGATAGAGAGGGGAATTTGTCGACATGTGTGCCCCATTCAGGCCGACGCTCGCTTTGAATCCTGAGCGAAGCAAGCATGCTGATGGCCTTCCCTAGAAAGGCCTATCAAAATCTTTTGATTCTCGCACCTCCAATGCGCCCCTCTGCACCAGCTTCGGCGCAGAGCGAGTAACCTTTACTTCGTCTCCGCGTGCTGATTCGCATCATTTGAAACCGAGTCGTCACGCACTAAGTTGTGCAGATGAAAAATTCTTTTGAGGAGACGATGATCATGGAATCGGAAACGGCACGGCAGGACACGAACAGGAACGGCGGAGACGAAGCTCATCACGAGGAGAGCGAACGGGTGAAAGGCAACACGAACGGCCAGCCAGAAAGGAAAGAGGGTGGGGTGACGAAGCTAATCGAAAATTATACTTCCAAGATTCCAT
Source organism: uncultured Bdellovibrionales bacterium (assembly GCA_964509425.1). Classification (GTDB taxonomy): domain Bacteria; phylum Bdellovibrionota_C; class UBA2361; order SZUA-149; family CAZDWZ01; genus CAZDWZ01. The sequence goes on along the minus strand of CAZDWZ010000001.1, from coordinate 85,311 downwards.
CCGGCGCATTTTTGACGGCCGCCGTCGGTGCAATTGCTGTTTCTGCAGCATTTCAGATGACCGGCGCGAAGCACAAATCGCAGTTCGTCGGCCACTGGGTGCCAACAATTCTCATTCTCGGCCTTTATAACAAGCTCGTGAAATTGGAGGGATCTGAGGGTTAGTCTCTGGCAGACCGAAGCGAGTTGATCCGGCGTGCACCTTGAAGGCGATTCAGAGTAAGTTTTGCCTTTGAGGCCCGCCGAATTCTGTCTTGGGTCACCGTAGTCTCTGGTTCGATAATCGTGGTTTAGACGCTCGCACCTCAGAGAGCTTCGTTTTTCAATTGAAACCAATTGAAGGGGCCGGGAGAAACATTTCGACAAGTTCAGAATCGGTCGCAGGACTAAACCGGAAATCTAACGTTCCTAAGAACTACGATTGGACGAGGGAATGGTTTGGACTCGCGTTCGACTTCTACAGACGACATCGACGACCGCGTTCCCTGACAGTATCGACGTATTAGTTGAGTTCGTATTTCTCCCGGTCGCATTGTTTACGGCGATAACTCCGTTATTGCTGCCGAGTCCGGATCCTGCTGATGTACCCCCGGGAAACTGCACACCGTGGGTCATGCCGGCTTGGAGCTGAATGCTTTCGATGATGAGCTCGGCACCACGCGCGCACGCGAATCGGCGGACATCAGAGATTTGCCGGTTGAGCTGCGTCGAGAGACGGCTGAAGTTGCTACCGCTTATATTCTCGATGTTCATCGTGAATGGCTGGCCATAGACGTAGACGTAGCGAGGATTTCCAGCGTCAGCGTGTGCTCGAGTCGATCCGGATCCGGGCGAGAATGTCATAGTGGGGCCGGATTGGGCGGAAGCCGGTGCATGGAATACGTGAATCAAAAGCAAGTAGATTAGGATTCTTTGAGATTTGTTCATGAGACCTTTAGTCTAATAGGGAATGATTTTGGCGCACTCTACGCCGCTGTCAGGAAGATGCCATGCGCAGGAACAGCATATGCTGGAAGAGCCGAGCGGCTGGAGTGTTGCGTTGGAGACGAAGATGAAGTGGGTGTACTGTCTCAACCGTTGTTTGTCGGTCTACATCGATTCTAATGAGCTTTACCCATTGAATGAGGAGACTAGAGAAGCGGGAAGTCTGCGGAGGTCTTTGCTGTGGGCGATCGATTATCCGCCGCCGTCTCGTCAAGGTACCGCAAGAGGTAAATTTTCCAATCATGAGATTCCGCGAGAGCCTTTGTGGCCTGGTTTCGCGTCGAAAGCAGAGTCGTCATGTAACGCTTCAAAAATAGAACGTCCGCGAGGGTGCCCAGAATCCCGAGTGGCGAAGTATAATCGAATCGATCGGTCATCAGGCAGCCGTTATTCACGGCTTGGAATCGATGTTCGTGGCTGAATCGATGGAATATGCCCTTCACCATTGAATCCCGGAAATAGTTCGGTCTCTCGAACCTGTCGATGCGGACTGTGAGCTCCTGCCGAAACCCGAAATGCGTCGCACGCCAGGTGACCTCTTCGTCGAGCCCGATTAAACCGTGGGTGACGCCTGCAACCGCTTCCTCTCGTGTGTGGGAAAAACTTGAGCGATGAGCATCGATGCTGCGGCAGAGATCAAAGCATCGCTCAACGGGAGCGTGAATGAAAGTTTCAAGCTCGATTACAGGCATCGTAGTACTCCGTCGAGGCTCATCGGCGCCCGCCGGAGCCTCGCACCCGTGTGTGCGGGAACGGCTTCAGCCAATCGAGAATGTTCGCCATTATCCGTCACCTTTTAATCGCTCCGGCAAGCAGGCCTACCGCGCCCCTCTTCCCAAATACGGCATGATGGAGACTGGGTTTTCCGGGATAATCATTTCGTCCTAACTCCCGATACTCACCTCCAGCACCTTCGATGAGTGCCTGGCTCGCGGAAAAATCCCAAATCTTTAGATTATACTCGACGTGCGCGCATAATGCGCCGCGGATTGCCAATCCATGCGCATAGACATCGTAATACATACGAACATGCGGATGAAATTTGAGAACGGAATATAAAACTTCAAGGTGATTCCCGGGCTCGAACGTCGCGGGACAGTTCGTGGATATGACATCGTTTGGAGTCAGCGTCTCAACCGGAAGTTCGTTTAACTGGATTCGGTTTCCGTTCACAAATGTTCCGACTGCCGGACCTCCCCGGAGAAAATCTCCCAAAACTGGGTGGTCGATCCAACCCAACACAGGACGTCCGTGATGGAGGAGCCCAATAATGGTGCCGAATGTCGGGATACGGTTGATCAAGTTCTGAGTCCCGTCGATAGGATCAATCGTCCAAACGTACTCAGCGTCGCTCCGTTCAGAGCCCAGCTCCTCTCCGATTACGCCGTGATCAGGATAGGCGGCTCGAATCAGCTCACGAACAAGCTTTTCACATTCGAGATCGACCTCACTCACCGGCGTTTTGTCCTCCTTCAGTTCGAATTGAATGGAGTCACGATTCCAGAGGCTCAGAATGAGGCGCCGGGTCTCGGAGATGAGCTGGTCGCCGAAGGCGAGGAATTCTTGGGTATGCATGTTTCCGCCATGTTTCAAGTGACTGTGTGCGTTATCTCTTAACTAGCGCCAGGCTTTCTCGGTGTCGAGAGATGACTGCCTAAATCAGACGAACCAAAGCCCGGAAGAATTAAAGGCAACGTTCAAACAGGTGGTAAGAGATGGAATGAGTACGACCCGCCAATGTCAAGAAGACTCGAGCCGTCGTTTTGTCAGGAGCTTGTCGCAATGCTGAATCACCGGCGTTTTAACTGCTGTCGACTCGAATTAGCCAACCGGATACTTTGGACTTATCTTTTCCAGATCGAGTCGTGCAGGTGATACGGAGTGCTTTCTTTCGGCGAAAAATTCGCGCGGGAAGAAGGCAGCCGGTTGGGAATGTTGTGACACTCTCCGAAGCTGACTTCGATGGGATGCAGGAGTCTGCGCCGTGAACGAGGCGGACGACCGGGAGTTGAAGGCGCTCTTCGAGCAGGTGGGGCCAAACTCCCCAAGCGTGTTCGAGGGGATGCTGGTGTGGGTCAAAGTGAGCACGCTCGAGCGACTGTCAAAAGCTGCAGAAGTCCCAGCGGAATTGAAGTCTGCGCTGCAGTCGATCGTGCCGGCGATGTGGAAGTTCATCCGGGAAGCGAATGAGCTGCTCGCGCGGGCCGCCTACTGTGCGCGGCCGGACGGTGCGAGTCACAGAGAGGTGCGGGATGGCATGGCCCGTGAGTTCATGGCCACGCAGGACGCGTTCCAAGCCGAGATCAAGAAGGTGCGGAAGGCTCTAAACCTGAAGCCGTAACGACGTTTCGCCCATTCCCGTGAATAAGGAGATACCATGAAAAAATGCGAAGGTTGCCCGCCGGCTGCCTTCGCATTGCGAATTTGGGTTGAGCGAACCGGAACGCTATTCCTTGATCTCGCTTACACTTTGACGCGCGTTCCGTCCGGTATAAAGGAGAATCTATTTCCCTCTGATGACTCGCTCCATCATGTCGTAAAATTCCCGCTTTTTTGCTTTTATGTCGGACTCAGTCCGTTCGACAATTCCACCTTCAACCCAGACGTCGTCTTCACCACGGGCGCCGCGTTTCCAATAGCTGCGCACGAATTTCCGCTCCAGGCAGTAATAGCGATAGTTACTTTGATCTTCACCACTGCTGTTGCAGCGTGACTTCTTGATCGCGTCAAGCCATTTGGCGCAGGAGCTTTGATAAAAATTAAAATACTCCTGCTCATCTCGTTCGAGTTTTTTCCTCCGTTCGCGTTCCTCGTCGGAAAGGCCTTTGTCGCGGTCTTCAATGATGTCGTAATCAGTCGGTCCGAAGAACTCGGCGTTCTCGAATTCATCGAGTCCCAGCGAGACTCGGAGCGAAGTGAGGGTGAGCTCTTCCGCTTCGATACTGCACTCGGTTGGAGTCTCCGTCGGAATTGGGGTTCCCACTGGCGTCGGAATCTCAATCAACACCGGTGATTCGACTGGTGTTGGCGTCTCAATTGGGATCGGCGTCGGTGTGGAGGATGGTACATAGGACGGAGAGGGGACGGGCGTTGGATAATATTCCGGAAAAGTCGGGTAAGGTGATGAGGTCGGCGAGACCTCCGCTATCGCAGTGCCGCCAACGAGACCCACAAAGAGCGTAATTACCGGAAGTTTATAACCGAGATACTTCATCGAACCCCCTAAGATTTCAAAATCATCACCAAAACCAGCCGGAGCATTTATGTGCCAGAGGCAGGCGAAATCGAAAACAAGCAGGAAACAATTTCAAGACTTCGTGCGTGGATGATCACCTCACGGTTGGGTGCAGCGCGGGTGGTGATTATAACGGTCTGCTCACGAAACATTGCGGGGATATGAACCCGTTCGGTTCGAGCGGATTGGGAATTGAGAGAGCGAATTCAGTATGATAAGAGCATTCTTCACGCGTATGAATCTCGCCCTCTTCACCCGGTCTTTCATACCGCTTTGTGGTAGTCATCCACGAATCAAAACTTCTCGATACACCTGATCCATCTCTGTTCGGCCGAAGTCGCACTTTGTCCGGGTAGAAGCTGTTTACGAAGTTAGGTTTTTCTTCCGATCTCTCAATCGGCTCTCCGTGCGCTCCAGCACAGATGCTTTGGCGCCCGGAGGATCGATAGGGAGACCTGCGAAAGCGTGAAAGGACGCGTCGCGAGGTTCATTGGAGGATGCCAGATGGTGACTGAGAAATCGGTTCCTGAATTGCTCGAACTGCTGGAGCACGCCTTGCCCGGTGTGCGCTGCATGGCGGCGTTGAATCTGTGCATGCGTTGCCGCGACGGGCGCGTGAGCGATGTCGCGGGTGTGGTCGCGAAAGTGGCCGCGCGGCTGGCCGATCCGATCGCGGCGGTCCGGGAGCTGACCTGTTACGCGCTCCACCGCGTGGGCGAAGCCGTGGTGCCCGTCCTGCCGACGCTCGCGATGCTGCTCACGAATGATCCGGTGCCGGCTGTCCGCGAGGCCGCGGCGCGCTCGTTAGGGACGCTCGGAGCCGAGAAGGTCGCGATCCCTGTCGGTGCGTTGCGGGACGCCCTCGATGACAAGCAGCTGAACGTCAGCGAAGCCGCTCAGTGGGCGCTGGATCAGCTTCCGCGCGCGACCGCGTGAGGCGGAGCGATGGAACGGTGTCGACAATTGTGTCTACTGCAGGGCCCTGATTTCGCGGGAGAAGTTCACGAAGGTTCCTCTACGAGAAACCTTCGTAAACAGCTCCCACGAATCTTTTATAATTCCAGAAGAATCGCAGCGATGAGCGGGAAGACGATCGTCGCGTCGCTTTGGATGATCGTGTAGGGACTATCAACGCTGAGTTTATCCCAGGTGATCTTCTCCTTTCCACCGGCGCCGCTGTAAGAGCCATAGGACATCGGAGAAGAGCCAATTTCCGTAAAGTTTGCCCAGTCTCTTACGTTCTTTAAGCCGATATCATGCTTCAGCGATGGCACAACGCAAATCGGAAAGTCGCCGGCGATGCCGCCGCCGAGTTGAAGGAATCCGATTCCCGGCGCTTCAGAGTTTTCTTCATACCACTCGTATAGTGAGTGCATGTAATGGACGCCACTCTTTACGACGGATGCGTCGATGACCTCTTGGTCCCTGGGTTTCAGTCGTCCGGAGTAGGAATAGGAAGAGAAGATATTTCCCATCGTGCTGTCTTCCCATCCGGGAACGACCACCTGAACGCCTTTTTGCCACGCCGCATAGGTCCAGCAGGTTTTGGGATCGCCTGCCGGGTCAGGTTTAAGGTGTCCTTCACTGAACATCCGGAAGAAATATTCATGGGGGAGGGCACTTGTTCCTTCTTGCATGGCTTGTTTCCACATTTTCACGAGGTGCGGTTCCATGATCCGCACGCTCTCTTCTTCCGGTAAAAAAGTATCCGTGATTCGGCGATAACCGGCGTCGCGAAGCTCTTGCTCCTGGAGGGGAGTGAGCTCTGTGTAGCGCGGAATGTATTTGTAGTGTGAATGCGCCACGTAGCGGTAGAAAGACTCTTCGAAGTTCGCGGCAGTCGCCGACACGGCGTGAACTTTGTCGCGGCGAATCAGCTCGGCGAGGAGTTTCCCGACCTGAAAGGAGCTCATCGCGCCTGAGAGTGTTATGAAGATCTTTCCCCCGCTCTTTACGTGCTCACGGAGAAGGTAGGCTGCCGCTACCGCGGAGCCAGCGTTGCAGTGCTTCAAGCTAAACGCGCAGAAGTCGGAAATTGGCTCCTTGCTGCCCTTGAGCGAAAGCTGCTTTCCCCCTTCCAGCGGATCGAAAGTCGTGTAGCTCGGCTCGTCGAGAATAAGGCTTTGTAATTCCGAAGTCAGTTCTTTCACGCTTCCTCCTCACTGTATTTGCACAAAATAACTTTGTGCGGCGAACTATACCCGGAGTTCGTCGAGACGGGGAGAGGACGACAGAATATTTTTTGTGGTGTGCTCAAGTTGATCTCAATCGGAATTTTGATTTTAATGTCGCGGTGCAGTTGCTGATAATTTGTAAAGCTTCTCATCAGTTTCTGAACTTTCAAGTTGATTGAGGCATTCGAGGTTCAATTGCCGCCGGCGTCGCTGTATTGAAATGCCGATGTTGTAGAGTCTCAGTGAACGTTTCGCGACTTATCGTCCGCCCATCTTGCTCTTTTTTTCTTCGTATCGGGGTGAATTCCAGAGTTCTACAGAAGGTGATCTCAAATGAAGGTCCGACACGTCGTTGCTCTCGCCGCGGCTCTGCTCGCGGTCGTGGGCGTCGTCTGTCTCGCGGTTCGTCAAGTTCCGCCGGCGGCTCCGCCCGCCAATCCGAATCACATGGTCGTCCCGGATGCCGCGGCGGGAAAGCTGCCGGCCGCGCTCGCGCTGACCAAAAACTTCATCACAGAGGTCCATCAACGTGGTGATGAGGCCGGAAAGGTGATCGCAGTTCTCCCGGAGAACCACATCGAAGCCGAACGCGATCGCATTCTCCTGCTGCTCGATGAAGTGAACCGCACGACGCCGGTGGATGTGCTTGAAGTCGAGAATTACATTGCGTCACCGGATGACGCGGCGTGGGTGGAGGCAATGCGACCACTCGCGGCGGTGCTGAAGAAACCGGCCGAGCAACTGATCCAGCCGAGCGGCTCGGGACGCTATGATTCGTTGTTCAACGGCCGGTGGAAGGCGCGTGGCCTCGAACGTGCGCGTCCGAGAGCGTTCATCGACAGTGGTCTACTGCTCCAGACCGTCAAGCAGGCGAACGCGATGAAAACGGCGGCCGAAAGCGGCCTCGAGTACATTGGCGATACCGAGCGTTTTGTTGGAAACGTGACCTACCTGCGGGAGCGCTACGAACTGCCCGAGGTTCCCGAGGCCATGCGGAAGAGGCTCTCGTTTACACGGGCCGACATTCCCTACGGTGAAGAGCTTTTCATCGCTGCCGCGAAGCATCTCATCAAGGGACCGCGACAGCAGCGTGACCTCGGCATGGCAGAAACGCTCGTAGCCGACCTCCAAGAAGATACGTCGAATCTCATCGTCGTCATCATCGGAAGGGGACATGTCTCGCGGGTAGGGATGCCCGAGGCGTTGAAGAGCACGCCGCTCCTTACCGAGCTCCTGCAATCGCGGATGCCGAAGGGCGCTTGGCTCCTCTCGGTAGAGAAGCGGCGCTGAGTGGTTCTTCCCCGCCGGTCCGCGGCTTCGGAACGAAATTGCCCGCGGGGGTGAGGTTGTCATGGAAGACACCCCGCCCTTTCTGCGTCTCACTGAAGATGCTTCGGCGTAACACTCAGGACTGAGCCGCTTCCTTCTCGAACACGCCTCGTTCGCGCTCCGGCCGAACGGAAGTTGCTCGCTAGAGTTTCGTGACGGGATCGCGAGGGAGTTCAACACTCATCAGGATTCGCTGAGCGCTGATCTGAAGAAACTCGGGACCCTGCTCGACTAGGGGTTTTGCTCCATCAGCGCCAAGGTCCACGACGTTCACTCAATCGAGCGATCATGGAAGATCGCAGACGGAGGTTATGGCGAGCCGCCTCCGTGCACTTGGATCATCGAACCACCGGGGAGGACAGTAACGATCACTCGTTTTTGCAGGCGTGATACCAAAGTGAACAAGAAGAATGAATCGTATGAAGAAGGGCGCCCGCAACGCTCTCCTTCAAACGGACACGACCAGCTCACGTTTCTCCCACGCCGCGGTGGAGGAAGTTCGGGAGCACTCCGTGCTGCTCCACGAACAATGAGCGGACGATGTCCAACACCACCCCGGTGATCCTCGAGTCTCCCGGTTTCCCGAACAGCATGGGGGGCTGACAGGTCACGAGAACATCGAGGTCCGAGTTGAGTCCGAACCCGTGGGCGTGGATGGAGCGGTTCACTGTCGTGCCGGTGGGATCGAAGCGGTGGAGGACGACTCCCCGATCGACGATCAACTGACGCAACTGCGGGTAAAGCTGGGTCCGTTCTAGCCGGATGCGCTCGCGCTCTGCCGGCTCGATGGCCTCCCGGAGGAAGCTGACGAGCTCCCGCTCCTCCGATTCGGGAATCGGGGAGTCGGCGACATCGCTCGGTTGCGGGCCGGGTTCAGCCAGCTTCCCAGTTACCCAATCCCACAGGCCGGCGTTCGGGTGCTGGCAGTCGATCTCGCGCAACTCATTTTCCGTGACGCGTCCGAACATCATATCGCGGGCATCGTCGGGAATGAGCTTGTGGCGCGGTTCCTCATTTCCCGGCCCGATGAGCAGGATTTCCGCCACGTCGCCGTAGTAGCCGAGATCCACGCGAGTCAGGACGGGTGCGTGCAGGATACACCGGACGTTCGATGTCGAGTGGATGTGCGCGAAGACTCGCGCTGCGCGGCCTGCGGACCACGCGGATTTCTTTTGGATGCGGCCGAGAACTTCGGCGCAATGTGCTGGCCAAGGGTTCGTAGACATTGGATTCTCCGGGGTTCGTATTCGGTAGCGCGTCTCCGTCCGGTTGACGGGACGAGCTACCGGATAGCAAGTCCGAAGAGAAAACCTCTGTGCGGGGCCCTTCACCAACCCGCGCCGCTGTCGAGAATTCGGGCTGGTGAAGACCTAAGTCTATTAAAATATTGGTGATACAAAGACCAAAGTTGTGGTTCCGCTTTCGGATTTATCGCTCCCACGCTCGTCTCGGTGCGGTTTAAAGCCGCACGTGAGCGTGAGCGGGCTCTCGCTGGAGGCGAGAGGAAATAGGTTTGGGAAGATGCCGGCGGCGTCTTCCCTTGTCGATTCGGGGGTCGGTCAACAGAGATCCACAATCTCGTCGCCGCCACCCGTCGGTCGCCTGCGCTCCTGCCAGTCGCTCAGCACGCAGTCGGCCCTCGCAGTCTTGACCCGCTCGTCCGTACCGTCGAAGAACAGGTGCCACGTGGCCACCCAATCGCGAACGTTTCGCCGGAGTTCCAGGAAGAGCTCGCCGCTCAACCAGTCCCACCGGAGCGCCGCGAACTCCCCGGACAAGTACAGGCTGAGCGGGAATTGCGAGGGCGCGTGCGCCTCGCAGTCGATCAAGACGCTCAGGATGTCGGCCACGTCGGGGTGCTCACCCAGACGCTCGAGCTCGGACACGACGCGCTGGAAGTGCTTGGCGTCGTGGCGGCTCAAGGCCTGGGCGATCCCGATGAGGACGGTGCGGAGCGGCTGCGAGTCCCCCGTGCGCGTCTCGACGCTCCACGAGGACCGCGGCCAGAGCATCGGGATGTCGATCGTCGGGGCGCGCTCGATCGCCGACCGGATGTGGGATTCCGGTTCGTCCCGGACGTCTGACACCCAGCTCCAGACGCGGTTGCAGCACGCGCCCGTGAGGCCGACCTCCATCTGGTCGTCCCCCCCCGTGCCTTCCACGAGGAGCGACCAGTTGGTGCCGTCGCAGCGGGCGATCGTCCTCACCCCGTACGCGCTCCACTCGAAGTCGTAGGCGCGCCCCTGGGTCCGGAGCGTCGGCTCGTACCCGCTGGTGACGCTGTCCGACGCCCTCGTCAGTTGCAGCGCGCGCGCGAGCGAGACCGCCGTCGGGTGTTCGGGGAGCCGCTGCTCGAGTTCGTCGGCCCACTGCGGGTGCCCGGCGAGCCACCGAGCCGCGCCGATCACCGAGCGCACGGCGTCGAACCCGTCGATCTCGCCGAAGGCCTGCAGTCGCTTGCCGTTCATTCTTCTTCCCTTTCGCGTTAGGTCTGTGGGCGGAAGCCTTGTTGATTCTTCAACAAGGCTTCCGCCGAAGCTCGGATCCGCGAGGGGATTGCGGGAGCAAAAAACCTTTGCAGTAAAATCTATGCGGCCGGCATTTCCCATATTTCCGAGGCGTCAGGGCAGCTCGGAGTGAACTGGAGAGAACCAGAGATCTACTAGAGTTATTCAATTTTCAGAATTTTCGAGGGGCAAGCTCTTCGGTAACTGGGAGGAATCTTATGACGAAATGCTAGCTTTTAAGTTGATTCGGTGAAAGGTTGCCCGGGAAATCTTGAGCTTCTCGGGACCTGGCAACGGGTTTCAGGGGGCCGGCGGCGAAAGCATCGAATCGATGAGCCGCTCTCGAAGTATTTCGTCATTCAGATTTGATTCTTTGGCGGGTGTGATTGGAGGAGCTGCCGCCTCGAGCTCCGGCTTTCTGGAGACTGGTGTTTTGCCAACCGTTTGAGGCGATTTTTTCATGCCGGCTTTTTTTGCCTTCACGGTATTGGCTGGTTTCCGTTCGGAAGATTCTTTGGACTCGAACTTGACGGCGGGCGTTGGACCGGCCGCGGTCGACTCGGCTTTCTGCGATGCACATCCTGTCATCGCAAGAAATACACTGAGAGACGATATCAAATGACACATTCTCATTGCTACAAACTTTTTTCGATTGAGTTTTTGGATCTGCGATCCCGTTTCATATCTATCGTCAAAGGCTCAGTCTCTATGAAGACGCATTTCCGTCAATGACAATCCGGTCGAAACTCCCGTCACACAGTTAGCGGTAGCCCCATGAAATTAGGAGAATCCCCTAGACATCTTTCTGCGCCCCAAATCTTTATGAGCTGAAGCGCGCCTCCGGAAGTGCTCGACTGAAGGATAGGGGATGTGTGTGTCAGTTTGATGGCACACCAGAAGATGTAATGAGCCTCACGAACCCAAATGAGCCGGATCCGCGAAAGAAAGGCTACGAAGCGTACGTTCTTGCCGCGTTCCTTTCGGCCGTTGTTTTGATGCGGCTCTCTTTGTCTTTCTCGGCTCCCGCTCCGGATAAGCTCAAGAAAATAGCCCAGGATGCCGTGGAGTCGTCCGTTGCTCCGGTTTCCGAAGTCGATACTCAGCGGCGATCGAAACTGCGAGAGCCGGAGATATCGGACGTCGTGTTTGCGCCGCAGGAAGTTACCATTTCGCATATTCGGGAAGCGGCGATTCGCGATCAAAAGAGGACCGCGCAGCTTCTCCTGGCATTCAAAGGAAAGGGCGTTGACGCCGCGGGGTTGCTTTTTGAGGCACTCACGGCGAGTGACGACGTTCTCACCGTGGGCATTTCGATCGCGGTTCACTCCCTTGACCTCGAGCTCGCTCAAGATTTCGACGCTCGGCTAGCGAAGCTTATCAGCGACGGAGAGTCTGTTGTACGGCTCGGCGCGATTGAAGTTGCCGGGATTCTCGGCCGGGGAATGCCGGAGACGTTAAACGCCATTCGGTTATCGGCTTTCGAGTCGGACCCGAGGATGAAAGTCCGAGCAATTACTTCTCTCCGCAGGATTGGCGATAGCTCACCCGCGACGTACACATCGTTTATCCCAGCGATTCGTGACGGCTCGGTTCCTCTCTTCTTGCATGCGGTCTCGAATCTGGTTCAACTCGTAGAAACTGGTACATCAACAGCGACGGTAATGGAGACGCTTACTCTCGGAAGGAGTGCTCAGGAGGCCTCCATTCAACCTCCACTGCCGCCTCCGTCAATTCCTCCACAGTCGGAAGCGGTGCCAGAGAAGATTGCCCAGAAGGCAGCGAAACGTTCGATGAAGGTGGCGCCAAAAGCTGCCGATCCGGCAGTCGTCCGGGTTCTCACCGACGCGCTTCAACGGGGGAGCAGCCAAGTACGAGCGGTCGCCGCTCTCCGGCTCGCCGAGCTCGGTTTTGTCGACAAGATATTCCTCGACGACCTCCGAAAGTTACTGCGAGATCCGGATCCAAAGGTTCGATTTGCCGCAGGCTTTGCACTGAAAAACTTCGGGCTCGCGGCGGTTCCAGCGATCGTGGATGCCTGTGGAGATAAAGACCCGCTCGTCCGGTTGAACGCGCTTCAGCTTCTTGAAAGCGTAGACCATTCCGACCCTCTCGTGCGCGATCTCGTGGAGCAGATGTTTAACAACGAGAACGACGAAACTGTTTTCTTTCAGGTTGCTCTCGCCATGTTGAGAGTTCACCCTGAAAGTGAGCGGTCCGTGCAAACGGTGGTGAGAGAACTTCCGTATGCCACGCTTGAAATTCGTGGTCGAATATTCGAGGCCCTGAAGGGCGCTTCTAAAGATGTCGTTCGGGCTGAGCTCACGAGAGCATCCGAAGACAGCGACGCGGCGCTTCGTTACGAGGCGCTCCAAGCGATGATTTCCGTCTTTGCAGCTGATTCTCCCGAAGTGAGAGAGACGATTCGCAATCACCTAAAAGATGGCGATGTTCGAGTAAAGCGCGGTGCTGTCCTCGCGGAGAAAAGGCTGAACGAGCCGATCGAGCACGTGGGCGGAGAACTCTAACCGCGAGGTTCTTCGTTCGTCTCTTCCAATTCCATCAACCCTGATCGAAAGAAGACGTGAGTCTGCATTCGTATTGACGGCGTCTCCACCGTTCCCCCTTTGCCCATCCCGCATAATTTTATCTGTAGGGTTTTGTTTTTGTTCTTACAGAGGGAATATGCCGTTTCGGAGACATCAAGCCGCCGCGTGTGTGCCAGTCCAACAAAGTTGTCCTCTCGTCTTGCTGCCGTGCAACACGACTTGTCTTCCACCCCCCGCTTCAACGGTTGTCGTGTACGGCAATCCGTGTGTTGTCCAGCCGTCGCCTCGGTATTCGAACAAATACGATGAAACGAACTTACTCAAGGCACAGCTTAATGCCGCTGATACGAACGACGGATATCACTCGTTAGTTCTCGAGATTAAGCTAAACGAAAAGAGCAACCCATCTTTCGCGTACGCGGGTGACCATTTTAGCTTGCGCTCCAGCAATGGCCATGCTCGCACAGTCGTGGAGTCATACAGCGGTGTGCGTATTCAAGAAGGCCAGAAAAGCGCGAGTGACGGACAAATCGTTGTCACGCGTTCCAAACCGGACGCAGAAGGAAATTCCGTCTATTCGGTGTATTTCAGAGATTGCAGCCCAAATAATGCAAACGGCTGTTTGGAGCAGAAAGATGTCGTCATTCGTCTCGCAGACGGCACTCAGCATCGCTTGAATATTCGAGGTGCTAAACTTCTCAATCCAGGAATTCCGGAGCGTCCAAAACTGGTTGGAGAGCCAAAGGGAGTCCCCGACGCTTCAAACACCAATCCGTCCCCGCAGGTTGCATCGAAGCGGCCGACCGGTGATGCGAAGCTGAAGTCCGAAGGCGCCGGCGCGGAGAATGTTGCCAGCGCAAAAGAAGGGGAAAGTCTTACGACAGGGAGGGCAACTGGCACCTGGAAGGCCGAACCCGACTACAGCATACCCGTTCCGAAGGGGGTGATTGCGGAGGAAGATATCCGATCGTCGAAACGGCCTCCCGAGAAGGATGACGCTGTTGTCGCAAGTGCAAAAGTCGGCGAGCGTCGGGCACCATTACCGACCCCACCGAGTTTGGCGAAGGTACCGGTAGACGAAAGAGACGCAAAGCCGATTCCGCCGAAGGTCGCCGATGTTCCCAAACCGCAATTGGAAGAGGTGCCGTCTTTGAATCTCCCGGATCCGCCGGTCGGCGATAAATTGGGAAGTTCGGGAAAGGATAAGCTGAAGGACGAAAAACCGAAGGAGGTCACCCCGCCTTCGCCTCCGAAAGTTGAGCCCGAGAAACCAGCGCCGACAACTCCGCCTGCGCCGGTTTACACGGCGAAAATTCCCGGGGTCCATCTCAAGTCAGATCGGCTCACCAAAAAATATCTGGAACCTAATGTGAACGTCGAAAAAATGACGACTTGGGATGGGACACCTCTTTTGGCGAGAGAGATGACGTATGACGAACTTCGCATGCTCGAAGCTCACATCAGAGGTGCGACCGAGCGGCAGGCGGCATTCGCCTACAGCGCTCGCTCCTCGGTGACAAACAAACTCCAACACAATTTCACAGCCGAACTCGTCGTGACGAATGAAGGAACGCTCACCGGCAGTTGTATGATCGACGAGGCTTTGAGTCGCACTCGAGTTAAGATCTTCGTCGATTACAAACACGGAGTGTTTGTTTGGGATGAGTGGAGGAATGAGTATCAACCGCTCGGGAGTTTCAGGTTCACGGACGGAAAAACAATCGTTCCGAGCGATCAGAAGTCGAAAGCGGGACGTCTTAATAAAATGTTGGATGATCTGGAAGCCTTCTTCGAAAAGTGAGAATTGAAGCCTTCCGGAATTTGCTGGTTCGCCTCCGGGTGCGATGTGCGCCGTGTTTGCCATCCGTGAACAAACTTATTGCTTTGGAATAAATTCCTGCTGGATGCCCCAATTTCTCGCGTTGCATATCCGAGAGCGAGTCAAAAATGCTCCCACGTTTTTGAAATGACGGAATAAGCATTGTATCATGAATGTCCTTCGTTCCTTCCCTCGTTTTCGCGAGTAGCCATAAAGATCTTCGTCCAGCGCCGCCTCCCGGCGGTGGACGGAAGGTGGTGCGCGCGCGAACAGGGAGACGCACATGGTTGAAGAACGAAGGAGATTCGTGGTGGCGAGCACGATCACCCCGCTCGAGGTGGACATTCCCCTCGTGCGGGTGGACGGCATCGCCCAACCGACAAAAGTTGTGATCAGCGGGGGCCAGGGCACACTCTGGGAAGTCGACTTGCTGATTCCTGATGACGAGCGACTGCCGCAGACCGGCCTCGCCGGCCTGATCCGCAATCCGCTCAGCGACTCAGTGGTCGAGCTCGCCTACGAGAAGAAGCCGATCGACACGCAAGGGGGCGGCTACACAGAATTCGTGGCGTGGTTCGCACAAATCGGCCCGATGCGGTTCGAGGTTCAGATCCGGACCTCGATGGGAGCACTGATGGGGAGCATTCTGGTTAGTTTGGAGAAAGGAGATTCGGGAAATCGAGACCCGCTTAACATCGACGTGAACGGGGCTTGGGAGTTCGGGGAAGGATGAACACGCGCGCACCATCCTTCCTTCCCCGAAACCGAAGAAATTCTCGGGGGAGAGACTCGCCCCGTTCCAGATCGGTAGACTCGGCTCCTCAGCCAATCTGTCCTCGGCGACATCGTGGAGTACTACGGTCGTTAGTTGCCTATCATTCCTTTTCGCCGCCGCCTTGAATTGGCGAGGCATTACTAAAAACTCCCACAGCGACTCTCCCGCCACCGGTGAGACCGGTAAGGCGAGGATTCAGATCTTTGTCGTAGGCAGCGAGATACTGCTGCACTTTGAGAATAAATTTACTGCCCTCATCCAGTATCCACGAACGAATCTCCGGCAGGTGTTCGATTGCCAAGTTATCGTAGTGAGACTTCAAGTGGAGATTCGGAATGTCACTTAAGCGGAATGCATTGATTTCAACGCTCTGAAACAGGTCATCCATATCGGCGCCGAGCATCCGGAATCCGTCATCTGCATCTTTCGCAACATGGAGGACCGACATCAGCTCAATCTCAGAATCGCGACGCTGTATCAAGTTGAGGCGCTCGAGCTCGAACAAAACCGCATAGGCGTTCAGCTCTCGGCTGATTGACGCAACGAGTTGGCTGAACTCGCTATCCCGCCCCAGGCAGGAGAGCTTTCGCGGCTTTCCATCACTCTTCGTAAATCTCGGATCTCCGGCCCATTGCCCAACGATACGAGAGATAACTGATTTTCCGGTGCGCGGTGCTTGGTCCTTAAGTATTCCCGAGATATCCACCCGCTGCAGTCCCGTTGTGACACTCAATCGGCTTACACTAACCTCAGCCCCCGTACGACGAATCTCCTCCTGTGCGATTTCGACGAAGACTCGCTTCAAAACGAGCGCCGCCTGCTGAAACTTGAGCGATCGCCGCAGACAGAAGCGCACTGCGGGTCGCAGGATCGCCTCGAGAGCGCGGAAGAAGAGTGGTTCGGACTGGGTTTGCAGTTCGCTTGACATGTATTAAATATACAACAATTGAAATGCCAATTCAATAGCTTATAATAATTAAGCATCATAACTAATGAGTGGCCTCATAATGAACTCTAGTGTATGATAATTACATTATGGCGGAGTTGATATGCTCAAATCGATGGCTCGACGAGGTTCTCTCCTTTTGTTGTTTTTCGTTTGCTCGTGTTCCGGAGGTGGAAGCGAGGGAACGGGAGCCAGTCCCAATGTGACGGTCGATCGCGACAAGCCGATCAATACGCTGAATGCCGCAGAGAGGGACGTCGTTTGCAATGAGATTAAAGCTCGAGTCCAGGAAATATTTGGGCTCGACAGAGTTTGCGAATCGGTCGCGACCGAGTGGTTGGATCTTCCTGAAGTAAAGCCGGTAAACCTGACGTTGAGTGAACCGGCCCTTATCGACTCATGCCTTGCAGAGAAGCAAAAATGTATTGAAGAGGAAACACGATTAAACGGTGGTCCGACGTTCTGTCCGTATGAAGTTACCTGCGGTCTTGAAGATGAGAATTTCGTCGCCGGATGCGCGGCGCCGGTTCGCGCGCTCCAGGCGTGTTTTGAAGAGTCGTTCATCGCTCTCGATAATCAACTGAATCTTCTGAGATGCGAGAATGCATTCGAGTATCTCCGCGATCTTCTTGATTTCTTCTCGACGATTCCGGTGCACACCGCCGAGTGCAATGAAGCCTACGAAAAATGCCCAAATCTGAGGGTAATTGCCGTAGGCGCTTGTGGAACATACTTCAACGCGGAGTAAAGCAACGAAGAGTTTTTCATTACGTCTCTCGCATAGCTTCACGATGATTTCCCGGCCGGACGCCCTCGTCTCCTTTCCTCATTCTCCTCAATCCCGTTCCGAGGAGCGTCCGGCCTTCTTTCGCCAAATGATTTCTCGGGTGCTGTGAGGCTACTGGGGTTGTGCCGAACAGTAGGTATGGCTTGAGAAAATAGGATCACCAAAAATTGTAGGGCGGAGACACTATTCTTTTCCGCGTTTATCCAAAATCATGTCGATACAATCTCTCATCGGATCCGAGAGATGCGGCGATCGCGAATATGAGCACAAACACTTGAAGCCAATTCAAAGGCCTTGCTGACTTCACCTGGTCCTTGCTCGGTCCGGAATCGACCACACGAGATCTCTTCTCTCGAATGCGCTTAGGCTCCGCATCGTCGATTGTCACGAAGCCCCGACGGGATATTAAGTGAGGTAAATTGGTGTCCCCAGCGGGATTTGAACCCGCGTTATCGCCGTGAAAGGGCGGTGTCCTGGACCGGGCTAGACGATGGGGACTGGCCGGAGGAATGAAATTGGAGGGGCAGTAGTAGTCGATCCGGTGGGAGTTGGTCAACACCTTGTCTGAAAAATGCGCTGAAGCGACGGTTTTTTGATTGAACGCCGCGGTTTGGGGGCTTGTGCTTGGCTTGAAGAGCCGTAATTTTGTGGGCTCTGAAATGGGAGGTGCGAATTGCAATCACGAGAGGCGACGGCTGAGGAAATTGAGGCGACAGGTCTCGTGCACCGCGTGTTTCTGCCGGAACGACGAGAAAATGCGCCCGTCGTTTTTTTGGTTCACGGCCGCGCGGGGAACGCGAGCGTGATGTGGTTCTTCGCAAAGGCTTTTGCCTCAGGAAACCCAATTATCATTTCTCCGCAGGCACCGCTCCCGGACGAGGGCGGATGGAGCTGGTGGGAACACCGTACCGGTGCTCCAGATGTCCGACCGCTGGCAGCGAGGTTCGAAGATGCGAAGCGGGTTGCCGGACTTCTCCATTCTTTTATGGACAAGGCGATAGCACTTTACGGTGGAGACAAATCTCGAATCTCCGGAGCAGGCTTTAGTCAGGGAAGTGGAGTGCTCTCAACACTGAGTCTCCTTCGTCCCGAGCTGTTCCGAGGCGTCGCCATTCTTTCCGGATTTATCCCGAAGGCTGTGATGGAGAGCGGTGCGAGTCTCCCGGGCGGCGCTTCCCCTGCGACCAAATATTTGGTCTGCCACGGCACCAACGACCAGATCATTCCGTTCTCCCGGGCCGAAGAGACGGTCGTATGGCTGAAGGCGAGGGGACTGGAGACCGGTTTTCATTCCGATCCCGTGGCTCATAAGGTGGGCACACAGGGACTTCGTACTTTAACCGCGTGGTATACCGGCCTCTCGGAGAGCCATTGAGCTCCTCCATGATACCGAAGTAGCTGGCGGCGTTTGAAGCACCCGCGCCGGATTAATCTTGCTCCGGCGAATATCTCTTCGTGAGCGCGTTAGAACGTATTGTTCTCTGGAGTTCCCGACTGCTTGTTCCGGTTGATTTTCTCCATGTAGCTGATGCAGCGCTTGCTTTCCATATGCGTCTGGCACCACTCGAAGAAGCTGCCGGCGCCTTTCCGTCGAACAGGCCTTGATTGGCAGCGTTTCGCGTCGGGGTTTTTGTTGCAGAATAAGCGGAGCAGTCGGCCTTTACGTTTCATTGATTCACGTCTCGCGACGCAACGCATGTTCTGTGGGTTCGAAGCACAAAACATTTCAAGCTTGTATCCGGGGCTCTTGTCGTCCTTCATGA
Source organism: uncultured Bdellovibrionales bacterium (assembly GCA_964509425.1). Taxonomy (GTDB): domain Bacteria; phylum Bdellovibrionota_C; class UBA2361; order SZUA-149; family CAZDWZ01; genus CAZDWZ01. The sequence continues at coordinate 66,447 of CAZDWZ010000001.1, read as the reverse complement.
TCGAGCCGCAACGTTCGTCGAACGGATGAGTTTTGCAGTGCTCCTTCATTTTTACGTATTCGTCCCGGACTTTCTTGCGCTTGGCCTCGCAGGCGCGGTCATGCGGTTTGTTCGCGCATTCTCGGCGAATAATTTCCATCTGAGCTTTGAACGGCAGAAGGGGGTCGACTTCGATGGCGGCACTTTTTGGCGCGGCCGAAGCTGAAGATGCAGCAAGCAAAACCAAACAGAAAATTGCTGCGAACTCTCTCATCCGGAATTTCATAATACTGGGAAACATAACGGCTTTTCTGCTGCTCCTCACTCTCCCGGATGTTATGGTGACTTCACAGCATTCTGCCACCGGAACTCCGGATTTCGTTCACGAACCCTGTCTCCCCCAACGGCCGGGGAGATTTTCTGAGCGAGCATTTTGGTCTATACTAGAAAGGTCGAGAACTGAAAGAAATTCAATGATTGCCGGTAATTATCTAAAATCACTGCTCCTCGTTTGGCTCCTGGCCCTTGTTTTGGGATTCGGATTGCTCAGTCACGCCGCTGCCGAGACGAAACCCACGACCGAAAAAACAGACCCGGGGGTCTTGGTCAAGCGGGCCCCGACTCCCGAGGAGGAGGAAAAAGCCGCGTGGATTAAGCGCTGGTGCCGGAGAGCAAAGAAAGATCCGAAGTGTAAATTCTACACCGAAAAGGAGCTGGGGAAGGCAATGCGGGAGGTTGATCGAGCCGCCCATGACCTCGGCGATGACGAATTCTGTAACGCGAACGCAGAAGACCCGATGTGCCGCGCGCGTCGAAGGCGCCAAGACGACGCCGAGAAACAACGAAAGCTGAAAGAGCTTTTGGCTTATTGCCGGGAGAATCCCGATGCGCTCCGATGCGAAGAAGCGTTCGGTGACGAGCCTGCTGCGAGCGACTCGACCACCCAGAAGAAATCAAAGCGATAAACTCACGAGAGCTGAAAGGCGTGGATGTACGGATACCATTCAACGCCGTTCTGATAGCTCATCGTCACGAGCACGTAGAGTCGCTTTGTCGATTCGTCATAGCTCGCCGATACGACTGACCACCCTTCTCCTCCCCAGCCATTCTGGTCGAGTGAGGGTAGGGGTAAATTGGAATCGGTCCACTCCGCTTGCGGTTGCACTTGCCACTGTTCCAGTTGGCCGCTCGCAGTTTTTGAAAGATCTCGCGGATTGTAGACAAACCAGCTGAAACTTCCGCGTTCGGCGTGGAGAGTGCTTCCTTCGTACCACACATTCCCGTGCCCAATTTTTCCGATGACGAGAAGGCCGTGAACGTTCGGGAGATTATCAATCCACACAGCGCTGCCGCGGAACATGTCGCTCCACGTCCACTTCCCAACGCCGCCGCTCGGGTTCCAAGCACCAGGGGTCGTCGGATAGCTCCCTCCGTCGTAGAAACTGGTGTAATCTGCGTTTCGACTCATCCGGTCCGGAGCGCTGAACGGATAACCGACGAGCGGCGTGTGATTGAGCGATGTGGAGTGGGGGGATTGATTGATGTCCGGATCTGAAACCGCGGTAACAGCGATTCCAGCGCTTCCACTGGCGATGATGGAATAATAGCCCCCAAGTCCGACTCCAAGAGATCTTCCACCGGTAAACCGTGTTGCAAACCATTCAGGAATCCGGACGAGCCCGCCCCGCACGAATTTCTCGCCGCGATTGACGAAGTTCCATGCGCCGACACCGGTAGCGACGCCCGAGTTGTCGTCTAGTGTCGAATATCCGAAGCTCGGGTTGTTCGTATTCTCGGTGTTGTACCAGTGGCCGTAGGCCCAGTAGAGGCGGTTTAACGCTTGGTCGTAATAGATGCCGTTGGTCGGGTTTCCTCCGTTTAATTCATTGCTGCCGCCTCCGTTGAACAGCACTTTCTTTCCGCTGTAGACATCACCCCAGTTCCGCACGACGCTTGCCGTGTTGTAGGGCGGAGTGGTGCGGAACTCCGGCGCATTGGTCTCATAAATCAGCCCGCCGCTGTAGACGTGGCTCGTCGTGAAAAAACGAAGCTCACCGTTTACCGTTCTGTGCGCGAGACCGCCCGCGGAATAAGAGGTGCTCCAACCATTTGCTGTTGTCGGGAGCGCGATAGCTCCAAGATACGTGAAATTATTTTTGCTGATGAGTGCTCGATCGAGAGGATCTCCGCCGGGCGGCGGTGTCGGCGTGGGAGTCGGGTTAGGTCCCGGAACAGGACGTTGTCCCGTGATGAAGACGATGTTTCGTGTCGTCACGCTGAGCGCGCGCCCACCGAGTCCCCGAATTCCGCTCGCGGAGAGCTCATACATCGTGAATTCACTAAATGGGAAACACCCGATGGGCACCGCGAAAACGCGGGTTGCGCTCGCGGGGACGAACATCGCTGGGAATCGACGGCCTCGCACCAACTGCTGTCGGCCCCTGACGCTCCGCCACTCATAGGCATAGAACGTGCCTCGTGCTCGAGCGACGTTTACGGGCCCATTGAAGTTTAAAACCAACGGGAAATCAGGATTGTAGCCGACGCCGAGGTGGGACGGTTCACTCGATACAAGCGACACACGCGTTTGCGCTTCGGAGTCGAGGATGAAAACAACCGGAAGAAAAACGACGATGAAGAAAAGCCTTTTAAGGTTCTCCATGAGAGTTACCTCGCTTTGCTGGGCGGACAACTCTTGAAAATCGGCGGAATGCGCGCCGGACTGAAGCTGTTTCAGGGGAATATTACGCGGCGAGTATCACTGGATACGGCAAAGTTTGCTTCCTGAGCTAACTTTTGAACCGATTTTTACTTGACACTCGGTGAACGTCCCGGTACGGGGCGCGGGGAGCTGATGCTCCATTTTCATTGATTCGATGATGAACACCGTCTCCCCCGCACGCACCTCGCTTCCCTCGTGCAAGAGGATCTTCAAAATCGTTCCTGGAAATGGAGAGAACATCTCGGACGATGCTGATTTCGATTCCGATTCCGCAAGGGCCTGCCGGGGGTGAATGTACCAATCTTGGTGACAAGCGGTAAACATTCCCGCTTCGCCGTTTAGGTCAAACGAGCGGGGAAGCTTCGGGAGGGGAAATCGCAGTCCCTTGAACACGCCGACAAGATTTCCTGCTCCTCCGAGAATTTGAACATGTGCTTCGCGGCCTCCGATCTCAAAGAAAAAAGACGAGGAGGAGTTTGCGGAGTTTCGACGCACGCCGATAAGCCGTTCGTTCACTCTGTAGACTTCCTTTGAGTGAGAGGAAGAGAGGCTCCATTCTTTCGGCGCGAGATTCAACCTGCTTCCTCCGGGGCGAAAAAAGGCATCGACTCCGAAGGATTCGACCGCACGGACGGTCAGCGAACAGAGAAGCGCCAGGAGCGCTCCTTCGGCTTCGTCATTCGTAATCGGGTTTTGAGTCCAGGTCTCCAGTGTCCTCGTGCCAAGGGTTCCGGCGACAAATTCAGGAGAGGATATCGTGCGCTCGAGAAAGCGAAGGTTGTTTGGAACTCCAGCGATGACGGCGTGATTAAGGGCATTAAGGAGCGTGTTTTTGCTTTCGTTGAAAGAATTTCCCCAGACGATCACCTTCGCCAGCATCGAGTCGTAGCTTGTCTCGACTTTTCCTTCCTCCGAGAGTGCGTGCTCTACTCGAACTCTGCACGGCACTTCGACCGGCAGGCGTAACGTCGATACGCGACCTTCGGAAGGTAAAAAACCGAGCTCGGGAATTTCCGCGTAGAGCCTCGCTTGAATGACGTGTCCATTTCGTTTGATATCTTTCTGTTTTAACCGGAGCTTCTCGCCGCCGGCCACCCGAAGCTGTTCTTCAATGAGGTCGACTCCCGTCACCATCTCTGTGACCGGGTGTTCCACTTGTATTCGCGGATTTACCTCGAGAAAAAAGTAATCTCCCGTGGTCTTTCCGCTTTCATCGAGACGCACCAGAAATTCAGCTGTTGCCAGCCCCAGCAGTTTCCCCGCTTTCGCCAGCTGGAGTGCCGCCGTGTAGAGATTTTCGAGAAGCGGTTCTGGAATATTACGGGCGGGACTTTCTTCGACTGTTTTTTGGCTGCGTCTTTGTGCGCTGCAATCGCGTTCGAATAAATGCACTGCCGAACCGAATTTGTCTCCCAAAAGCTGTATTTCAATGTGGCGGGCGGGCGAGATGAACTCCTCCATAAGGAGCTTCGCGGATGAAAAAAACTGTTTTGCTTCACGTGCAGCACTCTCCACGGCGGCTTCCAATTCCGACGGATCTCGGACGAGCCGCATGCCCCTGCCGCCGCCACCGAGCGCCGCCTTGAGAAGAATGGGAAATGAGAGTTCAGATGTGAGCTTTTCAAGCTCACCTTTTTCCGTCGAACCGATGAGCACGCCTTTTGCGACTGGAATCCCAAGGCCCTTTGCGAGCTCGCGGGCTCGGTCTTTTTCTCCGAGGAGCTTCATACATTCGGGCGTCGGTCCGACGAAGCAGATGCCCATGTCCAATATCGCCTGCGCGAATTCTCCGTTCTCTGCAAGAAATCCATATCCGGGGTGGACTGCATCTGATCGCGAGTCTTTTACCGCCTTAAGAATGTTTGCGACGTTGAGATATGACTCCGCGGGTGAAGCACCTCCGATTCGATACGCTTCGTTTGCCTCTGCAACATGAAGAGCGTCTCGGTCGGCGTCCGAGTATACCGCGACGGTTTGGATCTGAAGCTTCTGACAGCATCGGATGATTCGCCGCGCAATTTCTCCCCGGTTTGCAATGAGTAGTTTTTGGATCATTACATTCGAAATATGCCGGGTTGATACTCAGACGCTCTGTCGAACGAGGTCGATGCGAACGCCAAAGCGAGAATTTGTCTCGTTTCGGAAGGATCGATAATTCCGTCGTCCCAAAGCCGCGCCGAAGCATAGACGGGATTTCCCTCCCTCTCATATTTAGAGCGGATTTCTTCCTGATACGCTCGGAGTTCGTCGTGCGGAACCGGCTGTCCCTTCCGCGTATAGGCCTGCGCGCGTATCTCAGTGAGCACGCTTGCTGCTTGTGGGCCGCCCATCACCGAGATGCGGGAGTTCGGCCACGTAAAGAGGAATCGAGGTGCGTAGGCCCGTCCGCACATGGCGTAGTTTCCGGCACCAAAGCTTCCTCCGACAATGATGCTGAATTTCGGCACCCGGCTGGTTGCGACTGCCGACACCATTTTGGCGCCATGTTTGGCGATGCCTTCATGCTCATAGTCTTTGCCGACCATGAAGCCGACGATGTTCTGGAGAAAAACGAGTGGAATCCCTCGTTGATTGCAGAGCTCGATGAAATGAGTTGCTTTCAGTGCGGATTCGCTGAAGAGAATTCCATCATTTGCGATGATGCCGACGAGGTATCCTCGAATATGGGCAAAGCCGGTTATAATCGTTTCTCCATACGTCGCTTTGAATTCGTGGAGTCGCGAGCCGTCCACGAGCCGGGCGAGGAGCTCTCTCATCGGGAAGTTCTTCTTCAGATCGTCGCCGAGAAGTCCGTAAATCTCCTTCGGGGAATAGAGCGGATCTTCTGCGCTCTGTTCGGGCTGCATCCGTGCGAGATCGTTTGAGCCGAGCATCGCCACAGCGGAGCGGGCGAGGCGGAGGGCATGCTGCTCGTCCTCTGCCAGATGATCGGAAACTCCGCTCTTCCTCGAATGGACCTCTGCACCCCCAAGCTCTTCCGCGGTGACCTCTTCTCCCGTCGCAGCTTTCACGAGGGGCGGGCCGCCGAGAAATACGGTCGCATTCCCTCGAACCATGATGGTCTCATCGCACATCGCTGGGACATAAGCTCCGCCAGCAGTCGAAGATCCGAGGACAACAGCGATCTGCGGAATCCGTTTCCCGCTCATGATCGCTTGATTGTAAAAAATCCGGCCGAAGTGCTCCTTGTCTGGAAACACCTGATCCTGAAGTGGTAGAAATGCTCCACCGCTGTCGACGAGATAAACACACGGGAGATGGTTCTCGAGTGCAATCTCCTGCGCCCGCAGATGTTTTTTCACGGTGAGGGGAAAATAAGTTCCGCCTTTCGCCGCCGGATCATTTGCGACAATCATGCAGGTCCGACCCGCAATTGTGCCGATGCACGTCCGGATTCCCGCCCCCGGCTCTTCTTGGCCATCCACCTGATATCCGGCGAGAGGAGCGAGCGGCAGGAGGGGAGAGCCGTGGTCGATGAGCGATTCTATTCGCTGCTCGACCGGGAGCTTGTTCCGACCCGCTGCGATGCGGAGAGCTTCGGCGGAGGTGGTCTGCCACGAGCGGACTTGTAGCTCGGAAAGCTGCCTCAGCAGCGCGGCGTAGGCGTCAGCACGCGCGAGAAAGTCCTCGGAGTTTCGGTTGAGCTGGGATTTAAGAACGGTCATTGTAGGCCCCCCGTTTTGGATGCTTATTGTGGGGGGAAGGGATGTAGGGAGCAACGAGAATGTGGCGTAGCCCGGAATCGTCCGGTTCTCACAGGTGAGCAGGTTTTACTCCGTGGGCCTCGCTTCGAGCGGCAAACCCACAAGGAATGCGCGCACAAAAAAAGGCCCGGTTGAGGTCAACCGGGCCCGTGAGGAGGGGATAAGGAGTAACAGCTTCTTCCGTCGCAAATCTATTCTATTCCGAGCAGGGCTTTCGCCACTAAGTTGGAATCCACAGTGTATGTGCCGGCCTCTACTTGTTTGCGGATTCGCTCGAGTTTTCTCACTCGCTCCGCAACCCATTCGAGTTTCAACATCGTCATGCTGCGTGGCCGGACGGAACCTCTGATTTCAGGAGCCTTCAGCTCTTCGTTCTTTACTTCTTCGTTCTTCTTTTCGTTTATCATCGATTCCATTTATTCCTCCCCGGGGCTTGTCTGTTGCCCTCTGGCTCTTAATGTTCAAAAACGGCCAGATTGGGGGAAAACTTTAGTTATTTTGATGCGTGCCTTCACTTTTTTGTGCAGGAGAAATTTCTTATTAATTAGAGGAGGTTAAGTCGTGGGTTAGTTGACAAAGCTCAGAGTAGAGCCCGAAGGTCAGCACAAAAATGTACATTTTTAGGTCTAGAAAGCTGGGAACGGGCGATGGAAACCGACCCTTTAGCGAGTTAGACGGGCCAGAATGGGAATTCTTCTGACCCGGCGTTAGGGGTGGCCTGCCCGAGGGCAGCAGACCGCTCGGTGGTGTCTTAGTTTAAATTTGGGATTTTTTTGCCTTTTCGTCGGTGCTCCGATGCTCTGTGGTTCATTTTTCTTATTGATAACGAACCACACAGAGCACCAGAGCACCGGAGAATTTCATACTGAGGCATTACCGACGGCTCTACTTTGCTTTCAGCGCGTCAACCGCCGGAAGGGGAGCCCCCTCGAGGAGGCAGAGGAAAGCGCCGCCCGCGGTCGAGACATAGTCCATATTCTCTGCGGCATCGCACTGCTCAAGAGCCAGGTCTGTATCTCCACCGCCGACGACGGTCAGGGCAGGCGATTCCGAAAGAGCGTGCACGATTGCATGAGTCCCCGCTGAAAATCCTGGTGTCTCGAAGGCACCCATCGGTCCATTCCAGATGATTGTCTTTGCGTCCTGTATCCCGCTCTTAAAGAGTTCGATCGACTTTGGCCCAATATCGAGGGCCATCATATCCGCAGGCACCGAGCGGACGTCGACCGTCTGAACCTTGGCTCCCGGCGCAAGTTTGTCACCGACGACGACGTCGACAGGCAGAAGCAGCTCGCAGCCGAGGTCACCGAGCATCTTCTCAGTGTCCCGGGCGGTTTGAACTGCCTCCGGCTCGTAGAGCGATTTCCCGATGTTCAACCCGCGTGACGCGAAAAACGTGTTTGCCATGGCTCCGCCGACCACGATGCGATTTGCCTTTTTTCCGACATGCCGAATGGCGTCGATTTTCGTTGAGACTTTCGCGCCACCAAAAATTGCGACAAGGGGGCGAGCAGGGTTCTCAAACGCCTTGGCAAAATAAGAGAGCTCATTTTTCAGAGTGAGCCCGCCCACCGCGATCGGCACATACTTCACAATTCCGGCAGTGGATGCGTGAGCACGGTGCGCCGTAGCAAATGCGTTGTTCACATACACATCCGCAAGTTTCGCGAGCGCTTCGGCAAATTTAGGATCGTTCTTTTCTTCTTCGCCGTGGTACCGAACATTCTCAAGAAGAAGAACGCCTCCGGGCAAGAGCTTTGCCGCTTTGGATTCGGCATCGGCTCCGATGCAATCATCTCCGAATTCAACTTTGCATCCCAACCGCTCGCTCAGGACAGGGAGAACCGACCGGAGGCTCAGCTTCTCATCTCGTCCCTTCGGACGACCCATATGAGCGAGGAGTATGACTTTCCCTCCTTTCTCAAGCGCGAGCCGGATCGTGGGGAGCGCAGCTTCGATCCGTGTGTCGTTCACGACCTTTCCGTTTTCGTCGAGGGGGACATCGAAGTCCGCACGGATGACCACACGTTTTCCGGAGAGTTCAACTTCATCGATATATTTCATGGCGTAACTTTGGTTAAGGGGTAGATCTGACGCTTTTCCAAAGCCCTCATCAACAGGGCCGTTCGCTTCCGACGATAATTTAGAGAACACGAATGGTCTCAAAATCGTTGTCGTGAGCGTTTCACAACAAAAGCATATCTTTTGCAACGGCCTTCCCCCGTCCCCGCCCAAACATCTTTGAAGGCGCCGCTGATTACGATTGATGGAGCGAAAGTCGAGGAGAGAAAACTCTGGAAAGCAGAGACAGGCAGGCCGAGAGTGAAGCAGGGAGAGCGTTCTCAGGGGAGACGAGTTTATCCTGAGCTTTCCTAGATACCGGTAGGTTGGTGGATAAATTGCGACGGAACTCCGAAACGATTTTCAATTACTTTTCCCATTTTCAGAACGCCGACTGTTTCCGTTGCGTAATGGCCCCCGAATATCACGTTCAGCTTGTTTTCTTTCGCGAAGTGGAAGGCTAATTGACGAGGCTCGCCAGTCACGAGAGTATCAAAACCCGCCTCGGCGAATTTCCACAGGGCGTCTGATCCCGAGCCGGTAACGATGCACACGTTCTCCGGCACCTTTGGTCCGAAGTCGAGCGACAATAATGGAAGTCGGGCGCCCTGAAGCGTGGATAATTTCTCCGTTAAACCGTCGAGCGTGGCCTTCCCGGTGTTCCTCCCGATACAGGCGATTTCGCAATTTTCGTATTTGATAGCTGACCGGAGGTCGGTGAGCTCGAGCATTCGAGCCACAAGATAATTGTTGCCCCACTCGGTGTGAGCGTCGAGGGGCAGATGCGCTGCGTACAGAGTGAGACCGTGCTGGAGCGCTGCCGCAACGAGCTTCTTGGTGTTTCCGATTATAGGGAGCTGACCGCCCCAGAAAAGTCCGTGGTGCACGAGGAGGAAATTCGCGCCGGCCGAGATTGATTCCTCGATCACACTCAGTCCGGCATCAACAGCTACCGCAACTCGAGTGACGACGTCGGCTCCTTCAATCTGAACACCATTCAGCGAACTATCGCTGATGGTGTGGATCTTGAGACTTTCGTTAAGAAACGAGACGAGCTCCACTCGCGAGATTTGTGCTTTTGAGAGACCGCTCACTGCCTACCTCTTTGCTCTCAATAAATAATTATTGGAAAGTAACCGGACACGTGTCGTCACGCCACTTATCGCCAGCTCAAAAATTCTGTTCGAAGATTTGGTTGCACGAAATGGAACGGGTCGCGGATAGCTACTCGTTTTTGTGCTCAGCAGGCGATTGTTCAGCGCCGGACTCGGATGAACCCGACACGCCGGAATCGGAGTGCTCGTCCGCGAGACGGTGCTCGGAAATCCGATCCACTTCCAGCTCAGGCATCTCTTCGCCATCTTGAGCTTGTTTGGCTTTCATCGCGCTTTTTACGACGGCCGGATCTCGAATGACTCGAGCCGCGTGCAGGCCTTTGTCGCCTTCGGCGAGAGAGTATTGCACGATCTCTCCGTCCTTCAACGTCTTGAAGCCTTCAGTTTCAATCACAGAGTAGTGAACGAAGACATCTCGGCCACTAACATGCTCGATGAAGCCGAACCCCTTTGCGTCGTTGAACCATTTTACGGTTCCCTGCATCAGTTCGCTTCCTGATTTCACTTCGAAGCTGTCGTTAGTCATGGTTTGCTTGAGATTGTTGGCGATGTTGCCCGTTACAATTTTTTCCGCATTATCCGGTGAATTTCTCATTCGTTAAACTACCCGGATGTCTGCTTCCAACCGCACCTCGTTGTGTCCTTGTGGCTTAGTTAGGGAAAACATTTGCCTTTTGCAACAAGTTTTCTTGCTGTTACTATTTACAAGCGGGATTTTGACGATTGTTTAATCCGCGGAGATCGGAGGATTCGCCCAGGTTCAGGCCGATTTACCGGCGGAACGCGATCGCTCTTTTGTTAGTTTGTCATCGGAGAGAGCTGTGCGGAAAACAAGGAAAAGCAACCTGGAGGCGCTCGGCGTCCTCGCCAGTATGGTCGCGCATGATCTCAATAATATTCTCACCGGGATTCTCGGACATGTTTCCTTTTTGAGGGTCAGTGGCGCGGTTGATGCGAGTGCTGAGGACTCGGTCGTCGCCATTGAAGATGCTGCCCGGAGGGCCGCGCTTATCACGCAAAGGATTCTCGAGCACACTCGGGGCCGCCAAACTGAGCAAAAACCTGTCGACCTCGTCCAAGTGCTGCTGTCGGCCACAAACCTGTTTAAGGTTTCGCTTTCCGAGGGAATTCTCCTTCAAGTCGATCTCGGGGAGCTCCCGGTTTACGTCTTTGGCGATGAAGGAGAGCTCGGTCAAATCGTGATGAACCTTCTCGTAAACGCACGGGATGCGATGCCGGTGAGCGGTGAGATTCGAGCCGAGCTAGGAAGCGGCGTTATCGACGACCCGCATTTCTGCCGTGAAAAAGGAGTTCGGCCGGGAGCCTACGCACTCATTCGAATCAGCGACAACGGAGAGGGAATTGCCCCCGATGTCTTGAAGCGTATTTTCGAACCGTTCTTCACGACCAAACAAACGAAAGGGACGGGGCTTGGGCTTGCCATCGTCCATTCCATCGTGAAGTCGCACGAGGGAGTGATTCGCGTCGACAGTATCGAGCGGCAAGGGACCTGCTTCGAAGTGTTTCTCCCGCTTGTTCGCGAAGATATCCGAGTTGAAGAAAAGCCGAGCGAGGTGGGGAGCGCTCAACCCAAGAATGAGCAACTGCCTCGTGGGACCGAGCGAATCCTGGTCGTCGATGACGAAGATCCGGTTCGCATCATCATGCAAAGAAGCTTGGAACATATTGGATACTCAGTCGTGGCGGCTCCGTCCGGTGATGAAGCTTTGAGTATCTTTAAGGAAGACCCGTCGAGTTTTGATTTGGTGATCATCGATATGATCATGCCGGTAATGTCCGGCGAGGAACTCTTCGAACGACTCATCGAGATTCACCCCGGAACCGGGGTGCTCATCGCCTCCGGCTACTCGAGTGATTCGCGGACGAGGGCGATCCTTGATAACGGCGGCCTTGGACTCTTGAGAAAGCCCTTTGCCGTCGAGGAGCTCGCGCAGGAGGTCAGAAGGTGTCTCGACCTTCGGAAGCGGCGAAGTGGGGGATAACCCCGGAGGCTGCATCCGCTGTTCGGCCCCATATTGAGTGAGGGGGCCCGGAAACCGTTCCTTGCGGCATCCCGGTTGTTGTGTCCGGGGATTCTTTAGGTAATACTGCGAGATATGCCATCCCTCCAGGAATTCCGCATCGCCGGAGTCAATGTATTTCCGAATTTGATCCTCGCTCCGATGTCGGGAGTGACGAATAGCTGTTTCCGACGGCTCATTAAGGAGATAAATCCGGGGGCTGTCGGCCTCGTGGTGACGGAGTTCATCAGCATCGAGGGAATGACCCGGAAAAACGAGCAAAGTCTCCGGATGATGCGATACCGCGAATCCGAAAGGCCAGTTTCAATTCAAATCTTCGGCTACGACATCGAGCGAATGGTCGAGGCCGCGAAGATGGTCGAGCAAGCCGGCGCCGACATCGTCGACATCAATTCCGGCTGCCCGGTCCCCAAAGTCGTGAAACGCGGGGGCGGGTGCGAGCTCATGCGCCAACCCGAACACCTCGGGAAGCTGCTTGCTGCCGTTAGAGCGGCCGTATCTATACCCTTAACGCTCAAAATTCGTGCCGGCTGGGATAACAACAACCGAAATGCCGTTCAGATAGCGCGCATTGCTGAAGATGCGGGTGTCCAAATGCTCGCGGTACACGGCCGTTCCCGTCAGGACATGTATCGAGGTGAAGCCGATTGGCAAGTCGTGAAGGCGGTGACAGAGGCCGTTGGCATTCCGGTCGTGGGCAGCGGCGATGTAATTTCGGCCGAATCGGCGGGGCGATCACTCGGCATGGGCGTGTCCGGCCTGATGATTGGCCGGGCAGTGTTAACCAATCCCTGGATATTTTCTGAGGTTCGAGCGGGTCTCGAGAATATTCCCTTTACTTCACCGCCGCCTGTCGCCACTGCTGAGGTGTTGTGTTTGTTTCGCGACATGCTTCTTGAAGAGATGCCGGCAAAGGCCGCGCTCGGCCGTTTAAAACAGCTCTGTTCGCAGGTAACTCGGCGTGTTCGTGGAGCCGCCGAAGTTCGGCGCGATCTTTGTTGTTCCTCCGACTTGGATCAGTTTTCCGCGGTCTTAGAACAATTCCGTGAGGATTTGCTGAGCGGTGCGTTTCTTTTGACGGAAGATCTTCGGGGTGACAGAACGGAGTCTGGCGAACCAGAGGACGGCACATCAGGCGAAGATTACGCGAGCCGTGATCGGTCTTCATCGGACCGAGTAGAAAGTGGGGAATTGAGTGGGATGACGGCTTCGTAGGACGAGCAAATGTTAGTTGTCAAAAGGGTAACAAAGTCGTTCGGAGATGATTGGGTCCTCCGTGATGTATCATTTTCGATTCCGGACGGTGATATCGTAGGGCTGGTTGGCCCAAGCGGCGGGGGAAAAAGCGTCCTTTTGAAGATTCTCGGCCAAGTTCTCGAGCCGACCACCGGCGAAGCCGGACGCGAAGACGGGAGGCCTGAATCATCCGTCGGATTTTTGTTTCAGGAGGGTGCTCTTTTCGACTCGCTGTCCGTGCTGGAGAATGTAACGTTTCCTCTGATCCACCTTCCGAAAGATGTGCGTCCGAACCATTCCGATGCGCGCAGTCTCGCTTATGAAATCCTCGAGGAAGTTGGACTCGGGAAGGCCTATCAAAAACACGCCGGCCAATTAAGTGGTGGAATGCGGCGCCGCGTCGCACTTGCCCGAGCGCTGGTCGCAAAGCCACGGCTCGTGCTCCTTGATGATCCTACCGGCGGACTCGACCCGGTGGCCGCAGTAGTCATCATGGATCTTATTGCGGAGCTGCACGCTAAATATCGTCCCACCGTAGTTTTGGTCAGTCATGATATCCGCCGTCTCCTGCCTCGAGTTCAGCGCGTTCTCGCGCTCTTCGAAGGGCGGATTGTTTCGGATACCCATCCTTTAGAAATTCAAGCAAAGGCTCCGGCTGAAGTGACCAAGTTCCTGGCTACCCGATTCGATTTTTCCGAATTCGGCGCCGAGGACATGCACTCGTCACTATCTGGAAGCGTTCGAACAGTTGAGAGCACCGTGAAATGAGTCTGCATAAAAGAGAGGTTTTTCAAGCCCGAGACCGACTACTCGAGGGCTTGGGGGTGCCTGAAGCAAAGGCCTTCCATCCGGATAGGTTCCAACTTGATGCAATTGAAAGCCTTAAACGAGAGCAGGACACATTAGTGATTGCTCCCACCGGTGCGGGAAAAACGTTCATTGCCATCGAAGCCATCCGTGCGGTTATCGAGCAAAAAAAGCGAGCCGTGTATACCGCGCCTCTGAAAGCTCTCTCGAACGCAAAATACGCGGAGATGAAGCGTCTCTTCGAGCCTACCTATCGTGTGGGGTTGCTCACCGGAGATCGGAAGATTGAGGGAGATGCGGAGATAGTTATTGCGACAACCGAAATTTATCGAAATGAGCTCTACGGGTATTCGGAGAATTACTCTCTCGTGGTTCTCGATGAGCTTCATTATTTGGCCGACCCGCAGCGAGGACCGGTTTGGGAGGAAAGCATCGTGCTCTCTTCGCGAAACTCCACGCTGTTGATGCTGTCGGCATCAATTTCAAATCCCGAAGAAGTTGCGGATTGGATCGGAGAGGTTCGTGGAAAACCGGTGAAGATTATTCAGGTTGAAAAACGCCCGGTGCCGCTTCGCTTTGGCTTTCTCCACCCAGACCTCGGAGTTATTCCGCTCAGCGAAACCGTAGAGGCGGAGACTCGCGGCGGTCTGTATCCGGAGGTCGCGCGATGGTGCTCTGACGGCGGCGACGCTGATCATCGCCCCAGGATGCGAAACTTCAATCCGGCTCGCGGCGGGCGAGGCGGTGGTGGGGGCGGCAAACAGCGGCGATCCCGCAGGCAGCGTGGGTCATGAGAGAACAAGTCCCGATCGCCCAGGTTCTCGTAGAACTCGGCCGCCATAATCTCCTGCCAGCTATCGTGTTTCGTACGGCACGGAGTCAGTGCGATACGGATGCTGAGCGATCTTTCAATAACAAGCGCTTGCATATGCCGCCTGCGGCTCAGCGCGAAATTCATCTCAAAGTTCAGGAAATCATTCGGGCGTATGAGATCGACATCGAGCTCATCACGTCGCACCCTCAATACCAATCGCTCATCACGACGGGAATCGGCGCACACCACGCGGGACAACTTCTCGTATGGCGATTGCTGCTCGAAGAGCTCATGGCGGCCGGCTTGCTGCGGCTCCTCGTTGCGACGGGAACAGTTGCTGCCGGTGTAGATTTCCCAGCGCGGAGCGTCGTCATAACTGCACACTCCAGACGGGGAGCCGAAGGATACCGAAATCTGAGCGCAGCAGAGTTTCAGCAGATGTCGGGTCGGGCGGGACGCCGTGGACGAGATACGGTCGGGTTCTGCTTGGTTGCTCCGTCTCGTTTCTGCGATCCGCGCGCCGTCCTCGATATCTCGAAACGTCCACCTGAACCGCTTAAATCAGCTTATTTTCCGAGCGCGAGCACGGTACTCAATCTCCTTCGTTACCGAAATGTCGACGGACTTCGATACACCGTTGACCGGAGCCTCGCGGCGTTTCTCGACAGGAAGCAAGCCCACGCTGTTCGGAAGAGCGCTGAAGACCTCCGCGGCGGTCTCTCCCCTCATTTGAGAAACCTGCTCGACAAACAATTGAAAGAGCAGGGTCTCGGCGAACTGGAAGGCGGCGAAGAAAGCGACTCGCTTCCTGGGGTGACGCTCGCACGAGAGGAAAAGCGCCTCCTGAAGCGCATCCGCCGAATGCTTCGGGAAAGTGTTTTCCTTGAAAAGCGTCAAACCGTCCTTCTCGAGGATGCTCTCCGCGGACTTCAGACCCTCGGCTATTTGCACGGGGATAGTCTGTCCGACAAGGGCAGTTGGGCATCAAACCTTTATACCAACATCGTACTCGAGCTCGGAGAGATCATCGAATCCGGCCTCTTTGCCGAGCCTTCGGTTGAGCAGCTCGTCTCCATCGTTGCCTCCATTTGCGCCGACCCGCATAGAACGTACCTTCGAACGAAGACGAGCCCGCTTCAGAAAGACGAAATCGAAAAGATCCGAAAAATTCTCGACGGAATAAACGATCTCAACATGCCCGGCCGAAGTGAGCCGGCAGCGATCGTTCCTGCTGCTGCGCACACCGCTTTGGTGTGGCTGCAGTGCGACGACTGGCATCAATTCAGAAGCCTCCTCATTCTTGATGGTGCCGCAGAGGGTGATGCCGCGCGTCTCATCACGCAGGCGGCCGAGAATCTCAATCAGATCTCACGACTCACCGAGACACACCGGCAGCTGGCATTTCGTGCTGAAGAAGCGAAGCGTCGCTTACTGCGTCCGCCGCTTACCGAGACGATAAATCTCGATGGCATGTGATGGCTAAGCTCGCGGTCTGAGTGAACAACACGAAGTGTCGACGGTGGGCCGTCGATATCTCAAAAACGCGGAGTCCCATCATTCCACGCTACGCAAGCGAACGGAACAAAAAATATTTTCACAGACTGAATACTCGTTCTAGAGAATTTCCTGGATTTTTCTATTGGCGATGTTAGCGTGAGCCCACAAACAAGAACGCTTCCAGTAGGAGGATGGCTATGTGGAATAAGGTGGGCGTGAATCAAGTGGGCAATCTGGCGCTTCAAGATACAACAACTTCCTCGGATATCTACGAGACCTACTTCGAGCCGGATGTCATGCTGCCGTCCCAATTCCACGACACTGACGACACGGGACTTCTCGGAGGAGAACGCCGGTTGATGGCAGCGATTCTTTCTGATGGAATCGAAGCGTATCTGAATGACAAGAGCCGCGCGGTGCGGGAGCTCTCACAAACAAAAGCCGCGAGCAATGTCATCGCTTTAAAATCGGTGCGTTCGGAATCAATCGACTGGGTTGAGACGGTCGACGAGTCCTATGTATTTAGCTTCGACAACGTCTGCCGTGCGCTCGGAATCGAGCCGCAATATCTGCGATTGGGGCTGGCCCGTTATGTAGCGGCGCTTCACACGAAGTCCGTTAATCCATCGGGCTCGGTGGTGGTGTGGAAGAAAATTCGGCGGCCGAGAAAACGCTGAGCGAATCGAAAGATTCGACAGTTTCAGCCCCTTGTCCCAGACAAGGGGCTTTTTTTTGTTTTTTGTGATGGGGACTTTTGGCGTAGCTCTTCGTTGGAAGAGCGGCTGCGGTGCTCTCCGCCTTCGCGAGAGCTTCGGCGTGACAAGCGTTTGCAGTAGCAAACTCCGCTTCTCGCCGCTCTTTTACGTTTGCTGCACCGCAATTTCCCACCGCAAATCACCACCGCCCATGGCTGGCTTAATTTTCTGGAGTGGGTGGGAACGAGGGTATGGGTCGAGATTTCTTTGGGCGCTACGCCGCTATTTTTTCCGGCGGCGCTTCGCGCGCCAGGGAACTATTCTTCTTTTACGGCGCGGACGGAATCTATCGTGCCGACCCGCTTCGCGAGGATGACGACTCTGTTTTGATTGCTCGTGTCGGAGAAGAACCGGTAGGCACCATCGCTCTGCATCGTGAGAATCAGAGTGTTATCCTCTCTCGTTACGCTGGTAACGTAGCGGGCCTCTTCAAGGAAGCCCAGCTGAAGAGTGTCCTCAAGCGTTTCGAGGATGCAGGCCCAGATCTCTTTTGGATCTTCTGAAGTCACAACACTCCCACTCACCGAATCCGAAAACAACTGTGGTGATGATGGAGCAGTTGTAACCGTTTGCGAAAAGCACCGTCAATGAAAATTTGCTGAGAATGCGAGCCCCGGACTTCACTCATGCGGAGCTCGGTGGTTGAAACTCCCCCGAGAAAAGCGCGTCCCTTGGGACGAGACTTGGGAGGCACAGCGGCGTACTCACACGGGAAAAAAGCACAAAAAAAGCCCCGTGCGGATGCACAGGGCTTGTTGCTCGTCCGATTGGCTCGGCGAGGACTTAGGCAGCGATGAGCTCGGAAGGAACGTCTGCTCCGGTCGGAACAAGCACGTCTCCGGTGGCAACTTGACGCTCGTACTGGCGCATGACTGCCTTTCTTAGCTCTTCGCGGTGAAAATCAAGAGCTTCGCAGATGTAACTAAAGCCAAACGCTTCATTCGGATCGTCTTCCCCATACATCCACTCCTTCGCGGATGAGTGCAGCTCTCCCTCTCCTGAGAGGAAGTCGGTGATTGCGCGTTGGAGCACCGCAGCGAGAAGCCGACGCTCTGGGTTGAATCCACCTGCTGACCGGGGAACACTGCCGTTTGACCAAAGTTTCATTCTTTCGCCCTCGTTCTATTAACTGCGTCGTTAAAATTCGTGCTCACTTCAAATTTTCTCGAGTGGCGCTTCTGTGAATCGGCCAGCTCGCGTCCCGTCCCGACGGCGTCCCAGAATCGCTTCTGGAAAGACTATCTGAACGAAAAACCTGTTGAATGCCGGCAAACAGCCGGAAAAATGAAGTGTGGACTCTCCGTAAATCTCTCTGAATCAGCTTCGCCTAGGAGAGACCTAGAGCCGAAATTGAGTCGAGAAGGAGAACCGCACAAAAAACCGAGGGTATTGAAATTGGGCTTCCGAATATGAGGGAGGAGGATCTCAAAGTCAAGGAAATTCCGTCCATCACATCGGGGACGAACAGATTATGCGAAAGCTCATTCGGCGTGTTGCATGAATTCGAGAAAATCACAGCATGTTGGGTCGGCGGTTTTTTGAACCCCAAGTAATAGCGTCTAGGTCGCCCTGCGCTGCCACGCTAACCTCTTGAAATATCTATTGATTGCTAAACTGAGGTGGTGTAATATGGGAGATGGTGGGAGTAGTTTGCCACAAAGTGGGATGACGACTGAGTCGATTCCCGAGAAATTTATCTTCGCTCAGCTCGAGAAACGCGGTGGTTTCGAAAAAAGAGAGTGAAAAACTGGTGATTTCGGACGACGTCGCTTTTCGCGGCGTGTTTCAGCATTCGCTTGATGAAAAGGGCCGCGTGAGCTTCCCAGCTGAATTCCGGACTGCGCTCCAAGAGAGTGAAGATCAAAGCGTCGTGCTCACCAATTTTCTCTCCGACGGGGCTCGGTGTCTGGAAGGGTATTCTCTGACCTCGTGGAAACGCTTCGAACAAAAGCTTCGAGAACGAAGCCGTTTTGATCCGCAAGTTCGCAAGCTGGAAAACTTTTATCTCTCTCGCTCACAAGTTGTTCCGCTCGACGCGAATGGTCGTGTGAACATTCCTCCGCATCTCCGCACCTACGCAGGACTCGAGCGAGAAGTTGTTTTCAGTTCTTCGGTTCACGGATTTCGACTCTGGGACAAACGAGTTTGGGATTTGGTGTTTCAGGAAGCGGAGGCAGCGCTCCTTGAAGACCCTGCACTATTTCTTGATGTGGATCGATGACGGAAACCGTTCACGAATCGGTTCTCCTTGAGGAGACATTGGAAATGCTTTCTTTGGAAGAAAAGGGCGGGGAGCTGGTTGTCGTTGACGGCACGCTTGGTGGTGCCGGACATACCATCGAAATTCTTCGCCGCGCCAAGAAAGCTTTTGTCGTTGGATTTGATCAAGACAGTGTCGCCCTCGAGCGGGCAGAACGACGGCTGTCGGAATTTCAAGGCCGCTACCATCTTGTCCACGCAAACTTTTCAGAGTTAACCGCCCGTCTCGAGTCGCTCTCAGGCCAGATGCGTCAGTCTTTCGGTTCGAGCGATCTCGAAGGGAACGCTCCAGTAGTTGATAGAATCCTTCTCGACCTCGGTATCTCCTCTGATCAATTGAATGCCGGCGACCGCGGGTTTTCTTTTCGGGAGAATGGACCGCTCGATATGCGCATGAACCGGGAGAGCGGAGAAACGGCGGCGGAGCTGCTAAACGATCGTTCTCAGCGCGATCTCGAACGTATTTTTCTTCGTGGTGGAGTTTCGGCTCCTCTTCACCGGTTGCTTGCCGCAGAAATTATTCGGAGCAGACCGCTGGTTACGACGGCAGATTTTGCCGTCGTCTGTCGGCGCGTAGCTCGCGGGCGAAAGGGCGAGTCGGGGAAGGATCCAGCGACGGTGCCGTTCCAGGCGATTCGTATTGAAGTGAATCAGGAGACCAAAGCGATTGAGAGTGTCTTGCCGCAAGCATTTTCGCTTCTTGCGCCTGGAGGACGTCTCCTCGTTATCAGCTTTCATTCGCTGGAAGATAAAGTCGTGGCGCGTGTCATGCGTGCCTGGGGCCGGGAGGGCGAGCTGCCGCCGGGCGTGCCGATTCGTGGCGAAGCGGTGCGAACCGGTAAGCTGCTGACGCCTTCGGCAATCGTACCGGGAGAAGCGGAGCTAAAAAGCAATCCTCGAGCGAGAAGCGCGAGGATGAGAGTTTTCAGAAAAGCTGGTGGGAGTGAGGTGATATGAGGTCGGCGGCAGCTTTAGCAGTCTCGGAGAGCCCCAGAATTCAGCGTGGTCCACGCGATTCTTGGCAGAATTTGCGTCAGGTTTCGCCGAGGAGAATCCAACGTTCGTTCGTGAGGCCGGGTTCTTCGGAGTCGAAGTCTAACGCACCGGAACGATCGCTGATGCTGAATCTCCTACCACCGATGGCTCTGTTTTTGACCCTCGTATTTCATCTCTGGGTGAGAGTTGAATTGATCGAGACCGGTTACCGAATTGAAAATCTCCGCCAGCTCGCCGTGAATCGTGATTCTGAAGTTCGCCGTCTCGGATCCGAACTCGCGATGCTGACCACGCCAAGAATTCTATCCACCAGAGCAAAAAAAGAGCTCGGCATGACGCTTCCTACCGCGGTGTCCGTGCGAAAGATTCCGGGGAGACCGTCATGAGCTTGCATTCTTCTCAGTCCTGGCGACATGGGCAGCGACTATCCGGACGGAGCTTTCGTGGCCGCACGGATGCGAGATGCCTGTCGAGATTTTTCCCCGTCCGCGGCTGGGGACGCTCAATTGTGGCTTTTCTTGACCGTGGTGAATCCGAATGCAAACCGGGTAGCCGCGTTCGGCTTATCGCCGGCGGAATTTTTCTTCTCGCTTGCGGAGTTGTTTATCGACTCTACGATCTTCAAGAGAAAGAGTTTCCTCGTTGGAGCGAGATCGCATCGAAACAGCACCTCTCTTCAGTGAAGGTTCATGGAGCTCGAGGAACGATCTATGATTCTCAGGGCAGGGTTCTGGCCGTTTCCATAAAATCGCTCTCGATTGCGGCGCATCCGCATAAGGTAAAAGATCCGAAGGGCGTGTCGCGCGAGTTGGGATCGCTTCTTCCTATTGGAGAGAAAGAGGTATTCAAACGATTGACCTCGGGCAAAAAATTTGTCTGGCTCTCCCACGGGGTACCTATCGCCGTAGAACCAGCGGTGCGTGACTTGCTCACCAACGGCATCTCCGCGGCGGAGGAATTCACCCGAATTTATCCTCAAGGCACTATCGCCGGGCAAATACTCGGTCGCGTAGGACGTGATGGTTCGGGGTTGTCGGGACTCGAGCGTCAGTTCAATACCGTGCTCGCGGCGGACGACACGCGTGTTCCCGTCAGGCGCGATGCGCGCGGTAAGCTCCTGAATGCAGTCAATCTCGTGTCCGACGCAGAAGCGGATGAAGATTTGGCGGATGCGCTTGGTGATGCCGATCCCGTACGTGATGAGGGAAGCTCAATTAAGATGAGTATTGATTCCCTCGTGCAAGGAATAGTCGAGGAGGAACTTAGAACCGGAGCGAAGGATTCAGCTGCGAAGAGAGCATTTGCGCTGGTGATGGACGCTGAAAACGGCGAAATTCTCGCCCTCGCGCAATCAGACGAATACGACCCGAATGGCGTAAACGGCGTGGATCCTGAACAAATGCGAAATGCGGTTCTCCAGGATGCGTTCGAGCCGGGATCGACCATTAAGCCGCTCGTTGCTGCAATTGCTCTCGATCGGAAGCTCGTTCGCGAGGGTGAGCGAATGAATTGCGAAAGTTCCGGCCGGTATCGTGTCGGAAAACATTTCATTCGCGACGTCCACCCTGTCGGCGAGGCAACATTCTCTGACGTGCTCGTTCGTTCGTCGAATATTTGCATGGCGAAATTGGGGCAGCGCCTCGGAAAGGGGGCGCTTTCGGCAGCTCTTCGGAACTACGGATTCGGTGCGACTACCGGTGTGGAGCTTCCGGGTGAGGCAAAAGGTATTCTCCGTGCGCAAGACAAGTGGGCTGAAGTGGACATCGCGACGCATGCGTTTGGTCAAGGCGTTTCCGTTACCGCTTTGCAACTCGTGCAAGCGTATTCAGCTCTCGCAAACGATGGAATGATGGTCGTTCCGACTCTCATCAAGCGACCCGCCTCCGGTGCTGTCCCGCGCACCCGACTTCTCTCAGAGCAAACTGCGAGAACGGTCGCCGACATTCTCCGGGGCGTTACTGAGAGTGAGCATGGAACTGGCTTGAAGGCAGCAATCCCGGGTGTGCACGTATCGGGGAAGACCGGCACAGCGCAAAAGGCGAGAGCCGGTGGGCGCGGATACGATCCGAACCGGATACTGGGCTCCTTCATTGGATTCGTCGACGGCCGGGAAAAGGGCGTCAACCGGAAGCTCATCATGTTTGTGGGTGTGGACGAGCCAAAAGTTACCCCACGCTGGGGTGGAGTGGTGGCCGGTCCCATCTTTCAACGCGCGATGGACCGCATTCTGGCGCATCTGATGACAAATCCCAGAGAAGCCTAGCCCCCGGCGAATTCGTCACTTTATTTTCGTCGGGAAGCAGTAGTAGTGTTTCCCGGACGTCAAAGTTCAGGGGACAAATTCAATGTCGATTTCGTTGTCAGAGATTCTTGAGACACTAAAGGCGTTCGATCTTTTGACCGGCGTTGTTGCCGGAACCGGGACACCGAATCCTGAAATTACGCGTATCGCTCATGATACCGAGGCGGTGATTCCCGGCGCGCTTTTCGTCTGCGTCCGGGGGGCAAAGGCAAATGGACACTCGTTGATCGGTGTCGCCAAGGAGAAAGGTGCCGTGGCGTTCATCATGCAGGAGCAAACGAGCCTACCGTCATCCTTCGACCTGCCAAGACTGTTCGTATCCGATTCCCGTTTCGCTCTTGCAGCGGCGGCGGCCCGATTTTTTAATGAGCCGAGCCGAGAACTTCTCAGCATTGCCGTGACGGGGACGAACGGAAAGACCTCAACGGCTTGGATAATCTCTCAAATCCTGTCACGGCTTGATATTCCGGCGGCGTACGGGGGGACGTTCGGGCTCGCGCATCCCGATCAGCTTTTTTCGCGTGAAGCTGACCAATATTTAGTCCTCGACAAATTTCAGAAAACGAAAAATGCGAGCCCCGACCCCGTCATAATGCAACAATTTCTCCGCGAGCTCGTAGATTCCGGAGTGAAAGCATTTGCCCAGGAAGCTACCTCGCAAGGAGTCGCTCAAAAGCGGACGCGCGCCATCCATTGGGATGCGGCGACATTTACGAATTTAACTCGTGACCACCTTGATCTTCACGGCACGATGGAAAACTACTTTGCGATGAAAGAAGAGCTGTTCATCGAGGAGCTCTTGAAGAGTGAAAAACCTTCTAAGTCGGCGATCGTAAACATTGACGACCCGTGGGGTGAGAAACTTGCAAAACGAGTGGGTGAAGAAAATACCATTCGCCTATTTACCTATTCCCGTGATTCCAAGCGGGATGCG
The DNA here is from genome assembly GCA_964509425.1 of uncultured Bdellovibrionales bacterium. Lineage (GTDB taxonomy): Bacteria > Bdellovibrionota_C > UBA2361 > SZUA-149 > CAZDWZ01 > CAZDWZ01. The sequence continues at coordinate 43,224 of CAZDWZ010000001.1, read as the reverse complement.
ACGAGCAGATTGCTTCACGCAGATTTACGAATATCCGGTTCGAAGTTGACGTGCGAAGTAAACGGAGAAACAGTCACTCTCGATTACAGACTTATCGGCGCCTATAACGTCGAGAATATGTTGGCAGCAGTGACGACCGTTTCTGCGCTCGGGGTTCCGCTCTCTAAGATCGAATCGGTTCTTTGCAACGTCCCGGCGGTTCCGGGTCGGATCGAGATCGTCTCCCCTGAGCGGTGCGATATCTCGGTTGTCGTCGATTATGCTCACACGCCCGACGGGCTGATTCAGGTTCAGCAGTCGCTGAGACCCCTTTGCCCGGGGCGTCTCATCACACTTTTCGGCTGTGGCGGCGACCGGGATCGCGGCAAACGCCCCCTGATGGCTCAAGCGGTTCGGGATTGGGCTGATGAAGCCGTAGTGACCTCGGACAATCCGAGAACCGAGGCGCCCGAGCGGATTATTGACGACATTTTGCCTGGCTTTTCATTGCCCGCAGCATCAGAGCGGAAACCGCGAGAATTCCGTCAAACCGTTAAGGTCGACCGGCGAACCGCAATCGAGCAGACCATCCTCTCCGCCCGCCCTGGAGATACAATTCTTGTTGCTGGTAAAGGCCACGAAGACTATCAAGAGGTAGCCGGGGTGAGACACCCATTTTTGGATGCGCAGGTCTGCCGCGAGGCGCTGCAGTTGCGGAGCAGCAGGTAAGGAGCTCCAAAGCTTCTCGGCGGATTATTGGCGCACGTTCTGCATGACCTATGCTGTATCATCTTCTATATTTTTTTCGAGAGGAGTTCACCGGTCTCAATGTATTCCGGTATCTGACCTTCCGCTCGATGTCCGCGTTTCTTCTGACATTAATTCTCGTGCTGATTCTCGAGCCGCGCTTTATCCGTTGGTATCGGACGAAGCTGCTTGGTCAGCCGATACGCGATGACGGACCGCAAACACACTTGAGCAAAAAGGGAACGCCGACGATGGGCGGCGTTGTTCTCGTCCTTGCGATCGCCGTCAGCACGTTTCTCTTTGCGGACCTCACTAACATCTACATCTGGGCGACCCTCGGCCTCATGCTGAGTTATGCGGGGCTCGGGCTTGCGGATGATTATCTGAAGGTGAAGGTGCAAAACAGCAAAGGAGTCTCTGCACGAATGAAGCTTCGGGTGCAGTTCGGTGTTGCTTTGTTTTTCGTGTTGGTGCTCTTTTTTACGCCGGGCTTCTCCACCGCAGTGACGGTGCCGCTTTTCAAACACGCCACTTTTGATTTGGGCTGGTGGTTCATCCCGTTTGCCGTATTGATCGTGGTCGGAAGCTCGAACGCCGTGAATCTCACCGATGGTCTCGACGGGCTTGTTATCGGCCCGACGATGACCGTTGCGTTTGCTTACGGAGTGTTTGCGTATGTCACGGGCAATGTGAAGATCGCTGAATATTTGCAGATTGCTCACGTCGGAGGAGCTGGGGAGCTCTCTATTTTCGCGGCAGCGATCGTGGCCGGAGGACTTGGCTTCCTGTGGTTCAATGCATTCCCAGCTCAGGTATTCATGGGAGATGTCGGAGCGTTGGCACTCGGCGGCGCGATCGGCATGCTCGCGCTCATCACGAAGCAGGAACTCATTCTGGTTCTCGCCGGAGGGGTGTTTGTCGTCGAAGCACTTTCGGTAATTCTCCAGGTGGCATCGTTCAAGCTCCGCGGGAAGCGAATATTCAAAATGGCCCCGATTCACCATCACTTCGAGTTGAAGGGAATGGCGGAACCAAAGATTATCGTTCGCTGCTGGATAATTTCGATTGTGCTGGCGATTTTGGCGTTGTCGACGCTCAAATTGAGATAGGGCAGGCGAAAGCGCAACTCGAATACGTCGTCGAAAGGTTGCTTGAGCAAAAACGGGTTGTGGATTCTTTCGCATGTCGTTGGTTTGTGGTGAGAGATGAACAATCGTGGTTTAGTAATCGCCTCCCGACCCGTCGACATCTGGCTGCTCCTCGCCACGATCCTCCTGGTGAGTCTCGGAATATTGATGGTGTTCTCAACGACTGCCGTGGCGTCGAGGCAGCTCCACGGCGATTCGAGCATCATGATCAAGCAGCACGTGATGCACGTGTTTGTTGGCGGGCTCGTTCTCTACTTTGCGTTTCGGCTTCCGCCGCTGCTGCTCTATAGACTCGCCGCGCCCGTGTTTATTGTCTCAATCCTCCTGCTTACTATCACTTTAATTCCCGGAATCGGGCATGTTGCCGGCGGAGCCAGGCGATGGCTTGTTTTCGGCCCGCTTCGCCTTCAGCCGGGTGAGCTGGCAAAAGCCGCCACACTGCTCTATTTCGCATCCTACGTGAACCGTCACTCCGACAAGATGAGCTCGTTCGTCCCGGGAGTGCTTACGCCCGGCGCAATTCTTTCCGTGTTCGCCGCGCTCCTCTTGGCCGAGCCTGATTTCGGCTCCACGGTCGTAATTCTTCTTGTTGTCTTTAGTCAGCTGATGATGTTTTGCCGAACGAGACACTTGGTCATTATCGGCGGCGTCGGAATTTCTATTCTTTCGATGTTAGTGGTTTTTACGCCGTATCGGTTCAAGAGATTCGTGACTTTCCTGGACCCGTTTCATGATCCCTCACAAGCTGGATATCAACTCATTCAATCGTTGATTGCGGTGGGCTCAGGAGGCATGTCGGGAGCGGGACTGGGAGCGGGGCATCAAAAGCTCTTTTACCTTCCAGCCGCACATACGGATTTCATCTTTGCGGTCATCGCTGAAGAACTTGGGATTTTCGGAGCGCTCCTCGTTATCGGACTGTTCCTTCTCATCTTGATTCGAGGGTTGAAGATTACCTACCGGTTGGAGAGGCACCCCTTTCTATCCGCCCTCTCCTTGGGTTGCACGGTGTTGATGGTCGTGCCCGCCGTGCTGAACATGGCAGTTGTTCTCGGCATGCTGCCGACCAAGGGGCTCGTGCTTCCGCTCGTGGCCTACGGAGGCACCGCTATGCTCGTTCACCTGGGGGCGATGGGGGTACTCCTTCGATTATCGAGACTTGAGGAGACCTAAATGCGCGTCATAATTGCAGCGGGCGGTACGGGTGGACACATAGTCCCCGCTTTGGCGGTGGCGGCCGCGCTTGAAGAGAAGCGTGCCGCTTCACGCGATGAAATATTATTCGTGGGATCCGGGAAGGAGATCGAGAACCGGTTGGTTGAAGGCGCCGGCTTCAAACTTCGTCAGATTCCATCAGTGCCGTTTATCGGAAAGGGTGTGCGAGGCCTTCTCGATTTCTTCCGGTCATTGCCGAAAACTTTTGCCATGACGCGGCAAGTTTTTGATGAGCTTAAGCCAAGCGTCGTAATTGTATTCGGCGGTTATCCTTCGATCGCGCCTGCCTTGATTGCGAAAGTTCGGGCGATACCCGTAGTTGTTCAGGAACAAAACGCTCAAGCGGGGCTTGCGAACAAGCTAATTGGTTTGTTTGCAGCGAGAATCTTTGCGGTGCCCGGTGCGACCGGGTTTTGGAAAAAAAGCGAGATCACCTTCCAGCCAAATCCGGTGAGAAAAGAACTCGGGACGCTTTCCATGTGGCGGCCTCCTGCCCCGGGCGAAAAACTAAGGCTTCTCGTGATGGGCGGAAGTCAGGGGGCGGTGAAGCTGAACACCGCAATTATCGCGTCGCTCCCGCGACTGAAAGATCTTGGCGTTTCGATATTTCATCAAACCGGAACCGTCGATCTTGAGCGAGTCACTCAGGCCTATAAAGACGCGAACTATCCTTGGTGCGAAGTGGTGGCTTTCACCGATCGCATAGTTGAACAATACGAAAGGGCGCATCTTGTCGTTGCACGAGCGGGAGCGATGTCGGTCTGGGAAATCAGCACCGCCGGCCGTCCCGCGATTTTTGTACCCCTTCGAATTGCCCGAGCGCATCAGAGCGAGAACGCCAAGCACCTGGTCGAGATGGGCGGCGCGGTAATAATTGAGCAAGACCCCGGCTACGAAGAGAAGGTCGCGACGGAGCTTCAGCGGATGTTCGAAAATTCGGACGAGCTGGGGAGAAGGGCGGCGAAGATGCGAGAGGCCTCTCGGGTACCTGGCGCGAGTGCTGCCGAGGTCATCGCTGATGCCATCGTAAAACTGGGAAGCTGATTTTAGCTCACCGGGGTTGAAATCATCGAAGCGCGAGGGGAGAGCGATGGATCACAAGATTCTTTCATGCGAAGAAATTTTCAAAGGACGGAAGATTTCACTCTTCAAAGAAAAACATTTGCTCCCGAACGGCAGAGTCTCGGACTTTGAACTTGTCCGGCACCCTGGGGCGGTCGTCGTCCTGCCTCAAGACGAGCACGGCCGTTTTATTCTTATTCGCCAATTCCGCCCGGCGATCGGTGATTATCTTCTGGAGGTTCCGGCCGGGACCCTAGAAAAGGGCGAAAATCCTCTTGAATGTGCGAAGCGCGAACTTGAAGAGGAAATAGGCAAGCGGGCGAGTTCTTGGCAGGAGCTCGGACAACTCGTTCCAACTCCAGGCTTCTGTGATGAAGTTCAATACCTTTATTTTGCAACGGGACTCACAGAGCAGGCCGGCACGATGGATGACGACGAGATCATCGAGTCCATCCCGATGTCCTCGGTTGAGGTGAGTCTTGCCATTCGCGAATGGAGGATCCGAGACGCCAAATCGTTGTCTATTCTGCTTCGCGCCGCGGCAGTCGGCCTGTTCCAGCTTTCTTAACGCGTCATTCGAGAGCGAGAAATTGATCGCCGTCATCTTGTAAGTTCACGTTCTCACAGAAAATTTCTCCACTCAGCAATGTCTCGTAACGTGTGTGGTATTTCCCACCGGAACGTTCTATAGTCCGCCGCTTTGTCGATATTTGGATCATTGAACTTGTCGTTTATTGAAATTGATTCTCGGCCCACCTGACCTCTCCGGTCATGTGGGTTGAGAGCGACGAAAGGTTTTTCACCTCGGGAACCTTCCTTCGAATGTACTCTCGCGCAGTAGGCTGGCACCGCATTCAGCCCTCTTCGTGAGAGTGCCCTCGAGCCCTCCACAAGGAGGAATAACTACCTGAGGACTTTTTGTCATGACCAAGCTTTCTGCCGCCATCCGCCCGAGGCTGGTGGTTGGCAAATCTTCGCTGACGGTGAGCGGGGGTCTTGCGACCCGCCTCGTCACGCTGATGAACGCCATTCAAGGCCCCTTCCAGTGGGGTGCTAGCAACGGCGCGGCAATGATTGACCTGTATCGCGAGGTGGTGTGTCTCCACGAACGGGGAGTCATCACCGCGGATCTCGCGAACGTGCGTGTCGTGGGCTTATCGGAGTACGCGACGCCAGAAGGAAAGTCCACCGGTATCGCTGCGTCCGAGCTCGGCGCGGCGTTGCTGTCACCACTCGGACTCCCGCTATCAAACTGTATCATGCCGTTCGGAGACTCAGGGGATCCGTTGACCGACGGTCACCCGTGTCGCCAGTTCGAGAAACTGCTCGGCCGAATTGGAGCCGTGCACGTGCAGGTCATGGAGCTGCACGTGAGTGGAATCTACGGATTGAACCTGCCGGGGACGCCGCCGGGTGCACGCGCGCGTGCGGTGAAGCTGACCGAAGAGGCCATCGCCGATAGGGCGGCCGGCTTCGGGGGCGCTCGCGAAAAAGTGCCGCGGTGGGGATGGACCAGCGGACCGGAGTTTCTGCTCCGCGCCCGAGAGGTCCACGTGGTTGCCGTCGGACGGAACCGCGCGGAATCCCTCGCCGCAGTCTTCGGCGAGAAGCGCTTTAACATCGGCCTCCCCGCGACAGTGCTGCATCACCACGATAACGTCACCTGGTGGGTGGACGAGGCAGCCGCGGAGGGCCTCGATGCACGCACGCTGGACACGGCGGTACGCCTATGAACAACAGGAGGAACCACCTCGTTCTGCGACTCGAAGCAAAGAGACGCGGAGCAATTTAGGTAGATGTCGCTCTCTACCTGAATTGAATTCTATTCTGCGACGAGCTACCTTCTTCCCTTCAACCGCTGACGTCCCAACGTTTCTATGATTCAAGCAATTATCTTCGACATGGATGGACTGCTGATCGACTCAGAGCCGTTTTGGCGCCGAGCACAGATGCAGGTGTTTTCTACGGTGGGACTGACCCTGACTTACGAAGAGTGTGGAGATACGATCGGAAAACGAATTGATGAAGTGGTCTCGATTCGACACAAACAATTTCCATGGACGGCCCAAAATTCCGCTGCGAAGTCGCTGGTTGTCGTCGAGCAGGAAATTGTTCAAACGGTGATAGACCTCGTCTTGCAGCATGGAGTAGCGAAACCTGGCGCGAAAGAATTATTGGAGTTCTTTGCTGCACAATCGCTTCCGCTTGGTCTTGCCTCATCGTCCTACGTTCCGCTGATCGATGCCGTCGTTCGCAGGCTCGACATCCGCAAGCGTTTCAACGTGATTCGTAGCGCCCAGAACGAAAAACACGGGAAGCCCGCCCCCGATGTGTATTTGACCACCGCGCGCTCACTGGGCGTTCCGCCGGAATCTTGTCTTGCATTCGAGGACTCGCCGTCCGGAGTGAAATCCGCGAAAGCAGCGGGCATGTATTGCGTTGCGGTTCCCGAGCACGAGCATGCAGACGAAGTCCGTGCGCTCGCTGATTTTACTATAAATTCCCTCCTTGAATTCGGACCGCTCGATTGGGACCGAATTCGCAATCACCCACAGTAAAAGTCGTCACAGGACCTCCTCCACGAATAACTCTCGACCAGGTCATTTTCAGAGTTCGGTCTATCGGGGAGAGGTGGTCACAAAAAAATCCGGCACAAGTGTGCTTGCCGGGGTTCTGTCATGGGTTGGAGGCCCTGAAATGCGACGCAATCGAAATGGGTTGGAATTTCTCCTTGCGAGTCGGCGAAATCGCCGCCGACCGCAGGAGCCGGTCGTCCCGTCCGTCTCGCCGCGCGAAGAAGCTGAGTGGCGCGCGGCACTCGAAGTCTGGGCGGCGTCGGCGTGTATTTGGTCGGCCTTGGGGATCACGGTCTTCTTCTCGTTCCTCATCGCCGCGACTCTCTGGGTCGGCTGGGCGATGACGAGGTACTGAGAGATTTGGAGTCGTCAGCGGCAAGAGGTTTGAGGGATTTTCGCCCTCTTTTCGGTCAACGTGACCGCCTCTTCGCCGTGCTTTTTGTCTTCTGTGAGCGCCTATGCCGAATCGGAGCGATTCCGCATTTTCCGTTTTCTTCCGAATATTTTGTGAACTTGAAATTCGTAACGGGCCGGAAGGGATAGCTATGCCTTGTAAGAGGCAGCGTCCCTATCCGGCCCTAGGCTGCTGCTTCACCATTCACCCTCTGGGTCACTTGGGCTTGCGCGGCGACTTCCTTTTCGTGGCGCGCTTGCCAGTGGTGCCGTCCGTCGAGTGCGTGGTGCTCTCGTGCTTCACCTCCTTCGCGGGTTGGTCGTCGGTGATCTCCATCTTGGACGCCGCGGCGGCCAAGATGGCTTGGTACACCTCCTGACGGTGCACCGGCACGTCCTTCGGGGCCACGATGCCGAGGCGGACCTTGTCCCCCCGGACCTCGACCACGGTCACGACGATGTCGTTGTTGATGACCACCGACTCGTTCTTCTTGCGAGACAGTACCAGCATGGTACTACCCTCCATGAGAATCCTTTTGCGACGGGCCTAACGACTGGGCTACTCCGAGCCCAGTGTTCCTTGTATCAGCCCGCCAGAGGTCCTTCCTCCGCGGAAAACAGCGGAGCTCGAGAAAGTCGGCGCGGTAAAGTCAGCGTGACGTAATTCGCTGTCTTCCACGGAAGAAGGACCCGAAAAACCTGGTGCTATCTCTTCCTACCCATGTTCGGCCGATGCTCAGCGGAGTCGGTTGAACACGAGCAAGAGAATTCACGTCTACCAATCTTGTTTGCTAAATCCGCGCCGTTTATAGAATAAATTCCCGCGGAAATCAAGGGTAATGGAATTGTAATGTTTATGAGACTTCCCACGCTTGCCGTCTTGCCGTGGGAAGTTCGACCGCGTAATTCAGAGAGCGATGTACAATTCAAATCAACACCTTCATTTCATAGGCATCGGCGGGGTCGGCATGGCCGGTATTGCCGAGGTGCTGCTCAATCTCGACTACTCGATTGGGGGCTCCGATCTTAAGCGTAATCCGCTCATTGAGCAGCTGGAACGTTTGGGTGCCAAGATATCCATTGGTCACGATGCGAGAAATATCCCGGAGAACACCACCGTCATCGTCTATTCTTCGGCTGTGAGAGTGGACAACCCGGAGTACATCGAAGCGCAAACGAGAAATCTCCCATGCATTCCACGCGCCGAAATGCTTGCCGAGCTGATGCGCATGAAATACGGAATCGCGGTCGCCGGCTCGCACGGAAAAACGACCACGACGTCGATGACCGCGAAGATTCTCCTCGAAGCAGGATTCGATCCCACGGTAATCATCGGCGGGAGAATCCTTAGCCAAGTTACCGGAGCGTTGGTGGGAACCGGCTCGTATCTCGTGGCAGAAGCCGACGAGAGCGACGGGAGTTTCTGTATGCTTCGTCCCGCAATCAGTATCGTGAGCAATATCGATAGTGAGCATCTTGGACACTACGGAACATTCGGTGCCCTTGAAGAGGCATTCCGTCAGTTCATCTCTTCCGTTCCGTTTTATGGGTTGGTGGTCGCGTGTTTCGATGATCCCGTCGTGGCCAGAATATGCAGCTCACTGAAGCGCCGTGTTCTCTCTTATGGACTCTCTCCGGAGCGGGAGATCTCGGCGCGGGATATCGTTCCCGACGGGCCTCAAACGCACTACACGTTAGTCGTTCGCGGCGAAGAGATCGGACGTTTTGCACTCCCGATGATCGGCACTCACATGGTGAGTAACGCGCTGGCCGCCATCGGCGTGGGAATCGAACTCGGTGTTTTCCCCGATGAGGCCGCACGAGCGCTCGAGAAGTTCGCGGGCGTCGCAAGACGCAGTGAAGTTCTGTTTCGCGGCGGCGGGATTCTCGTCATGGACGATTATGGACATCACCCGCGAGAGATTGCCGCGACGCTAAAGGCGGTCAAGAGTTCTTGGATTCCTGAGCTCGCGAAGGAACCAGGTGTTCAGAAACCAGGCCGCCTGTTCACGCTTTTCCAGCCGCATCGTTATAGCCGGACGCGCGAGCTCTTCGGCGAGTTCCTTTCGTGTTTTTCGGAAACGGACGAACTTCTCGTGTCGGAGATCTACGCCGCTGGAGAAGACCCGGTGCCGGGAATCACGGGGCAGAATCTCGTGGCCGCTATTCAACATCCCCGAGTGCAATTCGTCCCCGATCTCCAGCAATCGGTGGAAGGGCTGTTGAAATTGCTTTCCCCAGGAGATGTGGTCCTTACTCTTGGTGCAGGCTCAGTCACGCAGGTCGGGCACAAGATCGCTGAAGCTGCTCGATCCAAATTCGCGTAGCCTCGTGGATAACCTCGAACGCATCCTCAAAGAAGGCGAGGCTAAGTTTCCCGAGGAACTGGTCTCAAGAAGCGGCGTCTCGTCGGAGCATTGCACGACATTTTCGGTTGGTGCATCCGTCTCACGGTTGGTGGAGCCGCATTCCCTGAGTGCAGCAATCTGGCTTGTGAAGGAGTTCCACGAGGGTGGAGTCTCGGCGAGAATTCTTGGTGCCGGCTCGAATCTCGTGCTTCCAGATGAAATTTTTGCGGAACCGGTGATCCGGTTGGGAAGGGGAATCTCAGGAGCGTTATCGCTTCCTGCGTCCGTTCAGAGTTTCGATGAGTTGGACGTGCTCTCAAAGACACCTGCGCCTGTTTTTGGCGAAACCGAATCCGTGCTGGCGTTTGCAGGTGCCTCGCTGATGTCGCTGTCCCGTCGCGTCTCGCAGGCGGGACTATCGGGCCTGGAATTTGCGGCCGGGATCCCCGCGAGTTTGGGCGGTGCGGTGCGAATGAACGCTGGCGCCCATGGCCATTCAATCTCTGAAGTGGTTAGGAAGATCTTCTTCCTGTCTCAAGATGGCACCCCAGGGGAGCTTTCCGGCGACAACCTAAAGTTTACATATCGGCGCTGTGAGCTTCCTCCAGCTGCCATTGTCATTGCCGCCGAGCTGCTGCTTCAGCCGGGCGACCCCGAGGCAGTTTCCTCTCTCCGGCAGGATTGTCTCGATTATCGCCGAAGAACGCAGCCGCTGCAGTTTCCCTCTGCAGGTTCTGTCTTTAGGAATCCGGGAGGAACGGATACACTCATTCCGGCGGCGGGCGCGCTCCTCGAACAAGCGGGGATGAAGGGCCGACGTCGAGGCTCGATTGTTTACTCCGAGCTTCACGCGAATTGGTTGATTCGCGATGGTGACAGCGGTCGTGCTGCCGATGTCCGGCAATTGGTGGAGGACGGGAAAACTTCCGTGGGTGAAAAGTTCGGAGTCTCGCTCGAGACAGAGATTATTTTCTGGTGAGGAATACGCGATTGGTTAAGTCCGCGTTCGCTTTGTTGTTCGTCACACTCTTCGCAGTGCTTCTGCGCGGCGGCACCTTTGCTTTAAATTTTCGGGAGCCGATGAAGGCGGTGCAAGAAATTGCCCGCGTCGTGCGCTCGAACACCTCCGATATCGCTGCGAATATGCTGACGTACAACGAGATTCGGATTCGGGGTGTCGAATATCATTCAGAGGGCGAGATTCTAAGACTCACGCACTTTGATGTCGGGACACCGGTGTGGCGAATCTCGCCATTTGAGGTCGAAGAACGACTGAAGAGACTCTCGTGGATCGAGCGAGCAAAGATTCGGACAGCATTGTTTCCGCTTCGCCTCGAGATATCTCTGGAAGAGGCCGAACCCTGGCTCGTTGCTGAGTTGAAAGACCAGTCGTGGATTGTTTCCCGCACGGGCAGAATGATTCAGGCTCTAAGCGCCCTCACGAACGCTCAACTCATCATGGAGAGTCTAGAGTTGCCAAGGCTACGAGGTGTTGAGACAAGTGATCGGCTGGAGGCGGCCGTTGTTCAGATTCGCTTCATCGAAAGAGCCGGAGGCGCGCCCGAGAAAGTTGAACGCTATACTCTCCTTCCGAAGTCGGGAGGGCTGGTAACAGCATTCTCCGATGGTGGGTCTGGAACCATCGGACGATTCCCTGTTCGTAGGGCGGTTTTTCAGATTCAGAGCGATGAAGACGCAAAAGATAGTTTGCTGAGGCTCGCCAAGGTCGCCGATGATTTGAAGCGAAGAGGGGAAGCTGTTGAAATTGCTGACATCCGGTTCAAGAACCAGGTTGTTCTTCGCTAAACTTGCCGTTCTTTTCCTCTTGGCAGGATGCCCCAACTAAGTCTACAAGTTTTCGTTACTTTAGCTTACATGAAGCTGGGGGTGGGAGTCTTTGCGCGCGCTGATGCCTTTGTCGAACAAAGGCGGGTGGTGTGCGTCGTTGGTGTATTCGGTGTCGGCTCAAAAATGCAGTTGAAGGAGTTCTTACGTGGCAAATAAACCGGACGTCATTGTTGGTCTCGACATTGGGACGACGAAAATTGCGGTGATCGTCGCCGAGCGCGCTCCCGGCGGAAAGATCGACATCATCGGCATCGGCACTCATCCATCGCAGGGCCTTCGAAAGGGCGTGGTGATCAATATTGAAGCGACGGTTAGCTCAATCCAGCGAGCGGTCGAAGAAGCAGAGTTGATGGCAGGATGCCAAATTCAAAACGTCTATGCCGGGATCGCCGGATCGCACATTAAGGGCTTTAACAGCCACGGGATAGTTGCCATCAAAAATAAGGAAGTTCTTCCGAAGGACGTCGAACGTGTCATCGACGCCGCGCGGGCCGTTGCGATTCCGATGGACCGGGAGATCCTGCATATCTTGCCGCAAGAGTACGTGGTTGACGAGCAAGACGGAATTCGCGAACCGCTGGGAATGTCCGGAGTTCGTCTGGAAGCGAAAGTTCATATCGTCACTGGCTCCGTCACCAGCGCGCAAAACATTGTAAAAAGTGCGAATCGGGTGGGACTGAATGTCCTCGATATCGTTCTTGAGCCGCTCGCATCAGCGGAAGCAGTGCTCTCCGCCGAAGAAAAAGAGCTTGGTGTGGCGATGATCGACATCGGTGGCGGCACTACGGACGTGACGATCTTCCATGCCGGGGCGATCAAGCACACGGCGGTCCTGCCTCTCGGAGGCAATCACTTGACTAATGATATTGCCGCGGGACTGCGAACTCCCTCCTCTTCGGCTGAGGAGATTAAACGCCGGTACGGCGTGGCGTTAAGCAGCCTGGTCCAGAGTGCGGAGACGATCGAAGTTCCTTCGACCGGCGGGAGAGAGCCGCGCGTGATGCCAAGAACCCTCCTCGCCGACATTATCCAGCCGCGAATGGAGGAGATTCTCCACCTCGTGAAACGGGAGATTATTCGTTCGGGCTTCGACGAATTTCTCGTCGGGGGAATTGTGTTGACCGGTGGATCCGTTCTTCTCGAAGGAATGACCGAGTTGGGAGAACAAATTTTCTCCATGCCGGTGAGAGTTGGCTATCCCTCGGGTGTCGGAGGATTGGTTGACGTCGTTCACTCACCACAATTTGCGACGGGTGTCGGCCTCGTACTCTACGGAGCGAGAACTGGAGAAGTGAAAGCTATTCGAGCGACGACGCGGAAGGGAGTCCTCGAGAAGGTGAAGACTCGGATGACTGAATGGTTCAGCGAACACTTTTAAGCGGAGCAGAAGATGGGACTGATTCAAGAATTTAAAGATTTTGCGGTTAAGGGAAACGTTGCCGACATGGCCATCGGTATCGTGATCGGGGCCGCGTTCGGAAAGATTGTGAGCTCCCTCGTAGCCGATGTCATTATGCCGCCCGTTGGCGTTCTGATCGGCGGAGTCGACTTCACCGGACTGGCTCTTACCATTAAAGAGGCTGCTCCTGGTGTTGAAGCGGTAAAGCTCAATTATGGAAAGTTTCTGCAAACTGCTTTCGATTTCTTGATCGTCGCAGCGGCGATGTTCATGGTGGTGAAGGCAATGAATAAGCTCCGGAAATCGGAGGCAGCAGCACCGAGTGCACCACCAGCTCCTACTCCGCAAGAGGCGCTCCTCGCGGAGATTCGCGATATCTTAAAGACGCAGGCGACCCCGGAATTCAAACGCGCGGTTTGAGGATGGTGCGATCCCGGGAGGTGACGCGCCTCCCGGACCTCATTTTTCGACCGCTGATCTTTGTTCAGAACGTGAAAATCAGTGCCGTCAGCACGAGAATATCATTTCTCTTTTTCCCTGCTGCCGGCTGATTAATAAAACTATTTTCAATCGTTTGCGAGATGCTCAGCGCACCGGCAAGCTTCGCTTGCACTCCGAGCTTTGCGTTCACGATAAATTCGTTCGAGTCTTCGGTGGATTGGATATACGAGGCAGTCTGAAAGAGTTTTGACTTCTTGTTGTCCGGATCGAAAATCCACTCAAATCCTTCTCCTGCGCGATACGCAAAAAAGAATTCATCGCCGGTTCCCTTTAGCCGTTGAAACGTCGCGGCTGGACCAAGGTCGACGGAGAGCTTCATCGTCTCGTCTTTCACCAAGAAATATCCGAGAGCGGGGTAGGAGATAGACCGGTAGTCGATCGTGGCAATTTCGTCGCGTACGGCGTCCTCCCCGACGAGCGCATACCACCTATCGTCCAGCAAGTACTTGTAAGAGATCGACCCCCTGATATCGGAAATATTCTTTTCGTCATCTGCTTCGCCGTAGCGGAAGTCAAAGCTCATGTTGAGGATATGCTCGTCTTTTTCGTACGTCGCTTTTGGACCCAGGGTCAAAAGAAACGTGTCCGCGTTTCCCTGCGCCATGTTGAATCCGAAGCTGGCGCTTGATGTCCACGGGCTCGTGGATTTCGGAATCGGACAGGGGCACTCATCGTCGGCAAGGACGTTCCGAGAGGTCGTGAGTGAACATACGAGAAAGAAAGCGCAGATAAGGTGTTTCATCATCCTCATGTATTCGTGAATAGGAAACTAAGACCCGGCGGACGGCACCTTTTCCGCGCCGAACACGCGCACCGTGTAGTGTGAAGCAGACGGCGGTGGCTCTTCAATGATCAAGCGGAAATTTGAAGCCGTGCCGGACGCAATCGATGTATCCGCAGAAACTGATTTTTTTCCGAGAGCTTCCAGCGTTTCCTCGTTCAATGATTCAATGACCGTCCCTTGAAGCTGGTTTGCTGCGGGAAAAAGTACCGAACGAATTTCCTGTCCGTCTTCGGTGAGAAGGCTTGCTTTCAGCATCACATGCTTGAAAGATTTTTCGCTTTGATTGCTTAAGCGTCCACGAATTTCAAAAACACGGGTGCCGTTCTCTAGCGGGCGGATGTCGGCGGAAAGATCGTCCACGCTGAGATGTCGAGGTGGGACGACGAGTGCAAGTGGCTCGCGCTCCTCGATGGCCCTTACCACAGCCGAAGCCCTCACGGGATAAACTCCAAATATCGAGAGAACCCCAAGGAAAAGGATTGGAATCAGGACGAGTCGCGCGAGCACCCCGTAAGAGGAAGCTTCAAGAGGCAGCGAGCTTACGGCACTGCGGAACGGAGTACGACTTGATTGGGCAGATGGCAGCGAGTTGACCGATCTCGTGGGGAGCTCTTCGCGTGACGGCCCGGAGTCCCGAGAGGGCACCGCGCCACGCGTGGGCCAGTTTTCACGGCCCGGGAGCGGACGCTCATCAAAATCCATCACGCGATGGACGCCGCTCGCTTGAGGAAACATGGGCCGGTCGAGGCTTCTCATTGCGCTCGGTATTGATGCTGCTGCGGAGATTCCGGACCGAGCGGTGTTTATCGTGGTCGCTGCGTCCGAGCTCGAACGCATCGCTGCGATCGCCGAAAAGTTTTGTCCGCGGTCGCTGAAAGCACTCAAATCGGTTTCTAGTGAATCGTCGCCTCGCTCAGAGGGCCAGGGAACGGAGACACCGGGGATTGCGCCCCGGTCGTGCACAGCCTGAGGTTCGTGTTCGAGATCGTCCAGAAACAGATCGGACGGAAAGGGGAGTGATTCACTTTCTCCTTCGTAGTCGAGAGGAAGCGAGAGCTGTTCGAGGGGAGTCGTGTCGGGTTCGTCCAGAATCTCGGAATCTATTCCAAAGTCGCCGAACTCCACTTCAGGGTTTGCTGCCTCATCGACGGGCGGACTGCCACCCAGCGAACTGCTGTCCGAAGAACCGCCGCTTGAGAGACCCACCTCAAAATAGTGATCGCAGCGGGAGCAATGAAACCGGGGATTATGGACTCCTTCCAACAGTCCGGGATCAACGGCGAACTTCGTGCGGCAAGACGGACAATCAACGACCATAGTTTTCTCTCTACTGAAACCACCAGAACGCCGGAGCGAAGGAGGAATATCTTCACTTTTTTTCATCTGCCGGAAGTTGCTGCAAGGAGAATTCGCTTTCCCGCCGGTTCTCAAAAACCCGAAGATGAAGTAGTGAATTCGAAATGCGATTGGGGATCTATTTGGGCCGCCATGCTGGTGGAGGGGGCGGAATCGGGGTCTATGCGCGAGGATTCGCGCAATCGTTGCTCCGTTTGCTCGAAGAGCCCGCGAGAAAGGATGTCGAAATCGTCTTTTATGGAGACGAATCCATACTCGACGGAGAATTCTCCGATGCTCTCGAGATGTCGCCCGTGCTTTCGGTTTGGACCGGGGGTTCCCGAACGAGACATGTGGCGCTCGGGTTCCGGAGCGCGAGTCGGGTGTTTCGCAAATTGCCGAACGGAGGAAGTGTCCGGATACTTGTTCGTTCGTTGCCGTCGCTCCCCGGCGGAAAGTTTTTGGGCTTGCCCCGGAAGCTGAATACCCTCCTCGATCAGATTTCCGTTCCGATTCTCGCCGCCTACGACGGAGTTCATATTCTCCATTCGCTAGCAAACATCGGATTGATGCTAAGCTCGAAACCTCAGGTCATCACCGTCCACGACCTTTATCAAGCCTGGAATACCTATACGAAGGTGCGTCCTGGCTTGACGACGAAGTTCTACCGTCTTTTGTTTTCACGTCAGTTCAAAATTGCCGAACGGATCATCACCGACGCCGGACACGTTGCCGCCGAAATCCGGGAGCGCTACGCCGTGCCCGAGATAAAATGTAAAACAATTCCTCTCGGTCTCGACCCGGCATTTCTGGAAGCGTTCTCCGGGAGAACCGAGTCCCAGTGCGAGGCATTCGTGAAGACCTGGCTCGAAACGAACGGAGTGAAGCCAAATTCCGTTTTGCTGTTCGCCTCATCTGACCCCCGCAAAAATTTATCCCGAACCCTCGCCGCATGGAAAATGCTTCCCGAACCGCTTCGTCGGACGCCACTTTCCGTGAAAGTTCTCGATGCCGGAGCTGCGCGTGCCATCAAACGTTTTTCTTCGGAGTTTCCGGTAACGATCTTGCCGTGGTGTGAGCGGCCGGAGCTGGTGGCGACGTATTTGGGAACCTCGGTAGTTCTGGTTCCCAGCCTTGCCGAGGGGTTCGGATATCCGGCTCTTGAGGGGCTCCTTTGCGGATGTCGTGTCGTAAGCGGTCCGGTGGAGTATCTCTCGAGCGGAGCCCCAGAAGGTTATCTCGAGTGCGATCCGGAATCGGAGTCGAGTATTGCTGAAGCGCTGGGCCTTGCAATTGCAGGTATTCCTGCGCAGTCTCGAGTGACGATAGGAAGTTCTCGCGGGGCGCCTGGCGATGATCGAAAGCACGGAAACCCTCGAAGTCTTTTGGATCGAATTCGATCTTTTAACGGAGCTTTGCGCACCTCGAGGGCAACTGGCGATGGGAAGTTGAAACGAACCATCGCCGACGCCGCGGCCGAAACATTTCAAGTGTACACTGAGCTCGGATTGCGATTAGGAGTGAGATGAAAGAGGAAAGCATCGTTTTTGGCCGAAAGCCCGTGCAGGAACTGCTCCTCCATGCGCCGGAACGAGTTCTGAAGATTGTCCTGGAAGACAAGCTGCAAGTAGACTCCCTACCGGATCCCTTGAGAAAACTTCTCTCTGAGAACAGGAAATTGCTTCGCGCCATCAAACGCGACGCTCTGGAGGAGATCGCGCCTGGGCACCATCAAGGAATTGCGGCCTACGTTCACGCGAAGCCGGAGTCTTCACTCGAAGACATCATCATGCGTGTTACACGAGAAGAGGCAGGAATCATTCTCATTCTCGACGAAATCACAGATCCGCAAAACTTAGGTGGGATTCTCAGGGCCGCGGAAGCGTTTGGTGTGTCCGGGGTGATTCTGACCAAGCGCCGGAGCGCTGGAATGACGGCAGTGGTGCAGCGGGTGAGCGCTGGAGCCAGTGAATTGCTCGATGTTTGCACGGTGGGGAACCTCCAAAGAGCCATCGAGAGCCTTAAAAAATCGGGCATCTGGGTGTATGGCACTGCGCTTGAAGAATCGAGCGTGCCGCTACAGAATGTGAAGTTTGCCTTTCCGGCCGCTTTGATTCTTGGATCGGAGGGTGAGGGGATGAGGCAGTTGACGAAGAAACTCTGTGATCAACTTGTAGAAATTCCGCTCCCCGGTAGAATGCAATCACTCAACGTGAATCAGGCGGGAGCCGTGTTGCTCTACGAATTAAGACGACAGTCGAGAAGGTAGTGCGGGTCGCTCGCGGGCCGCTAAAAATGAGAAAGACAATTCAGAAGCGAGGAGAAACGAAGTGGCAGCTGCGGACACAAAACGGAAGGAATTGGTTTTTTCGGGCATCCAACCTTCAGCAGCGCAAGTGCACCTTGGGAACTACCTTGGAGCTATGCGGCGCTTTGTCGATCTTTCAAAGCAGTATCCGACGATCGTTTGCGTAGTCGATCTGCACGCGCTCACCACCGTCGAGGAGTGGAAAAAACTTCCGAATTTCACGGCGTCCCTGGCCGCGGCATATCTCTCGATTGGCCTCGATCCAAAAGAGACGATAATTTTTCGTCAATCCGACGTTCCCGAGGTTTGCGAGCTCACCTGGTACTTGGCTTGTCAATTTCCATTGGGACTTCTCGAACGGGCACACAAACTAAAAGATCTAAGAGCCAAAAACGCGCAGATCAATTCCGGAACTATGCTCTATCCGGTGTTGATGGCGGCCGATATTCTCCTCTACCGCGCGACAAAGGTTCCCGTGGGTGCTGATCAAAAGCAGCATCTTGAAATGGCGAGAGATGTTGCCGGAGCGTTCAATCATACCGCTGGTCGCGAGGTATTGATTGCTCCTGAGCCGCTGATCGACGAGGTAACCGGTGTGATTCCCGGTCTAGACGGGAGGAAGATGTCGAAGAGTTATGACAACTATATCGGACTCTTCGAAGATTCGAAGACGATCAAGTCGAAAGTGATGCGGATCGTGACCGATTCGAAATCCGTGGAGGAAGCAAAAGACCCTGAGACCTGCAACATCTTCTCCATGTACAAACTCATTGAGACCGAGGACAATGTGGCCGCACTCGCCGAAAGATACCGGGCGGGCGGCATGGGCTACGGGCATGCGAAGCAAGAGCTCCTCACATCGGTCGAAAAGCTGATCGGCCCACTCAGAGACAAGTATGAAGCCTTCATGTCCCGGCCTCATGATCTGGAGGATATCCTCCGGGATGGTGCGAAGCGCGCGAGCGCCATCGCCGGACCCGTGCTTGCGGAGGTCCGGGAGACCGTCGGGGTCGGACGGATGCTTCGCGGCTAGTGCCGTGGCTGGCTGATTCACGCGTTGCTCGCGAATTAATCGGGCTCGCTGCTCGGCGCAGCCGAGCCAGCAATACCGAGCGCTCTGACGCCAGATGGGAAATCCGCTCTCGCTGCCTGCAACGCGACGTATCGGTCGGAGCGCTGGTTTGTTTTGATCTCTCGAAATTACAGCGATTTCCGCTATTTACCCCTAGTCTGGAGCGAATATCCTTTTTGAACAGATTCAGTGGTATAGGTCTCTGCGCATTCCAAGAACTGAAAGCAGGGCCTCATTCGGGAACTATATGGCTGAGTCGCTTGTAGAAAAACTGCTGGAATCCTTCGAACAGCTCGATCGGTGCATCACCGTCACGAAGACGATTCTTTCGACCAGAAAGGGCGTCCCAGGTGATGTCCTCCAGCGCGTAGGGCAATATTCGGAAATCGTTCGGAAGCAGCGTGAGACCGCCGAAGACCTCCATCTCCTCATAGCCCGTCAGGACTGGGAAGAAGTCGGACGGAGAGTCAAGATCATCAACTCCCTCTCAGCGATGATTCGTGACGACGCCCAGCAGATTCTCGAGGCTGCCGAAGGCCTTCAGAACTCGGTTCCCAACGAGCAAGTAATGTAAGCATCTGCGGTTAACTGCTCGCTTTTTTCCCAGCAATTCCATTTTCTTGAGGCCCTCACGGGGTCACTCCCACCGATGTGTGTGTGGCGGGCGGAGAACGTTCACCACCAAACGTTTGCAGCAATCTCAAGTCTATTTTAATATCCTTGAAGTTGCGAACCCGGTCCCCGGAGTGAAATGTCCTCTCAATTGATACGAAAATCAGCGGACGGTCTGACAAGTCCAGGTGATTCCGGTGAAGGTGTGACCGGCGAATCGCGCTCCCATGACATGCTCTCGTCTTCTCCTGCCACATCGGCTTCGGGTGAGAGCGATTCTTCCGTGGAAGGCGATTCTTCTCGTGGTAGCGCGGCAAACGCTTCCGGCGGCGCTCAACTCAAGGTCATTGCCGGAGGGCTGAATGTGCCCGCAAATGATGCCTCGGTTCAGGTACCTTCAGATCCGCTTCTCGCCTCAGCTGAGAATCAAATTCGTTCAGGGGAAGAGCCCCACCGAGCGGACTCCAGCACAGCAGAGCTGAATGAGAGTGCTGAAGCCAATGGCACTGCGGAACCAAAACCCAGCGCCGCCTATGAGGCGCCGATAACTCTCCCGGGCTCGGGTATCAGAATCAATATCGGCATTTTCTCTGGCCCCATGGATCTCCTCTTGCATCTGGTCCAGCAGCAAGAGGTGGACATCTCCCGCGTGAGCATGAAGCTCGTCGCTGAACAGTATCTTTTGGTGGTGAGCGAGCTCATGAAGCAGCTTGATTCCCAATCGCTCCACAGCCTGAGCTACGATTTGGAGCAAGTGTCAGAGTTTCTCGTGATAGCGGCCACGCTTACAGCTATCAAGAGTTCTGCTCTGCTTCCGACGTCGAACTCCGAAGGATTGCACGAGGTCGTTGATCCCCAAAGCGAAGAGTTTTTGGAGGAGCTGCGGGAACGATTGAGAGTCTATGAGCAGACGAAACAACGGGCTGCACGACTCACGGCTCTTCCTCAGTTGGGCGTAGATACTTTCACTCGCGTGGATAGAAAAACACTTCTACCCACTCCAGAGATGCTTGCCGAGCCCGATGATGCTCAAAGCCTCGGGGAGCATCTGACGCGACTTTTGAAGCGAATTGGTTCTGCAGGGCGCGTTTTCCGCGTCAAGCTTGAGTCAGTGTCGATCGTGAGCTCCATGATGAGAGTGGTTGATTTCTTCAATTCCGAGCGCCTTCAGGGCAGCTTTCTGAGCTTGCTGAGGACCTTTGGCAAGGAGCGGCCGGTCGTCGGCGCGGATGGTGCTCGAGTCCTCGTCATCGGAAGTTTCCTCGCGGTTCTCGAACTCGTAAAGCGCGGAGTGCTTTCAGCGAATCAAGAAGGGGACGGGAAAGACATCAGACTCGAGCTCCGCTCGGGTGAGCAGAATAAGCAAGACGGAAGCACGAGTACTACTTTTGAATCTGAGTTCGACGAGGTTCCGGCCGCAAAAGAGGTAAACAGTGGATATTGAGAGTGTTGGTATGGAGACGGCAACCGGGGACGTTGCGAGCTCCGATGCCGTGATTATTGAGAGTGTGGAAGAATCGACAGAGCTGGAATTCTCGTCGTCGGAGCTTTCGAGTGATTCGGAGCTTTCGAACGAGTCTCTCGATTCGGGCGCGAATGATCGTGTTACCTCGGAAGGGCCTGAAGCCGAAGAATATATTCCGACTCTTCGCGAGTCCGTCAGCTCGCTCCTCTTTGTCAGCCTTCGCCCACTTTCTTCTTTCCAGCTCTCTGAGCTGCTCGAGGCAGATGCCGAAGAGATTGAGTCTGAGCTCTTTCAGTTGAAGTCGGAGATTCAGGCGCTTGGTCTCGGTTACGAGCTCCTTGAGGTCTCAGGGTCTTGGCAGTTCCGGACGCGGCCTCAGCTTTCGAAAGTTGTGACGAAAATGGTCCCTGCACGGGCACGCCGATTAAGTCGAGCATCAGCGGAAACTCTCGCCGTTATTGCCTATAAACAACCAGTTCCGCGCTCCGAGATAGAAGCCATTCGTGGAGTGGATGCACTTCCAACTTTGAAGACGCTCCTTGATGCACGACTCATCCGCATCATAGGTCGAGACGACACCCCAGGCCAGCCGGCGCTTTATGGAACAACGTCCGTCTTCCTCGAGAAGTATGGGCTGAAGGATCTCGCTGAGCTTCCGACGGTGCGTGAAATTGTTGAGCTGACCGAAGAGCCCGGCGAGATTGAGAACGAGGAGAATCCCCCGAGTGAGCCCGACGAAGCGCGAGAAGTCTGAATCCCCGCTGAGGCTTCAAGTTTATCTCGCTCGCTCCGGTGTAGCCTCGAGACGGAAGGCCGAATCGTGGATTCTTGCCGGTGCGGTTCGCGTGAACGGAAAAGTCGTTCAGACACTCGGTTCAAAAGTGGATATCCGCTCGGATGAGGTGACCGTAAACGGGCGACGCGTCAGCTTTGAGGCACACCAACTTTTTCTATTTAACAAACCGCAGGGCGTCATCACGACGTTGAAAGATACCCATGGACGGCCATGTCTCGGTGACTACCTCAAAGATTTTGAAGAGAGGCTATTTCCGGTCGGACGTCTGGACAGTGATGTGAGCGGTCTCCTCCTGCTCACCAATCACGGCGAATTCGCCGACAAGCTCCTCCATCCGCGAAATGAGGTTCCGCGCGTGTATCAGGCGAGAGTTGTGGGACAAGTGACGAAAGATACCATCGATGCTCTCAAATCCGGGGTGACCATCGACGGAGAAAAGAAAAGGGCGAGCGCGGGAATACTTCGCTCCTCGCCGAGAGCGGCGAAGACGCTCGGAGGTTTACGGCAGGGCGAGAGTTACATCGAGCTTACGGTGCGCGAAGGTTCGAAGCACTTCGTGAAAAAGCTGCTGACCGGCGTATCCCACCCCGTCGTCCGCCTCGCGCGAGTGCGCTTTGGCCCGTATGAGCTTGGCGACCTCGCCATCGGTCAAATCCGTCCCGCCCAATTCCCCAGGGAATTCGACTGACCTGCTTATCCCCTGAGAACTCTTTCTATGGTGCCGTCCGTGCATTTTCTCGATGTCGGAGGACTAGGTGTTGACACCCCGCCAATTAGAATCCATATTCCGGGCTCGCAAATCTGTGCGGGGTAGAGCAGTCTGGTAGCTCGTCGGGCTCATAACCCGGAGGTCGGTGGTTCAAATCCACCCCCCGCATCCAATTTTCCCACTTCCAGTCTCAGTTGGCTCCCTCCAGAGTTTTCTCTTACTTCCTAAGTTCGCCCTGTCTTTTTTTGTATTTCGTAGGCGAGAGAGGCTGAAGAATTTCCATAATCCAGGAGCTTCGAGCGCGAAACTTCGAAGTCGGCCACCAGACAGCCCGGTTCAATGCCTGAGCTTCGCTTCTGAGGCGGCTCCGTCAGCCGTTGGAGGAGCCAGAAGCAAAGAGCGGGCCGTGTGCCCGCTCTTTCTTTTATGATTATTTTTGGAAACGGAACGCTCGACAGTGACAGCCTGTTCTTTTGAAACTCGTGCCCCTTACGAATTCTCTCCGTTCCCGAATATCGCGGTCGGAGCTCTAGGGATTAATCTGCTCAGAGTCAGCCCATCTCTTAATTTGGGCAGTCAATCTGGCTTCGAATGCTTCTTCTGTTTCGTTGAATGCGAGGAGAAAGGCAGCCGCCTCTGATTTTCCTTCGCCCAAGAGGCTGAGAAATTTCACTGCAGAGGAGAAGCCATACTGCTGCACGAGAGTCCTGGTCGCAAAAAGCGACTGGGCATACGCAGCAGGAACGATGTCTCCCGGGAGCGTTGTAAAGCCATTTTCAAGCGAGCTGAGCGGCATCGCCGAGTTGGTTCGAATCCATGTTCGGAGGGCAGGGCCGAGAAGTGGGTTAATCTGACCCTCAAGCAGCTGAGCTATTCCTTCGTCGATCCACGCGGGCGAACGGTAATTCGTAATCTCCGCAATAACTGCGTGGACGTATTCATGCCGAAGCGCCCGATGCAGCTCGACGGGGTTTACGCCGCGCTTTTCGTTTATGGGAATCGAAATCTCACCACGATAAAACATGGCGCTCGTCCAGTCAGGAGCTTTTGTCAGCCTTCGAAACTCGCTCGGATTTAAAAATCGGAGGACAACTTTGCTTTTTGGAACGACGCCGAAAATTCTTTGAAATTCTTCTGACGTATTCGTCAGGGTCGAAAGAGCGCTGCCGGCCAGGTCGTAATCGTTCAGGCCGCTGTCCGGAATGGGCTTTTGCTCAGTTCCGAAATACAGGATGAATCTTGGAGCCGGTTGATGATCCGAAACCGGCTTTTCAGCGGGCGCTTGGAGCGAGGAGCGTTGCGAGGTATCGGCACCGAATGCCAAATTTGAAAAATGCGGGACAAATAGCAGTGATGCTCCCGCGACAAGAAAACCTGGAATACTTATTCTACTTGCTACTACTGCAAGCATAACCTACCTCAGCGCTTGCTCCTATATTAGAGTATCGGCAGCACTAATCCGACTCCCAAGAACTTTATTTTTCCGAGGCACGAATTTTGAAAATCAGTGTGCCGGAAAATGGAAGCGCGCGAGACGAAATGACGTTTCTTGTCGCCGTAATCGGTGACTTTTGCCCCGTTTATCGTTTTTGGTGAACTCGAGAAAATTTGCTATAGAGCGAGCGTCTCTGAACCAACAAAGAGGAAAGTATGAAGGAACACTGCACAAATCCGGTTACTCCGAGGGTAAAGGAGATCTTAAGCTGGTATCGCTCCGAGCGTCCTGGTGTGCTTACGAACCTCGCGCGGCTCTTGTGCTCGGGGAATCTCTCAGGCACGGGAAAAATGGTTATTCTGCCTGTCGATCAGGGCTTCGAGCACGGACCGGCGAGAACATTTGCTCCGAATCCTCCGTCATACAGCCCCCTTTACCATTTTGAGCTCGCGATCGAGTCAGGTTGTAACGCTTACGCCGCTCCGCTCGGCTTTCTCGAAGCGGGTGCCGCGGATTACGCGGGACAGATTCCGCTCATTCTTAAATTGAACAATTCTGATTCGCTCTACAAACCCGACAACGCCTGTTCCGCCGTAACAGCGAGTGTCCGCGACGCGCTTCAGCTCGGCTGTGTTGGCGTCGGCTACACCATCTATCCGGGCTCGGCTGAGCGGAACACGCAGTACGAAGCGCTGGCTGAAATTGCTGCCGAAGCGAGAGACGCTGGGCTGGCCGTAATCGTTTGGGCCTATCCACGCGGAGAGCAACTGTCAAAGAACGGCGAGACCGCGATCGACGTCGTTGCTTACGCAGCGCAAATCTCGGCGCAGCTCGGAGCGCACGTGATTAAAGTGAAGCCTCCCACCGCTTTCCTTGAGCAAGACGCTGCGAAGAAGGTCTACGAATCCAAGGGTATCCCGGTTTCCACCATGAAAGAGCGTGCCGCGCACATTGTTAAATCATCCTTCGACGGCCGGCGGATTGTTATTTTCTCCGGTGGAGAAACAAAGACCGATCAGGAAATGGTGGAAGAGACCAAGCAGCTGGCCGCAGGCGGCTCGTTTGGCGCTATTGTCGGGCGAAATGCCTTCCAGCGTCCGAGGGAGCAATCGTTGAAGCTGCTCCATGAGCTTCAAGAGATATACCGGGCGGCCTAAGGAACCTGGGCCTTCCTGACCTCGCTTCCGGACGGACTCGGCCGGACGGCTCGCTTGGGACTCGGTCCGAACCGGCCAGGGGGGTGCACTCCCCACCCACCGGTGACTTGCCGACTCCGTTCTTGGAGGCGTCCGTCAATCGACGGGGTCATCAGGGGGCAGGAAGCACCGTGTTCCTTAGAGAATTTCGGGTGCGTTCTGGGCAATGGTTCGCCCATATGATATAGGCAGTTATCTGTAGTAAAATAGGCAGTGTCTTTACGATTCAGGCAATGTCTTTCAGCAGCGAATGAAGTTTTAGGAGAAGATCATGGAAGCCGTAACCGGAATGGAAACGGGTGGAACAAGTGCAGCGGTTGAAACTCCGCAGCCGATTAAAGTAACTCCGAAGGCAATCGAGATGACCAAGAAGGCTCTCGAAGAAGAAGGCCTCCTCGGCACTCATGGCTTACGAATTGCCGTACGGGGTGGTGGATGCTCGGGACTTGAGTACGCACTCGATTTTGCCGACGCTGCACGTCCGGGCGACACGGTTCTCTCGATAGACGGCTTGAAGCTCTACATCGACATGGCGAGTGTTCAGTTTCTAAACGGCACCGAGATCGACTACGTCACCGGCCTTCAAGGATCGGGCTTCAAGTTCAATAACCCGAACGCCAAGCGGACATGCGGCTGCGGTTCGTCGTTTAGTTGATGAGAGTTCCAGTGGCGGAGTGTTACCGGCTGGATTGATTCTCGGCACAAGTAAAAATCACCGCTTGGGGGAAACCCAGAGCGGTGATTTATGTTTTAAGGGAGCTTTTTCGATGTCGATTGTTCAGCCGTTGGAGCTCTTCGAAGCTCTGCAAGCAGGCGAAAATAAGATCCTGATTGATGTTCGCGAGCCCGAAGAATTTGAGCTTGTTTCTATCCCTGGCTCCCGCTTGATCCCGCTGATGACGCTTCCCGACCACGTCGAAGAATTACGTTCGCTCGCTAATTCACAAGAATGTGGAATAATCTTAATTTGCCGCTCCGGCCAGAGGAGCCAGATGGCGCTCGAGTTTCTTGAGGCCCAGGGCATTCCGAAGTTGAAAAATCTGCGGGGCGGGGTAAATGCCTACGCCAAAGAGGCCGACAATCGACTTACTCCGTATTAGTCTCCGTCAACACAAGGTGCACGGGATCGCGGTTCAAAAGCGACCGGTATCGCAAATTTTCAAATTTCGAAATGTTAATCAGTCGAATGTCGTGCGGCTTCGCGAAGCGAGTCTTCAGCCGTTTGCGAGTTCGTGATCGCCGCTTTTAACCGATCCAAGAGATCGGAGACTTCCGCCTCCTGTGCTTTTGATGCCGCGAGTTCCAGGGCTCGAGCGAGATTGCTCACGTCTAGAAATCCGAGATTCCCGGATGCTCCGCACAAGCTGTGTGATTTTCGTTCGAGACTGTTCCAGTCGCGGTTGGAGAAGGCGGTCAGCAATTCCTCAAATCGCTTCGGAAAGTTTCTCAACGCCGAGAGGATCAGATTCAAGAACTCGGGATCTTCTTGGAGGAGGCTGAGGGTCGCTTCGCCGAGAAGGAATGGGGGTGGCTGAGGTGTCTCAGTTTTTGCCCCAGTGGTCAGCAATGAGCTGAGCTTCGCGTAGAGCGACGAGCGAGTGAACGGCTTCCCGAGAAAATCCGTGCATCCAGCAGCGTAGGCATGCTCGATGTCTGATTTGAGTGCGTTCGCGGTGAGTGCGAGTATGGGCGTCTTTACGCCGTGTTCTCGCAGCTTTTGCATCGCTGTGTATCCGTCCATGACGGGCATTTGAATGTCCATCAGAATGAGATCGAAATGGCTCTCCGTTGCCGCTTGCACAGCGAGCGCACCGTTTTCCACCATTCTAAAATCCGCGCCCGTTTTTCGAAGCAAAAGGGACAGAAGCTTACGATTGTCTTCGCCGTCTTCAGCGATGAGAATCTTTCCTCCGAGCTGCGGCACGTCGGAAGTCACCGGAAGTGCAGTCTGCCGAGAGGTCGGGGGAGACGCGAGAAGCATTGCTGATTCCGGAACTCTGCCGGTTGCGATGCTCACCGTAAATACGCTTCCCTTTCCGAACTCGCTTGTCGCTTTGATTTCACCCCCGAGCTGCTCCGCGAGCTGACTCGAGATCACGAGGCCGAGCCCCGTTCCGCCGAACGCGCGGGTGACCGAAGCATCGGCCTGCGCGAAGGGTTGAAAAACCTTATCCATTTGCGGCTCGGTCATCCCGGGACCGGTGTCGATGACGGCAAACGAGATCCGTTCTGCGTCTCCATCGAAGCTCACGTTTATCTTTACTCCTCCGACTTTCGTGAATTTGACTGCGTTTCCAATCAAGTTCACAAGAATCTGCTTGATGCGAGTCGGATCGGTGTGGATCGTGGTCGGAACCGGCGAGGTATATTCGAACCCGAGCGAAAGCGCCTTCTCGAGCGCTTTCTGCCGCATTAGATTCTTCACATCGCTGATAAGATCCGCAACGCTAACTTGGCATTTATCGATGTCGAGCTTTCCGGCCTCGATCTTAGAGAAATCGAGAATATCGTTGATAACACCAAGAAGGTGATTGCCATTGCGGAGCACGGTTTGAAGTGCCTCTGAGCGCTCTTCTTGATTAAGCTCATTCGCCAGAAGCGACTCTGAGTATCCGATGATACTGGTGAGCGGCGTTCGAATCTCATGACTCATATTCGCGAGAAATTGACTCTTGAAGCTCGTCGCCTGTTCGAGTCGAGTATTTGTCTCTGCTAACTGGCGAACAATGTCATCGAGCTTTTCCTTTGCGGCAAGCACTTGCTCATGAGATTCCAACAGCTGTTTTTCAGCAAGTTTTCGAGCTGTGACAACTTCTGAAAAAATAATGAGCCCAGCGATTTCGTTTGCACCCCCTCGCCACGGTTGGAGCTCCCACTTAATCCACATTGGCTCTCCGCCATCGAACGTGTAGCAGTCTTCTCCCGCGAGGACGTTCACTTCGCCGGAAAGGATCTGCCGATGATTCTCTTTGAATCTTTCCGGAAGCGTAGGGAAGACGGCATAGTGGCTCTTCCCGATAATATCTTGGCCTTCGAGGCCGTAATCCTTTAGCCAGCGGCCGCTCGCCACTAGATAGCAGAGGTTGCGGTCAAACATGGCAACGGCTGCGGGGGAATCATTTACGAACTGTCGAAGTAAACGTTCCTTCATTTGAAGGTCGTCGTAAAGCTTAGCAAGAAGCTCCTTCGTATTCTTTCGCTCATCCTCAATTTGTTTTTGGGTCGTAATATCTTGGGCGATGCCGACATAGGCGGAAATAGCTCCGCCCTCATCTCGTATGGCCGTCGCGGAAAGCCGGACCGGAAATCGGCTTCCGTCTTTCCGTATGTAGCTCCATTCATTCTCGTCAGCCAGCCCGAGCCGAGGTTTGGCAATGAACGCCTCAAAACCGGGAGTTATCGTCTGATTGAGTTCGCGCGACATCTTCTCCGCGTGTCGCGCGATTTCGGATGGATCATGAATAATCTCGGGCGATGCCTTCCCCACGACTTCAGCGGCCGAGTACCCTAAGAGCTCGGTCGCTCCGCGATTGAAAACCTTTATGGTCCCCTCGGTATCGGTGACGATAATCGAGAAATTTGCGCTGTCGAGAATTCCTTGGACAAAATCCTCTCCTCGCTTCAGACGGTCAGATACGATGCGTTCACGGGATTTCAGGTAAAACCAGGTGAGCGTACTCAGAAGCGTGGCAAAGATAAATCCTACAACCCACACTGCGCCGGGAATGTAGGTCGAGAAGTCGAGCTCGAAGAAAGTCGGTTTCGGATCGACGAATAAAACCCATTTTGACTGCCCGACACGAACCTGGGATGCGCCTCGGAAATCGTTTGCTTCGATAATGAAGCCCGGTGAAGCATAGATCAACCGATTTTGGCCGTCGGGTGCGGTTTCGAATATGCGGATCGATGCCACGCCTCCGAATCGCCGCTCCGCGGCTTTCATTACCCGCTCCAACGTCACCGGTGCGTAGACCCACCCCAGTATGGCGGCCCGTCGTGCGTCCGGTGTCGCGATGCTCTGTCCCCGTTTGTAGACGGGACGGAGATACAAGAAACCCGATTCATTTTTCGTGTCTTGGATGAGATGCAGTCGCGGGGTGATGGTGGGTTTTCCTGTCAGCATCGCGCGTTCCGCCGTTGCGCGACGAACTGCTTCGGAGCCGATATCGTAACCCAGTGACGGACGGTTTTCCTCTTCCGGCTCTATGTATCGGATAACGAAAAGGTCCGAGTGCTCTCCTTTCGTTTTTAACTCGAAGTTTGATTGATTGTCGTTCCGTACGACATCGAGAAACTCGGGGAGAACCTCGCGCCTCACGTATTGAATGAATCCGAAGCCGAGGGCACCTGGAAACTCTACTGGGAGATTTCTCGATTCCACGTACGCTTTGAATTCGTCATGTGCGACCGACTCGCTGGCGGCAAAAATCCCGTTCGCGCCGCCAAGCCCGTAGGTAAAGACGTTTAACGAGTGATAAACTGAGTCGGTTATGTCGTCCGTGAGAACATCAAGCCTGAGGCGATTGTGAGTCTCTCGTGTTGTTTCGAAGAAGTAGTGAGCAAGTGCAGTGAGCAGTCCCCCGACGAGGAACGTCATACAGACAATTCTTCTGCTTTCTCTTGAGAGCCGCATAACCGGGCGCTTGAAACTCCAACATTGGCGCTCCGATTTTGATGTTTTGCGTGAGGGTTCTGGTTCACCGGAGTTCTCCGGCGAAAAAAGGTCTAAGTGCCCTTGAAGACTGAGAAACGCGTTGCTCTCCCGTTTGTAAGGCTCATAAACGCGACGAAAACATGATGAGAAATGGGGAAATAAATCCGAAATTCAAGAAGAAGGCGGCCGGTCTGAACAGTGTGAACTCCGGCCGCTCTTCCCTTGGTGCTTCTCCATGTTCTTAAATGGAGGCCAGGATCTCGGCTTTTCGTTTGTCGAACTCATCTTGGCTGATGAGCTTCTGTTCGAGGAGATCCTTTAGCTGCTTCAACCGTCCGGCGAGGTCTCCGCCGCCCGAAGGCGCCTGTTGATGCCCGCCCATCATTGAACCGGCCATACCCTGAGCCATCATCTGTCCGAGGCCAAGACCCGCTCCCACGCCGATTCCGGCACCGGCCGCTCCGCCCTCGTTTCGAGCGGCATCGCGAAGCGCCTGGGCCTGCTGGAGCTGCATGTAGTTCATCCCAGCCGACTGCGCAGCATGAGAATCCGCCATGACGTCGGCAATCCGACCGATTCGCTTCTGAGTTTCGTCATCAAAGTCAGTGCTTTCGATCCGGAAATCGGTCATCTCGAATCCGAGAGTTTCGAAATCCGCGAGCAACTTGGTGCCAAGCTGCTGAGCGAGCTCTTCCCTGTTGGCGTCTACTTCTGCGTAGCTGAACCCGGAGGTTGCGAGAACATCAGTCAGAGGTTGAATGAAACGGGCCGCGATTACCTTCCTCGCTTCGTCGAGCGAGAAGGTTGGGCGCGAACCAACCACATTAACGAAGAACTTATCCGGTTTCGTGACCTTGAAGCTGAAATTTCCGAACGAGCGGAGAGCGACCGGAAACTTATAGACCGGATCGTTGTATTTTACTGGTGTGGGGGTTCCCCATTTCTGATTGAGGAATTCAGTCCTCCAGAAAAAGTAGATGCCGACTTTGTGCTCGCTCTCAAACGCCTGCATGATCTTGACGAGCGTTGTGATGAACGGGATGTTGGCGGTCTTCAGCTCGTAAAGACCTTCATTAAGGTGAACCGCTTGCACCTTGCCCTCGTAAAGAAAAATAACGCCTTGCCCGGGCTTTACGATGAGCTTCGAAGCGTTCTTGATCTCATCTCCGTTCTCGGTCCAGAGATGAAACAGCTCGTTCGGATTTGGGTTCTCCCACTCGATGACTGAGCGAAGCTGACTTTTAATTCCACCAAAAATTGCCATGTCGATTCTTCTCCTGAACGATACCGGCGATCGGGCCCGGCAGAGTGATCCAAGCAGCACAATACATGGGGCAGGATAACACGAATTCTCCCCGAGGCTATTGCAAAAAACTACTTTTGGCCGAATACTCCCCGGCTCTAACGGACCGCCGGAAGTGAACGGACCCGTGCCAGAAATCGGACTCCCAAAAGATACGATTCTTACAGTCGCCGATTGGGGTCCGTAGAATCCTGGCAGAACCAGTTTAGGCCGTGCGAGGCGTGGAGAGAAAGCTTCGGCCCCCACGTTTTAATGTTCGCTGAGGCCGCTGCGGTCGGAGCGCGCATTGTGCAAAATTGCACGACCGATTTGCGGACGATTCAGCCGGGTAATTGAGCACCGAACTCCACGATCCATAAGCGATGCTGGAGGAGGCTATAAGCGGAGCCGGCGAGCCGGGCGACCGGCTTGAATGCGGACCGTCGCACGACCGTTCCGGCTTCGGAGGCGGAGCGGGTTCGTAGCAGAATTGATTTGTGGGAACAAAACACACGGAGTCTGGTTCTATGTCGAAAGATTTTGTCTTCACCATGCAAGGAGTGGGTAAGACCTACCCACCGGGGAAAACGGTTCTCAGGGATATCTATCTCTCGTTTTATTACGGAGCCAAGATTGGCGTTCTCGGACTGAACGGAGCCGGAAAGTCAACGCTTCTTAAGATCATGGCGGGCGAGGAGAAGAATTTTAACGGTGAAGCACGGCCCGGGAATAATATTTCTGTTGGCTATCTGGCACAGGAACCGAAGCTCGATGAGAAGCTAAACGTCAAAGAAAACGTTGAGCAGGGTCTTGGCGCCGTTATGAAGCTCCTCAAGCAATTCGAAGACATCAACAATCAGTTTGCAGATCCTAATCTCGATCCGGACAAGATGGAGAAGCTGCTCTCGAAACAGGCCGAGGTCCAAGAAAAAATTGACGCCGCAAACGGATGGGAGGTCGACCGTACTTTGGAGCTTGCCATGGAGGCGCTCCGGCTTCCAGCCGCCGACGCGTCCGTGAAACATCTCTCGGGAGGCGAGCGCCGGCGGGTAGCGCTTTGTCGGTTGTTGTTACAAAAACCAGATATTCTTCTCCTCGACGAACCGACGAACCATTTGGATGCCGAATCGGTGTTGTGGTTGGAGCAGTTCTTGAAAAGTTACTCAGGAACCGTGGTTGCCGTAACCCACGATCGTTATTTTCTCGATAACATAGCCGGATGGATTTTGGAGCTTGACCGGGGTTACGGTATCCCTTGGGAAGGGAACTACTCTTCCTGGCTGGATCAGAAGCAGGCGAGGCTTGCCGTTGAGGAAAAGCAGGAAACCAAGCGGCAGAAAACTCTCGAGCGAGAGCTTGAATGGATTCGGATGAGTCCGCGGGCCCGCCAGGCGAAAAACAAAGCGAGAATTCAAGCGTTCGATGCGCTCTATAACGAGGATCGGCCGGATAAGATTGAGGAAGTGGAAATTTACATTCCTCCGGGGCCAAGACTCGGAGAGCTTGTGTTCGAAGCAAAAAACCTGAAGAAGGTCTACGGCGACAAGCTGCTTTTCGAAGACGTGAGCTTCAAAGTTCCGGCTGGAAGTATCGTCGGAATTATCGGCCCGAACGGTGCAGGGAAAACAACGCTCTTCAGGATGTTGACCGGACAAGAGAAGCCGGACAGTGGTGAGATCGTTACGGGAGAGACGGTTCAAATTGCACACGTTGATCAAAGCCGCGATGCGCTGAATCCAGATCGCGCTGTCTGGGAAGAAATCGCAGACGGTCCGAACGAAAATATCATGCTCGGCAAGAAGGAAGTGGCCTCCCGAGCCTACTGCGCTCGATTTAATTTCTCAGGCCAAGACCAGCAGAAACGGGTCAAGGATTTATCAGGAGGGGAGCGAAACCGGGTTCATCTTGCGAAGCTTCTCAAGTCGGGCGGGAATGTCCTTCTCCTCGACGAGCCGACCAACGACCTGGACGTAAACACGCTTCGAGCGCTCGAGGACGCCTTGCTTGCGTTTGCTGGCTGCGTGATGGTGATTAGCCACGATCGATGGTTTTTGGATCGGATTTCGACCCACATTATCGCGTTTGAAGGGGATAGCTCGGTTGTTTTCGTTGAAGGAAACTTCCACGACTATGAAGAGGACAAGAAAAAACGCCTTGGCCCCGACGCGCTGCAGCCGAAACGGATTCGTTACCGGTCGTTAGGCGCGATCTAAAAAGGAGCAGAGAATTCGCAGGTGGATCGACGAATTCGAAGGAACGACTCGACGCCGCACAGCCGGTTGAGGGGAGTAAAAGAGTGGAAGTCCGTTTTCCCTCAGTAGAACTGGCCGATCCTGAGACCGGACTGTTGTGTGTCGGGGGAGATCTCTCCGTCGACACACTGCTTGCCGCCTATCGCTCCGGCGTTTTTCCTTGGCCGCTGGGAGAGGGCGAAGAGCTCTACTGGTTTGCGCCGGAGCAGCGCGCGGTGCTTAAATTCGAGGATCTTCACGTTTCTCGAAGTCTCGCGAAGACAAGGCGGAACACTCATTACACGTTCAGAATAAACACGGACTTCGAAGCGATTATCGGCGCTTGTGCGACGACTCGGAGTGTTTCCGGTCAAAGAACTTGGATCACCAGGCGACTTTTGGAGGCATACCTGAACCTCGAGCGGAGCGGCTTCATCCGATGCGCCGGGTGCTACGATGGGGAAAATCTCGTCGGCGGCATCTACGGTGTTTTCGTCGATGGAATTTTTTCCGGAGAGTCGATGTTCCATTCACAGACCGACGCCTCAAAACTCTCACTTTGTGTCTTGGTGGAACACCTTTCCCAAGAAGGGGTCGCGTGGATGGATTGTCAGCAATTGACGCCGCTGCTCTCCCGATTCGGCGCCACTTTATTGCCGCGAAAAGACTTCATGAAGCTTCTCAGCTCCTCTCGCGTTCGGAAATAGCGCAATCGCCGCTTACTGCGCAGGCTTTCGCTCGTGGTCGAAATTCCGGTAGAACGATTCGATAGAAACCGCTTCAGTGGCGTTCGAGATGATATCCAAAGAAATACTCAGCGCTCTGTCGATATGCTTCACGCTATTGGGGAGTTTTGCCTACCTTTCAAGCGTCTACAGAGGGCATTCCAAGCCCCACACGATCAGTTGGTTTATCTGGGTCGTTATCATGCTGGTTGCCTTTTTCGGTCAACTGAAAGAGGGCGCGGGTGCCGGGAGTTGGCCGACGCTGGCCGGAGCAATTCAAACCGGATTTATATTCTGCCTCGCGTTGAGAAAGGGGGACACAGTTGTTTATCGCTTCGATTGGTTGTGCCTGTTTCTCGCGAGCATCACGTTCGGGACATACGCGCTTTGTCGCGACGTGGTGTATTCGATGATGCTTGCCGCGACGGTTGATGCAATCGGATATCTTCCGACTTACAAAAAATGCCTGTCTTCGCCGGACTCGGAATCGCTCCGCCCATGGATGCTCTACTGCCTTTCTCCCTTCTTCGCGATCCTTGCGATAGAGCAATACAAGTTCGTGACGACTATCTATCCAGTTGCGATGCTCTGCATGAATTTGGGACTTGTCTTCCTCCTTCTTGGGGGGAAAGCGTCACTTCGCCGCGTCGGCAATATGAGCGAGTGAATAAATTCTCAGTTCTCTCTCGACTTGGCCCATCCTCATTCGCGCGGCATACCCCCCCCAACCTCTTCCATCGGATTTCGACAAAGCACGTCGTAATCAGATGGTTCTTCTCCATCATTGGGACTTCGGGTGAACACGAGCTTTCGTTCAATCTTCTGTCCGTTCGGAACGAACTCAAAGCCTGGTTCTCAGGCTGGAATCCGGTGCATCGGATAATGAAGCGAGAGAGAAAGCGACTCTCTCGAAGAAAGTGCAGAGTTCTTTACGCATCCGATAGGGGCGCTCGTCGGCCTGAAGTGCGACGACAGCCTAGGGATTTCTCACGCAGTCGCCGGTGTAAGGAATGCGGGCTCCGCCATTTACCATTTGAAAATCACTGACCTGAAGGAGTTGCAAGTCTCGAGGGCCGAGCAGGTTCTCCCATTTTGCGGTGTTGTAGCGATCGCTTTGAGCCGTGAGCGCGATGCTCCCACCGTCTGAGAGGAGTATTCCGTACTTCTGCATGGCTCGCGCGACGACTCGTGCGGCCTCGTTCGGAAGCGTGTTGAGCGGGAAATCAGGTCGAAGTCGGAGCCGCGTTCCGTAGGGTGGTGCATTGGGGCCTCCGCTTGCAGCGCTCGTCGAATGGGTTGACGGATGGAGATAGACGCCATTCCGTATTCTTGAATTCGGAAGAATGAAGCGAATTGCATGGTTTATACTTCCAGAAGCGACTTCGTCTGCGGTGAAGAGAAGGGGGGCGATCGGATATCCAGCGGCGTCGGCGCTCGTGCAGTTCTCACCTCGGCCGGATGGTCCATAGACCTTGGTCATATCCCAAACGGCGAGACAGCCACCGAAAAATGTGCCGCCGACTCCGTTCGAGCCGCCCACGATATTCGCTCTCCACATCTCGTACAGCTTGCCTGTTGCTTTATGGGAGACGATGAGATGGCAGTCGCCGTCACTTGCGCATTGATAGCCGTTCTCACCCTCGATGACACCCCCGACGGGAACCGGAACCGGCACGTGATCGCAATCAGGCGAGTAAAAATCTGATGTCCTCGTGAACGTGCGGAAAGGAGCCGTCGGCGCGGCATCCAATACTTCAATACTAAAATCGATTCTCATGATCCCGGTACCCCAGCCGCCGGCGTTTTGTAACCATTGAATCACCGCCGACGACTGCGAGTCGAGAGGAGCAGCTGAGATGTCTTGATACCAAACAGATCCTTGGGGGAAATATCCTTGAGGCGGTTCCGGCCACTGAGACTTTGGCTGAGACGAGGCAGGAATATGCATGATGTACCCAATTTGACCGTCGCGCCGCGGCAACACTCTCAGCATTTCACCGGCCAGGGTCCCGCTCTCTGGAGATGCCAACAACGTGCCGGTGAAATCCGGGCCTGCTGATTCATGAGCACCGATATCGACTGTTCCGCCGGCAAAGACGGGTCGCTCATCGGCGATAAGCGCATTTCCCGTCTGGTTGATAACTGTGAAGTTCATCGTCAACGCGTTTGTTCCCGGATTCACGCCTTTGAACCAATTCGCCATCCCCAAGAATGTATTTACCGGAACTGCAAGTTGCTCGATGGAAGTCGCAGCGGCTTGTATTCCGCCCTGTACCGCGTATGCCCATTCCGTTCTGCTGACGCCCGGAAGGCGTCCATAAAATGCGCTCTGAATCATCACGCGCGAATCACGCGGACAAGTGATCGACGCAGACCCAAGGTTCCCGGCGGCAGTCGGGTCAAGATAGGGATTAACAAAGACGTGCTTCTGACCGAAAGGAGCGAGCGACACCAATTCTTGTCGAAGAATCGAGCCGTTTCGGTTCTTCAAGGTCAGCAACACCGACTCAGCAATGCTCGAGAGATTGAACAGTTCGAGCCAATTCTGAGTGAGTCCGTTTCCCATAGTGGAGATCTGAACCGGGGTCTCGCTGCAGACTGCAGGGAGCGCTCGGAGTGGGAATGCGGAAGCGAATCCTTGTGAATCGGCAGTGTAGCGAACGAGAAAAGCGTCATACGGTTGCGATGGATTTGCGGGTCGGAGTCGGTAGACGCCCGCGCGCTGTCCTTGTGGATGTCCGAGACCAAAGTCTCTCCTCTCGTACGGTGCGAGCGGGGGAAGTGGAAAGCTCGATTCGACGCTTCCCTCGTAGCTATGAATGTCGAGCACTGCATTAAACTCGCTGTCGCTGTTGTTGACGACGGAGAGCCAGTTAAGCGCCGGCGAAGGGCCAAATGAGTTGAAGGAATTGTACAAACCTCCAACGTCGCCGGTAAGTGAGGCGCGAACCGGCAGCACGTAGGCGAAATCAAACTGTTTGGGAGCGAACGCATGTGTGAAGCGGTAAAATGCCGTGCGACAGGAAATTCGTGCGGCGAGGCTGCTCGAGCTCAGGAGCTCGAGGGTGTAGCTTCCGTACTGATCGACAATATTTGCAAGCTCGTTCAGCGTTATGTGGCGGCTTCCAAATGCGTTGATCACAAAGGGGAACTGAACAAGAACCGCACCACTTCGGGCTCGGAGCAGGAGGCGCATTTGCACCGCGGCTTCGTTTCCATTGTCACATTCCACGATGTTCGTCTGAGAGAGATTCGTGTTGTAATAGCCGGTACCGGGGAAGGGGATAGTCTGAGCTGATGCCGACGAAAGGAAGCAAATCAGCGGATGAAGTATGAGGAGAACACGAAAAAAGGTTCGAAATTTCACCATGCTCTGAATCATCGGCCGATGGTGAAGGAAACTCCTAGATTTCGCTCAGTGCTTTTCCTAACAAGTTTTAGTGGTGTTCGAATCGGTGCGTATTGGAAACAGTCCGCTGCTTCTCATCCGACGGGGCATGGCGACCTGGGCAAAATCGCGCACTGGCGCAAGGAACGTCGTGTCTCCTCATTCCATCCTTGGCAAGGGTTTACCGCTTGTATTGGGCGATCCAGAGAAGCATGAGGGCGGCCCATTTATGGTAGCCGGCGTATTTCATCTTTCGCTTCTTCCCCAATATCTGATCGAGAATCATTTCCGAGACTTGATTATCTTTCATCGACATCAGCTCTTGTTGCAGTCTTCGAAGTTTCTCTTGTGACTCGTATTCCTTGAAAAGGTGAACAGCCTTTTGATCCTGCCCCCCCATGCTTTTGGCGTAAGTCTTGTGCCAATAGTGCAGTGTCGGGACGGATCGGATAGCTTTCTCCGAGGGTTCCTCGAATTGAAATTCTTCATCCGGTGAATCGCGTCGGTCCATGGTAGCCCAGGTGGTGTGAATTTTATCCAGTCGAGATTAGGGAACTACCTATATTGTCGACAAGTGTCCGATTTTCCTTATCTAGATCTGGAGTATTTCCGGTTTTCTTTGTATCTAGTGCGGAATGTCTGTCTCAGAGTCTAATCATCGTCCACATGCCTCCTCCCGGTCTAAGCTCCGGTTTCTGTTGGGGCTTCTCATGTCGGCGGGTTGTTTGATCTGGGTTGTCCGATCCGTAGAGTCAAAAGAGCTTATCGAGAAAATCCAGAGTGTAAACGTCGGATTTCTCTTTCTGGCGGTTATCACTACCGTTCTCAGCTATTTGCTCCGGGCCTACCGTTGGCCATATTTCTTCGGCGAGCGTGCGCCGGACTTTTGGACATCATATCGCTGCCTTATTCTTGGTTTTTTCATGAACAATGTTCTGCCCGCGCGTATCGGTGAGCTGGTGCGAGCCCACTTGGGCGGAACGGCGAGCAGGAACAGCCGGAGCTTGGTCCTTGCGACGATTGCCGGCGAGCGGCTGGCGGACGGTCTCGCGATTAGCCTCATATTCGCCGTTCTCTTTTCATTCTTCTCCCATACACACACTCTCGAGGAGGGCGGAGCGTTGTTCTATGTGGCTTATCTCTTCGCCGCTGCGGGTCTCGGAGTCCTTGTCGTTCTCTATTTTCGGCACTCTCTCTTTGGGGTCTTTGAAAAGATCGGGCACTACGCTCCTTGGCATTTCGTTCGCTACGTTCTGGTTCGAGCGAGGAAGTTCATCGAGGGTCTTGAGCCCATGTTCCGACCACAGCGGCTCATTACCCTCTGCTTTCTCTCGAGCTGTGTCTGGCTGATAGAACTGCTCGTCTACTTTTTTGTTTCCAAGGCGTTTCATTACCCCCTTGAGCTTGGGAGTTTGAGCCTCTTTCTTGCTGCCGTGAACTTCAGCTCACTCATCCCTTCCGGCCCGGGTGCGATTGGTGTTATCGAAGCCTTCGCGACGGCGGCGCTTGTTCGTATCGGTGTGGATCGAGAGACGGCGCTCGCCATGGTTGCGACTCAGCATCTGATTCAGATTCTGGTGGTCGGCGTTCCGGGGATTTATTATTTTATTTTTCATATGGGTGGAAAATTAGGATTTCAGCGAAGCCAAAGCGAGATAGCGAGCGAAGCGGCGTGAGTATGCGCCCTGAATCCGATTCCGACCCCAAACTCTCAGTCGTTGTTCCTGCGTACAATGAAGAGGATCGACTCGGAAAGACTCTTGAGGAGATGATCTCCTACCTAGACTCCCGTGGGACGAGCTACGAAGTTTTCGTCGTTGATGACGGAAGTGGAGACGCGACGAAACATTTAGTCGAAAAACTGCATCAGGAGCATCCGTGCGTTGATGTCCTTTCCTACCCAGAGAATCATGGGAAGGGATACGCCGTGAGGCTTGGAATGATGTCGGCGAGGGGCGAGCGAGTTCTTTTTGCCGATGCAGACGGTTCAACCCCCTTCGCGGAGATAGCGCGCCTTGAAGCGGCTCTTGATAAGGGGGCTGACATCGCGATCGGCTCCCGGGCGATTGCAGCGAAAGACATCACGTTGAACACGGTCTGGTATCGGAAGCTTCCCGGTCGGATTTTCGCAGGCATCGTTAATTTCCTCATTCTTCCGGGGGTCGCCGATACCCAATGCGGCTTCAAGCTCTTCTCGGGTAAAGCCGCCAAGGCGATCTTCGCCAAGCAGCGTTCCCACGGATTTTCGTTCGATGTTGAAGTTCTGTTTCTCGCGCGCCGTGCCGGATTCCGGATCGTGGAGGTTCCGATCAACTGGACCAATATGCCGGGGTCCAAAGTGAGTCTCTTTAGGGATTCGCTGCCGATGATTCTGGATGTTGTGAAATTCCGAATCTTGGCGTTTTTCGGGGCCTACGAGAAGAATGCGGTAAGCTCGCGAGTCAGCACTCCATAGGATCATCATTGGAACGAAAAGACGGCAGTGTAGGCGCGGTCGGCTGGTATTACGCTCTCCCGGCACTCCCTCTGTCCGCGGTCGCAATGACGTTCTACGTCTTTGTTCCAAAGTACTACACCGACCTTGGGATCAGCCTGAAGATTATGGGCATTCTGGTCCTGAGCTCCCGGATCTGGGATGCGATTTTAGATCCCATCATCGGGCGTCTCAGCGATCTCACGCCTCGTAAATACGGGAGGAGGCGCCCCTGGATACTCTTCGGGAGTTTTCCGCTCGCTGTCTTTTGTGGCCTCCTCCTTACGCCGTCGCTCTGCCCGGACTGGTGCTCGATAACGACGTGGTTTGCCGCCACGACTTTTTTGTTTTTTTTC
The DNA here is from genome assembly GCA_964509425.1 of uncultured Bdellovibrionales bacterium. Taxonomy (GTDB): domain Bacteria; phylum Bdellovibrionota_C; class UBA2361; order SZUA-149; family CAZDWZ01; genus CAZDWZ01. The sequence continues at coordinate 3,187 of CAZDWZ010000001.1, read as the reverse complement.
TTTTGGGCAATCGTCAATGTTCCCTACGAGGCGCTCGGGGCGGAGATCTGCGAAGAATACGATCAGCGGACTGCGGTGCTTGCCCGGCGTGATGGATTGATACTCCTCGGCACTGTTCTGGGAAGTGTTCTGCCAGAACTCTTCAAAACCTTCTTCCCTGGAGTTCCCGCTGTTCAGATGGCGGGGCTCGCGATTCTTTATGTTGTCATTATCATCCTCAGTATTCTTCCCTGCGTCCTCCGAGTTCCTGAACGTGTTTCGGAAATCTCTGAGGAGCCCTCGACCTTGGTTTTTCGTGCATTTTTCGAAACCCTTAAGAACCGCAATTTTCTAATTTTGCTGTTGGCATTCGCCGTAAGTTCGTTTTCGGCAACCCTTCCTGCCACCCTCATCCTCTATTACGTCGAGGGCGTGCTCGGCAGCCAAAAGGCGCCGTATTTCCTGGGGCTCTACCTGCTCGTCGGGTGTTTGGCCCTTCCTGCCTGGGTCCGCATCAGCCGGCGCTTGGAAAAACGGCTCACGTGGATGGTGGCGCTCCTTCTAAATACGTTGTCATTTTTTGGCGTGTTCTTCTTAGGCGCCGGCGAAGAGTTTCTTTATGGTGTTCTCGTCATACTCTCGGGACTCGGGGTCGGAGCCATCCTCGCACTCCCTTCGTCGATGCTTGCCGATACGATTGATTTTGATGAATCGGTGAGCGGCTACCGTCGCGAAGGTCTCTATGTTGGAGTGTGGTCGGTGATACGAAAGGCGTCGGCCGCGTTGGCGGCGGGGTTGGGTCTCCTGGTTCTCGACTGGGCGGGATATGAAAGCAATTCTTCAGGGCCGCTTTCTGAAGGAGTGAACTTTTGGCTCCGATTTTTGTACGCAGGTGTTCCGTGTGCCGGTAACATCCTCGCTCTTCTCATCATTGTTCCTTATAGCCTCACCCGGGCCGATCACGAGCGGATTCGCCGAGAAATAGGAGAACGCAGCCATGGATAATGCAGTGGGAATGACGAGCGAAGAGGCTGTGTATCGAAACAAGGTAATTTGGATCACCGGCGCGAGTAGCGGTATCGGGGAGGCCATTGCCCGACGATTGTCCCGAATTCCCTGCCGGATAGCGCTGACCGCGAGACGCGGAGAACTGTTGGATAAGCTCAGCCAAGAGCTGTCTCAGCTCGGTGCGGAGGTCCGTGGCTTTCCGGGCGATGTCTGCGAACAAAGCGAAATGCACCGGGTCTGTTCAGCCATTGAGGAGATGTGGGGCGGTGTTCATCTGCTGATAGCGAATGCGGGGACACATTCTCCCGAACGGGCGGATGAGTTTGACTCAGCCGAATGCTTGAAACTCATGAAGATAAATTACGGCGGCGTGCTCCACTGTATCGAGGCGGTGTTGCCAGGAATGCTGAAGCGCCGAACCGGGCATATTGTGGGGGTTTCAAGCGTTGCCGGCTATCGTGGGTTGCCATTTTCGGGCGCTTACGTGGCGTCGAAAGCGGCCGTGACGCATTTCCTCGAAAGCCTGCGGTTTGAGCTTGAGCCGAAGGGAATAGACGTTACGGTCGTGTCACCGGGTTTCGTGAGGACGCCTCTCACGGATCAGAATGATTTCCCGATGCCTTGCCTCATTGAAGCGGGTGAGGCCGCCGAGGAAATTTTTCGAGGCGTGGCCCGAAGGAGGAAAGAAGTGCATTTTCCGGCACGATTTACCTGGATGATGAAGTTTCTTAGAATCATTCCTTACCCCCTGTATCACTTCCTCGTAAGGAAATACGCGATGGAGCGACGAAACCCAGGTTAAGTAGACGGAAATTGGGGAATGGGATCGCCCGAGGGGAAAACAAAAGTCGCAATCGTGGGTGCCGGTATATCCGGTATATCGTGTGCTTATCGCCTGAAAGATGCCTGCGATGTCACCCTGTTTGAGAAAAACGATTACGTCGGTGGACATACCAACACGGTAGACGTTACCCGAGGATCGAACCGAGAGGGGAATGGCGACTCGATAGCCGTCGATACCGGGTTTATCGTCCTCAACGACAAAAACTATCCTCGTCTGCATCAATTTTTCCGGGAACTCGAAGTGCCGGTACGCGAAAGCGACATGTCATTTGGCTTTTCTTGCGAGCGATCCGGCTTCGCCTACGCGGGGACATCGTTCTCGGGACTCTTCGCTTCGAGAAGCAATGCCCTTCGTCCGCATTTTTGGAAACTCCTCTCAGGAATCTACAAATTCTGTCGGAGCGGCGCGAACGCTCTCCAGAAGGGAGATATTGAAGGGAAGACCATCGGAGAATTCGTCAGGGTAAATGGAATTTCGGACGCCGCTGTCGTCGACTACGTGCTCCCCATGGGAGCGGCGATCTGGTCTGCGCCCTCGGAAGAGATCCTATCGTTTCCCGCCGAATCGTTCCTTCGTTTTTTCGCGAATCACGGCCTTTTGAGCTTGAGTGATCGGCCGAAGTGGCAAACCGTCGTCGGCGGAAGCCGGAGCTATGTGAAAAAATTTCTTTCGGTGTTTCCGGGAAGGGTTTTTACCGATTCTCCGGTTGTCGAGGTCTCACGTCTCTCCACCCCTTCGTCAAAAGTCCTCGTCCGGCTGAAAAACGGCGAGGGAATGCACTTTGACAAAGTCGTATTCGCGGCACACGCGGACGAGACACTCCGGCTTCTTCGTGAGCCAACCGCGGAAGAGTCCCGGCTCTTGGGCGCTTGGGAATACCAGAAAAATAGAACGGTTCTTCATCGAGATTCGTCGGTGCTTCCAAAGAATCAGCGCGCCTGGGCTTCTTGGAACTACACGCGAGAGACGAACGGGTCGGAGTCGCTGCCCGTCTCCGTAACCTATCACATGAATCGGCTTCAGGGACTGGAGGGAGAGACGCAATATTTTGTCAGCTTGAACCGGGTTTCTAGTATCCCAGATGAAGCAGTGATTGCAGAGTTTGACTACCTCCACCCTAAATTTACGCTCCGTGCAAACGCGACTCAAAAAGAGCTGAAGGTGCTGCAGGGAAAACACGGTTCATACTTCTGCGGGAGTTATTTCGGGCACGGCTTTCACGAGGATGGCAATCGATCATGCGAAGAGGCGTCACGAGTTTTGTTGTCGTAGCTGTCATGAGCACGGACGTGTCAATTGTTACGGCGCACGTGTATGTCGGTGAAGTATTCCATGCCAGGCTTCACCCGCAGCGAC